>NZ_JANUDW010000001.1:0-1479516 GCF_024810075.1 Klebsiella sp. BIGb0132 | reverse complement strand
AGAAATTCGGTGGAGCGGTAGTTCAGTCGGTTAGAATACCTGCCTGTCACGCAGGGGGTCGCGGGTTCGAGTCCCGTCCGTTCCGCCACTTATTAAAAGCCCTGAGCATTTGCTCAGGGCTTTTTCTTTTTCCGTCGTACTATTGTTGCTGTTTTAGCAAAAATCCTCTGCATTTATCGATCTTTTTCCCCTCCATCGCATCAGCCATAATGTTCTCAATGAGTTAACACTAAGTAAAAAAGAGGAATTTATGGCAATCCCTGCATTTGGTCTTGGAACCTTCCGTCTGAAAGATGATGTGGTTATCGCATCGGTAAAAACGGCGCTGGAACTGGGCTACCGTACGATTGATACCGCTCAGATCTATGATAACGAAGCGGCAGTTGGCCAGGCCATTGCCGAAAGCGGCGTGGCGCGTGATGAGCTGTTTATCACCACCAAGATCTGGATCGAAAACCTGAGCAAAGACGCGCTTATTACCAGCCTGAGAGAGAGCCTGAAAAAGCTGCGTACTGATTATGTCGATCTGACGCTGATCCACTGGCCTTCGCCGGTCGATGCCGTCGCCGTTGAAGAGTTTATGCCGGCGCTGCTGGAAGCTAAAGAGCTGGGGCTTACCCGCCAGATCGGGATTTCAAACTTCACGATTCCGCTGATGGAACGCGCAATTGCTGCCGTCGGCGCGGAAAACATTGCGACCAATCAGATTGAGCTATCCCCCTACCTGCAGAATCGCAAGACTGTGGATTGGGCGACAGCGCACGGTATCCATATCACGTCGTACATGACGTTGGCATATGGTAAGGCACTGAAAGATGAAGTTATTTCAGGTATTGCCGCGAAGCACAGCGCAACGCCTGCACAGGTGATACTGGCCTGGGCTTTGGGAGAAGGCTACGCGGTGATCCCGTCTTCAACTAAACGTGAAAATCTGGCGAGCAACCTGAAAGCTCAGGATCTGCAGCTGGATGAGGAAGATCGTGCCGCGATCGCCGCGCTGGATTGCAACGATCGTCTGGTTAGCCCGGAAGGTCTTGCCCCCGAGTGGGATTAAAATAACCCACCCTCTGTAGCCCTTATTTAACCCTCTACAGCTCCTTCGGGAGCTGTTTTACGTGCTCGCTGAGAAAATCAATAAATGCCCTGATCCGGGTGCTGACCGCTCTGTCGCTGTAGTAAACGGCGCTAAAGGGCATTTCTACCGGTAGCCGCTTGTCGGCAAGAAGCTCGACAAACTCCCCGCTCGCAATCTCCTGATTCACCATATAATCCGATAAACAGGCGATGCCGTTACCGGCCAGGCACAGCTGCTTGATGGTTTCCCCACTATTGGAGGATATCTCGCAGCTGACTTCCAGCAGCTGACCATCGCAGCAGGAAACTGGCCAGGTATTTAGTGAAAGGGGTTCAGTAAAACCCAGGCACTGATGATCTTTAAGGCTGGCTACATCCTGCGGCGTGCCGTGGCGGGAGAGGTAGTCAGGTGAGGCGATGATTTTGCGGTAGCTGTTAAACAGCGGCCGGGCGCGCAGGCTGGAATCCGTCAACGTACCCGCGCGGATCGCAACATCAACCTTACGCTCAATCAGGTTGATGAAAGTTTCCGACGACACCAGCGCAAGGGTCATTTCTGGATAGCGCTCGCGAAAAGGCTTCACCAGCGGCATCAGAAAGTGGAGCATCACCGGGGTGGCGGCATCTACCCGCAGCAATCCTCTTGGCGTCGTCCGCGTTTCCAGAAGCTCATTTTCCGCCGCGGCCATCTCCTGAAGCACCACCTGCATACGGCGAAAGTAGCGTTCTCCCTCCTCGGTCAGGCTTAGCTGGCGAGTTGTTCGGTTAAGCAGGCTGACGCTAAGCTTTGATTCCAGCTTTTTTACCGCCCGGCTGACGGCGGAGTTTGCCTGTCCCAGCTGTTCCGCCGCCCGGCTAAAGCTTCCGCTTTCCACCACGGCGACAAAGATGGCAATCTCTTCTGATGTTGCTCTCATTATTGCACCTGTAGCAAAATTCTATTGATACTTTGATAGTTTTTGTTATTTAAGCATCCCTGCATACTACGTGTCATCTTAATCCTGATGCTACGGAGTAAATTATGCCACTGGCGCTACTTGCCTTAACTATCGGTGCCTTTGCGATTGGCACCACCGAGTTTGTGATTGTCGGCCTGGTGCCGACGATCGCAGAACAGCTGGCCATCTCACTGCCTTCAGCGGGTCTGTTGGTTTCTATCTACGCACTGGGCGTCGCGATCGGCGCCCCGGTGCTGACGGCGCTGACCGGCCGCATGCCGCGCAAGCAGCTGCTGCTGGCGCTAATGGTGCTGTTCACTGCCGGAAACCTGCTCGCCTGGCAGGCGCCGGGTTATGAAACGCTGATTTTCGCCCGCCTGCTTACCGGCCTTGCGCACGGCGTGTTCTTCTCGATTGGTTCTACCATTGCGACCAGCCTGGTGCCTAAAGAGAAGGCCGCGTCGGCGATTGCCATCATGTTTGGCGGTCTGACCGTGGCGCTGGTCACCGGGGTGCCTATCGGTACCTTTATCGGCCAGCATTTCGGCTGGCGTGAAACCTTCCTTGCGGTTTCCATCCTTGGCGTGATTGCGCTGGTGAGCAGCCTGATTCTGGTGCCGAACAATATTCCGGGTCGGGCCAGCGCCAGCCTGCGCGATCAGATGCAGGTGTTAACCCATCCGCGCTTGCTGATCATCTATGCCATTACCGCCCTGGGATATGGCGGCGTCTTCACGGCGTTTACCTTCCTCGCGCCAATGATGCAGGACCTTGCCGGTTTCAGTCCGTCTGCGGTGAGCTGGATTTTACTGGGCTACGGTGTTTCAGTGGCGTTGGGTAACGTCTGGGGCGGCAGGCTGGCCGACAGGCACGGAGCGGTAGCCGCACTGAAGATTATCTTTGCTGCGCTGGTTGTGCTGCTGCTGGTGTTCCAGCTGACGGCCAGTATCCAGTATGCCGCGCTGGCAACGGTGCTAGTGATGGGAATCTTTGCCTTCGGCAACGTGCCGGGCCTGCAGGTCTATGTCGTACAGAAAGCGGAACAGTACACGCCCGGCGCCGTCGACGTTGCCTCCGGCCTTAACATTGCCGCTTTTAACGTCGGTATCGCTTTAGGCTCTATTATTGGCGGACAAACCGTAGAGCGCTATGGCCTGGCCGAGACGCCGTGGATTGGCGCGGTAATTGTGTTGGCTGCGCTGCTGCTGGTCATACTGAGCGGTCGCCTGGATAAATCTCGCCCGGCAAAGGCGGTTTCCGTCGAAGGATAAAGGTTTCTCGCGAATTGCATTGAAAGTGCATACGAAAATCCCTATAACAGAATAACCGGCCGCAGTCAGGCCGGTTTCATGTTATCGAGGTTTGATGCCTAAATTGCGAAAGAATACTTATGCTATGCGCTATGTCGCCGGACAGCCTGCGGAGAGAATTTTGCCTCCGGGGTCGTTTGCAAGCCTTAGCCATGGTTTCCCGCCTGGCGTCCCTTTAAGCAGCGATGAGAAGATCCGCGTGCTGGTGTGGAATATCTTTAAACAGCAGCGGGCCGAGTGGAAGTCGGTGCTGAATAATTTCGGGAAAGATGCCCATCTGGTGCTGTTACAAGAGGCGCAAACGACGCCAGAGCTGGTCAGATTCGCCACGACCAACTATCTGGCCGCCGATCAGGTTCCCGCACTCGTTCTGCCTCAGCACCCCTCTGGCGTCATGACGCTGGCTTCGACTCATCCGGTCTACTGCTGCCCTCTGCGCGAACGCGAACCCATTTTGCGCCTGGCTAAATCGGCGCTTGTGACCGTCTACCCGCTGCCGGATATGCGTTTGCTGATGGTGGTGAACATCCATGCGGTTAACTTCAGCCTTGGGGTTGATGTCTACAGCAAGCAGCTGCTACCTATCGGCGACCAGATAGCGCACCACAGCGGCCCGGTTATTATGGCCGGCGACTTTAATGCCTGGAGCCGACCGCGCATGAATGCGCTCTATCGCTTTGCCCGCGAAATGTCGCTGCGCGAGGTTCGTTTTTCCGACGATCAGCGCCGCCGCACGTTTGGTCGCCCGCTCGATTTTGTGTTCTACCGGGGATTAAGCGTGCACGATGCCTCCGTGCTGGTCACCCGCGCCTCCGATCACAACCCGCTACTCGTCGAATTCAGTCCCGGCAAGCCTGATTAATTAAGGTACGTCAGGCCTGCCATGGGGCGGGCCTGCGCAAGCAAGGTGCTGCCTTTATTATTCAAACAACCGAAGGACAACACAATGACAACAAGCTCTCACCATGACAACGTCGAAAAGCAGTTTGGCTCACAGGCCAGCGCTTACCTGACCAGCGCCGTACACGCATCGGGACGCGATCTGCAGCGGCTGGCCGAGCGGCTGGGTGATTTCCCCGCTGCGCAGGTTCTCGATATGGGCTGCGGCGCCGGGCATGCCAGCTTTGCTGCGGCCGGGCAGGTGGCAGGGGTAACGGCATATGATTTATCCAGCCAGATGCTGGACGTTGTGGCGCAGGCCGCCCAGGATAAAGGTTTTTCCAATATAAGGACCCAGCAGGGCTATGCGGAAACACTGCCCTTTGCGGCGGACAGCTTTGACGTGGTGATTAGCCGCTATTCTGCCCATCACTGGCATGATGTTGGCCAGGCGCTGCGCGAGGTCAAACGCGTTCTCAAGCCGGGTGGGGTGCTGATTATTATGGACGTCATGTCACCGGGACATCCGGTTCGTGACGTGTGGCTGCAAACGGTTGAAGCGCTGCGCGATACCTCTCACGTTCGCAACTATTCCAGCGGAGAGTGGCTGGCGCTGGCGAACGATGCCGGGCTGGTCACGAATAGTTTATTGACCGACCGCCTGCCGCTGGAGTTCAGCTCATGGGTGGCACGTATGCGTACGCCGGAGGCGCTGGCAGCAGCGATTCGCCTCTATCAGGATAGCGCCTCGGCAGAGGTAAAAGCCTACTTTGCCTTACAGGACGACGGCTCCTTTACCAGCGATACCATCATGTTTGAAGCGCATAAAGCGGTATAAAAGAAAAGGCACCGGGAGACGGTGCCTTTTTTTATCAGGTATATCAGGAATCCGGCCGGCCGCTATTTTTTACAAACAGCGTGAGCTGATCGCCCGGCTTCAGGTCATCGGTGCCGTTGTTCCAGCGCATCACATCACGAATATTCACGCCATGTCGTTTTGCGATGCTCGACAGCGAGTCGCCTTTGCGTACGCGATAGGTGATGCTATCGCTGTTGTTCGCAAGACGCGTCGCGCTGCTACCGGCGCCAACTACCAGTTCCTGGCCCGCTTTCAGCCCGGATCCGCGCAGATTATTCCACTGCTGCAAATCTTTCGTCGATACGCCGAGACGTGAGGCGATCCCGGAAATGGTATCGCCTGAACGAACCTTATAGCTGCGGCTGGTCAACGGCGCGTTGGCCGCGAGCTGCGTTGGCTGTACGGCAGCAATGTCGCCAGAGGCCAGAGACTCACGCAGCTGAGCGGCATGTTTCTGTGGCACCATCACGTACTTCGGCCCGTTCGCGCCCAGGGTTGATCCCTTTACTCCGGCGTTGAATGTCTTCAGCTTGCCGACGGGCATTCCTGCCATATCGGCCAGTTGGCTAATATCAACCGGACTATCGAGGCGAACTCGCGCCAGCGCACGGCTTTCGTCTGCCGTCGGCAGCTTCACGCCATAGCGCTTGCTGTTTTTGAGAATATCGCTCAAAGCCAGCATCTTAGGTACGTAAATCCTGGTTTCCTGTGGTAATGAAAGCGACCAAAAATCAGTGGGCTTGCCGCGTGATTTATTCGCTTTCATTGCCTTCAGTACCCGGCCTTCACCGCTGTTATAAGCTGCGACGGTCAACAGCCAGTCGCCGTCAAACATCTTATTCAGACGCTGCATCATGTTCAGCGCCGCCGTAGTAGAGGCGACAACGTCACGACGCGCATCGTAGCTGCGGGTCTGCTTCAAACCATAATTGCGCCCGGTGCTCGGAATGATCTGCCAAATGCCTGCGGCATTGGCGCCAGACGTTGCATGCGGGTTAAAAGCGCTCTCCACTATGGGTAGTAATACCAGTTCCATTGGCATGTTACGTTTCTTAACTTGCCCGGCTATCCAGTACATATACGGCTCTGCCCGTAAAGTTACATCGTGGAGATAGCTCTTATTACGTAAGTACTTCTGTTTCTGTTCGCGAATCCGGGTATTTTCCGGAATTCCCATCTTTAGCTCGTCGCCTATGGAAGTCCACAGATCCTGGTCTTGCGCGTAGAAGGTTCCATCATCTAACCAGCGCGCTTGACTTGTGAACTTACCTGCTTCCCCTTGACCAGCTGCAGAAAGGCTCTGTGCGTGCTGTTGAACGTTGCCATCGTGATTAGACGATTGGCACCCCGCCAGCAGGACAGAGACGAGTAAAATCGCTCGTGCCTTCATGTGTGTGTCAATAGTTGCTTAAAAGACGAGCAAGAATAACGGTGAAGTTCGCGAATGACAAGAGTTAAATGTCAGAAGTCATCTTTCTTTGACCTTAACCACGCGAATCGCTGTGCAGAGTGTTGCAAATTTGTTTCTTTGGATATTTCTTTAATTAAATCATCATCATCCGTGCGTAAAAATAAATTTATACGGCGCTCATTTTTGAGAATTACCGGTAGTGTCATTTGGTTTTTTGCACGTAACTCATTAACTTTATGGTAGTAATCATTTATAGCCATATCCTGTGGCAGGATACTCAGAGCAAACTTCATATTTGCTAAAGTATACTCGTGTGCGCAACATACCAGCGTATCGTCTGGGAGCGCCGCTATTTTCTTAAATGATTGATACATCTGCTCCGCCGTCCCTTCGAAGAGTCTGCCACAGCCGCCGGAAAACATTGTATCGCCACAAAATAGATAAGGTTCACTGTAGAAACAGATGTGTCCTAAAGTGTGACCTGGCGTAGAGAAAATAGAAAATTCGTGGCCTAAAACAACGACCCGATCGCCGTCGGCAACGAGACGCGTCGTTCCCTTATCCTGGGTTTCTGCCGGTCCGTAAACCACGATGTCGGGGAATTTTTCGCACAGTTGTTTCACGCCGCCAACGTGATCGTGGTGGTGGTGGGTGAGAAAAATGGCCTCCGGCTGCCAGCCGTGCTCCGCGATAGCGGCCAGCACGGGCGCCGCTTCGCCAGGATCGACGATCAAACAGCGGCCGTTATCCGCGCTAAGAACCCAGATGTAGTTGTCCTGAAATGCAGGAATGCTGATAAGATTCATTTATTACCCCTAAAAGCGTAGCGGAAGGTTGCGATGAAGCCGGCAAGGATATCTCAGATAGTCACAGCGCCAGAGCATTGGTCCAGTATGCCCTGGGGCGAATACTATCGCGAATCGCTGGAGCGGCAGATGAAACCGTGGCTGGCTAAGCTATATGGCTTTCATTTACTTAAGATTGGCAATCTGAGCGCGGAAATCAATACCGAATCCTGCGCTATCTCGCATCAGGTGAACGTTTCGCTTCAGGGCACGCCGATTCAGGTTCAGGCCGATCCCCTCCATCTGCCTTTTGCCGAAAAGTCGGTTGACGCCTGCCTGCTGGCGCATACCTTGCCCTGGTGTAGCGATCCCCACCGCCTGCTGCGCGAAGCCGACAGGGTGCTGATTGATGACGGCTGGATAATTATGACCGGGTTTAACCCCGTGAGCCTGATGGGCCTGCGCAAGCTGATGCCGGTATTGCGTAAAACGGTGCCGTACAGCAGTCGGATGTTTACGCTAACGCGCCAGCTGGACTGGCTGGCGCTGCTCAATTTTGAGGTGCTGCACTACGGCCGTTATCAGGTGCTGCCCTGGTCCCGACACGGCGGCAAGATGCTCAGTACCCACCTGCCGGCGCTGGGCTGCCTGCAGCTGATTGTTGCCCGCAAGCGCACGATCCCGCTCACGCTCAATCCGCTGAAGTCGGGAAAAGCGAAGACCCGGCTGCGTCAGACGGTAGGGGCCACGCGACAGTCGCGAAACGGGCAGAACTAACGTTCCGGCTGGTAACCGACATCGTCCTGGGTAGGGCTGGAGGCGGCAGCGCGAGCCAGCTCGTCGCAGCGTTCGTTTTCCGGATGACCGGCGTGTCCTTTGACCCACTCCCACTTAATCTGGTGCTGACCAAGCGCGATGTCCAGGCGCTGCCACAGATCCACATTTTTGACCGGCTTTTTATCCGCCGTTTTCCAGCCGCGCTTTTTCCAGTTGTGGATCCACTGGGTGATCCCCTGACGCACGTACTGACTGTCGGTGCTAAGGACGACTTCACACTGCTCTTTCAGCGCTTCCAGCGCAACGATGGCCGCCATCATCTCCATGCGGTTGTTGGTCGTGAGGTTATAGCCTTCGCTAAAGATTTTTTCCTTCCCGCGATAGCGTAAAATAGCGCCGTAGCCGCCGGGTCCTGGATTTCCCAGGCATGAACCGTCGGTGAAAATTTCTACCTGTTTAAGCATCTCTGGTAGACTTCCTGTAATTGACATCGATATGTAAACGGCAAGTCTGACATAAATGACTGATATGAGCACTGCAATTACGCGACAGATTGTTCTCGATACTGAAACCACTGGTATGAACCAGCTCGGTGCGCATTACGAAGGACATAAAATCATCGAGATTGGTGCGGTGGAGGTGATCAACCGCCGCCTCACCGGGAATAACTTCCACGTTTATCTCAAGCCGGACCGGCTGGTGGACCCTGAAGCCTTTGGCGTTCACGGGATTGCCGATGAGTTTCTGATGGATAAGCCGGTGTTTGCTGAGGTCGCCGATGAGTTTATGGACTATATCCGCGGGGCGGAATTGGTCATCCATAACGCATCGTTCGATATCGGCTTTATGGACTATGAGTTCGCCAAGCTCAAGCGCGATATTCCCAAAACCAATACCTTCTGCAAGGTCACCGATAGCCTGGCGCTGGCGCGGAAAATGTTCCCCGGCAAGCGTAACAGCCTCGATGCGCTGTGCTCACGTTATGAAATAGATAACAGCAAGCGAACGCTGCACGGGGCGTTGCTCGATGCCCAGATTCTGGCCGATGTCTATCTGATGATGACCGGCGGCCAGACGACGCTGGCATTTTCGACGGAAGGCGAAGGGCAGATGCAGGCAGGAGAGATGGGAATACAGCGCGTTGTTCGGGCGGCCAGCAGGCTGCGCGTCGTTTACGCCTCTGATGACGAGCTGTTAAACCATGAATCGCGGCTCGATTTGGTGCAAAAGAAAGGCGGAAGCTGCCTGTGGCGGAGCTGATACGCCGTAATACGCTGTAAAAATAGGCGGGTGGGCGATTTTTACAGCAAATGGTTCAAAAGTGAAGAAAAAGCGTTGACGGAGTTAGCGGTAATCCGTAATATTCGCCTCGTTCCCAAGGGAACAGTGAAAGTGGAGCGGTAGTTCAGTCGGTTAGAATACCTGCCTGTCACGCAGGGGGTCGCGGGTTCGAGTCCCGTCCGTTCCGCCACTATTCAGAAAGCCTGAATCAGTAATGATTCAGGCTTTCGTCGTTTTAGCGACGCCATCTTATTCATTTCATATATTTCAATTGCTTGCGGATATGATGCTGCAAAACAGCCAGCATGCATGCCCCGGAGAGGCCAATCATCAGCGCGCCGTTGACCGCTTCCAGCGGGCCGAGAAGCTTCCACCTGGCGCTCATCACGATATCGCCATAGCCTAAGGTGGCGAAATTAACGCCCGAATGGTAAACCGCATCCAGCAGTACGCGAAACTCTCCCAGCCACAAGAAAAGCCCGGCCCACAGCAGAATCTGCAGCAGGTTCCCCATCAGGATAATCATGATGGTGCCAAAAAGCGCCAGCACGCCGGCAGTAAAGCCTTCTTTACTGCGAAACCGTCTGATGTAAAAGCGGATACACCACACTGAAACAATCGACTGCAGAAGCATATTGCACAGGATAATCGGCACTCCCGCCAGCAGCGGTAGCAGCATGTTAGCCTCCGGGAGAGGGTTCTGTCGAAGTGGGAGAGAGGATGCGCCAGCGTTCAAAGATGGCGATCCAGGCCCAGCCGTACAGCGCGATGGCGATGAATAACGCGCAGCGCATCGCGACGGCGATCCACACGTCTTTGCCGGAGGCGCTGTCCAGATGGCTGGACCAAACAGGATCGGGCCGGTTATCCAGGCGTTGCTTCAGAAAGCGGGAGAGTAGCGGCTGGCAGGCGCTGCCGATCGGCAGAAAGCGCTCGGCTCTCCCCTCATTGCGCATCTTTGGCGCCTGGGCTGGCGTGGGCCTGGCCCTCGTCGACCCAGGTCATAAAAATACGATAACCGATGGAAAGCAGGGTTGCCCCGATAAACATCCCAAGAATGCCGCTGGTCGCCATGCCGCCTAATGCGCCCAGCAGGACTACCGGCATCGGCGCGTCAACGCCGCGCCCGAGCATCAGCGGCTTAAGGACGTTATCGGCCATGCCGGCCACGATCAGCACAATAGAGTAGAGGACGTTCATTCCGGTGCCGTGGTCGCCGATACTCCACATCAGCGCGATTGCCGGGGCGGTCACCAGAATGACGGGGATTTGGGCGATCCCGAGGATCAGCGCCAGGATAAAGAAGATCCCGACCGCCGGGATCCCGGCGATAATCATGATGATGCCGACCAGCAGCGCCTGAATAAGCGCAACGCCGATAACGCCCTGCGCGACGGCGCGAATGGTGCTGGTACAGATCCGGGTTAAGGTCAGGCCTTTCTTCTCATCGGTGATACGAATCGCAATCCGCCTCGCGCTGTTGGCGCCAGCGCTACCCCAGGCCATCATAATGCCCGCAACGATGAAGGAGAGGATAAAGCCGATGAGTCCGCCGCCCATGCTGGCCAGAATGCCCAGCACCTGCCTGGCGATTTCACCGAGCTGGGTGCGGTAGCTGTTTATCAGCCCGGGTAAATCCATCGACGCTTTTAGCCATAGGGCGCTGATCTTCTCCCCGACGACGGGGATCGTGGCGATATGGGCTGACGGTGGGGGAATGGCGAAGCTGCGGCCGCTCATCTTATCAATCAGCGCGCTGACGCTCTCTCCCAGAGAGCTTATCATTAGCACCGTCGGCGCCACGATCAGCAGAATGCCAAGCAACACCAGTATTGTGGAGGCCCAGCCCTGTTTTCCGCCGAGCCGGGCGGCAAAATATTGATGGAGCGGATAGAGCGTGACCGCCAGAATAACGGCCCAGAGCATCATATTCAGGAACGGAGAAAATACGGTATAGCAGAAGGAGGCTAATGCCAGGATAAGCCCAAACCGAATGAACATATCCATAAAACGGGCAACCAGTCTTTTTTCAACAATAAGCAGATTATCATTTTCCATGATGGTTTGTTCTCGCTGAGGATGCGCACGCAACCGCTCCGGCCAGTTTTACAAACCAGGCCAGTATTTGAGATGGAATCGTTTAAAAGTTGCTGAAAGTTATTTGAAAACCGTTCTCGTTATTGTTGAATTTTATCCATTTTATTAGTGTAGAACAGAAAATAATCCTGCCAGAAAAATATTATTTATCCTCAGGGAAGGCCTCTGCACGGGAATGCCCTGGGGCTTAGGGCGAAATAAATAATAAAGGAAAACAAGATGCTGGTGGGGGCGTAAATTTATTGCCCGCGTATTCAGCAGCGTCGTGCTAACGAGGCGGAAGAGCGTCCCCCTCGATGACGAGGGGGCGGGGAATTAATTCAGGCTAAACGGATCGGCATCCTGCCAGGCGGGGAATTTTTCGCGATACTCGTTGAGGGTGGTGAGCGACAGCTCCGCATCGAGTCGCGTGGCCTGATGCGGCTCTGCCGTTGCCAGAATCTCTCCCTGCGGGCTGATAATGCGGCTGTCGCCCCGATAGTGGTGGCCATTACCGTCGGTACCGACTCGATTACAGCCGGCGACGTAGGCCTGGTTTTCAATGGCCCGGGCGACCAGCAGCGACTGCCAGTGCAGCGAGCGCGGCGCCGGCCAGTTGGCCACGTACAGCGCTAAATCGTAATCGTTATGGTTGCGTGACCACACCGGGAAGCGCAGGTCGTAGCAAACCAGCGGCAGGATCCGCCAGCCGCGCCACTCGAAAACGACCCGCTCGTTGCCGGCCGTATAATGATGATGCTCTTCGGCCATCCGGAACAGGTGTCGCTTGTCATAAAAATGGGTTTTACCGCCGGGCTCCACCAGCAGGAAGCGGTTAACCGGGCCGCGTTCGGTTTGTAGCGCCGCGCTACCCGCGATAAGGGCATTGGTCTGCAGCGCTTTCTCCCGCATCCAGTCAATGACCTCTCCCTGCGGCAGCGACTGCTGAGCGGCTTCCATCGCGAAGCCGGTGGTG
This sequence comes from Klebsiella sp. BIGb0132, assembly GCF_024810075.1. Lineage (NCBI taxonomy): Bacteria > Pseudomonadati > Pseudomonadota > Gammaproteobacteria > Enterobacterales > Enterobacteriaceae > Klebsiella > Klebsiella sp. BIGb0132. The sequence continues at coordinate 1,467,150 of NZ_JANUDW010000001.1, read as the reverse complement.
AACATTTCAGGCAAAACAATCAGGTCGCGCCCGCTGACGCCTTCCAGCTGGCGATCGAAATGGCGCAGGTTGGCGGGACCGTCCATCCACACCAGCGGTTGTTGCAGTAGCGTAATTTTCAGGCCAGGCACGGTGGTCAACTCCATTATCATTAGGCTGTTATAGTCACTTTAACACCATATCAGTCTCTGGATAGTCAGCGGAATATTTTGTTAAAAAAATGCTAATGCTGGAAACGATTTGTGCGCAGCCAGAGGGCAGAGGGGGCAGAGAGAGTAGAGGGAGCAAAGCGGGGCAAAAAAGAGGCGGAGGAAAACCCCCGCCCCGATCGTGATGTGGCTATTTTATTATTCAGGCGGCTTCAATCTTGCGGACCTTCTCCGGCAGCTTTACCGGCCGGGTGGCCAGCTCATCCGGGGCGAAGTCATCAACGTTGATGCTGCGTAGGCGGCTGGTCTCCGCTCGGGTAAGCACGGTGGCTTCTTCCTGATTGATTAACCCTTTCGCCAGCGCATTGCGGGCCAGCTCATCAAGACGCGTAAACGGCAGATTTTTGCCCAGCTCCTTACAGATACGCTGATGAATCGGGTCGGCAGCCATGACGTCCAGCAGCGCTTCTTCCAGCAGACCTACCGGGTTGTGCTCGCTCGGGGTCAGGTACTGGCCGCGGCCAATGCGCGAACGCGTTGCGCTCGGGATCTGCAGGATTTTGGCGACCTTATGGTCCAGCTTATCGGACGGCGCGTCGTAGTGGCGGCCGGTCGGGAAGATGGCAACGCGCATGACGCCGGCGACAAAGCGGTTCGGGAAGTTTTTCAGCAGGTCGTCGATGGCCTGCTCTGCCTGATACAGCGCATCCTGAACGCCCCAGTGAACCAGCGGCAGGTCGGCTTCGTTACGCCCCTCATCGTCATAGCGTTTCAGTACCGCAGAGGCGAGGTACAGCTGGCTTAAAACGTCGCCCAGTCGTGCGGAAATACGCTCCCGACGCTTCAGGCTGCCGCCCAGCACCGCCATTGAGACGTCGGACAGCAGCGCCAGGTTCGCGCTCAGGCGGTTCATATGCTGGTAGTAACGGCGGGTCGCGTCGCGGGTTGGCGTGCTGCTGGTCAGCCCGCGGGTCAGGCCCAGCCAGAAGCTACGGACCTTATTGCTGCCGACGTGACCGATGTGTTTGAACAGCAGTTTGTCGAAAGCGTCAACGTCGTTGTTCTGCGCGGCGGCCATTTCGTCCAGCACGTACGGATGACAGCGAATTGCGCCCTGACCGAAGATCATCATGCTGCGGGTCAGAATGTTGGCGCCTTCGACGGTGATGGCGATCGGCGCCCCTTGATAGGCGCGGGCGAGGAAGTTGCCTTCGCCCAGCATGATGCCTTTCCCGCCGGTGATATCCATTGCGTCGATGATTGAACGCTGGCCGCGGTGGGTGCAATGATATTTCACGATTGCTGACAGAACCGCCGGCTTCTCGCCCAGCATGATGCCGTAGGTAATCAGCGACGCGGCGGCGTCCATCACGTAGGCGTTACCCGCAATACGCGCCAGCGGCTCTTCGATGCCTTCCATTTTACCGATGGAGATCTTGAACTGGCGGCGAATATGGGCGTAGGCGCCGGTGGCCATCGCCACGGACTTCAGGCCGCCGGTAGCGTTTGACGGCAGGGTGATCCCGCGACCGACGGAGAGGCACTCCACCAGCATCCGCCAGCCCTGGCCGGCCATCGTTGGGCCGCCGATGATGTAGTCGATTGGGACAAAGATATCTTTACCCTGGGTCGGCCCGTTCTGGAACGGTACGTTAAGCGGGAAGTGGCGGCGGCCAATTTCAACCCCAGGCGTTGAGGTTGGGATCAGCGCGCAGGTGATGCCCAGCTCCTCTTCTCCTCCCAGCAGGCGATCGGGGTCGGAGAGTTTAAACGCCAGCCCCAGTACGGTGGCGATGGGCGCCAGGGTAATGTAGCGCTTGTTCCAGGTCAGGCGCATGCCCAGAACCTGTTCGCCCTGCCACTCGCCCATGCACACTACGCCGGTATCCGGAATGGCGCCGGCGTCGGAGCCCGCTTCCGGGCTGGTCAGCGCAAAGCAGGGGATCTCCTGACCACGCGCGAGGCGCGGCAGATAGTGATTTTTCTGTTCATCGGTGCCGTAATGCTGCAGCAACTCGCCCGGGCCTAAAGAGTTAGGTACGCCCACGGTAATCGCCAGGATACCGGAAACGCCGGACATTTTTTGCAGCACGCGGGACTGAGCGTAGGCGGAGAACTCCAGACCGCCGTACTCTTTCTTAATGATCATCGCAAAGAAGCGATGCTCTTTCAGATAGGCCCACAGCTGCGGAGGCAGGTCGGCCATTTCGTGGGTAATTTCAAAATCGTTCGCCATGCGGCAGGCTTCTTCCACCGGGCCGTCGATAAACGCCTGCTCTTCAGCAGTCAGGCGCGGCTGCGGATAGTTATGCAGCTTCTGCCAGTCCGGGTTACCGCGAAACAGATCGCCTTCCCACCAGGTAGTACCCGCATCGATAGCCTCTTTTTCCGTCCGCGACATCGGCGGCATCACCTTGCGGAATGCGCGGAACGCGGGCGCTGAAAAAATAGATTTACGCATCGGCGCAAAGTTAAACTGCAGCAGGACGATCGCTAACGGCAGCAGCAGCCAGATATTCCACAGCCCGGCCACGCTAAGCGCGGCGGTCCAGGCGAGCAAAATCGCGCTGCTGAGCAGGAGATTGATTCGGTGATAGAAGAGCGCACCGAGTAGAACAACGGTTGCAACAATACTCAAAATCATCATAACGAAATGCTCCCTGTCTTGTAGGAGGTCTGACCACTTGTGATGATATGGTTGTAGTGGATGTAATTTGTTTTAGCAATGTGTTTACAAAATAATTACAACCTTGCTCACATTGTTGTACGTAAATGCGGCACGTAAAAGCAAAACCTCAGGGGATTACCGCGCCTGCTGCTTCTCGCTTTAGCGGCTATCCGGTACACTGCCAGGGTTATTCCACCAATACTGAAGGATTATCCTCATGTACCAGGATCTTATTCGTAACGAACTGAACGAAGCAGCGGAAACGCTGGCTAACTTTCTGCAGGACGAAGCCAATATTCACGCGATCCAGCGTGCCGCGGTGCTGCTGGCAGATAGCTTTAAGGCGGGCGGTAAAGTCCTTTCCTGCGGTAACGGCGGTTCCCACTGCGATGCGATGCATTTCGCCGAAGAGCTGACCGGGCGCTATCGTGAAAACCGTCCGGGCTACCCGGCCATTGCGATTTCAGACGTCAGCCACCTTTCCTGCGTCAGCAATGATTTTGGCTATGAGTACGTTTTCTCCCGCTACGTTGAGTCGGTTGGCCGCACCGGTGACGTGCTGCTGGGGATTTCTACCTCCGGTAACTCAGGTAACGTTATCAAAGCGATCGAGGCCGCCCGCGCGCAGGGGATGAAGGTGATCACCCTGACCGGTAAAGACGGCGGTAAAATGGCCGGCTCCGCCGATGTTGAAATTCGCGTGCCGCATTTCGGCTATGCCGACCGTATTCAGGAAATTCACATTAAAGTGATTCATATTCTGATTATGCTGATCGAAAAAGAGATGGTTAAAGCTTAACAGGCCGTATTGCTGGCGGTGTTGAACCCCGGGCAGCGCTCAATCTCCTTGCGTACCTAAGGTACGATCCGGTTTTTGCGCGCTGGCCGCGTTCAGGCTGGCTGACGTAGTAACGCCTTTGGTATTTAAGCCGTGTGGTATGAGGTGAGATATGTGCGAACTGCTCGGGATGAGCGCGAATGTGCCAACAGATATTTGCTTTAGCTTTACCGGGCTGGTTCAGCGCGGTGGCGGCACCGGGCCGCATAAAGACGGCTGGGGCATCACCTTCTATGAAGGCAAAGGCTGTCGCACCTTCAAAGATCCGCAGCCCAGCTTTCAATCGCCCATCGCTAAGCTGGTGCAGGACTATCCCATCAAATCCTGCTCGGTCATCGCCCATATTCGCCAGGCTAATCGCGGCATCGTGGCGCTGGAAAATACGCATCCCTTTACCCGCGAACTGTGGGGACGCAACTGGACCTACGCCCATAACGGCCAGCTGGAAGGATATGAGACTCTCGATACGGGAAATCTTCATCCGGTCGGCGAAACCGACAGCGAAAAGGCCTTCTGCTGGCTGCTGCACCGTCTGACCGAGCGCTATCCCCGCACCCCTGACTCGATGCCTGAAGTCTTCAGCTATATCGCTGAGCTGGCGGGCGAGCTGCGGGAGAAGGGGGTCTTTAACATGCTGCTCTCCGACGGGCGTTACGTGATGGCGTACTGCTCGACGAACCTGTACTGGATTACGCGGCGGGCGCCGTTTGGCGTAGCGACGCTGCTGGATCAGGATGTGGAAATCGACTTTCAACGCGAGACCACACCGAACGATGTGGTCTCCGTTATCGCCACTCAGCCGCTAACCGGCAATGAGACCTGGAATAAGATCATGCCGGGCGAGTGGGCGTTATTTTGCCTGGGGGACCGTGTAGTTTGACGCCAGCTGCGGCTGAATAACTTCATGGCTAAGCGGCTTGCTGACCACGTAGCGGCCGTCCGTTACCGAGATAACCGGTGGCTTGTGGGTTTGCTGGAAATAGTCGTAGCCTGGCTTCAGCTGTTTCCAGAAGTCCGCGTAGTAGGAGTACTTGTGGCGCTCCATGTTGGCGTTGGTCATACGGAAAGGATAAATGCTGACCTGCACGTTTGACTGGCCAAACACCAGCGCGCCGGTCACGAACTGGAAAATTTCATCAATGCCGGTATCGGTCATGGCATAGCAGCCGACAGAGACGCAGGCACCGTGGATCATCAGGTATTTACCTTCATAGCCATGCGCGCGATCGTAGGCGTTTGGGAAGCCGATATTAATGGCTTTATAGAAGCGGCTGTCCGGTTTTAGCTGGCTACGCGCAACGTTGTAAAATCCTTCCGGACTCTTGAAATCGCCCTGACGCTGCTTGGGTCCTAGCCCGCCGGAGTAGTTACAGATCCGGTAGCTGTCGAGAAGTTGCCAGGTTTCGCCCATTTTGACGTAAAGATCGAGCGTTCGCTCCTCTTTAAAGATCTCAATATAGACCGGCGAACCCATCAATTGCTGTTTGTATTCTTTGCTAACCGGCGTCGTCGAGCTGTTATTGCTGAGAAGCCCAGCAAATGAAACGCACGGCAACAGAAGCATCGCAATAAATAATGCGATTTTGCGCATACTGCTTGTTCCTTGATAAAACAAAAACCACATTGCCAGGACGGCAAGAGAGACCCAAAATCAGAGTTTTCTGGATTTAGAGCGCTCACATTAGCATCACGGCAATTTTTCGCAAGCGCGGCGTATCGCGTTTACAATTTAGTTGTCCTTTATAACGAATCCAGCGGCAAAGCGCAGTCAGAACTTTGCGCAATAGCTCGCATTTTAGAGCCGCGTAACGGGGTTTACCTACAGCAACCGCTCACAAAATGTTACACTTGTGGTGCTTAGTCACCAGGGTAAGAAAGGATGCTTCTCCCCCGTCTTGCGAATGAGCAGGACCTTCGCTTTTCCTTTCTTTCTCTGACTTTCCATCAATGTTGCTGGCCGCGGCCTTAAGCCGGGGTTTAGATTACGGACACCTGCTAACGATATGATTAAAATAAAAAAAGGGCTTGATTTGCCCATAGCTGGCATGCCAATACAGCAGACGACTTCTCAGATTGCAGTCAAACGCGTTGCGCTGTTGGGCGAGGAGTACGTCGGTATGCGCCCCTCAATGGCGGTTCAGGAAGGCGACCGGGTGCAGAAAGGCCAGCCGCTGTTCGAAGATAAAAAGAACCCTGGCGTCCATTTTACCGCGCCTGCGAGCGGGGTTATCAGTGCGGTTCACCGCGGGGAACGCCGGGTACTGCAGTCGGTGGTGATTGATGTCGAGGGCAGCGACGCGGTGCAGTTTCCCCGCTATGCGCCGGACGAGCTTGCCGGACTGTCGCGTGAGGTCGTACAGCGTCAGCTGCTGGCCTCCGGCCAGTGGACGGCGCTGCGCACCCGGCCTTTCAGCAAAACGCCGGCGCCGGGCAGCGTGCCGGCGGCGATTTTCGTCACCGCAATTGATACCAACCCGCTGGCCGCCGATCCTCAGCCCATTATCCTCGCCCAGCGCGAGGCCTTTGACGCCGGTCTTACGCTGCTGACCAGCCTCACCGACGGCAAAATCCACGTCTGCCAGGCCAGCGGCGGTAAGCTGGGCGGCCATCGTTCAGGGCAGATTACCTTTAACCAGTTCGCAGGCCCGCATCCGGCGGGGCTGGCGGGAACCCACATCCACTTCCTCGAACCGGTGAGCCTGACAAAACAGGTCTGGCACCTGAACTATCAGGAGGTTATCGCCATCGGGCGGCTGTTCCTTGACGGGGAGCTCTACAGCGAGCGCGTTATTGCGCTTGGCGGCCCGCAGGTCAAGGCGCCGCGGCTGGTGCAAACCTGCTGCGGCGCCAGCCTGGATGAGCTGCTGGCGGACGGGCTCGCGGACGGCGAAAACCGGGTGATTTCCGGCTCGGTGCTGAGCGGCACCCACGCCTTTGGCCCGCGTGCTTTTCTCGGCCGTTTCCACCTGCAGGTGAGCGTGGTTAAAGAGGGGCGCGACAAAGAGCTGTTTGGCTGGGTGATGCCGGGGAAAGATAAATTCTCCATCACCCGAACCACCGTAGGGCACTTCCTGAAGCATAAGCTTTTCAACTTTTCGACCGATACCCACGGCGGCGAGCGGGCGATGGTGCCGATTGGCAACTACGAAAGAGTGATGCCGCTGGACATTCTCCCCACCGTACTGCTGCGCGATCTGCTGGCGGGCGATAGCGAAAGCGCGCAGGCGCTGGGCTGTCTGGAGCTGGATGAGGAAGATCTCGCGCTGTGCACCTACGTGTGCCCCGGCAAATATGAATATGGGCCGGCGCTGCGCAGCGTGCTAACCCAGATTGAGCAGGAAGGATAGGTCATGGGCTTAAAGCAGCTGTTTGACAAAATTGAGCCGCACTTCACGCACGGCGGCAGGCTGGAAAAATACTACCCGCTGTTCGAAGCGACGGCGACGCTATTTTACACTCCCGGTCAGGTGACGCGGGGAGCCGCTCACGTGCGTGATGCCATCGATCTGAAGCGAATGATGATCCTGGTGTGGCTCGCCGTGTTCCCGGCGATGTTCTGGGGCATGTATAACGTTGGCCTGCAAACGCTCCCGGCGCTGCACAAGCTGTATGGCGCAGAGCAGCTGCAGCAGATTATTGCCAGCGACTGGCACTACGGCCTTGCGCAGTGGCTGGGGGTAAGCTTCGCCGCGGATGCGGGCTGGATAAGCATGATGACCCTCGGCGCGGTGTACTTCCTGCCAATCTATATCACCGTATTTATCGTCGGGGGGTTCTGGGAGGTGCTCTTTGCCATCGTGCGCAAGCATGAAATCAACGAGGGCTTTTTCGTCACCTCAATTCTTTTCGCGCTGATTGTCCCACCCACGCTGCCGCTGTGGCAGGCCGCGCTGGGCATCTCTTTCGGCGTGGTTATCGCCAAAGAGATTTTTGGCGGCACCGGGCGTAACTTCCTTAACCCGGCGCTGGCAGGGCGCGCGTTCCTGTTCTTTGCCTACCCGGCGCAGATTTCTGGCGACCTGGTATGGACCGCCGCGGACGGCTTTTCCGGCGCGACGCCGCTCTCCCAGTGGGCGAGCGGCGGCGGTGAAGCGCTGGTAAACGTGGCCAGCGGCCAGCCGGTGAGCTGGCTGGACGCCTTCCTCGGCAACATTCCCGGCTCGATTGGCGAGGTCTCAACGCTGATGATCCTGATCGGCGGGGCGATTCTTATCTTCAGCCGCGTAGCCTCCTGGCGCATCGTTGCCGGGGTGGCGATCGGCATGGTGGCGACCGCGACGCTGTTTAACTTTATCGGCTCGGACACCAACCCGCTGTTCGCCATGCCGTGGTACTGGCATCTGGTGCTCGGCGGCTTTGCCTTCGGCATGATGTTTATGGCGACGGACCCGGTATCCGCCTCGTTTACCGATAAGGGCAAATGGAGCTATGGCCTGCTTATCGGCGTGATGTGCGTGCTGATCCGCGTGGTCAACCCGGCCTATCCGGAAGGGATGATGCTGGCCATTCTCTTTTCCAACCTTTTTGCGCCGCTGTTCGATTACCTGGTGGTGCAGGCCAATATTAAGCGGAGGAAGTCGCGTGGCTGAGAATAAAGGTAACGATAGCATTGGCAAAACGCTGCTGGTGGTGCTGGTGCTGTGCCTGGTCTGCTCTATCGTGGTTGCCGGCTCCGCCGTGGGCCTGAAGTCTCGGCAGCAGGAGCAGCGTGAGCTGGATAAACAGCGCAATATCCTCGCCGTATCCGGGCTGATGACGCCGAGGATGAGCGCCGATGAGGTGGAGAGCGTTTTTGCCGCCCGTATCTCCCCGCGGCTGGTGGATTTAGCCAGCGGCGAGCTGCTGGATAAGGACCCGGCTAAATTTAACCAGGCGCAGGCGCTGAAAGATCCTGAGCAAAGCATCTCGCTGGAGGTCAGCCAGGACCCGGCGGGCATCAAGCATCGGAGCAATATTGTCGAAATTTATCTGGTGCGCGATGAGCAGCAGCAGATTCAGGAAGTGATCCTGCCGATTTACGGCAACGGTCTGTGGTCGATGATGTACGCCTTCGTGGCACTGGGTACCGATGGCCGTACCATTAAGGGCCTGACGTATTACGATCACGGCGAAACGCCGGGGCTGGGCGGTGAGGTGGAAAACCCCAACTGGCGCCAGCAGTTTATCGGCAAGCAGGTGCTTGATGATAGCGGCCATCCGGCGCTGAAGGTGGTGAAGGGCGGGGCGCACCCGGGAAATATCCATGCCGTCGACGGCCTGTCCGGGGCGACGCTGACCTCCAACGGCGTGCAGCATAGCTTTGATTTCTGGATGGGCGAGCTGGGCTTCGGCCCGTTTCTGAAAAGAGTGCGTGATGGAGAGCTGAATAATGGCTGAAGCAGGCGATACGAAAGAGATGAAGCGCGTGCTGGTGGGGCCGCTGCTGGCTAATAACCCCATTACGCTGCAGGTGCTGGGAGTCTGCTCGGCGCTGGCGGTGACCACTAAGCTGGAAACCGCGCTGGTGATGACCGTCGCGGTCACGCTGGTGACGGCCTTCTCCAGCATGTTTATCTCGATGATCCGCCACCATATTCCCAACAGCGTGCGCATTATCGTGCAGATGACGATCGTCGCCTCGCTGGTGATCGTGGTGGACCAGCTGCTGCGCGCCTTTGCCTATGAGACCTCCAGACAATTGTCGGTATTCGTCGGGCTTATCATCACCAACTGCATCGTGATGGGACGAGCGGAAGGATTCGCCATGAAGTCACCGCCGCTGGCCAGCTTTATCGACGGCATTGGTAACGGTCTGGGCTATGGCGCCATTCTGATTATCGTCGGCTTTCTGCGCGAGCTTATCGGCAGCGGCAAGCTGTTTGGGATGACCGTCCTTGAGACCGTGCAAAACGGCGGCTGGTATCAGCCAAACGGCCTGTTCCTGCTGGCGCCGAGCGCGTTCTTCATTATCGGTTTGCTGATTTGGGCGCTGCGCAGCTGGAAGCCGGAACAGCAGGAAAAGGAGTAAACGATGACGGCTCACTATATCAGTCTGTTTGTCCGCGCCGTATTCGTAGAAAACATGGCGCTGGCCTTCTTCCTCGGGATGTGTACCTTCCTTGCGGTCTCGAAAAAGGTCTCTACCGCCTTTGGTCTTGGCCTGACGGTCACCATCGTGCTTGGTCTGGCGGTACCGATCAATAACCTGATCTATAACCTGGTGCTGCGCGACGGGGCGCTGGCGGAGGGCGTTGATTTAAGCTTCCTCAACTTTATTACCTTCATTGGGGTTATCGCCGCCTTGGTGCAGATCCTCGAGATGATCCTCGATAAGTATTTCCCGGCGCTGCATCACGCGCTGGGGATCTTCCTGCCGCTGATTGCCGTGCACTGCGCGATTTTTGGCGGCGTCTCCTTCATGGTGCAGCGTGACTACAACTTCACGGAGTCCATTGTCTACGGCTTCGGTTCCGGCATCGGCTGGACGCTGGCGATTGTCGCCCTGGCGGGCATCCGGGAAAGAATGAAATATGCCAACGTGCCCGCGGGTCTGCGCGGGTTAGGGATCACCTTTATTACCACGGGACTGATGGCGCTGGGCTTTATGTCATTCTCCGGTGTGCAGCTATAAGGGCGGAAAGTATGGAAATTATTCTTGGCGTCGTGATGTTCACCCTGATCGTGCTGGTGCTCTCGGGGCTGATCCTCGCCGCGCGTTCAAAGCTGGTTAACGCCGGTGACGTGGTCATTGAAATTAACAACGAGGCGGACAGGCAAATACGCACCCCTGCCGGCGATAAGCTGCTTAACACTCTCTCCAACAACGGCATTTTCGTCTCTTCCGCCTGCGGCGGCGGCGGCTCGTGCGGCCAGTGCCGGGTGACGATAAAAGAGGGCGGCGGCGATATCCTGCCGACCGAGCTTTCCCATATCTCCCGGCGCGAGGCGAAAGAGGGCTGCCGTCTGGCCTGCCAGGTGGCGGTAAAGCAGGACATGAAGATCGAACTGCCGGAAGAGATCTTCGGCGTGAAGAAATGGGAGTGCGAGGTCATCTCCAATGATAACAAAGCGACGTTTATCAAAGAGCTGAAGCTGCGCGTGCCGGAGGGCGAAGTCGTGCCGTTCCGCGCCGGCGGGTATATCCAGATCGAGTGCCCGTCGCATAAGGTCGCCTACGCCGATTTTGACGTGCCGGACGAGTACCGCGCCGACTGGGATAAGTTTAACCTGTTCCGCTACGTCTCCGAGGTAAAAGAGCCGACCCTGCGCGCCTACTCGATGGCTAACTACCCGGACGAGAAGGGCATCATCATGCTCAACGTGCGTATTGCCACGCCGCCGCCGAAGGTACCGGACGCGCCGCCGGGCATTATGTCGTCCTATATCTGGTCGCTAAAGGCCGGCGACAGGGTGACCATCTCCGGGCCGTTTGGCGAGTTCTTTGCCAAAGATACCGACGCTGAAATGGTCTTTATCGGCGGCGGGGCCGGCATGGCGCCGATGCGTTCGCATATTTTCGATCAGCTCAAGCGGCTGCACAGCGGGCGTAAAATCAGCTTCTGGTACGGCGCGCGCTCGCTGCGCGAAATGTTCTACGACGATGAATTCGAACAGCTGGCGCGGGAAAATCCTAACTTTACCTTCCACGTGGCGCTGTCCGATCCGCTGCCGGAAGATAGCTGGGATGGTCACACCGGCTTCATCCACAATGTGCTATATGAGAACTATCTGCGCGATCACCCGGCGCCGGAGGACTGCGAGTTTTACATGTGCGGGCCGCCGGTGATGAACGCCGCGGTGATTAAAATGCTCAAGGATCTCGGCGTCGAGGATGACAATATCATGCTGGATGATTTTGGAGGCTGATGATGTGGACTCTGTTTTTCGCCACCTTTGTGATTTTCGCCCTGGTGATTCTGGGGATGTCGTTGGGGTATCTGGTGAAGCGCAAAAGCCTGCAGGGAAGCTGCGGCGGGATCGCCTCGCTGGGTCTGGAAAAGGTCTGCGACTGCCCGGAGCCGTGCGATGCGCGCAAAAAACGCCTGGCACGAGAAGCGCAGCGTAAGCAGGAGCGGATCCTGTAACCTCTCCCCGCCTGTCTCATAACCCCGGCCGCGCTCAGCGACGCCGGGGTTTGTCCTCAGCGCATTTTGGCTTCCCTCTCTTCTCATTGCGCAGAATTATGCTGTATACTTGTCCAGTGGTCAGTGAGGGCTAGCTATGCGCAAAATCATCCATGTTGATATGGACTGCTTCTTTGCCGCGGTTGAAATGCGGGATAACCCGGCGTTGCGGGATATTCCCATCGCCATCGGCGGCAGCCGGGTTCAGCGGGGCGTCATCAGTACCGCCAACTATCCGGCGCGTAAGTTTGGCGTGCGTAGCGCCATGCCAACGGCGATGGCGCTTAAGCTTTGCCCGCACCTGACGCTGCTGCCGGGGCGCTTTGACGCTTACAAAGAGGCATCGGCCCATATCCGGGAAATCTTTTCACGCTACACCTCGCTGATTGAACCCCTCTCGCTTGATGAGGCCTATCTTGACGTCACCGACAGCGTCCACTGCCAGGGCTCGGCGACGCTGATGGCCGAAGAGATCCGCCAGACCATTCACCATGAGCTGCAGCTGACCGCTTCCGCCGGTATCGCCCCGGTGAAGTTTCTCGCCAAAATCGCTTCCGATCTCAATAAACCCAACGGCCAGTTTGTGATTGCGCCGCACCAGGTTGCCGAGTTCGTCAGAACCCTGCCGCTGGCGAAAATACCCGGCGTGGGGAAAGTCTCCGCGGCTAAGCTGGAAAATATGGGGCTGCGCACCTGCGAAGATGTGCAGAAAAGCGATCTGGCGATGCTGCTCAAGCGCTTCGGCAAATTTGGTCGGATCCTGTGGGAGAGAAGCCAGGGCATCGACGAGCGGGAAATCAACAATACGCGACAGCGTAAATCGGTGGGCGTCGAGCGTACGCTGGTGGAGGATATTCACCAGTGGGGCGACTGTGAGGCGATTATCGAGAGCCTCTACCAGGAGCTGGAGCGGCGGCTGCTCAAGGTTAAACCGGATCTGCTGATTGCCCGCCAGGGGGTAAAGCTCAAGTTTAATGATTTTCAGCTCACCACCCAGGAGCACGTCTGGCCGCGCCTGAGTAAAGATGATTTGCTCGCCACGGCCTACAAAGCCTGGCATGAACGGCGCGGCGGCCGCGGGGTGCGGCTGGTGGGGCTGCACGTTACGTTACTCGATCCCCAGCTGGAGCGGCAGCTGGTTCTGGGACTATAGCTATGCTGCAGATAAGAGATTACCAGGATGACGATTTTTCCGCGCTGTGCGCCATCTTCCTGCGCGCGATTCGGCAGACCGCCAGCCGCGACTATTCGCCACGGCAAATTGCCGCCTGGGCGCAGGTTGATGAGGCGCGCTGGCGGCAAAAAATGCGCGACTCGCGGGTGCTGGTGGCGGTGATTGACCGGCAGCCGGTCGGCTTTATTAGCGCCATCGGCAGCGATATCGATCTCCTGTTTGTCGCGCCCGAGCGCGCCCGTCAGGGAATTGCCGGGGCGTTGCTCGCAGAGCTATTCAGGCAAATTCCGCAGGGGACGCTGACGGTTGAGGCCAGCATCACGGCCAGGGCCTGCTTTGCGCGTCATGGCTTCACGGTCGTTGAAGAGCAGCGGGTGGTCGCGCGGGGAGAGACGTTTATTAACTATCGCATGGAGAAGGTGAGGTAGGGAGCGGCTTGTGGCCGGTGTAGATTCGCGGGCGACGAGGCCGCCGCCCGCATCCGGGAGAACCCGGAGAGATCAAACCTGCGGCTGGCCGCTTATTTTGCCGGAATGGCTTTCAGCAGTTCAGTCAGCAGGGTCCAGTACTGGCCAACGCTCTCGATATGAACCTGTTCGTCCGGAGAGTGTGGTCCGGTAATGGTCGGCCCAATGGAAACCATATCCATATCCGGGTACGGCTTCTTGAACAGACCGCACTCCAGACCGGCGTGAATAATCTGGATATTCGGCGTTTTGTTAAACAGACGCTGGTAGGTTTCGCGGACCAGATGCATAACCGGTGAGTTTGCATCCGGCTGCCAGCCTGGGTAAGCGCCTTTGGCTTCGGTTTTAGCGCCCGCCAGTTTGCCTAACGAATCCAGCATGCTGACGACGTAGTCTTTACCGCTGTCGATCAGGGAACGGATCAGGCAGTGAATTTCGACGTTATCATCGGTCATGGTCACCACGCCGACGTTGAGGGAGGTCTCTACCACGCCCTTCGCCACGTCGGAGTTACGGATCACGCCGTTCGGCATGGCGTTCAGCAGACGAACGAAGCCGTCGCGAGACTGCGCCGTCAGCGCGGCTTTATCCGTCGTAACGGCATCCAGCAGCAGGACCAGATTCTTCTCTTTGGCCGCCAGCTCGTTTTTAAGGATCTCCTGGTAGGTATTGACCAGGGCCGCCAGGGCGTCCGTCTTGTCAGCGGCTACCGCAACGGTGGCGAAGGCTTCACGCGGAATGGCGTTACGCAGGGTGCCGCCGTTGAAATCAACCAGGCGCAGGTCCAGCTCGGCGGCGTGACCGGCGAGGAAGCGGGCCAGCAGCTTGTTGGCATTCCCCAGGCCGACGTGGATTTCACCGCCGGAGTGGCCGCCTTTCAGCCCTTTTAACGTCAGCTTAAAGCTCTGGAAACCGGCCGGAATCGCTTCGCGCGCCAGCGGCAGGTTGGAGGTGAAGTCGATACCACCGGCGCAACCCATGTAGATTTCGCCTTCTTCTTCCGAGTCGGTATTAATCAGGATATCGGCCTGTAGCCAGTTTGCCTGCAGGCCAAACGCGCCGTCCATCCCGGCTTCTTCAGTCATGGTCAGCAGCACTTCCAGCGGGCCGTGTTCAACGGCGTCGTCAGCCAATACCGCCAGAGCGGAAGCCATACCGATGCCGTTATCGGCGCCCAGGGTTGTGCCGCGGGCCTTGATCCACTCGCCGTCGATGTACGGCTGAATCGGATCTTTAGTAAAGTCGTGCACGGTGTCGTTGTTTTTCTGCGGCACCATATCGAGGTGCGCCTGCAGCACGACCGGTTTACGGTTTTCCATCCCGGCGGTAGCGGCTTTACGAATCAGAATGTTGCCAACCTGGTCGCGTTCTGCGTGTAAGCCTTTTTCTTTTGCCCAGTCCATGATGTGTTCAGCGAGTTGTTCTTCGTGATAGGACGGATGGGGAATGGAGCAGATTTTGGCAAAAATATCCCACAGCGGCTGCGGGGATAATTGAGACAGTTCAGACACGATGAGTCTCCTTACGATCGCCTGCAAAATTCTTTTGCAGGTCGAGGGTTAGCAATAGAATACACGTCAAGCGAGGGCTTGCGCGGTGGGGTTGAGAATACCACTTTCCACGCGCACGGGTAGTGGAAACAACGCAAAAAGCGTCGCCAGGGCCGCTTAATACTGGTTTTTAGCGCTTCAGATCTCTATAATCTCGCGCAACCATTTTCCCCCTCGAACATCATTTAAGCCGTATAACACAGGCTGGGACACTTCACATGAGCGAAAAATACGTCGTCACCTGGGACATGTTGCAGATTCACGCCCGCAAACTGGCAAGTCGCCTGATGCCTTCTGAACAATGGAAAGGCATTATTGCCGTTAGCCGCGGTGGTCTGGTACCGGGCGCGCTGCTGGCGCGTGAGCTGGGTATTCGTCATGTTGATACCGTTTGCATTTCTAGCTATGACCACGATAACCAGCGTGAGCTGACCGTCCTTAAGCGTGCTGAAGGTGATGGTGAAGGGTTCATCGTTATTGATGACCTGGTCGATACCGGCGGCACCGCGGTAGCCATTCGCGAAATGTATCCAAAAGCACACTTCGTCACTATTTTCGCTAAGCCGGCCGGTCGTCCGCTGGTTGACGATTATGTTGTTGATATTCCTCAGGAAACCTGGATTGAACAGCCGTGGGATATGGGCGTGGTCTTCGTGCCGCCTATCTCAGGTCGTTAATTTTCAAGGCAAGTGCTATTTACCACGCCCGGTTTTGCCGGGCGTGGTTTTTTTTGCCTGTTAGCAGGTTACAATAGCAGGAGTGGCAACACGATGGAGACTGCACATGTCACAGGCTAACCTTAGCGAAACGCTGTTTAAACCTCGATTCAAACACCCAGAAACGTCGACGCTGGTGCGCCGGTTTGCGTCCGGTTCGCAGCAGCCGATCCACTCCGCGCTTGATGGTAGCAACGTCGATCGTTGGTATCGTCTGATCAATCGCCTGATGTGGATCCGTCGCGGCGTGACGCCGCAGGAGATCCTCGACGTGCAGGCGCGCATCGTCATGAGCGATGCGGAGCGCACCAACCCTGAGCTGTACGACACCGTCGTGGGGTATCGCGGCGGCAACTGGATTTTCGAATGGGCTAAACAGGCCATGATTTGGCAGCAAATGGCGGGTCAGGAAACGGACCTTGAGCTCAGTGGGCGCCACTGGCTGCACGCCTCCAACCTCTACAGCATTGCCGCCTATCCGCACATTAAAGGCGATGAGCTTGCCGATCAGGCGCAGGCGCTGGCCAACCGGGCCTATGAAGAGGCCGCTCAGCGTCTGCCGGGCGAGCTACGCGAGATCGAATTCCCGATACCCGGCGGCGCGCCGGTCAGCGGGTTTTTACATCTGCCAAAAGGTGAGGGCCCGTTCCCGACGATCATGATGTGCGGCGGCCTGGACTCGCTGCAGACCGATTACTACAGCCTGTATGAGGACTATTTTGCCCCGCTGGGGATAGCGATGCTGACCCTCGATCTGCCTTCCATCGGCTTTTCATCGAAATGGACGCTGACCCAGGACACCAGCCTGCTGCACCAGCACGCGCTGCGGCATCTGGAAAACGTTCCGTGGGTCGACCATACCCGGGTCGCGGCGTTCGGCTTCCGCTTTGGTGCCAATATTGCCGTCCGGCTCGGCTATCTTGAGTCACAGCGCCTGAAGGCCGTTGCCTGTCTGGGGCCGGTGGTGCACAGCCTGCTGGTCGATCCTCTGCACCAGGGGCGCGTCCCTGAAATGTATCTTGACGTGCTGGCGTCGCGCCTGGGCATGCACGACGCCTCTGACGAAGCGCTGCGCATTGAGCTGAACCGCTACTCGTTAAAAACCCAGGGGCTTCTGGGGCGCCGCTGCCCGACGCCGATGTTCTCCGGCTACTGGAAAAACGATCCTTTCAGCCCGGAAGAGGAGTCGCGTTTAATTACCTCGTCATCTGCCGATGGCAAGCTGCTCGAGATCCCATCGAAGCCGATTTATCGCAGTTTTGATCACGCATTGCGACAGATTAGCCGGTGGATCAATCATAGATTTGGTTAATATATTGCTAAATTTTATTGATTTGGTAAAACAGTTGCATCACTAAAGGAGATCGCAATGACGTTACCGAGTGGACACCTGAAGAGTAAGCTGATTAAGAAATTCACGGCTCTTGGCCCCTATATCCGCGAAGAGCAGTGTGAAGACAACCGCTTCTTTTTCGATTGCCTGGCAGTTTGCGTCAACGTTAAACCGGCGCCGGAAAAACGAGAGTTTTGGGGTTGGTGGATGGAGATGGAAGCACAGGCATCGCGCTTCACGTACAGCTATCAGTTTGGTTTGTTCGATAAAGAAGGGGTATGGCAGTCGGTGGATATCGACGATCCTGAAGTTAGCGAACGGCTTGAAAAAACGCTCCGTGATTTCCACACCAGAGCCAACGCGCTGCTGGCAACGTTCAGCCTCAAGCTTGAACCGGCTGATGACTTTAGCGAGCCGGTCAGGCTGAGAGCCTGATGCCCCGTCCGTAGACTCAATCGAGCGGAAATGTCCATGCCCTACGGCGTGGACATTTTTTTACGTAGAAATGTTTTTACTAATTGTAAATCCTGCCGGCCTGCTTTATCACCCTGTTTTAATAACCCGGATTAAAGTGGGTAGATATTTATTGCGCCTGGAAAATAACCGTCCGCGAATCAGTTTATTAAACCTCAGAGAATATTCTGCTCTTTCTGCAGGTTTATTTTTGGATGCATATCGGCTGTTGCTTTTTAACCTGTCGCGACATCATGGGCGGGCAACAAGGTCCTGTCCGGCGAATGTGCGGGCGGTTTTTTTACTCATTATTCTCGATGTAACCTGACCCGTTAAGGGTAGTCTTAGCAGAAAATAAATAGATATCCTGCTGTTATGAAAGGGTAAAGTTCATTTAATCCTGCTCGCAGAGGCGTAACCGTCCTGGCAGGCCTGATGTCCATCTCGCCATTAGCACCCGCGGAACTTTATTCCGCCGCCAGCGAAATACTTCTTTCTTATTATTTTCTGTTAACGCCGTACCCCTTGATAGGAATCAGCGCGACGGAGCGCCTGTGTTAATAAAGCAGCATTGAAAATATAACTGATACGATCTGATGACTGATACTACCCGTGGATTAAACGAATACCAGGGCGCCGCCGGAGGATGGGGAGCCGTTAAGGCCTGCACCGCGCACGTGCTGGGACAAAAAACGCCGGTACGCGACACCATCGCGCTGTTTAAAATGAATCAGGTGAAGGGGTTTGATTGCCCCGGCTGCGCGTGGCCCGATCCGCAGCACCGCTCGATGATGGAGCTGTGCGAAAACGGCGTCAAGGCCGTCTCCTGGGAAACCACCGGCAAAAAAGCCTCGCCGGCGTTCTTTGCCCGCCATACGCTGAACGAGCTTTGGCAGCAAAGCGACTTTGAGCTGGAAAACAGCGGCCGGCTCACTCATCCGATGAAATACGACATTATCAGCGATACCTATCAGCCCATCGCGTGGGAGGAGGCGTTTGCCGAAATTGGCGACATCATGCGCGGGTTCTCCCCTGATGAGATGGAGTTTTACACCTCCGGGCGCACCTCAAATGAAGCGGCGTTTCTCTATCAGCTCTACGCGCGCGAATACGGCAGCAACAACTTCCCCGACTGCTCCAATATGTGCCACAGCCCGACCGGCACCGGGCTGGGCTCCTCAATCGGGATCGGCAAGGGCACCGTCGAGCTGAGCGATTTTGACGCCGCGGATCTGGTGATATGCGTTGGGCATAACCCGGGTACTAACCATCCGCGGATGCTGACGACCCTGCGCGAAGTGGCGAAGCGCGGGGCGAAGATTATCTCCGTAAACCCGCTGCGCGAGCGCGGCCTGGAGCGGTTTAGCTTCCCCCAGTCGCCGAGCGACATGCTTATGGGCGGGCACACGGATCTCTCCAGCGATTACTTCCAGATCCGCGTCGGAGGCGACGCGTGGTTTTTCCGCGGCGCCATGAAAGCGCTGCTGGAGATGGATGCTCAGCGTCGCTCCCTGCAACAGGCGCCGGTTATTGATAGCGAATTTATCGCCTCGCAAACCTCGGGATACCGGGCGTTATTTGACGACCTGAGCGGCCTCGACTGGGCGGATATTGAGCGCGGGGCGGGCGTTGAGCGCAGCGCTATCGAATATTTTGCCGATATTTATAGCAGCCACCGACGGGTTATCATCAGCTATGGTCTGGGCATTACGCAGCATCGTAACGGCACCCAGAACGTCCAGCAGCTGATCAATCTGCTGCTGATGCGCGGCAACATGGGGCGTGAAGGCGCCGGTATTTGTCCGCTACGCGGTCATTCTAACGTCCAGGGTGACAGGACGGTGGGAATAAACGAAGCGCCGGATGAAGCGTTTAACCTGCGGCTGGAAAACTATTTCGGTATCAGGGTACCGCGGGCGCACGGACGATCCTCCATCGAAAGCATTAAGGCCATCGAAAGCCGGGTCTCTCGCGGGCTCATCTGCATGGGCGGCAACCTCGCCGTGGCGATGCCCGACCCGCTGCGAACCTTCCCGGCGATGCGCCGCCTGGATCTGCAGGTCCACGTTGCGACTAAGCTCAACCGCTCTCACCTGCTGGCGGGCAAAAACAGCTATCTGTTCCCGACCTTAGGGCGCACCGAGCGCGATATGCAACGCGCGGGCGTGCAGTCCGTCACCGTTGAGGACTCGATGAGCATGGTGCATGCCTCAACCGGCTCGCTGAAGCCGGCCTCGCCCTGGCTGCTGTCTGAGCCCGCCATTGTGGCGGGCCTGGCGCGCGCCACGCTACCGCGCAGCCCGGTCGCCTGGGAGAAGCTGGTGGCGGACTATCGACTGATTCGCGAGGCGATTGAAGCCGTCATCCCCGAGTTCCATCAGTTCAACGAGCGCATCGCCGCCCCCGGCGGGTTCCGCCTCGATAACCCGGCCTCGCGCGGCGAATACCGCACGGCTTCGGGCAAGGCGACCTTCCACGTTTGCGATGCCGAGGCGCTGGATAGCGCGGGTATGCCGTCAGACTGCCTGGTGCTGACAACTATTCGCAGCCACGACCAGTACAATACGACGATTTACGGGATGGACGACCGCTACCGCGGCGTTACCGGACGCCGTGACGTCATTTTCCTCAGCCGTCAGGAAGCGCAAAAGCGCCAGCTGACGCAGGGAGATGTGGTCAATATTGTGGCCCTGGATGATGAGGGCAATGCCTGTGAAGAGAGGATGATGCGCAGCCAGACGGTTTATATTGTCCCGATGGCCGCGTCGTCCGTCGCCGCCTATCTGCCGGAGGCCAACATTTTACTGTCGCTGGACTCGGTTGATAAACAGAGCCTGACGCCGGCCTATAAAAGCGCCCCGGTGCGTATCTATAAGTCCTGAGACGCCGCAAAGCGGGGATAGTGCAATGCTATCCTCGTCACGTCAGTCCGGTCGGTCACTTTTGCGCGCGCAGGCGCAACCCATCATAATCAGCTCTACCCTCCAGGCCAGGCCGGGCTTTATCTTGCCGCAGTCAAAGGGTAAGGGCCTACAGGGCAATGTCCAGGCCATCGGGATAAATATAAAGCGAGGGATCGCGCACAATAAATAGCCCGTCAATCAATAGCCTGTTATTCACATCATGTAATAGTCACCCCGGCGAAATAATAACGCTCACGTGACTATTATTTCGCTGCGCCATTTTATTGATTTTACGCGATGAAATTAGCCAGGTTAAACCCCGCTGCAACCGCCACGCGGTTATTTCCTTACCTTTTGCTAATTTGATTTGTATCAACGGCATTACTTTTTGTATGGGTAAGGATGGCGGCAATGTATTAAGGAGAAATAGCCGATGGATTATTATATTGAAATTAAACTTATTCCACGTCAATCACGCTCTCTGCCGTCCCTCCTTTCCGCGCTGTTTGAAAAACTATTCGTTGCGCTAAGCGCCCACAGGCATGGGGATATTGGCTTAAGCCTGCCGGCATTTAAGCAAACGCCGGGGAGTGTGATTAGGCTGCATGGGCAGCGGTACGGGCTGGAAAATCTCAGGCTTCGGGTATTACTTAATGATTTATCACATTATATCTGGATTGGTCCGGCGACGCCGGTACCCGATAACGTCCAGTATCGTCATTACCGGCGCGTGCAGCTTAAAACGCCGCACCAGCGCATGAAGCGCTATATGAAGCGCCGCGGTGCTATCTCGGCCGACGCGCCGACCGGGCACAGGCGTCAGGTCGCGACGCCGACATCCGATTTGCCCTATATCTGGATAAAGAATCAGGCCCTGGGTCGAAGCTTCCGCATGTTTATTGCCGCAGGCGACTTAAGCGATACGCCAACGGAGGGCACGTTTAACCATTATGGGCTGAGCTCCACCGCGACGGTCCCCTTCTTTTGAAGAGTCCGGCGGTGGGGCGCCATCGCCGAAATTTTCCGCTCCGCTCATTGCCTTTCGGCTATTCGCGCGATTAAGACCAGGATAATTCCTGGAATCCAGGTCCGCCTGGCGAATGTGGCCGCCGGGAATGCCTGATGGAGCGATACGTGATACCGTTAGAAAAATAGCCCCTTAAATTATAAGATCTTCATGAAATTCATATTGCTAACAAGCCTGATAGGCTTATTTCTCTCACCAGCATGGGCCGGCACCGCAGTGAAACTATCCTGCTCGCTGCGGCAAAGCGTGACCATCTCGCGCTTCCACTACAAGCTCTCCACCATGAAGTGGGGGGATCATTTCCAGGTCGCCTCGGGCATGAAGCAGGCGCAGACGAAAAGCCACGTGCCTTTTCGCATCACCAGCTTTCAAAACGGCGACGATCTGGTCTTTTTCCCCGATAGTAACGAGTACTTTTTCTTCTACTCCGGCATGGCGACCCCCGATCGATGCGTCGTTCAGGAGACCTACACCTACCCGATTACGCAGCTGCCTTTCTATAAGAAACCGGCCAAATAAGCCCTCCGGCAGCGCCTCGTCAGGAGGCTTTGTGCTGAAGTTTTCCCGCCATTGCCCGTTGAATGACCGGAATAGGCGTCAGCAGATGCTGGCGCATCAGCTCATCGGCAAGCGGGGCGTCGCGCGCCAGAATCGCCTCGGTTAGCCTTCGATGCTGGCGCTGCTTATCTTCCAGCATGGCAACCGACAGCACGGTCGTGCGCAGCCAGATAAAACGGTAGCGCGCGGCGAGGTCGAAAAGGCGTTCGCGCATTTGCAGCAGATACTGTGAACCGCAGCCGGCAACGATGGCGGAATGGAACGCCTGATGACGCCTGTCCCACTCGTCCAGCAGCTGCTCGCTGGCATCGCTGGACTCCAGCTTATTGAGCAGATGCGCCCTCGCGAGCAGCTCGGCCTCCCACTCGTCGTCGCCGCGCTCAATGGCGAGACGCACCAGCATCGCCTCCATATTAGCCCTGGCGTCGAAGATATCGAGCAGCTCCTGCTGCGACATCGAGGCGACCCGATAGCCTTTTTGATTAACCACGGTGACCAGGCGCTCGGCAATCAGCCGGGAGAGCGCTTCGCGCAGCGGCCCGACGCCAAGCGCATAGCGCGCGGTTAACAGGCTCATACGCAGCTTCTCATCGGGCTGATACAGGCCGCGAATGATGTCGCTTTTGAGCCAGCGGTATCCGTCGATGGCCGTCGGCTGGGAGGTGGCGGTCATGGGCTTACTCCTGAGCGGCTATCCCGGCCTTTTTGCGCCGGGACGGGCGTATTAGGGTTGTATTGACGGCATCAACGTCGGGCGTAACCCTACAGACCAATGCACATATATTTGATCTCTAAGTAATCGTCGATGCCATACTTCGAGCCCTCGCGGCCGAGCCCTGAGGCTTTGACGCCGCCAAAAGGCGCCACCTCATTGGAGATGAGGCCGGTGTTGATCCCGACAATCCCGTACTCCAGCGCCTCGCCAACGCGGAAGACGCGGCTCAGATCGCGGGCATAGAAATAGGCCGCGAGGCCGAATTCGGTATCGTTAGCCTGACGGATAACGTCCGCCTCATCTTTAAAGCGGAACAGCGGGGCCAGCGGGCCGAAGGTCTCCTCTTTGGCAACCTTAGCGCTATCGGGAACGTCCAGCAGGATCGTCGGCTGGAAGAAGTTACCGCCCAGCTCGTGCACCTTGCCGCCGGTCATGATGCGCGCGCCTTTGGCGAGGGCATCGGCAATATGCTCCTGCACCTTGGCGACCGCTTTGTCATCAATCAGCGGCCCGGTGGTGACGCCGCTTTGCAGGCCATCGCCGAGCCGCAGCTTTTCCACCGCCTGCTGCAGCTTTTCGGCAAAGCGGTCGTAAACGCCCTCCTGCACGTACAGGCGATTGGCGCAAACGCAGGTCTGTCCGGCGTTGCGGAACTTGGAGGCCAGCGCGCCTTCAACCGCTTTATCGAGATCGGCATCGTCGAACACGATAAACGGCGCGTTGCCGCCGAGCTCGAGGGAGACTTTCTTAATATCCTGCGCGCACTGCGCCATCAGCTGACGGCCAATCTCCGTCGATCCGGTAAACGACAGCTTGCGCACCAGCGGGTTGCTGGTCAGCGCGTTGCCGACCGCGCCGGCGGATCCGGTCACCACGCTGAAAACGCCGTCGGGGATCCCGGCGCGCTGCGCCAGCTCGGCCAGCGCGAGGGCGGAGAAGGGGGTCTGGCTGGCGGGCTTGAGCACCATGGTGCAGCCAGCGGCCAGCGCCGGGCCGGCCTTGCGGGTGATCATGGCGGCAGGGAAGTTCCACGGCGTGATGGCGGCGGTGACGCCAATCGGCTGCTTGATAACGATCAGGCGCTTATCCGCCTGATGGCCGGGAATGGTGTCGCCGTAGACGCGCTTACCTTCTTCGGCAAACCATTCGATAAACGAGGCGGCGTAGCCGATTTCGCCCTTAGCTTCCGCCAGCGGTTTCCCCTGCTCAAGGGTCATTAAGCGGGCGAGGTCGTCCTGGTTCGCCATGATAAGATCGAACCAGCGGCGCAGGATCGCGGCCCGCTCTTTAGCCGTTAGCGCCCGCCAGGCTGGGAGCGCGCGGTTGGCGGCATCAATGGCCTCGTGGGTCTCTTCGGCGCCCATTTTCGGCACGCTGCCCAGCCGCTGGTCGTTGGCCGGGTTGGTGACCGTAATCACCTCCCCGCTGAGGGCATCGCGCCACTGACCGTCGATAAATGCCTGCTGGCGAAACAAAGTTGGGTCGTTGAGTTGCATGATAGTGTCCTGTTTCAAGCGTTTAACGGGTGTATTCGGCAAGCACGGAGTCGGCGCTACGGGCGGCGCGCAGGCTGCGGCCGGGGTTGTGCTGGCGGGCGAGCAGCGCCTGTACTTTGCCGACGATATGCGCCCCGATGGGCAGAGCCGATGTGGCCGCCGGGGAGGGCGCATTGCAGGTATGAATGGAGCGCGCGGTGGTGACGAACAGAAAATCGTCGATCAGCCTGCCGTGCGGAGAAACCGCCTGTGCGCGAACGCCCGCAGGCCACGGCTGGAGATCCTGCAGCGCGAGGCTCGGGCAGTACTTTTGTACCAGCCGCAAATAGCCGCCTTTGCACAGGGAGTTTTTCATTTCGCCTAAGCCCGATCGCAGGTTGCCCTGCAGCACGCGGCGAATAGCGGGCGAACCGAGGATTTCCAGCGTATCGGAGAGTGAAAAATCGCGTTTGCGATAGCCTTCACGCTTCAGGGCGAGCACCGCATTCGGGCCCACGGTCACGCTGCCGTCAATCATGCGGGTGAGGTGGACCCCGAGAAACGGCATTGCCGGGTCGGGTATCGGGTAGATCAGATGATTCACTATCTGGTTATGCTGAGGCGCCAGGCGGAAATACTCCCCACGAAACGGGCAGACAATAAAACCGGGATCGACGCCGAGCATTTTGACCACCCTGTCGGCCATCAGGCCGCTACAGCTCACTAACGTGGCGGCTTCAAACTCCTGTCCCTGTTTAGTGTAGACGACCACGCCGGCGGCGTGCTCTTTCAGGGCGCTAACCTCGGCGGCGTAGACAATTTCCCCGCCGCCGGCGACGAAGGTTTTCGCCATCGCTTCGGTAACTTCGCGATAGCTGACAATCCCGCTGGCGGGGACAAAAATGGCGCCGGTGCCGGTAATATTCGGTTCCCGCTCGCGCAGCGCCTCCGTGCTAAGCCATTCACGCTGCAGGCCGTTGGCCGCGGTGCGATCCCACAGCGCCCGCATCCGCGCCATCTCCAGCGGCGAGGTGGCGACCAGCATTTTTCCGCAGACGTCATAGCGGATGCCGTGCCGCTGGCAAAAGGCTTTGGTCGCCCGATTGCCGGCAAGGCAGAACTGCGCTTTGAGGCTCCCCGGAGTGTAGTAGACTCCGGCATGAATCACGCCGCTATTGCGGCCGGTCTGATGACAGGCCGGCGCGGACTCTTTCTCCAGCAGCGCAATTCTGGCGTCCGGGTAGACCTCCCGCAGCTGCATGGCGGTCGACATGCCGATAATGCCGCCGCCAATAATCACAAAATCATACATCCACGCGGTTCCTTCGACTGATAGCGCTTACTGATGGGGCCGGCAGCGGTGGTCGGCATCGCTGATGTAGCCGCGCTGGCGCATCAGCTCCCGGCGCAGATCCGGATGTGCGGTAAAGCGGTCGCGGCCGTGCAGCCAGAACAGATTGTTAATCAACAGCAGTTTGCCCACCGGCACCGGAACGGAGAGGATGTTCTGGCTGTTTTCCAGGGCATCGGACAGGTCGCTTAGCCAGATGCCTTCGGCAAAATCTTTTGGCTGCACGAACTGATCGATATAGCGCATCACCGGGCGGCCCTGGCGGTCGACGTCGAATACCGGGTGGAAGACGTCGTGGCTGACGTTTTTGCTCGGCGGCGCGGCCCAGCGCATCGGGCGACGGGCCAGCGGATGGCTGAAATAGCGCTCCAGATGCTCCCAGTCGTCAAGATGCAGCAGCAGGGAGTTACCGCCCTGCATATGCTGCTCGTCGATTTTCATCATCAGCACGTAGTCGGTGATCTCTTCGACGTAGGTTCCGTCGTTATGCAGCTCCATGACGCGATGCGGCTGTCGCAGGTAGCTGTCTGAACTATCGACGTTAGTCACCACAAAGCGGGCGTAGTATTGGCCGCTCATGGCGTCGTAGTTGGAGCGGCCAATCAGATGGGCAACCGCCGTTGCCAGCTTTACCATCTCATCGGCCTGGGCCACGCTATCGATTCCTTCCGCGCCGATCAGCAGCGCCCCCTGACGGCGATCCAGCAGGGTGTCGTACAGCAGCGGCTGCAGCTGGCCGGCGCAGAGATCGTCGAGGACCTTCGCAATTTTAAAGCGCAGGAAGGATTTATATTCCAGCGCCTGCACCGGCCACTGCGCGGCCTGCTGCATAAACAGGCGGGCAGCCTGCGCGGAAAAGGTGAGCTCCAGCAGCCGCGGCGAGTGGGCCGAGGGGGAGATGGTGAACCCGCCGTCGCTGCGGGCACTATCGTCGGGATGAGGTTTTACGGCAGTGAACGTATTCATCAGAATCGATCCTCGCGGTAGGGTCTGGCGCGGCGCTATTAATTTCGTCGCCATAACTTAAAAATATCTACATTTTTAAAAGGTGCGCATTTATTGCGCGGATTGTTTATTTTTTGTGATCCGGGGCGTTAAAAGAGAGCCGTTTGTGCAGCGGGGTCATTGGACGTGAAGAAGAGCGCTGGCGGGTATAAGTGACAAAAATAGGGGTTGGTATTTGAATAAAAATTCAGTTATTGTGCATTTATAATTA
Organism: Klebsiella sp. BIGb0132; assembly: GCF_024810075.1. NCBI lineage: Bacteria > Pseudomonadati > Pseudomonadota > Gammaproteobacteria > Enterobacterales > Enterobacteriaceae > Klebsiella > Klebsiella sp. BIGb0132. The sequence goes on along the minus strand of NZ_JANUDW010000001.1, from coordinate 1,440,455 downwards.
CTTATAGTGGAAAGGAAAGCGTCATGGAATGCCCGGTGGAGAAGCAGTTTAAGGCCTACAACGCCCACGATATTAATCAATTTATTGCCTGCTTTTCCGAAGATTTCAAAGCGTACCGCATGCCAGCGGAAAGCCCCACGATGATCGGCATTCCGGCGTTAAGGGAGTTTTACGTCAACCAGCGTTTTAACGTTGCTGAACTGCGGGCGGAGCTTATTTTCCGTACCGTTCTCGGCAATAAGGTTTTCGACCACGAGCTGATTTACGGACTCTCCGCGGAGCCGATTGAGAGTATGGCAGTTTTTGAGGTTGAGAATCAGCTTATTAAGACCGCATGGTTCTATTTTGCCGCCTGACGCTGCTCGCCGGGGAGGAGAGCGCCCCTCTGCCAGGCGCGCTATTTTCTCCAGCGAATAGCCGCCGGTGCGGTGGGGCCAAACGCTCTGCCGCTGGCGCCGGGCCGTCGCGGCGCCACACACACTCTCTCTCCTTTCCTCCCCTCCCTCTCTGCGCTAAACAGTGACTAAACAGCCACGACCTGCTTTTCACTGTGTAACGCCCGGGCGCAAATTAGCGATGTCCGCCACAAAAATCACATCTCATCCGCCAGGATCCCGTTAAGCACCTTGCTTTTAGCCAGGGCGCCGGATAGTTTCTGTAACGTTACACTAAAACGTTACAGTAGACGCGTGAAGCTACTTTTTTGTTTAACTCCCCCGCCGATTCAGCAAGGCCTGAGAGGGTGACATCTATCTCAACGGGACGTGAAAGGATAACGATGATGAAAATGAAACCGTTTTGTTCAGTAAGTCGTATTTTTGCCGTTGCATGTTTAGGCACGGCCCTGTTAGCCGGCGGCGCCGTGACCTCTTTGGCCCACGCGGCGCTTAATTTTCGGGTCTACTCTTCGCTGCCCGCGGATGAATCATCGGCCCACTACATCTGGTTCAGCCGCTTTCAGGAAAACCTGAATAACAATGAAAAACTGAAAGGGCAGATCAAGCTGAACTATTTTCCCAACGGCATGCTGGGGAAAGAGGCGGACGCCACCCAGCAGGTACGCATTGGCGCAATCAATATGATGATCTCCGGGACCTCCATTTGGGCCACGCTGGTCCCTGAAATTGGCGTCCTGGATCTCGGCTACTTATTTAAAGATTACGCGCAGGTCGGCAAAACACTCGACGGCAAAGCGGGTGAAAAGCTGGCGGCTTTAATGATGAATAAGGCTAACGTGATGGTGCTGGGTTACGGCTATAACCTCGGCGCGCGCAATATTTACACCAAGAAGGTTATTGAAAAACCTGAAGATTTAAAAAATCTCAAAATCCGCGTTTTGCCGGTGCCCAACTTTATCGCCACCCTGAACCATATGGGGGCGGTGGCGATTCCGATGCCGGGAGGAGAAGTCTATTCGAGCCTGCAGATGGGGGTGATTGACGGCGTAGAGCACGACGCCCCGACGATCTACTCGAGCAAATATTATGAAATTGTCAAAAATGGCACTCTGACCCGCCATAGCTACAACCCGCTGATGATCGCCATGAACAAGAAAAGCTTCGAGCAGATCCCGGCGGAGCTGCGCGGCGAGGTGCTGGCCGCGGCAAAAGAGGCGACCGACTACGAACGCCTGCAGGCCGGTAAAAAAGAGCAGGAGGCCATTAAGAACCTCGAGGCGAAGGGCGTAACCTTCCGCGAAACCGATCGCCGCTATTTCTATCAGCAGGTGCAGCCGGTTTGGCAGGCGTTCCTTGGCCAGTACCCGGATATGAAACCTATCGTTGATGAGATTACCGCCGCGGTGCCGGAGAGCCAGCAGTAGCGGGGAGCGTCGGCTCGCCCGCCCTTCGCGGCGAGCCTGTGATGATATCCATGACCTTACACAGAGAGTTCAAGATGGCTGATATCTCTATTAAAGCAAAGGATGAGTGCGTCGCGCTGGCGCTACTCGGCAGGCTAAGTCGATTTTTGACGACCCTGACCGCCTGGGCCGGGGCGCTGGTGCTGTTTATCAACGTGCTGGTGGTTTTCGCCTCCGTTATCTGGCGCTATGCGCTGCACTCCCCGATTCACTGGGCGGAAGAGGTGGCGCGGGCGCTGATGATTGCGCTGGTCTTTTTTGGCGTCGCCACGTCGACGGCAAGAGGGGGGCATATCGGCGTCGATTTGTTCCTGCGCTTTCTGCCGCAGCACGTCCGGCCGTACGTGGTGCACGCCAGCCGCTGGATCCTGTTTCTGGTTTCCGTCGGGCTGGTCGTCTCCAGCTATGACCTGGTTCAGGCCGCGCGGGTGCAGACCACCGAAACCGGTTTACCGCAGGTCATCTACGTGATCCCGGTGCTGATTGGCTCGCTGGTGATGATGGTCGCCGCGCTGGAGCTTGCCTTACGTGAACGCGCCAGGGTCGTGCTGCTCAGCGGCGCCGGGATCCTCGCGCTCGCCGCGCTTGGCTACGTCAAGCTGTCGCTGATGGCCGACCCGGCCAGCGCGGCGGCGGGGCTGATGCTTATCTGCTTCGTCCTCGGTATTCTTGCCGGCGTGCCGATCGCCTTCACCCTCGGCATGTCGGCGATGGTGTTCTTTATCTGCGATCCGTCGCTGCCGTTTGTCTTTTTCTCCCAGCAGGTTGCGGCCGGGGTCGATCACTTTGTCCTGCTGGCGATCCCCTTCTTCCTGCTCGCCGGCGCGGCGATGGAGATCAACGGCATGTCCACGCGCCTCGTGGAGCTTATCGTGCGGGGAATGGGGCGCTTTCGCGGCGGTTTAAACATGACCACCGTCCTGTCGATGGCTTTCTTCTCGGGTATTTCAGGCTCCAAGCTGGCGGACGTCGCCGCGGTGGGCGGCGTGCTGATGCCGGCGGTACGGCGGGCGAAGCAGGACGGAGAGGAGGCGGCCGGCGTTTTCGCCGCCTCGGCGGTGATGGCCGAAACCATTCCACCGTGCGTAAACCTGATCGTGATGGGCTTTGTGGCCAATATCTCGATCGGGGCGCTGTTTATTGCCGGCCTGGTGCCCGCGGCCTGTCTGCTGGTGCTGCTGATGATTGCCGCCAACCGCTTTGGCGGCAAAATTAACGTCAGCGAGGCCTATCCCGTACTGCGCCCGCGCGCTCAGCTCTATCTTGGCGCCGCCGTTGGGCTGGTGATGATCTTTATGATCGGCCGCGGCGTGATGATGGGGATCGCCACCTCGACCGAGATCTCCGCCTTCGCAGTGATCTACGCCATCGTGGTCGGCCGGCTGGCTTTTCGCGAGCTGACGTTTAAGGCCACGGTGAAGATGTTTATTGATATCGCCGCGATGTCCGGCGTGCTGCTGTTTATCGTCGCCTGCGCCACCAGCCTCTCCTATGCGCTGACCATACAGATGATCCCGCAGCAGATCGCCGGGCTGCTGGTCGGTATTGGCGTTGAGCAGGGGGCCTGGCTGTTCCTGCTGCTCACCATCGTGATTTTGATTATCTTTGGCGCGGTGCTGGAAGGCGCGCCGGCCCTGATTATCTTTGCCCCGATTCTGGTGCCGATTGCCGTGCAGCTTGGATTCAATCCGCTGCATTTCGGCATCATCATGATTCTGGCAATGGGCTTTGGGCTATTTTCACCGCCCATTGGGCTGGGCTTATATACCACCTGTGCCATCTGCGGCGTGGAGATGAAGCACGTGATCCGGCCGATGGCAAAATACCTGGCGGTGGTTCTGGTCGGCATCATTATCGTGGCGATGGTGCCGCCGTTAACCACCTGGCTGCCGGGGCTGGCGGGTTACTAAGCGTTGCGTTAATCGAGTACCAGGCGGCGGCGCCGTTGCTATGCCGCCGAAATAATTGTCCGGAAGCTGAAATTTACTATGTCAGGGGGCAGGGGCGTCCACGTTCCAAAATTGCCCGAGGCGATAAATATTATTTTCTGGTGGCGTTGAGTCTGAATAACAGGAGTCTGAAATGGGATTGTTAACGGCAAAAAAAGTATTTATTACCGGTGCTGAACAGGGTATTGGAAAAGAGACCGCAAGAAAATTAATTGAGGCGGGATGCGATATTTATATTCACTATTTCAGCGGCGAAGAGGGGCCCAAAGAGCTGATGGCGATTGCCGAACAAAAAGGGCGCAAAGCGGCCTGCGGCCGTGCCGATTTGACCGATGAGGCGGACGCCGCCCGCTGCGTGGCGGAGGCGGCAGAGTTTTTAGGCGGTATCGATATTTTGATCAACAACGTCGGCGGCATCATCGGGCGCAAGTGGCTCGGCGAGATTGACGCCCACTTCTGGCGTACCGTTATTGACGTCAATATGACCACCATGCTCAACGTGACCCAGCAGGCGCTGCCGTGGCTGAAGAGCGCCGCGGACGGCGCCAGCATCGTCAATCTGGCCTCGCTGGCCGGACGCTCCGGCGGGCACTCGGGCTCGCTGGTCTACTCCACGACGAAAGGCGCGGTGCTGACGTGGACGCGATCGCTTGCCGCCGAGCTGGGGGAGTTTGGCATTCGGGTCAACGCGGTCGCTCCGGGACTGATTCTGGGAACGCGTTTCCATAACCAGCACACCACCCAGGAATCGGCCGATCGCACGGTCCAGGAGATCCCGCTGGGCCGGGCGGGCACGCCGGAGGATGTCGCGAGAGCCATCTGTTTCCTTGCCTCCGAGTTCGATGGCTTTATTTCCGGGGCAACAATTGACATAAACGGCGGTATTTACCGGGCATAGCGGAAAGCCGGGCGGTTAACGCCGCCCGTATTAAGAGAGCGTATTGATGATTAAGTCCGATATTATCCATCCTGATTTACTCCAGGCGCTGGCGCTGTGCGGGCATAAGGCCAATATTCTTATTGCCGATGCTAATTATTCTATTTTGACCAACAGCGCAGCGCAGGCGCGGATTGTGTACCTGAACTTTTCTCCCGGCTTAATTGGCAGCGTGACGATCCTGCAAAAAATCCTTGGCTATATTAGCGTTGAAAAAGCGACGCTGATGGCCAGCCCGCCCGAGTTTGATAATACTATCGCGCGCGAATATCGCCAGGTTCTGACGCCGGCGACCGAGCTTGAATATATTGAGCGCAACGCCTTTTACGCACAGGCCAAATCGTCGGATACGCTGTTGGCCATCGCGTCTGGCGAAACCCGACGCTTTGCCAATATTCTGCTCACCGTCGGGCCGACGCTGGTATGAAAAAAGAGAAGCGCCCCGGGCGCTTCTCTTTTATCGCAGCGGAACGCGCCTGCCTCAGGACGCGGGCGCCTCGCGTACCGATTGCCGACGGACCAGCGCGGGAGGGAACAGAAACTCTGCTGGCGAAAGCGTCGGGTTCTCTATCCGCTCAATTAACCGCTCGACCATCACCTCCGCCATCTCTGCCAGCGGCGGCATGATGGAGGTCAGACCGGGATAAACCAGCCCGGAGAGCGGGATATTATCAATGCCAATAATCGAGATCTCCCCCGGGACGCTGATCCCGGCCTCGTGCAGGCCGGCCATCAGCCCAATGCCCAGCGCATCGTTAATGGCGACCACCCCGTCAGGACGCTGCGACTGCTGGCAGATCTTTTTCGCCAGCGAGCGGCCCAGCTCGGTCATTTCGGTGTCGCCGTAGGCTGCCATAGTTTTCTCTTCGACAATCATCCCTTCGTAAAAAAGGCCGTGGCGGCGCACCGCGCTAAGAAAGCCTTCAATTTTGTGCGCCCGACTGGAGGTCATGCCGGCGACTGTGGTGAAGATCAGGCGCCGACATCCGCGGGCGATAAGATGCTCGGCGGCCATGCGGCCTGCTTCGATGTTATCCATAGAGACGCTGTCGAGCGCCAGGCCGCCGGATTCAGCCCCGGTGGGCATCCGGCTGTCATAGTTGACCATCATCATGCCCTGCGCGGCGGCCTGGGCAAAATGCGGCTTTTCAATGTCGCAGGCGGCGACGATGATCCCGCGCACGCCGTGGGCAAACATATCGGCAATAAAGGCCTCTTCTTCTTCAATCTGCCGATAGGTATTGCCGATCAGCACCCGATAGCAGCGCTTTTTCGCCGCCAGATCCACTTCGCGCACCAGCGAGGCAAAGCTGGGGTTAACGATTGAGGGCACCAGCAGGCCGATCATTTTTGCCTGCCCCGTTTTTAGCTGCTGGGCGACGCGATTCGGCAGGTAGTTCAGCGCCTGCATGCTGTGCTGGATGCGCGCCAGGGTTTCAACGCGCATCTGATCGGTGCGTCCGTTAAGCACGTTGGATACGGTACTCACCGAAACGCCGGCGTGCTTTGCGACATCACGAATGTTTGCCATACATCTCCTTTGCAGCAATTTGTGAATGGCAGAGTCTTCGTCGCCTTCAGCATCGCTTTTTTGATGGGATTCATAAACTACAACGGTTTAGTGTAACGTTACAGTTAGCGCTGTCAATGGCGTAATACCGCCGCTAAACCTGGGCGTTAGCCGGCTTTTTCGCGGCACTATCCCGCCGGGACGATCGAGCGCTAGCCGCCGGCGAGGGGGGATTTAGCGCTGGCGAGCTGAAGCTGGCCGGGCGTGCGGCCAAAGCGTTCGCGAAATACCTCGATAAAGGCGCTGACGTTGGCGTAGCCGCTGCGCGCGGCGACCTCAGCGATCGGCTCCCCTGCCAGCACCCACTGGAGCGACGTGACCACCTTCGCCTGCTGTCGCCACTGGCAAAAGCTCAGGCCGGTTTGTTCGCGGAACAGGCGGCTGAGAGAGCGAACGCTGAGGCCCCAGCGCTGGGCCAGCTGCGTCTGGGTCAGCGGGCTGTCCGGATGGGCGAGCAGCCGGTCGGCAACGTTACGCGCGCGGCGATCGGTCGGCAAAAGCAGCTGCAGCGGAAGCTCGACCGCATTGGCGATTTCAGCCGCCAGCAGTGACAGCAGGCTGGGCGAGTAATCTGCGGGAAAGCCCGGCCGGGGACCGGCGCACAGGCGCGCCAGCAGAGCCTGAATGAAGCTATCGGCACCGTAGATCCCGGGCGTTGGCGGCAGCCCCGCGCCGGTCGATGCGTGAAGGTAGAGGCTTGTCCCGCTGAGCTGGCCCGGCACTTGAGCCCTGTGGCGAAGGCCGGCGGGAAACCATCCCACGGAGCCCGGCGTGACCGTCCACTGCGCCTGGTCGGTCTCAACGACCATGATGCCGGTTGTAAGCCAGTAGAGCTGACCGCCGTCATGCTCGTGCCACTCGGTGACGTGGCCTCGCTGATAATCAAAGGTTTCGATGCGCATCATCATGGCTGATTGGCCGTATATCATGTCCGAATACGGCTATCGTACCACGGGCGCGATCTTCTAACCTTCATTCAACCCGCTACCGCGCGACATACACTCACTAAGGAATCAAATGAGCCAGGAAACCCAGACCGTTATCGACGCCCTGCGCGAAATCATTACCAACCCTCAGCATGAGGAGGATAAGATTGCCCGCTATTTCTCCCCTGACTATCAGCAGCAGGTGGACGGCAAGCGCCTTGACTACCAGGGCTTCGTCGGGCATATGGCGTTACTTAAAACGCTGACGACCACAATGAGCCTCTCGGTTTTGGCCATTGCCGGCGATGGGAATACGGTGTTCACTCATCACCATGTCAAAGTGGATAAAAAGAGCGGCCAGCGGAGCGAAATTGCGGTGATGGCGCGTTTTACCCTGGCATCCGGGCGCATCCTGCGCTGCGATGAGCTTACTCACCTTCTCACTGGTGAGCGGGAGGATCGCGATTTAGGCAGCCGCGCTTAGCGCGCCGCCAGCGCGGAGGCTACGCGGCGATAGGCCAGAGCGGCGTTTTCATATTGCGTTTTGAATGAAGAGAATATTTATCATGAAGCCTGAAATTGACTACGTATTTCATCATTTTGGCATACCTCTGCAGGACGGGGAGCAGAAGGGCGCGTTCAGCGAGAAGGCCGGGATGTATACCTGCGACAATCCGGGAAAGTTTCGCGTCCAGTGGCACCGCTTTACGCCGGACTCTCCGCTGCATACCCTGCTGAAAACGGTCCCGCACGTGGCATTTAAGGTTGATGACCTGGCTGCCGCCATACGCGGAGAGGAGGTCATTCTGGGGCCGTACGAGCCCGTTGATGACTATTTTGTGGCGGTGATTAACGACAGCGGCGTGCCGATAGAGCTTATTCAAACCACGCTCTCTGACGAAGAACTGTGGAGCAGGGCGCGCTCGGGTCAAGGAAGCCTGTACCGCAAGTAAAGGTCGCGCGCCAGGTAATTAACCGCAGATCGAAAGTCACGCGTCGAACGTTGCGCCTTACCGCTTCTGAGCAGGAAGGGGTATAGTGGCCCTCCTGTTTCGGCTTATAAATGTTACCCCTCGCCAATGAACCTCAATCGCTTTTGCTATCTTCTTCTCGGCTTAGCGGCCCTGAGCTGCTTATTTCTTCCTCACGCTTTGGCAACGTGGTTCTTACTTGTTAACGCGCTGACGCTAGCGATTTATGGCGTCGATAAAATGGCGGCCCGCAGGGCCTGGCGCAGAGTCCCGGAAATGACGTTGCTTATTTTTGGGCTGGCGGGCGGATGGCCGGGGGCGATAATGGGCCAGCAGCTCTTTCGCCATAAGACGCAAAAGCAGCCCTTTCGGCGTCATTTTTTTATCAGCGTAATATTGAACGTTGGGGCCATGGCGGTGATATATCGCGACTTTCTGTTCTGAGGCAGCGAAGCATTCATGAATGCTGCTCATAATGCCTATCCTCCTGCCTGCCATTATCCGCAGGCACAAACCGGTTAACATGCGTCTATCTCATTATATCCAGACGGATCATCATGCTTAGTCCACAGGCACGAACGCAGCCAGCACCGGCTAAAAAAACCACGCTTACCTTTGTACTTATTCTCAGCGCACTCATGGCGGTCACGTCCTTATCAACCGATATCTATCTCCCCGCCATGCCCGTTATGGCGCAAGATTTACGGGGCGATGCGGAGCTGACTATCACCGGTTTTCTCATTGGCTTTTGCATTGCTCAGCTGATTTGGGGTCCGATTAGCGATCGCTACGGACGGCGGCTGCCTCTGTTCATCGGCATGGTGCTGTTTGTTATCGGTTCGGTGGGCTGTGCGCTATCAACGGATATCGTGCAAATCGTCTTCTGGCGCGTTTTCCAGGCTTTAGGCGCCTGTACGGGCCCGATGCTGGCGCGGGCGATGATTCGCGATCTCTTTAGCCGGACCCGGGCGGCGCAGATGCTGTCGACCCTGATGATCATCATGGCCATCGCGCCGATTGCCGGCCCCCTGATCGGCGGGCAAATGATTAACGTCACCTCGTGGCACGCCATTTTCTGGCTGCTGGCGGCGATCGGAATCGTCATGCTGATTTCGTTATTCTGGCTGCCGGAAACGCTGGCTGAAAACAAGCGTTCGCAGGCCTCGGTATCCAGCGCCTTTCGTAACTATTACGCGTTACTGACTAACGGCCAATACATGCGTTTTACGCTGTGCCTGACGTTCTACTACGTCGCCGCCTATGCCTTTATCACCGGCTCCCCGTTCGTATACATCACCTACTTCGGCGTTGACCCTCAGCATTACGGGTGGCTATTTGCGGTGAACATTGTTGGGCTGATGGCGGTGAGCATGGTCAACCGCCGCCTGGTTCACCGCTATCCGCTGGAAGCGTTACTTAAGATTGCGGTATTCGTCGCGACCCTTGCCGCACTCGTTCTGGCCGTCGCGAGCGGGCTGGGCGTCGGAGGGATTAGCGCGATTGCCGGCACCGTATTCGTCTTCTTCTCCATGAACGGCATCATCGCTGCCACGTCGACGGCGTGCGCGCTGGATGCGGTGCCGAACGTTGCCGGCTCAGCATCGGCGCTGATGGGGGCGCTGCAGTACGGCAGCGGCATCATCTCTTCGCTACTGCTGGCGCTGTTCAGCGACGGCACGCCGTGGACAATGGGCTGGATTATTGCGGCGTTTACCGTCGCCAGCGCCGTGATGGCGCTGACCATTCAGATAAAAAAATAGCCTTCAGGTTACGTCTCTCGTTGGGGTTTATGAATTTGATTCATAGCGCCTATTTAAGGGGCGTAATTATCTTTTACCCTGACTTCGCTAATCTTGGATTCATCACTCGAATAAATATGAGCCCCGGCCAGCCCGTCAGGATGGCCGGGATAACCGCGGCGGCGAATTAAATATTCTTATCGAAGAAGACGTCGAGCTTTTGCATCGCCTGGTCAACGTAGCGGGGCACCCAGTAGGTTTCGATATGGGTCGCGCCGTCGATCAGGAACAGCTCTTTATTGCTGGTGCCGGTGGCTTTAGCGAACGCATCTTCCGTCATATACAACGTATCCGCTTTTGTACCGGCAATCATGAGCAGTGGTTTATTGATGAGATTGATATGGTCCGTCACGTCAAAGTTCATCAAATCCAGCAGGCTGCTGGTGGTGTATTTAAACGTTGAGTTCGGGTGCGCGTGGGTTTTCCAGTAGTACTCATAGCCTTGACGATATAAGGCGAAGGGTAATTTAGCGATCTGCTCATCGGTTAGATTTGCATCGCCGGAGTAAAGAATTTCACCTCCGGCGGCTTCCTGAGCACGCGCGTCAGAAGCCTGCTGCAGCCGCTGCTGGATAGTATCCTGCTGTGAATTCTGTAAGCCATTGCGGCGCACCAGCCCTGAGTTAAACATGCTGATGGTGGCAATCGATTTGAATCGTTTATCCGTTTCTGCCGCCACAAGTGAATACCCGCCGCCTCCGCAGATGCCAAGCAGGCCGAGGCGTGAAGTATCAACCCCCGGGTACTGGCTAATGTAGTCAGCCATACCGTGAACGTCCTCTATGCGGTTAGCGGGTTTATCCACGCTGCGGGGCATACCTCCGCTGCCTCCCTGCCAGGCGGCATCGGCGGTAATCGTAATGTAGCCGTGCTCGGCGAGACGCTGGGCGTACAGCCCGGCAACCTGCTCTTTTACGCCACCGTTAGGGTGGGCAACCACCACCGCAGGGTATTTTTTCGCGGGATCGTAGTTGGCCGGGGTGTAGACGTTCGCGGCAATCTGGATGCCGTGCAGATCGTATTTCACCGGGTGGATGTTGACCTTGCCTTTGACGTTCTCGGTGATGGCGCCGTCATAGACGAGAGTAAACGGATTTTTTTTGTAATCAGCCGCATGGGCTGAGGTGATTCCGGCCATTGCCGTAAACAGCATGGCGCTTAGCAGCGTGAATTTCATGGTATCTCCCAACGAGTGACGACCTGTCGATGCAGGTCCGCAATAGTAAATATGCAGGCTCAGGTTAGGGAGTAAGGGCTGTCAGCATCGTGACGGGTCAATAACATTTTTGTCAGGAAGCCGCGGTCCGACAGGCAATCGTTTCTGACGGCGCTGTCAGGCAAGCGTCAGCCTTATGTTGGCAATCAGGCGGCAGAATGTCCGCAGGTTACGCGAGGCCCACGTTCAATTAGCGCAGAAAAGGAGTGTACCATGAAAAGTCAAAACAACCCGGCGATGCCGGGACGACGTAAGCTTTTAGCGGCCGGGGCCGGTATCGCCGCGGCGTCACTGATCCCGCGCGCGTCGGCTGCCGGGAAATCCTCTTTGGCGGACTCAGCCGGCCAGGGCGAACGGCGATCCGCCGCGCCGGGCAAACGCCGGCTCGGGAAGCTGGAAGTTTCCGCCGTAGGGCTGGGCGTTCAGAACATGAGCCGTAAGTACGACACATCCACCCCGTGGCGTCCCGAGATGGTGAATATTATTCGCCGCGCCTTTGATGAGGGCGTGACGTTTTTTGACGCGGCTGAAGCCTATGGCCCCTTCGAAGTGGAGAAGATCCTCGGGGAGGGCGTCGCCCCTTTCAGGGACAAAGTCGTTATCGCCACCAAGTTTGGCTGGAACATCGATCAGCAGACCGGCAAGCGCCTGCCGGGCCTCAATAGCCGGCCGGAGCATATCAGGGTCGTTGTTGAAAATATGCTCAAGCGCCTGCGGACCGATCGCATCGATTTGCTGTATCAGCACCGGGTCGATCCTCAGGTTCCGATCGAAGACGTCGCCGGCGCGATTAAGGATTTGATGGATCAGGGAAAAGTCCTGCACTGGGGGCTGTCAGAAATGGGCATTAACACCCTAAGGCGAGCCCATGCGGCGGTACCCGTTACCGCCGTGCAGAGTGAATATTCGCTGCTCTGGCGGGGGCCGGAAAAGCACGTCCTGCCGGTATGCGAGGAGCTGGGAATTGGCTTTGTGCCGTGGAGCCCGCTCGGCGTGCAGTTTTTAACCGGCTGGATTGATGAAAATACCCGCTTTGCTGCCGGTGATTTCCGCGCGACGGAAACCCGCTTCTTGCCCGACAACCTCGCGCACAACCTACGGCTGGTTGAGTTACTCAAAGCCTGGGCGATAAGAAAAAATGCCGCGCCGGGTCAGATAGCGCTGGCATGGCTGCTGGCTCGCAAACCCTGGATTGTCCCGATCCCCGGCACCACCAATAAAGACCATATGCTGCAAAACACGGCCGCCGCCGGGGTCTCGCTGACGCCCGCCGAGATGACTGAGCTCACCCGTTCGCTGGAGGCTATCACCATCCAGGGCCAGCGGCTGCCGGATGCCGTGCAGGTTTATTCCGATGTCGAAGCACCGTTGAAAAGTTAAGAGGAAGTCCCGTTATGCGTCTGCTGTTAGTCGAAGATGAAGAAAAAACGTCAACCTATCTCAGCCGTGCGCTGGGAGAGTCCGGATTCACGGTGGATGTCTCCGCGGACGGGGCCGAAGGCCTTCACTATGCGCTGGAGTTCGACTACGACGCGATAATCCTCGACGTGATGCTGCCGGGAATGGATGGCTATCGGGTGCTCGAGGGCGTGCGGGCAGTCAAACAAACCCCGGTGCTGATGCTCTCCGCCCGGGGATCGGTTGATGAACGCGTCAAAGGGCTTCGCCTCGGCGCGGATGACTACCTCCCCAAACCCTTTTCGCTCATTGAGCTGGTGGCCCGTATTCAGGCTCTGGTGCGCCGTCGCTCAGCGGATGGGGTTGATATCACCCAGCTGCAAATTCACGATCTGCATCTCGACCTGCTGGCGCGCCGGGTATTTCGCGCCGGTACGCGGTTGGAGCTGACCGCCAAAGAGTTCTCTCTGCTGAGCCTGCTCGCCCGCCATCAGGGAGAGATTCTGTCAAAGATGATGATTGCCGAGCAGATATGGGACATGAATTTTGACAGCGATGCCAACGTGGTTGAAGTCGCGATTAAACGCCTGCGGGCCAAAGTTGATGCGCCGTTCGCCGTCAAACTGCTTCATACCGTACGCGGTATGGGATACGTCCTTGAAGTCAGGCCTGAATAGATGAAGGGGACAGGCATGGCCAGACGCTCCATCTCAGTCCATCTGGCGCTGATGTTTGCGCTATCCGCACTGCTGATCGTTTCCATTATCGGGATTCTGCTACGAAGCTCGTTGCACGACTCGCTGCAAAAGCAGATGCACAACGAGCTGCTATTCCGCGAGTCATTGATGAGCCCGTGGATCGCCGCGCGAACCTCGGCCGACGGCTGGTCAACGCTGGCCAATAAATTCACCGTGCTGGCCAACTCCGAAGGCGAGCGCGTTCGCTACTGGATAGTGAGCAATCATCCACGCTTCAGCGTAGGGGGAACGCCGCCGGTTGGGGTTCAGTGGTCCGCGCTGCAGGAGGGGTTTAATAAAGTTCCCGGCGCATCGGAAGGCGCATGCTCGCTGTTCCTGCTAGTAAAAACTATCCCCGCAAACGGCGAACGGCCCGAGCTGCGCTACGTGGTTGCCATCGACTCCACGCCGTACATGGGCACTCTCGATGCGTTTACCCACACGCTGCTGGTTATCACCGCATTGGGGGTATTTATCGTCGCGCTGCTGGGCTATATGGTCTCAAGAATTGGCATGCGCCCGGTGGGAGCGCTTAGTCAACAGGCCCGGCATCTGGCGCCGGGGGATCACGGCCAGCGCCTGGATACCAACGCATTGCCCGCAGAGCTGCGGCAGCTGGCCGCATCATTTAACGGGGTGCTGGAGCGTCAGGAGGTCGCCTGGCGACAGCTTGAAAGTTTTAACGCCGACGTGGCCCATGAGCTCCGCACGCCGCTGACCAACCTGATTGGCCAGACGCAGCTGGGGCTGTCGCGTCGACGTTCGCATGATGAGCTGGAGGAGCTGCTGGGGTCAAATCTCGAAGAGCTGGAGCGTATGGCGTCGATCGTTAACGATATGCTGTTTCTGTCCCACGCGCACGCCGGCGAACACGCCTCCCAGCTCGCGCCGGTCTCCCTGCGTGAAGAAACGCTTAAAACGGCGGAGTATGTCGAACCCTCCTTTGCGGAAAAGCAGCTTTCCCTTGAGGTTGAAGGCGACGTCACCGCGCATATTGACCGGCGGTTGTTCCACCGTTCGCTGGCCAATTTGCTGGAAAACAGCGCAAGGCATTCGCCCGCTAAAAGCACGGTGACCGTCAGGTTAAGCGAAAAGAATCATCAGGCCTTAGTTGAGGTTTCGAATCCAGGTGAGCCGATTGCGGCCGAACATTTACGCCGGCTTTTCGAACGCTTTTATCGCGTCGACTCCTCCCGGGCCAGGAGCGACACGCACCACGGGCTGGGGTTATCAATCGTCCGTGCGGTGGCCATTATGCATCGGGGAGACGTCTTTGCGCGCAGCGAAGAGGGGATTAATACCTTTGGGCTGACCCTGGCAATGGCGCCTGATAAACCAGCTGGCCATAGCCCCTCCGAAGCGGGGGCGGAAAAAAGGCCGACGAGCCAGGCTGACGCAATTGTCAGGCGGTCGTCAGCCTGATGACATCGCGCCTCGTTAGAATCATCCCAGGCTATCCCCTTCCAACGATAAGGACGCTTTGTATGACTCAACGTTTACGTTACCTCGGGCTACTGCTGCCGCTCTGTGCTTTTTCATCCTGGGCCGCGGAGCAGAATGCCGCTGTCCAGATTGCCGCCGCCGGTAGCCAGATCGCGGCGTATGGGCCGGCGGACAATTTTACCGGACGCGTCCGGGTCGATCCGCTCTTCAAGCCTGATAGCGATATCAACGTTTCAGGAGCTTACGTCACCTTTGAGCCCGGGGCTCGCTCCGCCTGGCATACGCACCCTGCCGGTCAGCGGCTGATTGTGACTTCCGGCGTAGGGCTTACGCAGCAGGAAGGCCAGCCGGTGCAGGTCATTCGCCCTGGCGACGTTGTCTCTTGCCCCCCGGGCGTCAGGCACTGGCACGGCGCAGCGCCGGGAAGCGCAATGACGCACCTGGCGATAACCGGAATAGTCGATGGCAAAAGCGTTAACTGGATGGAGAAGGTGACGGATGAACAATACCACGCCCATTAAGGCATTAACGGCCGCGGCGCTGCTGACCATGAGTTTTGGCCTGACGGCACATGCCGCGCCGGCGACGAAAGGAGCCACGGAGATGAATCAACAACAAACCGTTTCAGACAGGCTGTCTGCCCGACAGCAGGCAATCCCTTTGATTGCGGCAACGATGGCGAGCAGCCAGATGGATAAGCTTAATGCGGCGCTTAATCAGGGGCTCGACGCCGGCCTGACGATAAACGAAGCCAAAGAAATCCTCGTCCAGCTCTATGCCTATACGGGGTTCCCCCGCAGCCTGAATGCGCTGAGCGAGCTGATGAAGGTGGTTGAAGCGCGCAAACAGCGCGGGATTAAAGACGTTGAGGGTAAAGAGCCGCTCAAACCGGTTCCCGTTGGGGAGGAACTTCTCCGCACGGGCACCGCCAACCAGACCAAAATCTCCGGGGCTCCGGTCCAGGGGCCGCTTTTTGATTTTGCGCCGGTCATTAATCAGTTCCTGCAAACGCATCTGTTCGGTGACATTTTTGCCCGCGATAACCTCGACTGGCAGAGCCGCGAGCTGGCGACGGTGGGCGCATTAGCGGCAACGCCCGGCGTTGAAGCGCAGCTGTTATCGCATACGCGCGCAAGCATGCGGGTTGGCCTGACGGCAGGGCAGCTGCGCCAGCTGGCGCAGGTCCTGCGCGAGAAGGGTGAAAACGATGCCGCCGCGCGGGCTGAACGCGCGCTGCAGCAGGCGCTGGCGAGCAGGTAGAAGGAGGCGGTATGGAACACGATCCTACCCGTAGAGCGTTAATTACGGCGCTGGCCGGGCTCACCCTGGCGAATGTCACTCTGGCGTCAGCGGCATCCGCCGCCGCCAGCGTTCAGGGCCGTAGTCCGGTTCTGGTGGCTTACTTTTCCCGTAGCGGGAATACGCGGGTGATTGCGGGCGTTATTCATCGCAGCCTGAAAACAGATTTGTTGGCAATCGAACCGGCGACCCCCTATCCGGAAGACTATTTTCAGACCGTTGAGCAGGCGAAAAATGAGCGTGCCCGGGGAACGAAGCCGGCATTAAAAAATAGCGTTGCGGATATCGGGCGCTATGAGACGGTCTATTTAGGCTTCCCCATCTGGGGAACCAGCGTGCCGCCCGTGGTGCAAACCTTTCTGAGTACCCATAACCTTGCGGGTAAATTACTTATCCCCTTCATTACCCACGGCGGCTACGGCAAAGGCGACAGCGACGATATCCTCGCGGCCCTTGCTCCGACCGCGCGTCGGGAAAAAGCGCTGGTTATTGAATGCGATCAGGAGCGTAGAACCACCGAGACGGTAGCCAGTTGGCTGGAGACGATTCGCGGCTGATTTATTAATTATGAGGGAACTACGTTGAAGACACTGTTAAAAGCGCTGACCATCTGCACGATCGCCGGCAGCCTGATGGCCCAGTCCGCTTATGCCGGGCCATTAGTCATTCAGGAACAAGGAAGCTTTTCCGCCGGTGGCTCCGTGATGACCGCGCCGGGGAAGTTTGACGCGAAAAAGCCGCTGGATCCTGCCGGTCAAACCTATCATGGCGATCATGCTTCCGTGTTCTACCAGATCCCGGAACATCCGCATAAATACCCTATTATCATGCTGCACGGCGCAGGGCAGTTTTCCCGCACCTGGGAAAGCACCCCGGATGGTCGCGAAGGGTTTCAGAACCTATTCCTGCGGCGCGGGTTCTCAACGTATCTTGTCGATCAGCCGCGTCGGGGCAGCGCCGGGCGCTCGACGGTAGAAGGGACGGTTACGCCAAAACCGGATGAGCAGATGTGGTTTAATCAGTTCCGCGTTGGCGTGTGGCCAGACTATTTTAAAGGCGTCCAGTTCTCTCAGGATAAAGAGGCCCTGAATCAGTATTTCCGCCAGATGACCCCGAATACCGGGCCGTTTGATAGCAACGTGATTTCTGATGCCATGTCCGCGGTGGTGGATAAATCCGGCGCGGCTATCCTCTTCACCCACTCCCAGGGCGGCGGCCCGGGCTGGTACACGGCGATGAAAAACGACAAGGTCAAAGCCATTGTTGCCTTCGAGCCGGGTAGCGGCTTTGTCTTCCCGGAGAAAGAGCTGCCCGCACCGATGCCGAGCGCGTTCGATACGCTGAAGGGCGAAGCGGTGCCCATGGCGCAGTTTATAGCGCTGACCAAAATCCCGATTCTGATTATCTATGGCGATAACATTCCGGATAAGCCGGTTGCCATGCCGGCGCAGGACAGCTGGCGCGTGCGTCTGGCAATGGCCCGCGAGTGGCGCGACGTGGTGAATAAGCATGGCGGGGACGTGACCGTGACCCATCTGCCTGAGATAGGCATTAAAGGGAATACCCACTTTCCGTTCTCGGATCTCAATAATGTGCAGATCGCTGATTTAGTGAGCCAGTTCCTGCAGGCGAAAAACCTGCAGTAGGCCGGGATAATATTGCGCCTTCATTATTGAGGGCTCAGTACGAGCAGCGGCTTTATAAAGGCTAAAGTGATGAGGTCGTGGCGAAGAGCTGTTGCATCCATCGGCTGAACTCACAGCGATAAGCGGACGTCAGCCAGATCTGCACAGATGTCCGCGTTAGGCATTACTAATAAGCTAAGCAATAGTCTTTGCTTATTTAATCAGTAAGCATCAGCATTTAACATGTATCCTTTACGAGAACTGATCCAGGCAAGATAAGCCAGGCCCAGCGCAATAAAGGACAGAATAGCGCCCGCCCAGTTCGGTGAGGCCAGACCAAAACCTGCGGCAATAGTCACCCCGCCAGCCCATGCGCCCAGCGCATTTCCCAGATTAAACATGCCAATATTGACCGATGCAGCCATCGTGGGGGCACCCGCGTGGCTTGCCCGTTCCATCACCAACTTCTGAATAGGCGAGACGGTCGCAAAGCCAAATGCCGCCATCATGAATACTGAAATTCCGGCAACCCACTGACTTTCGACTCCGACCCAGAATACCAGTAGCACCAGCCCCTGAGCCGCGAGGGTGACGAAAAGCGTGCCAAACAGGGAGCGATCGGCAAAGCGTCCGCCAACCCAGTTACCGACTGCAAGCCCCAGACCAAACAGCACCATTAACCCTGCTACGCCGCCTGCGGAGAAACCGGCCTCCTGAACCATCATCGGGGCGATGTAGGTGATTGAGGTGAAAAAGGCCGCCGGGCCGAAAATAGTGATCCCCATAACAAGCAGCACCTGCGGATCGACGAAGGCCCGCAGCTCGTTGCGTAAAGCAATCGCCTTACCTTTCGTAATGTGCGGAACCAGTACGGCTACGCTTGCCATCGTCAGCAGGCCGATACCCGCAATTATCCAGAATACCAGCCGCCAGCTAAATGTCTGAGCGAGCCAGGTCCCCGCAGGAACGCCGAGAAGATTGGCTAACGTCAGCCCCGAAAACATAAAGGCAATGGCACTTGCCTGACGACCGGGCGCGACCAGCGATGCTGCAATAATAGAACCGATACCGAAAAACGCCCCGTGATTAAAGGAGGTGATAATACGACCCACAACCGCTACCGCCATCGTCGGCGCGATGGCGGTAATAATATTACCTACGGTGAAAATACCCGCTAACGCGATCAGCATCGCCTTACGCGGGACTCTTGCGCCCAGCACCGTTAACAGCGGGGCGCCAACAAAGACGCCAAGCGCGTAGGAGGTCGCCATCATTCCCGCTTTGGGGATACTGACGCTAAATTCTGCGGCAATTTGTGGGAGGATCCCGGCAATGACAAATTCAGTCAGGCCGATACCGAATGCGCCAACGGCAAGGGCGAAAAGGGCGATAGGCATTG
Source organism: Klebsiella sp. BIGb0132 (assembly GCF_024810075.1). Classification (NCBI taxonomy): domain Bacteria; kingdom Pseudomonadati; phylum Pseudomonadota; class Gammaproteobacteria; order Enterobacterales; family Enterobacteriaceae; genus Klebsiella; species Klebsiella sp. BIGb0132. The sequence continues at coordinate 1,421,325 of NZ_JANUDW010000001.1, read as the reverse complement.
CAACTCCATTATCTGTTTTGTGGCTTAATAATATTAGGTAGAATTAAGTATATTCATACTTTCATTCAGACTGAGAAGCCCTGTGAGCGCATTTGATAAAGAAAAAGATGGTATTCGGCAAACAAGACATAAACCGGCTGAACTGGATGCTATTGACCGAAAAATATTAGGTGCCTTAGCAGAGGATGCAGGCCGCAGTTACACCGAATTGAGTGAGATTGTGAATTTATCAGCCCCAGCGGTTCACGATCGCGTGAAGCGGCTGAAGCGCGATGGGGTGATCAAAGGCACCGTGGCGGTACTGGATGGCTGCAAGCTGGGACGGACGCTGTTAACGTTTCTGGTGATCGATACCAGCAGCTATCAAGCGACGCGTGCCCTTTTGCAGTTCACCAGCCGCAAGGAAGTAGAAGAGCTGCATACCGTTGCTGGCGACGGCTGCGTCTTTATCAAAGTGCGGGCCGCCGATACCGAATCGCTGGAAAATTTCCTGATGGAGATTCAGAGCCTTGAGGGCGTGCGCTCCGTGCGCAGCTATATCGCGCTTTCCACGTTCCTGGAGCGTGGCCCATCACCTGATTGAACTGGGTAAAAGCAAGTTCACCCGCGATAGCTCTGCTCTGTAATAAATAAAGCGTCCGCTGCTGGCACGGAGCGGCCCGTTGAAGCGCCGCGAGGTCCGCTGTGAGCGAGGTGCGGACATTTGCGATTCGAGCTCTATCGTTATGACTGAACCTGTTTGGCATTATTTCAATAATTTTGACATTAGCTCAAAAAACATTGGCAGGTCACGGCTGAAAGAGAAAGACGCGTTTATGGCTTTGCGTGCAATTAAACCGTCGATAAAGGCAAAAAGTATAATCGTGGTTCCCTCCAGGCTAATATCCTGGCGAAACTCTCCTGCAGCAATACCTTCCGCGATAATGCCTGCAATACTTTGGCGCATGATGGTATCACTGGAAATATACGTTTTTTGCAGTTCAGGGTTCCGCGCAGACTCCGCCATGATTTCAACCCACAGTTGATGCGTAACTGGGTATCCTACATCGCTTATGCACGAAGTAACCTGCGCGCAAAGGCGGTCGAAATAGGTGCCGTTAGACGGAGCATTATGGGCGGTCAACGCTGAATTCTGCTCTTCAAGAACGATTGCCTTGATGAGGTCATCCTTACTTTTGAAATATGTGTACATCGCTCCCTGGCTGATCCCTGCTCGGGTAGATATTTCACGTACGCTCGTCGCACTAAAGCCTTTTTCTGCAAAACAGGCAGCAGCAGCGGTAATCAGCTTATGGTAGGTTTCTGTTTTCTTTAACATGTCGACTATGATGTTTTATCCGATGCCAGGACTTTAACGCTGTTTGCTTCCTGGAGCCAGATTTGAACGCTGTAGTCTGACTCCTGAAATCAGATATTACTTCATCAGCGGTAATACACTGAGCATATTCTTGAGATTCAGCATATCCCACGGCAGATGTTCAGCAATCGTAAGGCCGACTGGCGCCGTTTTTGAGGTAGCCTGAGCTATCAGGTTGAGTACATCTTCAATAGTCAGCTTGCCTTCTGCCACGTCACCAAAATCGTGTTTTCCTCTGCCTGGCCTGGCGAAAAGAACAGAACGGAAAAGTGACGGTTCGAGAACGTCCAGATCCAGGTGTATCGCCAGATACTCAATACTTTCCCTATCAATCCACTCCAAAACTTCTTTCCCGTCATTTTTGACTTGTTCAGGACTAATAGTTGCAATGTTATGACGAGCAAGGTATTCAGCTTCATAAGTCAGAGGATCGTGGATACCTGCAATCATTATTTTTGAGGGATTAAGTCTGGTGGCTACGTGAGCAACTAAATCTTTATCACCCGTTCCAATTAGTGCTCCAAGAACATGGGCATGAGCGTTTGGATATTGTTTAGCCGTCTGCACGTCAGGGTGAGAGTCAATCCAGAGCACACCCAGTTTATCACCGTATTTATTGAGCAGATGTGAAAAAGGAGCCAGTGATACCAGGCAATCGCCACCAAAAACGACAATTGAATCGGGATTATGTTTCTCAATCAAAGTGGCTGCATCGTTGAGTTGCCTGATAATTTGAGGTTTAGCGGTAATGCCATCTACTTCGGCCTGTGACTCCGTTGTGGGCTCATCGACCGGAACAGACTCAATAGGGCCATCCGATTCGGGGGAAAGATACGAGAGAAGAAGCGACCCAAGATGATAGGGGGGATTATTGCCACCTTGCCATTGAGGAAATAAAAGTCTGAGCGTTTTACTAGTCATAATTTGCCTTTGCTTGTTTTGACAACAAACTGATTTGAGTTAATCACAACCCATTTATGAGTGAACGTTCATTCATTTTTGCGTAATTATCGTTCTTCCGCAAGCAGCACGGCACGTTAAGTTAACCAAAAGGGTAAACGTCATTTTTGCAGACTAGTTTCAACCTTTGTCCGCTCCTGGCACGGAGCGGCCTGACTTTAGGTGCATGGTGGCCGCTCGGTTTAACGCCGTCAGGTTCAGGCCCTAATATGCCAAATCTTCGCGAGTGGGCCCTTGAAAGTAGATAGTACTAATATGGCAACTGCGGGGTTGAGTCAGCACAAAACGAATCGTTTCCCAGACAGAACGGCCATCCATGAGACGTTCTCCCATTCTGGAATGATTATCGACAGGCGCTTCTAACCCGGTAACCTCGAAATCCGGTGGGTACAACCCGGTTACCCGTATGTTTTCTTTGGATAATTGTTTTGACAGTTTAGTTGTAAAACCACTAAGTCCATGCTTGCTGGCAAAAAAAGCCGGATGGGCGATTGAGTCTGTAAAATTCGGAATGCCGCATACGGATATAATCGAAACGATGTCAGCACCATCTGAGCGCCTTAATCCTGGAAGCAATGCCTGTGTGAGCAGAATTGAACCCGTCAGACCTGAACTGATGGTATTAAGGATCTCAGTGTTTGATTGCTCGTCTACTGTCCCTGACAGCCACTGAGCGGCATTGAGAATTAAAATATCTACAGGCTTGTCTGAGTTTAAGAGCTGTGAGGAAAACTGAGAAATGGATGCGGGCTGGGTTAAATCACATATATACCCTTTTGCATCACCACCTGCAGCGGTGATGATGCTGCAGGTTTTTTCAATATCATCAACCCGTCGAGCAGAAAAACTCACCTCCACTCCCTCTTGCGCCAGCCAAACGCATAGTGCCTGACCGAATCCGCCACCGCCACCAGTGATAACTGCTCTTTTTCCTCTCAGCATAGTCATGCTTCCTTTTCGTGATGAGTATATGTTGATGGATATATAGCATGGTGGGGTGGGGTGACATCTTCCAGTTAGTGCCATTTTTATCGCGGGATACAGACTGCCGTTTGCACGTTTATCAGGGAGCAGCAACCTCCGCTTCTGGCACGAGGCGAACGTCTAGTGATAAGAATTTATATGCTGCCAGCGTGCTCGTGATTTGTCGGATGCAGAATCGGTAGTAATAAACAACGTATGCTCCACTCCAGGCACCCGATGTCCATATCCAGGGGATAATAACGCTCCGCGCATTTCCAGCGCGGATCCATCCAGCTTTACCGCAGGATTATGCGCGGCAATAAGAAGGATAAAATACCTTTAGCTACCAGAACCAGAACCAGAACCAGAACCAGAACCAGAAGCAAGACAAAATAGAACCCTCTTTGCCTGTTTTGACCATCCTCGCTAAGCGGCAGCACGAACTGGCACATCCTTGTGTATCTGTGTGCCATGCTGACTGTGTTTTTTTATCCGATGCGCGGCCGTGCTCTGCTCCCTTGCCACTGGCTCAGACGGAAAAATAAGGAGGACTCAATGATCGTTTTATGCAAAACCTGCGGCACATCCTATGAGATAACCGACTCCCGCCCGCAGCAGTGTAATATCTGCGAAGATGAACGCCAGTATGTCCCCGCTAGCGGGCAGAAATGGATCGATTTTGACGTCCTTTGCGCGACGCACGCAAATAAGTGGCAACAACACGACGGCGATCTCCTCAGCATCCGCACCGTTCCTGATTTCGCGATCGATCAGCGCGCGTTTATTCTGCGTACCCCGCAGGGCAATATTCTATGGGACTGCATTGCCACACTCGACGAAGCCACGAAAATGCTAATAACGTCCCTGGGCGGGCTGAAAGCCATCGCGATATCGCATCCGCACTACTACACCACCATGCAGGATTGGGCTGAAGAATTTAGCGTCCCGATTTACCTTCATGCCAGTGATAGCAAATGGGTCATGCGCGACAGCCCCTGGATTACCTTTTGGGAAGGCGACCGCCTAAATCTGACTCGTGACGTCAATGTGATACGTCTCGGAGGGCACTTTGCCGGCGGCTGTGTTCTGCACTGGATGCGAGATGAGGGCGTAGTGCTTGCGGGCGATATCGTCCAGGTCACCCCTGGCGCGCATGCCGTCTCCTTTATGTGGAGCTACCCTAACATGCTGCCGTTGCCAGCCGCAGCGGTCAGCGACATTATCCAACGCCTGGGTACGGTCAAATTTAAAAAACTCTACGGTGCCTTTGAAGGAAAAGACATAACGCAAAACGCCGATGAAATCGTGCGTCGTTCAGGCGAAAAGTATATTTCCTGCCTCAGATAAACGGGCGGTTAATAACCCTGGACTAAGGGTGAGCCTGGAGAAATAGCGGCTGATCGCATGATTGCACGCCGACGTCAGCCATATTGATGAACTCATCTAATAAACCCTAGCTAATTACCCTATCTAATCGAATAAATCGCTTTGCGTTATGCTTTTCCCACACAACAGCTGAAGGATAACGTCATGCAAACTGTAAAACTGAACAACGGTATTGAAATGCCCCTGCTGGGCTTTGGTGTGTTTCAGATGTCTGATGCTGCCGAATGCGAGAGAGCCGTTATTGATGCCATCGATACGGGGTATCGGCTGATCGATACCGCGGCTTCTTACCAGAATGAAACCCAGGTTGGGAACGCGCTGAAGCAGACGGGGATCGCCCGCAACGAACTCTTTGTCACCACCAAACTGTGGCTGCAGGATACGAATTACGAAGGCGCTAAAGCCCAATTCGAACGCTCCCTGAATCGGCTGCAGCTGGACTACGTTGATCTGTACCTGATTCACCAGCCCTACGGCGACGTCCACGGAGCGTGGCGCGCCATGGAAGAGCTGCAGCAGGCTGGCAAAATTCGCGCGATTGGCGTCAGCAACTTCCACCCTGACAGACTGGCCGATCTTATCGCCTTCAACAAGGTTGCGCCGGCGGTAAACCAGATTGAAGTTAATCCCTTCAACCAGCAGCTGCACGCGGTGCCGTGGAATCAAAGCCGCGGCATTCAGCCGGAAGCCTGGGCGCCGTTCGCCGAAGGCAAGAATGGTCTGTTCCAGCACCCCGTGTTAACGGCGATCGGCCAGAAGTATGGCAAGAGCGTCGGCCAGGTTGTTCTGCGCTGGATCTTCCAGCGGGGCATCGTTTCGCTGGCGAAATCGGTGCGCAAAGAGCGCATGGCGGAGAACATCAACGTTCTCGATTTTGAACTCAGCACGGCAGATATGCTGCAGATTGCCGCCCTGGATACTGCAACCAGCGCCTTCTTCTCCCATCGCGATCCGGCAATGGTGGAGTGGCTGACCGGCCGCAAACTTGACGTTTAAGCCACGACAACAGAGGTACTCATTCAATGCAAACACGCTATCTGGGTAACTCCGGACTGGAAGTGTCGGCCCTCGGACTCGGCTGCATGGGGCTGAGCCACGGCTACGGCCCGGCAACGGATACCCGTCAGGCTATCGAACTCATTCGCGCCGCGGTTGAACGCGGCGTCACCTTCTTTGATACCGCCGAAGTGTATGGCCCATACCTCAATGAAGAGGTGGTCGGCGAAGCCTTAAAACCCTTTCGCGACCGGGTGGTCATCGCCACCAAGTTTGGTTTTACCTTCGGGGATGACAACCGGCAGCAGATTTTAAACAGCCGGCCGGAGCATATCCGCCAGGCCGTTGAAGGGTCATTGCGCCGTCTCAAAACGGAGGTTATCGATCTGCTCTACCAGCATCGCGTCGATCCTGAGGTCCCCATTGAAGATGTGGCCGGAACGGTAAAAGATCTGATTGCCGAAGGAAAGGTCAAACACTTCGGCCTTTCCGAAGCGGGTGCGCAGACCATTCGACGTGCGCATAGCGTACAGCCGGTCGCTGCGCTGCAAAGCGAATATTCCATGTGGTGGCGCGAGCCTGAACGGGAGATCCTGCCGCTGCTGGCCGAGCTGGGCATCGGGTTCGTGCCGTTCAGTCCGCTAGGCAAAGGATTCCTGACCGGTTCTATCAGGGCCGGAACCTCATTTGGTCAGGACGATTATCGCAGCACGGTGCCGCGTTTCGCCGCGCAAGCGATTGAAGCCAATGAACAGCTGGTCACCTTGCTGGGCGCACTGGCAGCCGAAAAAGGCGTAACGTCGGCGCAAATCGCGCTGTCATGGCTGCTGGCACAAAAACCGTGGATTGTTCCCATCCCCGGCACGACCAAACTGCACCGTCTGGAGGAGAATCTGGGCGCCGCGGACATTACGCTGTCTCAGGATGATTTACGCCAGGTCACGCAGGCGCTTGAAACGATAAAAATCGTCGGCGAGCGCTACTCGCCTGAGCATCAGGCTCGGGTAGGCCGTTAAGGCCTTGGCTGGTTCGCCGCGCGCGGCGGGCCAGCTATTCCGCGTAGCGAAGGGCGTCGATCATTAACGCAAAAGCGGGCGGGTGCTGCTTGCGGCTGGGGTAATAAAGATAGTAACCGGGGAAAGAAGGGCACCACTCCTGCAGAACCTGAATGAGCTCCCCCGACTGAACATAACCCTCAACCATATTTTCTGGAACGCAGGCGATGCCAAAGCCAGAGAGAACGGCATCTATTCTCTCCGCCAGCAGGTTAAACGTCACCTGTCCCTCAACCCTGACGCGCAGCGGTTTGCCATCCTTCTCGAACTCCCAGTGATACAGGCCGCCGGCGGTGGGCAGGCGCATATTGATGCAGCGATGGTTTTGTAGCTGGTGCGGCGTTTCAGGCGCGGGGTTAGCGGCGAAATATACCGGCGCACCGACCACCGCCATTCGCATATCTGCGCCTATCTTTACGGCGATCATATCCTTATCCACGCTTTCGCCCAGGCGGATCCCGGCGTCAAAGCGCCCCTCAACGATATCGACAAAACCATTATCCACGACCAGTTCGACATTGATTTCCGGATATTCCCTGAGAAAGGGTTTGAGCTTCGGCCAGACCAGGCTTCGGGCGGCATGCTCCCCGGCGGATAAACGGATATTACCGGAGGCGGTACCGTTCAGCTGAACCAGCGACTCCAGTTCCTGCTCGAGGTCGGCAATGCGGGGCTCAAGGCAGGCAATAATTCTTTCACCTGCTTCGGTGGGGGCCACGCTGCGGGTGGTTCGGGTCAAAAGGCGGATGTTTAACCGTTCTTCCAGCGCTTTCATCGCGTGGCTAAGCGCCGACTGGGAAACGCCAAGCTTACCCGCGGCTTTGGTAAAACTTCGCTCTCTTGCCACCACCAGGAAGATTTGGAGTTCGTTGAAGTTTTCTTTGAGCATTGGCGGCTTCCTTATTGAAACATTCCCCCCAAAGAAAACTCATGAAGGGCGTTCATAGACACAATCATTTTAGCCCTATTACTGACAATAATGATAATTGATATTCTATCCCTATCAAAAATATGTCTGAATTATCAGAAGGTTTATTATGAAAATACTCGTTGCCGGCGCGACAGGAAGTATCGGACTTCACGTCATGAATAGCGCAATCGAAATGGGCCATCGGCCGGTGGCGCTGGTCAGAAATCGGCGCAAGGTGAAGTTGCTTCCTCGTGGAAGCGATATTTTTTACGGCGACGTTTCGCTGCCCGAAACGCTGACCGATGTGGCGAAAGATATTGATGCCGTTATTTTTACGCTCGGTTCAGATGGGCAGGGGCGTATTGGCGCCAGGGCGATAGATTATGGCGGCGTGCGTAATATCCTCAGAATGTTCAAAGAGAAGCCTGTTCGCATCGCTTTAATGACTACGATTGGCGTCACCGAGCGGCTCAGCACCTGGAATCAACGCACCGAGGTTCATGACTGGAAAAGGCGCGCCGAGCGTCTGGTCAGAGCCAGCGGTCATCCCTATACCATCGTCAGGCCGGGCTGGTTTGATTACAACAATGATGATGAGCTGAGGATCGTGATGCTCCAGGGCGATCGGCGCCACGCCGGAACGCCGGATGATGGCGTGATATCCAGAGCTCAAATCGCCCGGGTGCTGGTGAGCGCCCTGACCAGCGATGCGGCAAAAAATAAGACCTTCGAGCTGGTGGCCGAGCAAGGGCAAGAGCAGGTGGATCTCTCGCCGCTGTTTGCGGCCCTCAAGAACGACAGTCCGCAAAGAAATGAGGGAGTCTTAGATATGGACAATATGCCTCTCAATGAAGAGCCAGAGTGCGTTATTAACGAGCTCAACCTGTTGTCTAAACGGGCTACATCGATTTAATAACCCTGACAATTTTGTCATATAGCGGTCAGTCTTATGACAGCTTCGATCTGTATATTTAAATATACAGACGCAGGACGTTCCTCCTGATCCGAGTCCAGTTTCAAACATACAGTTTATAAGAGGTATTGGATATGAAAACACTGCTTATTACCACATTACTCATGGGATTCATTTCAGTAAATGCCGCATCTGCCGCGCAGGAAATAAACCATGCCGACGGCAAGGAGAAAATTGGCGTAGTTTCGGCCAGCAACGCCTATACGCTGGATGACTTATCGAATGCGCTTTCTCGCAAGGCAGATGAGCAGGGGGCTACGTCGTTCAAAATCCTGTCAACAACAGGAAATAATCGACTGCACGGCGTAGCAGAAATCTACAAATAGATCATATGTATCCTGAGAAGGATGATGTCATATCATAACCCTTGCATAATGAGCGTCTATTTATGTTCAAAACAGAAGACATCATCGATGAAATAAGCCAATGGATTGATTCAAACTTACATAAGCCGCTGAAGATCGAGGATGTTGCTGCGCGGGCGGGCTACTCTAAGTGGCATCTTCAGCGGGTATTTTTTCAGGTTAAACGCATTAGCCTTGGTAAGTATATTCGCGATCGGCGACTCTCCCGCGCGGCAAAAGATCTTGTAGAGACCAACGACACGATAATGGAAATCGCCTTTAAGTATGGTTTTGATTCTCAACAGACCTTTACCCGAGTTTTTTCAAATAACTATAGCTTGCCGCCGCTCAGGTACCGGAAGCTTAATGGCATCACGGATTAATTTTCTTTCTTATCAACACTATTCTGCCAGCGCTGTTTCAATTAATGATTTAAGCACGCGTAATAACCATGACCTGGTTTAAGATAAAACCGCCAGAATATTATTGCTAAATTTCTCGTTCAGTCCGCTACGTTCTCCGCCTACTAGGTTCTCATCGCCTTTTTAAACGAATACGTTATTTTGTACATCCAGAGCTCGCTGGCCTGCGATAAAGACAGATATCCTTCCTGTTACCAGGCGCTGAGGATCTTATTTATGCCACTCAGGGCAGATGGACACACCCTGATGATGATTATGCCGGCATCCAGCCGCCGATAGGGCTGGATGTCAGCAGCATACAATCGTTGCCGATTAGTTATCGCACTTACCCGGTACCGCGAGCTTAACTTCCGGTTTGGAAACGACGCGCATACCTTCGCTTTCAGGAACCTGTTCCAGCCCGGCTCCGCCGACGAAAACGCCCATTTTAATGTACTGGCGAACAAAGTAGTTCTTGCCCGGGGCGACGTTGAGCGTCAGGTTATTTGGCGAGAACTCAGATTCTGTCCCCAGCGTGTGCGGCTGGCTGGCCGATATTTGCTGATAGAAAAAGACCCTGTCGGCGGTCTCTCCGAGGCAGCGCCCATCCAGATAAACGTCTTTTTTCAGCGCTTTGCCGACAAAGCTGTCCCTGTACACGTAGAGACCGGCCTTACCGCTTTCCGGCGCGGGAAATGATTTAGCCGTCGCATTTTCAGCATTGCTGGCTAAAGGGACCGAGGCGCAGCCGCCAAGAAGAGCTGAAGAAAGAATTACCGCCGCGAAGATTATTTTATTCATTGAATTCTCAGAGGGTTAAAAAAAGTAGGATCAGAATAATCCTGTTTTTAAAATGTGTCACCTCTGAAATATGGTGTAACAAAGTGTGATTTCAGGATGGAGTAGCGGATAAAAAATTGATGGATGTCAGGGAATAGGCAGGGGCGCATTGAGGCGCGGCTGCGGCTTATTGCCGTTCAGTTCGCTAAAACGAACGTCTTCGTTTTGCATGGTGATTCAGCTAAGGTAGGAACAGAAGGGATCAACGCGGAGCTAACAGAAGGTAATGATGCTGATTTATGACGTATTTGGCCGACATATAGGGGTTCAGCGCGAAGGTGAACGCTGGCTGGTATTTCGTGCTGACCTGACGGAGCGAAAGTTTTCCCGCCTGTATGAGGTTATTATTCCCGACGATCTTACCGAAACCGAGATTCCCGGCTGGCTGGATGATATTTTTCACGAGGCCGCGACGGAAAAGCATCCCGAGGTGAGGCGGATTGAATAGTCAAGGCGGCTTTGCCATAACAATCCTGCCATCCATTGTTGTACTGTTACTGCTCAATCACGATAAGACTGTAACTGAGGGGCACGCCAAATATGGAACGGTTAAAATTTGTGTGATTGATGAGATATTTTGGTTACGTCATCAGCTTGGAGGTGAGCTTGTACCCGCCAACTACAGGCCGCGATAGTTAGCATCCTAACTGCCATATCAACCATAACGGCAGTTATGAGGAATTGTAAGTAACCCCGCACATACAATCAGCACTTCGCGATTGTATGAAATAGTCTCTTCGCTGAAAATAAAAATAATAATACGTTTATAGCAATTGATAACATGCAATTTATCTCGTACCATATCGAAAAGCCTATGCCTTTAAGATGATTTTCACTTATATATGGATGAAAAGACCTAATGAAAATAACTTATATAATTCCAGGCGTAAATGATGAGATTTATAAAGCATGGTTGTTTTCTCAATTAGAAAATGTACCTTCATTTTTTTATAGGGATGATGTGAATTTCATTGATAACAGCAGTGATATCAATGAATTCCTTGTTCGTAATAAAAATCTTGTTTATTACTGGTCGGTTTCTGATGCAATGCGTAACGCTACAAATATTATAAATAAATTAGATAGCACTGAATTAACTATTCTCGACTATGAATATAGAAGACTAAAGGCGATATATCTTAATTACGTTAACTTTCTATCTATTTCAATGGCGCTATATGACAAAATTATTCCTGTAAATCGTGAAGTAAAAAGCAAAGTGTGGAATTTTCTCATGCAAGTCACCTCTGAGCATAACTTAAATGGAATAAATATTGAATGTAATGATAACGAAAAATTTTCATTGCATTCACTCAATATAAGCTATGCCAAATTTAATGGCTTGATAGAAATAAATAGTGAAATAGCAGCGCCATATTTTAAAATGAGTATTTTTAATAATTGTACTTTTGATGGGGCATCAATTTTCTCTGGCAGATTTGAAGCCTGTGAGATCTTGAATAATAGTTTACAAAGTTCGTCTTTGTTATTTGGTTGTTTTTCTGATTCAATTATTAAAGAGTGTAATTTTTCCAATGTTAATTTTGAACGCACTTTTTTTTCTTACTGTCATATAACCGGTTGCGATTTTTCTTTTTCTGAATTCAACTCAGCCGATTTCAGAGACTGCAATATTTCCATGACGGATTTTACAAATGCAAATTTGAAAGGTGCTGATTTCAGCTATACTACATTAAGTGGTGTCAATTTCACTGGGGCAAACCTGGAAGATGTAGATTTCACGGCGGCGACGATTGATGATAAAACAATATTCTCCTAATCAATCGTATTAACACATAAAAATAATGGAGTCGATTTGCCATCAGCCAATGAGATCCTCTGGTGATATCCTGTCACACTCATTGTTAATACCAAAAGAAATGCAGGCTCCAGCCAAATTCAGTAATTAATATGAAAATCAGAAATGCCAGATAGATTAGCCAAACCGTGTTGCATCATGGATGCGCCGCACGAAGCGTGAGCCACATGGACAAGGATTCTGGTATGAGGATTAGAGACGCTAGCGGTGTTTCTGGCTTCAAATGAAAAGCGGTACAGGGTTGAGCCGCCCATATGTCGTACGATACCAAAGCCAGTACAACACACAGGCGTTTGTATGTGGCAATAGAATGTACAACTGAACGTACAAAAGATAGTGTAGTTTATTGGGTATTTTAATGTAACTTATTGATTTTATTAGAGAGTGCCGATAATAGGAGTCGAACCTACGACCTTCGCATTACGAATGCGCTGCTCTACCAACTGAGCTATATCGGCCCTGAAGAGGACGCGTTCACCGGGGTGAACCACGGGGTAAAAGGTTAAAACTAAGTGGGTGATGCGTCAATGGCCTTATGAATCAACCGGCTACTTTTGCATCACCCGTCTGGCTTTAAGCACGAATAGTATCGTCGCCGAATCCAATCCACTTATAGGTCGTCAACGCTTCAAGACCCATCGGGCCGCGCGCGTGCAGCTTCTGGGTGCTGACCGCCACCTCCGCGCCGAGACCAAACTGGCCGCCGTCGGTAAAGCGGGTGGAGGCATTCACGTACACCGCAGAAGAGTCCACCTCGTTGATAAAACGATTTGTGTGGCTCAGGGTGCGGGTGAGGATGGCATCCGAGTGCTGGGTACCGTGCTGGCGGATATGCGCGATGGCGTCATCGAGATCGGCAACGACTTTGACGTTCAGATCCAGCGACAGAAACTCGTCGTCGTACTGCTCGGCCTTCACCGGCTCTACGCTCGCCGGACCGTTCTGCAGTACCAGCAGCGACCGCGCGTCAGCGTGCAGGGTCACGCCGCTCTCCGCCATCTGCTTGCTCAGCGCGGGCAGGAAACGCCCGGCGATGTTCTCATGCACCAGCAGAGTCTCGACGGTGTTGCAGGTGCTCGGACGCTGGGTTTTAGCGTTGACGAGGATCTTCAGCGCCGGCTCAATCTCGGCGGACTCATCAACAAAAATATGGCACACGCCAATGCCGCCGGTGATGACCGGGATCGTTGACTGCTCGCGGCACAGCTTGTGCAGGCCCGCGCCGCCGCGAGGGATCAGCATATCGATATACTTATCCATCTTCAGCAGCTCGCCGACCAGCGCCCGGTCCGGGCTCTCAATCGCCTGGACCGCAGCGGCCGGCAGGCCGCACTCTTCCAGCGCCTGCTGGATAACCTTCACCGTCGCGGCGTTGGTGCGCCAGGTTTCTTTCCCGCCGCGCAGAATAGCCGCATTGCCGGTTTTCAGGCACAGGGAAGCGACGTCGACGGTGACGTTTGGGCGCGCTTCGTAGATCACGCCGATAACGCCCAGCGGAACGCGACGGCGTTCAATACGCAGGCCGCTGTCCAGCAGCCCGCCGTCAATGACCTGGCCCACCGGATCGGCCAGGCTGCACACCTGGCGAACGTCGTTGGCTATCCCGTCGAGGCGCGCCGGCGTGAGCGCCAGGCGATCGAGCATGGCCTCGCTCAGGCCGTTGGCGCGAGCTTCCGCCAGATCCTCGGCGTTAGCCCGCAGAATAGTCTCGGTCTCGGCCTGCAGATAGTCGGCAATCTTCTCCAGCACCCGGTTCTTTTCGCGGCTGGAAAGCAGCGCGAGTTTGTAAGAGGCCGCCTTGGCAGCTATGCCCATTTGTTCCAGCATTTTCAGCTCCTTAACGGATAATCATATCGTCACGATGGACGGCGACTGGGCCATACTCATAGCCGAGGATCGCATCAATCTGCTGCGAGTGCTGGCCGGCAATCAGGCGCAGCGCATCGCTGTTGTAGCGGCTAACGCCGTGCGCAATATCGCGGCCGTCGCTATTGCGGATGCGGATAACTTCGCCGCGCGAGAAGTTGCCGGTCACGACTTTGATGCCTTTCGGCAGCAGCGAGCTGCCTCGTTCCAGAATCGCCTGCACCGCACCGGCATCGACGGTGAGTTCTCCCGCCGGCGGGGCGCCGAAAATCCAGCGCTTGCGGTTCTCCAGCGGCGACTCCTGCGCGTGAAAACGCGTACCGACCGATACGCCCTGCATCACGTCGCCAATCACCCCGGGACGGCTGCCCGCGGCAATGATGGTATCGATGCCCGCCCGGCAGGCGACGTCGGCGGCCTGCAGCTTGGTGCCCATCCCGCCGGTGCCGAGTCCGGAAACGCTATCGCCGGCAATTGCGCGCAGGGCGTCGTCAATACCGTGCACGTCCGTAATGAGCTCGGCCTGCGGATTATTGCGCGGGTCGGCGGTGAACAGGCCCTGCTGATCCGTCAGCAGCAGCAGCTTATCTGCGCCGGCAAGAATAGCGGCCAGCGCCGAAAGATTATCGTTATCGCCGACTTTAATCTCGGCGGTGGCCACGGCGTCATTTTCATTAATGACCGGCACGATGTTGTTATCCAGCAGGGCGCGCAGGGTGTCGCGGGCGTTAAGGAAACGCTCGCGGTCTTCCATATCCGCGCGGGTCAGCAGCATCTGGCCGACGTGGATACCATAAATGGAAAACAGCTGTTCCCACAGCTGGATCAGACGGCTCTGGCCTACCGCCGCCAGCAGCTGTTTCGACGCAATCGTCGCGGGAAGTTCCGGGTAGCCGAGGTGCTCACGACCGGCGGCGATGGCCCCTGAGGTCACAATAACAATGCGGTGGCCCATGGCGTGCAGCTGCGCGCACTGGCGCACTAATTCGACGATATGGGCGCGGTTCAGGCGGCGGGATCCGCCCGTTAAAACACTGGTGCCCAGTTTTACCACCAGCGTCTGGCTATCACTCATGATTCTCTGCCGTTCAAAAGGAATATCGATATCGAGGTGATGTTGTAACAGGACTCAGGCCGCTTGCCAACCGCGGCGTTTTTAGCGCGCCGTTTTATTGCGCGGGATCGGGCATTCTGGAGAGGGATGATGACAATTTTATGACGGAAACATTTAAATACCCTTTTTTATAAAAAGTTCCACATTGTCATAAATTTTTAATACTGGAGCGTTAAAAAACCTCCTGTTTTCACGGGGCCTTCGCCCGGAATTGATTAGCGCGTATAAATAAATCACCAGGACTGAATAATGAAAAAGAGCTCACTGGCATTAATGATGATGGGTCTTATTGCTTCTTCGGCTACCCAGGCAGCTGAAGTTTTCAACAAAAACGGCAATAAGCTGGACGTGTACGGCAAAGTCAAAGCGATGCACTATTTAAGCGACTATGACAGCAAGGATGGCGACCAGACCTACGTTCGTTTCGGCATCAAAGGCGAAACCCAGATTAACGACCAGCTGACCGGCTACGGTCGCTGGGAATCTGAATTCTCCGGCAACAAAACCGAAAGCGACTCTTCCCAGAAGACTCGTCTGGCGTTTGCTGGCGTAAAACTGAAGGACTTCGGCTCCTTCGACTACGGTCGTAACCTCGGCGCGCTGTACGACGTTGAAGCCTGGACCGATATGTTCCCGGAATTCGGCGGCGACTCTTCCGCACAGACCGATAACTTCATGACCAAGCGCTCCAGCGGCCTGGCAACCTACCGCAATACCGACTTCTTCGGCGTGGTTGATGGTCTGGATCTGACCCTCCAGTATCAGGGTAAAAACGAAGACCGCGATGCCAAAAAACAGAACGGCGACGGCTTCGGCACGTCTTTAAGCTATGACTTCGGCGGCAGCGATTTCGCCATCAGCGCAGCCTACACCAGCTCTGACCGTACTGACGACCAGAACCTGCTGGCGCGCGGTGTGGGTAAAAAAGCGGAAGCCTGGGCTACCGGCCTGAAATATGACGCCAACAATATCTACCTGGCGACCATGTATTCTGAAACCCGCAAAATGACCCCGATCAGCGGCGGTTTTGCGACGAAAGCGCAGAACTTTGAAGCGGTGGCACAGTACCAGTTCGACTTCGGCCTGCGTCCGTCCCTGGGCTACGTGCTGTCTAAAGGTAAGGATATCGAAGGCGTGGGTAGCGAAGACCTGGTCAACTATATCGACGTCGGCCTGACCTACTACTTCAACAAAAACATGAACGCCTTCGTTGATTATAAAATCAACCAGCTGAAGAGCGATAACAAGCTGGCGATCAACGATGACGACATCGTTGCCCTGGGCATGACCTACCAGTTCTGATTATCCTGGCCCCCGGCCAGCGAGCGCTGCCGGGTAGAGGGTAAAAAAGCCGCTGCGGTTTGCGCAGCGGCTTTTTCTTATTCGGCATTAGCGGTTTTTAGCCAGGTGCCGGCGATCGTCGTTCATCGTTATCTGGGCGTTATACTCTTTCGGCAGGCGGCGCGCCTGATAGAAAGCCGACTTCCAGTACGGATTGTCCAGCGAGGAGCGCATTACGCCCTGGCTGGCCGAGGCGTGGAGAAAATCGTGGTTGGTGTCGTAGAAGCCGACGTGCATGCCGCCGTTAATGCGGAAGAACACGAGGTCGCCAGGGCGCAGCTGCTGTGGCTTGACCCGCTCGCCCATTCGCAGCAGCTCTTTGGTCGTGACCCTGTCCATCGGCAGGTTGAAGCGATCCTTCAGCGTGCGCCAGACGAAGCCGGAGCAGTCGACTCCGCTTTGATCGGTGCCGCCCCATTCATAGGGCGTTCCGTGCCAGGTATGCATCTGATCGTGCAGTGCGGCGAGGACCGGGATCAGGTCATCTGAACCGCCGTCGATGGGGGCATATTCATGGTGGGCCGCGGTTTTCGGGTGCTTAGCCGGGGATGAACATCCTGCCAAAATCAAAAAAGGAACAAATAATAAGGCGTGCACAAGCTTTGGCGTCATATCATTATTTTCATAGTGAGCTATAGAACGGAATTATTTATAGCGTATTCACCATATTGCCAGAATGGGATTAGCTGATATTTACGAAACCTTACGTTAGGCGCGCGCATAATTTGTCATGCCGGCGGTGCAGGAAATATTGGCGTTAACATTTTCAATCTCATTTATTAATAAATAATTTCATTATTCAACAATATTTCACGGAAACTTTGCGGGTGCGATGATTGCGGCTGACGGCAAGGTGAAAGATCCTCATCATCCCGGCATTGCGCCGCCGGGCCGCCCTCCAGTACTTTTGTGGCATAAAAAGAGAGAACAGGCGGGTCTATGCATCTGGATTTTCGCCAACTGCGCAACTTTGTGGCGTTGGTTGAGTACGGCACCTTTAATCGTGCGGCGGAGGCGGTGTGCCTGTCGCAATCGGCCTTCAGCCGCAGCATTCAGGCGCTCGAGCAGAGCGTTGGTCATCCGCTATTCGACCGCCAGAGCAGGCTACCGACGCTCACGCTGCACGGGCAAAAGCTGCTGCCGTACGCCCGGCGGTTTCAGGAGTTGAACGTCGAGCTCAGCAGCCAACTGCGGGAGGCGGATGATGCGCAAAACGGCGAGGTCGCGTTTGGCTGCGGCCCGGCGCCCTCCGCGCGGCTGATCCCGGCCGCCGTTGGCGAGTTTCACCGTCTGCTGCCTCAGGTGCGGGTGCGCTTTCAGATTGATAACTGGTTTGCCCTGCATCATGCGCTCACCACCCAGCAGTATCCTTTTGTGGTGGCCGACAGCTGGCAGGCCGAACTGGATCCGCAGCTGCGGGTCCAGCCGCTCAGCCCCCAGCGCTGCTTCTTCGTTTGCCACGCCGATCATCCGCTGGCAAAGCGGGGCCCGGTCTCTATCCAGGAGATGCTGCGCTATCCTTTTGCCGCGCCGTACTTGCCGCCCGGGGTGCGCAAAGTGCTGGCGACCCTCAGCCAGCAGCAGGACTTTGCCCCGGCGATTCAGTGCGACCATATCTACGCGCTGCTCTCAACTCTGGCGCATACCGACGCGATAAGCTTCGCCAGCGAAGACGGCTTCGCGCTTTGCCAGCACAGCCACCGGCTGGTCAAGCTCGAGCTAAGCGACCTGCCGGACGAGTGGCGGCTGATGCAGACCCGGTTTGCGATTATCTCCCCGGTTCACGCCGCGCAGCCGCCGCTGGTGGCAAAGCTGATAGAGGTTATCCTGCACGCCGACCGCCAGCATCAGCTACAGCTCCTGGCCCGGGAGGAGAGGGGCTAAGCGCCGTTTAGCGCCTGGCCTTTGGCGTCGTACTGCGGCCAGCGCTTTTCCAGGCCCTGCGTTTTTAGCGCCCGTTCGACAAACTGCCCGTCCGCCCACTGGCCGACGTCAAAAGCGCTGCGGATCAGGCGGCCGGATTGCGCCTGCCCGACGCTGCTGCTGAAGCTGTCGGTGAGGAACGGGTCGATGCGCGGGGAGGTGGTGAAGTTAAGATCCTGCGGCTGCAGCTCCTCCAGGAACAGCGCCTGCGGGATCTGGCTCTGCTGCGCCATCTCTGCCGCCCAGGCGTCCCGATTGGCCGGGTCGCTGATTTCAGCGGCGTTCTTCACCAGCACGTCGATAATCTGCTGGGTGGCCTGCGGCCAGGCCGCAATAAAGGTCTGGGTCCCGAGGAAGCCCGCCTGGGTGGTGTTCTGGCGGCCAGAATCGCCGCTCTTCACCACCACCGCTATTTTATCTCCGCGCAGCGCCAGCAGCGAGACGCCGCCCCACACCGCATCGACGCGGCCGGCCGCCAGCGCGGCTTTGCCGGCGCTCCAGTCGAGATTTATCACCTGCATGCTGCGCTCGTTGAGGCCGACGGTCTGGAGGGCGCGATCGAAGGCCAACTGGTCCGCCGTACCGCGATAGACGGCCACCCGTTTGCCCTTCAGGTCGGCGAGCGTTTTAATCCCCGAGGCGGTGGTGGCCGCGAGGTAAGATTCGGAGCCGCGGCTGCCCAGCAGCAGGCGCGTCGGGAGTCCGTTAGCTTTGCCGATAATCGCCGCGAGGTCGCCGAGGTAGACAAAATCAAGCTGCCGGTTGGCCAGCGCCTCATTCACCGCCGGGCCCGCACCTTTGAAAAACTGCCACTGCACCTCCACGCCCTGCGGCTTAAACACCGCTTCCAGCTGATGGCGGATAAACGCCATGCCGACGGGCCCTTCGATAAACGGCTTGCTGCCCGCGCTTTGATCCGGCACGCCGATGCGGATGGTGCGCAGCTCCTCGCCCTGCGCGCCGGCCAGCAGGCCCACGGTGGCGACCAGCGCCACTAAGGTGCGGCTAAAAAATGCTTTCATCATAAGTTGTTGCTCCCCTGAGTTTTTTTCTCACCCTAAAGAGCCGAAGGGCCGGGTGTTAAATGCTTTTATGCGCAGAGCAAAGCTGAAAAAAAGCTAAACCAGGGGCCGCGTGCCCGGCAGGCTGAAATGCATTTGCTGCATCGGGATTATTCGCCTAACGCAATGGCGGCGGGGCGCAAGGAACGTTTTTATAGCGGCATACCTTCAGCAAAAGTGGACCGATATGTCGCAGACGATCTTAAGAACAGGCGCCCCGCGCAGGCCGACATTCAGGCTAAACGGCTGGCCGTGGCTGCTGCCCGCGCTGCTTCTGCTGCTGTGGTACGTCGCCGCCCGAGAAGGCTGGATGGCGGAGCAGATCCTGCCCGCGCCGTCGGTCGTGGCCAATACCGCGCTGTCGTTGCTGAGCGGCGATCTGCTGGCACAGTGGGGATTCAGCCTCCGGCATCTGGCTCTCGGCCTGCTGCTGGGGGCCGTGGCCGGAACGCTGCTCGGGGCGCTGTTCGGCCTGGTTCCGTCCGCCGCCCAGCGCATCGAGCCGCTGTTTTACGCCCTGGCGCAAATTCCGACGCTGGGCTGGATCCCGCTGTTTATGGTGATCTTCGGCATCGATAACGGCCTGAAGCTGGCGGTTATCGTTAAAACCACCGTGGTGCCGATGACCATCAACACCCAGCAGGCGGTCAGCGGCGTACCGCTGACGCTGAGCGAAGCGGCAAGGGTCATGAACTTCTCCCGCTGGCAGCGGCTGCGCTGGCTGGTGATCCCGGCGAGCCTGCCGGGCTGGTTTACCGGCCTGCGGCTGGCGCTTTCGCAGGCCTGGGTATCGCTGATCGTCGTTGAGCTGCTGGCCTCTTCCGAAGGGATTGGCTACCTGATGGTCTGGGGCCGCCAGCTGTTTCAGCTGGATATCGTCTTCGTCACCATTGCGGCAGTAGGCCTCAGCGGCATGGTGATGGAGTGGGCGGCCAACCGGGCCTGCTCCCGGCTGGTGTTCTGGCCGCAGCCGGCGGCCGGGCGCCTGGCCTGGAAACCGCAGGCCAGCTGGCGGTCACTGCAGCTGCCGCTGGTGCTGCTGGCGCTGTGGCAGCTTGCCAGCGGGCAGGGCTGGATCGATAGCGCGTTATTCTCTTCGCCGCTGGCGCTGGCCGAGCGCTTTATTCAGGGCGCGGCCAGCGGTGAGCTGGCACAGGCGATGCTCGCGAGCCTGGGGCGGGCGTTTGCCGGCGGCGCGCTGGGTATAGGCTGCGGGCTGCTCTGCGGACTGCTGCTGGCGCTGCGCCCGCGCGCCGGCGCGATCTTTACCCCGACGCTTAACGTCCTGCGCCATATCGCCCTGTTTGCCTGGCTCCCGCTGCTGACCGCGTGGGTCGGCAACGATAACGGCGGCAAAATCGTGTTTATCGCCCTGGCCTCCTTCTTCCCGATGTTCTTTAGCACCCTGCAGGCCGTTCTGCAGCGCAGCCCGCAGCTGGATGAGGTTGCCAGGGTGCTGCGCCTGAGCGGCCTGACGCGCCTGCGCAGGCTCATTCTTCCCGGCGCCGCCGCGGGTATGTTTGCCGGCCTGCGTCTGGCGGTGATTTACGCCTGGCTTGGCAATATCGGCGCCGAATATTTCATGTCCTCCGGCGTCGGTATCGGCAGCCTGATGATCAATGCCCAGCAGCTGCTGGATATGCCAACCATTCTTTGCGGCATGGTGCTTATCGGTATTACCGGTGCAGCGCTGGATAAAGCCGGACGTTTACTGGAAATTCGCGCCACCCGCTGGCGCCAACAGGAGCCGCTATGACGACTTTGCCCCTGGTCTCTTTTGACCGCGTCCGTAAATCCTGGCAGCAGGTGACGGCGCTACAGAACTTCAGCCTGGATATCGCCGCCGGCGAGCTGGTGGCGCTGGTAGGCAGCAGTGGCTGCGGTAAATCAACGCTGCTGCGGATGCTGGTCGGGCTTGAGTCCGCCACCCAGGGCGAGATTCGCATCCACGGCGAGCCGGTGACCGGCGTCGGCAAAGAGCGCGGCATCGTGTTTCAGGAGCCGCGCCTGTTTCCGTGGCTTAACGTTATCGACAACGTGATGCTCGGCCTGGCGGACGAGCCGCTGAGCCGAGCGGCGAAGCGCCAGCGGGCGCTGGAGATGCTGGCGCGCGTCCAGCTCACCGAGTTTGCCAGCGCGCTGCCCGCCCAGCTCTCGGGCGGGATGGCGCAGCGGGTGGCGATTGCCCGCGGCCTCGTCGGCCGCCCGCAAATTCTGATGCTGGATGAACCTTTCGGCGCGCTGGATGCCCTGACGCGCCATACCCTGCAGCAGGAGCTGCTGCAGATCCACCGGAGCGCGGGCACCACCACGCTGCTGGTGACCCACGATGTGGAAGAGGCGGTCGCGCTGGCCGACCGGGTGGTGGTGCTGTCGCCGCGCCCGGGGCGGATACGCGAAGTGGTGAGCCTTGAGCTCCCCCATCCGCGCCGGCGCGAAGAGGCCTCTTTCACCGCCGCCTGCCGGCGGATCCGCAATCTGATTACCACTCTGCCTGATACCGTTATTTA
This sequence comes from Klebsiella sp. BIGb0132, assembly GCF_024810075.1. Classification (NCBI taxonomy): domain Bacteria; kingdom Pseudomonadati; phylum Pseudomonadota; class Gammaproteobacteria; order Enterobacterales; family Enterobacteriaceae; genus Klebsiella; species Klebsiella sp. BIGb0132. Next base: position 1,399,506 of record NZ_JANUDW010000001.1, on the reverse strand, counting down.
AGGAGCAACACCATGGGACACCCTTCCGTTTACCCGACCGGCGCCACCGTTTACGATCCCACGCGCGCCTGGAGCGGCTACACCCTTTTCCAGGCCACCGAGCGCGGCGCGGTGCTGGTGGATATGAACGGCCAGGTGGTTCGCGAATGGCCTGAGCTGCACGGATTTCCCAATAAGATCCTGCCCGGCGGCGCGATACTCGGCCACAGCGGCGAGCGCGATCCGCGCTACGGCATGCAGGATATGCTCGATCTTATCCAGGTCGATTGGGAGGGCAACGTGACCTGGAAGTTCGATCGCTACGAGCAGGTCAGCGATCCCGGCAACGAAACGCGCTGGATGGCCCGCGCGCATCACGATTATCAGCGCGCCGGCAATCCGGTAGGCTACTACGCGCCGGGCCTGGAGCCGCAGGTGGAGGGGGGAAATACGCTGATCCTCGCCCACACCAACCTGGTGAATGCCGATATCTCCGACAAGCTGCTGTTGGATGACACGATTATCGAAGTCGACTGGCAGGGCAACGTGGTCTGGGAGTGGCGCTGCAGCGACCATTTCCACGAGCTTGGCTTCGACGATGCGGCGCGCACCGCGCTGTACAATAACCCCAATATGCGCGCCAGCGGCGGCGGAATGGGCGACTGGATGCATATCAACTCGATGTCGGCGCTGGGGCCGAACAGGTGGTATGACGCCGGGGATCGGCGCTTCCATCCCGACAATATTATCTGGGACGCCCGCGAATCCAACATCATCGCCATCATTGATAAGCAGAGCGGCAGTATCGTCTGGCAGCTTGGCCCGGATTACAGTAAGCCGGAGCTCAAGCACATCGGCTGGATTATCGGCCAGCATCATGCGCATATGATCCCCCACGGGCTGCCGGGCGCGGGCAATATCCTCATCTTCGATAACGGCGGCTGGGCCGGATACGGCGCGCCAAACCCGGCGTCGGCGGACGGGGTGAAAAACGCCTGGCGCGATTACTCGCGGATCCTCGAGATCAATCCGCTGACCCTGGATATCGAATGGCGTTACTCGCCCTACGAAGCGGATCTGCCGCAGCCGACCGATTCATACCGTTTCTACAGCCCCTATATCAGCAATATGCAGCGCCTGGAAAACGGCAATACCTTGATTAACGAAGGTTCGAACGGCCGCGTTTTTGAAGTGACCCGCGACCATGAGATCGTCTGGGAATATATTTCGCCATTCTGGGGCAGGACGCTGAATAACAATATGGTCTATCGCGCCTACCGCATCCCCTACGCCTGGATCCCGCAGCTGGCGCAGCCGCAGGAGACGCCGATCGCGGCGGTGGACGTGCGGACGCTACGCCAGCCCGGCGCGGCGGCCGCGGGCCCGGCGCAGAGCGTGGTGCGGGTCGCGGGAGTGCAGCCGTATAGCAAAAGCGCCGACGCGCTGTGCGTGGCGACCGACAACGATACCCTGCGCCGCAGTCCGAAGCTGTTCCGGGTGGCGGAAAGCGCCTTCAGCCCGCTGAGCGCGGCGCAGGAGCTGGAGAGCGAGCGGCCGGTGCTGCTGTTTGTCGGCGCGGAGCGCTGCGTGCACTGCCGTAAGCTCTGGCAGCTGCTGGCGCAGGAAAAGGTTGCGGCGCGGATCGCGGCGCTGGATACGCGCTATCTTGATGCCGATCGCCACCCGGAGCTGGCGGCCACCCTCGGGGTTCGCGGCCTACCGACGCTGCTGCTGATCGAGCAGGGCCAGCCGACGTCGCGGGCGCCCGCGCAGTCGTCGGTTGAAAATCTGCTGGCCTGGCTGAACGGCGCGCTGGCGTCGTAGAGCCGCTGCGGGCTGGCTTTATGCCGGCCCGGGTTGATGGACGGATATTTCGTTTGCTACCTTGAGGCGGTGGCGTGACGGCGGAGAGGCTGGGCGGATCATTCTGCTGTCATCTTTCGAAAGCATGCTCTGGCGGGCCTGTTTACTGATTAGGGAAAATTAACGATGTCCAACGCTCTCACGATTTTCGATCTGGATAACACCTTGATTAAGGGTGACAGCAGTACGGTATGGAGCCGTTTCCTGGTGAGGGAAGGATGGATTAGCGACCCGGACTATCTGGCGCGAGAAGCGATGCTGATGGCGGATTACGATCGCGGCGAGATGAATATCGCCGACTACGTGGCGCTAATCCAGGCCCCGCTGATCGGCGTCCCGCAGGCGGAAGTTGACGGCCTGGTCGCCCGCTGCGTGCGCGAGGAGATCCTGCCCCGCGTCTACCCGCAGGCGTGGGAGGTTATCCGCACGCTGCGGGCGCGCGGCGAACAGATGCTGGTGATCTCGGCCTCGGTCAGCCTGCTGGTGCAGGCGGTGTCCGATGCGCTGGGCATCGAGCAGGCGTTAGGCATTGACGTGGAGATGGCCGATGGCGGCTATACCGGCGTGATTACCGGCACGCCGAGCTATCAGCACGGGAAGGTGGTTCGGCTGGCGCAGTGGCGGCAGGCCTATCCGCAGCTCGTCGGCGAGGTGACGTTTTATACCGATTCAATCAACGATCTGCCGCTGTGCCTGCACGCCGACCGCGTGCGGCTGGTCAACCCTTGCCCGCAGCTGGCAGCGGCGAATGAGGAGCATCGCTGGCCGGTGCTCAGCTGGCAGCTTTAAGCTCCCCGGGCGGGCGCGGCGCGCCGCCTTGGGGAGGCGGGCGCTATCAGGATTTAAACAGCGGCACCACGCTGCCGCCGATGTAGCGCCGACGGAGCCAGGCGGAGAGCGTATCCATCGCCATCACCACCGCCACCAGCAGGAGGGTGATAAACATCACCACGTCCCAGTTCCACAGGCGCATATTCTCGGCGTAAATCAGGCCGATCCCGCCGGCGCCGACGAAGCCCAGCACCGCCGCCGAGCGGGTGTTGGACTCGATTTGATAAAGGCTCAGGGCCAGAAACGTCGGGAAGGATTGGGTGAAAATGCCGAAGCGGTGTTTCTGCAGGCCGTTGGCGCCGACGGCGGTCAGCCCGCGCCCCGGTGAGCGGTCAACCGCCTCATGGCCTTCGGCATACAGGCGGCCGAGCAGGCCGGTATCCTGCATAATAATCGCCAGCACCCCGGCCAGCGGCCCGAGGCCGACGGCGCGCACAAAAATCAGCCCCCAGATAGCCATGTCGATCCCGCGCAGGACGTCAAACAGCCGACGCATCAGCAGGGCGATAATCCCCGGAATCAAGCCGCGCATAATATTGCGCGCCGCGAGGAAGGAGAGCAGCAGGGCGATTACCGTGGCGGTGATCGTCCCAACGAAGACGATCGCCAGAGTAATCCCGATCTGCGTGAAATAGTAGCGGAACGGCCAGTTAAAAAAGTCGTGCCACACGAACATGCGCAGCAGATAGCGGCTGATTTGCTGCAGCCCGGTGGTGAGCTGCTCCCCGCTGATGCCAAACTGCATAAAGAACCAGACGTAATAGAGCACGCTCAGCAGCGCCAGCAGGCCGACGTAGCGCAAATAGCGCCCCTGGGTCTGATACAGCGCCTTATGCTGGCGACGGCTGGCGGCGATATCCGGTTGGTTTTGCCACTGACTCATTTTTTACCCTCAAGAACCCACTGCCGCAGGCGGCCGGACAGCATATCCAGCAGCGATACCACGATGATGATCAGCAGCAGCGTGATGCTGACCTGATCGTAACGATCGAGCTTAATGTTGGTCATCAGCTCCTGGCCGATCCCGCCTGCGCCCACCAGCCCAAGAATGGTTGAGGAGCGGAAGTTGATCTCCAGGCGCATAAAGCCGTAGGAGAGAAAAATCGGTTTGACCTGTGGCCACAGGGCGAAGCGGATCCGCTGCAGCGGCGAGGCGCCGCAGGCCATCAGCCCGCGAACCGGCCTGTCCTGGGCGCTTTCCACCGCTTCATAAAACAGCTTGGTCAGGCTGCCGATGGTATGCAGCATCAGCGCCAGAAAGCCGGGGATTGCGCCAATGCCGAAGGCCATCACGAAAATGACCGCCCACGCCAGCTCCGGCATAGTGCGTAAAAAGGCGACCAAAACGCGGATGGCGAAGCGCAGCGGCGGCGGCGACCAGGCGTTATTGGCGGCGAGAAAGCCCAGCAGGGTGGCAATGACCACGGCGACCAGGGTGGAAGCCAGCGCCAGCTGCAGGGTTTCCCAAATCAGCGGCAGCTGGATCGGCAGGCGGTAGCCCCAGTAAGCGAACGACCCTTTGGTATGCGAATCGGCGAACAGATCGCTGAGATGCAGCGTTGGCAGCGTCTCAAACATGTAATCGAAAAAGTTTGGCAGGGAGTGCCAGATGGTGAAGAGATTAAATTCCGCCGCGCTGCCCGCGGCGAAGTAAAGCACCAGCAGCAGCAGCGACCAGCTAAAGGTGTCGCGCTTTTGCCGCGCGCGCACCTGCTGATAATAGCGTTCAAATTCGGTATTCGAAATATTCATACGTCAAGAGGTCTTCAGCATACCGCCGCCTCGCGCCTGCTAAGGCGGGAGACGGCGTGGAGGCGGGATTAACGGGCGCTCACCAGCTCGCGCTTCATATCGATGATCTGCTGGAAATCGGCAACGCTGCCCGGGCCGATATGCTGGGTGCCGCCCATTGCCTTGATAAAGCAGGCGTGGTTATCGGTATCCAGCTTCTTGATCGCGGTGATAACTTTGGCTTTAAAATCAGCCGGCAGCGCGTTGCTCACCAGGATCGGGCCGTTGGGGATCAGCGGCGATTGCCAGATGATGCGGATCTGCTTCATCAGATCCGGATGATCCATACGAATCAGGCGGTTGAACGCGCCCACGCTGTAGCCGCTGTTGTAGTCACCCACCATAGAGGTCCAGGTCACCGCGCCGGCAAACTGGCCGTTCAGCACGCCGAGAATGTCCTGCTCGTGGCCGCCGGAGAAGGTTACGCTGGAGAAGAAGTTTTTGTATTTGTCATCCGCGCTGCCGCCAAATTTCTGCTTAAACGCGTGGTTCGGGATCAGGAAGCCGGAGGTTGAATCCGGGTCGGCGAAGCCAAAGGCTTTGCCTTTCAGATCGTCTAACGATTTATACGGGCTGTCGGCTTTAACGATAACCACCGAATGGTAGCCGCGCGACTTGTCTTTATCATCCACGGCGATGCCGACAATATCGACCGCTTTCGGGTTATTAATATAAACCGAGGCGTACGAGGAGGGCGACATGCTTAATACCACATCAACCTTGCCGCCCAGCAGGCCCTGAATAACGCCGGAGTAGTCGGAAGAGTTGCGTAATTTGGTATCGACGTTCAGCTCTTTATCGAGGAAGTCTTTCACACACTGGTTATCACCAATTTGCTGGGTGGCGTTCTGGCCGCCGAGGATCCCCAGGTTTAACTCTTTCGGCTGCGCGGCAGCGCTCGCCTGCCATGCCATCATAATGCCCGCGACCGCTGCGGATAAACGAACTGCGCCAGTGATATATTGTTTCATTATTTTGCCCGTGTGAGTGGAAATTAATGCAATTGGCTAATTTCATCACCGTACAGCCGATGCAGAATATCCTGATTCAGCTGAGAGGGATGGTTGTCAAAAATAATGTTGCCCCGCGCCACACCGATAACCCGCGTGCAGTACTCTTTCACCAGCTCGACCGAGTGCAGGTTGACCATCACGCTGATGCCCTGTTCGCTAATTTCGCGCAGCACGTTCATGATGCGCTGGGTATTTTTCGGATCGAGAGAGGCGACCGGCTCATCGGCCAGCAAAATACCGGGGTTCTGCATCAGCGCCCGGCAGATAGCCACGCGCTGCATCTGCCCGCCGGAGAGGTTTTCCGCCCGCTGCAGCGCATGCGGCAGCATGTTCATCCATTCGAGCAGGGAGATCGCCCGCGCCCGGTCGGCATCGGGGAAGACTTTGAACAGCGACTTCAGCGTTGAGGTTTGGCTCAGGCGCCCAAGAAGGACGTTTGTCAGTACATCAAGGCGCGGCACCAGGCAGAAATCCTGGAAAATCATCCCGCATTCGCTGCGCCAGGCGTTCAGCGCCCGGCCCTTGAGTTTGGCGACATCGTGCGGCGTGCCGACTTCCGGATAGCTGAGGATCTCGCCGCTGGTGGCGCTGTGGGTGCCGTTAAGCACGTGCAGCAGGGTTGATTTGCCCGCGCCGGAGCGGCCGATAACGCCCACCAGCTCGCCAGCGTGGAGATCGAAGCTGATGTCGTCCAGCACGGTTTGCTGCGCGCTGTAGGACTTGCTCAGGCCGCGCACGCTTAAGACTTTCCGCTGCCGATCGGTATCCGGCTGACTAAATTGTGGGTAATCGGTATCGGTTAGTGCAGCGAGAGAACTATTCATAACAGCGTCCAGGTTCGTCGTTAAACTGGGCACTATTAATGGCGTTTTATATGATCGTTATATGACGGTAAGGCGAACAAATAGTGAACGGTAGCGATTTGTCGCCGCGGAAAGGGCGAAAATAGTGCCCTCCGATGACGAAGGGCAGGGAGGCAGCGCGCCGGGTGCGGCGGCGATTTTTATGCCGGCTTCAGCCGCTTGCGCCAGCGAAAACGGCGGCTTGCCAGCAGGCTCAGGCCGCAGCACAGCAGATAGTAGACCGCACCGGTAAAGACAAAAATGGCCAGGGGATAGATCTGGACGCGGTTGTTCACCTGGCCGGCGACGGTGGTGAGCTCCGGGACGTTGACGATAAACGCCAGCGACGTATCCTTCAGCAGGCCGATAAAAATCCCCACCAGCGAAGGCTGCACGTTGCGCAGCGCCTGCGGCAGCAGGATCAGGCGCAGCGCCTGTCCGGCGGAAAAGCCCTGCGTCCGCGCCGCCTCATACTGGCCGGCGGGAAGCGACTGCAGGCCGGCCAGCACCGAGTGCATCACCGAGGCGGCGGTAAACCACGCCAGCGCCAGGGTCACCGTCACGGCACCGGGCAGATCGCTGCCGGTGAGCATCGGCAGCAGATACCAGAGCCAAAAAATGACGAAAATCAGCGGAATGCCGCGAATGATTTCGGCCCACAAAAACAGCAGCCGACGGACGGCTCCGCCATAGCGCCAGGCGGCGCCGGCCAGTAAAACCCCGCCGGGCAGCGCCAGCGCCGCTGCGCCAACCGCCATCATCAGCGTCAGGGCCACGCCGCCGGGAATGCCTTCCGCCAGGCGTCCCCACAGCAGGTAATCGAGATTGTCGGCGATAACCGCCAGATTAGCGTTCATGCTGGGCTCTCCTGTGCGGACTATTACCCGGGCCGAGGCGCGTTAGCAGCAGCCCCATCGCCACGCCGAGCGCCAGATACAGCGCGGTGCCGACGGCAAAGGCTTCCAGCGCGTGGGCGTTATAGCTTTCAATTTGCCGCACCTGATAGGTCAGTTCGGCAAAGCCAATGCCGCTTGCCAGCGACGAGAGCTTCATCAGGTTCAGATACTGGCCGACAATCGGCTGCCAGGCGTTAGCCAGCCCCTGCGGCAGCAGAATATGGCGCAGCTCTCCCCACGGGGTAAACCCCTGCGAGACCGCCGCTTCCCGCTGGCCGCTGCCGACGGCGCGCAGCCCGGAGGCGATCTCTTCGATCAGGAACGCCGAGGTAAAGACTCCGAGTCCCCACATCGAGCAGATAAACTCCGGCGTCAGCCACCAGACGTTACCCGGCAGAATCGACCAGGCGTGGTCGGCGTTGATAAAATCGCGGGCGCCGAGGGGCAGCAGGTTCCAGGCGGCAAAGTACCAGAACAGCAGCTGCACCAGCAGCGGGGTGTTGCGGAACAGCGAAACCCAGCAGGCCACCAGCCAGCGCCCCGGCCTGCCGCCGCCGAGGCGCAGCGCCAGCAGCAGGATAGCCAGCACGGTCGCCAGCGCCATCCCGGCAACGCTGACCCATACGGTGGTGAGAAACCCGGAGACGATCCACTGCAGCGGCTGGCCGCTGAGTACGCCGTGCCAGTCGAGAATCGGCGTCACTCGAGGCCCTCCTGGTGCAGCGGATTAAGCACCTTTTGCAGAAAGCGGCGGCTGCGGGCGTGCTGCGGGCGGGCGAAAAACTCCGCCGGCGGCGCCACTTCGAGGATATCGCCGCCGTCGATAAACACCACCCGGTCGGCAATCTCGCGGGCAAACTGCATCTCGTGGGTGACCACCACCATGGTGATGCCGCTGTGCGCCAGGGTTTTCATCACCTGCAGCACCTCGCCGATCATCTCCGGGTCGAGCGCCGAGGTTGGCTCGTCGAACAGAATAATTTGCGGCGAAGAGGCGAGGGCGCGCGCGATGGCCACGCGCTGCTGCTGGCCGCCGGAGAGCTGGGCCGGCATCTGGCTGGCCTTATCCTCCAGCCCCACCTGCTGCAGCAGCTCCAGCGCCCGCTGGCGGGCGTCATTTTTCGCCCAGCCGTGCACGCGCTCCAGCGCCAGGGTGATGTTTTCCTGCGCCGTCAGGTGGGCGTAGAGATTAAACTGCTGAAACACGAATCCGACGCGGCTGCGCAGCTGGCGTAACGCGGCGGCGCTGAGCTGACGCGTGGGCCTGCCGTCGATCAGGATCTCGCCGTCGCTCAGGGTTTCGAGCTGGTTGATCAGGCGGATCAGCGTTGATTTTCCCGATCCGGAGGGGCCGAGGATCGCCACCACTTCTCCGGGATTTATCTGCAGATCGACGCCGTTAAGCACCCGATGATCGCCGTAGCTTTTTGCCGCTTTACGCAGTTCGATACTGGCGTTCTGCAGATGTGAAAAATCCGCGGCCGAGGCCGCGGAGCGTGAAAATAAACCCGATAACATATTATTTAGCTTCTATGGTAAACGCGCGCGGCTGTGGGGTTTTGGTCGCCGGGCCGAACCAGACGTCGTAAATTTTTGCCGCCTGGCCAGATTTCTCCAGGTTCACCAGCTCATCGTTCACCGCCTTCAGCAGCGCCGGCTCGCCTTTCTTCACGCCGACGCCGATCTCCTCTTTACTCAGCAGGTCGGGGATGATTTTAAAGTTGGCTTTATCCGGCGCTTCCGCCAGCAGGCCGGCGAGAATGGTGCTGTCCTGGGTAATCGCCTGCACGTTGCCGTTACGCAGCGCGGTCAGCGCCAGCGGAATATCGTCATAGGAGAGCACGCGCGACTGCGGGAAGCGCTGGTGCAGCGCCTGCTCGCCGGTGGTGCCTTTTACCGCCCCGATGCGTGCTTTGCTGTAGTCATCAAGCTTATCCGCCGACTTAGCCGGCACGAGGAACTGCTGGCCGGTGACAAAGTACGGCGTTGAGAAATCAATCACCTGCGCGCGTTCCGGGGTGATGGTGATATCGGCGACGATCAGATCGGCCTTACCGGACTGCAGCAGCGGAATGCGGTTGGCCGGGTTGGTGGCGACCAGCTCCAGCTTCACGCCGAGAGATTTAGCCAGCGCCTGGGCGAAATCAACGTCATAGCCGACGATCTGGTGCGTTTTCGGGTCAACCGAGCCAAACGGCGGGTTGGCATCGAAGGTGGCGACTTTTACTACCCCGGCGGCTTTGATATCCGCCAGCTGGTCGGCCTGAGCCTGCGCGGCAAGCACCAAAATGCCCAGCGCCAGTGCAATTTTTGTTTTTGTCTTGCGCATTATTATATCCCCTAAGTCCCTGTATATGTTCTGTGGTTATTACGCTCCCATAGATTGGCCGCTGACGGCAAAGAAGAAAAAGTTCTTATCTATAGCAAAAAAGAACTTAACAAGATCATGGGTATTGGCATAAGGCGGCGCCCGCCCGGCGGCCCTGGAGAAGACGCGTAATATGCATCTTCCGGGATTGAAAAGACGGAATTGATATTTCCCCAGCGGCGCAGGCTGTGGTTGAAATAGACCCAGGCAAAACGCTTCCCGACGGAGGAAAAAATGAAACTCACATTATGGCAACGAATGACGCGCTGGCTGGCTTCGCTATCTCACGCTGAAGCCGGACAGCAGGATACCCAGCGAATGATGGAGGCCATATTACCGGTCGCCAGCCTGTACGGCATTGATATGGGGAATGTCGAAACGCGGTGGTTTCGCCATGATAAAACATACTGAGCGGCGCAGGACGCGTGAAGCCTACTGGAACGAGGTGTGCTTTGTGTAGCACAAGGCTGCTTGCGGTTGCGGCGACCGAACTTATCTGCCGCAGCCCCGAGCAGCTTTAATCTTTCCCGATGACCAGGGGTTTCACCCTGCCATGCAGTGCAGGATTATCGCTTTCATCCTTCAAACGCACGCCGGTCAGCCGGCGCAGAAAAGCCTGCTCCAGCAGCCACGCCAGCTTAAAGGCGGCGGCATCATAGCCCAGCCCTTCCGGGCGAATATTCGAAATACAGTTGCGCTCCGACTCCAGCCGCTGACGATGCGGTTGCCAGGTCAGGTAAACCCCGAGGCTGTCCGGTGACGAAAGCCCCGGCCGTTCGCCAATCAGTATCGCCACCGCGCGGGCCCGCAGCGTTTCGCCAATATCATCCCCCAGCGCGACCCGAGACTGATGGGCCAGCACCACCGGCGCGAGGCTCAGCCCCAGCGTCTGCAGATAGGGCAGCAGGGCGCGGATCAGCGGCAGGGCCTGGCGCTGCACCGCGTAAGAGGAGAGCCCGTCGCCGATAACCAGCAGCAGGTCGGCGGGACGCGCGCCGCTGGCGGCGAGGTCCGCGCGGCTCTCATCGTTCAGCCGTCGCCCCAGATCGGGGCGGTTAAGATAGATATACCGATCGGCGGCGGCGCTGTGCACCGTCAGCGACGAGAGGCCCAGCTCCGCCAGCGGGGATATCAACCCTTCGCTGTCAAAAGGCTGGTGGATGGCGTCGCGCGCCCGGGCGTGCGCGAGGCCAAAATTCAGCACCTCGCGGGTTGGCAGGCTGGCGCCGCTGCGGCCCAGCGCGATGCGCGCAGCGGTGAATTCACGTAGCGGGTTCCAGGCGTCGGGGCGATTCATACCGGTTCTCCTTACGCCATCACGGAAAGCAGAGGATGGCGGGCGTCGGTCAGGCGCAGCGCGCCGTCCGGGTGGGTTATCTGCATTTTCGTCAGCCAGGCGGCGAACTCTGGCGCGTGCCTGAGGCCCAGCAGGCGGCGGGCGTACAGGGCATCGTGGAACGAGGTGCTTTGGTAGTTGAGCATGATATCGTCCGCGCCGGGAACGCCGATTAAAAAGGTCAGCCCGGCGGTGCACAGCAGGGTCAGCAGGGTGTCCATGTCATCCTGATCCGCCTCGGCGTGGTTGGTATAGCAAACGTCGCAGCCGATCGGCAGCCCCATGATCTTGCCGCAGAAGTGATCCTCGAGGCCGGCGCGAATAATCTGCTTCCCGTCATAGAGATATTCCGGGCCGATGAATCCCACCACGGTATTGACCAGCAGCGGATCGAAATGGCGGGCGACGGCGTAGGCGCGGGCTTCGCAGGTTTGCTGATCGACGCCGTGGTGGGCGTTAGCCGAAAGACAGCTCCCCTGGCCGGTTTCAAAATACATCACGTTGTTGCCGAGGGTACCGCGGTTGAGGCTCAGCGCGGCCTCCCTGGCCTCCTGCAGCAGCGCCAGATTAATACCGAAGCCGCCGTTGGCCGCCTCGGTGCCCGCCACCGACTGAAACACCAGGTCCACCGGCCCGCCGCGCTCAATCAGCTGCAGGGTGTTGGTGACGTGGGTCAGAATGCAGGACTGGGTGGGGATCGCAAAGCGCTGAATGATATCGTCGAGCATATGGTTGAGCTGCGCCAGCACCGGCAGGCTGTCGCTGGCCGGGTTGATGCCGATAACCGCGTCGCCCGCGCCGTACAGCAGGCCGTCGAGCATGCTGGCGGCGATGCCCTTCAGATCGTCGGTCGGGTGGTTGGGCTGCAGACGCACGCTGAGATGCCCCGGCAGGCCAATCGTATTGCGAAAGCGGGTGGTTACCCGGCATTTGCTGGCGGCGAGGATCAGGTCCTGGTTACGCATCAGCTTGCTGACCGCGGCCGCCATCTCCGGGGTTATCGCCCGCGCCACCTGCTGCAGGGTAGCGGTATCGGTGGCGTCGTCAAGCAGCCAGTCGCGAAAGTCGCCTACCGTCAGGTGGCTAATCGCCGCGAAGCCGCGGCTATCGTGAGTGTCGATAATCAGCCGGGTGACTTCGTCCTGCTCGTAGGGGATGAGCGGGCTGTCGAGGATCGCCTTTAGCGGCACCTCCGCCAGCGCCATTTTCGCCGCCATCCGCTCTTCGGCGCTCTCGGCGATAATACCGGCGAGGGCATCCCCGGAACGTGCCGGAGAGGCCTTCGCCAGTAGCGTCTTCAGACTATCAAAGCGCCAGACCTGGCCTGATAGCGTTGTTTTATACATGTCGCCTCCTCAGGAGACTATACGCAGCTGCGGATCCACCGGCGCGCGCTCGCGGGCCGCCGCGGTTTTACGAAACCACAGGTAGCCGCCGAGCATCATGGCCGCAAAAATCAGCGCCAGCAGCGTGTTATACCAGACCATCGCCACCAGGCAGAGCACCGCCATCGCCAGGGCGAAGGCCGGCGCCCACGGATAGAGCGGCGCGCGGAACGGGCGAATCAGTTTCGGCTCGCTGCGGCGCAGCTTGAACAGCGCCGCCATCGAGGTGATATACATAACAATAGCGCCAAATACCGACATCGTGACGATGCAGGCGGTGAGCGGCATCCCGCTGATGGTGATCAGCGAGTCGGAGAAAATAGCGGCAATGCCCACCACGCCCCCGGCGAGGATCGCCAGATGCGGCGTGCGGGTGCGGCGGTTGAGCGTTGCCAGGCTGGCGGGCAGGTAGCCGGCCCGCGCCAGCGAGTAGATCTGCCGGGAGTAGCCCATGATGATGCCGTGGAACGAGGCCACCAGGCCGAACAGCCCCAGCCATACCAGCATATGCAGCCAGCCGCTGCTGCTGCCGACCACCATTTTCATCGCCTGCGGCAGCGGATCGTTGATGTTAGCGAGCGCCCGCCAGTCGCCGACGCCGCCGGCAAACACCATGACGCCGATCGCCAATACGGTAAGGGTCAGGATCCCGCCGCCCAGCGCGCGGGGGATGGTGCGCTGCGGATCTTTAGCCTCTTCGGCGGCCATCGATGCGCCTTCAATAGCCAGAAAGAACCAGATAGCAAAAGGAATGGCCGCGAACATTCCCGGCAGCGCGAGCCCGCTGAAGCTCTCCGCCCCGGCCCAGCCGTTGGCGGTGAAGTGGCTCCACGAGAAGCCCGGAGCGACCACGCCCATAAACACCAGCAGTTCGAAAATCGCCAGTAGGGTGACAATCAGCTCAAAGGTAGCGGCAATGCCGACGCCGAGAATGTTCAGCGTCATAAAGATGACGTAGGCGCCGCAGGCCACCCATTTTGGGTCCAGCGCCGGAAACTGGACGTTGAGGTAGGCGCCAATCGCCATGGCAATCGCCGGCGGGGCGAAGACGAACTCAATCAGCGTCGCGAAGCCGGCAATAAAGCCGCCGGTCGGGCCAAAAGCGCGGTAGGCGTAGGCGAACGGGCCGCCGGCGTGGGGGATCGCGGTCGTCAGCTCGGTGAAACTAAAAATAAAGGCGCAGTACATGGCGGCAACCGCCAGCGCCACGATGAGAAATCCCAGCGTCCCGGCCTGGGACCAGCCGTAGCTCCAGCCAAAATACTCCCCGGAAATAACCAGCCCAACGGCAATCCCCCACAGGCGGAAACTGCCGAGCGTTCTTTTTAGCGTTGTGGTTTGCTCTGTCATTTTTACGACCTCGCCAGATAAAGTGACCCGGCTCACCACGCTATTTTATTTGCCAGCTGAGGCCTGGGCAGTGCTCAACAAAATACGCGAGTATTTTGAACGCCCTTTAGGGCGGCCCACAGGGTGAGCGCAGCGAATAAATCCTCACGTACCAGGTGTACGCTCCGGTTTTTGCGCGCTGTCCATGCCCAAACTGCCTGCAACAATGACGCCTGGTGAACCTGGTATTTCAGATATGTGGAGGGTTGCAAAGAGAGTGCCAGGTCAGAGCCCCGATAAACGCGGGGGGTTAGCCGCGGGACGATCCAAAAAAGGGCAGCCTGCGCGCGCAAAGATATGCGTCCTGGTGCAGCTGCCCACAAATGTAGCGCTAGTCGCGAACGACGGCGCCCGCGTCCTGTTGAATCACCGGGCCCTCTTTTACCTTCAGGCTGAGGCCGCGGGTCTCCAGCTCGGCGTGACGAATACGTAGACCGCGGGTCGCCTCGATGTTGACGTTGCTAAAGTGGAACCCGCTCAGCGGTGCCTCCGGGGTACCGATAATATAGGCCGCCGCTTTGCTATCGCCGGTGGAGGTTAAATTTTCCACGGTGATGTTGCTGAAGTGCGGGGTTTTATATTTGTCGAACGGCTGTTTCGGGTCGCTGTCCGGCGGGTAGATCTGCTCGCCGAGGGTAAATCCTCCGGCCTGCAGCTGCTTGTCGACCTCGGCCTGCACGATAGGCGCGGCTTTGTAGTAGGCGGAGAAGACCAGCGGCACCTCGACGTTATGCATGGTGGTGTTGCGGTAAACGATATTTTTTACCTCACCGCCTTTGCCGCGCGGGCTCTTAATGCGAATGCCGTACATTGAGCCTTCAAAGGTGTTGTTTTCCACCAGCACGTTGTTGACGCCGCCGGCGCTTTCGCTGCCGATAGAGATACCGCGCCCCTGCCTGAGCGTATTGTTGGCGATGTAAATATTATCGACCACCCCGTCAGGGAAGCGCGGATCGGCTCTCTCCGCTTTGATGGCGATATGGTCGTCATTGCAGTCGATATAGTTGTTGGTGATGCGGATGTTCTGGCTGTCGATAGGATCGATGGCGTCGGTATTCGGCGCATGCCACGGGGATAAAATTCGCGTGCCGTTAATGTCGATATCATGCGCGTAGCGGGTGACGATGTGGAAGCTGGGCGAGTGGGTGAGGGTCACGCCGTCGATCAGCACGTTGCTCGAACGGGTGATGTAGATCAGCCGCGGCCGGTCGGTGCCGCCTTTCTTGCCGCTGGCGCGAATATTTTCTCGCCAGCGCTCCCACCATACCGCTCCCTGGCCGTCGATGGTCCCTTCACCCACGATAGCGACGTTTTGCGCATCGGCGATGCTGATAAACGGCAGCCAGCCGTTTTCCGCTGCGGCATACTGCGTTTTTTCATCTCCGCGCCAGGCTGCGACTTCGCTTGAGGCGACGAGGGTCGCGTCTTTCTCCAGCTTGAGCCGAATATTACTTTTCAAAAAAAGCGGATTGGTCAGATAGTTTCCCTTCGGGACCCGCACCGTGCCGCCACCTGCGGCGGCGCAGTCATCGATCGCTTTTTGAATGGCGTCGGTATTCAGCGCAATCTGCAGGCGTTGGCCTTCTGCGCCGTATTGGGTGACGTCGCAGACTTTATCCGCAAACGTCACCGCGCTGGCGGCGAGAACCGTATGAAAGGGGATGACGCCGACGATAGCGGCGGCAGCCAACAGAGGAAAGGGGCGGGTTGTCATCTGATTATCCTTTTTAGGTGTTGTGTTTTGTAAAAATAGCAACATTGTTTTATTTTTGTATTTATGCCGATCACGTTTTGCTTTTTGTCATTTAAATGCCCAGAACCCGCGCGCATTTTTCGGGCAAACGCCCGTAAAACGGCGTGGAAAGCGGCGCTTGTTTTGCAATTTCAGCTGCGGCGCGGTATAACTGCACCTCTTTGGATGTTTAGATGTCCATACGTATAGAAGGTAATATGCAAAGTACACCACAGCAGGGTGAGCCGCTGAAGCGCACCATGAAAACCCGCCACCTGATCATGCTCTCGCTGGGCGGCGTGATTGGCACCGGCCTGTTCTTTAATACCGGCTATATCATCTCGACCACCGGGGCGGCGGGAACGCTGCTGGCCTATCTGATTGGCGCGCTGGTGGTCTGGCTGGTGATGCAGTGCCTCGGCGAGCTGTCGGTGGCGATGCCGGAGACCGGGGCGTTTCACGTCTACGCCGCCCGCTATCTCGGCCCGGCAACGGGGTATACGGTAGCGTGGCTCTACTGGCTGACGTGGACGGTGGCGCTCGGATCGAGCTTTACCGCCGCCGGTTTCTGTATGCAGTACTGGTTTCCGCAGGTGCCGGTGTGGGTGTGGTGCGTGGTGTTCTGCGCGGTGATTTTCTTCCTCAACGTCATCTCTACCCGCTTCTTTGCCGAAGGCGAGTTCTGGTTTTCGCTGGTCAAAGTCATCACCATCATCGCCTTTATTATTCTCGGCGGGGCGGCGATATTCGGCATTATCCCGATGCAGGACGGCTCGCCGGCGCCGGGGCTGCGTAACCTGACCTCTGAAGGCTGGTTCCCCCACGGCGGCCTGCCGATCCTGATGACCATGGTCGCGGTGAACTTCGCCTTCTCCGGGACCGAACTTATCGGCATCGCGGCGGGCGAAACGCAAAACCCGCATAAAGTCATCCCGATCGCCATTCGTACCACCATCGCCCGGCTGATTATCTTTTTTATCGGCACCGTGTTTGTGCTGGCGGCGCTGATCCCGATGCAGCAGGCGGGAGTGGAGAAAAGCCCGTTTGTGCTGGTCTTTGAAAAGGTGGGCATCCCCTACGCGGCGGATATCTTTAACTTCGTGATCCTGACGGCGATCCTGTCGGCGGCCAACTCCGGACTCTACGCTTCCGGGCGGATGCTGTGGTCGTTGGCGAACGAGCGGACTCTGCCGGCGTGCTTTGCCAAAGTGAACAAAAACGGCGTGCCGCTGACCGCGCTGTCGGTGAGCATGCTTGGCGGCGTGTTGGCGCTGTTTTCCAGCGTAATTGCGCCAGATACGGTGTTTGTCGCGCTGTCGGCGATTTCCGGCTTTGCGGTGGTGGCGGTGTGGCTCAGCATCTGCGCCTCGCACTTTATGTTCCGCCGTCGCCATCTCCAGCAGGGTAAAGCCCTGAGCGAACTGCACTATCGTGCGCCCTGGTATCCGCTGGTGCCGGTGCTGGGATTCATTTTATGCCTGGTGGCCTGCGTGGGCCTGGCGTTTGACCCCAGCCAGCGAATTGCGCTGTGGTGCGGGATCCCCTTCGTGGCGCTGTGCTATGGTGCCTGGTATCTGACCCACTCACGACAACTCAACAGGGAGCAACAGCATGTCGCAGAATAACCCGTTAACCTCTATCCTCGCCCGCGAGCCCTTTGTGCTGCTCGACGGCGCGATGGCGACGGAGCTGGAAGCGCGCGGCTGTAATCTGGCCGATAGCCTGTGGTCAGCGCGGGTGCTGCTGGAAAATCCGCAGCTGATTCGCGACGTGCACCTCGACTATTTCCGCGCCGGAGCGCAGGTCGCGATTACCGCCAGCTATCAGGCCACTCCGGCGGGCTTCGCCGCCTGCGGGCTGGATGAAGCGCAGTCGAAAGCGCTGATTGGAAAAAGCGTTGAGCTGGCACGCAAGGCGCGGGAAGCCTGCCTTGCGGAAAACCTGCAGGCCGGCACGCTGCTGGTCGCCGGTTCGGTGGGGCCGTACGGCGCCTATCTTGCCGATGGTTCGGAATATCGCGGCGATTACCAGCGCAGCGTGGAAGAGTTTCAGGCCTTCCATCGCCCGCGCGTGGAAGCGCTTCTCGATGCCGGAGCCGATCTGCTGGCCTGCGAAACCCTGCCGTCATTTGCCGAAATTAAGGCGCTGGCGCTGCTGCTGGCTGAGTACCCGCGCGCTCGCGCCTGGTTCTCATTTACCCTGCGCGACGCCGGGCATCTCAGCGACGGCACGCCCCTGAGCGAAGTGGTGGCGGCGCTTGCGGACTCTCCGCAGGTGGTGGCGCTGGGCATTAACTGTATTGCGCTGGAGAACACCACCGCCGCGTTACAGCATCTGCACGGTTTGACCGCGCTGCCGCTGGTGGTCTATCCCAACTCCGGGGAACACTACGACGCGGTGAGCAAAACCTGGCACCATCACGGCGAGTCCTGCGTTGCCCTCAGCGAGTATCTGCCGCAGTGGCTGGCGGCGGGGGCAAAACTGATTGGCGGCTGCTGTCGCACCACGCCGAAAGATATTGCCGCCCTGGCGGCCAAACGCTGACCGATAGCCCGGCGACGGCGCAGCGCGCCGCCGGCCGGGCGTCTCCCCCTTCCCCGTAATGCTGGCCGGGGCCAGCGCTCCCGCTTCTTAATCCCCGTTTTTAACTATCTTTTGCCGCTTTTTTTCTAATGACGATTGGCTATTAGCCAGAATTTTTAATTACTTCATCAAACGCATCAGGCCGGAAATACTGCACCCATAACAACGAAGGGGAGCAGACACTATGGCACACGCATCGCGCATTACACTTTTCGCCGCCCTGGCATTCGCCGCTTTTCAGGCCCAGGCGGTCAACGTCACCGTGGCGTATCAAACGTCCGCCGAGCCGGCGAAAGTCGCCCAGGCGGACAATACCTTTGCCAAAGAGAGCGGGGCGACCGTTGACTGGCGCAAGTTCGACAGCGGGGCGAGCATCGTGCGCGCGCTGGCCTCCGGCGATGTCCAGATTGGCAACCTCGGCTCCAGCCCGCTGGCGGTAGCCGCCAGCCAGCAGGTACCGATTGAAGTCTTCCTCCTCGCCTCAAAGCTCGGCAACTCCGAAGCGCTGGTGGTGAAAAAGGACATTACCAAACCCGAAGATTTGATCGGTAAGCGCATCGCGGTGCCGTTTATCTCCACCACCCACTACAGCCTGCTGTCAGCGCTGAAGCACTGGGGCATTAAGCCGGGCCAGGTGCAGATTATCAACCTGCAGCCGCCGGCGATTATTGCCGCCTGGCAGCGCGGGGATATCGACGGCGCCTACGTTTGGGCTCCTGCGGTCAACGCCCTGGAAAAAGAGGGCAAGGTGCTGACCGATTCGTCGCAGGTCGGCGAGTGGGGCGCGCCAACCCTGGACGTGTGGGTGGTGCGTAAAGACTTTGCCGAGAAGCACCCTGAGATTGTGAAAGCCTTTGCGAAGAGCGCAATCGACGCCCAGCAGCCCTACATCGCTAACCCGGACGCGTGGCTGAAACAGCCGGAAAATATCAGCAAACTGTCGCGCCTGAGCGGCGTGCCGGATGCCGACGTCCCCGGGCTGGTGAAGGGCAATACCTACCTGACCGCGGCGCAGCAGGCGCAGGAGCTGAACGGGCCGGTGAACAAGGCGATTATCGATACGGCTAAGTTCCTCAAAGAGCAGGGCAAAGTACCCGATGCCGGCGCCGATTACAGCCAGTACGTCACCGACCGTTTTGTGAAATAAAGGAGGTCACGATGCTGCAAATCTCGCATCTCTTTGCCGACTACGGCGGCAAACCGGCGCTGGCGGATATCAACCTGACGCTGGACAGCGGCGAACTGCTGGTGGTCCTTGGGCCGTCGGGCTGCGGTAAAACCACGCTGCTGAACCTGATTGCCGGATTCGTGCCTTATCAGCACGGCAGCATCGTCCTTGAAGGGCAGCGCGTAAGCGGACCGGGTGCCGAACGCGGCGTGGTCTTTCAGCATGAAGGCCTGCTGCCGTGGCGTAACGTGCAGGATAACGTGGCGCTGGGGCTGCAGCTGGCGGGCGTGGACAAAGCGTTGCGTCGGGAAACCGCGGCGCAGATGCTGAAGAAGGTGGGCCTCGAAGGGGCTGAAAAACGCTTTATCTGGCAGCTTTCCGGCGGCCAGCGTCAGCGGGTGGGGATTGCCAGAGCGCTGGCGGCAAACCCGCAGCTGCTGCTCCTTGATGAACCGTTCGGCGCGCTGGACGCCTTTACCCGTGAACAGATGCAAACCCTGCTGCTCGGCCTGTGGCACGAGACCGGCAAGCAGGTCCTGCTTATTACCCATGATATTGAAGAGGCCGTGTTTATGGCCACCGAGCTGGTGCTGCTGTCGCCGGGACCGGGGCGGGTGCTGGAGCGCCTGCCGCTCGACTTTGGCCGCCGCTTCGTCGCCGGCGAGTCCTGCCGCAGCATTAAATCCGATCCGCGCTTTATCGAGCAGCGTGAATACGTGCTGAGCCGGGTATTCGAACAACGGGAGGCCTTCTCATGAGCGTGGTCATCAACGATAAACCGCGTCGGCGACCGCTGAAGTGGCGCTGGCCGGTTTCCCGCCAGCTGACGCTGAGCGCGGCGACGCTGGCGGTGCTGCTGGCTATCTGGTGGGCCGTCGCGGCGCTACAGCTGGTTAGCCCGCTGTTTCTGCCGCCGCCGGGCCAGGTGCTGCACAAGCTGATCGCCATTGCCGGCCCGCAGGGCTTTATGGATGCCACCCTCTGGCAGCATCTGGCGGCGAGCCTGACGCGGATCGTCATCGCGCTGCTGGCGGCGGTGCTGCTCGGCGTTCCGGTGGGGATCGCCATGGGGCTGAGCCCGACGGTGCGCGGCATTCTCGATCCGTTAATTGAACTCTACCGACCGGTGCCGCCGCTGGCCTATCTCCCGCTGATGGTTATCTGGTTCGGCATCGGCGAAACGTCGAAGATCTTATTGATCTATCTGGCGATTTTCGCCCCGGTGGCGATGTCGGCACTGGCGGGGGTGAAAAGCGCCCAGCAGGTGCGCATCCGCGCCGCCCAGTCGTTAGGCGCCAGCCGCGCGCAGGTGCTGTGGCTGGTTATTTTACCCGGCGCGCTGCCGGAGATCCTCACCGGGCTGCGCATTGGTCTTGGCGTGGGCTGGTCAACGCTGGTGGCCGCGGAGCTGATCGCCGCCACCCGCGGATTAGGTTTTATGGTGCAATCCGCCGGCGAATTCCTGGCAACCGACGTGGTGCTGGCCGGGATTGCGGTGATTGCGATAATTGCGTTTCTGTTGGAACTGGGGCTGCGCGCGCTGCAGCGCCGCCTGACGCCCTGGCATGGAGAAGTACAATGAGTGAACGTCTGAGCATTACCCCGCTGGGGCCCTATATTGGCGCGCAGGTCGCCGGCGTGGACCTCGCGCGTCCGCTGAGCGATAACCAGTTTGAGCAGCTGTATCACGCGGTGCTGCGCCATCAGGTGGTGTTCCTGCGCGAGCAGAATATTACCCCGCAGCAGCAGCGTGACTTTGCGCTACGCTTTGGCGACCTGCATATTCATCCGGTCTATCCCCACGCGCCGGGCGTCGATGAAATTATCGTGCTCGACACCCATGACGATAATCCGCCGGATAACGACAACTGGCATACCGACGTCACGTTCATCGAGACGCCGCCCGCCGGCGCGATTCTGGCGGCGAAAGAGCTGCCGTCCACCGGCGGTGACACCCTGTGGACCAGCGGCGTGGCGGCGTACGAAGCGCTTTCTGAGCCTTTTCGTCAGCTATTGAGCGGCCTGCGGGCGGAGCATGATTTCCGTAAATCGTTCCAGGAGTATAAATACCGCAACAGCGAAGAGGAGCACCGGCGCTGGCTGGAGGCGGTAGAGAAGAACCCGCCGCTGCTGCATCCGGTGGTGCGCACGCATCCGGTGACCGGCAGGCAGGCGCTGTTCGTTAACGAAGGCTTTACCACGCGCATTGTTGACGTCACTGAGAAAGAGAGCGAGGCGCTGCTGGGTTTCCTGTTTAGCCATATAACGAAACCCGAGTTTCAGGTGCGCTGGCGCTGGCAGCCGAACGATGTGGCGATTTGGGATAACCGCGTGACCCAGCATTACGCCAACGCCGACTATCTGCCGCAGCGGCGCATCATGCACCGGGCGACGATCCTCGGCGATAAGCCGTATTACCGGGCCGGATAGCGCCCCGGGACGCCCGGCTATGGCGCTGCGCGCCGCAGGCCGGGAGATGACGCTTTATAGATGCGCGCCGATATAGCGCTGATAGCGGTTGGCCTTCAGGTAGGTCAAATCCACCAGCACCAGCCCGTCCACGCAGTTGTTGAAGTCAGGATCGCTGCCGAAATCGATAAACTGCACGCCGCCCGGCTCGCACACTTCGGAGTATTGCTTATACAGCGGGGGAATGGCGCAGCCGAGATTGCCGAGCAGGGACTTCAGCCGGGTGAGATCCTCGGCATAATCCTCGCCGCTAAACTGCGCCAGCACGTCCGGTAGCGAAGCGGGATAGGGACGGCGCGACTCCGCCAGCGGGTGGGTCGCCGGGAACCACAGACGATAGAAGGCCACCAGCAGATCGCGGGCCGCCGGCGGCAGGCCGCCGGAAATCGATACCGGGCCGAACAGATAGCGATAGTGCGGGTAGCGTGCGAGGTAGGCACCGATGCCCGACCACAGATAATCCAGCCCGCGCCGTCCCCAGTAGCGCGGCTGAATAAAGCTGCGCCCCAGCTCAATACCGTACTGGAGAATGTCGTCCATCCGCTGGTCGTAATGGAACAGGCTATAGCTGTAAATCCCCTCCATCCCGCGCTTTTCCAGCTGCATTGCGGTGGGCATAAAGCGATAGGCACCGACGATCTCCAGATCTTCCTCATCCCACAGAATCAGATGCAGATAATCGTCGTCATAGCCGTCGACGTCGCGACGCTTGCCGCTACCTTCCCCCACCGCACGAAAGGCGATCTCCCGCAGGCGGCCGAGCTCGCGCAGCAGCGGGGCGTCGTCCTGACCGTTGCGCTGCCACAGATAGATGGTTTTGCCATCGGCGGTGTGCCCCAGGCTCTCCGCGCGGTGCAGCTCGCGTTTTATCAGCGCGCGGTCTTCGGGACGGGCGATGGCGCTTTCCGTTTTAAATATGCCCGCCAGACCTTTGCCCATCAGCTCGACGTGGCGATAGCAGCGGTCCGCCAGCTCCCGAGGAGACATCTGCGGGCTATACCAGCTGGACCAGGCAATCTGCTGACCAATGCCGATCGGCAGGCTGCTGTTGCGGCGACGGAACATTTGCTGCATGAGCAGCAGCAGCGGCAGGTTTTCTGAAAGCAGGGTGCTGGCGTAAAACAGGGCGCTGTTGTGCGCGCGGATCCACACCGGCAGCAGCGGGGCGCGATATTTGGTCGCCAGCTTGATAAAGCCGGGATGCCATTTCTTATCGCGGATCCCCCGGCGCGTCGGGCGCGAGACTTCACCTGCTGGGAAAAAGATCAGCACGCCGCCGTTTTGCAACTGGCGATCCATTTGCTGCAGCGCGGCTTTAGCGGTACGGCCGTTGATATTATCGACCGGAATGAACAGCGAGCTGAGCGGCTCAAGGTGGGTCAACAGGCGGTTGGTCACGACTTTGACATCGCGGCGAACGCGGGAGACGGCATAGAGTAGCGCAAGGCCGTCGAGGGTACCGGTAGGATGATTGGCGACGATCACCAGCGGGCCGTGTTCAGGAATTTGTTCCAGATCGTGCGCCGGGATTGCGCAGCGAATATTCAGGTGTTCCAGCACCTGTTCGACCGTATCGAGCCCCTTCAGGTGACGATGGCGGGCGGCAAATTGTTGAAACTCTTCCTCATGGAGCAGTTTTTTTAGCAGCTTCTTTTGCCAGGCGGCGGGCCTGGCCTGAGGCCACAGGTCGTCGAGTACATGATCGAGACTAAACATAGCGCTTCCTCCTCCGTCCTGCCCAGACAGTAGAAGGTGGAAGTGTCGCTTATATTGCAGTTGGGTGAAGATTCGGCATTGGCAGGCCCGAAAGCGCGGCGCAGGTCAGGAGAGCTCCCGGCCTGCGCGCGGAGCCTGGCGCCCGTAAGGCGGATTTAGCGCAGGATTTTCTTCTCGGCGAGATCGAGGGCGAAGTAGCTGAAGATCAGATCCGCGCCGGCGCGCTTAATGGCTCCAAGACTTTCCAGAACCACTTTTTCTTCATCGATGGCCCCCGCCTGGGCGGCAAATTTGATCATCGCGTACTCGCCGCTGACCTGGTAAGCGCCGATCGGCAGATCGCTGCGCTCGCGGATATCGCGCAGGATATCAAGATAGGCGCCGGCCGGTTTCACCATCAGGCAATCAGCGCCCTGGGCTTCATCAAGCAGCGACTCGCGAATCGCTTCCCGGCGGTTCATCGGGCTCATCTGATAGGTTTTACGATCGCCCTTCAGCGCGGTGCCCGCCGCCTCGCGGAACGGGCCGTAGAACGAAGAGGCGAACTTGGTGGAGTAGGACATGATGGCGGTGCGGGTAAAGCCGGCGGCATCCAGCGCCTGGCGAATAGCCTGCACCTGACCGTCCATCGCGGCGGATGGCGCGATAAAATCAGCGCCGGCCGCTGCCGCAACAACCGCCTGCTTGCCGAGGTTCACCAGGGTGGCATCGTTGTCTACGCCGTGCTCGCAAAGTACGCCGCAGTGGCCGTGGGAGGTGTATTCGCAGAAGCAGGTATCGGACATCACGATCATCTCCGGTACCGCATCCTTACAGATACGCGACATCCGCGCGACCAGGCCGTTTTCGTTCCAGGCATCGCTGCCGTTGGCATCGGTGTGATGGGAAATACCGAAGGTCATCACCGACCGGATACCGGCGTTAGCGATACGCTCGATTTCACGCGCCAGGTGTTTCTCCGGGATGCGCATCACGCCGGGCATGGCCTCGATGGCTTTGTAATCGTCGATTTCTTCTTCAACAAAGATCGGCAACACCAGGTCATTCAAACTCAGTGTTGTCTCTTCAAACAGGGCGCGTAGCGAAGCGGACTGACGCAAGCGGCGCGGGCGAGTGATTAAATCTGTCATGGTTTGCCTGATTTTGTGAAATGAAAGACCGCAGTATACCCGAACCTGAGGGCGGGCGTTTTACGAAAGTGGCTTAAAATCTCCCCGCGCGAACGGCGCTGGCAATAATAATGGGTTGCTGAATTGAATGCGCATAGTGAATATTTATATATGCAGGGGTGCTTGTTTTTTATTGGATGTTTTTGGAGTTAATTGGATTTATATATTTAATATGGGTGAGGATTTTGGTTTGTTTATTCATTGTTGTTTTGTTTGTTTGCTAATGTATTTGTTCGTTTTATATCTCGTGTTTATTTGGTGGCTAATTAACTGAAGTTAGTATGTTTGTTTTTTATTTCCGGGAGTTGTGCTGGTTAAATTATTGTCCGGTTTCGGACTTTGGCTAAAGAATAATTGAACCTTTCCTCGCTGACACCGCATAATCGTTCCGCGAAGCATAATAATGTTCTTCTACGTATTGATAATTGATGGATCAACGATATTACGTCCCTGAGGAGGGATGACAATGCACCCTTGGAAAAAGAAATTTGTAGTTTCACAATTAGCATTAGCCTGCACTTTGGCTATCACCTCTCAGGCAAGTGCTGTTACTGATATATCTGGAACCAACTACACGACATTTAAACATTATAACGACGCTAACTATGCCGACGGCGTTTATTATAATGGCTATGTAGGCTGGAATAACTATGCGACGGATAGTCTTTATAACGGTGACATTTATCCGGTCATCAATAAGTCCGTCGTTAATGGCGTGATCTCGACTTACTATCTGGACGATGGTCTTGCTACCAACGCGAACAGCAATAGCCTGACTATTAAAAACAGCACCATTCACGGGATGATCACCTCCGAGTGCATGACCACCGACTGCGTGGGTCGTGACGCTACCGGCTACGTTTATGACCGCCTGGCGCTGACCGTTGATAACTCGACCATTGATGATAACTACGAGCACTATACCTACAACGGCACGCACGCCGATGGCTCCGTAGATACGCACGTTGTTGACGTTTACGATCTTGGGACGGCCATTACGTTGGATCAGGAGGTCGATCTGGTCGTCAAAAATAACTCCCATGTTGCCGGCATCACCCTGACTCAGGGCTACGAGTGGGGAGATATTGACGACAATACCGTCAGCACCGGCGTCAACAGCGGCAAAGTGTTTCAGAACACGATTAGCGTAGCGGATTCTACCGTGACGTCCGGCTCATGGTCGGATGAAGGCACCTCCGGCTGGTTCGGCAACAACAATAACGCCAGCGATTACGGCGGGAGCGGCCTGAACGTGAACGGCGATGCCGGCTTCAATGCCGATGACGTCGCGATCTCCGCCATCGCCAATCCGCATGCGGATAACGCGATGCAGACGACGGTTAACCTTACTCATTCGACCCTGATGGGGGATATCTTATTTTCCAGTAACTTTGACCACAATTTCTTCCCGAACGGTGCGGACAGCTATCGGGATACCAATTCTGCCGTAGACACTAACGGTTGGGATGGTACCGACCGTATGGATGTCACGCTGAATAACGGCAGCAAGTGGGTGGGGGCCGCGATCTCCACGCATCAGATCGATTCTGATGGCGATGGCGTTTACGACAGCTTTGGCGAAGGCACTGAAGCGACCGCAACGCTGATTGATGTCGCGGCGAACAGCCTGTGGCCATGGTCAACCTATGGTGTCAACAGCAGCGACACGGCCTACAGTGAAAGCGGTCACGTTGCCGGCAACGAAGTCTATCAGAGCGGTCTGTTCAACGTGACGCTGAACGGCGGTTCGCGGTGGGATACGACCAAAACGTCGCTGATTGATACTTTAAGCATCAACAGCGGTTCTGTGGTCAACGTAGCGGACTCCACCCTGGTCTCTGACACTATCTCTCTGACCGGCGGCTCTGTCCTGAAGATCGATGAAGATGGCCACGTGGCGACCCACGCGCTGACAATCGACAGCAGTACCGTCACGATTGCCGACGATGTCTCCGCCGGCTGGGGCGTGGATGATGCCGCGCTGTATGCCAACATCGTCAACGTGACTCACGACGGTATTCTGGACGTCGGCAACGGCACGGCGTACGCGCTGCAGGCCGATACGCTGAACCTGACCAGCTCGACGGATGCCCGCGGGGATGTACATGCTGGCGTGTTTAATGTTCACAGCAATCGCTTCGTGCTGAATGCCGATTTAACCAACGATCGCACTAACGATACCGCTAAGCCTAACTACGGCTATGGCATCATCGCCATGAACTCTGATGGTCACCTGACCATCAACGGCAACGGTGA
The DNA here is from genome assembly GCF_024810075.1 of Klebsiella sp. BIGb0132. NCBI lineage: Bacteria > Pseudomonadati > Pseudomonadota > Gammaproteobacteria > Enterobacterales > Enterobacteriaceae > Klebsiella > Klebsiella sp. BIGb0132. Next base: position 1,372,720 of record NZ_JANUDW010000001.1, on the reverse strand, counting down.
CTCCGATACCTCTTTTGACCAGTCCGAAGTGGATAACGCGGGCGACAACGTTGCGGCCGCCACCGGCAACTATAAAGTGCGTATTGATAATGCGGTCGGTACGGGCTCCATTGCTGATTACAAAGGCAAAGAGCTGGTCTATGTTAACGACAAGAGCAGCAGCGCCACCTTCTCTGCGGCAAACAAAGCCGATCTGGGTGCCTACACCTGGCAGGCTAAGCAGGAAGGCAACGTAGTGGTTATGCAGCAGCGGTCGCTGACCGATTACGCAAATATGGCGCTCAGCATCCCGTCCGCTAACAGCAATATCTGGAACCTACAGCAGGATACCGTGGCGACTCGTCTGACCCACTCCCGGCATGGTCTGGCGGATAACGGCGGCGTCTGGGGCAGCTACTTTGGCGGTAGCTTCAACGGCGACAATGACGCTATCAGCTACGATCAGAACGTGAACGGCGTCATGCTGGGGCTGGATAGCAAAATTGAGGGGAACCATGCTCAGTGGATCGTCGGGGCCGCAGCGGGCTTCGTGAAAGGCGACCTGAGCGATCGCAGTGGTCAGGTGGATCAGGACAGCCAGACGGCCTACGTCTACTCGTCCGCTCGCTTTGCAAACAACGTTTTTGTTGACGGTTCACTGAACTACTCTCGCTTCAGCAACGAGCTGTCTGCCAACATGAGCAACGGCCAGTACGTCGATGGCAGGACTTCCACAGACGCCTGGGGCTTTGGTCTGAAGCTGGGCTACGACTGGAAGCTGGGCGATGCGGGCTATGTGACTCCGTACGGCAGCGTATCCGGCCTGTTCCAGTCCGGGGACGACTACCGCCTGAGCAACGGCATGAAAGTGGGCGAACAGTCTTACGACAGCATGCGCTATGAGCTGGGCGTTGACGCGGGCTACACCTTTAGCTACGGCAGCGATCAGGCGCTTACGCCTTACTTCAAGCTGGCCTACGTGTATGACGATGCCGACAACAACGCTAAGGTCAACGGGGATGCTATCGATAACGGCACCGAAGGTTCTGCGGTACGCGTTGGGCTGGGTACGCAGTTCAGCTTTACCCGCAGCTTCAGCGCCTACTCTGATGTGAGCTACCTCGGCGGCGGGGACGTGGATCAGGACTGGTCTGCTAACGTGGGCGTTAAATACACCTGGTAAGATAGTTTGCAGTGATAAAACATTAAAGGTTATTTAATCTAAAAGTATGCCCGTCAAGGAGTTGACGGGCATTATTGTCAGGAATGCATAAATGCTATCGCTGAGTAAACCGCTTAATGAATTTGGTCAGCTGGATCAATGCCTGTCAAAATACGGCACGCGCTTCGATTTTTGTAGTGAAAAGAAGATTATATTTTCGAACGATATACATTGCGACCAAACGGTGGTTATTTTAGCCGGCGTAATCTCGCTGCGCCGAGGTGAAAATATCCTTGTGGGCATCGCTCAGGCCCCTTTTATTATCGGGCTGGCCGATGGGGTAATGAAAAATGAGGTGAAATATAAATTAATGACCGAAGGAGAGTGCAGCGGATACCACCTGCCTTCCTCCCTGGCGATTAAAATAATCGACCAGAATAATTTGTGGCGCGACGCATTCTGCTGGCTGGTATGGCATAACCGCATTATGGAGCTACGCGACCTGCAGCTAATCGGTAATAACTCCTATGAGCAAATTCGCGCAACGCTGCTGTCGATGCTTGACTGGGACGAAGAATTACGTTTCCGTATTGGTGTTATGAATTATATTCATCAAAAAACGCGTATTTCGCGCTCCGTTGTTGCCGAAGTGCTTGCTGCTCTGCGTAAGGGCGGCTATATCGAAATGGATAAAGGCAAACTGGTCAGCATCAACCATTTGCCTTCAGAATATTAATCAGGATTCGGGAACGGGCAGCGGTTTTTCGCCGCTGAGCTCGCTGACCAGGTCGTTGATGCCGTTACTCATATTGCTAAAGCGCGTCAGCGAGGAACGGGTGACCACCACGAAGGCACCCACGTTAGCCTGCGGGTTCATCGCCATGTAGGTAATAAATCCGCCGCCGCCGCCGGTCTTCTGAATAATGCCCGGATGCCCATTCTTCGGCTTCATATAAACCCAGCCAAGGCCCAGCGCATCGGCTTTCCCCGGCACGTCCATACCGATAACGCGGGTCAGCTGGCTGCGCTGATAGATCAGCGTCTGCATGCGGTCAGCCTGCTGGCCGCGGGTGTAAAAATCAGAGGAGAGGAACTGCTGCATCCAGCGCATCATATCGCCCGGCGTAGAGTAAACGCCGCCGCTGCCGATCGCCGCCAGGGTGTTGTTGCACGGGCTGGCGCCCTTCTCGGCGACCATCAGGCGGCCACACTGATCCGGCGATGGCGTAAAGGTGGTGTCCTTCATGCCCAGCGGGCGGGTAATTTGCTCTTCAAACAGCTGCGGATAAGGCTTGCCCGCGGCGTTCGAGAGGGCGTCCGCCAGCAGATCAAACGCGAGGTTGGAGTAGGCGGCCTGCGAGCCGGGAGCGGCTTTTAACGACGTCGTCGACAGCCATTCCCAGCGCTGCTGGCGGGTTGGCCAGACGAAGACCGCGCGGTGCGCCGCGCCGCCGGGCTGTTCACGCGGCAGGGCGCTGGTATGCGTCGCCAGGTTAACCAGCGTAATCGGCGTGCCCTGATAGCTCGGCACCCGAGCGCCCGGCGGAGCGTATTTGCTCAGCGGATCGTTAAGCTTCACCACCCCCTGATCGAGCATTTTCACCAGCATTTCGCTGGTCATCAGCTTGCTCAGTGAGGCGATGCGGATAACGGAATCCAGCTGAGGATGTTCATTATTGCCCGGACGCGTCTCGCCAAAGCTGCGAAAAACGCGCTGGTTACCGTCGATGACGACCAGCGCCATGCCGGTGGCGCCGCTACCGTAGTAGATATGGTTGGCATAACGGTCGACAACATCGGAGGCAAATTCCGGATCGACGCTCGGTTGAGCAGCCTGGACCGATGTCCACGACGCCGCGCACAGCGCAGCAAAAATGAGCAGACTACGTTTCAACGGGGGTATCCATATGATGAAAAGAGATATAGAGCGTATTTATACTACGAAGCGGCGCACAGCGAAGCGCAATGACGACAATATTTCACGGAAAAACGTAACGGTGCGTAAAAAACGATTTTTTACGCTTTCGATACCCGCTTTACCCGGCGGGCGCGTATGATTATTGTTTGGTTTATCAGGTTGTAAGAGAGAGAGACATGGCCGCTCAACGGGTAGTAATGGTAGTAGATATGCAAAATGGCGTTTTTGCGACCCCGCGTATTGAGCGTGAGCGCTGCGTCGCACAAATTAACCGCCTTGTCCGCGCGGCGGATCGCGTGATTTTTATTCAGCACGCTGAGGATGGCGGGCTGGAAGAGGGAAGCGAAGGTTTTGCGCTGCTGCCTGAGATGGAGCAGCCGGAAAATGCAATTTTTGTCACCAAAACCGCCTGCGATGCGTTTTATCAGACCCGCCTCGCGCAGGTGCTGAGCGAGCAGGACATTACGCAGTTTGTGATTTGTGGCTGCGCAACGGACTATTGCGTTGATACCACCATCAAGAACGGCGCCAGCCGCGGCTATGCTCTAACCGTCGCCGAAGATGCGCATACTACCGCTAACCGCCCGGCGGCGCAGGCACAAACGCTGATTGCCCACTATAACGAGGTCTGGCGTACGCTGACCGTCCCCGGCAATCCTGTACGCGTGAAATCCACAGAAACAATTCTTAGCGCCTGGCAGACGAACTAAGCTGCTGATATCCGGTCTCATAATTCGGTCGCCTTTCCTTGCCGCTGCTCCTCTGCGGCGGGCATTGTCGTGGTACACAGCATAATCAGAATGATAAGAAGTTAGCAGGAGAGCATGATGTTTAAATCTTTTTTCCCCAAACCGGGGCCGTTTTTTATCTCTGCCTTTATCTGGTCGCTGCTGGCGGTGATCTTTTGGCAGGCGGGCGGCGGCGACTGGCTGCTGCGAATGGCCGGCGCATCGCAAAACGTGGCCATCAGCGCCGCGCGCTTCTGGTCGCTGAACTATTTGGTTTTTTACGCCTACTACCTGTTCTGCGTCGGCGTTTTCGCCCTGTTTTGGTTTAGCTGGTGCCCGCATCGCTGGCAGTACTGGTCGATCCTCGGCACGTCGCTGATTATCTTCGTCACCTGGTTCCTGGTGGAAGTGGGGGTGGCGATCAACGCCTGGTACGCGCCGTTCTACGATCTGATACAGGCCGCGCTGGCCACGCCGCATAAGGTCAGTATTAACCAGTTTTATCAAGAGATTGGTGTATTCCTCGGGATTGCGGTTATTGCGGTGATTATCGGCGTGATGAACAACTTTTTCGTCAGCCACTACGTCTTCCGCTGGCGTACCGCGATGAACGAACACTACATGGCGCACTGGCACCATTTACGCCATATCGAAGGTGCGGCCCAGCGTGTGCAGGAAGATACCATGCGCTTTGCCTCTACCCTTGAAGATATGGGCGTGAGCTTTATCAACGCGGTGATGACCCTGATTGCCTTTCTGCCGGTGCTGGTCACCCTGTCCGAGCACGTGCCGGACCTGCCGATTGTTGGCCACCTGCCGTATGGCCTGGTGATTGCGGCGATCGTCTGGTCGCTGATGGGCACCGGTATGCTGGCGGTGGTGGGGATCAAGCTGCCGGGGCTGGAGTTTAAAAACCAGCGCGTTGAGGCGGCCTATCGTAAGGAGCTGGTATACGGCGAAGATGACGCCGCTCGCGCGACGCCACCGACCGTTCGCGAGCTGTTCGGCGCCGTACGCCGCAACTATTTCCGCCTCTATTTCCACTACATGTACTTCAACATCGCGCGCATTCTCTATCTGCAGGTCGATAACGTTTTCGGTTTGTTCCTGCTGTTTCCGTCGATCGTTGCCGGTACGATTACGCTGGGCCTGATGACGCAGATAACCAACGTATTTGGCCAGGTGCGCGGTTCGTTCCAGTACCTGATCAGCTCCTGGACGACGCTGGTGGAGCTGATGTCCATCTACAAACGTCTGCGCAGCTTTGAGCGTGAGCTCGATGGCAAAGAGTTAAATGAAGTCACGCAAACGCTCGGTTAATTATCTCAAGGAAGGATTATGGCGGCAGCAGCCTCTACTCGTATCGTTTCGCTCTCCCTGACGCTTCTGGCGGGGATGGTTCTCAGCGCCTGTACCAGTAATCAGGGACCGGCGCTAAAAAAAGGCGAAAAGCCCGTGGACGTTGCCGCAGTAGTCCGGCAAAAAATGCCGGCCAGCGTGAAGGACCGTGATGAATGGGCGCAGGCGATAGCTAAAGCCTTCGAAAGCCAGAAGCTTGCGCCGACGGAAGAAAACGTCTGTTCGGTGCTCGCCGTGGCCCAGCAGGAATCCAACTATCAGTCTGACCCGGTGGTGCCTGGGCTGAATAAAATCGCCTGGCAGGAGATAGACCGCCGGGCGGAGAAAATGCACATTCCGCTGTTCGTCGTGCATACCGCGCTAAAAATTCCTTCGCCGAACGGCAAAAGCTACAGTGAGCGCCTGGATAGCGTGAAAACGGAGAAGCAGCTAAGCGCCGTTTTTGACGATTTTATCGACATGGTACCGATGGGCCAGACTCTGTTTGGCTCCCTCAACCCGGTGCATACCGGCGGCCCGATGCAGGTCAGCATCGCCTTTGCTCAGCAGCACACCGACGGCTATCCGTGGAAAATGGAGGGCAGCGTGCGCAAGGAGGTCTTTAGCCTGCGCGGCGGCCTGTGGTTTGGCACCCGGCATTTGCTGAACTATCCGGCGAACTATAGCGCGCCGCTGTATCGCTTTGCTGATTTCAATGCCGGCTGGTACGCCAGCCGCAATGCCGCATTTCAACATGCGGTCAGCAACGTTAGCGGCGTGAAGCTGGCGCTGGACGGGGATTTGATTCGCTACGACAGCGACGAGCCGGGGACCACAGAGCTGGCGGTGCGGCGTGTAGCCGGACAGCTGGCGATGAGCGATGACGATATTCACCGACAGCTGAAGAAAGGCGACAGCCTGGCGTTTGAGAAAACCGACCTCTATCAGCAGGTTTTCCGTCTTGCGGATAAGAAAGCAGGCAAGGCCGTGCCGCGGGAAATCCTCCCCGGGATCCAGCTCGAAAGCCCTAAAATTACGCGAAATCTGACAACTGCCTGGTTCGCGAAGCGGGTTGATGAGCGGCGCGCCAGCTGCATGGCGCGTCGTTAGCGATTATTGCGCCAGCGCAGAATAAGCCCGAGAAGAGCCACCAGCAGGCAGCCAATCAGAAAGGGGACCAGGCCAAATATTGTCCCCACCGCCAGACCTATTTCTATGCGCGGATGTTGGGTGTTCTGGACCTGTATTAAGTGTTCAAAAACGCCGGGTGCGTGCACCAGCATGCTCAGCATTTGCGCTCCGGCCCAGAAGCAGAACAGCACAAACAGTCCGTAGGCGATATTGCTGCTGGTCAGCGGGCTCCTTCTTTTTTTGCCAAAGAGCGTTTTTGAAAAGGCAAACTCTGCCATATAACCTCCGTACTCCACTTCTCAGCCGTTTTTACACCGGCTACACGGCGACTATTTTGGCAGCGGGGGGCGCTATCCAGTATCAGATTGCTGGTAATTTTCGGCCAGGAATATTCCTGAACTTACCGCTTTGCGAGCGTGCTAAGAGTTTGGCAAAGGGAGAGCCATCTCCCACTGTTAAATAATTCTCAACGTCGCTACAGACCGCGGATTGCGCCTGTGCGAAGATGCTTTTTTTGCCGTTGGAGTTGTCATGAAGCTCACTGATAAAATTCGCCGTGACTGGCACTATTACGCTATTGCGCTGGGGTTAATTTTTATTCTGAACGGCGTGGTGGGGCTGCTGGGGTTTGAAACTCAGGGCTGGCAATCCTATGCCGTGGGGCTGGTGACCTGGGTCATTAGCTTCTGGCTGGCGGGGTTTATTATTCGCCGTCGTCCGGCGGAGCAAGCCTAGGCACTGACAGTTTCGCGGCCACCCGGGCCGTAAAGCGGTCGCCCCGGCAAGCGCTGCGTCGCCGGGGCAATTTCATCAGTTCATCGAGGTTTTCAGCGCGCGATCGGCGGCGTGACGCTCCAGCGCCAGCTCAATCAGGCGAGTTATCAGGCTGGTATAATCCAGTCCGCTGGCTTGCCACAGCTTGGGATACATGCTGATATTGGTAAACCCTGGCAGCGTGTTGATTTCATTGATAACAACTTCATTATCTGCCGTCAGGAACACGTCGACGCGCGCCATGCCGCTACAGCCGAGCGTCTGATAGGCGCGCACGGCAATATCGCGAATTTTATCGTTAACTTCACCGTCAATGACCGCCGGAACGACGACTTTCGCCCCCTGGTCGTCAATGTACTTGGTGTCGTAGGCGTAGAATTCGCTGTTGAGGACGATTTCGCCGCAGGTGCTGGCCTCAGGTTCATCGTTACCCAGTACCGCACACTCGATCTCCCGGCCCTTAATTCCTTGTTCAACCACCACTTTATGGTCAAATTCAAAGGCCAGGGCAACCGCCTGCTGATACTGCTCTTCGTTGTTCACCTTGCTCACGCCCACCGACGAGCCCTGGTTGGCCGGTTTGACAAACAGCGGCAGGCCGAGGGTGTTTTGCACTTCAGCGAAGCTAAAGCGCTGGCGGTTAGCGCGGGTCAGGGTAATAAACGGTGCGATAGACAGGCCGGCGTCACGTAGCAGGCGCTTGGTGACGTCCTTATCCATGCAGGCGGCGGAGCCGAGCACGTCAGAGCCGACGAAGGGCAGGTTAGCCATCCGCAGCATGCCCTGCAGCGAGCCGTCTTCTCCCAGGGTGCCGTGGACAATCGGGAAAATGACGTCGATGGCGGCCAGCGGTTGACCGCTGTCGGCATTAATCAGCTGCCGGGATTGGCGACCGGGAATTTGCGCCAGCGTGACATCGGAGGGACGCAGCGCAATATGGGCAGGATCCTGCGGGTTCAGCAGATAGTTACCGGCATCGTTAATGTGCCAGAGACCCTGTTTATCAATCCCCAGCAGAACGACGTCGAAGCGCGATTTATCAATTGCTTCCACGATGTTCTTCGCCGACTGCAGTGACACTTCATGTTCTGCCGACTTGCCGCCAAAAACGATCCCAACCCTCATCTTAGCCATTTCAACTTCCATCCTGATTACATCAAAGCACATAACATAGCATGTGCGATGACGGCATGGCTGCCAGAATCTCTGCGGCAGATGGCAGGGGGTTAAAAGCTGTTCAACCGCCGCTGCGGATAAGCAGGCGAGGGCGGGAGCTGATGCGCGGCGCCGCCGCGACGTCAGCACAACGCCCTAAGGCTCAGGCGATTAGCTCTGATAATATTTTATAAATCGGGATATGGAATGATAAAACACTAAACTCATCGCGAGCGCATCTCTGGTAATACGCCGGCGGAGGGAACTTGCTAAGCTAGATAATAATTCACAAAAAACTAATGAATACGCGTAGTTATGGAATCCTGGAAGGTTAATCTCATCTCTGTCTGGTTCGGCTGCTTTTTTACCGGCCTGGCAATCAGCCAAATTCTGCCGTTTTTGCCGCTCTATGTTTCTCAGCTGGGCGTCACCTCTCACGAGGCGCTGTCGATGTGGTCGGGCCTGACGTTTAGCGTCACCTTCCTGGTATCGGCCATCGTTTCGCCGATGTGGGGCAGCCTCGCGGATCGCAAAGGGCGTAAGCTGATGCTGCTACGCGCCTCCCTGGGAATGGCGATTGCCATCCTGCTTCAGGCCTTTGCGACCAACGTCTGGCAGCTGTTTATCCTGCGCGCGGTGATGGGGCTGACTTCCGGCTATATTCCTAATGCGATGGCGCTGGTGGCCTCTCAGGTACCGCGCGAGCGCAGCGGCTGGGCGCTCAGTACGCTATCGACGGCGCAGATTAGCGGCGTCATCGGCGGGCCGCTGCTGGGCGGTTTCCTCGCCGACCACGTTGGCCTGCGAATGGTGTTTATCATCACCGCCATTTTGCTGACGGTGAGCTTCCTGGTGACGCTGTTCTTGATTAAAGAGGGCGTGCGCCCGCAGGTCAGTAAGGCGGATCGCCTAAGCGGGAGGGAGGTATTTGCTACGCTGCCCTATCCCGGCCTGGTCATTAGCCTGTTCTTCACTACCCTGGTGATTCAGCTGTGCAACGGTTCAATCGGGCCGATTCTGGCGCTGTTTATCAAATCGATGGCCCCGGAGAGCAATAATATTGCCTTCCTCGCCGGCATGATTGCCGCCGTGCCGGGCGTTTCGGCGCTGATCTCGGCCCCGCGTTTAGGCAAGCTTGGCGATCGGATTGGCACCTCGCGGATCCTGCTGGCGACGCTGTGCTGCGCGGTGGTGATGTTCTTTGCAATGTCGTTCGTGACCACGCCGCTGCAGCTGGGCGTGCTGCGCTTCATGCTGGGCTTTGCCGACGGCGCGATGCTGCCGGCGGTGCAAACGCTGCTGCTCAAATACTGCAGCGATAGCGTGACCGGACGCATCTTCGGCTACAATCAGTCGTTTATGTATCTGGGGAACGTCGTCGGGCCGCTGATTGGCGCCTCGGTATCGGCAATGGCCGGCTTCCGCTGGGTGTTTATCGCCACGGCGATTATCGTGCTGATTAACCTTTGGCAGCTGGCGGTTATGCTGCGGCGCAGCCGCCAGGCGACGGAGTAATCACACTCCTCCCTTCTGCCGGTATTTACGTCACAGCGTAAATGCCGGTTACCGATCCCTCCCGGTTATAAATGTATCTCCGATCACAAAATGATCATTTTTAGCTCTTCTCCTCTTCTATTTGTAACTGTTACGCGTATACAGTTACGCGTAACAGCTATCTTGAAAGAGGTTTTATGAGAAATTTATTCGATTTATCGGGGAAGCGAGCGCTCATCACCGGTTCTGCCCAAGGGATTGGTAATCTGCTGGCCGGCGGCCTTGCAGAGTACGGCGCGGAGATCATTATCAACGATCGGACCCAGCTGCGCGCGGACCAGGCCGCGCAGGCGCTGGTTGATCGGGGCTATCGCGCAGTGGGATGCGCATTTGATGTGACCAGGGCGGAGGAGGTTGAGCGCGGGATTACCCGCATTGAGCAGGAAATTGGGGCGATTGATATTTTAATTAATAACGCCGGGATCCAGCGCCGATATCCTTTTACTGAATTCCCCGAAGCGGAGTGGGATCGGGTTATTGAAGTTAACCAGAAAGGGGTGTTCCTCGTCTCGCAGCAGGTCGCTAAATATATGATGACGCGCCGTGCGGGTAAAATAATAAATATTTGCTCGATGCAAAGCGAATTAGGTCGAAAAACTATTACCCCGTATGCCGCATCGAAAGGAGCGGTCAAAATGCTTACCCGTGGAATGTGCGTGGAGCTGGCGGAATATAATATTCAGGTTAATGGCATTGCCCCCGGCTATTTTGCTACCGAGATGACGGCTGCGCTGGTGAATGACGAGGCGTTTTCCGCGTGGCTGTATCAGCGTACGCCAGCAGCCCGCTGGGGAAAACCGGAGGAGCTGATTGGCGCTGCGGTGTACCTGGCTTCTCCGGCGGCAAACTTCGTCAACGGCCATCTGTTGTTTGTCGATGGAGGGATGCTTGCCGCCGTCTAATGTTCACCCTAATCCAGATTGTATCGCTGCTGCTTTAGGCGCAGTTAATAAAATGAATCTCAAGTCATAATTAAACCCGTTTACCTACGAACATAATCTGAGGATTGCTTATGCAAATGCTCGCGAAGTTACCAGCGCGTCGCTGGTGGTATTTAATGCCCATCATTTTCATTACCTATAGTCTGGCATATCTCGATCGCGCGAATTACGGATTTGCCGCCGCGGCGGGAATTGAAAATGATTTAGGCATCACCAAAGGGACCGCCTCGCTGATTGGTGCGCTCTTTTTTCTCGGCTATTTCTTTTTCCAGGTTCCCGGTGCGATATATGCCGTAAAACGCAGCGTGCGCAAAATGATTTTTTGCAGCCTTATATTATGGGGCGTCTGCGCAGCGGCGACCGGATTTGTCAGTAATATTCCGATGTTGATGGCTATTCGCTTTACCCTCGGCGTGGTCGAGGCGGCGGTGATGCCGGCGATGCTGATTTATATCAGCAACTGGTTTACCAAAACCGAGCGTTCGCGTGCCAATACCTTCCTGATCCTCGGTAATCCGGTCACCGTGCTGTGGATGTCTATCGTTTCCGGCTACCTGATTCAGTCCTGGGGCTGGCGGGAAATGTTTATTATCGAAGGCATTCCGGCAGTTCTGTGGGCGGTATGCTGGTGGATACTGGTTCGCGATAAACCTTCAGAGGTCTCCTGGCTGAACGAGCAGGAAAAACAGGCTCTGCAGCAGGCGATGGATAGCGAACAGAGTCATATCAAGCCGGTACGTAATTATGGCGAGGCGCTGCGGTCGCGCAGCGTCATTATGCTGTGCGCCGTGCATGCGCTGTGGAGCATCGGGGTGTACGGTTTTATGATGTGGATGCCGTCGATTCTGAAAAATGCCGCGCAGATGGATATTGTGGCGGTAGGCTGGCTGGCGGCCGTGCCGTATCTGGCTGCCATTATATTAATGCTGACGGTCTCCTGGCTGTCGGACAAGTTTCAGAATCGTAAGCTGTTCATTTGGCCATTACTGCTGATCGCCGCTATTGCCTTCTTCGGTTCATGGATGGTGGGCGACCAGGCATTCTGGTTCTCTTATGCTCTGCTGGTGATTGCTGCAGCCTGCATGTATGCGCCGTACGGTCCCTTCTTTGCGCTGATCCCTGAGCTGCTGCCGCGCAACGTCTCCGGCGTTTCTATGGGATTGATTAACAGCTTCGGGGCGCTTGGTGCTTTCCTCGGCGCGTGGCTGGTCGGCTATTTGAATGGCGTTACGGGCGGTCCCGGCGTTTCTTACACCTTTATGGCTATCGCGCTGCTGGCCTCGGTGGTGCTGATGTATAACGTGCGGGCCAATAATGAATCCTCTTCATCGCTGCTGACGGCAAAAAAGGTTGCGGGTTAACATAAAACGTAGCTGCTGTGGTAAGGTTCTCTGCGAGCACATAAGTCGTTTGTCGTAGAGAACCTGATGAAAAACAGCCGGATGACATTACAGGATATCGCCAACCTGGCGGGACTTAATAAAATGACGGTGAGCCGCTATTTGCGCGACCCTGGCCAGGTGTCGCAGCGCAGCCGCGAGCTTATTGCAAAAGTCATGGAAGAGAATAACTATATCCCCAACCGGGCACCGGAAATCCTGCTTAACGCGCGCAGTAAAACAATCGGCGTGCTTATCCCCTCGTTTCGCAATCAGATTTTCGCCGACGTGCTGGCCGGTATTGAGTCGGTGACTTCCGCGCATCAGTACCAGACCCTGATCGCTAACTACGAATATGACCCCCAGCGCGAAGAGCGCGAAGTGCTCAACCTGCTTTCATATAATATCGATGGCCTGATCCTGACCGGCAAGCAGCATAGCGATCGCATGATCCAATACGTACGCGCGAGCGGTATTCCGGTTGCGGAACTGATGGACTTCGGTGGCCCGCAGCTTGATATTCAGGTGGGCTTCGATAACGAAAAGGCCGCACGGGATATGACCAATGCTTTTCTCGAAAGCGGCAAACGGTCAATTGCCTTTTTTGGCTCAATGGACGATCCCCGCGATCTGAGCCGTTTTCGCGGTACCGAGCTGGCGCTGCAGGCTCATGGCCTGAAGGCGTATCACATGGCTCCGCGTACGATTTCTTCGGTCGCCCTTGGGCGGCAGATGTTCCTGAAAATGCAGCAGTCGTGCCCAGGTATCGACGCGATTTTTTGTACCAATGACGATCTGGCGGTTGGCGTATTGCTTGAATGTCAGTCTCAGGGTAAAGCGGTGCCGCAGGAGATGGCTATTGCTGGTTTTCACGGGTTGGAAATTGGCCGCGCAAGCTTGCAGAAAATAGCCAGCGTCATTACTCCACGTTATGACATCGGTAAAACGGCCAGCGAAATACTGCTTGCCAGACTTGCCGGTAAAGATGCACCGGACAGTGTGAATTTGGGCTACCAGATATATTATGGCGATACGTTATAGTTATATATGCGCTATCCCTAAAATTGCTGATGCCTTGACCCTGCGGCTCCCGAATCATCCACCGGCCTCGACCCGTCAGAGAGCTGGCTATGCTCCTGCCAGTTCGCCGCCTTTCGGTAACCACATTTATTGTCGGCGTGCTGGAATAGCAATATTCCTTTTAACTCTTATCTATTAAATTTAGTTATGAAGATTATTACGCCGGTATTCAGGGGACCCCTCGCATCTAATAAGTAATGAGCAAAACGTTTCGCTTAATATTGATAGTGGTGAGTAATCATTTTCAAAAAATAATTCTGGTATCCGACGGCTAATGTATGACATAAATAGCAACTCACTGACCTCGCCTAAGGATAAAGCGTTGTGAAGAATCTCATTGCCGAGCTACTGGTAAATCTGGCACAAAAGGAAGAGGAAACAAAGGAACTGACGGTGCAGGTTGAGGCGCTGGAAGTGGTGGTCACGGCGCTGCTAAGGCATATGGAGCAGGACGCTCAGCAGGCGTTAATTAACGATATTGAACAGGCTATCGAGCAGGCCAGCCCCGGTCCGCTGGTTGACGAGCGCGATGCCCAGCGGTTGCAGCAATATATAAAAAAGCTGTTGCGGCATCCTCGTAGCTAGCGCCCGTGACAAGGCATGGATGCTGTCATTTTACTGTCACATCGCTTTTATAAAGTCTCCCTCGTTTTGTTTTTTAAGTATTTTTACATGGAGACGACAAAAGTGAAATTAAGCGCCCTCTTTATTGCCCTGCTGCCTCTGCTGGCTTCCCCGGTTATTCATGCTGATACCCCGTCCGCCCCGGCGCTCGATAATCGTGCCGCCCAGGGAGATATCACCGCTGCCGGCGGCGCTCGTCGTTTAAGCGGCGACCAAACTGCCGCGTTACAGGCCTCATTAATCAACAAGCCAGCGAAAAATATTATTTTGCTGATTGGTGACGGAATGGGGGATTCAGAAATTACCGCCGCCCGCAATTATGCCGAAGGCGCGGGCGGTTTCTTCAAAGGTATTGATGCGCTGCCGTTGACCGGTCAGTACACCCACTATTCTCTGGATAAGAAAACCGGCAAGCCGGATTATGTGACCGATTCCGCCGCCTCCGCGACGGCGTGGACCACCGGCGTCAAAAGCTATAACGGCGCGCTGGGCGTCGATATCCACGAGAAAGATCACCAGACCATCCTTGAGCTGGCGAAAGCCGCGGGCTTGGCTACCGGCAACGTCTCTACCGCCGAACTGCAGGACGCCACGCCGGCCGCTCTGGTGGCGCACGTGACCTCCCGTAAGTGCTATGGCCCCAGCGTCACCAGCGAAAAATGTCCGGGTAACGCGCTGGAAAAAGGCGGCAAGGGATCGATTACCGAGCAGCTGCTGAACGCCCGCGCCGACGTGACGCTTGGCGGCGGAGCAAAAACTTTCGCTGAAACCGCTACCGCCGGTGAATGGCAGGGCAAAACGCTGCATGACCAGGCGGTCGCCCGCGGCTACCAGATTGTCACCGACGCCGCTTCGCTGGCCGCAGTCGGCGAAGCCAACCAGGGCAAACCGCTGCTGGGGCTGTTTTCTGACGGTAATATGCCGGTACGCTGGGAAGGGCCTAAAGCCTCCCTGCACGGCAATATCGACAAGCCGGCGGTAACCTGCACGCCGAACGCCAGTCGCGACGCCTCGGTGCCAACGCTGGCGCAGATGACGGATAAAGCCATCAGCCTGCTGAGCAGCAACGAGAAGGGCTTCTTCCTGCAGGTTGAAGGTGCCTCCATCGACAAACAGGATCACGCGGCGAACCCGTGCGGCCAGATTGGCGAGACCGTCGATCTTGACGAAGCGGTGCAGAAAGCGCTGGAGTTCGCCAAAAAAGATGGCAATACCCTGGTGGTGGTGACCGCCGACCACGCGCACTCCAGCCAGATCATCCCCGCTGATTCTAAAGCGCCGGGCCTGACGCAGGCGCTGACCACCAAAGACGGTGCGGTGATGGTGATGAGCTACGGTAACTCCGAGGGCGAGTCGATGGAGCATACCGGGACGCAGCTGCGTATCGCCGCCTACGGCCCGCATGCCGGAAACGTCGTCGGCCTAACCGATCAGACCGATCTGTTCTATACCATGAAAGAGGCTCTGGGCCTGAAATAAGCCCGTGCCGGCGGCGAATTTCAGCCGCCGGCTGGTTTTTTTCCCGTCAGCGACCAGACTTACAGGGATTGACTCACAGAAGGATGGTGCGATGAAAATAACATTACTGGTTGCCCTGCTGTTTGGCCTGGTCTTTGCCACTGCGGTCAGCGCCGCGGAAAAAACGCCGACACCCCAGCAGCAAAAAATGACGGTCTGTAACAAAGACGCGTCGGCGAAAGCGCTGAAAGGGGATGAGCGTAAGGCGTTCATGAGCAGCTGTCTGAAGAAAGATGCGCCGGCTCCGGAGAACAAAGGGTTAACGCCTCAGCAGCAAAAAATGGGCGAGTGTAACGGTCAGGCGACCCAGCAGTCGCTGAAAGGGGACGATCGTAAGAAATTTATGAGCGCCTGCCTGAAAAAACAGGGGTAGTGGAAACGGGTGAGGCCCGGCCTCACCCGATCATACCCGGCTTCAGGAGCGGCTAAGCTTCTCTGATTTTTCCATGCATTTCGCTATCGCTTCGATCACCGCTGAACGGAAACCTTTCTCTTCCAGCACCCGAACCGCCTCGATGGTGGTTCCACCCGGCGAGCACACCATATCCTTCAGCGCGCCCGGATGCTCTGCGCTTTCCAGCACCATTTTCGCCGAGCCCATCACCGCCTGCGCGGCAAACTTATAGGCCTGAGCCCGCGGCATGCCGCCGAGCACGGCGGCGTCAGCCATCGCTTCAATAAACATAAACACGTAGGCCGGCGCCGAGCCGCTGACGCCGACCACCGGATGGATCATCGCCTCAGAGATAATCTCAGCCTGCCCAAAGCAGCGGAAAATAGTCAGAATTTCAGCGGTCTCTTCGCTGGTGACCAGCGCGTTTGGCGTGACGGAAGTCATACCCGCGTTGACCAGAGAGGGGGTGTTAGGCATGGCGCGGACGATCTTGCGATCGTGCCCCAGCGCGCGTGCGAGCTGATCGAGGGTGACGCCCGCCGCGATGGAGACCACCAGAGAATCTTTATTCAGGCTGGAGGCCACGTCGCTCAGCACTTTAACCATGATCCCCGGCTTCACCGCGCCGAACACAATATCTGCGACCTGGGCAACGTCCTGGGCGCTCTGCGCCGCGTTGATACCGTACTGGTCGTGTAGGGCCGCCACTTTATCCGGCGACGGGGTGTAGACCCAAATTTGCCCCGGCTGTACCTGCCCGCTGGCGATCAGGCCGCCGAGAATGGCCTTACCCATATTGCCGCAGCCGATAAAGCCAATTTTCTTCTCCATCACCCTTCTCCTGTGCTTATTTTGTCGTGAGTTATCTAGCTTATCACTCCGGAGCTTTCCCGGGGGACAAAAGCAGGTGACAATAATAGCCCCCTTTTTCGTCCACAGGAGCTGGAATGGCTATTTGGGTTGATGCGGACGCCTGTCCAAACGTGATTAAAGAGATTTTGTTTCGTGCCGCCGAGCGCACGCAAACGCCGATGACGCTGGTGGCAAACCAGGCGCTGCGGGTGCCGCCGTCGCGCGTTATTCGTACCCTGCGCGTACCGCAGGGCTTTGATGTTGCCGATAACGAAATTGTTCGCCTGTGCGAGCCGGGCGACCTGGTGATTACCGCCGATATTCCGCTGGCCGCCGAAGTGCTGGCCAAAGGCGGCGCGGCGCTCAATCCGCGCGGGGAGCGCTACAGCGAGGCCACCATTCGCGAGCGCCTGACGATGCGTGATTTTATGGAAACGATGCGGGCCAGCGGCGTGCAAACCGGCGGCCCGGATACCCTATCGCAGCGCGACCGTCAGCAGTTTGCCGCCGCGCTGGAGAAGTGGCTTATAGAAACGAAAGGTCGGTAGCCTACACCCAGCTATCGTCGTCGCTGCCGATGTCGTCATCGCCGAAACCGGCGTCGAAGTCGGAGCTGTAGGTGCTGTTATCCGCAAGGAACTGACCGTCGTCCTGGCGGAAGGGATCGTCCGATGCGCTGCTGTCCGCCGTCTGCGCGAGGTCAGCCTGCGGCTTCTCTTCGATGATATTGACGATCTCCTGCGGGTGCGATCCGCTGAACATATTGGTCAGCATATTGCCGAGCACCACCCCGCCCGCCACGCCCGC
This sequence comes from Klebsiella sp. BIGb0132, assembly GCF_024810075.1. NCBI lineage: Bacteria > Pseudomonadati > Pseudomonadota > Gammaproteobacteria > Enterobacterales > Enterobacteriaceae > Klebsiella > Klebsiella sp. BIGb0132. The sequence continues at coordinate 1,355,386 of NZ_JANUDW010000001.1, read as the reverse complement.
CGCGGTCTGGAGCGCACCGGCCATAAAACCGCCGCCGCGAGCCGCCTGAGGAGCGTAGTTCTGCTGCTGCATTTGCGGGGCATACTGCGGCTGCGCGCCGGCCTGCGGCCGACCGTACTGCTCCGCGCCCGGAATAGGGTCAGAACCGCGCGACTGCGACTGACCGCCGCCAAACAGGCCGGAGAGAAACCCGCCGCTGCTCGGTTTCGCCGCCTGCAGCTGCGTCACCTGGCCTTCCAGCGCCTGGATACGATCGTTAAGCTGCTTAATCGCCGCTTCCTGAATCAGGATCGTTTGCGCCATGTAGTAGGGGGCGGCTGGCTGCTCTTTGATGTGCTGCGCAATCCGCTCCTCGGCGTCGGCATCGCGCGATGCGCTCTGTGTTCCGGCCTCTTTTAGTCGGGAAAACAGCCCATCGATAAGGCGTTGTTCTTCAGATTGCATGATACATTCCTCTGTCACACTGATAAATTACGGTCAGAGTGCGTCTGGACCACCCATGTTGTAAATATGTTGCAGCGTAAAGCTTTGCATAAATGTGTTACCGTTTACGCCAGCCAGCGGCTAAAAAATAATCCCTGAGTCGAGGTAAATCTGGCGCAACATTTAATGCAATGATAAGTTTACATGCAAAATCCCTTTGCTCTCTATGATGAAAGGGAATGCCTGATAATTTGTAACGTTTATTTTACGGTTATCGTGATGCCGCTTTGCAGGTATCATTGCGCACTTTTCGTATTCATTTTCCCGCAAAATGCGGAACCAGAGGGTCTTCGGTAATGACACAGCCAATCTATCTCATCGGTCCACGCGGCTGCGGTAAAACGACGATCGGCCACGCGCTGGCGCGGGCGCGTAATTACCAGTTTACCGATACCGATCATGCCCTGCAGGCGCTTGAGCAGCGTACGGTCGCGACGATCGTCGAGCAGGAGGGCTGGGATCGCTTTCGTGAGCTGGAATCGCAGGCGCTAAAAGCGGTCACCCGCCCGGAAACGGTTATTGCGACCGGCGGCGGCATTGTGCTCATCGAAGAGAACCGTCAGTTTATGCGTGAGAACGGCGTGGTTTTCTATCTCCAGGCCTCGGTATCTGCGCTGATTGACCGCCTTGAGGCCTATCCGAAAACCGAACAGCGTCCGACGCTGACCGGCAAACCGATCCGCGATGAGGTTGGCGAAGTGCTGGCCCAAAGAGAGGTGCTGTACCGGGCGACCGCGCACCATATTATCGATGCGACCGCCGAGCCGGATGAGGTGGTCGGACAGATTATGGCGACGCTGCAGAGCGCCTGTACGGTCGATAATTAACCCTTCAGGGTGGCGAAAGAGCCGCCTGCTGGCGGGTAACGGAGCGAGTTCGGACTTTACCTGGGGCAAACGGAGCGCGGCTATCTATACTTTATGGCTCGTACGGTAAAAGAGGGAAGAGCCATGCCAGACCGACCGCCATATCCGCGCGAAGCGCGCGTCGTCGCCGTTGAGAAAGGTCAGAAAGGCCAGACTGAGACCTGGTATCAACTCCGCGCCGATTATCCTACCCCCGATTCACTGATTAGCGAACATCCAGTCGAGAGTGAAGCGCTGGATGCCAAACGGCGCTATGAGGATCCTGAGAAATCGTAGCTGCCTTCTGCGCCGCAGCCTGTCAGCGCCATCGCTGGCAGGTATTTTTGCCCCCGCTGAACACGTCTCTCGCCGCTGATTTACGCGCCTGCGCGGCGCGCTGTTTTTCTCAGCCAAAGAGTAAAACCGGACATCTGTCACATTTTTAATTCATCACGCGTACTAATGAATATCTAAGGTGCGGATTTTTCAGGAGTGTTCCTGAATCATCTGGAATCTTTACACTCTACTGGAGCGCTAAGCTGCTACGCTTCTGGACGGTTGATTTTTAGCCACCAGGGGGGCGGATATTATGCGGTAAGCCTGTGCTGAAGGCGTGGAAGTGAAAAGGTAGATGATATGAGTACAACAATGGCCATTTTAACCGTTGGCGTGGTGCCGGTGGCGGAGGTTCTGCCGCTGTTAACCGAACATATCAGGGAAGAGCAGATCACGCATATTAGCCTGCTAGGTAAAATGACGCGCGAAGAGGTGATGGAAGATTATGCCGTTGACCCCGACGACGATCGCCTGCTTACCTTGCTCAATGACAACCGGATGGCCGAGGTCTCGCGGTGGAAGATTGAACGTGATTTAAAACATCTTATCGCGCTGCTCGATCGGCAGGAGTATGACGTCATTCTGCTGTTGAGCTCCGACATGCTGAGCGGTTTTACGGCGCGCAACGCTATTCTGCTGGAGCCGCAGCGCATTATCCCGCCGCTGGTGGCGTCGATCGTCGACGGTCATCAGGTGGGGGTCATCGTTCCCGTTGAGGATGTTCTGCCGCTGCAGCAGCAAAAGTGGCTCTCGCTCAACAGCGCGCCGTACTACGCGCTGGCGAACCCGGTTAGCGGCAGCGACAGCGATTTGCTGGCGGCCGGAAGGGCGCTGCTGGAGCAGGGCGCCGACGTGCTGGTGCTGGACTGCCTCGGCTATCATCAGCATCACCGGGACGTGCTGCAAAAAGCGCTGGACGTGCCGGTTCTGCTGTCTAACGTGCTGGTTTCGCGGCTGGCGGCAGAGCTTTTAGTTTAAGCCGATCGGCGCCGGCGCGTATTGCGAGGCGCCTGGCCTACGGGCAAAGGCGGGCGCTGCGGCCATCCTGGGTCACAGGACAGGCATCAGGCGTTAATTTTACGTGACAGAAACGAGGAGCGCCCCCTATATTGAGGTTTCAACAAAAGATCATAAGGGCTTGTTTATGCTTCAAAGTAATGAATACTTCGATGGAAAAGTGAAATCGATTGGTTTCACCAGCAGCAGTACGGGCCGCGCGAGCGTGGGCGTGATGGCGGAAGGGGAATATACCTTTGGCACCGCACAGCCGGAAGAGATGACCGTGGTCAGCGGTGCGCTGAACGTTCTGCTGCCTGGGGAAACCGAGTGGAAAGTCTATACCGCCGGTGAAGTATTCAACGTTCCTGGCAGCAGCGAGTTCCACCTGCAGGTTGCTGAGCCAACGTCCTATCTGTGCCGCTATCTGTAATGCAGATTTTGTCATCCTGCCGCCGTGCGGCAGGATGACGATCCGCGTCATCGAGTGATTCTGCGGATGTCATTCAGCTGATTAGCGCTGGGCTTCTCCGCCCAGGGCTTCCACCAGATTCTGAATCAGCGCGGCCAGTTCGCCGGTCATCAGAATAAAATCGGCGTCAAAGCGCAGGGCAAAATCTTCCCGATCGATATCTTCATTCTGATCGCGCAGTTCGTCACAGAACTTCAGGCGCTTGATGGAGCCATCGTCACACATCAGGAACTGAATACGCTGCTGCCAGTCGAGGGCCAGCTTGGTGACGACCTTCCCGGCCTCAATGTGCACGGCGATTTCGTCGCTGACCAGATCCTGCTTCTTCGCGCGGATCACGCCGCCGTCTTCCAGCATAGCCTTCAGCTCGGCTTCATCCAGCAGCTGGAAGCCTTGCGCCACGGTGCCTGAGCGCACCCATTCGGTGAGCGTCAGCTCGATCGGGTTTTCCAGCGCCAGCGGGACAACCGGCAGCGAGCCTAAGGTTTTGCGCAGCAGAGCCAGCGTATCTTCCGCTTTTTTGGCGCTGGCGCAGTCCACCATGATCAGACCGTTGACGGTATCGATCCACATCATGGTCTGGCTAAAGCGGCTAAAAGCGCGCGGCAGCAGCGAGTGCAGCACTTCGTCTTTCAGCGAATCTTTTTCGGTTTTCTTCAGCTTGCGGCCCTGCTCGGCTTCCAGCTTGAAGATCTTCGCTTCCAGCGCCTGTTTGATCACCGGAGACGGCAGGATCTTCTCTTCTTTGCGCGCGCAGATAACGATCTGGCCGTTTGTCGTGTGCGTCAGCGCATCGCTGTGCGATCCCATCGGCGATACCCAACCGGTTTTCGCCATATCCTGGCTACCACAAGGCGTAAACGTCAGCTCGGCCAGCTGTTTTTCCATCTCCTCGGCGCGCAGTGAAATGTCGCGGCTGAGACGGTAAACCATTAAATTTTTGAACCACAGCATGATAATTTCCACGGCTTTGTCGTTAAATCCAGCGGGCATGATAGCGAATTGTCGCTATGCTTGCATTGTTAATCGGGGAGAGGAGCATACAGTGCGTATTGGTATTGATTTAGGCGGCACGAAAACGGAAGTCATTGCCCTGAGTGATAAGGGAGAGCAGCTGTTTCGCCACCGTTTGCCGACTCCGCGGGACGATTATCGGCAAACGATAGAGAATATTGCCGCCCTGGTCGATATGGCAGAGCAGGCGACCGGAGAGCGCGGCAGCGTTGGGATGGGGATCCCCGGCTCGATTTCGCCGTACACCGGCGTAGTGAAAAATGCTAACTCCACCTGGCTCAACGGCCAGCCGTTCGATAAGGACCTGAGCCAGCGGCTGAATCGCGAAGTGCGGCTGGCGAACGATGCCAACTGCCTGGCGGTATCAGAAGCGGTGGATGGCGCCGCGGCGGGCGCTCAGACCGTGTTTGCGGTCATTATCGGCACCGGCTGCGGCGCCGGCGTGGCGTTTAACGGACGTTCGCATATTGGCGGCAACGGCGCCGCCGGCGAGTGGGGGCATAACCCGCTGCCGTGGATGGATGAGGACGAGCTGCGCTATCGCGCGGAGGTCCCATGCTACTGCGCAAAGCAGGGGTGTATTGAAACCTTTATCTCCGGCACCGGCTTTGCCACCGACTATCGGCGTCTGGGCGGTCAGCCGTTAAAGGGCAGCGAGATCGTGCAGCGGGTCGGCGAGCAGGACCCGCTGGCGGAGCTGGCGCTGAGCCGCTACGAGATGCGACTGGCAAAGTCGCTGGCCCACGTGATTAATATCCTCGACCCGGACGTTATCGTGCTCGGCGGTGGAATGAGCAACGTCGAACGCCTGTACCAGACGGTGCCCGCGCTGGTGAAAGGGTGGGTGTTTGGCGGCGAGTGTGAAACGCCGATCCGTAAAGCGCTGCACGGTGACTCCAGCGGCGTGCGCGGCGCGGCCTGGCTGTGGCCGCTGTAGGCGGCTGAGGAGAGGCTCCCGACTCCGGCTTCCCGGCGGCACCGCGCTGCCGGGAAGCCGGGTGGCGTTTTACTCCACCGCGTAGGCCTTATCGAGACGGCTGTATCCCAGCCCGTTGATTTTTTTCACCTTGATCTGCACAGGGATACGCTCCTTCATCGCTTCGACGTGGCTAATCACGCCGATCGCCTTGCCGCTGGCGTTAAGGGCGTCCAGCGCGTCCAGCGCGGTATCCAGCGTTTCGCTATCGAGCGTACCGAACCCTTCGTCAAGGAACAGCGAATCAATGCGCGTTTTATGACTCACCAGATCGGATAGCGCCAGCGCCAGCGCAAGGCTGACGAGGAAGCTTTCGCCGCCGGAAAGGGTGCGCGTATCGCGCACCGCGTCCGCCTGCCAGGTATCGACCACCTCCAGCTCCAGCGCTTCGCTGGCCTTGCGCTGCAGCTGATAGCGGCCGTGCAGGCGGTTGAGCTGATGGTTAGCCAGCCAGACAAGGTTATCCAGCGTCAGCCCCTGGGCAAATTTACGGAATTTATCGCCTTCTTTCGAGCCAATCAGCGAATTGAGCCACGCCCAGTCCTCCATCTGCTGCGCGGCGAGCGCGATCTCCTGCTGCAGCGCCTGCTGGCGCTGCTGGTTCTCGGCGTTCTGCTTCAGCTGCTGGCGGATCTCCCCCTGACGGGCGCTGTTTTCCCGCAGCAGCGGGGCCAGCTGCCGTAAGCGGGCCTCGACCTCTTCCATCGGCTGGGCGATGTCGGCCTCCGCCGGTGGCTGCTGCTGATGCTGCGCCAGCGCTTCGCGGGCCCGCAGGGCGAGAGCGCCGTTTTGCTGGAGCGTATTTTCCAGCGTCTGCCTGAGCTGCTCCAGGCGCTGGCGGGTCTCTTCGTCGAGCAGGGCGTCGAGAAACGCCTGCCGGTCGGCAAAGGGGCTGGCGGCCAGGGCGGCGGCAAACTGGCCCTCGGTTTCTGCCAGCATCCGCTGCTGCTGGCTCTCCTGCTGGCTAAGGGTGCGCCACTGGCTCTGCAGCGCCAGGCAGTCGTCGTGCACCTGGCGCCAGCCCTCAAGCGGCGCGGGCGGGACCGCCTCTTCCGTCTCCGGCAGCGTCTCCAGCAGAGGGATCAGCTGCTGCAGGCGCTCCTGCAGGGCGGCAGATTCGTCGTGCCTGGTCTGCCAGCCGCGGGTTTCCTCTTCGCGCTCGGCCAGCCAGGCCGCCGCTGTTTCCGCCTCAGGCGCGCTGAGGGCAAAGGCCGCGAGCTCGGCGTTTAGGGCGCTGTGACGCTGAGTCAGATCCTGCTGCAGCTGCCGGAGCTGCAGCTCGCACTCCTGCAGCTGCGCCTGCCAGGCCAGCCGCTGCTGATGCTGATACAGCTGCTGCTCCCGCTCCTGCTGAGCGTCGAGCCAGCCGGGAATATCATCCTCCGGCCGCAGGTCAATCTGCAGTTCGCCGCTGACGCTCTGCCACTGCGAGGTAAGCGCTTGCTCCTGCTGGAGCAGCGAGTCTCGCTCCTCTTTTTGTTTAAGCTGTTGTTTCATCAACGCATCCAGCTCGCCGCGCAGCTGGGCGCCTTCTTCCGCCAGTCGTTTAACCTCGCGCTCGAGGGCCTCGCGGCGGGCCTGATTCACGCCGGGCGCCAGCGCCCGATATTCGGCGACGGCCGGGTGTTCGCAGGAGCCGCAGAGCGGGCAAGGCGCGCCGGGCTGCAGGCGCGCGCGCTCCTCTTCCAGTCCGGCAATCCGCGTTTCCAGCTCGCAAATGGCTTTCACATCGCTGAACTGCTGATTTTTCTCTTTGTAGGCCTGGCGCCGCTGGGTGAGCGTTTTTTCCAGCTTCTCCTGCTCCTCGCGGCCGGCCTGCTCCGTCGCCTGCAGCTGGCTGAGGCGCTGGCGCAGGGGCAGCAGACGGCTGTGCAGGGTTGCCAGCTGCTGACGCTGCGGGCGGGCGGCGGCGTGGCGGGCAAGGTCGTCGTGAACCTGGTCAGCATCCAGCGCCAGCGTCGCCGGCGGCAGTTCGCCGAGCCGACGGCGGGTTTCCGCCAGCCGCTGCTCCAGCCCGGCCTGCTGCTGCGCGTCACGCGCCTGCTGCTGGAACGCCGCCTGCCAGCCTGCCAGGGCATTGCCCCACTGGCGATAGCGGTCGTTGGCCTTCAGCCATTCGGCGAGCGATTGCCGGGTCTGCTGCAGCTGGCTCGTTTGCTGCTGCGCCGCGAGACGAATGCCCGCCCGCAGCCGCAGCCGATCGTGTAAGCGAGTATTTACTTCTTCCACCTGACGGCGGGTCTGCGCCAGCGCCTCGGCCTGCTCCTGCTGTCGGGTCCACAGCGGACGCAGCTGGTCGGCAGGCTGCGCCTGCTGCAGCGCCGCCAGCTGTGGCTGGGCCTGCTCCAGAGCCTGCTGCGCCTCGCGCAGTCGCGTCTGGGTCTGGCTCTCATCGCGGATGAGCTCCTGCTGGCGCAGCAGCCATTGCAGCGTATTTTGCTCGCGCGCCTGCTCAGCGAGGCGCTGCTGTTCTTCAACAGTAAGTACTTGCAAACTTTGCTGCAGCGCCTGCTGCTGCTCGTCGCTTAGCAGCAGCACCCCGGAGGCCTGGGCCTGCAGCTTTTCCAGCTCGCTGCGGGCGAGCTTGTGCTTTTCAAACACCTGGGCGGAGATCTGCCCGTAGATTTCGGTGCCGGTGAGCTCCTCCAGCAGCTCCGCGCGCTCTTTGGGTTTGGCGTTAAGAAAGGCGGCGAACTGGCCCTGGGAGAGGAGCATCGAGCGGGTAAAGCGGCCGTAATCGAGGCCGGTGAGCGAGGCGGTCATCTCCAGCTTATCTTTGACTTTGTCGGCCAGGATTTGCCCATCGTCGCAGCGGGCCAGCTCGACGCGGGGCGCCTGCAGGTTGCCGTCGGGCTGGTTGCGCGCGCGGTTTTGGCTCCAGAAGGCGCGGTAGGCGGTGCCTTTGACCTCAAACTCAACTTCAGCCAGGCATTCGGCGGTATTGCGGGTCATCAGATCGTTTTGCGATTGCGACACGCTGCTCAGGCGCGGCGTTTCGTGGTACAGCGCGAGGCAGATAGCGTCCAGCAGCGTCGTTTTCCCGGCCCCCGTCGGCCCGACGATCGCGAACAGCCCGTTGCTGGCGAAGGGTTCGGCGGTGAAATCAATTTTCCACTCGCCTTTCAGCGAGTTAAGGTTTTTCAGACGCAGGCTCAGAATTTTCACAGGTGCTCCTCACCGTTCAGGCTGTGCAGCGTTTCGTTGAACAGCTGCTCGAGGCGCTGCTGCTGCGGCTCTTCGAGATTCTCCAGCGCCAGGCGACGGGCAAAAACCTCCTCAACCCGCAGTTCGCTGAGGGTTTCCCGCCGCTCGCCGGCCAGAATGCGCTCGCGCTGGGCGCGGCTGCGGCGCACCAGCAGCACTTCCACCGGCAGCGCTTCGCAGCGGGCCTGGATCTGGCGCTGAATATCGTGCAGATATTCATCGCTGGTGATTTCAATATCCAGCCAGGCGGCGGGCAGTTCCGCGCTGTCCTGCCATCGGTCAAGCTGTTCGCTGATGCTGGCGAAATCGCCCTTTAGAACCGCCAGCGGCTGAACTATCGGCACCGTCAGCGGGCTAACGTCCGTCAGTCGTCCGTCGGTAAAGGTCACCAGATTGACGCTTTTACTTTTCCCGGTCTCATCAAAGCTCAGAGAGATTGGCGAGCCGCTGTAGCGTATATGCTCGCAGCCGCCGACGATCTGCGCCCGGTGGATATGGCCCAGCGCGATATAGTCGACGGGAGGAAAACGGCTGGCCGGGAAGGCATCAAGGGTGCCGATGTAGATTTCGCGCACCGCGTCGCTTTTGCTGGCGCCGACGGTGGTCAGGTGGCCGCTGGCGATAATCGGCAGCGGCCGGTCGCCGCGCAGGTCGCAGGCCTGCTGGTACTGCTGCTGATAGTAGTCGCTGATAGCGGTGAGCAGCAGCTGCTGCTTTTCACCGCTGGAGTGTCCGGCCTGGCTGGTGACCAGCTCGCGCGGGCGCAGGAAGGGGACCGGGCAGAATATCGCCCCCGGCGAGCCGTCGCGTAGCGGCAGAACGAAGGGGGCATGGCCGGCGTTCGCCACGACCGTGGTTTTTAAAAAGGCCAGGATGTCGCGCGATTCATTCAGCGTGGCGACCGAATCATGGTTGCCCGCCAGCACCACCAGCCGACAGCCGGTTTGCTGGAGCTGAACCACGAAGTGGTTATACAGCTCGCGGGCGTAGCTCGGCGGCGAGCCGGTATCAAAGATATCGCCGGCGACAATAATGGCATCGACCTCGTGCTCCTGCGCGCTGGCCAGCAGCCAGTCGAGAAAGGCCGCATGCTCAGCGGCGCGGCTTTTGCTGTAAAAGTTTTGCCCGAGATGCCAGTCAGAGGTGTGAATGATGCGCATAAATATTCCGTTGCCTGAGAGCGTTGCCGCCATTATACCATCGACGCAGGGGGAGTTAAGTGCGTGTCATAATTCAAAATCCTCGATCGTCAGGCGACCATTTTTTTCATAAATCTGTCACAAAACTGACGCATAATGGCGCCGCACTCTATACTGATGGCTAAAAAATACAGGGTAAATAATGGCGAGAAGAATTCTGGTCGTTGAAGATGAAGCTCCAATCCGCGAAATGGTCTGCTTTGTTCTGGAACAAAACGGCTTTCAGCCCGTCGAGGCGGAAGATTTTGACAGCGCGGTGAACCAGCTCAATGAACCCTGGCCCGATCTGATTCTCCTTGACTGGATGCTGCCGGGTGGTTCGGGCCTGCAGTTTATTAAACAGCTTAAGCGTGAGGCGATGACCCGTGATATTCCGGTGGTGATGCTGACCGCTCGCGGTGAAGAGGAAGATCGCGTTCGCGGCCTCGAGACCGGCGCCGACGATTACATCACCAAGCCTTTCTCGCCGAAAGAGCTGGTGGCGCGAATCAAAGCCGTGATGCGGCGCATTTCCCCGATGGCGGTGGAAGAGGTGATTGAAATGCAGGGGCTGAGCCTCGATCCCTCCTCCCATCGCGTGATGACCGGCGAAAACCCGCTGGACATGGGACCGACCGAGTTTAAGTTATTACACTTCTTTATGACCCATCCGGAACGCGTATACAGCCGCGAGCAGCTGCTGAATCACGTCTGGGGGACCAACGTGTATGTAGAAGACCGAACGGTAGACGTGCATATTCGCCGTCTGCGTAAAGCGCTGGAACACAGTGGCCATGACCGGATGGTACAAACGGTTCGCGGCACGGGATATCGTTTCTCCGCCCGTTTCTGAATGTCGACAGGAGTGTGAACCGTGCTGGAACGGCTGTCATGGAAAAGGCTGGCGCTTGAGCTTTTCTTATCTTGTATCCCGGCCCTGATTCTCGGGGCGCTATTTGGTCATTTGCCGTGGTTTTTACTGGCGGCGGTGACCGGACTTCTTATCTGGCATTTCTGGAATTTATTACGTCTTTCGTGGTGGCTGTGGGTGGACCGCAGCATGACGCCACCGCCGGGGAGCGGCAGCTGGGAACCGCTGCTGTACGGCCTCCACCAGATGCAGATGCGTAATAAAAAACGCCGACGCGAGCTGGGCAGCCTGATCAAACGCTTTCGCAGCGGGGCGGAATCGCTGCCCGATGCGGTGGTGCTGACCACCGAGGAGGGGGCGATCTTCTGGTGTAACGGCCTGGCACAGCAGATCCTCAATCTGCGCTGGCCGGACGACAGCGGACAAAACATCCTTAACCTCCTGCGCTATCCTGAATTTGCCAACTACCTCAAAAGCAAAGATTTCAGCAAACCGCTTAATCTGATCCTTAATAACGCCCGTCATCTGGAAATCCGCGTGATGCCCTACAGCGACAAGCAGATGCTGATGGTGGCGCGCGACGTGACGCAGATGCACCAGCTTGAAGGCGCCCGGCGCAACTTTTTTGCCAACGTCAGCCACGAGCTGCGCACGCCGCTAACGGTGCTGCAGGGATATCTGGAGATGATGCAGGAGCAGGTGCTGGAAGGGGTGACGCGGGAAAAGGCCCTGCATACCATGCGCGAGCAAACTCAGCGTATGGAGGGGCTGGTTAAACAGCTGCTGACCCTGTCGCGTATTGAAGCGGCCCCGGTTCTGGCGATGAACGACAAAATTGACGTGCCGATGATGCTGCGGGTTGTCGAGCGAGAGGCGCAAACGCTCAGCCAGAAAAAGCATACCCTGCACTTTGAGGTCGATGAGTCGCTGAAGGTGCTCGGTAACGATGAGCAGCTGCGCAGCGCGATCTCGAATCTGGTGTATAACGCGATCAACCATACGCCGGAGGGAACGGAGATTACCGTCAGCTGGCAGAAAGCGCCGCACGGCGCGCTGTTTAGCGTTGAGGATAACGGCCCGGGGATCGCGCCCGAGCATATTCCGCGGCTGACCGAACGCTTCTATCGCGTGGATAAAGCGCGCTCGCGGCAAACCGGGGGCAGCGGCCTGGGGCTGGCTATCGTTAAGCATGCGGTCAATCATCACGACAGCCGGCTGGATATTGAGAGCACGCCCGGTAAAGGAACGCGGTTTAGCTTCCTGCTGCCGGAACGTTTAATTGCCAAAAAAAGCGACTAAGCGCCGCGCTGTCAACATAACTTGTCAATGACCAGCTCCGGCTGGTCATTTTCGTTTGCAGTCAATTTTCAGCTGCGTAATTAACGAACGTCTGCTGCTTTTTTGTTCGCATGATTAGCCACATGTTTTCCTTCATTATGGTTAATAACGCTGGTTGAAACTGTAGACTTAGCATAATCATCTGCTTTTACGATCCCGCCTTGCTTTAAAACGTTATAAGCGTTTAAATTGCGCCCCATGCAGTCGTAGACAGACTGCTTTTGCGTGGTATTTCAAAAAACAATTCTTTCCCACGCCGCTTCGGGAGCATATCTCGCTGAGTTTCCGGCAATAGCCGCTGTATCATCCCTAAGGGAAGGCACGGTATTTTTCCGTTTAACACCACCACATCCACAGGCAGTATGAATTTATGACCCATCAGTTAAAATCTCGCGACATCATAGCGTTGGGCTTTATGACCTTCGCGCTGTTCGTCGGTGCCGGCAACATCATCTTCCCCCCAATGGTTGGTTTACAGGCTGGTGAACACGTCTGGACCGCCGCTATCGGCTTTCTGATCACCGCCGTGGGTTTACCGGTGCTGACGGTCGTGGCGCTGGCGAAAGTCGGCGGCGGCGTTGAAAGCCTGAGCACCCCGATTGGCAAAGTGGCGGGAATTCTGCTGGCCGTCGTCTGCTACCTGGCGGTAGGACCGCTGTTCGCGACTCCGCGTACCGCGACGGTCTCCTTTGAAGTGGGGATTGCCCCGCTGACCGGCGACGGCGCGATGCCGCTGCTGATTTATAGCGTCATCTATTTCGCCCTGGTGATCCTCGTTTCGTTATATCCCGGCAAGCTGCTGGATACCGTCGGCAATTTCCTCGCTCCGCTAAAAATCATTGCCCTGATTATTCTCTCCGTCGCGGCGATTATTTGGCCGGCAGGCCCGATCAGCAACGCGCTGGAGGCCTACCGCACCGCGCCGTTCTCAAACGGCTTCGTCAACGGCTATCTGACGATGGACACCCTCGGCGCGATGGTCTTCGGCATCGTCATTGTTAACGCCGCCCGCTCTCGTGGCGTCAGCGAAGCGCGCCTGCTGACCCGCTATACCGTGTGGGCCGGCCTGATGGCGGGCGTTGGCCTGACGTTGCTGTACCTGGCCCTGTTCCGCTTAGGCTCCGACAGCGCGACCCTGGTGGATCAGTCGGCTAACGGTGCGGCCATTCTGCACTCGTACGTCCAGCACACCTTCGGTGGCGCGGGAAGCTTTATGCTGGCGGCTCTGATTTTCATTGCCTGCCTGGTGACCGCGGTTGGCCTGACCTGCGCCTGTGCGGAATTTTTCGCCCAGTATCTGCCGTTCTCCTACCGCTCGCTGGTGTTTATTCTCGGCATTTTCTCGATGGCGGTCTCCAACCTCGGGCTGAGCCACCTGATTCAGATTTCGATCCCGGTGCTGACGGCTATCTATCCGCCGTGTATCGCACTGGTGGTATTAAGCTTTACCCGCAACTGGTGGCATAATTCGTCCCGCGTTATTGCGCCGGCCATGTTTATCAGCCTGATGTTTGGTATCATTGACGGCATTAAAACGTCGGCCTTTGCCGATATGCTGCCGGCGTGGACCGCGCGCCTGCCTCTGGCAGAGCAGGGTCTGGCCTGGCTCATGCCGACCGCCGTGATGGTGGTTCTGGCGGTGGTCTGGGATCGCGCCGCAGGGCGTCAGGTGACATCCAGCGCGCACTAGCCGACGTTTAAAAATCAGTGTTAAACCACGGGACTTCAGGTCCCGTGGTTTTTTGTTTTTCAGGTAATCCTCTTTTGATCTTCGCCCGGCGAAGGCTAAAGGAGAAAAACGGCATGGAATACGATGGAAAGTAGTAACAAACTTAAGCGCGGGCTAAGTACCCGGCATATCCGCTTTATGGCGCTGGGTTCGGCAATTGGTACCGGCCTGTTCTATGGTTCGGCCGATGCGATTAAAATGGCCGGCCCGAGCGTGCTGCTGGCCTATATTATCGGCGGCGTGGCGGCGTACATTATTATGCGCGCGCTGGGCGAGATGTCGGTGCATAACCCCGCCGCCAGCTCATTTTCACGCTACGCGCAGGACTATCTCGGCCCGCTGGCGGGCTATATCACCGGCTGGACCTACTGCTTTGAAATTCTGATTGTCGCCATCGCCGACGTGACGGCCTTCGGCATCTATATGGGCGTCTGGTTCCCGACGGTCCCGCACTGGATCTGGGTGCTCAGCGTGGTGCTGATTATCTGCGCCGTCAATCTGATGAGCGTGAAGGTGTTTGGCGAGCTGGAGTTCTGGTTCTCCTTCTTTAAAGTCGCCACCATTATCATCATGATCCTCGCCGGTTTCGGCATCATTATCTGGGGCATCGGCAACGGCGGCCAGCCGACCGGTATCCACAACCTGTGGAGCAACGGCGGCTTCTTCAGCAACGGCTGGCTGGGAATGGTGATGTCGCTGCAGATGGTGATGTTCGCCTACGGCGGGATTGAAATCATCGGTATTACCGCCGGGGAGGCGGAAGACCCGGAGAAATCCATTCCGCGCGCCATCAACTCGGTCCCGATGCGTATTCTGGTGTTCTACGTCGGCACGCTGTTCGTGATTATGTCTATTTATCCGTGGAACCAGGTCGGGACTAACGGCAGTCCGTTCGTCTTAACCTTCCAGCATATGGGCATCGCGTTTGCCGCCAGCATCCTCAACTTCGTGGTGCTGACCGCCTCGCTGTCGGCGATTAACAGCGACGTATTCGGCGTCGGGCGCATGCTGCACGGCATGGCCGAGCAGGGCAGCGCGCCGAAGATGTTCGCCAAAACGTCGCGCCGCGGCGTGCCGTGGGTGACGGTGATGGTGATGACCATCGCGCTGCTGTTTGCGGTCTACCTCAACTACATCATGCCGGAAAACGTCTTCCTGGTGATCGCCTCCCTGGCAACCTTTGCGACGGTGTGGGTGTGGATTATGATCCTGCTGTCGCAGATTGCCTTCCGTCGCCGTCTGCCGCCGGAAGAGGCCAGGGCGCTGAAGTTTAAAGTACCGGGCGGCGTGGCGACCACGGCGGTAGGCCTGGCGTTTCTCGTCTTTATCATTGCGCTGATTGGCTACCATCCGGATACGCGTATTTCCCTGTACGTCGGCTTCGCCTGGATAGCGCTGCTGCTGGTCGGCTGGAAGCTGAAAACCCGCCGCGAGCGTCAGCTGGCGCAGGCCCGCTAGGCGGGCCGCTCGCCTGCCGGATATGCGCGCGCTATCCGGCAGGCTATTGGCGCTTTTCCGATATCCTCCTCCGCTCTCCTCCCCCAATAATTCTGCCGATGATGAGTCATACCCCTGAGCGCTGTGGCAAGGTGTGCCCATTCTGTACAGAGAGGAATAACGATGTTGAAGGCATGGCACCTGCCTGTTGCTCCGTTTATCAAGGAGCAGCAGGGACGACTCTTTATCACCCTATGGGTCAGCGGCGATGAGCTGCCGCAGCGCGTCACGCTGCGTGCGGAAGAAGACAACGAAGAGCTTTCGCTGCCGATGCACCGCCTGCGCCAGGAGCCGCGGCCGGGCGTCGTCGCGTGGCGCGGCGAGATTAATCTGGCCAGCGGCCAGCCGCGTCGGCGCTATAGCTTCAAGCTGCTGTGGGCCGACCGGCAGCGCTGGTTTACCCCGCAGGGCTTTAACCGCTTCCCGCCGGCGCGGCTGGAGCAGTTTGCGGTCGATCTGCCGGACAGCGGCCCGCAGTGGGTTGCCGATCAGGTCTTTTATCAAATCTTTCCTGACCGCTTTGCGCGCAGCGAACCGCGCCAGGCCGAGCAGGACCGGCCCTACCATCACCACGCTGCGGGACAGGATATCGTTCAGAAGCAGTGGGATGAACCGTTAACCGGCGAGGCGGGCGGCTCAACCTTCTACGGCGGCGATCTGGACGGTATCAGCGAGAAGCTGCCGTATCTCAAGCAGCTGGGCGTCACGGCGCTGTACCTGAATCCGGTGTTTGTCGCGCCGAGCGTGCATAAATACGATACCGAAGATTATCGTCGCGTCGATCCGCAGTTTGGCGGGGACGCCGCGCTGCTGCGCCTGCGGCACAATACGCAGCGGGAGGGGATGCGCCTGATCCTCGACGGCGTGTTCAACCATACCGGAGATTCACACGTCTGGTTTGACCGCCACCAGCGCGGCAGCGGCGGAGCCTGCCACAGCGCGGATTCACCGTGGCGCGACTGGTTCACCTTTTCCCCCGAGGGGGAAGCGCACAGCTGGCTGGGCTACGCCAGCCTGCCGAAGCTGGATTATCGATCGACCAGCCTGATCAACGAAATCTACGCCGGGGAAGACAGCATCGTGCGCCACTGGCTGAAGGCGCCGTGGAGCATGGACGGCTGGCGCCTCGACGTGGTGCATATGCTGGGGGAAGGCGGCGGGGCGCGTAATAACCTGCGCCATATCGCCGGTATAACCCAGGCGGCAAAGGAGACGCAGCCGGAATCCTTTGTCTTTGGCGAACATTTCGGCGATGCGCGCCAGTGGCTGCAGGCCGATGCCGAAGATTCGGCGATGAACTACCGCGGGTTTACCTTCCCGCTGTGGGGCTTCCTGGCGAATACCGATATCTCTTACGATCCGCAGAAGATAGATGCGCAAACCTGCGTGGCGTGGATGGATAACTACCGCGCCGGGCTGTCGCACCAGCAGCAGCTGCGGATGTTTAACCAGCTTGATAGCCACGATACGGCGCGCTTTAAGTCGCTGCTGGGTAAGGACGTTGCGCGTCTGCCGCTGGCGGTGGTCTGGCTGTTCTGCTGGCCGGGCGTGCCGTGCATTTACTACGGTGACGAAGTGGGCGTTGATGGCAATAACGATCCGTTCTGCCGCAAACCCTTCCCGTGGGACCCGGCTTTGCAGGACGCTACGCTGCTGGGCCTGTATAAACGCATGGCGAAGCTGCGTAAGGCGAACCAGGCGCTGCGCTACGGCGGGTGTCAGGTGATTTATGCCGAAGAAAACGTGGTGGTATTTGCCCGGGTGTATAAAAACCAGCGCGTGCTGGTGGCTATCAACCGCGGAGAAGCCTGTGAGGTGGTGGTGGAGGATTCACCGCTGCTGGACGTCGGCGAGTGGCAGCTCAAAGAGGGCAGCGGAGCGCTGCACGACGGCGTGCTGACGCTTCCTGCCATCTCGGCCTGCGTTTGGTTTAGCCGTCAGGGATAAAGCTGGTGTAGAAACGGCTCTTCGAGAATGGCTTCCCGCCACCAGCGCTGGGCCAGGCCGTCGTTATCCGTACGCCAGGCCATGTAGGCGATATCCTTTTCGCGAAAAGAGATGACGGTTTTCTCCACCAGCTCGCCGCTCGCCAGCCACGGCCGGGCGACGTGACGGGGGAGAAAACCGCAGCCGATCCCGGCCCGCAGCAGCGCGACCTTGCTGGCAAAGTCATCGACGCGAATTTGCGACTGCTCGGTGAGAAGGTTGCTGTTGAGCGGGTGGCAGTGGCGGGCGCTATCGCTGATCACCACCGCGCGATGCAGGCTGAGCTGCTTGTTGGTCAGCGGTTGTACCGTTTCCGCCAGCGGGTGGCCGGGTGCGACTACAAAGACGTTATCCAGCGTGCCGAGCATTTTCCACGACCATTCGGCGGAGGTCGGCGGTTCGTTGATCGCGCCAAGAATGATATCCGCCCCGTTACGGGTCAGCTCTTCCCAGGCACCCGCCAGCGTATGGTGGGTAAAATTGAGGCGGGTTTGCGGATTTTGCGCGTAAAACGCGTCGATAAGCGGGAGTAGACGATCGAAAGGGAAGGAGGCGTCCAGCGCGATGGCCAGATCCCGCTCCCAGCCGGCATTGAGCTGCAGCGCCTGCTTTTCCAGATCCTTTGCCGCATTGAGCAGCAGCCGACCCTTTTCCAGCACCATTGTGCCGGTATCGGTAAACTTCGCCCGGTGTCCGCTGCGATCCAGCAGGGTGATACCGAGATCGCTTTCCAGCTTTTGGATCATGTAGCTCAGGGCGGCGGGCGTTTTATAGAGCGATTCCGCAGCGGTAGCGAAGGAGCCATGGGTCTCCAGGGCATCGAGGATCTGCAGGACATCAAGATTAAGGCGCATCGGTGGCTTACCGGTAATAAATAATTCCTCTGTTTTACCGAAGCCAGTTGCTCAATACCAGTGAATAATTTAGAACCGTTACCCGCAATTTTTTGATAAACATCATTATCACCCTCTTCGCCAATAGCGGGTTTTTTATTTCTTGCCTTTTATTTTTGAAATAAATCAGAAAAATTTCTTTAATAACTCGTTAGAAATTACTGACTATACTCACCATGCTTTATCCGTCAGGATCCAGACCCACAACAGCACTGATTGTCTCTTTTTAACTTATTGATTAAGAAGGTATGTTATGTCTATTCGGGAACTGATTGATCCAACCAACTCAACGCTTATCTTTATTGACCACCAGCCGCAGATGTCGTTTGGTGTCGCCAATATCGATCGCCAGACGCTTAAAAATAATACCGTTGCGCTAGCCAAAGCGGGCAAGATTTTTAATGTTCCGGTGATTTACACCTCCGTGGAAACAAAAAGCTTTAGCGGCTATATCTGGCCGGAATTGCTGGCGGTGCACCCGCAGGTTAAACCGATAGAACGTACCTCAATGAACTCCTGGGAAGATGCGGGTTTCGTTAAGGCGGTTAAGGCTGCCGGGCGTAAGAAGCTGATTATCTCCGCGCTGTGGACCGAAGTCTGCCTGACGTTTCCGGCGCTGATGGCGCTGGAAGAGGGATATGAAGTGTACGTTGTGACCGACACTTCCGGTGGGACCTCCGTCGATGCGCATGAGCGCTCGATTGACCGCATGGTGCAGGCCGGCGCGGTGCCGGTGACCTGGCAGCAGGTGCTGCTTGAGTACCAGCGCGACTGGTCGCGCAAAGAAACCTACGACGCGGTGATGGATCTGGTTCGCGAACATAGCGGCGCGTACGGCATGGGCGTGGATTACGCGTATACCATGGTGCACGGCGCGCCGGAGCGCCAGGCCTAAATACACTTCATCCTTCAGGCTGCCTCTTTGTTGGCTGCGCTCAGAAACCCCAGTCACATAGTTACCTATGCTCCCGGGGATTTCTTCCCTTGCCGCCTCGATGCAGCATGAATGATTTTGTGTATTTCAAGCTGCCTCTTTGCTGGCTTCGTTTGCCCGCCCCGGCGCAGCATGAATGATTTTGTGTATTTCAAGCTTGCCTCTTTGCTGGCTTCGTTTGCCCGCCCCGGCGCAGCATGAATGATTTTGTGTATTTCAGGCTGCCTCTTGGTTGGCTTCGTTTGCCCGCCCCGGCGTAGCTTGAATGATTTTGTGTATGGTTATTTATGGCTGATGGCGGGGAAATCCCGCCGCTTCCCTGCAGCAAGGAGCTCCTTATGGCGCAACAGAAATCGGTAACGCTGGTCATCAGTCATATGCTCGATCCCGAACACGGTAAGCGCTATGAAGAGTGGCTCGGAAAAATCATGCCGGTGGCGGCGGAGTTTCCCGGGCACCTTGGCGCTAACGTTATTCGCCCGGGGGCCGGGCAGAATTTATGGAGCGTGATTATTCGCTTCGACACCATTGAGCACCTCTACGCCTGGACGCAGTCGGAAACGCGCCGCGAGCTGGTTGCCGAAATTGCGCCGCTGCTTAACGAGGGCGATCGCACGGAGGTCCGTACCGAACCGGCTTTCTGGTTTACCCCGCCGGCGGCCAACGTGCGCCAGCCGCTGCGCTGGAAGCAGTTTCTGATAACCCTACTGGTTATCTTCCCCAGCACCAACCTGGTGCCCTGGCTGACCGGCATGCTGCTGCCCTCGATGCGGGGAAGCCTGCCGCTACATTTGATAAACGATGCCTGCGTCGTCGCGCTGGTGGTCTGGTTCTGGATGCCCATCGTGACCCGCCTGTTTGCTGGCTGGTTAAAGAAAAACTGAGTCAGCCTCCTCAAGGAGAGCGTTATGTCACAAACTGCCACACTGATCCTGACCCATGGTCGGATCCACACCCTCGATCGCCAAAATCCGCTGGCCGACGCGGTAGCGATCGCCGACGGTAAGATCCTCTCGGCCGGGAGCCACGATCGGATCATGAGCTTTGCCGACGAAGGCACGCAGATCGTCGATCTGCAGGGCCATACGGCGATCCCCGGGCTGAATGATTCCCACCTGCACCTGATCCGCGGCGGGCTGAACTACAACCTTGAGCTACGCTGGGAAGGCGTTCCCTCGCTGGCGGACGCGCTGCGGATGCTCAAAGAGCAGGCCGATCGCACGCCTTCGCCGCAGTGGGTGCGGGTGGTCGGCGGCTGGAGCGAATTCCAGTTTGCCGAGCGGCGCATGCCGACGCTGGAAGAGCTCAACCAGGCGGCGCCGGATACGCCGGTATTCGTGCTGCATCTCTACGATCGCGCGCTGCTTAACCGCGCGGCGCTGAAGGCCGTAGGCTATACCAAAGAGACGCCGGATCCGGCGGGTGGCGAAATTGTACGGGATAGCAACGGCAACCCGACCGGGATGCTGATCGCCAGGCCCAATGCCATGATCCTCTACGCGACGCTGGCGAAGGGGCCGAAGCTGCCGCTGGAGCTGCAGGTGAACTCGACGCGCCAGTTTATGCGCGAACTGAACCGTCTCGGGCTGACCAGCGCGATTGACGCCGGCGGCGGCTTCCAGAACTACCCGGAAGATTATGAAATTATTGAGCAGCTGCACGCGAACCAGCAGATGACCGTGCGCATTGCCTATAACCTGTTTACCCAGCGTCCGAAGCAGGAGCTGGATGATTTCGAACGCTGGACCGATATGCTGAAGCCGGGGCAGGGGACCGACTTTTTCCGCGCCAACGGCGCCGGCGAGATGCTGGTCTTTTCGGCGGCGGATTTTGAAGATTTCCTGCAGCCGCGTCCGGATCTGCCGGCGGGAATGGAGGACGAGCTGGAGCGGGTGGTGCACCACCTGGTCGAACACCGCTGGCCGTTCCGCCTGCACGCCACCTATGACGAATCCATCAGCCGGATGCTGGACGTCTTTGAGAAGGTGAACCGCGAGATTCCGTTTAACGGCCTGCACTGGTTCTTTGACCATGCGGAAACCATCACCGAGCGCAATATTGAGCGCGTGAAGGCGCTGGGCGGCGGGATTGCGGTACAGCACCGGATGGCCTTCCAGGGGGAGTATTTTGTCGACCGCTACGGTATCGATGCGGTAAAGCACACTCCGCCGGTGGCGAAAATGCTGGAAATGGAGGTGCCGGTGGGGCTCGGCACCGACGCCACCCGCGTGGCGAGCTACAACCCGTGGACCGCGCTCTACTGGCTGGTTTCCGGGCGCACCGTCGGCGGCATGGCAATGTACGACGAGAGCAACCGCCTGCCGCGCGACGTGGCGCTGGAGCTGTGGACGGCGGGCAGCGCCTGGTTCTCCAGCGAGCAGGGCAAAAAAGGGCGTATTGAGCAGGATCAGCTCGCCGATCTGGTGGTGCTGTCGAAGGACTATTTCAGCGTGCCGGAAGAGGAGATAAAAGGCATCGAATCGGTGCTGACGGTGGTTGATGGCAAAGTGGTTTATGCCGCCGGACACTTCTCGCCGCTGGCGCCGCCGCCCATCCCGGTGCTGCCGGAGTGGTCTCCGGTGGTCAAGGTTCCGGGCCACTACCGCTCGGCGCCGCCCGCGGCGGCAAAAATCGGCGCCATCGTGCAGATGCACCAGTGCTGCGGCAGCTGCGGCGTCCACGGCCACCAGCACGATATTGCGCGCCGGTCGTCGATCCCGGTTGCCGATGAGCAGGCGTTCTGGGGCGTGCTGGGCTGCTCCTGCTTCGCGTTTTAGCCCTCTGATTAACCAGCCTCCGGATCTGTCCGGGGCTGGGTTTTCCCTGAAGTGGCGCCGATAAAGTGAAAATTGGCTAATAGCGGTTTTGTGAGCCAAACAGCTCAATGCGCCGCGCGATCATTTCGCGCACCGGTTTCAGCCCCTGGCCGATCACTTTGCGCGGGTCGTTCACATCATGACCGGTATCGGCAGAGAGTATGGCCTTCACCTCCTGGCACCAGGCGTACATATTTTCGGTATTGACGTTAATTTTGGCCGTGCCGCAGGCAATGGCCTTACGCATATCCTCGTCGGCAATGCCGGTGCCGCCGTGCAGCACCAGCGGAACCTTAACCCGCTCCGCAATCGCCTTCATCTCCGTAAACCCGAGCTTTGCTTTGCCTTTGTACAGCCCGTGGGTCGAGCCTAGCGCCGCCGCCAGACAATCGACCTGAGTTTCGCTGACCAGGGTGTAGCACTCCTGCGGGTCGGCATAGATTACCGTCGAGTTGACGATACCGTCTTCGCTTCCGGCAATGGTGCCCAGCTCAGCTTCAACCGAAATGCCTCTGGCATGCGCCAGCTCGACCAGATGGCGGGTGATGGCCAGGTTTTCGCTGAACGGCAGGTGCGAACCATCAAACATGATGGAGCTGAATCCGGCCTCAATAGCCGCTTCGCAGGCTTCACGGGTGGTCCCGTGGTCGAGATGCAGCGCGACCGGAATATCAATGTGTAAATAATCAATCGCGTTGACCACGATGTCATGAATACATTTTAATCCCAGCATATGCTTAACGGTACCGCCGGAGACGCCGAGAATAACCGGGGAGCGCAGCTGTTGTGCAGTGCTTAATACGGCAGCGACCCATTCCAGATTATTAATATTGAACTGCCCTACGGCATAACCGTCCCGTAGGGCATGCTGAAGCATGTCCTTCATAGAAACTAACATGATCACCTCTCGATATTGATTAACGAAAATTATTCACCAAAATATTGCGTTAAGTTTCTTTCGTAGTTATTTAGCGAGTTATGGACGATGGCAAGGTCGGGCATTGATTCACGTACGCCCTTTTTCTCAATAGAGATTGCAGCGGTCAGGCTGGCAAACAAAATAATATTGTCGATATGCCACGAGTAGTGCACGCCATAGGTAAAGGCACCGTGGAATACGTCCCCGGCGCCGGTCGTATCGACCACATTGCAGAGCCAGGCCGGAACAATTTGCAGCATGCCGCTTTTTAAGAACACACAGCCTTTTTCCCCCAGCGTAATAAAGGCGTCACCGCGACAAATTTTATTTAGCTCGATCAGCGCCGCTTTAATTTCCGCTTCGGTCTCGAGGGCGCGATAGCCCATATAGTCTCTGGCGAAATGCTCGCTAACAACAAAGTAATCGGTCCAGGCTGCCAGCTTAATATTGCTGGCGCGCAGCGAACCTCCGTCCATAACTACCTTTGCGGCTGGCAGTTTCTTGATGATATATTCACTGAGTTCCGCTTCATGCCCATCAACTAATAGCGTTACCGGTTCCTCTGATTCAATGAGCCGCGCCGCTAAATCATCAATTTTCAGCTTCTGGTCGTAGGTCAGCGAAGGCGGTGTCTGCATTTTGCGGGTAATAATCGTCCTTGAGCCCGACAGGCGATTCACCAGCACCGACGCCAGCGGGGTGATCATTTCATCGGAGAAGACCACCTGGCTGGTATCGACCCCGGCCTCGGCAAACTCATCGATAATACGCTGGCCGTAAAGGTCCTTATTCAAATGGCCAATGTAGTAAACATCTTCCCCCCACAGGCCCAGCAGCCACGCCGCATTTGCTGCCGGGCCGCCGCCGCTCTCGATAAAGTCGTGGCAGAAATTTTTGGTATTCTCCTGCGGCCATTCGTTAAGAAAAAAGAACTGATCGAAACATGAAAACCCAATGGACAAGATAGCCATAACAACTCCTGATTATTTTGTCAGCTGCGGGAGGAAGTCCCTTCCCGCAGCGAAAAATGAAACCGCTTATTCATTTTTCTTATCCGCAGTGAGCTCCTCATAGCTGAGGGTGTCACCGACCACGCGCACTGAGCGGAAGCAGAATGGCACCAGCAGCGCGGCCAGAAGCGCCAGGCAGATGAGATAGATCGTTATCTGACCAAACTGGGTGAAGGCATTACCGATGATGATGCCCCAGACCGCAAAGTCGAAGTCGGCGAAGGTGCTGTTCTCAAAGCCGAGGCTACCCAAAGCCGGAAGCAGCATCGC
Source organism: Klebsiella sp. BIGb0132 (assembly GCF_024810075.1). NCBI lineage: Bacteria > Pseudomonadati > Pseudomonadota > Gammaproteobacteria > Enterobacterales > Enterobacteriaceae > Klebsiella > Klebsiella sp. BIGb0132. The sequence continues at coordinate 1,331,619 of NZ_JANUDW010000001.1, read as the reverse complement.
CGGAAGGAACGCAAGGAATATGCCGCCGATAAATGAGGCGATGACGCAGCCGCGTTTGCCGCCCAGCTTATCGGCAAAGACTCCGGAGGTTCCGCCGCAGAAGAAGTGCGGCACCATGCCGGGGATAATCAGCGCCATGCCAAATGCGCCGAGGAAAAGCATGCCGACCAGGCCGCCAACGAACGAGCTGATGAACCCCACGACAACGGCGGTTGGGCTGAAGGTGAAGAAGACGGCGCAGTCGACGGCGGGGATGGAGTTCGGTATCAGCTTCTGGCTGATCCCCTGGAACGCCGGGACGAGATCGCCGAGGATCAGCCGCACGCCGTTGTAGACGATGGCGACACCTACCGCGAACTGCAGGCCGGTAAGGATAGAGAAGATCAGCATATTCTGGTCGGTTATCGTCCGCAGGTACTCCGTGCCCGCGACGGCGCTGCAGACGAAGTAGATAACAAACATCACGATCCCGGTGGTGACCGTGGTGTCGCGCAGAAAGCCCCATTTCTCTGAGATTTCGGTATCGGCAAATGAATTTGCCGGATTACCGGTTTTCGTGGCGATCCAGGCCGAGATGTAATAGCCCAGCGAGCCGAAATGCCCCATCGCAATGCCGCCATCTTCGGTAACCTGTTTGGTGTAGCGTTGACCTATTGCCGGAGAAATGGCCGACCATGAGCCCAGCAGGAATCCGCCGATTAACACCAGCATCCAGCCGTGGAACTCTGCCGCCTGCAGCACCGCGGAGAACAGGCATGCCAGGAAGAAAGAGTGGTGCCCGGTGAGAAAGATATATTTGTACTTAGTGCAGCGGGCAATGAGCAGATTGAAAATAAAGCCTAAGAGCAAAATGCTCATGGTTTCCACGCCCAGCATTTTTTGCGCGACGGAAACAATGGCCTCATTATTAGGGATCACGCCGCGAATATTAAATCCGGCTTCAATAATACCGCCGAGAGGGTTGAGGTTTGCAACAATAACCCCGGCGCCGGCGCTTAACATCAGATAGCCTAATATTGGCTTAAGGGTCCCGGTCAGTAATTTATTACCCGGGGAGCGCAGCGCCACTAAACCGACAAATGCGATAATCCCCATCAGAAATGCGGGTTGACTAAATATTTCCGCTAAGAAGCTAAGAATAGCCTGCATGGTCGTTCCCTCAATAATGATTAAGAGTGAGTTGCAGCAATTTTGGTGAGTGCTTCAGTAATATCCTCGGCGATTTTTGCCTTGTGCACGTAGCTGCGAATAATGGCGACGTTGCAGCGTGCAGGAAACTGGTTTGCCAGCTCTTTAATTGTGACGTAGAGGTCGGCTTTTTCTCCTACCGCGTTGGCAAAATCAACGGAGGCCACGTCGGCTTTAATACCTAATTCATCACATATTTTTTTGACATTATTCGCAGCCATTAATGAACTGCCAATACCGTTACCACAAACCGTTCTGATAACTAACATAATGACTACTCCATTTGCTTTTGGATGAAATGTAATACTGAATTGGCGTCATGCTCCTGTTGAAGAAACGTGACCAGATCTGACTCAATCAGCGAGGCTATCAGCTGGATCATTTTGATATGGCTATTCGCATCCGCCCCGGCGATGGCGATAATGACGTTCACCGGATCAAACTCCTCGTGGCCAAATGCGATCGGCCGTTGGGTGGTGACTAAGGAAAAACCCGTCTGCAATGCGCCTTTTTCCGGTCGGGCATGAGGCATCGCCAGGCCGTAGTCGATAACAATCGCCGGGCCAAAATCCCGATACACCTCGACCATCGCATTAATATATTCCGGGCGACAAATATGTTGCCGGACAAGCAGCTCTCCTGCGAATTCGATCGCCTGCTCGGCTGTGGAAATATTTTGCTTAAGCGCAATTAATGTAGGGTTAAAAATAATGTCCATCATCCGATCCTTAATGCGTTCGTATTCCTGAACGAGATCATGAACAAATATATCAACAAAAATTACGCTTCAGATCACATATGGATTTTTAAATATTGAAGTTGATCACATCGAAGGGATGTTGGAAATATTTTATCTGAAAAAATAAAATTAATTATATCGTTATATATCAACGTGTTATTGGTTTTTAATTTTCTTGGGTAGGAAAGTCAGGAGTGGGGAAGTGAGCTTGCATCTTAATTTAAAACGGAAAAATGCAATGCCTGTCACAAATATCAGGCTATTTTTTCAGCAAAGTTTGAACGGGATTACAAAAAAAGCGTAGCGGAATGCTTTTACCTCTTTGCCGTCTCCGCGGCCTATTTCCAGCAGTAAAAAGAGGGGGCGTAAAGCAACAAAAAAGGCTCGCCGTGGCGAGCCTTTTTAAGAACGGCAGCCGATTACAGGCTGGAAACGTTCTCGGTCAGGTATTTAGCGACGCCTTCCGGAGAAGCGGCCATCCCTTCTTTACCTTTTTCCCACTGGGCCGGGCACACTTCGCCGTGCTCTTCGTGGAACTGCAGCGCGTCAACCATGCGCAGCATTTCGTCGATGTTACGTCCCAGCGGCAGGTCGTTAACCACCTGGTGGCGAACAACGCCGTTCGCGTCGATCAGGAAGGAGCCGCGCAGCGCAACGCCTTCGTCCGGATGTTCGATACCGTAGGCTTTCTGGATTTCACGCTTGATGTCAGCAACCATCGCGTATTTAACCGGACCAATACCGCCCTGGTCTACCGGGGTGTTACGCCATGCGTTGTGAACGAATTCGGAGTCGAAGGAAACGCCAACAACTTCTACGCCGCGCTTCTGGAATTCTTCATAACGTTTGTCAAAAGCGATCAGTTCAGACGGGCAAACGAAGGTGAAGTCCATCGGCCAGAAGAACAGTACGGTGGCTTTACCGTTGGTGTGCTGTTTGAAGTTGAATTTCTCAACGATTTCGCCGTTACCTAAAACTGCTGCCGCGGTAAAATCCGGAGCCTGACGAGTTACCAGAACCATATGATTCTCCTGTTAATACTAAGGTTAATTGAAACGCAACGCGGGCAAGTATAGGGGCAGGAGCGAGCGAACTCAACGTGAGGCTGACAATCGATGAGATAGGTTTTACCTATCAATCGATATCAAAGTGTGACCTTCAGAATAGTCTTTTTGTCAGCAAACGCAACCGTTAGAGTTCGCGATTTTTCGCCTGCGCCATCATGCGCGGATAAAAAAGCCAGAACTGCTGCTCCAGCTTGTCGTAGTGGGTATCGAGGTCCTGCCAGGAATCGCGCAGGGCGTCGAGGCGCGGGCGACGGCTGGCCATTCCGTTAAGGACGCGCTGGATAAAGGCCATATCCTCATAGCGCTCGAGCCAGCGCTCGGACCACATGTACTCATTGAGATTGACGAAGCGCGGCGGCGAATCCGGCAAAATGGTTGCCACCTGGGCATGAGCATAGCGGACGAACTCGCTGAGCGGCATATCGGGCGAGATGCGGTCCCAGTGGTGCGACAGAAAGTGATCCCACATGACGTCGAGCGTAATCGGCGCCACGCGCCGGGTCTGCGGACGAAACCACTGCCGGGCGGCCTTAACTTCCGCCAGATTGTCGGTCATGACGTCGATTCGCCGATGCATAAAGATGCCGTCAACGATCTCCAGGGGATAGTCCGACTGCGGATTGCCGCGGACGAAATCGGCCAGCAGATTGCCCGGCAGCGAGCTGTCGGCAAGGTGGGCTAAGTGCAGGTGTGCGAGAAAATTCATAATACGCGTTGTACTTCCGGTTGCATGTGCGTTGGCTTCTTTACTCGGTCCAGTCGTGGGCCTTGTTCTTCCCGATCGCTGAGTTGGCTAAGCGCCCGGGATTAATGAAGGATATCCATGCCCCTCTCCGGAGGCCAGGCCTCGGCAGGTTAAATTCGTTGCTGACGAATTTGCCTCCCGGTTGCCGCATGACTCGGCCGACGGCCTCGCCCTCATGGTGCCAGCGCAGGCGCCGTTCAAGGCACAGGCGCCTTGTCCTGCAGCGCGAATTATTTAGAGTATTATAACCGTGCTGCGGGGTAAAGGTTGCAGGGAGAACGCCCCGGCACTAGACTACCCGCCTCTTTATTTAGTCTGAGCCACCGTCATGCGCGTTACCGATTTTTCCTTTGAACTACCCGAATCCCTGATTGCCCACTACCCGCAGCCTGAGCGCAGTAGCTGCCGCTTGCTGTCGTTAGACGGGCCGACGGGCGCGCTGACGCACGGTACCTTCACCGATCTGCTCGATAAGCTTAATCCCGGCGATCTGCTGGTCTTTAACAATACCCGGGTGATCCCGGCGCGCCTGTTCGGGCGTAAGGCCAGCGGCGGCAAGATTGAAGTGCTGGTCGAGCGCATGCTGGATGACAAACGCATCCTGGCGCACATCCGCGCCTCGAAGGCGCCGAAGCCGGGCGCCGAGCTGCTGCTGGGCGATGATGAAAGCATCCAGGCGACGATGGTGGCACGCCACGACGCGCTGTTTGAAGTCGAGTTTAACGACGAGCGTCCGGTGCTGGATATCCTTAACAGCATCGGCCATATGCCGCTGCCGCCCTATATTGACCGCCCGGATGAAGAAGCCGACCGCGAGCTGTACCAGACCGTTTATAGCGTCAGGCCGGGCGCGGTAGCCGCGCCGACCGCGGGCCTGCACTTTGACGAGCCGCTGCTGGAAAAGCTGCGTGAGAAAGGCGTTGAGATGGCGTTCGTGACGCTGCACGTCGGCGCGGGGACGTTCCAGCCGGTGCGCGTGGACAGCATCGAAGAGCACATCATGCACTCCGAATATGCCGAAGTCCCGCAGGACGTGGTTGACGCAGTGCTGGCCGCCAAAGCGCGCGGCAGCCGCGTTATCGCCGTGGGAACGACCTCGGTACGCTCGCTGGAGAGCGCGGCCCAGGCGGCAAAAAACGATCTGATCGAACCCTTCTTCGGCGACACGAAGATTTTTATCTATCCGGGATATCAGTACAAAGCGGTGGATGCGCTGGTCACCAATTTCCATCTGCCTGAATCTACTCTGATTATGCTGGTTTCGGCGTTTGCAGGCTATCAGCACACCATGAACGCCTATAAGGCTGCGGTAGAACAAAAATATCGCTTTTTTAGCTACGGGGACGCGATGTTTATCACGTACAATCCGCGGGCTATTTTTGAGCGTCCGTAAGAAGGCAAATTCACCTGCCATTTTGACGCCGGGCAGCGCTCGCCATCCTCACGTACTGCATGTACGCTCCGGTGGCTGCGCGCTGGCCAACCCAAACTGGCTGCGCCGATAGCGCCTCCAGGTATTTTTAGCTATGGAATCATTCCGTAGCGAGTTGTTTAACGTCAGACTGTTTTTCTGACGCAGGAGTGATAATGAAATTTGAACTGGATACCACCGACGGTCGCGCCCGCCGCGGTCGCCTGGTGTTTGAGCGCGGCGTGGTTGAAACGCCTGCATTTATGCCCGTCGGGACCTACGGTACCGTTAAAGGGATGACGCCGGAAGAAGTTGAAGCCACCGGCGCGCAGATCATTCTGGGCAACACGTTCCACCTGTGGCTGCGTCCTGGCCAGGAGATCATGAAGCTGCACGGCGACCTGCACGACTTCATGCAGTGGAAAGGGCCGATTCTCACCGATTCCGGCGGTTTTCAGGTCTTCAGCCTCGGCGATATCCGCAAGATAACCGAGCAGGGCGTGCACTTCCGCAACCCGATCAACGGCGATCCTATCTTCCTCGATCCGGAAAAATCGATGGAGATTCAGTTCGATCTCGGCTCCGATATCGTGATGATCTTCGACGAATGTACGCCGTATCCGGCGGACTGGGACTACGCAAAACGCTCGATGGAGATGTCCCTGCGCTGGGCGCAGCGCAGCCGCGACCGCTTTGACGGCCTGGGCAACAAAAACGCGCTCTTCGGCATTATTCAGGGCAGCGTTTACGAAGATTTACGTGATATCTCCGTTAAAGGTCTGGTAGATATCGGCTTTGATGGCTACGCTGTCGGCGGTTTGGCTGTCGGCGAGCCGAAAGAGGACATGCACCGTATTCTCGAGCACGTCTGCCCGCAGATCCCGGCCGACAAGCCGCGATATCTGATGGGCGTCGGCAAGCCGGAAGATCTGGTTGAAGGGGTACGTCGCGGTATCGATATGTTCGACTGCGTTATGCCTACGCGTAACGCGCGTAACGGTCACCTGTTCGTCACCGATGGCGTCGTAAAAATCCGTAATGCGAAGCATAAAAGCGATACGGCGACGCTGGATGCCGAGTGTGATTGCTATACATGTCGCAATTATTCACGCGCTTACTTGCATCATCTCGATCGTTGCAACGAAATATTGGGCGCGCGCCTCAACACCATTCATAACCTGCGTTATTATCAGCGCTTAATGGCTGGTTTACGCAAGGCTATTGAAGAGGGTAAATTAGAGAGCTTCGTGGCCGATTTTTACCAACGTCAGGGACGAACCGTTCCTCCTTTGAACGTTGATTAATTTTAATAATGAGGGAATTTCAATGAGCTTTTTCATTTCTGATGCGGCAGCAGCAACCGGTGGCGCAGCGCAGAGCAGCCCGATGTCTCTGATCCTGATGCTGGTGGTGTTTGGTCTGATTTTTTACTTCATGATCCTGCGCCCACAGCAGAAACGCAGCAAAGAACATAAAAATCTGATGAGCTCCATCGCCAAAGGTGATGAAGTGCTGACGAATGGTGGCCTGGTTGGTCGCGTCACTAAAGTTGCCGAAAGCGGATACATCGCTATCGCACTGAACGACACCACTGAAGTGGTTATCAAACGTGACTTCGTAGCCGCCGTTCTGCCGAAAGGCACCATGAAGGCGCTGTAATCCACTTTTCCCTAAGGGAACTGCCGTGTTAAACCGTTATCCTTTGTGGAAGTACGTCATGCTGGTCGTCGTCATTGTCGTCGGCCTGCTGTATGCGCTCCCCAACCTGTATGGTGAGGATCCGGCCGTTCAAATCACTGGCGCGCGCGGCGTCGCCGCCAGTGAGCAAACGCTGATCCAGGTCCAGAAAACGTTACAAGAAGAAAAAATTACCGCTAAGTCTGTGGCACTGGAAGAGGGCGCAATTCTTGCGCGCTTCGACACCACCGATGTCCAGCTCCGCGCACGCGAAGTGCTGGTGGACGTGTTGGGTGATAAATACGTCGTGGCGCTGAACCTTGCTCCGGCAACCCCGCGCTGGCTGGCGGCTATCCATGCCGAGCCGATGAAGCTGGGTCTTGACCTTCGCGGCGGCGTACACTTCCTGATGGAAGTCGATATGGACACCGCGCTGGGCAAACTGCAGGAACAAAATATCGACAGCCTGCGCAGCGAGCTGCGTGATAAAGGCATTCCTTACTCCACCGTGCGTAAAGAAGACAATTTTGGTCTGAGCATCGCTTTCCGTGACGCTACCGCGCGCGATCAGGCTATCTCTTATCTTAGCCCGCGTCACCGCGACCTGGTTATCTCCACTCAGGGCAGCACCGGCCTGAAAGCGGTGATGACCGACGAGCGCCTGAAAGAAGCCCGCGAATACGCCGTGCAGCAGAACATCAACATTCTGCGTAACCGTGTAAACCAGCTGGGCGTTGCCGAGCCGCTGGTTCAGCGTCAGGGTGCCGACCGCATCGTGGTTGAGCTTCCGGGTATTCAGGACACCGCGCGCGCGAAAGAGATTCTTGGCGCCACCGCGACCCTGGAATTCCGTCTGGTTAACAGCAACGTTGACAGCTCTGCAGCCGCTTCCGGCCGCGTCCCTGGCGACTCTGAAGTGAAAAATACGCGTGAAGGTCAGCCGGTTGTGCTGTACAAACGCGTGATTCTGACCGGTGACCATATCACCGACTCCACTTCCAGCATGGACGAGTTCAACCAGCCGCAGGTTAACATCTCGCTCGATAGCGCCGGTGGTAACATCATGTCTAACTTCACCAAGGACAACATCGGTAAGCCGATGGCGACCCTGTTTGTGGAGTACAAAGACAGCGGTAAGAAAGATGCCAACGGTCGTTCAATTCTGGCGAAAGAGGAAGAGGTGATTAACATCGCCAACATCCAGTCTCGCCTGGGTAACAGCTTCCGTATTACCGGTATCAGCAACCCGAACGAAGCGCGTCAGCTCTCTCTGCTGCTGCGTGCCGGTGCGCTGATCGCGCCGATTCAGATCGTTGAAGAACGGACTATCGGCCCGACCCTGGGTATGCAGAACATCAAGCAGGGCCTGGAAGCGTGTCTGGCCGGTCTGGTGGTGTCTATCCTGTTCATGATCTTCTTCTATAAGAAGTTCGGCCTGATCGCGACCTCTGCGCTGGTGGCTAACCTGGTGCTGATCGTCGGTATCATGTCCCTGCTGCCTGGGGCGACGCTGAGTATGCCGGGGATTGCGGGTATCGTCTTAACCCTTGCGGTGGCGGTCGATGCGAACGTTCTGATCAACGAGCGTATTAAAGAAGAGTTGAGCAACGGGCGTTCCGTTCAGCAGGCAATTGATGAAGGTTACAGGGGCGCATTCAGCTCGATCTTCGATGCGAACATTACGACGTTGATCAAAGTTATCATCCTGTACGCGGTCGGTACCGGTGCAATTAAAGGGTTTGCTATTACCACCGGTATCGGTGTGGCAACCTCGATGTTTACCGCTATCGTCGGCACCCGTGCCATCGTGAACCTGCTGTACGGCGGCAAGCGCGTTAAAAAGCTGTCTATCTGAGGAGTGCGTTGTGGCACAGGAATATACTGTTGAACAATTGAACCACGGCCGTAAAGTCTATGACTTTATGCGCTGGGACTACTGGGCTTTCGGCATTTCCGGTTTTCTGCTGATTGCCGCCATTGTCGTGATGGGCGTGCGTGGCTTTAACTGGGGTCTCGATTTCACCGGCGGTACGGTGATTGAAATTACCCTCGAAAAACCCGCCGATCTGGACCAGATGCGCGAAGCGCTGCAGAAGGCGGGCTTTGAAGAGCCGCAGCTGCAGAACTTCGGCAGCAGCCGCGACATCATGGTACGTATGCCGCCGGTACATGATACCAACGTCAGCCAGGAGCTGGGCAGCAAGGTCGTGAGCGTGATTAACCAATCGACCAGCCAGGAAGCGACGGTTAAACGAATCGAGTTCGTGGGGCCGAGCGTCGGGGCCGATCTTGCGCAAAGCGGTGCGATGGCGCTGCTGGCGGCGCTGATCTGTATCCTGGTATACGTCGGCTTCCGTTTCGAATGGCGTCTTGCTGCCGGGGTGGTCATCGCCCTGGCGCACGATGTGGTCATTACGATGGGTATCCTCTCGCTGTTCCATATCGAGATTGATCTGACCATCGTTGCCTCGCTGATGTCGGTTATCGGCTACTCGCTGAACGACAGCATCGTGGTATCTGACCGTATTCGTGAAAACTTCCGCAAGATCCGCCGCGGTACGCCGTACGAGATCTTCAACGTGTCGTTGACCCAGACGCTGCACCGTACCTTGATCACATCCGGGACCACGTTAGTGGTGATCCTGATGCTGTATCTCTTTGGCGGTCCGGTTCTCGAAGGCTTCTCGCTGACGATGCTGATCGGTGTCTCCATCGGTACGGCCTCTTCTATCTACGTGGCGTCCGCACTGGCGCTGAAGCTGGGCATGAAGCGCGAGCATATGCTGCAGCAGAAAGTGGAGAAAGAAGGGGCGGATCAGCCGTCAATTCTGCCGTAAGGCAGTCCCGTTCTGATAACGCAATCCCGGCCGCAAGGCCGGGATTTTTTTATTACAGCGTCGCCAGTTTTGGCTACTCTTCATTATCCGCATGTGATGACAGGGAGTAACGCCCGCGGCCGTCGCAACCCGCTTCGCACTCCCCAACCGACCCTCCGGCACGCCCGGCCCTGCGCCTGCGCAAAGCCGTACAGGCTCCGGGTAGCGAAGAGGCGCTGTACGGCAGGGAAGCTAATCGCTACTGACACTACGCTGTCAGTAGCCCTGTCGTAGACTTCTCCTGAAGCCAAACAATGGACAGGAGGATGTATGAACAACGTAATTAACTGGTTTGAAATTCCGGTCGCCGATATGGATCGTGCGGTGGCGTTTTACGAGCCGGTGCTGCAGGTGACGCTGCGTCGGGAAAATATGGATAGCGCTGAAATGGCCGTGTTCCCGTACCAGGATCCGGCTCCCGGCGGCGCGCTGGCAAAATTTGACGGGGTTAAACCTGCCGATCAGGGATGTATTATCTATCTGCATACTGACAATCTGGCCGCGACGCTCGACCGCGTAAGCTCCGCCGGCGGGCGCTGCGTCTTTGGCCCGCTTGAGCTGTCGAAGGATATTGGCACCATCGCGCTGTTTATTGACAGCGAAGGTAATCGGATTGGCCTGCATCAACCGAAGAACCTGTCCCGTTAATGCTCAAAGACGCCTGCGGGACAGGCCCTAAACAGTAAGAGAAGAGAGAATGAGCCGACGCGCCGACCGCCTTTTTCAAATCGTGCAGATCCTGCGGGGGAGAAGGCTGACCACCGCCGGACTGCTGGCGGAGCGGCTCGGCGTATCGGAGCGCACCGTCTACCGGGATATCCGCGATCTGTCGCTCTCCGGCGTGCCGGTGGAGGGGGAGGCCGGCAGCGGATATCGCCTGCTGGCCGGCTACAGCTTGCCGCCGCTAATGCTGACGACCCAGGAGTCGGAAGCGCTGGTGGCCGCCATTCGGCTGCTGCAAACCTGGGGAGGCGAATCGCTGTCCCAGGCGCTGGAGTCGGCTCAGGAAAAGGTGCTGGCGATTTTACCTGAGGAGAGCCGGCGCAAGGCCGAGCAGTCGCGGCTGTTTGCGCCGGACTTTGGCGTTCAGGGCTACAGCAAGACGCAGTTCGATCTGGTGCATCGGGCGGTTTCTGGTCAGCGGGTGCTGGCGCTGCACTATCGCGATGAAGCAGGAAAGGTGTCGCAGCGTGAAGTGCTGCCGCTGGGGCTCTTTTTCTGGGGCGAGCGCTGGCTGCTGGTGAGCTGGTGCGAGCTGCGCGATGATTACCGCTGCTTTCGCCTCGACCGCTGTCTGGAAGTGGCGGCTACCGGGCGTCTTTTCAGCGAGCGGGCCGACCGTTCATTGAGTGATTTTCTGCGTAAGGTGAGGTGCGAAGATCGTGAGTCATAATGCGGGTCAATCGATATCCCCGGCGCAGAGGCCGGGGACCATCAGGCAGGATTAGAAGTTGTAACCCACCACGAAGTAACCACCCCAGCCGGTAGAGCGAACGTTGAAGTCGCCGTCACCAAAGTTCAGCTTCGCGTCGTTAGCCCACTGACCGCCGTTATGGAAGTAACGCGCCACTACCGAGTAGTGCCAGTGCGCGTAGTTCAGCGCCAGGATGTGGCTGGAGGCGATGGAGTTGCTGGTGCGCGCGTGTTTGCCGTTCTGGTCGTAGAAGTTGTCATCGCCCAGATCGGAGCCCCAGTCAAAGTTGGTGAAGCCGATGTAGCTCAGCGAGCCGCCCCACAGGTCGGTCAGCGGAACAAAGTATTTCACCTTGAAGCGGTAGCCATCCCACTCGTTTTCGTTGGATGCGCCGTAGTTCTGCCACTGGTATTTGGCGTAGACGTTGAGGGAGAGGCTCATCGGCAGGCCGGTATCGATGTCGGTACCGAGGCCCATATACCAGGTGCTCTGACGACCGGATGCGTTGCGGCCCATGTCGTAGATGTAGTTGTTAGCGAAATACCACTCTTTAAACGGACCGAAGCTCAGGTCGGTATTGGTCAGCTTATCGATAGAGAAACGCGGCTCAATTTCCATAAACAGCGGGGAACCGTGGTTCCAGATACCTTTCGCGTTGGTGTTACCGCCGAAGAATACCGGTGCATCCATGTAACCATAGAAATCAAACCAGTCTTTCTTGGCAAAGGCTTCGTATTCCAGGTAGGTATCGTTACGGATTTGTGGCCCAAAACGGGTGTGGTAGCTACCCACCACGTTTACACTCTGGTGCCACCAATCAGACAGGTACTGCGGTTTGTCGTTTTCTGCCGCGCCGGCAGTGAAAGATGCGGAGAGCGCCACAACGGCGCTTGCTGCCAGTAATGTTTTTTTCATAATGATGCCACTGTTTAAATTGAGCCAAAAGGCGTGAAGAAAATTGCCGAAGCGTTTCTAAATATTTCGTATTTCTGTGGCGTCTATTATAGAAATCATTGCTCACAAAAATACGTGTTGTTTCACAGATCGAAAACATACGTAATCGATTGCGTTCACGATTCTATGCATTTCTTGACAGAATGCCACTGAAATTCATCAGTGAGACCCATTTTTACTGAACTGTTGTGAAAAGTTGTAAGTGGATTTTAGGCGGGAAAAACCGGGCGTCAGAAACACCCGGTGGAAGCGGTCTACTGCGCGTCTGCGGGCTGAATATCGTGGATGCGTACGAAGCCTAGCTGTTCCGGCGTGACGCCGCTGAGGCGTAGCGGAATATCGACGTCGCTCGGTGCCAGAATGCTGGCGGGAGCGCTAATCAGCTGGTCGCGGACGTTGACTTCCCGGTAGCTCTCGGTGGTACCGCTGATCTGCCCGGAGGCCACGGTTGCGCTAAATGCCGGCAGCGGATCGTTTGATTCGCCCTGAATACGCAGGGTCAGGCGGGTGCCGTCGCCGTCGGGAGCGATATCGCGCAGCGACATCCGCAGGGTGCCTATCTGGCTGTTCAGCCGCGCCGGGGTTTTCGCGCCGGGCAGCAGGTAAACGCCGCTGCTGGACTTCGCGTTAAGGGCGTTTTGCTGGGTAATTTTCACCGTTTGCTGATTGAGCTGGGTCATCTCCTTGCTCAACGTGCTCACGCTCTGATTCATCTGGCGAACTTCGCTTTGTTGAGCGCAGGCGCTGAGCGTAAAAAGGCTACCCACAATCGCCAGCTGCAAATAACGTCTTGTCATGGTCGGGATTCCGTTAACAGAGGGATGCTTAATGGTAGATCGTTTGCATAAGCGCACTATAGATCCTTTGTCTCAAAAGCTCTTTCTTTGTAGTCGGGTCACTTCGCGGTAAACTACCTGCCAGTTTAACTTGATGCCAGGACGCGCTATGCACTGCCCTTTCTGTTTCGCCGTAGATACTAAAGTGATCGACTCTCGCCTGGTGGGGGAGGGCTCTTCTGTACGTCGTCGTCGGCAGTGCCTGGTCTGCAATGAACGCTTTACCACTTTCGAAGTGGCCGAGCTGGTGATGCCGCGAGTGGTAAAAAGCAACGACGTCCGCGAACCCTTCAACGAAGATAAGCTGCGCAGCGGGATGCTCAAAGCGTTAGAAAAGCGTCCGGTCAGCGCCGACGATGTAGAAATGGCGCTCAACCACATCAAAACGCATCTGCGCGGCACCGGTGAACGCGAAGTTCCCAGCAAAATGATCGGTAACCTGGTGATGGAGCAACTAAAGAAGCTCGATAAAGTCGCCTACATCCGCTTCGCTTCCGTCTATCGCAGTTTTGAAGACATCAAAGAATTCGGCGAAGAGATCGCCCGCTTACAGGATTAAGCCATGCATGACGAAATATACATGGCACGCGCGCTCAGGCTCGCCGCGCGCGGTCGCTTCACCACCCATCCAAACCCGAACGTCGGCTGCGTCATTGTTAAAGATGGCGAAATTGTTGGCGAAGGTTTCCACTACCGCGCCGGCGAGCCGCATGCCGAAGTGCACGCGCTGCGTATGGCCGGTGAAAGGGCCAAAGGCGCCACCGCCTACGTCACCCTGGAGCCCTGTAGCCATCACGGACGCACGCCGCCGTGCTGCGATGCGCTGATTGCCGCAGGCGTTGTGCGGGTGGTGGCCGCGATGCAGGACCCCAACCCGCAGGTCGCCGGGCGCGGTCTGTATCGCCTGCAGCAGGAAGGTATCGACGTCAGCCACGGCCTGATGATGGGCGAGGCCGAAGCGCTGAATAAGGGCTTCCTGAAGCGAATGCGCACCGGCTTTCCCTATATTCAGCTAAAAATGGGCGCCTCGCTTGACGGCCGCACGGCAATGGCCAGCGGCGAAAGCCAGTGGGTCACCTCCCCGCAGGCGCGACGCGACGTGCAGCGCCTGCGCGCGCAAAGCCACGCGATACTCACCAGCAGCGCCACCGTCCTCGCGGACGATCCGGCGCTGACCGTGCGCTGGGACGAGCTCAGCCCTGATATTCAGGCACGCTATCCGCAGGAGAATCTGCGCCAGCCGCTGCGTATTGTCATCGACAGCCAAAACCGCGTGACGCCGCAGCACCGCATCGTGCAGCAGGCGGGAGAAACGCTGTTTGCCCGCACCCGTCAGGACTCCCGCGAGTGGCCTGAGAACGTGCGCACTCTGCAGGTTCCGGAGCATAAAGGCCATCTCGATCTGGTGGTGCTGATGATGCAGCTGGGCAAGCAGCAGGTTAACAGCATCTGGGTGGAGGCCGGTCCTGCTCTGGCCGGCGCGCTGCTGCAGGCGGGGCTGGTGGACGAGCTTATCCTCTACATTGCGCCTAAACTGTTAGGAAGCGACGCGCGCGGACTCTGCGCGCTGCCGGGGCTTGAGAAGCTGGCCGACGCTCCCCATTTCAAATTCAACGAGATACGTCATGTAGGCCCGGACGTTTGCCTGCATTTAGTCAGCGCATGATCGCCCTGCCAGACGGGGAAACCGTGCCGCTACGCCTGATTATTCAGAATGCGACGAGACGGTCAGCGAGGGACGCAGCCTGAAGAGAGGCCGGGTCAGCCGCAGCTCACGTCAGTGCAGTTTGCAGGATGAAGTGTATAAAATATTATGGTAGAATCCGCCCCCCTTGCGGGGCCAAATGAACCCGAAGGAAGAGTATGAACATTATTGAAGCTAACGTTGCTACCCCGGACGCTCGCGTCGCCATCACCATTGCGCGTTTCAACAACTTTATCAATGACAGCCTGCTGGAAGGTGCTATCGACGCCCTGAAGCGCATCGGTCAGGTAAAAGATGACAATATTACCGTTGTTTGGGTTCCAGGCGCGTATGAGCTGCCGCTGGCGGCTGGCGCACTGGCAAAAACCGGTAAATATGACGCGATAATTGCGCTGGGTACGGTGATCCGTGGCGGTACCGCGCACTTTGAATATGTGGCTGGCGGAGCAAGCAATGGCCTGGCGCACGTCGCCCAGGAAAGCGAGGTTCCGGTAGCCTTTGGTGTTCTGACCACCGAAAGCATTGAGCAAGCCATCGAACGCGCTGGCACCAAAGCCGGTAACAAGGGCGCAGAAGCTGCGCTGACCGCGCTGGAAATGATTAACGTATTGAAAGCCATCAAGGCCTGAATTTTTTTGTAAGGGGAATTCCGTGAAACCTGCTGCTCGTCGCCGCGCCCGTGAGTGTGCTGTCCAGGCGCTTTACTCCTGGCAGTTGTCGAAAAACGACATCTCTGATGTTGAATACCAGTTCCTGGCGGAACAGGACGTTAAAGATGTCGACGTTCCGTATTTTCGCGAACTGCTGTCCGGAGTGGCGACTAACAGCGCATACCTCGACGGCCTGATGAAGCCGTACCTGTCCCGCCTGCTTGAAGAGCTGGGCCAGGTTGAGAAGGCGGTACTGCGTATCGCGCTGTTCGAACTGTCAAAACGTGACGATGTGCCGTACAAAGTCGCCATCAATGAAGCCATTGAGCTGGCGAAAACCTTCGGCGCTGAAGATAGTCATAAGTTTGTCAACGGCGTGCTGGATAAAGCAGCTCCGGCAATTCGTCCCAACAAAAAGTAAACTCCAGGTCGGGCTTTGCAGGACTCATCCTCGTGAACCCGGCCTTAGAGCCTATTTCGGTAGGCTCTCATTTTTTTCTTTTGCTGAGGCATAACGTATGGCATGCGGCGAATTCTCCCTGATTGCCCGTTATTTTGATCGCGTAAAAAGCATGCGTCTCGATGTGGAAACCGGCATTGGCGACGACTGCGCACTCCTGAACATTCCCGAGAAAAAAACGCTGGCAATCAGCACCGACACCCTGGTGGCGGGCAACCATTTCTTACCTGATATCGATCCTGCCGATCTGGCCTATAAAGCGCTGGCCGTTAATCTGAGCGACCTCGCGGCGATGGGCGCGGAGCCGGCGTGGCTAACGCTGGCGCTGACGCTGCCGGAGGTGGACGAGGCGTGGCTGGAGTCCTTCAGCGATAGCCTGTTTATGCTGCTCAACTATTACGACATGCAGCTGATCGGCGGTGATACCACCCGCGGCCCGCTGTCGATGACGCTGGGTATCCACGGCTTTGTGCCGCCGGGACGCGCCCTGAAGCGCTCCGGGGCGAAGCCCGGCGACTGGATTTATGTGACCGGTACGCCCGGCGACAGCGCCGCGGGGCTGGCAATACTGCAGGAGCGGCTGGCGGTGGGTGACGCCGCCGACGCCGACTATCTGCTGGCGCGCCATCTGCGCCCGATGCCGCGCGTGCTGCAGGGCCAGGCGCTGCGCGATCTGGCGAGCTCGGCTATCGACCTCTCCGACGGCCTGGTCTCCGATCTGGGCCATATCCTCAAAGCCAGCGGCTGCGGGGCGCGCATCGACCTTGACGCGATGCCGCTATCCGAGGCGATGCAGCGTCAGGTTGAGCCGGAGATGGCCCTGCGCTGGGCGCTTGCCGGCGGCGAAGATTATGAGCTGTGCTTTACCGTACCGGAGCTCAATCGCGGCGCGCTCGATGTGGCAATCGGCCAGCTCGGGGCGCGATTTACCTGCATCGGGCAGGTTTGCGCCGAAGCCGACGGCCTGCAGTTTTTGCAGGCAGGTAAGGCGGTGAAGCTTGATTTAAAGGGGTACGATCATTTTGGTACGCAGTAAAGATAGTGCAAAAAGTCGGCTGAACCTGCTTAACCCCTGGCATCTGCTGGCGACCGGATTCGGTAGCGGGCTAAGCCCCATCGTCCCCGGGACCATGGGGTCGCTGGCGTCGATTCCGTTTTGGTACCTGATGACGTTTTTGCCCTGGCAGATCTATTCGCTGGTGGTGATGATGAGCATCTGTATTGGGGTCTATATCTGCCACCGCACGGCCAAAGATATGGGCACTCACGATCACGGCAGCATCGTCTGGGATGAGTTTGTCGGGATGTGGATAACCCTGATGGCGCTGCCGACGCTCGACTGGCAGTGGGTAGCTGCCGGATTCGTCATTTTCCGCATTTTCGATATGTGGAAGCCGTGGCCGATTCGCTGGTTTGACCGTAATATTCACGGCGGAATGGGGATCATGGTCGATGATATCGTCGCCGGCGTGATTTCGGCGGGCGTGCTCTACGTCATAGGCCATCACTGGCCGATCGGCCTTATCTGACGGCAGAACCCCGGCGGCGCGATGCCTGCCGGGGTTCTGGCTTAACGCCGTCGGCGGGCTATTTGAATCCGACCACCGGATGCGGCCTGTACGGCGCTTCCAGCTTTTCTATCTGCTCCGGCGTCAGGGTTAAATCGACGGCGTTCAGCAGCTCATCCAGCTGATCCTGACGCGAGGCGCCGATAATCGGCGCGGCGACGCCGGGCTTGCTCAGCAGCCACGACAGCGCCACCTGCGCCCGTCCGACGCCCAGCTCCTCCGCCACCTCCGCGAGATTCGCCGCGATCAGCTCATCGTTGCTATCGCTGGCGCTATACAGCGACTGGCCAAACTCATCGGAGACCAGCCGCGCGGTGGTTTCTCCCCACGGGCGGGTGAGACGGCCGCGCGCCAGCGGGCTCCAGGGGATGACCGAGACCCCCGCGCGGTTGCACAGCGGCAGCATCTCGTTCTCTTCTTCGCGGTAGATCAGGTTGTAATGATCCTGCATGGTGACGAAGCGCGCCCAGCCGTGACGCTCCTGCAGCTCCAGGGCCTGGGCAAACTGACGGGCATGCATCGACGAGGCGCCGATATAGCGCGCCTTACCCGCCTTAACCACCTCGTTCAACGCTTCGAGGGTCTCTTCAATCGGCGTGGTGTAATCCCAGCGGTGGATTTGCAGCAGATCAACATACTCCATGCCCAGGCGCCGCAGGCTGTCGTCGATAGAGCGCAGGATCTGCGCGCGGGAGAGGCCTTCCGGCAGATCGCCCACCTGGTGATAAACCTTGGTGGCGACCACCACTTCGTCGCGGCGGGCAAAGTCGCGCAGGGCGCGGCCAACGATCTCTTCGCTGCTGCCTTCGGAGTAGCTGTTGGCGGTATCAAAAAAGTTGATGCCGCCTTCCAGAGCGCGCTGGATCAGCGGGCGGCTGCTCTCTTCCGGTAGCGTCCAGGCGTGTTTGCCCCGATCCGGCTCGCCGAAGGTCATGCAGCCAAGGCAAAGTCGGGAAACCCGGAGGTCGGTCGCTTCTGGGGTGATATATTGCATAGCTGCGCTCCTGCTCTTTGCTTAATGGAATTCCTTTAAGCATAGCAGGAGCGCTATCGGGGAGGGATCAGGCCAGCCAGGCGTTGATTTTGGCTTCGATACCGGCGGCATCGAGACCGAGGTCGACGTGAACTTCTTCCTGGGTTCCCTGGGGAATAAAGAAGTCCGGCAGACCGATATTCAGCACCGGCACCGCGCGGCGATGCGCCATCAGCAGTTCATTAACGCCGCTGCCCGCGCCGCCCATGATCGCGTTCTCTTCCAGCGTGACCAGCGCCTCATGCCCGGCGGCCAGCTGCAAAATCAGCGCGTTATCAAGCGGTTTCACAAAGCGCATATCCACCAGGGTGGCGTTGAGCTTGTCCGCCACCTGAGCGGCTTCCTTCAGCATGGTGCCGAAGTTAAGGATCGCAATTTTCTCGCCTTCGCGCTTCACCACGCCCTTGCCGATCGGCAGCGAGGCCAGCGGCTCCAGCGTTGCGCCGGTACCGGTTCCACGCGGATAGCGCACCGCGCTTGGGCCGTCGCCGTAGTGATAGCCGGTATACAGCATCTGGCGACATTCGTTCTCGTCGCTCGGCGTCATGATGACCATCTCCGGAATACAGCGCAGGAAGGAGAGATCGAAGGCCCCCTGGTGCGTCTGTCCGTCGGCGCCGACGATGCCGGCCCGGTCGATGGCAAACAGCACCGGCAGCTTCTGGATAGCGACGTCGTGAATCACCTGATCGTAGGCGCGCTGCAGGAAGGTGGAGTAAATGGCCACCACCGGCTTATAGTCACCGATAGCCAGCCCGGCGGCAAAGGTCACCGCGTGCTGCTCGGCGATAGCCACATCGAAATACTGGTCAGGGAATTTTTTCGAAAATTCGACCATCCCCGAGCCTTCGCGCATGGCCGGCGTCACGGCCATCAGCTTGCTGTCTTTCGCCGCAGTTTCGCACAGCCAGTCGCCGAAAATTTTCGAATAAGAGGGCAGGCCGCCGCTGCTTTTTGGCAGCACCCCGCTGGTATGGTCAAATTTCGGCACCGCGTGGAAGGTGATCGGGTCTTTTTCCGCCGGCTCATAGCCGCGGCCTTTTTTGGTCATAATATGCAGGAACTGCGGCCCTTTCAGATCGCGCATGTTCTTCAGCGTATTGACCAGCCCGAGCACGTCGTGACCGTCCACCGGTCCGATGTAGTTAAAGCCCAGCTCTTCAAACAGAGTCCCGGGAACCACCATGCCTTTGATATGTTCTTCGGTGCGTTTGAGCAGCTCTTTAATCGGCGGAACGCCTGAGAAGACCTTCTTGCCGCCTTCGCGCAGGGTCGAGTACAGCTTTCCGGAAAGCAGCTGCGCGAGATGATTATTCAGTGCGCCGACGTTCTCAGAAATCGACATTTCATTGTCGTTGAGCACCACCAGCAGGTCGGGTTTGATATCGCCCGCGTGGTTCATGGCCTCAAACGCCATCCCGGCGGTGATCGCCCCGTCGCCAATGACGCAGACCGCGCGCCGCTGCTTGTTTTCCTTCGCGGCGGCAATGGCGACGCCAATGCCCGCAGAAATGGAGGTCGATGAGTGTCCGACGCTCAGCACGTCATATTCGCTTTCGCCGCGCCACGGGAACGGATGCAGGCCGCCTTTCTGCCGAATAGTGCCGATTTTGTCACGGCGGCCGGTCAGAATTTTATGCGGGTAGGCCTGGTGGCCAACGTCCCAAATCAGGCGGTCGAAAGGGGTGTTATAGACGTAGTGAAGCGCCACGGTCAGTTCAACCGTGCCGAGGCCGGAGGCAAAATGCCCGCTGGAACGGCTGACGCTGTCCAGCAGATAGCGCCGAAGTTCGTCGCACAGCTTCGGCAGGCTATCTTTCGGCAACAAACGCAGCTCCTGGGTGGAATCTACCAGCGCCAGGGTCGGGTATTTGGCAATATCAAAACTCATCAGAGACTCATTTATTGTTTATTTATCACGCTGAATTATGTAATTCGCGAGCGCTTCCAGTGCCGTGGTATCCAGAGATTGCGCGGCCAGCTCATTTAGCGACTGGCGGGCGTCTTCAATCAGGCCGTGCGCTTTGTTTCGGGCTTGCTCAAGACCCAGAAGCGCGGGGTAGGTACTTTTGCCCAGCTGCTGATCGGCTCCCTGACGTTTGCCAAGGGTCGCAGTATCCCCTACCACGTCAAGAATGTCATCCTGGACCTGGAAGGCGAGACCGATATTTTCCGCATAGCGATCGAGCGCCGGCAGCGCCGCACGGCCGCGTTCGCCGGCGCTCAGGGCGCCCATGCGTACCGCCGCGCGAATCAGCGCCCCGGTCTTATGGCGATGAATGCGCTTGAGCGCCTCAAGGTCAACCTGCTGGCCTTCGGCTTCGAGATCCAGCGCCTGACCACCGCACATCCCGGCAACGCCGCTGGCCTGAGCCAGCTCGGAAACCATCGCCAGCCGGTCGCGATCCGGTACTTCCGGCATCGCCGCATCACTTAGTATAGAAAACGCCAGCGTTTGTAGGGCATCTCCGGCAAGAATTGCGTTGGCTTCGCCAAATTTAATATGGCAGGTAGGCAGACCGCGACGCAGATCGTCATCGTCCATGGCCGGCAGATCGTCATGCATCAGCGAATAGGCGTGGATGCATTCAACGGCCGCGGCCGGCGCGTCCAGGGTTGCACGGCTGACGCCAAACATGTCGCCGGTGGCGTATACCAGGAAGGGGCGCAGGCGCTTGCCGCCTAATAATGCGCCGTACTGCATGGCTTCAACCAGCGGAGTGTTCTGAAACGGCAGCGGCGCAAGAAAACGGCGCAGCGCGTCGTTGGCCTGCTCAACGCAGGCCTGAAGCTGTTGCGGGAAATCCATCTATTCAGCGTCCGGTGTAAAAGGCGTCAGCGGCGTATCTTCGCTCTCTGCCAGCAGAATTTGTACGCGCTGCTCGGCCTGTTGCAGCTTTGCCTGTCCCTGACGCGCCAGCTGCACGCCGCGCTCAAACTCACCGAGCGCTTCTTCTAACGGCAGAGCGCCGCTTTCCAGACGATTGACGATCTGCTCCAGCTCGCTCAGGGCGGTTTCAAAGCTGGCCGGGGCCTCATTTTTCTTTGGCATAGTGAATTTAGACTCTTGTTATGTCGCGACAGCAGTATGGTAACGAAGTCACGTGGTTAAGCAAATATGCGCCTTATCCGGCAAGCGATCCTGGCCTAAGCCTGACGGTCTCCCGGCGAACCTGTCGTTCCGGCGGCGGCAGATGATTTAGCGTAAAACACGCAATGCCGGGTGAAAAGCTTCCATTAGTGGTATACTCCGCGCCCTGGATGCAGGCACCGCGGTGCACTGCAGTACATCTTTTGCTTAAAGCCCTGTCGGGCTTGCCAACGAACTATTGTCGCCATGAAGTTTATCATTAAATTGTTCCCGGAAATCACCATCAAAAGCCAATCTGTGCGATTGCGCTTCATTAAAATCTTAACCGGGAACATTCGTAACGTTCTCAAAAACTATGATGAGACGCTCGCCGTCGTTCGTCATTGGGATCATATCGAAGTTCGCGCGAAAGACGAAAATCAGCGTCCGGCTATTCGCGATGCGCTGACCCGAATTCCCGGTATTCACCATATTCTCGAAGTCGAAGACGTCCCCTTCACTTCGCTGCACGATATTTTCGAGCAAACGCTGCCGCTGTGGCGCGAGACGCTGGAAGGCAAAACCTTCTGCGTGCGCGTGAAGCGTCGCGGTAAGCATGAGTTTACCTCTATCGAAGTGGAACGCTACGTCGGCGGCGGCCTCAACCAGCATATCGAGACCGCCCGCGTTAAGCTGACCAACCCGGATATCACCGTTAATCTGGAGATCGAAAACGATCGCCTGCTGCTGGTGAAAGGGCGCTATGAAGGCATCGGCGGTTTCCCTATCGGCACCCAGGAAGACGTGCTGTCGCTGATTTCCGGCGGCTTCGACTCCGGCGTTTCCAGCTACATGCTGATGCGTCGCGGCTGTCGCGTACACTACTGCTTCTTTAACCTCGGCGGCGCGGCGCACGAAATCGGCGTTCGTCAGGTTGCGCACTACCTGTGGAACCGCTTTGGCAGCTCCCACCGCGTGCGTTTTGTGGCGATTAACTTCGAGCCGGTAGTCGGTGAGATCCTCGAAAAAGTTGACGATGGCCAGATGGGCGTCGTGCTCAAGCGCATGATGGTTCGCGCGGCCTCTCAGGTAGCCGAGCGCTACGGCGTGCAGGCGCTGGTGACCGGCGAAGCGTTAGGCCAGGTATCCAGCCAGACGCTGACCAACCTGCGGCTGATCGATAACGTCTCCGATACGCTGATTCTGCGTCCGCTCATCTCTCACGATAAAGAGCACATCATCAACCTGGCGCGCGAAATCGGTACCGAAGATTTTGCCCGCACCATGCCGGAATACTGCGGCGTGATCTCGAAGAGCCCGACCGTGAAGGCGGTGAAGGCGAAGATCGAAGCGGAAGAGCAGAACTTCGATTTCAGCATCCTTGAGAAGGTGGTGGCGGAAGCCAATAACGTCGATATTCGCGATATCGCCCAGCAGACTCAGCAGGAAGTGGTTGAAGTTGAAACCGTCAGCGGTTTTGGCCCCAACGACGTGATCCTGGATATTCGCTCGGTTGACGAGCAGGATGAGAAACCGCTGAAGGTGGAAGGCGTCGACGTGGTTTCGCTGCCGTTCTACAAGCTGAGCACCCAGTTCGGCAACCTCGACCAGAGCAAAACCTGGCTGCTGTGGTGCGAGCGTGGCGTAATGAGCCGCCTGCAGGCGCTCTACCTGCGCGAGCAGGGCTTTGAGAACGTGAAGGTCTATCGCCCGTAGCCCGCGAAG
Source organism: Klebsiella sp. BIGb0132 (assembly GCF_024810075.1). Lineage (NCBI taxonomy): Bacteria > Pseudomonadati > Pseudomonadota > Gammaproteobacteria > Enterobacterales > Enterobacteriaceae > Klebsiella > Klebsiella sp. BIGb0132. Next base: position 1,308,501 of record NZ_JANUDW010000001.1, on the reverse strand, counting down.
CGTGACGGTCACCTCGCCCGGCGCGAGCGGGGGAAGTCCCGGATAGCGGCAGCGATGCCTTATCCGGGCGACCGAGCCTGACCCGTCGCGGATCAGGCTTCGTAGAAGTTATATATTCCCGCCGGTATTATCAGCTGTGAAGCGACCTCGTGCGCCTTCTCACGACTGACCAGCAGATCGATCATCTTGAGCGCAAAATCAATCGCCGTTCCCGGCCCCTGGCTGGTGAGCAGGTTAACCCGCGGATCCCAGACGACGCGCTTATCCTGCCACTGCCCGACGGGGATTTGCGCCTTCAGAGCCGGAAAGCCGGTCATGTTGCCGATGGGGAAAAGGTTGTGCGGGACCAGCACCGTGGCGGCAGCGGCGCAGATGGCGGCGACGATCCGCCCGGAGAGATGAAACTGGCGGACCGTTTCGACCAGCAGCGGGCTATCGCGGAAGTATTCCGCGCCCTTGATGCCGCCGGGCAGAACGATAATGTCATAGTCGCCGTCGGCAACCTCGACCAGCGGCGCATCGGCCAGCAGCTTAACGCCGCGCGAGCAGACAACGGTCAGGCTGCCGTCGCCGGCGACGCTGGCGGTGGTGACCTGCACGCCGCCGCGTACTAATAAATCGATAGCGGTGACCGCTTCCGTCTCTTCGCTACCAGGGGCGAGGCAAATCAGTGCCGACGCGCTCATATTCATTCTCCTTACGCTTGACCAGTTCAAACATGCGGGCGTTTTCCGGTACGGCAAGGCCGTGGGCGCGGGCGCGCTTGAGCAGAAAACCGGTGATATAGTCGATTTCCGTATGACGCTGAGCGCGGATATCCTGCAACATCGAAGAGATATTTTCTGCCGTACTTTCAATTACCTGATGGACATAAAATAGCAGGTTTTCCGGCGATGTATGTATGCCTTCGCGCTCCATCACCGCGGCAACTTCCCGGCAGATAGTCTCTACTTCCCCCGCCGCGTCGCGCAGATCGCCGTTTTTACAGTTTCGTAGCGCCGTCAGGGGATTAATCACGCAGTTGACCGCCAGCTTGCTCCATAGCGCCGGCTGGATATTATTGTGCCAGGCCACGTCGGGCAGGACGTTTTGCAGCGTATCGGCAAGCGCGCTGTAGTCCTGCGGATAGCCTTTCGCCGGGCCAATATGGGTGGTCCCGTTAGCGACGTGAACGATAACGTTGCCGTCGCGCCGCGCGGCCTGGGTGGTTGACGCCAGCAGCAGGGGCTGGGTGACGCCTTTGAGCTCGTCGACGGTGCCCATTCCGTTATGGATAAGCAGTATCGGGGAGGAGGCGGGCAGGCGCTCGGCGAGGTTCTTTACCGCCGTAGAGACCTGCCAGGCCTTCAGGGTAACCAGCAGCAGGTCGCTGCTGGCGAGAAAATCGGGATCGTTAGCGGTTAACGATTCGTTGAAAATGCTGCCGTCACTCTCGACCAGATTGACGCTGCAGAAAGGCTGTGGGACGCGCAACCACCCCTGGACTTCGTGTCCATGTTTACACAGCGCGGTCAGCCATAGCTGCCCAAGCGCACCGCATCCGAGTACGGTTACCTTCATTAATCCTCCTCACCTGCGACAATCCCAGGCACTCATAACTAAAGTATATACTCGTTGTCCTTCCTGCTGCAGCCAATGCCGTCGCGGCTGGAAAAACCTGGAGCATAGCGCCGTTAGCTATGCTTGCGGGATAACCAGTTGAGTTATGCCGTGTTGCAGGTATTATGCAACGCAAAAGAAACGAAAGGAGAGGAAAAGATGCCATCTTTCGATATTGTCTCTGAAGTCGATCTTCAGGAAGTTCGAAACGCCGTAGAGAATGCGACCCGTGAAGTTGAATCGCGTTTTGATTTTCGTAATGTGGAAGCCAGTTTTGAGCTGAACGAAAAAAATGAGACCATCAAGGTTCTCAGCGAGTCTGATTTCCAGATTAACCAGCTGCTGGATATTCTGCGCGCTAAGCTGCTGAAACGCGGCATTGAGGGCAGCTCTCTCGAGGTGCCGGAAGAGTTCGTGCACAGCGGTAAAACCTGGTTTGTGGATGCCAAACTGAAGCAGGGCATTGAGAGCACGATGCAGAAAAAAATCGTTAAGCTCATCAAAGACAGCAAGCTGAAGGTGCAGGCGCAGATTCAGGGCGAAGAGATCCGCGTGACCGGCAAGGCGCGTGACGATCTGCAGGCGGTAATGGCGCTGGTGCGCGGCGGCGATTTAGGCCAGCCGTTCCAGTTCAAGAACTTCCGCGACTAATAAAAAAGCGGGTTATCCCCGCTTTTTTTAACTGCCTTTTATCGCCTGCTCAACCTCGAAGCGATTGGTCAGCTTGCTGTCGATTTTGACGTAGACCGAACGCTCTTCGGCAACCACCAGCGCCTGCTTCACCCCGTCGAGGGCCAGCAGACGCGTCTGCAGCGAATCATCTACGGCCACCTCACCCGGGATTTCAATTCTCAGGCTGCTGACGTACGGCGGCTCGCTCATCGTTCCGGCAACCAGCAGCCACAGCATCGCCAGCAGCGCGCCGAGCAGGAACACGGTCTGCGAATCGAAGAAGCCGTCAACCCAGCCGCCGAGCGCGCCGCCGATCGCCACGCCGAGAAACTGGCTGGTGGAGTAGATGCCCATCGCGGTGCCTTTATACCCGGCCGGCGACTCTTTGCTAATCAACGACGGCAGCAGCGCTTCCAGCAGGTTAAAGGCGAGGAAGAACAGCTGAACCCCCGCGACCAGCTCCCAGAAGTATCCGCCCGCGCCCCACAGGACGATTTCGGCGACCAGCAGCAGCGCAACGCAGAACACGAAGACCTGCTTCATCTTGCGCTTCACTTCGGCATAGATGATAAACGGCACGACCGAGACAAAAGAGATAAGCATGGTCACCAGATAAATCTTCCAGTGCTCAGCGGCGGGGAAGCCTGCGGCTTCCAGCTGGCCGGGAAGGGCGACGAATGTCGACATCAGCATGATGTGCAGGCACATAATGCCGAAATTGAGCTTCAGCAGCTTTGGCTCGGCGAGCACTTTGCTAAAGCAGCCTTTTACCATGCCTGATTCGCGGTTCAGCACGTGATTATGGCTGTTGGGCACCACCCACAGGGTGAGCAGAATGCCCATTGACGCCAGTCCGGCGATCATCCAGAACAGGGCGTGCAGGCCCAGCTGGTGGGTGACTATCGGCCCCAGCACCATGGCGATAGCAAAGGTGACGCCGAAGCTGACGCCAATAAAGGCCATCGCTTTGGTGCGGTTCTGCTCGCGGGTTAAATCGGAAAGGAGCGCCATGACCGCGGCGGCAATCGCCCCGGAGCCCTGCAGCGCCCGGCCGAGAATAATGCCCCAGATGGAGTCGCTGAGCGCGGCGATAACGCTGCCAATAACGAAGATCAGTAGGCCGCCTACGATCAGCGGCTTGCGGCCGATACGGTCGGAAAGCAGGCCGAACGGGATCTGAAACAGGGCCTGGGCCAGTCCATAAATACCAATCGCCAGACCGATAAGCGCCTCGCTGGCGCCCTGTAATGCCATACCGTAGGTGGTGAGAACCGGCAGAACCATAAACATGCCGAGCATACGCAGCGAGAATACGGTTCCCAAACCCCAGGTCGCGCGCAGTTCGCCTGGCGTCATTTTGTTATCGTTCATTACCACCTCAATCTAAAAACTGCGCCTAGTGTAGTGGGGGGAGCCGGAAGCGTAAATAAATGTTTGTTTAACAGATATTACCGGTCTGTTGCGCGGCGAGGTAAGTGCGGTAGAAATAAAGAAACCGGTGGAGGAAGCCCCACCGGGATGCAGCATTTATTGTAAATTAAAGTCAACCCACTGGCCGCCGGCGTCGGCGGATTTCACGCATTGTTCAACCCAGTAGACGCCGTGCAGGCCGGCCTCGACGTTCGGGTACCAGAAGTCTGCCAGCAGCTCGGCATCGCCGCGATCCGTCGCATCCATGGCAATAGCGAAGCGGCGGTAGAGGTTTGCCCAGGCTTCGAACAGACCCTCAGGATGGCCGCCGCCGATGCGATCGTCCGCCAGCGCCTCACGGCTGAGGTAGGGCATTCCGCGCTCAAGGATCCGTGCCGGTTCGCCCTGCACCTCGTAGCTGAGCTGGTTGGGGCGCTCATCCCACCATTCGATACTGGCTTTTTCACCGACCACGCGCACCTTTTGCGAATGCATGGCGCCGCTGTTGACTGCGCTGGTCCACATCGAACCGACCGCACCGTTGTCGTACTCCATCAGCACGAAGGCGTTATCTTCCAGCGGCGCCCTGGACTTAACGAAGCTCTGGCGGGCGCACATCAGGCGCTTAATGCTGATCTGCGGCACCATGGTTTCGGCGATAAACAGCGGATGCGTTGCGAGATCGCCCAGCACGTAGCTCGGGCCCGCGTACTCCGGCGTCACCCGCCAGCGGGTCGATTCCGCCTGCAGCTCGACCGCCTCGTTATGAAAACCGTGGGCGAACTGCATGGTGATCACCCGAATCTGGCCGAGCAGCCCTTCGGCGATCATCTGCCGCGCCTGCTGGACCATCTGATATCCGGCATAGCCGTAGGTGACGCCGACGATTTTGTTCTGCCGTCGGCTCAGCGCCAGCAGCTCGTTGGCTTCGGCGGCGGTGAAGCACAGCGGTTTTTCGCAGATAACGTGCAGCCCGGCTTCCAATGCGGCTTTGGCGATCGCAAAGTGGGTATTGTTTGGCGTGGTGACCGACACCACCTCGACGCCATCGGGACGCAGCGCCTCCTCGCGGAACAGGGTTTGATAATCGGCGTAGCAGCGCTCTGGCGCGACGCCGAGCTGCTGGCCAAACCGGCGTCCGCGTTCGGCATCGATATCGAGCGCGCCCGCCAGCAGGGTAAAGACGTCGTCGCGCAGCGCCGCAGAGCGGTGGCTGTAGCCAATCTGGCTGGTGCCGCCGCCGCCGACCATCCCCCAGCGCAGGGAACGGGGCAGGGGTTTCATGCCGTTTAACATGGAGCTCTCCTTTCAAAAACACGGGTGTCAGAGGGGACGTTGAGTGATTCCTGCCGCTTGCGCCGTCGACGGGGCATATTTCGGCATCCACATTATGGAATTATTTATTTCATTTTATTGTTAGTTTGAAATTTATTTTTCGTTTGTGCGAGGGCGATCGAAAAATGGCCGCACTCCGGGGAGATACGGACAGGAGAGAGTGTGAGGTGTTACGTAAGGCGGTGCGGCTTGCTGCCGCACCGCCTGCTTCTCAGACCGTACGCATGGCGGGCTGATGGGGGGCCGCAGTATGCCAGGAGGCAGCGGCTCCGACGGCAATAGCGGGCGTAGCTGTTTTATTCACGATGCGCTCCCGGCTGCTGCGGGTGATGCGCTATCGTCGGCGTGGGGAGAATCGGCAAACAGCTCTTTGGCAATCAGTCCAGCCACGGTCAGGGCCGCCGGAATACCGAGGATCAAAAAGACGCTTTCAAAGCTGAGGTTTAGCGCCATCATTTCGGCACCGGCAAAGGCGCTGATAATAGCCCCGACGCGGCCGATGCCGTGCATCCAGCTGGAGCCGGTAGCCCGCGCCTGGGTCGGATAAAAACGCGCAGAGAGCGCGTTCATTCCGGTATTGCCGCCGTTCAGACAGGCCCCGCTAATAAAGGCCAGCAGGCACAGAAGAGTAAAGCTGGCCGCGGCATAGCCCATTGCCATGGTAAACAATCCGCCAACGGCAAAAATAACCGCCAGCGCACGGTGCGGGTTAATGCGGTCCATCAGCCAGCCGGCAAACAGCGAGCCGAGGGTCCCGCCGGCCTGATAGATGGCGGTCATTATTGCCGCCTGGCTTACCGTCATGCCGACCTCTTTAACCAGCGTCGGCAGCCAGCTACCCAGCAGATAGACCAGAAAGAGTCCCATAAAATAGACCAGCCACAGCATCAGCGAGCCGAAGCGATACCGGCGGGAGAGCACGATGCGCATTGCGCTGCCGCTGACGGGCTGCGCTGGCAGGGTAAACTCCGCGTCATCGGCGATTTGCCCGGGATAAAGCCGCCGCAAAATCGTGCGGACCCGCGCGGCAGGAGCGCCCTTAATCACCAGAAAACGCACCGATTCCGGCAGCTTCCAGATAAGCACCGGCGCAAACAAAATAGGCAGCACGCCGCCTAAGGCCATTAAGGAGTGCCAGCCAAAGCGTGGAATCAACCACGAGGCGGAAAATCCTCCCGCCGCCGCGCCGAAGGTGAAGCCGCAAAAGATAATCGTAATAATGAACGATCGCCGCCGCTCCGGCGCATATTCTGAGACCAGAGTACCCATATTCGGCATCGCAGCCCCCAGCCCGAGCCCGGTCATAAAGCGGAAGAAGATCATCTGATCGATATTTTGCGAAAATGCGGTAGCGATGGTCCAGAAGCCAAAGAAGAAGACGCTGTTAACGATGATTTTTTTCCGCCCCAGCCAGTCGGCAAGCGGGCCGGAAAAAATAGCGCCCAGCGCCAGACCAATCAGCGCGGCGCTAATGACAAAGCCGAGCTCATGGTTGGTGACTCCCCACTCCTGCTTCAAGGTAGGGGCGATAAAACCCATAATCGCGATATCAAAACCATCCAGCGCGATCACGCAGAAACCTAAGAAAACCACCAGCTTCTGATAGCGGCTTAAGGGGTTATGGTTAATTAACTCTCTGACATCCAGGCGTTGAGTCTGTGTCATAGCGCGTCCCTCAGACGGATGGCTGCAGATAGGACTGCGCGGCATTGAACAGCAGCTGCGCGCGCTCAAGTGCGGGTAAGGCGCCCCGCTCACCGCTTAACGGCACCTCGAGCGAGACGGCGAGCGTCGCGGGAAGGGCGGCCATCAGGCCCGATAGATCGAGGCCGCCCTCGCCGGGAACGTTACGCGCGGCGCGGGCCTGATGGATAAGCTCCTGCTCATTGTTCGGGAGTGCTGCCGGAGCGTCACACAGCTGCATATAGTTCAGGTAATGGTGCGGAAGGCTGGAGAGCGTCTCGAGCGATTCGCCTGCTCGCCAGAAATGGATAGCGTCGATCAGAATACCTACATCCGATCTGCCGCTGGCGTCAATCACGCTGCGGGCGTCGGCAATAGTACGCAGGCAGGTCCAGGGCATGGGTTCGAGATTCATCGTTAAGCCATACTCTTTACCCGCCTGCGCCAGCGCCGCGAGGCTCTCCGCGCTGCGGTTCAGATGGCTATCGTTGCCGGCGACCAGCACCTGTTTTGCCCCCAGGCGCTCGGCGGTCTGCATAAACAGATGCAGCTGCGCATCCAGAGCAAAGTCTGGCGTCAGGCGAACAATTTCAACATCGGAAACATGAATACCGGTATCGCGAAGCGCCGCTAAGGTTTCGCGAACGGTGGCGGTATCGCCGAGCATGTCGTAGTTTGGGTCGGATGGCGTGGCGGGAAGTAGCCGCAGTCCGACGTGAGTAAAGCCGGTTTGAGCGGCAATCCGCACCTGTTCCGGCGGCGAAACATCCAGCACGGTCAGGGCGGCGAGTGACAGGGTACGCATGTTCATAAAGACTCCAGTACAGTGGCAGGTGGTTGTTGTTATGTAGACGGCCGTCCCTGGTGAGTTGTTGTTTACTGCATTGTTTTATCTGTATTTTCTGTCAAATGTTTACCAACAAGATAACCAAAGGTCATCGCCGGACCGAGCGTAATACCGCCGCTGGGATAGTATCCCCGCATCACGCTCGACATATCGTTACCGATGGCGTACAGGCCGGAAATGGGCTGCTGCTGTGCGTCCAGCACGCGAGCCTGTTCATCGGTTTTCAAGCCGCTAAAGGATCCGAGTGAACCCGGCAGGATGCGTACCGCATAGAAAGGGGGACGGCTCAGCGCGCCTAAGGTCGGGTGGTGAGGATTGGCAGCGTCGCCCTGGGCCTGGTTATAGGCCGAGGCTCCGCGCTGGAATTCATCGTCCCTGCCGCAGGCGGCGAAGGTATTAAAGCGGCTGATGGTCTCCTTCAACTGGGTGCTATCGATAGCACATTTTTCTGCCAGCGCCTCCAGCGTCTCGCCTGACTGCAGGTAGCCGGTGCGCAGCCATGCCCTGGCTGAGAAAGGGGCCGGACGAGCCTGGCCTAGTCCATAGCGGCGCAGCGCCAGGCTGTCGGCAAGCAGCCACGCCTGCGGAGTTTCTCCAGGCGGCGTGGCTTCCAGCAGGGCGGCAATAAAGTCGTGATAGGAGTCAGCTTCGTTGGTGAAGCGCCTGCCGTTGGGCAGTACGGCGACAAACCCCGGCTTAGCACGTTCAACCAGGTGCGGGAACGGCAGCTGCAGGCCGCTGGCGAGGGTGACGCGTGAAACCGGCGCCCAGGCCATCGCGTGTCTGAGCGAGTCGTCAAACTGGCCGCCGACCGACTCTCCCAGGCGGATCCCATCCCCTTCATTGCCCGGCGGGGCGGCCGAGAAGTGGCCGTAGCCGCTTGCCGCGTGGGCGACATGCTGAGCCAGGCGCTGCTTATCGTGGGGGAAGCCGCCGCAGGCGAGAATAACCGCATTTGCGCTGACCTGAACCTGACCCTCATCGCTGCGTAATACCGCGCCGGTCACGCCGGCTGCTGACGTTAAGAGGCGTTCTACCGGCGCATTCAGCTGGAAGTTGACGCCAGCATCCAGGGCCGCGCGCAGCAGGCGCGCCACCAGCGCGTTACCGTTGACCAGATGCCGTCCGCGACCGTGGCGTAAGCGCTGCCAGCCGTGGCGCAGCAGGCGCCGTGCGGCATACAGCGCAGAGCGCGGAGAGCGAGTGGCGTTAAAGAAATGCGTCATGTCGGCGCCGCCAGTAATCCCCATACCCGCAAGGCTGATTGTCTCGAGCGGCGGCCTCAGTCGATGCAGCCAGTCACCGAGCAGGCTGCCATCGAACGGCCGGGCGGTGACGGAACGTCCGCCCTGCGCGTAGCCTGGCGAGTCGTGAAAATCAGGCATCCGGCTGCCGGAAATAAACTGCACTACCGTGTTGTGGCGAAAGAAATCGATCATTTCCGGGCCGTATTGCAGAAAAGTGAGCAGGCGGGCATCGGCGGGTTGCCCCGCCATTTCGTGTTGAAGATAGGTGAGCGGCACGCTGGCGTCCTCTTCGATGCCCTCCTCGCAGGCCAGCGGATTGCGGGGGATCCACAGCCAGCCGCCGGACCACGCGCTGGTGCCGCCAATCACCGACTCTTTTTCCGCCACCAGCACGCTGGCGCCGTTGAGGGCGGCGGTGACGGCGGCTGAGAGACCCGCCGCACCGGAGCCGACAATCAGCACATCTACTTTCACATGCCTGCTCATCTATGACTCCTTATTGCAGCGGTGAAAAATCGGTAGGGCGCAGCAGAACGGACTCCAGGCGCTCGACGGCCGCCAGCTCGCGGTTTTTGCGAGAGAAGGTGAGCCAGCGTTCGTCCTGCGCCATTCGCGCGCGGCGTACCAGGCGATCGTCAAGACTTTCATAAGCCCAGATATGCACCACCTGATTAACGACGCCAATCTCGGTAAAGAAGAAACCAATCAACTTGCCGAGATGTTCGGTTTGTACGGCGTAGGCATCGCTTTTATAGAGCGCCAGCCAGTCGGCCATTTTTAATGGGTTGATGGTGTAGGTACGTTTTTCGTAGATCATGACATTCTCCTGATTAAAGTGCGGGTTGTTGCGCCATGTGGGTGGCGCAGAGATAGCCGAAGGTGAGCGCCGGGCCGAGAGTGATTCCGGGGCCGGGGTAGGTCCCGGCCATCAGTGAATCCATATCATTGCCTACGGCATACAGCCCTCTAATGGGCTGACCTTGTTGATTAATGACCTGAGCATCGGCGGTGGTGACCACCCCGCGTGAGGTGCCCAAATCACCGGTATAGAGCGTGATGGCGTAAAAGGGTGCCGCGGTGAGCGGGGCGTTACAGGGGTTAGGCTGGTGGCCGGGATCGCCCATTACGCGGTTATAGCTGTTGCCCCCTCTGGTAAATTCCGTATCGCTGCCGCTGGCGGCATCGTGGTTATATCGGCTAACGGTAGCGGTCAGGGTTTGTCCATCGATCCCTAGCGCCTGCGCGAGCTGGGCAAGAGAATCCGCTTTATGCAGATAGCCGGCCTTTATCAGCGCGTCGTTATTGACCGGGGCAGGACGCGCCAGCCCGAGTCCATAGCGCTTCATGGCCAGCGCATCGCAAATCAGATAGCAGGGCGCATTTTCTTCCCGGTTTTGCATCGCGCTGGCGAAATGGTGGTAGGAGTTAGATTCATTCACGAAACGCACGGCGCGCTGGTTAACGGCAATGACGCCGGGCTTGGCGCGGTCGGTGACGAGGTGCGGGAAACGCTCTTCGCTGCCATCCGCATGACGCAGGACGGAGACCGGCGCCCAGAAAAAGTTTGACGGTAAATCGCCCCCCTGCCGGGCGTTCAGGAGCGCCGTCAGGCGAAAAGCCGCGCCGTCATTGGCGTCGGGCGACATGGTGTAGTGCTGGCGCGTTTTCGGCCGGTATCGTGCGGCCAGTCGGCCGGCGGCAAATCCCCCGGCGGCCAGCACCACGCCCTGGTGCGCATGGAGTACGCTTTTCTGGCCCGCATGCTCAATCTCGACGCCGGTGACTTCACCGTTGCTTTCGATGAGCGACGTTACGTTGACGTTCAGCCGCAGGCTCATGCCCTTGCGAAAGGCGAGGGTGGCCATCCGCGCAATTAAAGCATTGCCCATCGCCAGCCGGGTTCCCCGAGGATATTTCAGGCGATCGCGGCCATAGCGCAGCAGCAGCTTTGTGCAGTGGGTGAATGAGCGTAGCGAGCGGCGCATATCGAGAAAATGCTGAATATCGACGCGGTTGACCATCATGCCGCCGAATAGCAGCATCCCCAGTGGAGGCGATCGCAGTTCACGAAACCGGTCGCCAAGCCTGCGGCCGTCGTATTCGACGACCTCAAGCGCGCGGCCAACGTCAACGGCGCCGGGCTCATCCGGGTAATAGTCGGGAGAGAGCGGGCGCAGGCTGTATTTCACCGCGCCCTCTTTTTCCAGAAAGGCCAGCGCTTCGCGCCCTGAGCTGACGAAGGCATCCACCATCTCCGGGCGGTAGTGCTGCTCGCCGATAATCGTCTTCAGGTAGGTTTTTATGGTTTGTTCCGGGCCGCTTTTTCCCTGCTGGCGCGCCTGATCGCTATCGTTGATCCATACGGCTCCGCCTGAAATAGCCGAGGTGCCGCCAAACTGAGGTGCTTTCTCCAGCATCAGGACCGAGAGCCCTTTACAGCACGCCGTCACCGCTGCGGCAAAACCTGCCGCGCCGCTGCCGATAACAATAACGTCCCAGCTTTTCATGCGACCGCCCCTTCTTCATGAGCGATGGCGCCAATGAACTGCCCCATCAGCTTCATCTGCGCTAAGGCCATTTCAGGCCCGGTTTGCACCACGCAGCCCCGGGCTTGAGCGAAGGTCAGCAGGGGAGTCATCACCGGTGCGGTGACGACATCAGCGACATAGGTGGTGGCCTCCAGCGTATCCAGCAGGGTTTGCGGCAGCGGCAGCGCGTCAAAGCCGCTCATTCCGGCGGGGGAGCCGTTGACCAGCAAATCAAAGCCGTTAAGGGTGTCCGGCAGCGTGGCGAGGTGCAGCTCTGGAAAGCGAGTGGCCAGGCGGTTATGCAGCAGCTGCAGAGTGGCCGAATTCTGGTCGTGGAGAGTCAGGTGGCTGATACCCGCTTCGCACAGGCCCCATGCGATGGCGCTCCCTACGCCGCCGCAGCCTGACAGCAGCGCTTTTTTTCCGCAGGCCTGAAATCCCCGCATTTTTGCGGCAAGCAGAAAGCCGACGCCGTCCAGCATATCGCCCTGTAAGCGGCCGTCCGGCAGCTTACGCACTACGTTTACCGCGTTGAGGTGGCGCGCTCGCGGGGTGAGCTCATCGACCAGGGAGGCGACGCGCTGCTTGTGCGGAACGGTAACCAGCACGCCGCTCATATTCTGCCATCCACGTAACGCGTTCAGGTAGTCAGCCACCGCCTCCGGCACGATATCAACCGGGATCATCACGCTGTCCTGGCCCTGCCCGGCAAAGTAACGGTTGAAATTCTCCGGTGATTTAACCTGTGTAATAGGGTGGCCGATAACGGCAACAACCTGAGTGAATCCACTGACCATTTCAAACCTCACTTGTTAAATGAATGTTGTGAAAGTATTTCAGTGGACGCTGGGAGCGGCAACGCAGAATTCGGACGTGTTGGTTGTTAATCGCACCATCACTGCGATAATCGCACTAAACTGAGTCTCTTGTTGCAAAAGTGTGAACAACTATGCAAAACCAAATACATCCACGCGATTTGATCGTCGGACTGCAAAAAGGGCTGGCGCTGATCCAACTCTTTTCAAGAGAGTATCCCCGTCTCTCCGTCCCGCAGGCGGCAAAAATGAGCGGGCTGACGCAAAGCGCGGCGCGGCGGTTCTTTCTCACCCTGCTGCATGAGCGCTACCTGCAGACCGACGGACGCTACTACTGGCTGACGCCAAAAGCGCTGCGCCTGGGGCAGGCCTATGTTGATTCGGCCCAGTTCCCGCGGATGGTGCGGCCGATTGTTGAGTACATTGCCAGCCGCACGGAGGAGCACGCCTCGGTTGGGGTGATTGATGATGACGAGCTGGTTTATATCGCCCGCAGCAAACATACGCCGTTTAACTCCACCTCGGTTCGGCTGGGTGAGAGGGTACCGATTTACTGCACTGCCGGCGGACGTCTGTGGCTGGCATCGTTGGCTGAGGCTGAGTGCGAAGCGGTCCTGCAGCGCATCAGGCGCGAACAGCGCACCCCTTATACGGTGACCGATATTGCACCGCTAATGGAAAAGATTGCCCAGATCCGTAGGCAGGGATACGCCGCGATTGAGCAGGAGTTTGAAATTGGGATGTTAGTGCTGGCAGTGCCGCTGGCGGATAGGGAAGGGGTGTACTGGGGGGCGCTGAGCTTGACCAGTCATCTGTCGCGGACCTCGCTTGATGCCCTATGCCGCGATCATCTTGATTTACTCTACAGCGCGCAGGCGATGCTGATTAGCTAGCGGGACAAATAAAAAACCCCGCCGAAGCGGGGTTTGTCACAGAGCCAATCTTATCCGACGTAGGCCAGCAGATTGTGCGAGTTCGGCACCATAAAATCGACGGACATCATCACCGACAGCGCGGTAATGGCGACGATGGAAAAGACGAACAGCTTGCGCGCCCAGACTTTATCATCGGCCACTTTGTAACCGCGCAGCGCCATACCCAGCCACCAGACGCTCACTGCGGCCGCCACGACCAGGTATTTATACCCGGCGTAGCCACCCAGAGAGAGCATCAGCGTCGCGACGGCGAAAGCAATGATGTAGACGGTGATATGGTTCTTGGCAACCGAGATACCTTTCACTACCGGCAGAACCGGAATATTTGCCGCCTGATAATCCTTGAAGCGGAAAATCGCGATGGCATAGGAGTGAGGCATCTGCCACAGGCTAAAGATAGCCAGCAGAATGGCGGCACCGCTGTCGAAATTACCGGTAACCGCACAGTAGCCAATCACCGGCGGCGCAGCGCCGGAGAGAGAACCAATCAGCGTGCCGTAAACGGAGTGGCGCTTCATGTACAGGCTGTAGACGCCGACATAAACCACGAACCCCATCACCCCCAGCCAGCAGGCCAGGGGATTAGCGCCAAACCACAGGAGCATGAAGCCAGCAATACCCAGCAAGGTGGCGTATACCAGCGAAGCTCCTGGCGAGATCAGCCCTTTGACCAGCACCCGGTTTTTCGTCCGTTCCATCTTGCGATCGATATCACGGTCGATGTAGTTGTTGAATACACAACCCGAGGCGACCACCAGGGACACGCCAAGGAGCGTCCAGGCGAACAGCGGATAGTCGATGTGGCCCTTAGAGGCCAGCAGGAAACCGCCGATCACCGAGATCAGGTTGCCGAAAATGATGCCAGGTTTCGTTACTTGCAGGTATTGCTTAAACATACTCGCCGCTCTTAGTGCATCATCATGTTGTAGTTCAGGTTCCACATAATCCAGATGGAGCCGATAACAACGATAGCAATGATGATTACGGTGAAGATAAACGCGGTCAGGTTCCAACCTTCGTCAGATTTGCTGTTCATGTGCAGGAAGTACACCAGGTGTACCACGATCTGCACAACAGCAGTGACCAGGATAGTTCCCAGAATAGCCGCATGCGATGCGGAGCCACTCATAACCATAGCAAACGGAATGACCGTCAGAATGATCGACAGGATAAACCCTGTCATGTAGCTCTTAACGCTGCCGTGAGAAGCGCCGTTATGATCGGTAGAATGACTCATTACATTGCCCCCATCAGGTAAACAACAGAGAACACGCAGATCCACACCACGTCCAGGAAGTGCCAGAACAGGCTCAGGCACATGATACGGGTACGGTTAGTTGGTGTCAGGCCGCGACGCGACACCTGGAACATCAGCACCGCCATCCAGATCAGACCGGAGGTGACGTGCAGACCGTGCGTGCCGACCAGCGCGAAGAACGCTGACAGGAAGCCGCTGCGATCCGGACCCATACCTTCAACAATCAGGTGATGGAATTCATAGATTTCCATCGCGATGAACCCTGCCCCGAAGAGGAAGGTCAGCGCCAGCCAGGAAACGACCTGGCTCTTGTTGTTTTTGTACATGGCGATAGCCGCCATGCCGTAGGTGATGGAGCTGAACAGCAGCAGAGCAGTTTCAACCAGAACGAACGGCAGTTCGAAAATATCTTTACCGGTCGGGCCGCCCGCCGTGCCGTTCACCAGAACGGCATAGGTAGCGAACAGGGTGGCGAAGATAATGCAGTCGCTCATCAGGTAGATCCAGAAGCCGAATACCTTCATCGGCCCTGTATCGTGATGCCCGTGGTCGTGTCCGTGGGCGTTATGCGCAAGAGTATCAGTTGCCATTTTTCAGCCCCGCTTTGTTAATTTCATCGAAATGCTGACCTTCCAGTTTTTCGACTTCTGCAACAGGCACGTAGTAATCCACGTCTTCGTCAAAGCTCTTAATAATCCAGGTGACAACGATGCCGACAAAGCCAACAATCGCCATCCACCAGATATGCCAGATCATCGCGAAACCAAACACCGTTGCGAAGGCAGCAATAACGATGCCGGCGCCGCTGTTTTTCGGCATATGAATCTCTTCATAGCCTGCAGGTTTCTTGTACGCTTCGCCTTTTTCTTTCATTTCCCAGAACGCATCGCGCTCGTGGACGTTCGGAACGATAGCAAAGTTATAGAACGGCGGAGGTGAAGAGGTTGCCCACTCCAGAGTACGGCCGCCCCACGGGTCACCGGTCAGGTCGCGGTTTTGCTCACGATCGCGGATGGAGACGTAGAACTGAATCAGCTGGCAGAGGATACCGCAAGCGATCAGCGCCGCGCCGCATGCTGCAACAACCAGCATCGGGTGGAACTGCGGATCGATTTGCTGGCTCAGACGACGGGTCATCCCCATGAAGCCCAGCACGTACAGCGGCATAAACGCTACGAAGAAGCCGATGATCCAGAACCAGAACGCGCGTACGCCCCAGGTTTCGTTCAGCGTGAAGCCGAAGGCTTTTGGCCACCAGTAGGTCAGACCTGCGAAGCAGCCGAAGACCACGCCACCGATAATAACGTTATGGAAGTGGGCAATCAGGAACAGGCTGTTGTGCAGAACGAAGTCCGCGCCCGGAACCGCCAGCAGTACACCGGTCATGCCGCCTACGGAGAAGGTGACGATGAAGCCGATAGTCCACAGCATGGCAGAGTTCAGGACGATACGTCCCTGGTACATAGTGAACAGCCAGTTGAAGATCTTCACCCCGGTCGGGATGGCGATAATCATGGTTGTAATACCGAAGAAGGCGTTGACGTTCGCACCGGCACCCATGGTGAAGAAGTGGTGCAGCCAAACGATGAACGACAGAACGGTAATACAAATGGTTGCCCATACCAGCGAGGTATAGCCGAACAGACGCTTACGCGAGAAGGTTGCCGCGATTTCGGAGAACACGCCGAATACCGGCAGAACCAGAATGTACACTTCCGGGTGACCCCAGGCCCAAATCAGGTTGATGTACATCATCATGTTGCCACCCATATCGTTGGTAAAGAAATGGGTGCCCAGGTAGCGGTCCAGGGTCAGCAGCGCGACGGTGACGGTCAGAATTGGGAAGGAAGCAATAATCAGGATGTTGGCGCACAGAGAAGCCCAGGCGAACACGGGCATCTTGAACATCGTCATGCCAGGGGCACGCATCTTGATAATGGTCACAAAGAAGTTAATACCGGTTAAGGTGGTCCCGATACCGGACAGCTGGAGAGCCCAGATCCAGTAATCGACCCCAACGCCCGGGCTGTACTCGATTCCCGATAGCGGCGGGTAGGCCAGCCAACCGGTCTGCGCGAACTCACCGACGCCCAGAGAGAGGTTAACCAGAATAACGCCAACAACGGTGAACCAGAAGCTCAGGTTGTTAAGGAACGGGAACGCCACGTCGCGCGCGCCGAGCTGCAGCGGAACAACGAGGTTCATCAGACCGATAACAAACGGCATCGCTACGAAGAAGATCATGATAACGCCGTGGGCGGTAAAGATCTGATCGTAGTGGTGAGGAGGCAGGAAGCCCGCATCCCCGGCCGAGGCCAGCACCTGCTGGCTACGCATCATGACGGCGTCAGCAAAGCCACGCAGCAGCATAACGATTGCTACGATGACGTACATGATACCGAGTCGTTTGTGGTCAACCGAAGTCAGCCACTCTTTCCACAGGTAGGACCACTTACCGAAGTAAGTGATTGCCGCCAGAAGCGCCAGTCCCCCGATGATGATTGCAGCTACCGTAATCACGATAATAGGTTCGTGATAGGGCACTGCATCCAGTGTTAGTTTTCCGAACATCGTTTTCTTCCTCGGTCCCTTAGTGAGCGGTTTCCGCGTGGCTCATGTCCATGCCTTCCATTCCTTCGTGCGCTGCGTGCTCGCCTTCAGGTTGGGACATGTCCATGCTCTTGCCGTGAGACATGAATTTGCCGATAACGTCTTTAAACAAATCTGGCTTCACGTTAGAGAAGTATTCCACTTTGTTGTATTCGCTAGGCGCAGCCACTTTTTCGAAGGCAGCCATGGAGTCCATGGTGTTCGAAGACTGTTTTACTTTCGCTACCCACTGATCGAAAGATGCACGATCCGGCGTGGCGAGAGCTTTGAACTTCATTCCTGAGAAGCCCGGGCCGCTATAGCTTGCGGAGATACCGTCATAAGTACCAGTTTCGTTCGCGATGAGGTGCAGCTGAGTCTGCATCCCGGCCATTGCGTAAATCTGGCTGCCTAAACGTGGGATAAAGAACGAGTTCATCACGGAGTTAGAGGTCACTTTGAAGTGTACCGGTACGTTCGCCGGGAAGGCGATTTCGTTGACGGTAGCAATACCCTGTTCCGGATAAATAAAGAACCATTTCCAGTCCATCGAAACAACTTCGATGACGATCGGATTCTCTTCGTGAGCTAGCGGTTTGCTTGGCTCTAATGCGTGAGTGGTTTTCCAGGTCAGAACGGCCAGGAACAGGATGATCAGGATAGGAACCGTCCAGACCACAGCTTCAACTTTGTTGGAGTGTGACCAGTTCGGGCTATACTTCGCATCTTTATTGCTCGCGCGATACTTCCAGGCAAATCCTACTGCCATTAAGACGGCGGGAATAACGACAATCATCATCAGGCCAAAGGCCGTCAGTATCAAAGAACGTTGCTCCAGTCCAATCTGTCCTTTTGGGTCAAGGAGCGCAGAATCACAACCACTGAGTAATACAGTACCTGCGATTAATGACATCCATCCCAAACTTTTATTGTATTTCCTAAGTCTCATTGAACGACCTCAATTCCACGGAATCTGGTGGCGCTTAAAGTGTGCGGGCATTTTACGGGAAGGTTGCATTACTGTAAACATGATTGGAGCTGTGTCAGTTCCGTGTTAGTGGGTTCTGCTTGCTTTGTCACATATGTAACCGAGTGTGACGCTGTCGCTTGCAAAGCCTGATTTGCGCTGGATCTATAACGAAAGGGATAAGAATGAAGTTGCTTATGGGGTAATGAGTATAACCATCGAGAAAATAGCACAACTAATTAACATTTAATTATCAAATAAAAGACATCGACGGCGAGAGGAAATAAACGGCCTTTGCTGAATCGTTTAAATTATTTAATGAATTGAATAAAAGTTGTCAATAATTTCCCAAAATGTAAAGCGCACAAAACAACAAATGAAAAAAGGAAAATATAAAATCGTTAATAAGCCGTTATAATTACGTTTAGTGATTAAAACGGCTTATTCCCGCCGTCGACAGACGCGGGCCCAGGCGCGCTGGGCCCCGCAGAACGCGTCAACCCTAAGCCAGCTCTGTTTTGCGCAGGGCCAGATAGTCCAGCAGGCTGCCGAGCAAAATGCCGCCAATGGCGGTCAGCGCCGCAATCTCCAGCAGGCCGGTTAAGAAGGAGAACGCGGTGTAATTGAGGGCGTTCAGCACCAGCAGCAGCAGCCAGACCGCCAGCATGGCGCAGCCGATAGTCAACACTATCAGGGCCAGGGAATAGGCCTGCCGATAGTGCGTGCGCGGCATAAACGTCTCCGTGCGCTGGGTATGTTCCAGGGTACGCCGACAAATAAGCAGCAGCACGATGCCGGGAACGGCCGCCACGACCGAGAAGAGATAAAACGTCGGCCAGCCGTGGGCTTCAACAAACCAGCCGGCAATCGGCCCGACGTACACGCGCCCGACGGCAGAGAGCGCCGACAGCAGCGCAAACTGGGTGGCGGAGAACGATTTATTGCACAGCGTCATTAATAGCGCGACAAACGCCGCGGTCCCCATCCCGCCGCACAGGTTTTCAAAAAATACCGCCGTGGCCATCGAGTAGATATGCTTATCGGTAATTGACAGCAGCCAGTAGCCGGCGTTGGAGACCCCCTGCAGCAGGCCGAAAATCAGCAGGGCGCGAAACAGGGTCAGGCGCTGCATCAATATGCCGCCATACAGGGCGCCGACGATCGTGGCAAACAGCCCCAGCGTTTTATTCACCATTCCCACCTCACCGGCGTCAAAACCGACGCCGCGGATCAGAAAAGTGGTCGTCAGGCTCATCGCGAAAGCGTCGCCGAGCTTATAAAGGACGATTAACAGCAGGATCAGCCAGGCGTTGTTGCGGCCGAAGAAATCGCGAAGCGGTTCCGCGACGGCCTGCTCAAGGCTTTTCGGTACCGGGATCGCGTCGCTGGGTTCCGGCGCCAGCAGGGTGGCGATAATGCACGGAACCAGCAGCGCGGCCATCAGCCAGTACATGCCCTGCCAGCCGAGCCAGCGGTCGGCCAGCCACAGCGCCAGTCCGCCGGAAACCAGCATGCCCAGGCGGTAGCCCAGCACGCTAACCGCGGCGCCGGCTCCGCGCTCCTCGGCGGCCAGAATGTCGGTTTTCCACGCGTCGAAGACGATATCCTGCGATGCAGAACAGAAGGCAATAACCACCGCCAGCGCCGCCATCCAGCGCAGCTGCGTCGAGGGTTCAAGGAAGCCCATGGCCGCGATGGCGATAAGCAGCAGAAACTGCGTCAGCAGCAGCCAGCCGCGGCGCCTGCCGAGAAACGGCGGCGTGTAGCGGTCCATCACCGGTGACCACAGGAACTTGAAGACGTAGGCCTGGCCGACAAGCGAAAAGAAACCGATGGTTTTCAGATCGATATTCTCGACGGTCATCCACGCCTGCAGCGTGCCGGAGGTGAGGGCGAGAGGCAAACCGGAAGCAAAGCCAAGGATCAGCAAAATAGCTGATTTAGGCTGCTGAAAAATACGTAAATAGTGACTGGACATGGGCCTGTAGCACGAACCCGACCGCTGGCCGGGTTCGTGGTTTTATTAACGCGCGTTTTGCTTGATGAAGTCGTGGATGCTGGTGTCCTGCGCCATGTCGGCGATAGTGTCGGTCAGAACGCTGTTCACCGCATTGGCAATATTCTTATTGGTAGCCTGGAATGCGCCTTCCACGGAATAGCTGGCGCGGTAGTTTTTGGTCATCTTCGTGCCGTTCGCCGCGGTGGCGATGATGGCGATATCCGCCTTGGTGGCGATGTTGTAACGCACGTTGCCCTGGGAAACGTCGGCGTACAGTTTATTCACGATGATTTGCAGATCGACGGCGCCGTTCGGCCCAATCATATAGCCGCGGGCGGTCATCTGTTTCTCCAGCACTTCCTGCAGCAGGAAGCGGAGATCGCGGGAGGCGGTCAGGGTGACCTGCTGATTATCGCGGGTCACTTTGGCCAGGGCCTGGTCCGGACGCTGATCGGCGCCGTTAATGCTGACGGTAACGCCCATCAGGCTTGGGTCCTGCTGAGGCAGGGACATTTTCGGCGAGACATCAATAGTGGTCGGCGGTGTGGCACATCCTGCCAGCATAAACATTGCGACCAGCGGGAAAAGAATTTTCTTAAACATGTTCAGGGGTCTCAAGGCATGGTGTTGTTATGAGGAAAATTGCCGTCATCATAACATCGCCAACGGCGAGGGGAAGTGGCAACGTATGTAAATTCATCGCGCTGTGCGTTTTCTGGCCGTCTTCCCATTTTTATGGCAATCCGCACGGACATTACGCCAGGCAGAGTCAGTAAACTTGATACTTTTGAATGAAAATATCAGAGAAATGCTAATTTTTTGTTGTTTTCCGGTAATGGAAACGGTAAAAGCGGCTAACATTTAAAAGGAATGGCGGCATCTCAGCGTTGTCGGAGGAGAAAATTCATGATGATACGTGAACAGATCGAAGCAAAACTTAGGGCAGCGTTCGACCCCGTGTATCTCGAAGTCGTGGATGAAAGTTATCGCCACAATGTTCCCGCGGGCTCCGAAAGTCATTTTAAAGTGGTGCTGGTGAGCGATCGTTTCACCGGCGAGCGTTTTCTCAGCCGTCACCGTATGATTTACGGTACGTTGACCGAGGAGCTGTCTGGCCCCGTGCACGCGCTGGCGCTGCATACCTATACGATTAAAGAGTGGGAAGGACTCCAGGACACCGTCTTTGCCTCCCCTGCCTGTCGCGGGGCCGGAAGCATCGCGTAGAAATCCTATTTGCAACCGCCGGAGCTTTTCCAGTATGTTGCGTGAAGATTTACCAGAAAACGGCCTACGGGCCGTTTTATTTTGCCTGGAAAATGTGCGCTATGGACACTTTTACAGGTAAATTTGCACGAGAAATGTGAAAAATGCCGCAGCAGTGGGCGACAACCGTTCTCGACTCACAAAAGTGATGCCGCTATAATGCCGCGTCTTATATGAATGTCTTCGGGATGATTCTGACGACAGGGAATGTGTTTCTGAAGTGAAGAGGGCATCCCGGTTCTGCGAAGCAACCTACACGCGCTTCCAGAGTTGACCGAGCACTGTGATTTTTTTGAGGTAACAAGATGCAAGTTTCAGTTGAAACCACTCAGGGCCTTGGGCGCCGTGTAACGATTACTATCGCTGCTGACAGCATCGAGAATGCTGTCAAAAGCGAGCTGGTCAACGTAGCGAAAAAAGTTCGCATTGACGGCTTCCGCAAGGGTAAAGTGCCGATGAATGTTGTCGCTCAGCGTTATGGCGCATCCGTTCGCCAGGACGTGCTGGGTGACCTGATGAGCCGTCACTTCGTTGACGCCATCATCAAAGAGAAAATCAATCCGGCTGGCGCACCGAACTATGTTCCGGGCGAATACAAGCTGGGTGAAGACTTCACCTACGCGGTAGAATTCGAAGTTTATCCGGAAGTTGAGCTGCAGGGTCTGGACGCGATCGAAGTTGAAAAACCGGTTGTTGAAGTGACCGAAGCTGACGTCGACACCATGCTGGACACCCTGCGTAAGCAGCAGGCGAACTGGAAAGACAAAGACGGCGCTGTTGATGCAGAAGACCGCGTAACCATCGACTTCAGCGGTTCTGTTGACGGCGAAGAGTTCGAAGGCGGCAAAGCGTCTGACTTCGTACTGGCGATGGGCCAGGGTCGTATGATCCCGGGCTTTGAAGACGGTATCAAAGGCCACAAAGCTGGCGAAGAGTTCACTATCGAAGTGACCTTCCCGGAAGAGTACCACGCAGAAACTCTGAAAGGTAAAGCGGCTAAGTTCGTTATTAACCTGAAGAAAGTTGAAGAGCGTGAGCTGCCGGAACTGACTGCAGAATTCATCAAACGTTTCGGCGTTGAAGATGGTTCCGTAGAAGGTCTGCGCGCTGAAGTGCGTAAAAACATGGATCGCGAGCTGAAAGGCGCCGTGCGTAACCGCGTGAAGACTCAGGCTATCGAAGGTCTGGTGAAGGCTAACGAAATCGACGTTCCTGCGGCACTGATCGACAGCGAAATCGACGTTCTGCGTCGTCAGGCTGCTCAGCGCTTTGGTGGTAACGAAAACCAGGCTCTGGAACTGCCGCGTGAGCTGTTCGAAGAGCAGGCTAAACGCCGCGTTGTTGTTGGCCTGCTGCTGGGCGAAGTGATTCGTACCAACGAGCTGAAAGCGGACGAAGACCGCGTGAAAGGCCTGATCGAAGAGATGGCTTCTGCTTACGAAGATCCGACTGAAGTTGTTGAGTTCTACAGCAAAAACAACGAACTGATGGACAACATGCGTAACGTAGCTCTCGAAGAGCAGGCTGTTGAAGCGGTACTGGCGAAAGCTAAAGTTTCCGAGAAAGCGACCTCCTTCAGCGAGCTGATGAACCAGCAGGCGTAATTTCGCCCGGCGGTTTAAGGTTCGAGCAAAACCCGTTGCCGAGAGGCTGCGGGTTTTTTTTTAGAACAATGATGGCGTTAGGACGAGTGCGAAAAGCCGATTTCAGTGATAGCGTTACGACAAAAGATTGTTATGCTTGAATTATGGCGACAACGCCCCCATTACCGGGGAACGTAACTGCACGCGTGAAATCATGCATAATGACGAAGCGTGTCTGGCCGCCATCATTGAGGACGCAGGAATTCAGCTTAAGCAGCGGTAATTCGAATGATGACGGGCAGAAGACTCTGGCTGATAATCCGTCCATAAGGTTACAATCAGTGCAGCAGGTTTATTCAAAATTAATCCAGGAGACGGAAATGTCATACAGTGGCGAACGAGATAACTTTGCACCCCATATGGCCCTGGTGCCGATGGTCATCGAACAGACCTCGCGCGGTGAACGTTCTTTTGATATCTATTCCCGTCTGCTCAAGGAGCGCGTCATTTTTCTGACCGGCCAGGTGGAAGACCACATGGCGAACCTGATCGTGGCGCAGATGCTTTTTCTGGAAGCAGAAAACCCGGAAAAAGACATTTACCTGTACATTAACTCTCCGGGCGGGGTGATTACCGCCGGGATGTCAATTTATGACACCATGCAGTTCATCAAGCCTGACGTGAGCACCATTTGTATGGGCCAGGCGGCGTCCATGGGCGCGTTCCTGCTGACCGCAGGGGCGAAAGGCAAGCGTTTCTGCCTGCCGAATTCCCGCGTGATGATCCACCAGCCGCTGGGCGGCTATCAGGGTCAGGCAACGGATATCGAAATTCACGCCCGTGAAATCCTGAAAGTGAAGGGGCGCATGAATGAACTGATGGCACACCATACGGGTCAATCCCTTGAGCAGATTGAGCGCGACACCGAGCGTGACCGCTTCCTGTCTGCATCAGAAGCGGTGGAATACGGCCTGGTCGATTCCATTTTGACCCATCGTAATTGATGCCCCTGGCGCAAGGGTGCCGCTATACTTGTCTGAAGTAGGGCGGCACAACGCTTACCAGCGGCTTGCGCCTGAGAATGGCATTTGCGTCGTCGTGTGCGGCACAAAGAACTTAATAAGAGGTTTGGACTCATGACAGATAAACGCAAAGATGGATCGGGCAAATTGTTGTATTGCTCTTTTTGCGGCAAAAGCCAGCATGAAGTGCGTAAGCTGATCGCCGGGCCATCCGTGTATATCTGCGACGAATGCGTTGATTTATGTAACGACATCATTCGCGAAGAGATTAAAGAAGTGGCGCCGCATCGCGAGCGCAGTGCACTGCCGACTCCGCACGAGATTCGCCACCATCTTGACGATTACGTTATCGGCCAGGAACCGGCGAAAAAAGTGCTGGCAGTTGCGGTATACAACCACTACAAGCGCCTGCGCAATGGCGATACCAGCAACGGCGTAGAGCTGGGTAAAAGCAACATTCTGCTGATTGGGCCGACGGGCTCCGGTAAGACTCTGCTGGCGGAAACGCTGGCTCGCCTGCTGGATGTACCGTTCACCATGGCTGACGCCACCACCCTGACCGAAGCCGGTTATGTGGGTGAGGACGTCGAGAACATCATTCAGAAACTGCTGCAGAAATGCGACTACGACGTGCAGAAAGCGCAGCGCGGCATCGTTTATATCGATGAAATCGACAAAATTTCCCGTAAATCGGATAACCCGTCGATTACCCGTGATGTTTCTGGTGAAGGCGTGCAGCAGGCGCTGCTGAAGCTCATCGAAGGCACCATCGCCGCCGTTCCGCCTCAGGGCGGGCGCAAGCATCCGCAGCAGGAGTTCTTGCAGGTTGATACCTCCAAGATTCTGTTTATCTGCGGCGGTGCGTTTGCCGGCCTGGATAAAGTGATTTCTCATCGCGTAGAGACCGGTTCCGGAATTGGTTTCGGCGCGACGGTAAAAGCGAAATCCGACAAGGCCAGCGAAGGCGAGCTGCTCTCTCAGGTTGAGCCGGAAGATCTGATCAAGTTTGGTCTGATCCCCGAGTTTATCGGCCGTCTGCCGGTGGTGGCGACCCTCAACGAGCTGAGCGAAGACGCGCTGATTCAAATCCTGAAAGAGCCGAAAAACGCCCTGACCAAGCAGTATCAGGCGCTGTTCAATCTGGAAGGTGCTGAGCTGGAGTTCCGTGATGAAGCGCTGGACGCTATCGCCAAAAAAGCGATGGCGCGTAAAACCGGCGCCCGCGGCCTGCGTTCTATCGTAGAAGCGGCGCTGCTCGATACCATGTACGATCTTCCTTCGATGGAAGACGTCGAAAAAGTGGTTATCGACGCCTCGGTTATCGACGGACAAAGCAAGCCGCTGCTGATTTACGGGAAACCGGAAGCGCAGCAGGCGTCTGGTGAATAATTAGCCAACTCGCTCAAGCAGTTAACCAAAAAGGGGGGATTTTATCTCCCCTTTTGTTTTTCCTGCATTCCTGCCGTTGAATGTGTGGATTACATCCCCATATACTGGATTACATATTAACGGCGACGCGATCAAGAGTCGTGCCGCCGGCTACCTGGCGGACTTTAAACTAAGAGAGAGCTCTATGAATCCTGAGCGTTCTGAACGCATTGAAATCCCCGTATTGCCATTGCGCGATGTGGTGGTTTATCCGCACATGGTCATACCCCTGTTTGTAGGGCGGGAAAAATCTATCCGTTGTCTTGAAGCGGCTATGGACCATGATAAAAAAATCATGCTGGTTGCGCAGAAAGAAGCTTCAACGGATGAGCCGGGTGTAAATGATCTTTTCACCGTCGGGACCGTGGCGTCAATTTTACAGATGCTGAAGCTGCCTGATGGCACGGTAAAAGTGCTGGTTGAAGGCCTGCAGCGGGCGCGTATTTCCGCGTTATCCGACGACGGCGAGCATTTTTCAGCGAAAGCGGAGTACCTCGAATCGCCTGCTATTGAAGAGCGCGAGCAGGAAGTCCTGGTTCGCACGGCTATCGGTCAGTTTGAAGGCTACATCAAGCTGAACAAAAAAATCCCACCAGAAGTGCTGACGTCGCTGAATAGCATCGACGATCCCGCGCGTCTGGCGGACACCATCGCGGCGCACATGCCGCTGAAGCTGGCGGACAAACAGTCCGTGCTGGAGATGTCAGACGTTAACGAACGTCTGGAGTATCTGATGGCGATGATGGAGTCAGAAATCGATCTGCTGCAGGTTGAGAAGCGCATTCGCAACCGCGTTAAAAAGCAGATGGAAAAGTCCCAGCGTGAGTACTATCTGAATGAGCAGATGAAGGCCATCCAGAAAGAGCTCGGCGAGATGGACGACGCCCCGGATGAAAACGAAGCGTTGAAGCGTAAAATCGACGCGGCGAAAATGCCGAAAGAGGCGAAAGAAAAAACCGAAGCGGAACTGCAAAAGCTGAAGATGATGTCGCCGATGTCGGCGGAAGCCACCGTCGTGCGCGGCTACATCGACTGGATGGTGCAGGTACCGTGGAGCGCCCGCAGCAAGGTCAAAAAAGATCTGCGCCAGGCTCAGGAGATCCTCGATACCGACCACTACGGTCTGGAACGCGTGAAGGATCGCATCCTTGAGTACCTCGCAGTGCAGAGCCGCGTGAACAAGCTCAAAGGGCCGATCCTGTGCCTGGTTGGGCCGCCGGGGGTGGGTAAAACCTCTCTGGGTCAATCCATCGCCAAAGCTACCGGACGTAAATACGTGCGGATGGCGCTGGGCGGCGTGCGTGATGAAGCGGAAATCCGCGGTCACCGCCGGACCTACATCGGCTCAATGCCGGGTAAACTGATCCAGAAAATGGCGAAAGTGGGGGTTAAAAACCCGCTGTTCCTGCTCGATGAGATCGACAAAATGTCCTCCGACATGCGCGGCGATCCGGCGTCAGCTCTGCTGGAAGTGCTGGATCCTGAACAGAACGTGACCTTTAACGATCACTATCTGGAAGTGGACTACGATCTGAGCGACGTGATGTTTGTGGCGACCTCTAACTCCATGAATATCCCGGCGCCGTTGCTGGACCGTATGGAAGTGATTCGTCTCTCCGGCTATACCGAAGATGAAAAGCTGAACATCGCTAAACAGCATCTACTGTCGAAGCAAATCGAGCGTAACGCGCTGAAAAAAGGCGAGTTGACCGTTGAAGACAGCGCGATCGTTGGCATTATTCGCTATTACACCCGTGAAGCGGGCGTGCGTGGCCTGGAGCGTGAAATCTCCAAACTGTGCCGTAAGGCGGTTAAACAGCTGCTGCTGGATAAATCACTCAAGCACATCACTATCAACGGCGATAACCTGCACGACTTCCTCGGCGTTCAGCGCTTTGACTACGGTCGTGCGGATAGCGAAAACCGCGTAGGTCAGGTGACCGGCCTGGCGTGGACGGAAGTGGGCGGCGATCTGCTGACCATCGAAACCGCCTGCGTTCCGGGTAAAGGCAAGCTCACCTACACCGGTTCGCTCGGTGAAGTGATGCAGGAGTCCATTCAGGCTGCGCTGACCGTGGTGCGCTCTCGTGCGGATAAGCTGGGTATTAACTCAGATTTCTACGAAAAACGTGATATCCACGTCCACGTACCGGAAGGGGCAACGCCGAAAGATGGCCCAAGCGCCGGTATTGCGATGTGTACCGCGCTGGTATCCTGTCTGACGGGCAATCCGGTACGCGCCGATGTCGCTATGACCGGGGAAATTACCCTGCGCGGCCAGGTGCTGCCAATCGGTGGTCTGAAGGAAAAACTGCTGGCGGCGCACCGCGGCGGCATTAAGACTGTTCTGATTCCTGATGAAAACAAGCGTGACCTTGAAGAAATTCCAGATAACGTTATCGCCGATTTGGATATCCATCCGGTGAAACGAATCGAAGAAGTTCTGGCACTTGCGCTGCAGAATGAGCCGTTCGGCATGCAGGTCGTCACGGCGAAATAGTGATTTCGCGCAAATTGCGCTAAGAAAAGTAGGGCTGGTAAGTAAATTCGTGCTTGCCAGCCTTTTTTTGTGTAGCTAACTTAGATCGCTGGCAGGGGGTCATCTACAACTCTGTTGTAAGGGCATGACAGTCCTGATATAACTGCTGCGCGGTCGCACCACGAAGGATTCTGGTGCGATATAAATTATAAAGAGAGGAAGAGAACAGTGAACAAATCTCAACTGATTGACAAAATTGCTGCGGGTGCGGACATTTCTAAAGCTGCAGCCGGACGTGCGTTAGATGCTTTAATTGCTTCTGTTACTGAATCTCTGCAGGCTGGGGATGACGTTGCGCTGGTAGGTTTTGGTACTTTTGCTGTTAAAGAGCGTGCTGCCCGTACCGGTCGCAACCCGCAAACAGGTAAAGAAATTACTATTGCCGCTGCTAAAGTTCCGGGTTTCCGTGCTGGTAAAGCGCTGAAAGACGCGGTCAACTGATCGGCTTCCCGTCAGGGAATTTGACGAAGTACAAGGGCGCATCGAGAGATGTGCCTTTTTTATTTGTCCAGAAAGCGACTTTATGTGTGTTTGCGGACACTTGTGGGCTGACAATCACCCCATTTTGTTGTCAAAATAGGTCCTCACGCGCGGCGGCCATCACGTGCTATGCTGCGCGAGCTAAAGTCATCTACAGCGGAGCGTTGTTACACCATGATGGACAACCTACGCACGGCCGCCAACAGCGTCGTGCTCAAGATTATTTTCGGTATCATCATTGTCTCGTTCATTTTGACCGGGGTGAGTGGTTACCTGATTGGCGGCAGCAGCAATTATGCCGCGAAAGTTAATGACCAGGAAATTGGTCGCTCACAGTTTGAAAATGCCGTTGCCAGCGAACGTAATCGCATGCAGCAGCAGCTCGGCGACCAGTTCTCTGAACTGGCAGCCAACGAAAACTACATGAAAACCATGCGCCAGCAGGTGCTGAACCGCCTGATCGACGAATCGCTGCTTGACCAGTACGCGCGTGAACTCGGCCTCAGCGTCAGCGATGCCCAGGTGAAGCAGGCCATCTTCCAGACCCAGGCCTTCCAGTCTAACGGTAAATTTGATAACGAACGTTTTGGCGGCATCGTTAATCAGATGGGTATGACCACCGACCAGTACGCTCAGGCATTGCGCAACCAGCTGACGACTCAGCAGCTGATTAACGCCGTTGCCGGCACCGACTTCATGCTGCCGGGTGAATCCGACCAGCTGGCGGCGCTGGTTTCTCAGCAGCGGGTGGTGCGTGAAGCAACGATCGACGTCAACGCGCTGGCGGCGAAGCAGACGGTGACCGACGCGGAAGTTGAGGCCTACTATCAGCAGAACCAGGCGCGCTTCATGGCGCCGGAGCAGTTCCGCGTGAGCTACATCAAAATGGATGCAGCGAGCATGCAGGAGAACGCTTCTGACGCGGAAATTCAGTCCTGGTATGACCAGCATCAGGATCAGTTCACTCAGCCGCAGCGTAACCGCTACAGCGTGATTCAGACCAGGACCGAAGCTGACGCGCAGGCCGTGCTCGACGAACTGAAAAAAGGCGCCGATTTCGCGACGCTGGCGAAAGAAAAATCTACCGACATTATCTCTGCCCGCAACGGCGGCGACATGGGCTGGCTGGAAGATGCGGCAACGGTTCCCGAGTTGAAAGAGGCCGGGCTGAAAGAAAAAGGCCAGCTCTCCGGGGTGATCAAATCTTCCGTCGGTTTCCTCGTCGTACGCCTGGTTGACGTTCAGCCTGCGCAGGTGAAACCGCTGGCCGACGTGCGCGCGGATATCGCCGCGAAGGTGAAGCAGGAAAAAGCCCTCGATGCGTACTACGCGCTGCAGCAGAAGGTGAGTGATGCCGCCAGCAACGATAACGAATCTCTGGCCGGCGCAGCGCAGGTCGCAGACGTTAAGGTTGTTGAAACCGGCTGGTTCGGACACGACAACCTGCCGGAGGAGCTGAACTTTAAGCCGGTCTCCGACGCTATCTTTAACGGTGGTCTGGTGGGCGAAAACGGCGCACCGGGCAGCAACTCCGATATCATCACCGTTGATGGCGATCGCGCCTTTGTTGTACGCATTAGCGAACATAAAGCGCAGGCCGTTAAACCGCTGGCGGAAGTCAAAGCGCAGGTGACGGATATCATTAAGCACACCAAAGCCGAGCAGCAGGCGAAGCTTGATGCGGACAAACTGCTGGCTGCCCTGAAAGACGGCAAAGGCGATGACGCGATGAAGGCCGCAGGCTTAAGCTTCGGCGCGGCGCAGACGCTGGCGCGTACCGGACAGGATCCGCTGAGCCAGGCCGCATTCGCTCTGCCGCTGCCGCAGCAGGGTAAAGCAAGCTACGGCGTGGGCAGCGATGCCAACGGTAACGTGGTCCTGCTGGCTCTGGATGCCGTTAAAGCAGGCGACATGCCGGCTGAGCAGAAACAGGCCATGGTGCAGGGTATTACGCAAAACAATGCGCAGATTGCTTTCGAAGCGCTGATGAGCAGCCTGCGTAAATCAGCGAAAATTAAGCTCGGCGATATCATCGACCAGCAGCAGTAATTTCGCGCATACTCGCAAAAGCAAGTAACGTCATGCAATCCCTAAAGGCCGCTTTCGCGGCCTTTTCCATTTCAGGCATTCGCCTTTTGTCCTCCTTTCCTCCGCTCGCTATCGTGGCTCTGCTGTCTACAAAAAAGGAGAACACAGCATGAAACCAAGAGTGAAAGCGATCGTAGTTGCCGCGGCATTACTTTGCGCTGCGGGAAGCCCGATGGCGCTGGGGGCACCTGCCGAGGGCAAGTCGTCGCTGTCGACAGGTAAGGAGAGCGCGCGGGCTAAAGCGCCCGACTCTGCCAAAGTGGGGGAGTCGGGGACGGCGAAGGTCAGCATCAATAGCGCCAGCGCGCAGGACCTGATGGAGGCGCTGAATGGCGTAGGCCTGAAGAAAGCGCAGGGAATTGTGAGCTATCGCGAAGAGTTTGGGCCGTTTAAGACCATCGACGATCTCAAGCAGGTTCCCGGAATGGGTCATGCGCTGGTAGAGCGCAACCTGGCGCACCTCACCCTGTAATTTTGCGCCGGGGGTTTGCAGCAGCGTAAATCTTTGCCAGACTAAAGAGGTCACACAGGTGGTGTGACCTCTTACCTCATTAACGATAATAAGACAAAGGCACTTGCGCTATGCAGACACAAATTAAAGTTCGCGGCTATCACCTGGACGTTTATCAGCACGTTAATAATGCCCGCTATCTCGAGTTCCTCGAGGAGGCGCGCTGGGATGGCCTGGAAAACAGCGCGGCGTTCCACTGGATGACCGCCCGCAATATCGCGTTCGTGGTGGTGAACATCAATATTAACTATCGCCGTCCGGCGGTCCTTGGCGACGTGTTAACCGTCACCAGCCACCTGCAGCAGCTGAACGGCAAAAGCGGCACCTTAAGCCAGACGGTAACCCTGAATCCCGAAGGGGAAGTGGTCGCCGATGCGATGATTACATTTGTCTGTATCGATTTGAAAACTCAGAAGGCGCTGCCGCTGGACGGTGAGCTGCGCGAGAAGCTCGAGCAGATGGAGCTGTAGCGGAAAGGG
This sequence comes from Klebsiella sp. BIGb0132, assembly GCF_024810075.1. Classification (NCBI taxonomy): domain Bacteria; kingdom Pseudomonadati; phylum Pseudomonadota; class Gammaproteobacteria; order Enterobacterales; family Enterobacteriaceae; genus Klebsiella; species Klebsiella sp. BIGb0132. The sequence continues at coordinate 1,277,224 of NZ_JANUDW010000001.1, read as the reverse complement.
CAAGCGCCCATGTCTCCCGCTATGCTCCACCGATACTATGGCGCGCTAACCCCGCTTAGCAAAGCGCGGGCGCGGGAAGCGCCCGGCGATGCTTAGCGTAAGCCCGTTTTTTGCTTCATCAGGGCCATGATGCCGACCTTATCGGCCTGGTACTGATTCAGGCCGTTGGCACGCAGGTTACAGGAGGCGCACTGCCCGCAGCCGTCACCCTTAATGCCGTTATAGCAGGTCAGGGTTTCGCTACGAATCAGCTCCAGCTGGCCCCAGTAGTCGGCCAGCGCCCAGGTCTCAGCCTTGTTGAGCCACATCAGCGGCGTTTCAAAGCGGATATCTTTTGCCATGCCCAGATTAACGGCATGGTTAAGGGCCTTCACGAACTCGTCCCGGCAGTCGGGATAGCCGGAGAAGTCGGTTTCGCAAACGCCGGTGATGATCGCCTCTGCTTTAACCTGATAAGCGTAGATCGCCGTCAGGGTTAAAAAGAGGATATTACGCCCGGGAACGAAGGTATTCGGAATACCGCTGGCGTCCGGTTCGTAGTCCGGAACCGGAATGCTATCGCGGGTCAGGCTGCTCACCGCAAGTTCGTTAAGTAGGGTGACGTCGAGCACCTTATGGGCCACGGCGCCCAGCTTTAGCGCCAGCTCGCGAGCGACGTCGATCTCTGCGCGGTGGCGCTGTCCATAGTCAAAAGTGACGCAGTGCACTTCATCATACTGTTTCAGAGCCTGCACCAGACAGGTCGTTGAATCTTGTCCTCCGCTGAAGACAACTACGGCGCGTTTCATGGTCATTCCTGGCTATTAAAATGAAAGCCGTATGGTAGCGCTTGATGGGCGCGGCGACCAGCTTCATCACGGCGATGAGGCTGGCAGCCAGGCGCTGGCGAAATCAAACCAGCCGCGCGCGTTAAGGCGCAGGCCGTTAACCCCCGGCGGGGCGCTAATGCGATAATTATAATTGAACAGCGGCGTCATGATGGCGTCGTCCATCAACCTGTTGAATACGTTGCGCAAAGCATCGTTGCGGCTGCGCTCATCCGGCTGCGTTTGGACCGCATCAAGCGTGGCCTGCAGATGAGCATACTGCGCCCCGGTCAGCAAATTTGGCCACATGGCGTCGCAGCGTAACCACTGCTCAAGGGTATATTCCGGCGCCTCGCCGATCAGGCGATCGCCCATAATCAAATCCGCCTGCGCCAGTGCCTGGCAGCCGTCCCAGTTTTTGGCATCGTGAAAAATAAGCGTCAGGCGACAGCCGAGCTCGCTTAGCCGCTGCCGTAGCTGTTCGGCCATGGTATGCAGCTCAACCGGCAGATGGTAGAGCAGGGTAAGCCGCTCGGGCAGCGGCACCTGCCGATCTTCAGGCTCCTGCGGAATTGACCATCCGGGCAGCACTTCGTTGCTGGGAGTAATCAGATCTTCGTCGAGCGGCAGCGTTTCCAGCAGCGAAGAGCGGTGAATAAGCGCGACCAGCCGCTGGGCCTGAGCTTTGCTTAGACGAGGGCTCTGGCGCAGCGTCAGGTAGCAAAAGCCCAGGCTAATGCTATTGCTGACCTGACGAAGATGGGCCAGCTCGTCGGCATCGCCAATCGTTATCTGCACCGGATGACGGCAGCTGGTACCTAAATCCTGCTCGAAAAGCTGCGGGGTTATCCAGTATTCGACGGCCTGGATGAGCGGATGATTCAGATGATAGCGGGGATGATTCTCCAGCCGCACCAGCTCGGGGCTCAACAGCTTGAGGCGAAACGGGCCACTGCCGATCGTCGGATCGTCCGGATGCGCGAGGACGCTGCAGTAGCTGGCAAGGCGAAACGGCAGCCAGTAGTCCGGACGATGCAGCGTAATGGTCAGACGCTGGGCGTGGGTAACATCAATCCGGCTGATGCTGGCGAAGAGCGTACGCAGCGCCGGGATCGTGAGCAGCATCAGCAGACGCTGGCGTAGCTGAGGCGTCTCTATCGGGTCGCCGTTGTGCCAGAACAGCGTCGAGCGGATGTAAAAATGCCAGCGCAAGCCGTCTGCCGAGACCTGCCAGTGGTGGGCCAGATCCCCCATCGGACAGGTGCTTTGCGCATCAAAACGCAGCAGGCCGGAAAAGATCTGCCCGGCGAGGTGCTGCTCCGCCCGGCCGGGTAAAAAGCCGGGCCGCAGCGGTTCGAGCGGGCGATAGTAGGGGATGCGCAGGGTCGGCGTATTGTTCTGCCACTGACCGCCGAGGAACGGCGACAGCAGCGCTTTAAGATCGACCGGCGCCAGCTGGGCCAGCTCGAGCGCGTTTTTCTGCTGCCCGCTATTGAGCGCCAGCTCCATCATCTCATTACGCAGCATCTCAGGCGAAGTGTGAAAAAGAAGAGTGCCGCGCTTGCCGCGACCGGAACTGGCCTGCCAGCTCAGCCAGCCGGCCTCCTGCGCCTGGCGTAACAGCGTGCGGATATGACGTTCGCTGCAAAAACAGCGCTCAGCCAGATCGCCCACGGTAACCTGCTGCGGAGCGCCGGAAGAAGGCAGCCAGAGGCGCTGGTACTGGTTCAGCCTGTTCAGTAATCTCATATACACTTCATCCTTCAACCTGCCTCTGCGTTGGCCGCGCTTGCTCACCCCAGTCACTTACTGGAGTAAGCTCCCGGGGATTCGCGCACTTGCCGCCTTGATGCAGGTCGAATGATTTTGTGTATATTCACGTCACCTGGCAAGGCTGTCTCTGTGTTGCTTGTGTTGCTTGTGTTGCTTGTGTTGCTTGCGTTGGCCGCGCTTGCTCACCCCAGTCACTTACTTGCGTAAGCTCCCGGGGATTCGCGCACTTGCCGCCTTGATGCAGGTCGAATGATTTTGTGTATATTCACCCCGCCGACAAGGCTGCCTTTGTGTTGCTTGTGTTGCTTGTGTTGCTTGTGTTGCTTGTGTTGGCTGCGTATACACATCTCACTTTATAAGGCTGTCTCTGAGATGGCTGCGATTACCCGGTCCATCCTTCTGTCTCGCCCCTTCGGGGTCCGCGCAAGCGCCGCTTATAAACCCGGAACAATAAAAAATATCTATTCACTATTACTTCCGTATATCTCAGGCAATACTGGAACACAAGCAAAACCCACCTCACCTCCGGGAGCAAAACATGGCCAGACTCGCTGCATTTGATATGGACGGTACGCTGTTAATGCCGGACCATCGTCTGGGAGAACGCACGCTTTCGACCCTGAAACGCCTGCGTGAGCGCGATATTACCCTGACCTTTGCCACCGGCCGCCATGCCCTGGAAATGCGCCACGTGATCGGCGAGTTTGCGCTCGATGCATTCCTGATTACCGGCAACGGCACGCGCATCCACTCCCTGGAGGGGGAGGTGCTGCATCAATGCGATCTCGATCCGGGCGTCGCTGAACTCGTACTGCACGGTGCCTGGGATACGACGGCCAGCATGCACGTATTCAACGACGGCGGTTGGTTTACCGGGCAGGCGATCCCCGAACTGCTGCAGGCGCACGTCTTTAGCGGCTTCCGCTACCATATCTGTGATTTAAAACGCATGCCGGCGCACGAGGTCACCAAAGTGTGCTTCTGCGGCGATCATCAGGATCTCCAGCGGCTGAAAGTTCAGCTTACTGAAGCCCTGGGCGAGCGCGCGCATATGTGCTTCTCGGCCGTTGACTGTCTGGAAGTACTGCCGAATGGCTGTAATAAAGGCGCGGCTCTGGCGGTACTTAGCCGGCATCTTGGCCTGACGCTGCAGGATTGTATGGCGTTTGGTGACGCGATGAACGACCGCGAGATGCTGGGCAGCGTCGGGCGCGGGGTGATTATGGGCAACGCCATGGCGCAGCTCAAGGCAGAGCTGCCGCATTTACCGGTTATCGGAGACTGCCGCAACCAGGCCGTTTCCCACTTTTTAACGCATTGGCTGGATACACCCGATCTTCCTTATTCCCCCGAATAATCAGACCATTCCAGCAAGCCAGGCCGGGCATCGCGATGATGCATTAAGCCTGGCTTTTTTTATTGTGCCGCCGTCTTTGCCGCAATTTGCGCCTGCCACGGCGCGATGTCGCCGATATTGGCCGCCACCCACTGGGGATTGTAATAGCTTTCGAGGTAGCGCTCGCCGCTGTCGCAGAGCAGGGTCACAATCGAGCCGGTCCGCCCTTCGGCACGCATGCGTACGGCAAGCTCCAGCACGCCCCACATATTGGTACCGGTCGAAGCGCCGACCTTACGACCCAGCAGTGTCTCCAGCCACAGGGCGGTTGCGACGCTGGCGGCATCGGGCACGCGCAGCATTTCATCAACCACATCCGGAATAAATGACGGCTCGACGCGTGGGCGGCCGATACCTTCTATTTTGCTGCCGACCGGACTGCGCAGGCCGGCGTCGCGGCTCTGCCAGTAGTCGAGAAACACCGAGTTTTGTGGGTCAACCACCATCAGCTGAGTATCGTAGCCCTGGCTGCGGATATAGCGGCCGATGGTTGCCGAGGTCCCGCCGGTTCCCGCACTCATCACGATATACGACGGTTGCGGATGCGGCTCATGGGTCATCTGACGGAAGATGCTGTCGGCAATATTATTGTTTCCTCGCCAGTCGGTCGCCCGCTCGGCAAAGGTAAACTGGTCCATATAATGGCCGTTCAGTTCGCGAGCCAGGGTTTCGGAGGCGGCGTAGATTTCGCAGGCGCTGTCCACGAAATGGCAGCGGCCGCCGTAAAACTCGATCTGTTCGATTTTGCGCTTCGCCGTGCAGGAAGGCATCACGGCAATAAACGGCAGGCCCAGCAGGCGCGCGAAGTAGGCCTCCGACACCGCGGTGGAGCCGGAAGACGACTCGATAATCGTCGTCCCTTCTTTAATCCAGCCGTTGCACAGACCATAAAGGAAGAGCGAGCGCGCCAGGCGGTGCTTCAGGCTGCCGGTGGGATGGGTACTTTCATCCTTCAGGTAGATCTGGATCCCTGGAAACCCGGGCAGCGCAAGGCGAATAAGGTGCGTGTCGGCGGAGCGCTGATAGTCGGCGTTGATTTCGCTAATGGCGTGTTTTACCCAGGCGCTGTTCATCTTCATTTCCTGTTTGTCATTTTGTGCCCAGCTTAAAGGAAGTCGAAGGAAAAATTGTTGCTATTTAGCCTTTGAATTACAATAAAAGGAGTAAAATTTTCTCTATTGGTGACTTATGTTAGATAAAATTGACCGCAAGCTGCTTTCTTTACTGCAGACGGACTGCACCCTCTCTTTGCAGGCGTTGGCTGATGCCGTTAATCTGACCACCACGCCCTGCTGGAAACGGCTGAAGCGGCTGGAAGATGAGGGTATCCTGCGGGAGCGGGTCGCGCTGCTGGATGCCGAAAAGCTCGGTCTTAGCCTGACGGCCTTCGTGCTGATCAAGACCCAGCATCACAGCAGCGACTGGTACTGCCGCTTCGTAAGCGAGGTGACGCAAATGGCGGAAGTTCTCGGCTTCTGGCGCATGGCGGGGGAGTATGATTACCTGCTGCGGGTCCAGGTCGCGGATATGAAGCGCTACGACGATTTTTATAAACGGCTGGTGAACAGCGTTCCGGGACTCTCCGATGTGACTTCGAGTTTTGCCATGGAACAGATAAAATACACCACGGCCTTACCGATTGATTAACGGCGTTTGCCGCGACGATTTATACACTCAGGATTTAACTGCTTGCGATTATTTGCTCAACTTAGCTGGTACTTCCGCCGGGAGTGGCGCCGTTATCTCGGCGCTATTGCTCTGCTGGCCATTATCGCCGTCCTACAGCTGATCCCGCCTAAGGTGGTGGGAATTGTGGTTGATGGCGTCACCAAAGAACATTACACCGCAGAAAAGGTGTGGATGTGGATTGGCGTGCTGGTACTTATCGCGATAATGGTTTACCTGCTGCGCTACGTCTGGCGCGTGCTGCTGTTTGGCGCCTCTTATCAGCTGGCCGTCGAGCTGCGGGAAGATTTCTATCGCCAGCTGAGCCGCCAGCATCCGGCCTTCTACCTGCGCCACCGCACCGGCGACCTGATCGCCCGCGCCACCAACGACGTTGACCGGGTGGTCTTCGCGGCGGGCGAGGGCGTGCTGACGCTGGTGGATTCGCTGGTGATGGGCTGCGCGGTGCTGATCGTCATGTCGACGCAAATCAGCTGGCAGCTCACGCTGCTGGCGCTGCTGCCGATGCCGGTGATGGCGCTGGTGATTAAGCGCAACGGCGATGCGCTACACGAGCGTTTTCGCGTGGCGCAGGCGGCGTTCTCAAGCCTCAACGACCGAACCCAGGAAAGCCTGACCAGTATCCGCATGATTAAAGCCTTTGGCCTGGAAGACCGGCAGTCGGCGCAGTTCGCGGCCGATGCGCAGGATACCGGTAAGAAAAACATGCGCGTGGCGCGCATCGATGCGCGCTTTGACCCGACGATTTACATCGCTATCGGCACCGCCAATCTGCTGGCGATCGGCGGCGGAAGCTGGATGGTGCTGCAGGGCAGCATGACCCTGGGCCAGCTCACCAGCTTTGTGATGTATCTGGGGCTGATGATTTGGCCGATGCTGGCGCTGGCGTGGATGTTTAATATCGTCGAGCGCGGCAGCGCGGCCTACAGCCGAATTCGCACCATGCTGGAAGAGGCGCCGGCGGTCAAAGACGGTAGCGAATCGGCGCCGGAAGGGCGCGGAACGCTTAGCGTCGCCGTGCGCGAGTTTATCTATCCTCAGGCCAGCAAAGCGTCGCTGGAGAAGGTCAATTTTGTGCTGCAGCCGGGGCAAATGCTCGGCATCTGCGGGCCAACTGGCGCGGGGAAAAGCACGATTCTGGCGCTGATACAGCGCCACTTCGACGTCACCCAGGGAGATATTCGTTTTCATGATATTCCCTTAACCCGGCTGCAGCTCGACAGCTGGCGCGGCCGGCTGGCGGTGGTCAATCAGACGCCGTTCCTGTTTTCCGACACCGTGGCAAACAACATCGCGCTCGGCAGGCCCGACGCGACGGCCGAGCAAATTGAGCGGGTGGCGCGCCTTGCCAGCGTTCACGAGGATATCCTGCGCCTGCCTCAGGGCTATGAGACCGAGGTGGGCGAACGCGGCGTGATGCTCTCCGGTGGACAGAAACAGCGCATCTCCATTGCCCGCGCGCTGCTGCTGGAGGCGGAGATCCTGATTCTTGACGATGCCCTGTCGGCGGTAGATGGCCGCACGGAGCACCAGATACTCTATAACCTGCGGCAGTGGGGAGAGGGGCGGACGGTAATCATCAGCGCCCATCGGCTATCGGCGTTGACGGAAGCCAGCGAAATTCTGGTGATGCAGCATGGCCATATTGCCCAGCGCGGCCGCCATGACGTGCTGGCAGCGCAGCCGGGCTGGTATCGCGATATGTACCGCTATCAGCAGCTGGAGGCGGCGCTGGATGATGCCCCTCATGACCTGGAGGAGGCTGCCGATGCGTAGTTTTACCGAACTCTGGCCAACCTTAAAACGCCTGCTGGCCTACGGCTCGCCGTGGCGCAGGCCGCTGCTGATTGCGGTCGGAATGATGTGGGTTGCGGCCGCCGCCGAAGTCAGCGGCCCGCTGCTGATCAGCTACTTCATCGACAATATGGTGGCGAAGAATTCGCTGCCGCTGAAGCTGGTTAGCGGCCTCGCGGTGGCCTATCTTGGCCTGCAGATCCTCGCGGCGACGCTGCACTACAACCAGTCGCTGCTGTTTAACCGCGCCGCCGTCGGCGTCGTTCAGCAGCTGCGTAGCGACGTAATGGATGCCGCGCTGCGCCAGCCGCTGAGCGAATTCGATACGCAGCCGGTCGGGCAGCTTATCTCCCGGGTGACTAACGACACCGAGGTGATCCGCGATCTTTACGTCACCGTGGTGGCGACGGTGCTGCGCAGCGCGGCGCTGATTGGCGCCATGCTGGTGGCGATGTTCAGCCTCGACTGGCGCATGGCGCTGGTGGCGCTGGCGATTTTCCCGGCGGTGCTGATCGTCATGATGATCTATCAGCGCTACAGCACGCCTATCGTCCGGCGGGTGCGCGCCTGGCTGGCGGATATCAACGACGGCTTTAATGAAGTGATTAACGGGATGGGGGTTATCCAGCAGTTCCGCCAGCAGGCGCGGTTCGGCGAGCGGATGCGCGAGGCCAGCTATGCCCACTATCTGGCGCGCATGCAAACGCTGCGTCTCGACGGCTTCCTGCTGCGTCCGCTGCTCAGCCTCTTCTCGACGCTTGTGCTGTGCGGGCTGCTGATGCTCTTTGGCTTCAGCGCCTCGGGAACCATTGAGGTCGGGGTGCTGTACGCCTTTATCAGCTATCTCGGCCGGCTGAACGAGCCGCTGATTGAGCTGACTACGCAGCAGTCGATGCTGCAGCAGGCGGTGGTGGCCGGCGAGCGGGTCTTCGAGCTGATGGATCGACCGCGTCAGGCGTGGGGTCAGGACGATGCTCCGCTGCGCAGCGGGGCGGTATCGATCGAGGATCTCTCGTTTGCCTACCGCGGCGATCGGCTGGTGCTGCAGGATATCAATCTGGAGATTCCGTCCCGCAGCTTTGTGGCGCTGGTGGGCCACACCGGCAGCGGCAAAAGTACGCTTGCCAGCCTGATGATGGGCTACTACCCGCTGAGCAAAGGCGAGATCCGTATTGACGGCCGTCCGCTCTCTTCTTTAAGCCACAGCGCATTACGCCAGGGCGTCGCCATGGTGCAGCAGGATCCGGTCGTGCTGGCCGATACCTTCTACGCCAACGTCACTCTCGGCCGCGATATCAGCGAGGCGCAGGTCTGGGACGCGCTGGAAGCCGTGCAGCTGGCCGAGCTGGCGCGCGGCATGGAGGGCGGGCTTTATACCCAGCTGGGCGAGCAGGGCAACAATCTCTCGGTGGGCCAGAAGCAGCTGCTGGCGCTGGCCAGGGTGCTGGTCGATACGCCGCAGATACTGATCCTCGACGAGGCAACGGCCAATATCGATTCCGGCACCGAGCAGGCGATCCAGCAGGCGCTGGCAAAGGTTCGTCAGAACACGACGCTGATTGTGATTGCCCACCGCCTGTCGACGATAGTCGAAGCGGATACGATCCTGGTGCTCCATCGCGGCCAGGCGGTTGAGCGCGGAAACCATCAGCAGCTGCTGGCGGAAAAAGGGCGCTACTGGCAGATGTACCAGCTGCAGCTGGCCGGCGAGGAGCTGGCGGCCAGCTCGCAGGAAGAGTCCCTGATTGCCTGATGCACTATAAGCAGGCAGTGATTCTGCGGCGATATAGCGTGGTGCAAAAATGCAACCTCTTACGCACTAAAATGGTGCATTTTTAGCCGCTCCCGGGCGCTTTCCCCCGCGTTCCCGGGTCGTTTCCCGCTTTTCTCCATCAAAAGGGCCGCTTAGCGGTCCTTTTTCATTTCTGGCATAGCCTTTGCTTTATTCCCTGTGTGTTAGCTGCTGCCATTACGAATTCTGATCGGAGGGGACTTATGAAGCTGGTTACCGTGGTAATCAAACCGTTTAAACTGGAAGACGTTCGCGAAGCGTTATCTTCCATCGGCATTCAGGGCCTGACGGTCACTGAAGTGAAAGGGTTTGGCCGCCAGAAAGGCCATGCTGAGCTGTACCGTGGCGCCGAATATAGCGTTAACTTTTTGCCGAAGGTAAAAATTGACGTGGCGATCGCCGACGATCAGCTGGATGAGGTCGTTGACGTCATCAGTAAAGCGGCATACACCGGGAAAATTGGCGATGGCAAAATTTTTGTCGCCGAGCTGCAGCGCGTTATTCGCATCCGCACCGGCGAAGCCGACGAAGCGGCACTGTAACGTCCAGACCACACAGTGATGGGGATTGAGAAGATGAAAATAGCAACAACAATGAAAACAGGTCTGGGTGCGCTGGCGCTTCTTCCAGGATTGGCCATGGCCGCACCGGCGGTGGCAGATAAAGCCGACAACGCCTTTATGATGATCTGCACCGCGCTGGTGCTGTTTATGACGATTCCGGGCATCGCGCTGTTCTACGGCGGCCTGATTCGCGGCAAAAACGTGCTTTCGATGCTGACTCAGGTGATTGTCACCTTTGCTCTGGTGTGCGTTCTGTGGGTGGTCTACGGCTACACGCTGGCGTTCGGTACCGGCGGCAGCTTCTTCGGCAACTTTGACTGGGTATTATTGAAGAATATTGAGCTGAAAGCGCTGATGGGCTCCTTCTATCAGTACATTCACGTCGCTTTCCAGGGCTCCTTTGCCTGTATTACCGTCGGCCTCATCGTCGGCGCGCTGGCGGAGCGTATTCGCTTCTCCGCGGTGCTGATCTTCGTGGTGGTGTGGATGACGCTCTCCTATGTCCCGATTGCCCATATGGTATGGGGTGGCGGTCTGCTGGCGACGCACGGCGCGCTGGATTTTGCCGGCGGTACCGTCGTGCATATCAACGCCGCGGTTGCCGGGCTGGTGGGTGCCTACATGATGGGCAAACGCGTGGGCTTTGGCAAAGAGGCGTTCAAACCGCATAACCTGCCGATGGTCTTCACCGGCACCGCGATCCTGTACGTTGGCTGGTTTGGCTTCAACGCCGGTTCTGCGAGCGCGGCGAACGAAATTGCGGCCCTGGCATTTGTGAATACCGTCGTGGCGACTGCCGCTGCGATTCTGGCCTGGACCTTCGGCGAATGGGTGACCCGCGGTAAGCCGTCCCTGCTGGGCGCCTGCTCCGGAGCGATTGCCGGTCTGGTCGGCATTACGCCAGCCTGTGGTTACATCGGCGTGGGTGGTTCACTGATTGTCGGTCTTGCTGCTGGTCTGGCGGGTCTGTGGGGCGTGACTGTCCTGAAGCGCTGGCTGCGCGTTGACGACCCGTGCGATGTGTTCGGCGTGCACGGCGTCTGTGGGATTGTCGGCTGTATCCTGACCGGTATCTTTGCCGCGACTTCTCTGGGTGGTGTGGGTTATGCAGAAGGCGTCACCATGGGGCATCAGCTGCTGGTGCAGCTGGAAAGTATCGGCATCACCATCGTCTGGTCCGGCGTCGTCGCCTGGATCGGCTATAAAGTTGCTGATATGACCGTCGGTCTGCGCGTGCCGGAAGAGCAGGAACGCGAAGGTCTGGACGTCAACAGCCACGGCGAAAACGCCTACAACGCCTGAATCCTTGTGTTATCTCCAGTAGCAGCAAAGCCTCCCTCGGGAGGCTTTTTTTATGCCGTTACGCCCTATGCGTTGCGGTTGCGCATCACGCCTTCCTGCACCGTTGAGGCCACCAGGGTGCCGTCCTGGGTATAGAACTCGCCGCGCACGAATCCTCTGGCGCTGGAGGCTGAGGTGCTCTCAACGCTGTACAGCAGCCACTCATTAATGTTGAACGGGCGATGGAACCACATCGAGTGATCGATCGTGGCTACCTGCATTCCGGGCTCAAGGAAGCCCACGCCGTGCGGCTGCAGCGCGACCGGCAGGAAGTTAAAGTCCGAGGCGTAGCCCAGCAGGTATTGATGGATGCGGATGTCCTGCGGCACGGCGCCGTTGGCGCGCATCCATACCTGGCGGGTCGGCTCCGCGGCGTGGCCTTTTAGCGGGTTATGGAACTCAACCGGGCGGATCTCCAGCGGCTTATCGCAGAGGAACTTATCTTTGACCTGCGGCGGCAGCAGGTGCGCCAGCTTACGGGCAATATCGGTCTCTGAAGGCAGGGAGTCCGGCGCCGGGGCCGCTGGCATCGTTTTTTGATGCTCGTAGCCCGGCTCCGGGGCCTGGAAAGAGGCGGTCATATAGAAAATCGGCTTGCCGTTTTGAATCGCGGCCACCCGGCGCGCGCTGAAGCTGTTGCCATCGCGCAGGACTTCGACATCATAAATAATCGGCTTCTGGCTATCGCCGGGGCGCAGGAAGTAGCTGTGGAACGAGTGGATCAGACGCTCGGCAGGCACGGTCTCTTTCGCCGCGTACAGCGCCTGGCCGACGACCTGGCCGCCAAAAACCTGACGTAGCCCCAGATCTTCGCTCTGCCCGCGGAACAGCCCCTCTTCAATTTTTTCCAGATTTAACAATGCCAGCAGATTGGTTAGTGCCTGACTCATATTTACCCTCAATCGGTGATAACCGCTTCTCGCGGCGCGTATTGAGGCAAAGTATAACCTGGAATCGCAAGTGGTCCGATGGGTGTAATAATCTGAATAAGGGGTCGTTTGCAGGAAGAGATCTGAGATCTGTGCCACACTTATGCACGATACAAATGTTCATGCCACTCAGTCGGTAGGACATGCTCCTGTGTATATAGGGATGAAAAGGAGAACAACATGAAATTTGCCTATATGTTAAGTGCTTTAGCCGTTGCCACCGCATTGACCGCCTGTGCCAATAATCACAGCGACAGTGCGAAAAATAACGCGGCTGCCGCCGATCCTTACGGCATCGCGTCACTGACGTCCTCGCAGCAACAGCCTAACGTTTCCGGGACTATCTCTATTCGGCAGAAAGTTGCCCTGCCGCCGGATGCGGTACTGACCGTGACCTTGTCTGATGCTTCCCTGGCCGACGCGCCGTCGCGCGTGCTGGCGCAGAAAGCCGTACGTACCGAAGGCCAGCAGCCGCCGTATAACTTTGTTCTGCCGTACAACCAGGCGGATATAAAGCCTAACGCGCGTATCCTGCTGAGCTCGGCCATTACGGTCAATGGTCAGCTGATGTTTATCACCGATACGGTCCAGACGGTGGTCAACGGTGGCGGCAGTCGTGCCGATCTGCTGCTGGTACCGGTACAGCAAACCGCGGTACCTGTCGCCGGCGATGGCGCAGCGGCGAACACGCAGGCCGTCGCGCAATAAGACCTCACATGCCCCTGTTCAGGGGCATTTTTTTTAATAAATCCAGCGATAGTGCTGCAGGTCGATATGCCCGCTGCCGGAGACCTGTACCCCCTCGGCCAGCAGCGCCTGGCGCTGACGCTGCAGGTCCGGGCCCGTCAGTGAAATATCGCCATGCCGATTGACCACCCGATGCCACGGCAGAGCGGAGCCTTCCGGCAGACGCTTGAGCACGCCGCCCACCTGGCGGGCCGCGCGCGGCGAGCCTGCCAGCAGCGCGACGTCGCCGTAGGTGGCGACATAGCCTTCCGGTATAGAGGCGATAATCTGCCATACCCGCTGAGGAAATGTGTCTTGAGGATCCATGAGGCGCCCTGTTGCCGGGAAAGGTTCAGGATAAGCGCTGGATAACGGGCTGTACAGCCCGCGGCTTAAGCGGAATGCGCGAGGGTAAACTCCAGCGCCAGGCCGAGGGTCTGCATCCCGTGTATGTTGTCATGCGGAGTCAAAGCCATCAGGCTTTCGAGAAACTTCAGCCGCCGCGACTGAGCGTTAATAATCAGCTTTGCGCGCAGGGCCGGGAGCTTCTGCGAGGTGATGGGGTAAACCACGCGCCCGCAGACCGCGATAGGCAGCCTGCGTAACTCGACGCTCTGCAGCACGCCGACGGTGGAGTAGAGCAGCGCAACCGGCGTCACCGCCAGCATCGTGCCGCTGCTGATGGTGATAAAATCCAGCACCAGCTCCGGGCGCAGGTAGTGCAAGCCCTTGAAGGATACGGTCACGCCGTCAATCGCCGGCATCGCCAGAGTTGACGTCAAACGCGGTGATTCGCTCATTGATTCCCCATAACGATAAGATGTTGATTTAAAAAGAGGGCTTCGGTATCCGATGAAGTATGGATGAGCATGAAGCATTCTGCCGCGACGGCGCTCGCAATCTCTTGTATTGCCCGGTAAGGATTGGCGCGAAGTTTAACAGCCCGGCCGGCGGCGGGTTTTCGCCAGCCTGTTGGCGGCTTTGCGCAATAAACCAGCATCCGATCGACGCCAGCTTGCAATTCAGCGCCGCAGTAGGGATAATGCGCCGGCGCGTTGGTTAACAACGCTCTCAATGGGGGCTCTGTTGGTTCTCCCGCAACGCTACTCTGTTTACCAGGTCAGATCCGGAAGGAAGCAGCCAGAGCAGACGACGTGTGTGCCGGGATGTAGCTGGCAGGGCCCCCACCCAATTCTGCGCCAGAGCGCTGAAAATCCATCTTCTCCGTAGAAAAACCTCCGCTTAAGCTCGGCATGCCGGCAGCCACGTATTCCGTTGAGCCACGACTTGTCTATGCGTTGACCGTGTAACGCCCGCTAAATACTAGCAAAAATGCTTCATTATTAAACTCTCGCAGGTTTCCCATAGCGCAGGTGAGCCTCTTTTTATCGTCGGCCCATAGCGGGTTAATACCTGTTCAGGCGATACGCCGTTTTCTTGCCAGGTTCCTCCATCGGTAAAGATATTCACCAGCAGGGGCTGAAAGCGATCGAGGGCTTTAGCAAACCGCGCATCTGCGGTTTCTGCCTGCTCAAACTCCTGCCACAAATTATTGAGCTCATGGCATTGCGGCTGCGGCAGCAAACCAAACAGCCGCGCTGCAGCCGCTGACTCCTCTTGATAGAGCTCGCCTGAATAAGCGCGATGAATGGGATGATCGCCAACGTCTATTTCGACAACGTCATGCAGCAGGAGCATTTTTATCACCCGCGAGGGATTAACCGTACCGCTGGCGTATTCGCTCAGGATTAAGGCGTACATCGCCAGATGCCAGGAGTGCTCGGCGGAGTTTTCCCTGCGGCTTTTATCAAGCAACGGTGATTGGCGTATCACCGTTTTAAGTTTGTCGATTTCTCGCAGAAACGTTAACTGTTGTTCCAGGGCCGTCATGGCATTTTCCTTCATTCAGAGAATGTATTGTGAGTATGGGCGCCCGCCCAGGTTCAGGAAGCGGGTGGGTGGCAGAGGGGATCCGACCGCTGGATGATGGCCGCCCGGAGCGGCCGCCATCGCAGAGGCCTGACGCTTAGCCAATACCGATAAAGAAACCGGCGATAGTGGCGCTCATCAGATTAGACAGGGTCGCGGCGAGCAGGGCCCGCATGCCCAGGCGGGCTATTTCAGAGGTGCGCTCCGGTGCCACGGCGGAGAATGCGCCAACCACCACGCCGATGGAGCCAAAATTGGCGAATCCGCACAGGGCGAACGACACGATGGCGATAGTTTTACTATCCAACAGGCCGGGAGCGTGTAGGTAGGGTGAGAAGCTCAGATAGGCAACAAACTCATTCACCACCAGCTTCTGGCCGATCAGGCTGCCTGCCAGCGCAGCGTCGCTCCAGTCAACGCCCATCAGCCACGCCAGCGGCGCCAGCACCACGCCCAGAATAGCCTGCAGGCTTGCATGACCATAGCCAAACCAGCCGCCGACGCCGGCCAGAATCCCATTGATCAGCGCGATGATGCCAACGAACGCCATCACCACCGTTGCCAGCCCGGCGGCGATTTTCAGGCCAATGATGGCGCCGGATGCTGCAGCTTCTATAAAGCTGCGCGCGGGGGTCTCATTGAATGAGAGATTATCAAAATCGACCTTCGACTCTTCCGTGGCGGGGCTGAGTAGACGAGCGAACAGAATGCCACCAGGAATCGCCATCAGCGAGGCGGCCAGCAGGAACTCGATCGGCACGCCGAGCCCCGCGTACCCCACCATCGTTGAGCCGGCAATCGACGCCATGCCGCTGCAGATTGCGGTAAAGAGTTCATTGCGGTTGAGACGATGAATAAACGGTTTGACGATCGCCGGAATTTCATTCTGCCCAAGGAATATCGTCGTCACCGCGACAAAAGATTCGATCTTACTAATCTTCAGGGCCTTCTGAAATAATCCGCCTAATATACGAATTAAAAAACCCATGACCCCGATGTAATACAGGATACTCACCAGCGCGGTAATGAATATAATGGCTGGCAAGACGCGAAAGGCAAAAACAAAGCCGGCACCGTCAAATACCTTATCCATTTGCGGTCCGGCGAGGGCGCCAAAGATAAAGGCGCTGCCGGCGTCGCTATAGGATAATACGTGATGAATTCCGTTTGCCGCTTTCTCGGCCAGCCATTTTCCCGGCGGGAGATATAGCATGGCGCCGCCAATAATAATCTGTATTAACAGTGCCGCTCCGGTAGTGCGTAGGCTAATGCTTTTTTTATTAACTGATAGCAGAAATGCAATCGCCAGCAGTACCACCATACCAAGAATGCTTCTCAGTATATCCATAATGATCTCTCTTCATGTCATCTTTGGGATGTTTCATCGCGGTATGGGCGACTGCATTCTGCCCATGGTGGTTTAATTAATGATATTTACGCACGCACTCTTCGACCAGGTCCCAGAACCAGTCGGTATCCAGGGTTATGCCGACTTTGGTATTCGGCGCCTGGCCAAGCACGCCCAGCTCGTCGCAGACCGTGCGGCCATAGCATGGCCCGCTGTTGACGTCGATCTCGACGTACATCTCCTGCACCTTGAAGGCGTCGGGGTTGATGAGGTAGGCAACGCAGGTGGCATCGTGCACCGGGCCGCCTTCCAGGCCATAGTTGTCGTGTTGCGTCTTCAGCGTGAAGTTCATCATGTCGCTGAAGAGCTTACCTGCCGGACCGCCGGCATTCTCCATGCGCGCGATAATATCCGGGGTACAAACCGTTTGGTGGGTCAAATCGAGCCCCATCATCACCAGCGGAACGCCAGAGGTAAAGACCACGCGAGCGGCCTCGGGGTCGGCGAAAATATTAAACTCGGCGGAAGGGGTGAAGTTCCCGGTACCATAGGCGCCGCCCATCAGCACGATTTCGCGTATTTTGGGAATAATCGCCGGCTGCATCCGCATCGCCACCGCGATATTAGTTAACGGCCCCACCGGGACCAGCGTAATATCTCCTGCGCTGTCCATTAACGTATCAATAATAAAGTTAACCGCGTGCTTTTTTTCGGCCTCGCGAGTGAGCGGACCGAATACCGGGCCGTCCAGTCCGGTTTCGCCATGAATGTTATCGGCGACAATTTGCTTACGCATAATCGGCTGCGGCATCCCGGCATGTACCGGAGCATCAATATTCAGGGTTTGACAAACGTTCAGGCCGTTAATCAAGGTTTTATCGAGGGTTTGATTTCCCGCCACGATGCTGATGCCCACTAATTCAATTGCCGGATGTTTTGCGGCGAGCATGATTGCTATTGCGTCATCGTGACCCGGGTCGCAGTCCAGAATTATTTTGCGCGCTGTCATTTTTATTCCTCATCTTTTATTTTTGGCTCACCTGAATATTCTTTATGAAGAAATAAGCAGGTGCAGTAGGGTTGACGTTTTCACCTTATCAGCGGCAAAATATTGCAGGCATGAGAAATCTCATATAGGCAGGCGACAGATGAAAGAAGTACAGAATGAATCCTTTAAAAATCAATTGATAAAGGAGTCTGGCTATGCCGATAAATTTTCAATGGATGTGATCCGCAACACACATTTACTCCATGCCCAGGCCGGAGACTACATTGTGCGGGAGGGCACGTTACCGACCTTTCTTTTTTATTTGGTGCGCGGACGGACCAAACTTTACGTCACGTTAGCCAATGGCCGAATATCCCTGGTAGATTTCTTTAGCGCCCCCTGTTTTATCGGGGAAATAGAAGTATTAGATGAGCAGCATCCCTCTCGGGCGGTGCAGGCCATTGAGGAGTGCTGGTGTCTGGCATTGCCGGTCAAAACCTTACGCAGCGCACTGCTCAACGATACGTTATTTCTGCGCAACGTCTGCCTCGGGCTGGTTGGCAAGAATCATCGCAATATTGTTACGTCGACGCGTAACCAGGCCTACCCGCTGCTCAATCGCCTGGCGGCTTTTATTTTGCTGACCGAGCACGATGCGCACTACAAAGAAAAGCATACTCAGGTCGCGGAGTATCTTGGCGTAACCTATCGCCACCTGCTGTATGTGATTGCGCAGCTGTGCGCTCAGGGAATACTGCTCAAACTCAATACCGGCTATGCGATTAGTAATAAAAAAGCGCTAACGGCGCTGGCGCGCGAGATGGACCCCAATACGACTATTGCCGGCAGTGAGTGAAGCTCGCGCCGCGCCAGCCGCCCGAAGGCGGAAGCAGCAAAAGGAGCCATCCTGCGGGACGGGAAGCAGGCCGCCCGCGACAGGGATGAAACCAAACTGGATAGCCTGAGGGTGGACCTCGCAGGGGGCGGCAGTTGCCTTCCATTGAGTGAAGCTGTTCCACGCAACGCGGTGGCTGATTGTCGATCGGGATCCGTTCTTCATCTGCTTCTACGCGACCCGAAGAGGCTCGCCGTCCGGCAGCGGCAAAGAATTTATTTTTTTGCACAAACTCGACTCTTCTGCTACCCAGAAAATGAGTTGTCATAATTTTGAAATAATAATGAAATATATCCGTCATGCGTTCGTCATAAATAACTGGCAGATTAGCAGTGGGAATTTGTTGCCAGATTACAAGCCGTAAATATATGTCTGGATCAACATGTTAACTTCGTGTATTAATTATGATGAATTTATTGCACGGGAAGCGTGACTATGACCACAGTGGTTTTGAACGTAAAAATTGATGCAGAATTAAAAGAGAAACTGCGTCACTATGCGGAAGTAAATAACGAAAATCTGGGTACTGCGACGGAGAAACTGCTGCTACTCGCTTTTCAAATAGCGGATTCAGCGGACGAGGCGGGGGTTTCGGAAGAGGATATTGACAGCCAGCATACCGAAGAGGAAGCGACCCCATTAACCCCTAAAGAAATCAAAGCATTAAGAAAGATTCTGAAGAAGAGAAAATGAAACAACAACTCTCTACAGCCAGCAGCTACAGCGAAGCCTGCGACATGTTACGTTCAGGGTATGTGAAGCACGTTCGCCTGAACTGGAATATCGGCAGCGATGAGTTCTTTCGCATTGCTTCCGACTGGTGCGAAACCGGGGCAAAAATAAAAAAAGATGACGATGGTTTTATTATCTCGTTAAAAAGTTTTCCCATTCCGCGCCAGCATTAATGAAATGCGGTTAATTTTGTCATTCTGCTGACATATTGCAATGACAAGATGAACTGCAATTTTATAAAAACATCTCATATCCGTCATGGACGATGATTTTTGACGGGCTGAACCCAGCCCGTCGATATTTTATTATATTATTTTCCGCGCCCGCGTATTTTCACTGTGCTGTGCAAGACTATGCCACAGCGGCTGTAGCGTGGTGAAGGCGCTGCGCAGCGCCTCATCTTCCAGCGTAAACGGCAGCCGCAGATAGCGATCGAAAGCCCCTGCCAGGCCAAAGCGCGTCCCGGTTCCGATATGAATACCGCGGCTTTCTGCCCGCGCGGAAAGTATCGTCGCCAGCATCCCCGGTAGTTCAACCCAAAAAGAGAGCCCGCCCTCCGGCGGCGTAAAGTGCCAGTGGGGAAAATATTCAGCCATTAATTTACCGCACATATCCCGGCGGGCGGCCAGCATTGCCCGACGCGGCGGCAGCAGCTGTTTTTCATTCTCCAGCAGCCAGCAGCAGGCCAGCTGTTCGAGCAGTGGCGATCCGAGGTCAAGGGAGTCACGGGCCTGGACGAGCGAGGCGATGGTTCGGGACGAGGCGCGGATCCAGCCAATGCGCAGCCCGCCCCAGAAGCTTTTGCCGGCGGAGCCGATGGTGATAACCGGCGCCTCGGGATTGAAGGTCGCCAGCGGCGGCGGCGGCGGGGCGTTGTACCATAAATCAACCATTGTCTCATCGACCACCAGCGTGGTGCGCGTATGGGCCGCAATATCAGCCACCCGCTGGCGGGTGGCGCTATCCATGCAGCGGCCGGTGGGATTGTGAAAGTCCGGCATCAGCCAGGCCAGGCGCGGGGCGGTTTGCGCAATGGTTGCCGCCAGGCCGTCGCAGTCCCAGCCCTGGGCGGGCAGCGCTACGCCAACCGGCCGGCAGGAGGCTCCCTGAATCGCGCTGATCGCCATGGGATAGGTTGGGGCGTCGACCACCACGCGGTCGCCGGGTCCGGTCATTAAGCGCAGCACCAGCGCCAGGCCGCTAAGCGCGCCGTTAACAATCATCACTTCATCAGCCTGGGTCGCTAAACCGCGCTCGCAGTAGCGGCGAGCTATCGCCTCGCGCAGCGTCGGCAGCCCCTGCTGATCGTAGCCGGTGCTGGTCAGGTGCTGGGGCATCGCGCCCAGCGCGTGATGGTAGGCCTGATGGATTTCCGGCCCGGCGCTGAGGGCGGCGGTGGCCAGGTTCACCGACGTGGTGCTGGCGGCCTGTTCCGCCGTGGCAGCCTGGCGCTGGGGCAGGGCGATGCGCGAGCCGCTGCCCTGGCGGCTGTAAAGATACCCCTCTTCCCGCAGCTGGCCGAGCGCACTGGCGATGGTCGTGCGGCTAACGCTCAGCGCCGTCGCCAGCTCGCGCTCGCCGGGCAGGCGCGTTTCCAGCGTCAGGCGGCCGTCAAGGATCAGTAGCCTCAGGGCTTCTGCCAGCTGGCGCCAGAGCGGGGTGCGGGAGGCGGACTCCTGCCAGTTTCCCAGCAGGCGCACTAAAGATTGCGTACCAAATCGACGAGAAGCCATAGCGATCCACTTTTGTAAAACTGGCCATTAATTATCAATCCATTTTTGCCGATGATGGAAAGGTCCGCAATCATCCAGAGGTAAAAAATGTTACGTCGTCTACTGCAGCTCTATATCGGCCTCGTTCTGTACGGCGTGTCGACCGCGCTCTTTGTGCACGCCAATCTCGGAGCCGACCCGTGGGATGTTTTTCATCTCGGCATGGGTAAACAGTTTGGTCTGGATTTTGGCACGGTCATGATCCTGACCGGCGCGGCGGTCCTGCTGCTGTGGATCCCCCTGCGCCAGATGCCCGGGCTGGGCACCATCAGCAATGTGATCGTGCTGGGCCTGGCGGCAAATGCGACCCTGGCCGTTTTGCCGCCGCTTGAATCGGTGGTGGCGCGCAGCCTGCTGCTGGTCGGCGCGGTGATCCTCAACGCCCTGGCAACCGGTATGTATATTGGCGCTGGATTCGGCCCCGGGCCGCGCGACGGTCTGATGACCGGACTCCATGCCCGTACCGGCTGGTCGCTGCGCGGGATCCGCACCGCCATCGAGGTATCGGTACTGCTGATTGGCTGGATGGCCGGAGGCACCTTTGGCATCGGCACCGTGCTGTATGCGCTGACCATCGGGCCGCTTATTCAGCTCTGTTTACCCTGGTTCCGCCAGCCCGTCGCTGCGCAGCCCGTTGCCGCTGGCCGCGAAGCCGCATCCTGATTTTATGCCGTCTTCGGCGATGACAACTAAACTTAACGCTGCAGATGCCGCCGGGTTCGCCGGCTGCGCTGTTCACTTCGGAGATAATGCTCATGAAGTACGTTGATGGTTTTGTCGTTGCCGTGCCCGCGGAAAATAAGGAGGCATACCGCGAGATGGCAGCGAAGGCCGCGTCACTGTTCAGAGAGTTTGGCGCGCTGCGCGTTGTGGAGTGCTGGGCGGACGACGTGCCGCAAGGCAAGTACACCGACTTTCGGATGGCGGTAAAAGCCGAGGACGATGAAGAGGTGGTATTCAGCTGGATCGAATATCCGTCGAAAGAGGCGAGGGATAACGCCAACGCAAAACTGATGACGGACCCGCGGATGAAGGTGCTGGGAGAAGAGATGCCCTTTGACGGCCAGCGCATGATCTTTGGCGGCTTTGCGCCGCTACTCGATGAATAATCTGCCAGCAGCACCATCCCCGCGGCCCGCCGGTTTCGGGGATGGTGATAGCCAGTTACGCGGCGTTCACGATCCCTTCAGGTTATTTTCCGCCCACAGAATAAACTTCTCTTTCGGCAGCGCTTTGCTGTACAGCCAGCCCTGGGCGTATATCACGCCGTGATCGCGCAGCCAGTCGCGCTGGCGTTCGGTTTCCACGCCTTCCGCAACCGTCGCCAGGTCGAGCGCTTTTGCCATCTCGATGATGTGCGGCGTCAGCGGTTTATACTCCAGCGTGTCAACAAACGATTTATCGATTTTCAGGGTATCGACGTCCAGCCGCTGCAGGTAGCTCAGGCTGGAGTAGCCGGTACCGAAATCATCGATGGAGATGCGGTGCCCTGCCTGACGGTAGCTGGCGATCACCGGCAGCGTGGTTTGCGGGTCAACGAAGCCGCGCTCGGTAATCTCCAGAATGATCTGCTGCGCGGCGATATTCCAGTGCTGAAGCTGTTCGCGCAGAAGTATCGGCAGCTTTGGCGAGCGCAAATCATCTACTGACAGATTAATGGAAATATGGACCTCCGGCCGCCGCTGTAGCCAGGGGCCGAGGTCGGCAAAAATGGTGCGGACGATATCTTCGGTTAAGCGGGTAATCAGCCCGGTTTGCTCGGCGAGCGGGATAAAAATATCCGGCGACAGAAAGCTGCCGTCGGGCTGCTTCCAGCGCGCCAGCGCTTCCGCCCCCGCGATTTTGCCACTCTGCAGCGAAACAATCGGCTGATAGTAGACCTGGATGGCGTTGGAGTTCAGGGCATCCAGCATCCCATAGCGCGGCGAGCGCAGTCGACGCAGCAGCCGCAAAATTAAAAATGAGGCCAGCAGGCTGGTAAACAGGCCGATGGGCACCCACAGCAGCAGCTGATGCCGCCATCGCTCCTGCAGCGGCAGGGTCGAAGACCAGGTCGCAATCCCGAGGCCCAGCTCCGGGATGCGGTGAATGCGGAAAACGGTATTGTCGAGGGTCAGCGTTTTGGCACTCTGATTTTTTATTTTCTCCCAGATAAGCGGATCGATCTTTTCACTACTGACGATCGCCCGTTCGCGCCGGGTGCCAAACAGAACGGTGTGGATCTCATCCGGGCTCAGCTGGACGACGTCGATAAACGATGCGGGATCTATCATCACCATATGGTTATCGCTGCCCAGGGCCGTCATCCGGCGCTGCATGCCGAGATCGTTGAGGGTTGTCAGCCAGGCGCGGTAGCCGTCGGAGGTGATGCTATCGGGCTCGGGAAATTTGACGGGCGCGCTGCGGTCTTCAAGCGAAGAGCACTGCGGGACTGAATCATGCAGCCACAGCACTTCCTGCACGTAGCGATGGGTATAGGCAATGCGCCGCATCGCCTGTAAATGCTGCGGGCTACACGAGGCGTAGGGAATAGCCTCCGCTTCCTGCAGCGCCTCTTTCGCCTGATCGGCAACCTGCTGCACCCGCGTTAAAACGCGTGCGGAGTAGTTATCCAGCTCGCTATAAAACTGCATTTTTGCCTGACTTGTTGCCAGCCAGATGCTCAGCCCGGTGGGCAAAATAATGGCGAGAATCAGCACCCCCGTAACCAGACTCACCAGGTGTCGGGTTGTCATGAGAATATCCTTATGTCAGAGGGGGTTCGCTGAGTATACCCGATAGCGGAAAAAGGTCGCGGTGCCGGTGAATTATTATTGGATGTAAAAAATGCCCGAACCGGCAGATGCCGTCGGTTCGGGCTAAGATGGACGATCCGCTGCGTTCAAGGCGTTGAGCGCGCGGAGAAAACGAGGGCCGGAATGCCTTTCGCGCTAGCGTTCGGCACCCGGTAACAGCTTAATCGCCGATCGTGACAGCGAGATGTTGCGCATCATGAAGGACTAGTGGGCGTCCGGAGCGGCAATATCGGCGCTGATGCGCAGGTTATTTTCATCAAAGACCATGCAGAAGCTATCGTCGAAGGCGACGTCGATTTTCTGCCACGGCCGGAAGTGGACGTCGCCGGGGAGCAGGATTTTGACATTATCGTGACCGTAGCACTGGCCGAACAGATAGGTGTTGTTCCCCAGTCGTTCAACGACTTCGCACTGGAAGCCGACGACCGTCCCGCTGCGAACGTCGGTCGACAGATGCTCAGGGCGGATCCCTAACGTGACGCTATCGCCGGGCCGTACCGGGGCGGTGGTGATATTCAGCGTCAGGTGATGATCCTGCGCCATCTTCACGCTGAGCTGGCCCGGCTGCCATGCGGTGACCGTTGCGGGCAGGAAGTTCATCTTCGGCGAGCCGATAAACCCGGCAACGAATTTATTGACCGGGTTGTAGTACAGCGACATCGGCGAGCCCATCTGCTCAACCTTGCCGTAGTTCATCACCACTATCTTATCGGCAAGGGTCATAGCCTCAACCTGATCGTGGGTGACATACACCATGGTGGTTTTGAGCTCATGGTGTAGTTTGGCGATATGCAGACGCATCTCGACGCGCAGCTCGGCGTCGAGGTTAGAGAGCGGTTCGTCGAACATGAACACCCGCGGGTTGCGCACGATGGCGCGGCCGATCGCCACGCGCTGACGCTGGCCGCCGGAGAGCTGTTTGGGCTTGCGGTCCAGCAGATGCGAGAGCTGCAGGGTTTTCGCCACCATTTCAACCTGACGGCGAATCTCGTCTTTTGGCACCTTATTGACCTTCAGGCCGTAGCCCATGTTTTCCGCGACCGTCATATGCGGATAGAGCGCATAGGACTGGAATACCATCGCCACGCCGCGGTGGGCGGGAACAACGTCATTCATCACCTCATCGCCAATCAGCACCTCACCATCGCTGACCTCTTCAAGACCGGCAATCATCCGCAGCAGGGTTGACTTTCCGCAGCCGGAAGGCCCAACGAAAACCGCAAATTCACCATCTTCGATATCAAGATTAACCTGATGCAGCGTCACGGTACTGCCAAACCGTTTGGTGACATTCCTCAGTCGTATATTGGACATCAACGTTCCCCGGGGTTAGTAGTCGTTATTTGCCGTTGGGATTAGGGTTGCAGCGGGTTTTTGTATTACGTGTAACAACTCGTCTGACCGATGATCAACAGCACTGAAATCATGCTATGACTATAACTTCCAGTATTTTTGCGCCCTACACCGATGTTTCATTTCTGCAATCACGATCACACAACTGGTAGCTTCATATGGTTTTATCCGCCTTCAAAGCGTAGCGTATAACAAATCACGGAAATCGTATTTTAGCGTTATAAATCACCATAAAGTGCCTGATGTAAACATCGACAAACGTCGAATGGCTTAATAAAAACCAATAAATTGTTATACCTTCACATGAGGTTGATAATGAAAAAGAACACTCTTGCCGCACTTATCCTCACGACGCTGGCTGCCGGACAGCTGGTTAGCCTGCAGGCGCAGGCCGCCGGCCAGCTCAACGTCTGGGAAGACATCAAAAAATCCGACGGCATCAAAGCCGCGGTGAGCGATTTTGAAAAACAGTACGACGTGAAGGTCAGCGTGCAGGAAATGCCCTACGCGCAGCAGCTGGAAAAGCTGCGTCTCGATGGCCCGGCGGGTATTGGCCCTGACGTACTGGTTATCCCCAACGACCAGCTGGGCGGAGCGGTGGTTCAGGGGCTGCTGTCGCCGCTGAAGCTGGAGCAGGCGAAACAAGAGGCGTTTACGCCGGCATCGATCGGCGCTTTCCGCCTCGATAATGTGCTCTACGGCGTGCCGAAAGCCGTAGAAACCCTGGTGCTGATCTATAACAAAGACCTGATCGACAAGCCGCTGGATAGCCTGCAGGCGTGGTATGACTTCTCGAAGGCGCAGCGTGCGCAGAACAAATACGGCCTGCTGGCGAAGTTTGACCAGATTTACTACAGCTGGGGGGCGATTGGCCCGATGGGCGGCTATATCTTTGGCAAAAACGCCAACGGCGGCTTTAACCCGCAGGACGTCGGTTTGAATAAACCGGGGGCCGTCGAGGCGGTGACCTTCCTGAAAAAATTCTACAGCGATAACGTCTTCCCGGCGGGGATCCTTGGCGATAACGGCCTGAACGCGATCGACTCGCTGTTTACCGAGAAAAAAGCGGCGGCGGTGATCAACGGCCCGTGGGCCTTCCAGCCGTATGAAGCGGCAGGGATCAACTACGGCGTCGTACCGCTGCCGACGCTGCCGGACGGTAAGCCAATGAGCTCTTTCCTCGGCGTGAAAGGCTACGTGGTATCGACCTGGAGCAAAGACAAAGCGCTGGCGCAGCAGTTTATTGAGTTTATCAATCAGCCGCAGTACGCCAAGGCCCGCTACGTTGCTACCGGTGAAATCCCGGCGCTGAAGGCGATGATTGACGACCCGTTAATCAAAAATGATGAGAAGGCCAGCGCGGTGGCGGTGCAGTCGGCACGCGCGACGGCGATGCCGGGGATCCCGGAGATGGGCGAGGTTTGGGGGCCGGCTAACGCCGCGCTGGAGCTGAGTCTGACCGGCAAACAGGCGCCGCAGGCGGCGCTCGATAACGCGGAAAAACAGATCAAAATGCAAATTGAAGCGATGCAGGCCAGCAACCAGTAATTGCGATGTTCGCCACTCTGCAGGCAACGCGTAGGTTGGCGACGTTGATTCGCGCTGTAACGCAGCGCGAACGATCCAGGGTATCGCTGTAACAGAACGGGCGGGGAACCTCCCGTTTTCAGAAGGAGTCGTGTGTGATTATCAATCCCAGCGAAAATATTGCCGCAGCGCGCGGCGCGGGACGCCATGCGTGGTGCGGCCTGCTGCTGGCTGTGGTGCCGGGTTTTGGCCAGTTTTATCATCGTCAGTGGCTGAAGGGGCTGGTTTTCCTCGTGCTGCTGAGCAGTTTTATGAGCGTTTTTTACGACTTCCTGCATCAGGGGCTGTGGGGACTGTACACCCTCGGTGAAGAGGTGCCGCGAGACAACTCTATTTTCCTGCTGGCAGAGGGGATAATCAGCGTGCTGATCGTCGCTTTCGGCGTGCTGGTTTACTTTCTCTCACTGCGCGACGCCTGGGTCAACGGCAAAAAGCGCGATGAGGGCGTGGCGCTCAACAGCGTGCGCAAACAGTACCAGATGCTGCTCAAAGACGGCTTCCCGTATCTGATGATTACTCCCGGCTTTATTCTGCTGGTGTTTGTCGTGATCTTCCCGATTTTGTTCGGTTTCGCGATTGCGTTTACCAACTACAACCTCTACCACACGCCGCCGGCGAAGCTGGTGGACTGGGTGGGATTAAAGAACTTTATTAATATCTTTACCCTCTCTATCTGGCGCTCGACGTTCTTTGACGTCCTGCAGTGGACGGTGGTCTGGACCCTGCTGGCGACCACCCTGCAGTGTACCGTTGGCGTTCTGCTGGCGATCCTCGTCAACCAGAAAGACCTGCGCTTTAAGCCGATGATCCGCACCATTTTCATTCTGCCGTGGGCGGTGCCGGGCTTCGTCACCATTCTGGTGTTTGCGGGAATGTTTAACGACTCGTTTGGGGTGATTAACAACGCGATCCTCTCCTTCTTTGGCATCAGCCCGAAGGCGTGGCTGACCGATCCGTTCTGGACGAAAACCGCGCTGATTATGATGCAGACCTGGCTGGGCTTCCCGTTCGTATTCGCCATGACCACCGGAGTGCTGCAGGCGATCCCCGACGATCTGTATGAGGCGGCAACGATGGATGGCGCCAGCGCCTGGACCCGTCTGCGGACGATTACGCTGCCGCTGGTGCTGTACTCGATTGCGCCGATCATCATCACCCAGTACACCTTCAACTTTAACAACTTCAACATCATTTACCTGTTCAACAACGGCGGGCCTGCGGTGGCGGGGTCGAACGCCGGCGGGACGGATATCCTGGTGTCGTGGATCTACAAGCTGACGATGTCGTCTTCGCAATATGCCATTGCGGCGACCATTACCATCCTGCTGTCGATTTTTGTCGTCGGCCTGGCGCTGTGGCAGTTCCGCGCCACTAAATCCTTTAAAAATGACGAGATGGCGTAAGGGAAGCAACATGGCTAAATCACCCAGTATTAAACGCGAAAAGTGGATTCGCCTGTCGCTCACCTGGCTGGTTATCGCCGCGGTGTCGGCGATCATTATCTATCCGCTGGTCTGGACGGTTGGGGCGTCGCTGAACGCCGGCAACAGCCTGCTCAGCACCTCGATTATTCCGGAGAACCTCTCCTTCCAGCACTACGCCGATCTGTTCAACGGTAACGTGAACTATCTGACCTGGTACTGGAACTCGATGAAGATCAGCTTCATGACCATGGCGCTGACCCTCATCAGCGTCAGCTTCACCGCCTACGCCTTCTCCCGCTTTCGTTTTAAAGGGCGGCAGAACGGGCTGATGCTGTTTCTGCTGCTGCAGATGATCCCCCAGTTT
The DNA here is from genome assembly GCF_024810075.1 of Klebsiella sp. BIGb0132. Lineage (NCBI taxonomy): Bacteria > Pseudomonadati > Pseudomonadota > Gammaproteobacteria > Enterobacterales > Enterobacteriaceae > Klebsiella > Klebsiella sp. BIGb0132. Next base: position 1,249,231 of record NZ_JANUDW010000001.1, on the reverse strand, counting down.
TCGGCGCTGATTGCGATCTTTGTCCTCTCGCAGCTGCTGGGCCTGATCAACAGCCATCTGGCGCTGGTGCTGATCTACGTTGGCGGCATGATCCCGATGAACACCTGGCTGATGAAGGGCTACCTCGACGCGATCCCCAAAGATCTGGACGAGTCGGCGCGCATGGACGGCGCCAGCAGCCTGCGGATCTTTTTCGAAATCATCATGCCGTTGTCGAAGCCGATTCTGGCGGTGGTCGCGCTGTTTTCGTTCACCGGCCCGCTGGGGGACTTCATTTTATCGAGCACTATCCTGCGCACGCCGGACAAATACACGCTGCCGATCGGCCTGTATAACCTGGTGGCGCAGAAAATGGGCGCCAGCTACACCACCTATGCGGCGGGCGCGGTGCTGATTGCGGTACCGGTAGCGATTCTCTATCTGGCATTACAAAAATACTTTGTTTCCGGCCTGACCTCTGGCAGTACAAAAGGATAACCCCATGAAAAGATTAACGCCCGCGCTGCTTGCTGTTTGTCTGGCATGCAGTTTTTCCGCCAGTTTGCATGCTGCCGATACGCTGCAAACGCGCTCTTTTAACAATATGCCCGCCGACTTTATCAAAGGCGCGGATATTTCCACCCTGCTGGATGCCGAAAAGCACGGGGCAAAGTTTTATAACCACAGCAACCAGCTGCAGGACCCCATCGCGATCCTCAAGGCTGACGGCGTTAACTATGTGCGCCTGCGCCTGTGGGTTGACCCGAAAGATGCGCAGGGCCAGGCCTACGGCGGCGGCGATAACGATCTGGCGGCAACGCTGGCGCTGGCTAAGCGGGCAAAAGCGCAGGGCATGAAGCTGCTGCTCGACTTCCACTACAGCGATTTCTGGACCGACCCGGGCAAGCAGTTCAAGCCGAAAGCCTGGGAAAAGATGGATTATCCGCAGCTGAAAACCACTATCCACGACTATACCCGCGATACCATCGCCCGCTTTAAGCAGGAGGGCGTGCTGCCGGATATGGTGCAGATTGGCAATGAAATTAACGGCGGCATGTTGTGGCCGGAAGGCAAAAGCTGGGGGCAGGGCGGCGGCGAGTTTGACCGGCTGGCCGGCCTGCTGAACGCCGCCATCGATGGCCTGAAGGAGAACCTGAAGGGCGGCGAGCAGGTCAAAATCATGCTCCATCTGGCTGAAGGCACCAAAAACGATACCTTCCGCTGGTGGTTTGATGAAATCAGCAAGCGCAACGTGCCGTACGACATCATTGGCCTGTCGATGTACACCTATTGGAATGGCCCGATTAGCGCGCTGAAGGCCAATATGGACGATATCAGCAAGCGCTATAACAAAGACGTTATCGTGGTGGAGGCCGCTTACGCCTACACCCTGGAGAATTGCGACAATGCCGAAAATAGTTTCCAGGCTAAAGAGGAAAAAGACGGCGGCTATCCGGCAACGGTGCAGGGACAATATAATTACGTTCACGATTTAATGCAGGCCGTTGCCGATGTTCCTGACCATCGCGGCAAGGGCATATTTTATTGGGAGCCCACGTGGATTGCCGTGCCGGGAAATACCTGGGCCACGCCGGCGGGAATGAAATATATCCATGATGAGTGGAAGCAGGGAAATGCCCGCGAAAACCAGGCGCTGTTTGATTGCCAGGGTAAAGCATTACCGTCGATGAAAGTCTTTAATTAATATCCCCGAGACGTATTGAGCTTCGCCGGCGCCGGCGGCATTTGGCTACCGCGCCAGGGATTAATTGCCCGTCGGCCGATGCTCAAATTATTCAGGGAATATATGAATGTTAAACTTCAGGATGTTTATTATGAAAAAATTTGCGCCTTTGAGTCCGAAGGTTAATGCGCTATTGCATGGTGCGGACTACAACCCGGAACAGTGGGAAAACTATCCCGATATTATCGACCAGGATATTGCCATGATGCAGCAGGCAAACTGCAACGTCATGTCGGTGGGTATTTTCAGCTGGGCCAAACTTGAACCTCGGGAAGGCGTATTTGAGTTTGGCTGGCTGGATAGCATTCTGGATAAGCTCTATGCCGCCGGCATTCACGTATTTCTTGCCACCCCGAGCGGGGCGCGGCCGGCCTGGATGTCGCAGGCCTATCCGCAGGTGCTGCGCGTGGGGCGCGACCGCGTGCCGGCGCTGCACGGCGGGCGGCACAACCACTGCATGAGCTCGCCGGTATACCGGGAAAAAACCTTCAAAATAAACAGCCTGCTGGCGGAGCGCTATTCACGGCATCCGGCGGTGCTGGGCTGGCATATCTCCAACGAATACGGCGGCGAGTGCCACTGCGATATCTGCCAGGAGCGCTTCCGCGACTGGCTGAAGGCGCGCTATGAGACGCTGGATAATCTCAACCATGCCTGGTGGAGCACCTTCTGGAGCCACACCTATAGCGACTGGTCGCAGATTGAATCTCCGTCCCCGCAGGGGGAGGTCTCCATCCACGGCCTCAACCTCGACTGGCATCGCTTTAACACCGCCCAGGTTAGCGATTTTTGTCGCCATGAAGTTGCTCCGCTGAAAGCGGCAAATGCCGACCTGCCGGTGACCACAAACTTTATGGAATATTTCTACGATTACGACTACTGGCAGCTGGCAAAAAACCTCGATTTCATCTCCTGGGATAGCTACCCGATGTGGCATCGCGACAAGGATGAGACGACGCTGGCCTGCTACACCGCGATGTATCACGACATGATGCGTAGCCTGAAGGGCGGTAAGCCGTTTGTGCTGATGGAGTCGACGCCGAGCGCAACCAACTGGCAGCCGACCAGCAAGCTGAAAAAGCCGGGCATGCACATTCTCTCCTCCCTGCAGGCGGTGGCCCACGGCGCGGATTCGGTGCAGTACTTCCAGTGGCGCAAGAGCCGGGGTTCGGTGGAGAAATTCCACGGCGCAATTATCGATCACGTCGGGCACCTTGATACCCGCGTCGGCCGGGAAGTGACCCGGCTGGGTGAGATGCTGAGCCAGCTGCCGGAGGTGGTTGGCTGTAGCACCGATGCCAAAGTGGCGATCGTTTTCGATCAGCAAAACCGCTGGGCGTTGGACGATGCCCAGGGGCCGCGCAATATGGGTATGGAGTATGAAAATACCGTTAACGAGCACTACCGCCCGTTCTGGGAACAGGGTATTGCGGTGGATATCATCGATGCCGATGTCGATTTAAGCCCCTATCGGCTGGTGATTGCGCCGATGCTCTATATGGTTCGCGACGGCTTTGCCGAGCGCGCCGAAGCGTTCGTTGCCGGCGGCGGTCATCTGGTGACCACCTACTGGACCGGGATTGTAAACGAGAGCGATCTTTGCCACCTCGGCGGCTTCCCGGGCCCGCTGCGCAACCTGCTGGGAATTTGGGCGGAGGAGATTGACTGCCTGAATGACGGCGAACGTAATCTGGTTCAGGGGCTGGCGGGCAATGAGAGCGGCCTGCAGGGCCCTTATCAGGTGCGCCACCTCTGCGAGCTGATCCACGCTGAGGGCGCGCAGCCGCTGGCGACCTATCGGGATGATTTCTACGCCGGGCGGCCGGCGGTGACCGTTAACCGCTTTGGCAAAGGCAAGGCCTGGCACGTGGCGTCGCGCAACGACCTGGCCTTCCAGCGCGATTTCTTCGCCTCAATAAGCAAAGAGCTGGCGCTGCCGCGGGCCGTTGACGCTGATTTCCCGCCGGGCGTCGTGGCAACGGCGCGTACCGACGGTGAAACGACCTTTGTGTTCCTGCAAAACTACAGCGCCCAGCAGCATAGCGTGACGCTCCCGCAGGGCTATCGCGACTGCCTCTCCGGCGCCGCGGCTGATGCGCCTCTGAGCCTGAGCGCCTGGGATTGCCGCATCCTCAGCCGCAAAGCGTAATTCCTCTCTGCCCATGCCTGCTCTTGCGAGCAGGCTTTTTTTTATCTGTTATCATCTGGAGCGTATTATGGTGAGTTTAAAATCCTTCCTGCACTATTTCTCCCAGCCCCGCCCGACGGTTCCGCTCAGCGATGTGGAAAAGCAGCAGGTTCAGTCCCTCATTTCCGCCTTTGGCGGCGAGGAGAATATTGTTAACGTTGATGCCTGTATTACCCGCCTGCGGGTCACGGTAAATAATCTGGCGGTTGTTGACTCTCAGGCTTTACAGCAGCAGGGGGCGTTGGGCGTTATTATCCTTGGGCAGCAGGTCCATGCTATTTTTGGCAAACAGTCGGATGCCCTGCGTCAATTATTAGACGGCCATTTTACCGCTCGTCGTTAAATAAAAAAGGGATAACTCAACGGTGAGTTATCCCTGATATACGCCGCATATTTCACGCCGTAGGTGGGCAGCTGCTGTTGTTAAAAAACGCTTTCATGCCTGCCGCCGTCCTGCGACCCGAATTATTCAGGATATTAAAATAGCAATGGCAATACTCATTACCGGAGGGTAATTAACAACCTTACAGCTGGAGATAAAACGATATTACGCGATATTTATTACCACCAGGCTTCGACCTGGACACCAAAGTTCCACGTGTTGCTGGCAGTCTGATCTTCAAATGGCTTACCGTGCTCGGAATCATTCAGGTAGGAGGCAAAAATACGCAGCTCCGGGCGCGACATAAAGTCAGGACCGTCGGCGAGGCCTAGCGCAATGGTGTACTTCTCACCCGCCTGCTTGTAGTCGGTATTGTTCTTGTAGCTATCTTTCTGGTAGAACCCGCCCACCTCGCCGATCAGCCGTACGTACTCCGTAAACTGATACTGTCCGCGGGCGACGAGAGAAAGCATCCGCGTTTTATTGGTGTAGTCGGTGATGTCGTCGGCGGAACCCCAGGTCAGAACGTGGTTAATGGAGAACTTCTCGGTAATCGGGATCAGGCCGGTATTGATAACGCGATAGCCGCTGGCGTCGTTGACGTAGTTCCACATGTCGTACCAGCCGCCGCCCTGGGAGACCATATTTTGTGCCAGCCCTTTATTGGCGTACTGCAGCACCAGCTTGTTATAACCACCCAGCATATCCTGGCTTATCTCACCGGTCAGCATGACGCCGTTTTCAGCATCGTAGAGTCCGCCGTAGCTGTCCTGCTTTTTAGTGGTGTTCGGCATGGCGTAGTCGATACCGAATTCGGTCCACGAGCCGGACCACGGTTTCCAGCCGGCGTAGCGCAGATCGAGATAGTTAATATTGACGTTGCTGTCGCCATCGACGCGGTAGTCGACGTCGTTAGCGTCGCCGCGGATCCATGCGAACGAGACCGCGCCCGGGCCCAGGGTGTAGTTTTCGAGCCCGGCACCGGAGCCGGAAATGTTCCAGTATTTGGTATCAATGATGTGCAGATCGTGGCGCTGGTAATAGCGTTTACCGCCCCATATCACCGCGTTCGGGTCGCCCGGGACCAGGCCTTTAATCTGCAGGTTGAGCTGGCGCAGGCCAAACTGCGCGTCGTCGTTAAGCGTGGTTTCGTTATCGTTGGAGCCGTCTGACACCATGCTGACCATGCTATCAAGATAGAAGCTGACGTCGTCCTTTTTATAGACTTCCGAGCCGAGCTCCAGCTCGCCGTAGGTATCGGATTCGTTGCCCAGGCGGCCAATCTTATTCTTTTGCCATTCGGCGAGACTACCATCACCGGAGACCCCAACCCCGGCGCGCATATAACCATGAAAATCGATACCCGGAACCGTCGCGGTGGCTGCGATTACGGAGGGTGAAATCAGCGCGGCGGTTAACGCAGCAGAAAGAGTGCGCAGCGTAGTGTTCATGTCTATCCTCTTATTGTTTTGTATTACGTTCACATTAACGATGTCATAAAATGCCTAAACGTAAATTCAGGCAAATGAACGATCGCGATAGTGTGACTAAGTGCAAATAAAATCGCGTATTTTGTTACGGTCGGTGAGTCCATTCACAATTTAATGTATTGTGAGCGTAATACTTTTACTGACGGTTTTTCGCCGAGGGACGTCGCGGGGAGCGTTTTTTCAAATAGCCCCTGTTACAATCCAGGGATAACAACATAAGGAACCGGACCATGAAGTCTAAAAGTGCAACCTTAGAAGATGTCGCTCGCCATGCGGGGGTCTCTTATCAGACGGTGTCCAGGGTACTGAATAAATCTGCCAATGTATCCGAAGCCACGCGTCACAAGGTGGAGAAATCTATTGAGTTGCTGCGCTACGTGCCAAATCGCCTGGCTCAGCAGCTGGTGGGTAAGCAAAGTCGGACCGTGGGTCTGGTGACCATTTCGCTCGCGCTGCACGCGCCTTCGCAGGTGGCGGCGGCGGTGAAACGCTACGCTAACGTTGAAGGGTATCAGGTGCTGATCTCAATGATTGATGAGAGCGTCAACCAAAGTATCCAGGATTCGATCAACGAGCTGAAGTCTCAGCTGGTAGACAAGGTGATCATTAACGTCCCTCTGGATACCGAACAGGCGCAGAAAATCGCCGCTGACAATGACGACATCGTATGTTTGTTTTTAGACGTTGATCCCTACAGCTCGGTGTTTAACGTTTCGTTTAACCCGGCCGACGGCACCCGTGCGAGCGTGAAATATCTCTATGAGATGGGCCACCGTGAAATTGCGCTGCTGGCCGGCCCGGAAAGCTCCGTATCGGCCAGGCTGAGGCTGAAAAGCTGGCTTGAAACGCTGGAGGGCTATGGCCTGCAGCCGGTAACGGTGATCCGCGGCAACTGGGATGCGCAAAGCGGCTATGCCGGGGCTTTACAGATGCTGCGCGAGACGCCGAAATTTAGCGCGGTGCTGGTCGGCAACGACCAGATGGCGCTGGGGGTATTGAGCGCTTTCCATCAGCATCAGGTGCCGATCCCCGGTGAGAAGTCGGTCATTGGCTATGATGACACCTATGAAAGCTCCTTCTTCTATCCGGCGTTAACCACCGTTTCACTGGATCTCGATTTACAGGGGAAAGAGGCCGTGCGCCGCATCCTGGACAGCGGCGATAGCGAAAAGCTGAACACCTCCTCCATTCTTCCGGCACGGCTGGTGGTACGTCACTCTACCGGGCCCAAAATGGAGCAGGGCAAGAACCTGCAGGCCATTGCCGAGCAGCTGCGCGCGCTTGCCCATCAGCTGAATCCCTGATAGCCAGCGGACGGGCGTCTCAGCCCGCCGCCTAAATCCCTTTGCTGTTCATGGTTGATCTTTGTTGTTTACCGGCGTAACCTTATTGTTATGTTATAACATATCTAATGAGGTCATCATGAAAGCGAATATTCATCCGCATTACCGCACCGTTGTGTTTCACGACACCAGCGCTAATGAATATTTTAAAGTGGGTTCGACGATAAAAACCGAGCGTGAGATCGATCTGGAAGGGGTGACCTATCCGTACGTGCCGATTGACGTCTCCTCCAAATCGCACCCGTACTACACCGGTAAGCAGAAAACCTTCTCCAATGAAGGGAGCACCGCTCGTTTCCGCAAGCGTTTCGGCAGCTTTATTGATGCGAAAAGGAGCGAATAATGCAGGTGCTTAATTCTTTACGCAGCGCCAAACAGCGCCATCCGGACTGCCAGATAGTCAAACGCAAAGGGCGGCTGTACGTCATCTGCAAAAGCAACCCCCGCTTTAAGGCCGTGCAGGGGCGGAAAAAAAGGCGCTAGCCTGCCTGAGGGCGAAGGCTCTCAAGGGTACGGATCTGCTGGCCATCGGCGCTGAAATTGTCGCTGGCCAGCCATCTCTGCATAGCGCTATCAATCTGCGGCCACTCCGTATCGATTATCGAAAACCAGTCGGTATCCCGGTTGTGGCCCTTTATCACCAGCGCCTGACGAAAGCGCCCCTCATAGTGAAAACCTAGTCGCCGCGCCGCCCGACGTGAAGGCTCGTTCAGACTGTTACATTTCCATTCGTAGCGGCGATAGCCGAGGGTATCAAACGCGTAGCGCATCAGCCGCCAGTGCGCTTCGGTAGCCATTGCCGTTCGGCTAAGCAGCGGCGAAAAATGCACGTGCCCCACCTCGACAACGCCATTATTTGCATCAATTCTCATCAGCGCCAGCGAGCCGACGGGCAGTTGGGTCTGGCGGTCAATCACCGCAAAATGAAGCGGGTCGCTAAGTTCGGCTACGCTGGCTACCCATGCGCTAAACTCTTCGACGCTGCTATCGGGCTCACGCAGCAGCCAGGTCCAGCTGCGCGTATCCGGGGCCAGCTGATGGGCGGCGAAGAGCGCCTCAGCGTGCTTTCCGGCCAGTGGCTCCAGATAACAGAGGCGTCCTTGCAGGGTCTGCCGCTGCGGAGCGGGACGTGGCTGCCAGTCGGGCAGGGCATCGCCGACGGGTTGGCCGAAGTGGTTATGCTGACTCATTTTGCTTTCCTTATATGGACGTATGCGCTGAGACTAAGGCCTTGTTGGTTCCATAAAAAGTGCCATTGAACTATATTTTGATGGTGCCACGAGGAGCCGCAATGAATATCCCTGACGATGCCTTTTTCACTTTACTGGAACATGCCCTGCGCGACAGGGGCGATGAGACACTGCAGCGGACGCTGTACCACGCGCTGCGTGGCGCTATTTTGCAGGGGACTCTGGCAGGAGGCAGCCGTCTGCCTGGCTCACGTGCCATCGCCAGCTGGCTCAATCTGTCGCGCAACACGGTTAACGCGGCGCTGGAGCAGCTGGCGATGGAGGGCTACTTGCTGCGCAGCCGGCAGGGGACGCACGTGGCGGCGCTGAGCTCTGCGCAGGAGAGCAAGGTTACGCTACCGGCGATTGCGCTGCCGGAACGGCTGCTGGCGCTCCCGGCGGGGGCCAGGCGCGACTCTCCTGCTCTGGCCTTTACTCCCGGTACGCCGGCGATTAACTACTTTCCTCTCTCCATCTGGCGACGTCTGCTCGATCGCGTCCTGCGCGAAGAGGGCAGCACGCTGCTGGGCTACGGCGATGCGGCGGGGGAGCTGGCGCTGCGGGAGGCTATCGTGCGCCACCTCGCGCTGTCGCGCGGTATTCGCTGCGATGCCCGGCAGATTGTCATTACCGAAGGCGCGCTTGAGGGGGTCAACCTCTGTACCCACCTGCTGAGCGTCGCTGGCGACACCGCCTGGGTAGAGGAGCCGGGCTATTTAGGCGCCAAAAGCGTGTTTCTGAAGGCCGGGCTGCGGGTGAAGGGGATGGCGGTCGACAGCGAAGGTATGCGTCCGGAGGTGGATGAGGGCGAAACGCCGAGGCTCATTTTCACTTCCCCTTCGCACCAGTATCCATGCGGAGCGGTGATGAGCGCCGGGCGACGTCTGGCGCTGCTGGAGTATGCGCGCCAGCATAATGCCTGGATCGTGGAAGATGACTACGATAGCGAGTTTCGCTACAGCGGTGAGCCGATCCCGGCGATGCTGGGAATGGTAAAAGACGCGCCGGTGGTCTATCTCGGTACGTTCAGCAAAACGCTGTTCCCGGCGCTGCGGATTGGTTTTGTGGTCATGCCACCGGCGCTGGCCGCCGCGGCTCAGGGGGCGGTTAGCGCGCTGCTGCGGGGCGGCCATCGGGCTGAACAGCGGGCGCTGGCGCTCTTTATCGAAGAGGGCCACTATGCCCGTCATCTGGCCGCCATGCGCCGTTTGTACCGAAAGCGTCAGCTGCAGCTACGCGAGGCCCTGGCCAGGGAGCTGACCCAGCCTTGCGACATTCTCGGCGGCGAGGGCGGGCTGCACCTGACGGTCGCCGTTGAGGGGATTGATGATGTGGCGGTGGTTGAGCAGGCCCGCCAGTTTCAGCAGGCCCCTGCGGCGTTAAGCCGCTTCTATCTGGACGCTCGGCGCGCGCGAAGCGGGCTGGTGCTGGGATATGGCAATACGTCCGCTTCGCATTTTGCTCCGGCGCTGCGGACGTTAAATCGTCTTATCAGGCAGTGCCGACGCGGGTCAGGCTGAAGACATCGTAGAACGACAGCTCGCCTTTGGTAGCAATCATTTTTTGCAGCTGTGTTTTCTGCTCGCCCGCTACGCGCGGCGACTGCAGGATCCGTTCGATCAGCTGAGGCGGGACGAAGCGGGTGTTGTACCATTCGCCGTTGTAGCAGACGCGAAAGTCCAGGACGTCGATATCTTCGTAGCGATAGCGCGGATAGACGTCAAAGAAAAAGAAGCCGTTCAGCAGGACAAACAGCACCACCAGTAGCCATACGGAATCCACCAGCGTCTCTGAGGTGAACATGACGACGAAGGTCGCAGCAAAGGCGGCGTACATCGCGACGAACAGCCACGGATGATTGCGAATAAAACTGATACTGAAGCGCGGACGGTTGTCGCGCTTCTCTTTCACATTGAGCTCATCAATGGTATTGGTCAGCAGTTGCTGTATTTCTGTCATTTTGTCCCCGAATTCTACTAAGGCCCAGCCTGAAGGCTATTTTATGTTGCGGGAATCAGATGGAAAAGTAACAGATCAGTTGCGGAAAAGCATAACAGTTACTCTTTTTCCGCTTCCAGCATCCTGATGATTTGCGCGGGATTGCCGCCAACAACCGCATTCGGCGGAACGTCTTTGACGACCACGGCCCCGGAGGCGATGACGGCGTTATCGCCAATCGTCACGCCAGGGTTAATCACGGCGCGGCCGCCAATCCAGACGTTATTCCCGATGGTGACCGGTTTACCGTACTCTCTGCCGCTGTTGCGCTCGACCGCATCGAGAGGATGGGTGGCGGTATAGATATGTACGCCGGGTGCCAACATGCAGTTATCGCCGATCCTTATCGGGCAGACGTCGAGCATGACGCAGTCGAAATTAGCGTAGAAATTACTGCCGAGGTAAATATTGTAACCATAGTCACAGCGGAAGTTGGGCTCAATATAAGCATCGCCCGCCTGACCAAATAACGCTGTCAGACAGTTTTTGCGTAGTTCACGTTCTTCCGGCGCCGAATGGTTGTAGCGATGCAGCTCCTGCCTGGCATGCAGGCGATCCGCGCGTAGCGTCGCATCTCCGGGCTGATACAGCTCTCCGGCGATCATCTTAAGCTTCTCTTCACTCATGGGGCTTTCCTCAAATAGCGGGTGGGCCACAGTATAAAAAAGAAACCGGTTTCAGATACGCCGTTTGGCTATTTATGCGAGTAATATCACAAATATACCCGAAGTGAGGGGAGGGGCTGATTACCGCCTGGTCGTTACCTGAAATGAATTAGCGAATGAATTTCCATACCGACGTCGGGATTTTGTCGTAGAGCTTATTCATGGTCAATTCGGCAAGACGGTGATCGGCCGCTGAGTAAAATACAGCCAGTTCGTTGTCCGGAAGTTCGTATTTATTTTTTTCAATTACGCGTTCCAGCGTATCAATTGTCTGACAACGGCGTAAGCGCATCAAATAGTCTGTTTTGGTTAATGGTTCACCAGACATAAATTCACCTTTAGATTGTAATAATACTAACAAGAAAGACTCGCCGGATTTTCCCGGCTGGCGTTAACAAAACAACGGAATAACCGATTTCCCGATTTACGCCATTTCTGCAGGTCTACGCTGTTAATGCCGTAGCTGCTAAACAACATGAAAGTGTCATCAAGGTATTCATCGAGCTGAGCAATCAGTTTATTATCCTCAGCGTACTTAATTTTATAATTAAGCGCGAAGGTAGCAATGTGATCGATCAATTCATTAAGCTGAAGATTGACAGCCGACGTCGGGTCATTGACCCACCCGTGGTTGCTCTCTTCCAGGTTTGCAAGGCAATCATGATACAGGGTTTCGCAGAGAAATCGAAGCTGTGCGATATCATGTCTTTTTGGCGAGTATTCGTCCATAACACATCCCCTTTTGAGTGGTTTTAAACGACGACTAACAAGCACCGTTGTGGGATGAACACGACTAACAGACCTGGCACATACATTGTAATCCTGTTGATTTAACTATAATCCACTCTTAAACAGATTTCACCGTGCTATTACGAAAAATTACAATTATTACCCTTAATTTATCTTAACGCATCGGATTCTATTATACCGCAACATATCAAGGTGATGGCTATCGCAAAGCACACCTTATGGATCATTGGTTTAGCAGGTTATTTTGTCATGCGCCCGTCGGCAGCCACGGATAACGCTGGTATTAAGAATATTCTGAGTGAGGCCGAAGGGTAAAACCGTGAAGAATAATCTGATAAAAATAGGTTACATCATATCTTCGCTGATTATATAGCAGAACATCCGCTAAACAATCACATTGTGTGCGCTTTCATCGATAAAAAAAGGGCCGCAAATGCGGCCCTGAGTTGAGAGATTAATGATGCCCGGTCGGATGACTGTGCTCAATATCTTCCGTTTTCTTGCTGAAACGGCGACGAACGACCACGAAGAATACCGGCACGAAGAAGATTGCCAGAACCGTCGCGGTGACCATCCCGCCCATTACGCCGGTACCTACGGCGTTCTGCGCACCGGAGCCTGCGCCGGAGCTGATAACCAGCGGCATAACCCCGAGGATAAAGGCCAGCGAGGTCATCAGGATTGGACGCAGACGCATACGTACCGCCTCCAGCGTCGCCTCAATCAGGCCCTTGCCTTCTTTATCCATTAGGTCTTTGGCGAACTCTACGATAAGTATCGCGTTCTTCGCCGACAGGCCGATGGTGGTCAGCAGACCTACCTGGAAGTAGACGTCGTTAGTCAGGCCGCGGAAGGTTGCGGCCAGCAGCGCGCCGATAACCCCGAGCGGTACAACCAGCATAACCGAGAACGGAATCGACCAGCTTTCATACAGCGCTGCCAGACACAGGAATACCACAATCAACGAGATGGCATACAGTGCAGGAGCCTGGTTACCGGACAGACGTTCCTGATAGGACATACCGGTCCAGTCGTAGCCAACGCCAGCCGGCAGTTTGCCCGCCAGTTCTTCCATCAGGTTCATGGCTTCACCGGTACTTCTACCCGGAGCCGCCTGACCGAGGATTTCCATCGACGGCAGACCGTTATAGCGTTCCAGACGCGGTGAACCGTACTCCCAGTGCGACGTTGAGAAGGCCGAGAACGGCACCATCTGCCCGTCGCTACCGCGAACGTACCAGTTGCCAATATCTTCTGGCAGCATGCGGTATTTCGCTTCGGACATCACGTACACTTTCTTCACGCGACCGCGGTCGATAAAGTCGTTGACGTAGCTACCGCCCCAGGCTGCGCCCAGCGTGGTATTGATGTCACTGATGGATACGCCCAGCGCCTGCGCTTTCTCCTGATCGATATCTACCTTGAACTGCGGAGTATCTTCCAGGCCGTTCGGACGCACGCCGACCAGCAGGTCAGGGTGTTTCGCCACTTCACCAAACAGCTGGTTACGCGCCTGGGTCAGTTTTTCGTGGCCTAAGCCACCCTGGTCGATCAGCTGGAAGTCAAAGCCGGTTGCGGTACCCAGCTCGACGATAGCCGGCAGGTTAAAGGCGAAGACCATCGCATCTTTAATCTGCGAGAAGCGCGCCATCGCACGACCGGTAATCGCTTCAACCTTGTTCTCGCTGCCCGGACGTTCGCTCCAGTCTTTCAGAGAAACGAACGCAATACCGGTGTTCTGACCACGACCCGCGAAGCCAAAGCCGTTAACCGCGAACACGGATTCAACGTTGGCTTTCTCTTTCGTGAGGTAGTAGTCCGTCATCTCATCCAGCACTTTCTGCGTACGCTCCTGGGTGGCGCCAGCAGGCAGCTGCGCCATGCTCAGGAACACGCCCTGGTCTTCATCCGGCAGGAACGAGCTCGGCAGACGAACGAACAGGAATGCCATTCCGACAACGATGATCAGATACAGCACCAGATAACGACCGGTACTGCGCAGGATGTTGCCTACGCTATCGGTGTAGTGGTGGGTGCTCTTATCGAACATGCGGTTAAACCAGCCAAAGAAGCCTTTGTGCTCGCCGTGACCGCCTTTAGCGATAGGTTTCAGCATCGTGGCGCACAGCGCCGGCGTCAGAATCAATGCCACCAGTACCGACAGCGCCATCGCCGAAACGATAGTGATGGAGAACTGACGATAAATCGCCCCGGTTGAGCCGCCGAAGAAGGCCATCGGGATGAATACCGCCGACAGGACCATCGCGATACCGACCAGCGCGCCCTGGATCTGGCCCATAGATTTACGGGTTGCTTCCTTCGGCGGGAGCCCCTCCTCGGCCATGACGCGCTCGACGTTTTCTACCACCACGATGGCGTCATCCACCAACAGGCCTATCGCCAGCACCATACCAAACATGGTTAAGGTGTTTATCGAGAAGCCAAAGATGGCGAGGATGGCGAATGTCCCTAACAGGACCACCGGAACCGCGATGGTTGGAATCAGCGTGGCGCGGAAGTTCTGCAGGAACAGGTACATAACCAGGAAGACCAGGATAATTGCTTCAACCAGCGTTTTAACCACTTCATGAATGGAGATTTTCACGAACGGCGTGGTGTCATACGGGTAAACAATCTTCAGGCCTGACGGGAAGTACGGCTCCATTTTTGCCAGTTCAGCGCGAATGGCGTTTGCGGTATCCAGCGCGTTAGCGCCGGTCGCCAGTTTGATACCCAGACCGGAAGCCGGCTGGTTGTTAAACTTCGCGATGATGTCGTAGTTTTCGCCACCGAGCTCGACCTTCGCCACGTCGCGCAGGCGAACCTGCGAACCGTCCTGGTTCACTTTCAGCAGGATGTTGCTAAATTCGTCCGCAGATTTCAGACGCGTTTGCGCAATGATCGAAGCGTTCAGCTGCTGGCCTTTCACCGGCGGCGTACCGCCTAACTGACCGGCTGCAACCTGGGCGTTCTGCGCTTTAATGGCGCTAATGACATCGACCGGCGTCAGCTGGAAGTTGTTCAGCTTGTTCGGATCCATCCAGATACGCATCGCGTACTGGGAACCAAACAGCTGAACGTCGCCCACGCCCGACGTACGGCTGATCGCATCCTTCATGTTGGCGCCAACGTAGTCGGAAATATCCTCCTGCGTCATGGTGCCGTTGGTGTTGATAACGCCGACAACCATCAGGAAGCTGCTGGAGGATTTCTCCACGCTCACGCCCTGTTGCTGTACTTCCTGTGGCAGCAGCGGCATAGCGAGCTGCAGTTTGTTCTGCACCTGCACCTGCGCGATATCCGCGTCGGTACCGGACTGGAAGGTCAGCGTGATCTGAACCGTACCGGTTGAGTCACTGTTGGAGGACATGTACATCAGGTTATCGATACCGTTCATGTTCTGTTCGATAACCTGCGTGACGGTATCCTGCACCGTTTTCGCATCAGCACCAGGGTAGGTTGCGGAAATTGTCACCGCCGGCGGCGCAATCGTTGGATATTGCGCGACAGGCAGCTTCAGGATCGCAAGTCCCCCAGCTAGCATGATTATTATGGCGATCACCCATGCGAATATGGGGCGATCGATAAAGAAATTAGGCATGTCTTAACGGCTCCTGTTTAAGTTAAGACCTGGTTTACTCTGACTGAGCGTTGCTTGCAGCTTGCTGCTTATCGTCAGAGGCTACTTCCTGCGCTTTCACCTGCACGCCTGGTTTTACTTTTTGCAGCCCGGTGACGATGACGCGATCGCCCGATTTCACCCCGGTAGTGACCAGCCATTTATCGCCAATCGCCTGCGTTGCAGTGACCTGACGAACCTCGACCTTATCGCCTTCGCCCACCACCATTACGCTGGCATCACCGCGCGGAGTGCGGGTTACACCCTGCTGTGGTACCAGCAGTGCGTCAGGGTTGGTGCCTTCTTGCAAACGCGCGCGGACGAACATACCTGGCAGCAGGGAGTTATCCGGGTTCGGGAAGATAGCGCGCAGAGTGATAGAACCGGTGGTCTGATCAACGGTCACGTCAGAAAACTCCAGCGTGCCGCCCTGCGGATACTTCAGACCATCGCTGGTGACCAGCTCGACCTTAGCTTTCCCGTTTTCCTGTTTCAGCTTACCGTTTGCCAGCTCCTGTTTCAGGCGCAGGAAATCGTTGCTCGACTGGGTCACGTCAACGTAGATCGGGTCCAGCTGCTGAACGGTGGCCAGCGCGGTGGTCTGGCCGTTCTGCACCAGCGCACCTTCCGTCACTGCCGATTTACCAATACGACCGCTGATAGGCGAAGTCACTTTGGTATACGCCAGGTTAATACGCGCGGTTTCCACGGCAGCTTTTGCCGCCACGACGGCAGCATTGTTCTGCTGAGCGTCAGCAACTGCGGTGTCGTAGTCTTGTTGACTGATATATTTGGTGCCTAACAGTTTCTGGTAACGCTTGACCGTCAGCTGGGCGATGTTTGCCGCCGCCTGTGCTTTGGCTAAGTCGCCTTTCGCGCTTTCGTAGCTGGCCTGATAGGTTGCCGGATCGATCTGATAAAGGGACACGCCTGCCTGGATATCGCTACCTTCAGTGAAGTTACGTTTCAGAATAATGCCACTCACCTGAGGGCGAACTTCAGCAACGCGGTATGCACTGGTGCGGCCAGGCAGCTCGGTGGTGATTTGTAGAGGTGCGGATTTGAGCGTCACAACGCCGACTTCCGGCATTTGCTGGGCCCCTTGTTGAGCCGGTTTGTCGTCACATCCTGTTAGCGCTAAGCTGCCTGAGAGCATCAGAACGACCGCCAGAGGCGTTAACCCTCTGTTTTTGTTCATATGTAAACCTCGAGTGTCCAATTTCAAATTGTTCAGTGGCTCAAACGACCACAAACCCACTACTGTGTTTCTATTATGGTCATGCTATGGTACATACATTCATAAATGTATGTAAACGTAACCTCTGTAAACTCATCGACCTATGGCACGAAAAACCAAACAACAGGCACTTGAAACCCGGCAACACATTCTGGACGTTGCTCTGCGTTTGTTTTCGCAGCAAGGCGTATCATCTACCTCGTTGGCAGCAATTGCAAAAGCTGCAGGGGTGACGAGGGGGGCTATCTACTGGCATTTCAAGAATAAATCAGATTTATTTAATGAAATATGGGTGCTTTCGGAGGCCAGCATTAGTGACCTCGAAGTTGAGTATCGGGCAAAATTCCCCAACGATCCACTGTCAGTTGTTCGTGAGATCTTAGTCTATGTTCTTGAAGCAACGGTGACAGAAGAGCGTCGGCGGCTGATGATGGAAATCATCTTCCATAAATGCGAGTTTGTGGGCGAGATGACGGCGGCCCAGGAGGCGCAGCGCAGCCTCTGTCTCGAGAGCTACGATCGCATCGAGCACACCCTTAACGAATGTATTGCGGCGAAGATGCTGCCGGCCAATTTATTAACCCGGCGGGCGGCGATTTTAATGCGCAGCTACCTTTCGGGCCTGATGGAAAACTGGCTATTTGCGCCGGACTCTTTCGATCTGCAAAAAGACGCGCGCGAATTTGTCGAGACGCTGCTCGAGATGTATCAGTTTTGCCCGTCACTGCGGGCTCCAGCCGAGGCCGCGCTCTAGCGCTTCGCTTAAGTTCCCGACCTGAACCGGCGCGAAAAAATGCCGCTATCCGCCGCTATTCGCGCGCGGGTAGAAGTGCTATTCTGCGCGCTGCGACGACCCCCGGTATTCTCCGGCTTCTGCAACCACTCATGTTAACACTATGCTGCATACTATTCGTTGGCGAAACGCCATTTCCGCTTTTGTAATTGTACTGATGTTTTTCGTTGGCAGCCTTGGCGCAACGCGGGCCTTTGCGGCCGATTTACCCGATCGCTCCGAAGTGCAGAGCCAGCTCAATACGCTGAATAAGCAGAAAGAGCTCACTCCCCAGGACAAGCTGGTTCAGCAGGACCTGACGCAAACCCTCGAAACGCTCGATAAAATTGAGCGCATCAAGTCGGAGTCGGCCCAGTTGCGCCAGCAGGTCGATCAGGCCCCGGCGAAAATGCGCCAGGCGGTCGATGGCCTGAACGCGCTCGGCGATGTGCCTGACGATGAGGCCACGCGCAAAACGCTGGCCTCGCTGTCGCTCCGTCAGCTGGAAGCCCGCGTCACCCAGGCCCTCGACGATCTGCAAAATGCCCAGAACGATCTGGCGACGTACAACAGCCAGCTGGTTGCTTTGCAAACCCAGCCGGAGCGCGTGCAGAACGCGATGTACTCGGCGTCCCAGCAGTTGCAGCAGATCCGTAACCGGCTGAACGGCACCTCGGTGGGGGAAGAGGCCCTGCGTCCAACCCTGCAGGGGCTTCTGCTGACCCAGCAGGCGCTGCTGAACGCGCAGATCGACCAGCAGCGTAAAAGCCTGGAAGGGAATACCGTCCTGCAGGACACGCTGCAGAAGCAGCGGGACTACGTCAGCGCCAACAGCAACCGTCTGGAGCATCAGCTGCAGCTGCTGCAGGAAGCCGTTAACAGCAAGCGGCTGACGCTGACGGAAAAAACCGCGCAGGAAGCGGTGACGCCCGATGAAACCGCGCGCATTCAGGCCAATCCGCTGGTGAAGCAGGAGCTGGAGATTAACCACCAGCTTAGCCAGAGGCTGATATCGGCGACTGAAAACGGCAACCAGCTGGTGCAGCGCAATATTAAGGTCAAAAACTGGCTCGATCGCGCGCTGCAGTCGGAACGCGACATTAAAGAACAGATTTCGGTCCTCAAAGGCAGCCTGCTGCTGTCGCGTATCCTTTACCAGCAGCAGCAGACCTTGCCGTCTGCCGACGAGCTGGAGGATATGACCAACCGCATCGCCGACCTGCGCCTCGAACAATTTGAGGTTAACCAGCAGCGCGACGCCCTGTTCCAGAGCGACGCCTACGTCGCAAAACTGGAAGAAGGGCACAGCAGCGACGTGAATCAGGAAGTGCACGACGCCCTGCTGGACGTGGTAGATATGCGCCGAGAGCTGCTCGATCAGTTCAACAAACAGCTGGGTAATCAGCTGATGATGGCGATCAACCTGCAGATTAACCAGCAGCAACTGATGAGCGTCTCCAGCACCCTGAAGGCCATCCTGACCCAGCAAATTTTCTGGGTTAACAGCAACAAGCCCATGGACTGGGAGTGGATCAAATCCTTCCCTGAAGCGCTGAAAGGGCAGTTTAAGGCGATGAAAATCACCGTAAACTGGGAAAAAGCCTGGCCCGCCGTCTTTGTGGCCTTCCTTGCCGGGCTGCCGCTGCTGTTGATTGCCGGCCTTATCCGCTGGCGCCTGCAGTGGCTGCGCAGCTACCAGGCAAAGCTGGCGTCGCAGGTCGGGCAGCTGCGTAACGATACCCAGCTGCATACGCCAAAAGCGATTTTGATCGATCTGATTAGGGCTCTGCCGGTGGTGCTGCTGATCCTCGCCGCGGGCCTGATTCTGCTGACGATGCAGCTCAATATCAGCGATCTGCTGTGGGCCTACAGCAAGAAGCTGGCGCTGTTCTGGCTGGTGTTTGGCCTGTGCTGGAAGGTTCTGGAAAAAGACGGCGTGGCGGTGAGCCACTTCAATATGCCGCCGCAGCTCACCAGCCACTGGCGTCGGCAGATTGTCCGCGTCAGCCTGGCGCTGCTGCCGCTGAACCTGTGGTCGGTTATCTCCGAACTCTCTCCGCTGCATCTGATGGACGATGTGCTGGGGCAGTTCGTTATCTTTATCAACCTGCTGCTGATTGCGGTGCTGGTGTGGCCTATGTGCCGCGAAAGCTGGCGCGACAAAGAGTCGCACAGCCTGCGCCTGGTGACCGTCACCGTGCTGTCGATCGTTCCCATCGCGCTGATGGCGCTGACCGCAACCGGCTACTTCTATACCACGCTGCGCCTTGCCGGCCGCTGGATTGAAACCGTCTATCTGGTGATGCTGTGGAATCTGCTGTATCAGACCGTGCTGCGCGGCCTGAGCGTGGCGGCCCGCCGTATCGCCTGGCGTCGCGCGCTGGCTCGCCGTCAGCACCTGGTCAAAGAGGGCGCCGAAGGCGCCGAGCCGCAGGAGGAGCCGACGATCGCGCTGGAGCAGGTCAACCAGCAAACGCTGCGCATCACCATGCTGGTGATGATCGCCCTGTTCGGCATTCTGTTCTGGGCTATTTGGTCGGATCTGATCACCGTCTTCGCCTATCTCGACAGCGTCACCCTGTGGCACTACAACGGCACCGAAGCCGGCGTCAACGTGGTAAAAAGCGTCACCATGGGCAGCCTGCTGTTTGCGATAGTGGCCTCGATGGTGGCCTGGGCGCTCATCCGCAACCTGCCGGGTCTGCTGGAAGTGCTGATCCTGTCGCGGCTCAACATGCGCCAGGGGACGTCGTATGCGATAACCTCGATTCTGAACTATGCCATTATCGCCATTGGCGCGATGACGGTGTTTGGCTCGCTGGGGGTATCGTGGGACAAACTGCAGTGGCTGGCGGCCGCGCTGTCGGTAGGTTTGGGCTTTGGCCTGCAGGAAATTTTCGGTAACTTCGTTTCCGGCCTGATTATCCTCTTTGAACGCCCGGTACGCATCGGCGATACGGTGACCATCGGGACCTTCTCCGGTACCGTCAGCAAGATCCGCATCCGCGCGACCACCATTACCGACTTTGACCGCAAAGAGGTGATCATTCCGAACAAAGCGTTCGTGACGGAGCGTCTGATCAACTGGTCGCTGTCTGACACCGTTACCCGCGTCGTCATCCGCCTCGGCGTGGCGTACGGCTCGGATCTGGATAAGGTGAAGGAAGTCCTGCTGCAGGCCGCGCATGAGCATCCGAAGGTGATGCCTGAACCAGCGCCGGCGGTCTTCTTCACGACCTTTGGTGCCAGCACGCTGGATCACGAACTGCGTCTCTACGTTCGCGAACTGCGCGATCGCAGCTACACCGTGGACGAGCTAAACCGCGCCATCGATCGCCTGTGCCGTGAAAACGATATCAACATCGCCTTCAACCAGCTGGAAGTTCATCTGCGTAATGAAAAGGGTGATGAAGTGACGGAGCTGAAGCGTGAAGTTAAAGGGGACGATCCTTCCCCGGCGCTCGGTTAATTGACTCTCGGGGCGGCCGATGCGCCGCCCCGCAGCCCGCTACTGTTCCTTATTGTTCTGCGCCGATCCCGGCGCGTTCTTTAGCTTGGCTTCATAATCACGGCGAATGATTTCCAGCGCGCCGAGCACCGTGCGCGGGCTGACCTGGTTCTCTTCGAGCAGCATGATTAAATCGACGGCCAGTTTGACTTCATCCGGGGCATTTTCTAGCGACATTTTCATTCCTTCCGTTAGCGCGTCATGCGTGCCAGCACGCTCTCTATTTTTTCCAGCGCGTCGCGGCAGCGGGCCAGGCGTCCGGCATAGGCCTCGACCTCTTTCGCCAGGCGCTGTTGCTCATCGAGCGTCGTCGCCTGCAGCCACTGCCGCTGGCGATCGTTGCGCATGGCCAGCAGGCGACGCTCATACTCCTGGTGCTTCAGCCGACGCCGCTGCCAGCGGCCAAGCCCCGATGCCGCGCTGTCCCAGCTGCGCAGCGACCAGGTTGCCGTCTCGCGGCTGATGGCGACAATTTGCGCGGTCAGACGCTCTGCCAGCCAGGCAACCTGCGGCAGCTGCTGGTGGGCGACGGCCTGCTGTAATTTGGCAAAATTATCCTGGGCTTCATCCAGATAGGCCTGCATCAGCGTGCTGCGGGTACGGAACAGCTGGCGATCGAAGCGGGCACTCAGCGTTGCGTGGTTCGCCAGCGGCGCGACCTCTGCGGCCAGCCGGGCAAGCTGCTCTTCCAGCGAGTGTAAAAGCCGGGTTGTTTTCAAATAACTCCTCCCTACCCTGATAAGCAACTATGCTACAGTAGCCACATCTGCTTGATAACGATTCGCATTATGCCACGTATTATTTTAATCATCATTGGCTGGCTGGCGGTAGTTCTGGGAACGCTGGGCGTCTTCCTGCCTTTACTGCCGACGACGCCGTTTATTCTGCTGGCGGCCTGGTGCTTTGCCCGCTCATCGCCGCGTTTTCATCACTGGCTGCTGTATCGCTCGTGGTTTGGCGGCTACCTGCGCCACTGGCAGCAGCACCGCGCCATGCCGCCCGGCGCCAAGCCGCGGGCGATAGCGATGATTATACTGACCTTTGCCATTTCCCTGTGGCTGGTTAAGCTTACGTGGGTACGCATCATGCTGCTGGTGATTTTGGCCTGTCTGCTGATATTTATGTGGCGTATTCCGGTGGTTGATGCAAAGCAACAAAAGCACTGATGCGCCATAATGCCTGTTGCAATTGTCGCTGACAGTCAGTAAATTCGAGCGTTTTCGAGCGCGGGTACGCCTGGTCAAAGGTTAATCAAATGTTTCCCTGGCCCGTTTGGCGCGTCCGTGAGTAACACCGTTTTTATCAGGCATAAACTTATGACCGCAACTGCACAGCAGCTTGAATATCTGAAGAACAGCATCCAAAGCATTCAGGACTATCCGAAACCGGGTATCCTTTTCCGTGATGTCACCAGCTTGCTGGAAGACCCGCAGGCCTATGCCCTGAGCATCGAGCTGCTGACCGAGCGTTACAGAAATGCCGGCATCACCAAGGTGGTGGGTACCGAAGCGCGCGGTTTCCTGTTTGGCGCACCGGTTGCGCTGGCGCTGGGTGTTGGCTTCGTTCCGGTACGTAAACCGGGTAAGCTGCCGCGTGAAACTATCTCCGAGAGCTACGAGCTCGAGTACGGCACCGACAGCCTGGAAATCCACGTTGACGCCATCAAAGAAGGCGACAAGGTGCTGGTGGTTGACGATCTGCTGGCGACCGGCGGCACCATCGATGCGACCGTCAAGCTGATCCGCCGTCTGGGCGGTGAGGTGCAGGATGCTGCTTTCGTCATCAACCTGTTCGATCTGGGCGGCGAGCAGCGTCTGGATAAGCTGGGCATCAACAGCTACAGCCTGGTTCCGTTCCCGGGTCACTAAGCATTTCCCGATACATAGCCTCGCCGATCCGGCGGGGCTGTGATAGCATGGCCCCTTCGTGATTTCACCTTCCAGCGTTTCAGAGCCAGCCCATGAGTTATCAGGTCTTAGCCCGTAAATGGCGCCCACAAACCTTTGCTGACGTCGTCGGCCAGGAACATGTGCTGACCGCACTGGCGAACGGCTTGTCGTTAGGGCGCATCCATCACGCTTATCTCTTTTCCGGCACCCGCGGGGTAGGTAAAACCTCCATTGCGCGCCTGCTGGCAAAAGGGTTGAACTGTGAAACCGGCATTACCGCCACGCCGTGCGGCGTGTGCGACAACTGCCGTGAAATAGAGCAGGGGCGCTTCGTCGATTTGATAGAGATCGATGCCGCCTCGCGGACGAAAGTCGAAGATACCCGCGATCTGCTGGACAACGTTCAGTACGCGCCGGCCCGTGGCCGCTTCAAAGTCTACCTGATTGATGAAGTCCATATGCTGTCGCGCCACAGCTTCAACGCGTTGTTAAAGACGCTGGAGGAGCCGCCCGCGCACGTCAAATTCCTGTTGGCCACCACCGATCCGCAAAAGCTGCCGGTGACGATCCTGTCGCGCTGCCTTCAGTTCCATCTGAAGGCGCTGGACGTTGAGCAGATCCGCCATCAGCTTGAGCATATCCTCGGCGAAGAGCAGATTGCCTTTGAATCCCGCGCGCTGCAGCTGCTGTCGCGTGCGGCGGACGGCAGCCTGCGTGACGCCCTGAGCCTGACCGATCAGGCCATTGCCAGCGGCGATGGTCGCCTGACGACGGAGTCGGTCAGCGCGATGCTTGGCACCCTGGACGACGACCAGGCGCTCTCTTTAATTGAGGCGCTGGTAGCCGCCGACGGCGAGCGGGTGATGGCCGGCGTTAACGAGGCCGCGTCGCGCGGCGTTGAGTGGGAGGCGCTGCTGGTCGAAATGCAGAGCCTGCTGCACCGCATCGCGATGGTACAGCTGTCGCCCTCGGCGCTGGGTGCCGATATGGCCGCGATAGAGCAGCGCATGCGCGAGCTTGCGCGCACCGTCCCGCCAGCCGATGTACAGCTATACTATCAGACGCTGCTGATTGGCCGTAAAGAGCTGCCCTATGCCCCGGACCGGCGCATGGGCGTTGAGATGACCCTGCTGCGCGCGCTGGCTTTCCATCCGCATAAGCCGCTGCCCGAGCCTGAGGTCCGGCCGGTGCAGACCATAGCTGCCGCACCGCCGCAGGCCGCAGCGGCGCCGCCGGTTCAGCCGCCGCCGCAGAATTTGCCGCAGAATACCAGTCAGGTACTGGCGGCGCGGAGCCATCTGCAGCGTAATCAGGGAGCACCCAGCCCAAAAAAGAGTGAACCGGCAGCCGCATCCCGCGCGCGGCCGGTGAATAACTCTGCGCTGGAGCGTCTGAGTTCGATTACCGAGCGCGTGCAGGCACGACCTGCTGCAGCGGCGCTGGAGCAGGCCCCGGCGAAGAAAGAAGCCTATCGCTGGAAATCAACGACTATCGTCGAAACGGTGAAGGAAGAAGTCGCCACGCCGAAGGCGCTGAAGAAGGCGCTGGAGCATGAGAAAACCCCGGAGCTGGCGGCAAAGCTTGCCGTTGAAGCGGTCGAACGCGATAGCTGGGCGGCGGAAGTTAACCAGCTTGCGGTGCCGAAGCTGGTCGAGCAGGTGGCGCTCAACGCGTGGAAAGAGCAGGACGGTAACCGTATCTGCCTGCATCTGCGGCCGAGCCAGCGGCATCTCAACTCCGCTGGCGCGCAGCAAAAGCTGGCGGAAGCGCTCGGCGTTTTATACGGCGCAGCGGTTGAACTGACCATCGTGGAAGACGATAATCCTGCGATGCGCACGCCGCTGGAGTGGCGGCAGGCAATTTATGAAGAGAAGCTCACGCAGGCGCGTGAAGCGATTATTGCGGATAACAACATCCAGACGCTGCGCCGGTTCTTCGATGCAGACCTGGATGAAGAGAGTATTCGCCCCATTTGATGACAAGTTCGACTTGCCATCATCATCCTTAACGATGACCTACTGAGAGAGAAGCCTATGTTTGGTGGAAAAGGCGGCCTGGGTAACCTGATGAAGCAGGCCCAGCAGATGCAGGACAAAATGCAGCAGATGCAGGAAGAGATTGCCCGGCTGGAAGTGACCGGTGAATCCGGCGCAGGACTGGTTAAAGTCACCATCAACGGCGCGCACAACTGCCGTCGCGTGGAGATCGACCCAAGCCTGCTGGAAGATGACAAAGATATGCTGGAAGACCTCGTGGCTGCGGCCTTCAACGATGCGGCGCGCCGCATTGAAGAGACCCAGAAAGAGAAGATGGCCTCCGTCTCTTCCGGTATGCAGCTGCCGCCTGGCTTTAAGATGCCGTTCTGATGCAAACCAGCCCGCTGTTAACTCAGCTTATGGAAGCACTGCGCTGCCTGCCGGGCGTTGGCCCGAAGTCGGCGCAGCGCATGGCGTTTACGCTACTTCAGCGCGATCGCAGCGGCGGGATGCGTCTGGCGCAGTCATTGACGCGCGCCATGTCGGAAATCGGCCACTGTGCCGATTGCCGCACCTTCACCGAGCAGGAGGTGTGCAATATTTGCAGCAATCCGCGCCGCCGGGAGAACGGGCAGATCTGCGTGGTGGAGAGTCCAGCGGACATCTACGCCATCGAGCAGACCGGGCAGTTTTCCGGCCGCTACTTCGTGCTGATGGGCCACCTGTCGCCGCTTGACGGGATTGGACCGGATGACATCGGGCTTGACCGCCTGGAGCAGCGGCTGCGTGACGAATCGATGCAGGAAGTGATCCTCGCCACCAACCCCACGGTGGAAGGCGAAGCGACCGCGAACTACATTGCCGAACTCTGCGCGCAGTACGGCGTCGAGGCCAGCCGCATCGCCCACGGCGTGCCGGTTGGCGGCGAGCTGGAGATGGTTGACGGCACCACGCTGTCACACTCCCTCGCCGGACGGCATAAGATCCGGCTTTAGTCCGACATTCAGGCTGCTGGCGCGCGTCGTCCGCAGCCTGAATTATTTCGCGCATTCGGCATTTTTCGCGGTCATTGCTTGAAAAATTTTCCTGCCGTCCCCATCTCACACTCAACGGTTTTTTTACCATTAAACATGGCATTGTTGAGGTTAAGCTAGATGAAAGGACAAGAAACTCGCGGTTTTCAGTCAGAGGTAAAACAGCTTCTGCACCTGATGATCCACTCTCTCTATTCCAATAAAGAAATCTTCCTGCGCGAGCTTATTTCCAACGCCTCCGATGCGGCCGACAAGCTGCGCTTTCGCGCGCTGTCGCAGCCGGATCTCTACGAGGGCGACGGTGAGCTGCGCGTGCGGGTCTCTTTTAACAAAGATGAGCGCACCCTGACCATCGCCGACAACGGCATTGGGATGAATCGCGACGAGGTTATCGATCATCTCGGGACGATTGCCAAATCCGGCACCAAATCGTTCCTCGAATCGATGGGCTCCGATCAGGCAAAAGACAGCCAGCTGATTGGCCAGTTTGGCGTCGGCTTCTACTCCGCGTTTATCGTGGCCGATAAGGTCACCGTACGCACGCGCGCCGCGGGCGATAGCGCCGAAAACGGCGTATTCTGGGAGTCCGCCGGCGAAGGCGACTACACCGTTGCCGACATCACCAAGGCCGATCGCGGAACTGAGATAACCCTGCATCTGCGCGAAGGTGAGGATGATTTCCTCAACGACTGGCGCGTGCGCTCGATCATCAGCAAATACTCCGACCATATCGCGCTGCCGGTAGAGATTGAAAAACAGGAAGAAGTTGACGGTGAAACCGTTATCTCCTGGGAGAAAATCAACAAGGCGCAGGCGCTGTGGACGCGCAATAAGTCGGAAATTAAAGACGACGAGTACCACGAGTTCTATAAGCACATTGCCCACGACTATAGCGACCCGCTGACCTGGAGCCACAACCGCGTTGAAGGGAAGCAGGAGTACACCAGCCTGCTGTATATCCCGTCCCAGGCGCCGTGGGATATGTGGAACCGCGATCATAAACATGGCCTGAAGCTGTACGTTCAGCGCGTCTTCATCATGGACGACGCCGAGCAGTTCATGCCTAACTACCTGCGCTTCGTCCGCGGCCTCGTTGATTCCAACGACCTGCCGCTGAACGTATCGCGCGAAATCCTGCAGGACAGCAGCGTCACCCGCAACCTGCGCAGCGCGCTGAGCAAGCGCGTGCTGCAGATGCTGGAAAAGCTGGCGAAAGACGATGCCGAAAAATATCAGACCTTCTGGCAGCAGTTCGGCCTGGCGCTGAAAGAGGGCCCGGCGGAAGACAGCGCGAACCAGCAGACCATTGCTAAGCTGCTGCGCTTCGCCAGCACGCATACCGACTCCGCCGCGCAGACCGTGTCGCTGGAAGAGTACGTCTCCCGCATGAAAGAAGGGCAGGAGAAGATTTACTACATCACCGCCGACAGCTACGCCGCCGCGAAGAGCAGCCCGCACCTCGAGCTGCTGCGTAAGAAAGGCATCGAAGTGCTGCTGCTCTCTGACCGCATTGACGAGTGGATGATGAGCTATCTGACCGAGTTCGACGGCAAGGCGTTCCAGTCGGTAGCCAAAACCGACGAGTCGCTGGATAAGCTGGCGGATGAAGTCGATGAAAGCACCAAAGAGGCCGAAAAGGCGCTGGAGCCGTTCGTTGACCGCGTGAAAACGCTGCTGGGCGAGCGGGTGAAAGAGGTTCGCCTGACCCACCGTCTGACCGATACGCCGGCCATCGTCACCACCGATGCGGATGAGATGAGCACCCAGATGGCGAAGCTGTTCGCCGCTGCGGGCCAGGCGGCGCCGGAAGTGAAGTACATCTTTGAACTGAACCCGGCTCATCAGCTGGTTAAACGCGCCGCGGATACCCAGGATGATACTCAGTTTGGCGAATGGGTTGAGCTGCTGCTCGATCAGGCGCTGCTGGCCGAGCGCGGTACGCTGGAAGATCCTAACCAGTTTATCCGCCGCATGAACCAGCTGCTGGCATCCTAACTCCTGCCCTCAATACCCTCTCCCGAAACGGGGGAGGGTATCTGCCTCAAACCTTCTGAAATACCCTCTTCAGCCAAAATAAACTGACCATTAACCGTTTCAGCCGTTCTGCCTTCCTTGAGCCATCTGCGTTCTGGTGGTATGGTTTAGCGTTTTTGAAAAATAGAATCGACTTTTGAGGGGATTTTCGTAATGCGTATTATTCTGCTTGGCGCTCCGGGCGCGGGTAAAGGAACTCAGGCTCAGTTCATCATGGAGAAATACGGTATTCCGCAAATCTCTACCGGTGATATGCTGCGCGCGGCTGTGAAATCTGGCTCTGAGCTGGGTAAGCAAGCCAAAGACATTATGGACGCTGGCAAGCTGGTGACCGATGAGCTGGTGATTGCGCTGGTGAAAGAGCGTATTACCCAGGAAGATTGCCGCAACGGCTTCCTGCTCGACGGCTTCCCGCGCACCATTCCTCAGGCTGACGCTATGAAAGAAGCGGGCATCGCCGTCGATTACGTCCTTGAGTTTGACGTACCGGACGAGCTGATCGTCGATCGCATTATCGGTCGCCGCGTCCACGCCGCTTCCGGCCGCGTTTACCACATCAAATTCAACCCGCCGAAGGTTGAAGGCAAAGATGACGTGACCGGCGAAGAGCTGAGCACCCGTAAAGACGATCAGGAAGAGACCGTGCGTAAGCGCCTGGTGGAATACCATCAGATGACCGCGCCGCTGATCGGCTACTACCAGAAAGAAGCGCAGGCGGGCAATACCCAATACGCCAAAGTTGACGGCACCAAAGCCGTGGCTGAAGTTCGCGCTGAGCTGGAAAAAATCCTCGGCTAATCCCGTGCGTTCTCATCCCGTCATTACGGGGTGAGAACACCTCTCATTCTACCTTTTTCTATGATTGGTTCCGTTTAGCGCCATTTCAGCTACAATTGGCTGCGATTCAAATGGTTAAGAGGCGGTAATGCATCAGACGAAAACAGGTATCTTGCTGGCCAATTTAGGCACTCCCGATGCGCCCACGCCCGACGCGGTGAAGCGCTATCTGCGACAATTTCTGAGCGACAAACGGGTCGTTGATACGCCTCGTCTGCTGTGGTGGCCGCTGCTGCGCGGTGCGATCCTCCCTCTGCGCTCCCCGAGGGTGGCGAAGCTTTACCAGTCGGTCTGGATGGAAGAGGGCTCGCCGCTGATGGTCTACAGCCGTCAGCAGCAGCAGGCGCTGGCCACCCGACTGCCGGAGACGCCGGTGGCGCTGGGGATGAGCTACGGTTCCCCCTCGCTGGAAAGCGCGGTGGATGAGCTGCTGGCCCAGGGCGTTGACCATATCGTGGTGCTGCCGCTCTATCCCCAGTACTCCTGTTCCACCGTGGCGGCGGTATGGGACGAGCTGGCGCGGATCCTTGGCAAAAAGCGGGCGATCCCGGGCGTTTCCTTTATCCGTGATTACGCCGACGACGCGGACTATATTGCGGCGCTCGCCGCCAGCGTTCGCGCTTCGTTTGCCGAACACGGCGAGCCGGACGTGCTGCTGCTCTCCTATCACGGTATTCCGCAGCGCTACGCTAGCGAAGGGGATGTCTACCCGCAGCGCTGCCGCGACACCACCCGTGAGCTGGTCTCCGCGCTGGATCTCTCTCCCGACCGGGTGATGATGACCTACCAGTCGCGCTTTGGCCGCGAGCCGTGGCTGACTCCGTATACCGACGAGACGCTGAAAATGCTGGGCGAGCAGGGCGTGAAGCACGTCCAGGTTATCTGTCCTGGATTTTCCGCCGACTGTCTGGAGACGCTGGAAGAGATTGCCGTGCAGAACCGCGAGTTCTTCCTCGAGGCCGGCGGACAGAAATATGAATATATTCCCGCTCTCAACGCCGACGCGGCGCATATTGAAATGATGGTTAACCTGACGGCAGCGTATCGCTAATCGCGTGCGGCGCGGGGAATATGCTACTATTCCCCGCCTGTCCACTGCCACTAAACCACCACTATGAAATTTCCCGGTAAACGCAAATCTAAACACTACTTCCCCGTCAACGCCCGCGATCCGCTGCTGCAGCAAATTCAGCCGGAAAATGAATCCGCTATCTCCTGGGTGGTCGGCATTGACCAGACGCTGGTAGATATCGAAGCGAAAGTGGATGAGGCGTTTATCGAGCGCTACGGCCTGAGCGCCGGACATTCGCTGGTGATTGAAGATGATATCGCCGAGGCGCTTTATCAGGATCTGCTGCATAACGATCTGATCACCCACCAGTTTGCCGGTGGCACCATTGGCAATACCATGCACAACTATTCGGTGCTGGCGGACGATCGCTCGGTGCTGCTTGGCGTGATGTGCAGCAATATCGACATCGGCGGCTACGCCTATCGCTATCTTTGTAATACCTCCAGCCGTACCGATCTTAACTATCTTCAGGGCGTGGACGGGGCGATCGGCCGCTGCTTCACCCTGATCGGCGACTCCGGCGAGCGCACCTTCGCCATCAGCCCAGGGCACATGAATAAGCTGCGCCCGGAGAGTATCCCGGAAGCGGTGATTGCCGGCGCTTCAGCGCTGGTCCTGACCTCGTATCTGGTGCGCTGCAAGCCCGGCGAACCGATGCCGGACGCCACGATGAAAGCGATTGAGTATGCGAAAAAGCACGACGTGCCGGTGGTGCTGACGCTGGGCACTAAATACGTCATTGCCGACAACCCGCAGTGGTGGCAGGCCTTCCTGAAGGAAAATGTCTCGATTCTGGCGATGAACGAAGAAGAGGCCGAGGCGCTGACCGGGCTTGCCGATCCGCTGCTGGCCTCGGATAAGGCGCTGGAGTGGGTTGATCTGGTGCTATGCACCGCCGGGCCTGCGGGCCTGTATATGGCCAGCTTTACCGAAGACGAGGCGAAACGCAAAACCCAGCACCCGCTGCTGCCGGGAGCCATTGCCGAGTTTAATCAGTACGAGTTCAGCCGCGCGATGCGCCATCAGGATTGCCAAAACCCGCTGCGTATTTACTCCCACATCGCCCCGTACATGGGCGGGCCTGAGAAAATCATGAATACCAACGGTGCCGGCGACGGCGCGCTGGCGGCGCTGCTGCACGATATCACGGCCAACAACTACCACCGCAATAACGTCCCCAACTCCAGCAAGCACAAGTGCAAGTGGCTGACCTACTCATCCCTGGCGCAGGTGTGCAAATACGCGAACCGCGTGAGCTATCAGGTACTGAATCAGCACTCGCCGCGTTTAACCCGCGGGCTGCCGGAGCGGGAAGACAGCCTCGAAGAGGCGTACTGGGAGCGCTAGACGCGTTTCCCTCGCCGCAGGGGAGGGAAACCGTTAGACAGGACTGGAGCGCGCCCTCAGACGAGGTGAGAGGGCGTCAGAGCCTAGCCGGTGACCACTTCACCCGCCGGCGGCGTTTCCAGCAGCAGCAGCATGGCGCGGGCAATTTCGCGCTCGCCCATGACCACCTGGTTCGCGCCGCGTTCGACAATATAGTCCACTTCGTCATCATAGTGCGCGCGGGCGATAATCTCGATGTTCGGGCACTTCTCGCGCGCAGAGGCCACGATTTCTCCCGCCTCGTAGCCGTTAGGGATGGTCAGCAGCAGCCAGCGGGCGCAGTCCAGATGCGCCAGATTCATAATCTCTTCGTTTGCCGCATTGCCCAGCACCGCACGGATGCCGCGTTCGCGCAGCTCGTCCACGCGGGTGCGTGACGTTTCGATAACCACCAGCGGAATACCCTGCGCCATCAGCTTCTCGCCGAGCAGGCTGCCGACGCGGCCAAAGCCCACCAGCAGCGCGTGATTGCAGATATCGACCGGAATTTGCTTCTCTTCTTCCAGCACCTCTTCGAGGGTTTGCTCGTCGAGGGTTTCGGTTTTATCGAGGTATTTCTCCAGCAGCGCGAACAGCACCGGGTTGAGCATAATGGAGATAATCGCCCCGGCAAGCACCAGGTTCTGCCCGGCCTGCGGCAGCAGATCCAGCGCCATGCCGAGCCCGGCGAGGATAAAGGCGAACTCGCCGATTTGCGCCAGGCTGGCGGCGATGGTCAGCGCGGTGCGCGGAGAGTGGCCGAACATCCGCACGAGGAAGTAGGCCACTACCGATTTACCGAAGATGATAATCGCCAGCGTTGCCAGCACCGCCAGCGGCTGCTCCAGCAGGATCATCGGGTCGAACAGCATGCCGACGGAAACAAAGAACAGTACCGCGAACGCGTCGCGAAGCGGCAGCGTATCGTGGGCGGCCCGGTGGCTGAGCTCGGATTCGTTGAGCACCATGCCGGCGAAAAAGGCGCCGAGGGCAAAGGAGACGTCAAACAGCTCAACCGCGCCGAAGGCAATGCCGAGCGCCAGCGCCAGCACCGAAAGCGTAAACAGTTCGCGCGAGCCGGTTGCGGCGCTGCGCGACAAAATCCACGGCACCAGGCGGCGGCCAACCAGCATCATAATGGCGATAAAGGCGACGACTTTGCCGATAGTGATGCCCATATCCACGGCCAGCGACGCCAGGCCGACGTCGCCTTTTTCCGTCATTCCGGCGACGGCGGGCAGCAGGACCAGCGTCAGCACCATCACTAAATCTTCGACGATGAGCCAGCCGATGGCGATTTGCCCTCGCTGGCTATCAATAAGCTGGCGTTCTTCCAACGCGCGCAGCAGCACCACGGTACTGGCGGTAGAAAGACACAGACCAAAAACGATACCGGTCATCAGCGACCAGCCCAGCATCGCTGAAAGCGCCATACCTAGCAGCGTTGCCACGCCTATCTGGGCAATCGCGCCGGGGATGGCTATCGACTTTACCGCCATTAAATCTTTTAAAGAGAAATGCAGACCGACGCCGAACATCAGCAAAATGACCCCCAGCTCGGCCAGCTCTGGCGCCAGCTTGGTATCAGCAACAAAACCCGGGGTGAAAGGGCCGGAGAGTACGCCCGCTAACAGGTAGCCCACCAGTGGAGAAATACGTAGCTTATTGGCGATCATGCCAAAAATAAAAGCGAGGACCAGCCCGCCGACAATGGTGGTGATAAGCGGTGTTGCGTGGTGCATTCCGTCTCCTTGCATGTGGTGAGCCAATCCATTTTCGGTATTAAGCACCTCATCCTTCAGGCTGCCTCGGCGTTAGCTTCGCGCGTTCATCCTGCTCGCGGCCCTGATGCAACTCGAATGATAGGGTGCATAAACCTAAAAAACCGATTAATAGTTTATGACATTTTTAGCCGTTTTGTTTATGAATAATTATTGAATTATGCCGAAAACTGGAATTAGCCCGCAAAAAAGCACAGATCGGAAAACAGGGGCAGGTAATGCCGGGCGATCCTGATGGGGTAAGGGGTGACGGCAGCCAAAGTTTCACTTTGGCTGCCGTATAATCACGCTTTTTGATGATTGTTAGGGAGGAATATCGTCAATATGCCGAGCAGAGGCAGGAAAGCGCAGATTTTATAGACCAGCTCGATACTGGTGTGATCGGCTAACAGCCCCAGCACCGCGGCTCCCAGGCCGCCCATGCCGAATGCAAAGCCGAAGAACAGGCCGGAAACCATGCCAATTCGGCCCGGTAATAGCTCCTGGGCGTAAACCAGAATGGCAGAAAACGCCGATGCGAGGATAAAACCAATTATCATGGTCAAAATCCCCGTCCACTCGAGGGTGGCATAGGGTAAAATAAGGGTAAACGGCGCTACGCCGAGGATAGAACCCCAAATAACGTATTTCCGCCCAATTTTATCGCCGACAGGCCCGCCAATCACCGTTCCTGCGGCAACCGCGAACAGGAAGATAAACAGGTGAATCTGCGCGTTTTGGATCGATAAGCCAAACTTATCCATCAGATAAAAGGTGTAATAGCTGCTAATGCTCGCCATATAGAAGTATTTCGAGAAAATAAGCATCAGCAGGATGCTTACCGCCAGAATAACTTTATTTTTGGGCAGCGGATTAGCGATGACGGCCTTAGGTTTACCTTTGTTCATCCGATGCTGCGCGGCATACCAGCGGCTGATTTGCGACAGCACAACGATAGCCAGCAGCGCGGCCAGCACGAACCAGGCAACGTTGCCTTTGCCGTAAGGGGCAATGATGACCGCCGCCAGCAGCGGGCCCAGCGAGCTGCCAAAGTTTCCGCCAACCTGGAATAGCGACTGCGCCAGGCCGTGGCGTCCGCCGGAGGCCATGCGCGCCACGCGAGAAGATTCCGGATGGAAAACCGAGGAGCCGGTACCGACCAGCGCAGCGGCCAGCAGCACCGTGCCAAAGCTTCCCGCCAGCGCCAGCAGCACCAGCCCACAGAGGGTAAAGCACATGCCAATGGGCAGCGACCACGGCATCGGGTGCTTATCGGTTATATAGCCCACCACCGGCTGCAGGAGCGAAGATGCGAGCTGGAAGGTGAGGGTGATCATGCCGATCTGCACAAAGGAGAGGGAAAACTCCGACTGTAGCAGCGGGTAGATCGCGAGGATCAGCGACTGGATCATATCGTTCAGCAGGTGGGAAAGGCTGATGGCCCCCAGAATGCGAAATGAGGTGCGTGCTTTTTGCGGCGGCGCAGCGGAGCCGGATAAGGGTTGAGCGGTCTGATTCATTGCCATAGATTCACTTAAAGATTCTTATTAGAGGATGCAGGTGGAATTATTATCTGACTAACATACCCGCGCCTAAGGTTTGAAGGAAGCCGCAATTCTGAAAACATATTTGTCTAATGGCTTAACTCGCTATACTTTCGGCACTTGTTATTAAATCAGGGAGTGAAAGATGCAATTTGTGAAACAGGGCGTGGCGCTGGCGCTATTGGCGACGCTATCGCTGGGAAGTCTGTCAGCGCAGGCCTATGAGCAGGATAAAACCTATAAAATCACCATCCTGCATACCAACGATCATCACGGACATTTCTGGCGTAGCGATTACGGTGAATACGGTCTGTCGGCGCAAAAAACGCTGGTGGACGGTATTCGCAAAGAGGTTGCCAGCGAGGGCGGCAGCGTGCTGCTGCTATCCGGCGGCGATATTAATACCGGGGTTCCGGAGTCTGATTTACAGGATGCGGAACCTGATTTTCGCGGCATGAACCTGGTGGGCTACGATGCCATGGCGGTGGGCAACCACGAGTTCGATAATCCGCTCAGCGTGCTGCGCCAGCAGGAGAAGTGGGCTAAATTCCCGTTCCTGTCGGCCAATATTTACCAGAAAAGCACCGGTGAGCGCCTGTTTAAGCCCTGGGCCCTGTTTAAGCGCGGCGGGCTGAATATCGCGGTGATTGGCCTGACGACGGACGATACGGCGAAAATTGGCAACCCGGAGTACTTCACCGATATTGAATTCCGCAACCCGGCGGAAGAAGCGAAGCTGGTGATTCAGGAGCTGCAGCAGAATGAAAAGCCGGACGTCATTCTGGCGACGACCCATATGGGCCATTATGACAACGGCGCTCACGGTTCGAATGCCCCGGGTGACGTGGAGATGGCGCGCAGCCTCCCTGCCGGAGCGCTGGCGATGATCGTCGGCGGCCATTCGCAGGATCCGGTATGCATGGCGGCGGAGAATAAAAAGCAGGTGGACTACGTTCCCGGTACGCCGTGCGCGCCGGACAGGCAAAACGGTATCTGGATAGTCCAGGCGCACGAATGGGGTAAATACGTGGGCCGTGCGGATTTTGAATTCCGCAACGGCGAAATGAAGCTGGTGCACTATCAGCTGATCCCGGTCAACCTGAAGAAAAAGGTGACCTACGACAACGGCCAGAGCGAACGCGTGCTCTATACGCCGCAGATCCCGGAAAACGCGCAGATGCTGTCGCTGCTGACGCCGTTCCAGAATAAGGGCAAAGCGCAGCTGCAGGTGAAAATCGGCAGCGTCAACGGCCATCTTGAGGGCGATCGCAGCAAGGTACGCTTCGTGCAGACCAATATGGGACAGCTGCTGCTGGCGGCGCAGATGGCGCGCAGCGGCGCTGATTTTGCGGTGATGAGCGGCGGCGGTATCCGCGACTCCATCGAAGCCGGGGATATTACCTATAAAGACGTGATGAAGGTACAGCCGTTCGGCAACGTGCTGGTGTATGTCGATATGAACGGCCAGGAGGTGACGGAGTATCTCACCGCCGTGGCGCAGATGAAGCCCGATTCCGGGGCCTATCCGCAGTTCGCCAACGTCAGCTTTGTGGCGAAAGACGGCAAGCTGAATGATTTGAAAATCAAAGGCCAGCCGGTCGACCCGGCGAAAACCTACCGCATGGCGACCCTGAGCTTTAACGGCACCGGCGGCGACGGCTATCCGCACATCGACGCTAAGCCAGGCTACGTCAACACCGGGTTCATCGACGCTGAGGTGCTCAAGGAGTATATCCAGAAGAACTCCCCGCTCGACGCGGCGGCGTTTGAGCCGAAAGGCGAGGTGAGCTGGCAGTAACGGGACCGCATCGCTCGCCGGGTCGTGGGGTCAGCCCGGCGAAGCGTAGCGCGAGGTGGCTGGAAAGATTAATCGCGGCGGGCAATATCGGCGAACTTCGCATCCAGGATTTTCGCCAGATCGCTGGCCGCCAGCTCGATATCCAGCCCGCGTTTGCCGCCTGAGATATACACGCTGGCGAACTCCTGCGCCGGGGCGTCAATCACCGTCGGCAGGCGTTTTTTCTGCCCAAGCGGACTGATGCCGCCGACCAGATAGCCGGTTACCCGCTGCGCCACCATCGGGTCGGCCATATCCACTTTCTTCGCGCCCAGGGCTTTGGCCACTTTTTTCAAATCCAGCTGACCGGCAACCGGGGTGACCGCGACGGCCAGATGCTTCATATCCCCGTTGAGCGCCACCAGCAGCGTTTTATACACCCGATCGGCGTTCAGGCCGAGCTTGCGCACCACTTCGTCGCCGAAATTGGTTTCGCCGGGATCGTGATCGTAGCTGTGGATCGTAAAAGCAATTTTGTTTTTTTCGAGTAACTTAACGGCGGGAGTCATCGCTATCCTTCTTACCAACCGATCTAATGTACGTTAAGCATACGCCTGATGATTGTGTAAAAAATAGTACCATCTTGCGCAATAGTATTGGCAGTGATGGTCACTTTGAGCGACAATCGAACGATCCGAGGTGCGAATCTCGGGATAATAATAATGATGAAATTCCTCTTTGACGGGCCAATAGAAATATTGGCCATTTTTTTACGTCAGCATATCAGGCAGGTTCCCTTCACCGTATAAATGCAGCGCGCCGACGGCGACAACGTAGCGCCCCGGAGGCAGAGCCAGCAGCGTCTCGCGCCAGGCGAGGTTGCGCTGATGCATCAGAACATCGTACAGCGACTGGCTAAAGGTTGTGGGTAGCGAGGTCGCCCCTGTTGCCGGCGGCTGCTCCAGCCACCAGCCGATCATCACCTGCAGAAGACGGGCGTTGGTTCGCCAGTGGGTCAGGGTGTCTTCCAGCAGCGCCAGTCCGCCGTCGGGCAAATCGCGCAGCAGCGCAATCTGGCTATCGGTCCCCTCCAGCTCCATCACCCGCACGCGGCTTTCGCGCGCCGCCATCAGCAGTTGATAATCAATCCCGTAATCCGGACGAAGCCCCAGCTTTTGCGCCTGGGTCGCCTGCAGCACCATGGCCACCTGCCACAGCGGCTGGCTGTCGAAGAGGGCGGTTGCCAGCCCCAGCTCCGCGGCGCGGGCTTCCAGCTCAACGAGCTGTTCGCGGCTCAGGCGCTCGGCCAGCGGCGGATAAGAGGGGAGGTTGCTGAAGGGCGTTTCGTTCCCGGTTATATCGGCTTCCACAATCAGCGCATCGGCCTGGCGAATTTTTTTCAGCAGCCTGGCCGGAGGCGGCGCCATATCGCGGGTGCCCATATGAATGCTGCCGACGAGGTGCAGATAGCGCCCGCCTGGGAGGGTAACATCCAGTGCCGGCCAGGAATAAGACGAGCCAACGGCGGCTCGCCACAGCATTTTTATTCGGTTTAACAGGCCCATACGCGCTCCGCAAAGTGAAGAACTCATGCTAGCGCGCGCGGCCTGAGGGTGCAAGCGTGGGCGGGAGGATCGGCGTGCGATAGCCCGGACAGGGCGGGATGCCGCTGTCCGGGAAGGGGTCAGGTGCTGATCCGCGCGAGGGGCTACTCTTTTGGTTTAAAACGCAGCAGACGGTTGGCGTTGCTCACCACGGTAATGGAAGAGAGCGCCATCGCCGCCCCGGCAACCACCGGGTTGAGCAGCGTGCCGGTCAGCGGCCAGAGGATCCCGGCGGCAATCGGAATGCCCAGCGAGTTATAGACAAAGGCGCCCAGCAGGTTCTGCTTCATATTACGCAGCGTGGCCTTTGCAATCGCCAGCGCGTCGGCGACGCCGTTCAGACTATGGCGCATCAGGGTAATCGCCGCCGTTTCAATGGCGACGTCGCTGCCGCCGCCCATCGCAATGCCGACATCGGCCTGCGCCAGCGCCGGAGCGTCGTTAATACCATCGCCGACCATCGCGACCTGGTGGCCCTGGCTTTGCAGACGCTTGATGGCATCGGC
Source organism: Klebsiella sp. BIGb0132 (assembly GCF_024810075.1). Taxonomy (NCBI): domain Bacteria; kingdom Pseudomonadati; phylum Pseudomonadota; class Gammaproteobacteria; order Enterobacterales; family Enterobacteriaceae; genus Klebsiella; species Klebsiella sp. BIGb0132. The sequence continues at coordinate 1,210,929 of NZ_JANUDW010000001.1, read as the reverse complement.
TTTACCGTCCGGCAGGACGCCGGCAATCACCTCATCGATACCCGCCTCTTTGGCGATGGCGTTGGCCGTAATCGGGTTATCCCCGGTGAGCATCACCAGACGGTAGCCCTGGCGATGCAGGCGGGCCAGCGCTGCCACGCTGTCGCTGCGCAGCGGATCGCGAATGGCGATCAGCGCGGCAACCTCGCCGTCGACCGCCAGCAGCACCGGCGTGGCGCCCTGCGAGGCCTGAGCGTTGAGATCGCTCTCCGCCGCGTCGGTGGCAATATGCTGCTCGTTGAGCAGCGCCTGGTTACCGAGCAGGAGACGATGGCCGTCGGCTTCGCCGCTCACCCCCAGCCCGCGAAGGGTACGGAAGTTGCCGACCGTTGGCAGCGTGCTCTCCGCCGCTTTGTCGAGGATCGCCCGCGCCAGAGGGTGGCTGGAGCCCTGCTCCAGCGCGGCGGCCAGGCGTAAAGCGCTCGCCTCGTCGAGAGCGGTAAAGGTTTTCACCGCCACAACCTGCGGTTTCCCTTCGGTCAGGGTCCCGGTTTTATCGAATACGACGGTATCCAGCTGGCTGGCGCGCTGCAGCGCATCGGCATCGCGCACCAGCACGCCGTACTCCGCCGCCCGCCCGACGCCGGAAATAATCGACATCGGCGTGGCCAGGCCCAAAGCGCAGGGACAGGCGATAATCAGCACCGTGGTGGCGATGATCAGGGTATAGACGATTTGCGGCGCCGGACCGAAGAAGTACCAGATTGCCGCGCTGAACAGCGCAATAACCACCACCGTCGGGACGAAGACGGCGGAAATTTTATCCGCCAGCTGGCCGATTTCGGGCTTACTGCTCTGCGCCTGGCGCACCATGCGGATAATACGCGCCAGCGTGGTCTGACTGCCCACGGCGCTGGCGGTAAACAGGACGCTGCCGTCCTGCACAACCGTACCGGCGTGCAGGGGATCTCCGCCGCCTTTCTGCTGCGGGATCGGTTCGCCGGTCAGCATGGCTTCATCCATCCAGGCCTCGCCCTGAGAGATGATGCCGTCAACCGGCACCCGGTCGCCGGTGGTCAGACGCAGGGTCATGCCGGGCATCACGTCGGCCAGAGGGACGCTTTTTTCGCCCTCGGGCGTGACGACGCGTGCCGACGGCGGCGTCAGATCGAGCAGCTTTTCCAGCGCTCGCGAAGAGCGCTGCCGGGCGCGGGCTTCCAGCATATGGCCGAGGTTAATCAGGCCGATAATCATGGCGCTGGCTTCATAGTAGAGGTGGCGGGCTTCCATCGGGAACCACTGCGGCCACAGGTTGACGCTCATCGAGTAGAGCCAGGCGACCCCGGTGCCCAGCGCCACCAGCGTATCCATGGTGGCGGTAGCGTTTCTCAGGCTTTTCCAGGCGCTGCGGTAGAAGTGGCCGCCGGCAAAAACCATCACCGCCAGGGTGACAAGCCCGATAGCCAGCCACAGGGAGCGGTTGTCGTCGGTGACCATCATGTTGTCACCGAACATTCCCCACACCATCACCGGAACGCCCACCAGCAGGGCGACGATCGCCTGCCAGCGGAAGCGTTTCATGGTGGCGATGGCGGTTTCCTGCTGGCGCTCGCGGCGCTCCAGGTCATCTTCGATAGCCTCGGCACCGTAGCCTGCTTTCTCCACCGCCTGCACTAATTCTGCGGCGGACGCGCTGCCCATGACCAGCGCAGTGCGTTCCGCCAGGTTTACCCGCGCCTGCGCGACGCCCGGTACCGCGGCAAGCGCCTTCTGTACCCGGGAAACGCAGCTGGCGCAGCTCATGCCGTTGATCAGCAGCTGTTGGCTGTCATCGCTATCATGGGCTGCCGGAAGCGCAGGAGAGGCCGCTGTCAGTGCTTCCGACGGGAGTGTTGATTCCGCCAGCGGTTTAGCCTTTGGGTGGCTGAGCTCCGCACCGTATCCGGCTTTCTGAATCGTGTCGATGAGCGCTTCAGCGCTGGCGCTACCGGTGACGTGGGCTTCGGTCGTGGTGACCTCCGCCAGCTCAACGTCAGGACGCTGCTCCAGGCTCTCTTTTACGCGTTTGACGCAGTGGCCGCAGGTGAGGCCATCGAGCGTCAGGTCGATGGTTTGTGACATAACAAACTCCTTTATTACGTGGATGAGCTGACTGTGATAAAGGTTAAACCTTCCAGCAAGGGGAAGGTCAAGGCGTTTATTGTGTCGGGTCGGTTTCAGTGCTCCAGCGCGATAGCGCCCGAATACTCGATCCCCGAAAAACGGCCGTAGACTTCAGTTCAGGTCATTCTGTTTTCGAGTTCAATGTTAAGAACGACGTCTATTTTTCTGTTTTAATCGTGAGTCGTTACGGCATTGATACTGTTTTTATGCTTAATATTGCGGGTATTACTTCGCTAAAACGGATGCTGGACTGACAGCCACAAAATGAGCCAGGGGAATTGGCCGGCACGTAAGGACATCTAAAGTGGAATTCCAGATATTCTGATTCAGCTGGCGTGATTAACCCTCCTCGCACGGGGAGTTATTTGCAGTGATGTCTTATTCAGTCGTACAGCCATTTACCCGCTTTGGCTGATTCGGCAAACATTCTTATGGTTAAAGGCTTGCGGGTTCTCTCAATATCCTCGCGCTTAGCCTTAAACCACCGCGTTAGTTGCGGTGTGTTTTCCCATGGAAAATAAGATGACCATTTGACAGCAGATAGATCGACATTAAACCGATCCTCAAATTTATCCAAAGCATCGTGGAGGTCGTCGCCGGGAGCATCAAACAAATCATCGTCGAGCTCCAAAGGAATCTCGTTCCAGCCGCCGTCTAAATATCCTGAGATCTCTTTCCTGAAAAGCGCCAGCACCTCTTCCGATATGGGATCCATCAAAAGGATGTCCACCGTATACGATGCTTCGGGCGGGCTATGAGGTTGTATTTTTCCTGAGTTTTTCTTGCTGTCTGGTAAATTGAATTTACAAGACCTATCCAACCTAACCAGGGAATATAGCGAGCGATAACCGCAGCAAGGTTATTCGTTTTACGCATTCTCACGCCGACGGCCCCAGGAACTCTGATGCCAAATGGCGTTCGGGCATTTCTCAAAATTATTCTCCCGTATCTGGAAACAACACTCGTGCCTTTTATACCATCTTATATCAGCGGATTGTTAGTTCTTGTTTTTTAACCGTCAATAATATTCTGTTTTTCTTGAGAGTATTATAGATTGATAATTCAGGCCTATATGATGAGTTGATTTATATTTCATATCGATAATTTGCTCATTAGTATGAAATACTGAATCATCATGGCGGTAATTAAGGGAAACCCCAGCGCAAAGAAATCCGATGAGCTTTACTTTGGGAGTGCCTGAAACTTCGAACTTCAGCTAGTGAAAAAGCACCAGACCACTCTGGAGAAAAGGGGAGTTCCACCGCCGGAATCCCCCTTTGCTTAATGGTCAAGAACGATAAGCGGCGTTTGATTTTCAGACCCTTTAATTACCGTGATATCCGCGCCGTAGAGGTCTTTCAGCGCCCGCTGCTGCATAACCGCCTGCGGGCTGCCGCTATCGACGACGCGCCCCCTATCCATCAGCACCACGCGGTCGGCATAGCGGGCGGCGAGATTAAGATCGTGCAGGACGCAGCAGACGTTGAACTGCCGCTCGCGCACCAGCCGGCGCAGCAGGCGGAAAAGATGCTGCTGGTGGTGAATATCGAGGGCGGAAGTGGGCTCATCCAGAAACAGCCATTTGGGCGACGGGATCGGCTCCCAGAGCTGCACCAGCAGGCGCGCCAGCTGTACCCGCTGCTGCTCGCCGCCGGAGAGCTGTCGATAGTCGCGGGCGGCCAGCTCGCGGCAGTCGCACAGCGCCATAATGCGATCCGTTTCATCATGGGAGCCGCGCGTCCGCCAGGGGTACCTTCCCATGCGGATCACCTCCTGCACGCTGAACGGAAACGCCATATGCCCGTTCTGCCGCATCACGGCGCGGGTCTTCGCCAGCTCGGTTATCGACCACGCCTCCAGCGGCGTACCGAGCAGGGAGCATCGTCCGCCGTGCGGCCGCAGATAGCCCGTGAGCTGGCGCAGCAGCGTCGATTTTCCGGCGCCGTTCGGGCCGAGAATGGCGACGATCTCCCCGCCGGGCAGCGTCAGGGAGACGTTATCGGTCAGATGCCGTCCCTGCAGGGTATAAACCAGATTTTCGGCCTGAATCATGACGCCCTCCGGCCGCGCAGTATCAGCCACAGAAAATAGGGGCCGCCGATCAGGCTGGTCAGCAGGCCGACGGGCATCTCCGCCGGCTGCACCAGCGTGCGGGCGAGGGTATCGGCCACCAGCAGCAGGCAGGCGCCGGCCAGGGTCGAGCAGGGGATAAGCCAGCGATGGTCGGCCCCGGTGGTCATGCGGATCAGGTGCGGGACAACCAGACCAATAAAGCCGATAACGCCGCTCACCGATACCGCCGCGCCCACCAGCAGCGAGCTGAGCAGCAGCAGCTGCTGACGCTTACGGCTAACGTTAACGCCGAGATAGTGCGCCTCTTCATCGCCCAGCTGCAGCAGGTTGAGCGTCCCGGCAAGAAACAGCGTGGCGACAATGGACGGCAGAATAAACGAGCCGGCGACCAGCAGCGTAGGCCACTGCGCCTGGCCAAGATTGCCCATCATCCATAGCGTGAGCTGGCGCAGCTGCTGCTCGTCGCCGATGTAGCTCAGCACGCCGATCGCCGCGCCGCACAGCGCGTTGATGGCGATCCCGGCTAACAGGAGCTGCATCATGCCGCCGTGAGCGTGGCGCCGGCTGATGAGAAAAATCACCACGCAGACCGCCATACTGCCGGCGACGGCGAAAATCATCTGCTCGTACAGCGCCAGAACCACCGGAAATGAGAAGGGCAGAACGATCGCCACCCCCACCATCAGCGCGGAGCCGCTGCTGACGCCGAGCAGGCCGGGGTCGGCCATTGGGTTACGAAACAGGCCCTGCATAATGACGCCAGCCGTCGCCAGCGCGCTGCCTACCAGCACCGCCAGCAGAACGCGGGGCAGGCGAATATTCAGCCAGATATCGCGGTATTCTTCGTCAAACAGCGCGCTGAAGCTGATGTCCAGCGCGCCCTGGCTGGCGCCAACCAGCACCAGCGCGGCCAGCAGCAGCGAAAGGCCCGTCAGAACGCCGACGGAAGAGAGTGAATCCTTGAGCACGCAAAACTCCATTACGTCTTTGCGGCGCGGGCGAGCCGCGCCGCGAGGGGATTACGCCGGCTTCAGGCCCGGCTCAATCAGGCTGTAGCTCTGATTGTTGAGCGTCGGCGCGGCGGCCAGCTCGTGAATATGCGCGGCAACGTCCGCGCGCCTCACGAAACCGTGGCACTCCTGATTCTGCAAGCGCTGCGCTTTACCGCTCGCCTCGCCGTTGAGCAGGCCGCCGGGGCGCAGGATGGCATAATCCAGGCCGCTGGTTTGCAGCCAGCTTTCCGCCAGCGTCTTTTCGCGCACCGCCTGGCCGAACGCGGCTTTGGCACGCGGGGATAAAAAGGGCCAGCTATCGCCGCAGCCCAGCGACGTCACCAGAATCATCCGCCCGATGCCCGCCGCCTCTGCCGCATCAATAACGGTCCTGTGCGCCAGGTAGTCCTCGGCGCCGCCCATGGAGGAGACGATCAGCGCATCCGCACCGGCGGCATGACAGGCGTCAGCCACAACGTCGGCATCGCAGGCGTCGCCGGCGAAAACCCGCACGCCTTTCGCCTCCAGCCCGGTAGCGGATTGCGGATTGCGCACCACCGCCAGCAGCGGACGCCGCTCCGCCAGCGCCAGTTCAAGCACCTTTGCGCCCGTGCCGCTGCCGCCGGCGCCAAAAATTAACCACGGCGTCATCAGGCGGTTTCCTTGAGGGAAGCGGCGAGGGCCCGGAAGGCGCTAACCTGATCGGCGAGCAGCTGGCGATGCTCATCGCGGCCGAGGAAAATCTTGAACATCGCGCTACCTGCCTGGTTAAAGAAGAGAATCGACGCGGTATCCATGCCCATAAATTTACGTTCAATCAGCGCGATATGGCGGCAGTTTTCCGCTTTGATATGGCCCGTCATGCCCTTTTTGCCGCGCAGATTGAAATAGCCGTGGCGGTGGAATCCGGAAGGCAGTTCGCCGGTAAACTCGAGGATGACGTCGGCGGTATGGACCAGCGTGGTGACTTTGCCCCATTCGCTGACGGTTTCCCAGACGGCGTCAAAGCTCTCACCCGACACGAGGGTCGGAGAGGGGAGGTTTTGCACCACCTCCAGAAGGGAGGTTTGGTAGCGATCGGCGATCGCTTCCAGGGTGCCGTCCGGCTCGGTTAGCAAAAATTCCGCTAAAGAAACATGGCTCATAAATCACTCCTGTTCGGGTTGCTCTACCGCAATGCGCGGCGCGTTAAGGTGTTGAATCAGCTCATCAAGAGACTGCAAAATATTGCTCGCCCAGAAGCGGCCTTCATTGGTCAATCGCAGGCAGGTTGAGGCGTCGCGGGTGAGCCCTGCCTGATGCCACTGGGCCAGCAGCGGGGCCAGCTCCCCGGCGCGCGGCGTCAGCTCGTCCAGCGGCACGCGGGCGGTTTCCACCCCCGCCTGGAGCGTATGCCGCCACTGAAAGCCGCGCTCGGCGGCGCGCATCATCATCATCAGCGGCTTTTTCCCGGCGGCGATCGCTTCGTGCCAGGCCGTCAGGTTACGCTCCACCATCCACGAATAGCCGTTGACCGAGCCGCCCGCGCCGGAACCCAGCGCCAGGCAGTCGGCTCCTTGTTTAATCAGCAGGTTGTAGAGGTTGCGTTCGCGGGTTGTGCGGGCCCAGTGGCTGTTGCTGATACAGCGCCAGCCCGCATCCTCCATGAAATCGCAGCCCTGAAGATAGAGATCGCGCCGCTCTGCCGGAGTGGGGACGGCGGTGCGTCCGTTTTCCACGGCTTTACCCAGCGGCGTGTTGGGCAGCAGATTAAGGGCGTAGAGATCGACGCCGTCGAGCCCGATATCGCGGGCGATGCTGAGATCTTCCCCCCACAGCTTTGCGTCCTGACCGGGGAGGCCGAACAGCAGATCGCACACCACGGCCGCGCGATCCCGCCGCACCAGCCTCTGCATAAAGGCGGCGGCGGTGGGGCCGTCGGAGGTGCGGGCCATTTTCTTGCGCACCCTGCTGTTGAAGGACTGAATGCCGATGGAGAAGCGATTGGCGCCGGCGTCAAGGCAGGCGTCGATGCGGTTGTCATCGAAGTTAAGCACCCTTCCTTCGATGGTGATTTCGCAGTCCGGCGCGAGGGGCAGCTTTTCCCGCAGCGCGGTGATAATTCTCGCCAGGTCCTGCGCCGCCAGCGCGGAGGGCGTGCCGCCGCCGAAGTAAACCGCGTGGATCGGCGCCGACTGGTGCAGGACGCTATCGGCCTCCATTTCTATTTCGCGCAGCAGGGCGTCGGTATAGCGGGCGCAGTGGTCATCCTCATAGCGGTTCTGATAAAAGCCGCAAAAAGTGCAGTGGGTGGCGCAAAAGGGAATGTGCAGGTACAGCAGCCTTTTACGCTGCGGCGCGCTGCGGCTGATGACCTCCTGCCAGGTCTGCGCCAGCTGCTCTTTTGCCACCGGGATCGCGCCGCGCCACGGCATGGTGGCCCGACGATCTTTAAAGGGCTGGCTTCCCTCCAGCGCGAAGTGCGCGGAGAGATCGAGGGCGTTGTTAGTCTTCATAGCGTCAACATCACATCCAGTTATTGGGGCCAAAACTGCTGGTGCAGGGACTCAACCGCGTCGGCCACCCGCGGGCCCATTCCGAGGATCAGCGCCTGATCGATAGTGACAATGCGCTGATTTTTCCATGCGGCGGTGTGGGCTATCCCGGCGACGGCGCGCAGTCGGTTAATATCGCCGTCGACCATTTGCGAGGTCACGACAATGACCTCCGGGTTTGCCGCAATCAGCGATTCCGCGCTGTAGCTTTTATACTGCTCGTGCGAAGCCACGTTCCGCGCGCCCGCGAGGGTCAGAATGGCGTCGGCAACGCTGCCCTTACCGGCCACCTGCGGCGCGCTGCCGCCCGCGGAGAGAATAAACATCGCCCTGAGCGGCGCCTTTTGCGCCTCCGCGCTGCGCTGAACGCGCGCCAGGCGCTGCTCAATCTGGCCTACCAGCGCATCTCCTCGCTCGGGAACCTGCAGCGTCTTCGCCAGTTGGCGAACGTTGGCGTACATCTGTTCAACCGTGGCCGGCACGCGCGGCAGGGTCACGACGCTTACTTTCTGCGTTCGCAGCTGGTCCAGAACGATCTGCGGCCCGGCATCCCGCCAGGTGATAAAAACGTCCGGCCTGAGGGATAAAATGCCTTCGCTGCTGAGCTGCTTCCAGTAGCCGATATGCGGCAGCCCGGCCGTTTCCGGCGGCCAGGAGGTGGTTTCATCGACGCCGACAACCTGATTTCCGGCGCCAAGCGCGTAGACCAGCTCGCTCAGCGAGCCGCCGGCCACGACGATACGTTCGCTGGCGCAGGCTGCGCCGGCGGCACAGAGCGCCAGCAGGGCGAACAACAGTTTTTTTATCATCAGAAGTTCCACGCAAAACCGACCGCTGCGTTAAATCCGGCCGCCGGAATGGTTTCATGGGCGGTTTGATAGCGCTTGTTGGTCAGGTTGTTGAGCGCCAGGTTGACCTGATACTGCTCCTGAGGGCCAAACTCGGTATTGAACGCGAGGTTAATCGTTGCCCAGCCCGGATAGCGAATCTCCCTGCTGCCGGTTTTATCGTCGGCGCTGGAGGCGGCGCGCACGAAGAGATCGGAGGTGACGTTGGCGCTGTTCAGCAGCAGCGTATGCTTCAGCCCGGCTCTTCCCGTCAGGGCGGGTTCGCCGGTATCCCAGGTTTTAACGGTCTCGCCTTCATACTGCCGGCGGATAAGGTTGCCGCTCAGATAGGGCGAAACGGCCCAGCCGTTGTACTCCGCCGTTAGCTCCATCCCCCAGGTTTTGGCGCGTTCGATATTGTCGTAATAGAAATATTCGCCGCGGGAAGAGGTGCTGTTGCCGCTGCATATCGCCTGACCCGAACAAGGGAGGCTGGCGATATAGTCTTTGGCTTCGGAGTAGTAAATCGCCCCGTCAACCAGCCACATATTGCCTTTGTAACGGGCGCCCAGCTCGTAGTTGTTGGAGTGTTCCGCCTTCAGGCCGGTATTGCCATAGGTGACGCCGCCGCCGGCCGAGGTCTGCATAAACAGCTGGGTCAGCGTCGGGAAGACGTAGCCCTGGGCGTACGCCGCGCGCAGCTCAATATCTTTAAAGCCGGAATAGCGCAGGCTGGTTGAGGTCACCAGCTTATCGTCATGGGCCGACTCGCCGCCCGTAGACTGGCTGACCGCGCCGCTCTGGCTGTCGCTGCGGTTAAGTTCGGAGGAGAGCCAGTACTGGCGCGCGCCAACGGTCCAGGTCCAGTCATCGGCGAAGCGCCAGTCGTTTTGGGCAAACACCGAGGCGTTGCTTTGCTCCGCCTCAATATGCGACAGCGTGAGGGTCTGGATATCGAAGGCGCCGGTGGCCGCCGTCTGCCGCGTGCTGCTGCGGGTATCCTGCTTCACCTTGTCATGCTGATACTGGGTGCCGATAACCAGCTCGTTGTTCGCCGGCAGGGAGAAGTTGCCCTGCAGCGTTACGCCCTGGGTATATTGCTTATCGTTGGTATTGGTCTGGTTGCTGACCGTCAGCGCCTGGATAATCGGGCTGGGGATCTGCTGGGTGGTCTTAATCCGGTTTTCAAATTCACGCTCGATGGTCTGGCTGTAGGCGTCGAAGTGGATTTTTTTCAGGTAATCGCCGCCGGCGTCGAAGTCATAGAACGCGCCGATTTTTTCGCGTTCCAGCCTGGGAATACGGACGCTGAAGTCTTCGTATTGGCCCTCGGGATCGTCAAACCAGGTTTGCGTGGAGGTTTTGTAGCGGTCGAGCGACAGGCCGAATTTATGCCGGTCGAGATTGTAGCCAAGCCAGACGCCCTGGCTGTTGTTGCGAAAGTTGGTGTTCTGCAATCTGCCGTCCGGCGTATCGCGGTTGCCCTGATCGGAGTAGCTGCCGTTGATGCGATAGTCGAACTGGCCGATGCTGCCCCAGGCCGCTGCGGACTCTTCCCAGCCCGCGGTCGCCGAGTTATAAACGGCCTTCACCGTCCCGGCGAGGGGCTTATCCCCGCCTTTTTTGGTGATAAAGTTGACCACGCCCCCGATGGCCTGCGAGCCGTAAAGCACCGAGTAGGGGCCTTTTACCACTTCGATCCGCTCCAGCGCCGACTCATCAATCAGCAGCCCGACGCCGTAGTTTTGCCCGGCGCGCTGGTAGCTGACCACCTGGCCGTCAATCAAGATCAGCACCCGCGACGAGGCCTCGCCGCGGATGCGGATTTGCTTACGCCCGGCCAGGGAGTTGTCGGTCACCTCAACGCCGGGAATATCCTGCAGATCGTCGGCGATAGAGACGCTGGTTGAGTTGTTGAGCGTTTCCCGGTCGATAACCTGAACGGTCGCCGGGCTGTCCCAGAGGCTTGATTCTGTACGATTGGCCGTGACGATCAGCGTCTCGTCGCCGGCCGTTTTGGCTGTGCTGGTCGGGGTTGCCGCAGAAACGTTGGCGGCAACAAACAGCGACAGGCTGGAGAGTAACATGCTCCCCCGGTTTGTCCTTTTCACCATTAGAGTAACCTTTATTATAATGATAACTACTATCATTCGCATTTATATTGGTTTGTGGAGGACACGTCCAGACGCTAAGGGGTAAATGGAATGCACCTTTGATATGGGTCAATTTCTACCGGTGCGTAAATAGTTTTTTGCGAGACTCATCACGTTATGAAAAGCCGCCGACGCGCTTAACCTGATAAAAGATATGGCTTATATTTTTTTCCCCGCGCACAGGGTTGGTTATTGTGCGAATGGTCCTACAATAGGGGCTGTGCGAGAAGCAATGAGGTGCAGAGGCGATGAATATCAGCGATGTGGCAAAAAAAACCGGCTTAACCAGTAAAGCGATCCGCTTCTACGAAGAGAAGGGGCTGGTGACGCCGCCGCTGCGCAGTGAAAACGGCTACCGCAGCTACAGCCAGCGGCATCTGGACGAGCTGACCCTGCTGCGCCAGGCGCGGCAGGTTGGTTTTAATCTGGAGGAGTGCCGCGAGCTGGTGGGCCTGTTTAACGATCCGTCGCGGCATAGCGCCGACGTCAAGCGCAGAACGCTGGATAAAGTCGCTGATATTGAGCGCCATATCAGCGAGCTGCAGAGCATGCGCAGCCACCTGCTGGCGCTGGCGGAGTCCTGTCCCGGCGATGACGGCGCGGACTGCCCGATTATCGACAATCTCTCCGGCTGCTGCCATCGCAAGGCGCAGAGCTAGCGGTGGGGAGGGGCGAGCCTGATCCGCAGCGTGATGCCCTCAACGGCCAGCACCTCGACCTTACTGCCCGCCGGGAGGTCCTCGTCGGCGATCACCGGCCATGAGCTATCGCCAACGCGCACGTGGCCGCGGCCGTTAACCAGCGCCGTCTCCAGCGAGAAGATGCGGCCGATCAGCTGATTCCCGCGCTGGTTAAGCCGGGCGTCGGCCGGTTTCTGCCGCTTCACCTGGCCGCGCAGCCAGCGCGACCAGAGCCAGGCCGCCAGCAGGGTCAGCGCGGCAAACAGCGTGCCCTGCCACTCCCAGCCCAGCGGCAGCATCCAGGTCAGGACGCCGGTGATCACCCCGGCAACCCCGCTCCACAGCAGATAGCCGTTACCGCCGAGCATCTCCGCCGCCAGCAGCAGCCCGCCGAGGCTGAGCCAGAAGAGATGCGGATGGACCAGTATCATCGCAATCATAGTTTTTTCCGTTCGCCGGCGCCTTCTTTAAGCAGTTCGCTAATCCCGGCGATGGAGCCCATCAGGCTGGTCGCGTCGAGCGGCATCAGCACAACTTTGCTGTTATTTGCTGCGCCGATCTGCTGCAGCGCGTCGGTATATTTCTGCGCGACGAAGTAGTTAATCGCCTGAATATCTCCGGAGGCAATAGCAGAAGAGACCATTTGGGTGGCGCGAGCCTCCGCTTCCGCCGAACGTTCACGCGCTTCTGCCTGCAGGAACGCCGACTGGCGCTCGCCTTCGGCTTTGAGGATTTGCGACTGCTTTTCGCCTTCGGCTTTGAGGATTTCCGCCTGACGTATCCCTTCGGCCTCCAGAATATAGGCGCGCTTGGTACGCTCGGCCTTCATCTGAGCGTTCATCGAGGAGATAAGCTCCGCCGGCGGGCGCACGTCGCGAATTTCCACGCGGGTGATTTTGATCCCCCACGGGTTGGTGGCCTCATCGACGATATGCAGCAGGCGGGTGTTGATGCTGTCGCGCTGGGAGAGCATTTCGTCGAGCTCCATTGAGCCGAGCACGGTACGAATGTTGGTCATCGTCAGGTTGATGATCGCCAGCTCGAGGTTGCTGACCTCATAGGCCGCTTTCGGCGCATCAATAACCTGAATAAAGCACACCGCATCGATGGTGACGTTGGCGTTATCGCGTGAAATAACCTCCTGCGAGGGGATGTCCAGCACCTGCTCCATCATATTAATTTTCCGCCCGATGCGGTCCATAAACGGCACCACCAGGCTCAGGCCCGGCTGGAGGGTCATGGTATAGCGGCCAAAGCGCTCGACGGTCCACTGGTAACCCTGCGGGACAATTTTCACTCCGGCAATCACGATAACCAGGGCGACGAAAATGAGAACGGGGATAAAAATTAGCATCAAAAAACCTCCTGTTTAATTGCCTGCCAGGCGTCAGCAAAATGACGCATGTTTAAATCGAGTATATCTTTCTCCTCATCCTGGCGAAAGAAAAGTGGAGTAAACTAGTCGGGTTTTGGGAAATATATGGAACGATAATGAAGGAAAATAACGCTATCTTGCGCCTTGACGGCGTTGGCTTTCAGATCGATAAGTCGGTCATTTTGCATAATATTAATCTCGAGCTGGGCGCCGGGGAATTTAAGCTAATTACCGGACCCTCCGGCTGCGGTAAAAGTACGCTGCTAAAAATTATCGCCTCGCTGCTCAGCCCGACCAGCGGGCAGATTTTTTATTCCGGTAAGGATATCAATACGCTATCGCCGGAAACCTACCGCCAGCAGGTCTCATACTGTGCGCAAACCCCGGCGCTGTTCGGCGACTCGGTTTATGACAACCTCATCTTCCCGTGGCAAATTCGCAACCAGCAGCCGGACCCGCAGGCGCTGATTGCCGATTTACGCCGCTTCGGGCTGGCGGAAAATACGCTGGGCAAATCGATCAACGAACTCTCCGGCGGAGAAAAGCAGCGCGTTTCGCTGATCCGCAATTTGCAGTTTTTGCCGCAGGTGCTGCTGCTCGATGAAATTACCAGCGCCCTGGATGAGAGCAATAAGCGCAACGTCAACGATATTATTCATCGCTATACGACGGAAAAGAATATTGCGGTGCTGTGGGTGACGCATGACCGGAATGAAATAGACCACGCTGATGAAGTGATTACGCTGCAGCCGGCGAGCGCAGAGGGACAGGAGGTTATCAATGAACGGGCATAATATCACGAACGAATCGCTGGCCCTGTCGATGGTGCTGGTGCTGGTGGCCATCGTGGTGAGCTATCGCGAAAAGCTGGCGCTGGAGAAAGATATCGTCTGGAGCATTTGCCGGGCGGTGGTGCAGCTGATTATCGTCGGCTACGTGCTGAAATATATCTTCAACGTCAATCACGTCCTGCTGACGCTGCTTATGGTGCTGTTTATCTGTTTTAACGCGGCGTGGAACGCGCAAAAGCGCAGCAAATATATCGATAAGGCCTTCATCTCATCGTTTATCGCCATTACTACCGGCGCGGGGCTGACCCTGGCGGTGCTGGTCTTCTCCGGCTCGATCTCTTTCGTGCCGATGCAGGTGATCCCGATTGCCGGCATGGTCGCCGGCAACGCGATGGTGGCGGTGGGGCTGTGCTACAACAATATGGGCCAGCGCTTCAGCAGCGAACAGCAGCAGATTCAGGAGAAGCTGAGCCTCGGCGCGACGCCGAAAATGGCCTCTGCCGGATTAATTCGCGAGAGCATTCGCGCCGCGCTTATTCCGACCATTGATTCGGCGAAAACGGTGGGGCTGGTGAGCCTGCCGGGGATGATGTCGGGGCTGATTTTTGCCGGGATAGATCCGGTGAAAGCGATTAAGTATCAGATAATGGTCACGTTTATGCTGCTATCGACCGCCAGCTTATCAACCATCATCGCCGGCTATCTGACCTACCGGAAATTCTTTAACCCGCGCCACCAGCTGGTGGTGACGCAGTTGAAAAAGAGCGCTTAGCCGCATTCCCCGGTCGGCGCAGCGCCGCCGGGGAGGGTTTTGTGGCGAAACGATCAGTACAGCAGAGAGTAGAGCTGACGGCGATATTTCGCGGCCAGCGCATCGCCGGTGCCGAGGGCGGCCAGAATTTCCTGCAGCATCTTGCGCACCTGGCCGTCGCCGGCGTCTAAATCTTTCTGCAGATGGCTGAACAGCAGCGCCAGCGCCTCTTCGTTGCGGCCAACCTGATGCAGCTGCAGGGCCAGCTGGGCCGCCAGCGCCGCGTCCTGCGGGTTTTGCTCAACCTGCTGCTGGAGCAGCTGGATTTCCGGGGTATCGGCCGCCTGCTTGAGCAGTTCAATCTGCGCCACCAGCCCCTGGAAACGGGTATCCTGATCCTGCAGCGGAACGGTTTTCAGCACCGCTTCGGCCTCGTCGGAGCGCTGCAGGGCGATCAGGGTTTCCGCCAGCAGCAGGCCAATCTGGCTATCCTGAGCGGAGAGCTGCCACGCCTCTTTCAGCAGCGGCAGGGCTTCGGCGTACTTCTCTTCCTGCATCAGCGCCAGCGCCTGCTGGGCCTTTAGCTCTTCTTCGCGCGGCAGCACCTTATCAAGCAGCGCGCGCACGGCGGACTCAGGCTGCGGGCCTTCAAAGCCGTCCACCGGCTGACCGTTCTGGAACAGATAAACCGTTGGGATCGAGCGCAGGCCGAACTGTGAAGCCAGCATCTGCTCGGCATCGCAGTCCACTTTCGCCAGGATAAACTGACCGTTGTACTGCGCCGCCAGGCTTTCCAGAACCGGCGTCAGCTGCTCGCAGTGCTGGCTGCGCGCGGACCAGAAATAAAACAGCACCGGCGCGGTAACGGATTGTTCCAGCGTCTGGTGCAGGTTAGCTTCGGTAATGTTGATAATATTCTGTACTGACATAAGCGCATCTCTTTAATCAATTTTTTGTATACATGGGGGCGACGGCCGGAGCTTCAACTCAGCCCTGGATAATTTTGTCCATCATCCGCGTGGGCAACAGGCGTTTGAGCAGGGCCACCGCGTGCGTGACCAGGGTCACCGGATAGCGCAGCTTCGGTTTATCGCTAACGAAAGCATGGCGCACTTTTTCCACCACCGCCTCCGGCCCGAGGGTAAAGCGCGCGGCGATACCGGGGTTTTCCACCGGCTTATCGCTCTGGGTTTGGTTGACGTTGGTCGTAAAGCGGGTGCGAATCGGCCCCGGCTCAATCAGGCTGACCTTAATGCCGCTATAGCGCAGCTCCATGCGCAGGGCGTCGGACCAGGCCTCCAGCGCGTACTTGCTGGCGGCATAGGCGCCGCGCCCGGGACTGGAGATGATCCCCATCACCGAGGAGGTCATCACGATGCGGCCCTCGCCGTGCGGCTCCATCGCCGGAAGCAGCAGCATGGTGAGCTGATGGGCGCCAAAAAAGTTGGCGCTAAACTGCTGCTCCATCTGTCGGCGGCTGATGGTGATAAGGGAGCCATACACGCCGTAGCCGGCGTTATTAAACAGGCCGTACAGGCGGTTATCGGTCAGAGCGATAACCTCTGCCGCCGCGCGCTCCACGCTCAGCGGATCGTCGAGATCCAGCAAAATACCGGTCAGTCCGAGTTCCTGCATCCGCGCCACGTCCTCGGCCTTGCGGCAGGCCGCCAGAACGTTAAAGCCCTGACGTTTCAGATCGAGCGCGCTTTCAAGGCCAATACCGCTGGAACATCCTGTAACTAAAACCGTTTTTTGCATAACTTTACCTGCAAACAACCCCTGTGGATCAGGAGTCATGATTAACTAAGGGAGCCAGCCGTGTCGCCATCCAGTCGGCAATAAACGGCTGGGCGTCGCGGTTGGGGTGGATTCCATCATCCTGCATCCACTGCGGCTTCAGGTAGACCTCTTCCATAAAAAAGGGTAACAGAGGAATATCAAACTCTTTGGCCAGTGCGGGATACATTGCGCTAAAGGCTTCATTATAACGACGCCCGTAGTTGGCGGGCAGGCGAATTTGCATCAGCAGCGGCTGGGCGTTTGCCGCTTTGATATCCTGCAAAACGGTGCGCAGCGTCTGCTCCGTTTGCTGCGGCGGGAAGCCGCGCAGTCCGTCATTGCCGCCGAGCTCGACCAGAACCCAGCGCGGCTGATGCTGCTTAAGCAGCGCCGGCAGACGCGCCAGCCCCTGCTGCGACGTGTCGCCGCTGATGCTGGCGTTAACCACCGGCGTTTTTGCCTGCCACTTATCGTTAAGTAGTGCAGGCCACGCGGCGTTGGCCGCCATACGATAGCCGGCGCTCAGGCTATCGCCGAGAACTAACAGCGTGTCCGCCGCCATCGCGCGGCAGGTAAACAGGACCAGAAACAGGAAAGGCAAATGCCAGCGGAAAACATACTTGAAGTTCATCATCTTAAGAAGTCCGTCGGTCAGGGAGAGCATCAGCTTTCCATCCTCACCGGAGTTGAGCTGGTTGTCAAACCGGCGCAGACCATTGCCCTGATTGGCGAGTCGGGTTCCGGCAAATCCACACTGCTGGCGATCCTTGCCGGGCTGGACGACGGCAGCAGCGGGGAGGTCTCTCTACTCGGACAGCCGCTGCACCGCATGGACGAAGAGGCGAGGGCGCAGCTGCGCGCGAAGCACATCGGCTTTGTCTTTCAGTCCTTTATGCTGATCCCGACCCTGAACGCGCTGGAAAACGTCGAGCTTCCGGCGCTGCTGCGCGGCGAGAGCGATAGCCAGAGCCGGGGCAGCGCCAGAGCGCTGCTGGAGCAGCTGGGGCTGGGCAAGCGCCTGAACCATCTGCCGGCGCAGCTTTCCGGCGGCGAGCAGCAGCGTGTGGCGCTGGCCCGCGCCTTCAACGGGCGCCCGGAGCTGCTGTTTGCCGATGAGCCGACCGGCAACCTCGATCGGCAAACCGGGGATAAAATTGCCGACCTGCTGTTTTCGCTCAATCGCGAACACGGGACGACGCTTATCCTGGTGACGCACGATCCGCTGCTGGCGGCGCGCTGCGACCGGCGGCTGCGGCTGGTTGATGGTCAGCTGCGGGAGGAAGCATGATTGCCCGCTGGTTCTGGCGCGAATGGCGATCGCCGTCGCTGCTGATCGTCTGGCTGGCGCTGAGCCTGGCGGTGGCCTGCGTGCTGGCGCTGGGGTCGATAAGCGATCGCATGGAAAAGGGGCTCAGCCAGCAGAGCCGTGAGTTTATGGCCGGAGACCGGACGCTGCGCAGCTCGCGCGAGGTGCCCGCCGACTGGCTCGCGCAGGCGCGCCGGCTGGGATTAACGGTTGGCGAACAGCTCAGCTTTGCCACCATGACCTTCGCCGGCGATACGCCGCAGCTGGCCGACGTCAAGGCGGTTGATGATACCTATCCTCTTTACGGACGGCTGGAAACCCAGCCGCCGGGCTTAAAACCGCAGGCGGGCAGCGTGCTGCTGGCTCCGCGGCTAATGGCGCTGCTGAATTTAAAAACCGGCGATACCATCGACGTCGGTGACGCCACGCTGCGCATTGCCGGGGAGGTGATTCAGGAGCCGGACGCCGGGTTCAATCCTTTCCAGATGGCGCCGCGGCTGATGATGAATACCGCCGATGTGGCAAAGACCGGGGCGGTGCAGCCCGGCAGCCGCGTCTCCTGGCGCTATAAGTTTGCCGGAACCGCGCCGCAGCTGGCGGAGTATGAGCAGTGGCTGCTGCCAAAGCTGGGGACGGAACACCGCTGGATTGGCCTTGAGCAGGATGACAGCGCGCTGGGTAAATCCCTCGAACGCTCGCAGCAGTTCCTGCTGCTCTCGGCGCTGCTCACCCTCCTGCTGGCGGTGGCTGCGGTAGCGGTGGCCATGAGCCACTACTGCCGCAGCCGTTACGATCTGGTGGCGATCCTTAAAACCCTCGGCGCCGGGCGGGCGCAGCTGCGCAAGCTGATCGTCGGGCAGTGGCTACTGCTGCTGGCGCTGGCGGTCATTGCCGGCGGCGCGATGGGGATGGGGCTGGAGAAGATCCTGCTGGTGATGCTGAAACCGGTTCTCCCGGGCGCGCTGCCGGCCGCCAGCCTCTGGCCGTGGCTGTGGGCGATTGGCGCGATGGTGGTGATTTCGCTGTTGGTGGGCCTGCGTCCCTATCGGCTGCTGCTGGCGACGCTGCCGCTGCGGGTGCTGCGTCAGGACGTAGTGGCTAACGTCTGGCCGCTGAAGGTCTATATTCCGCTGGTCTGCGCGGTGGTGGTTATTCTGCTGGCCTGGCTGATGGGCGGCAGCCCGCTGCTGTGGGCGGTTCTCGCCGGCGCGGTGGTGCTGGCGCTGCTGTGCGGCCTGCTGGGATGGGGGCTACTGTGGCTGCTGAAGCGCGTGACGCTGAAGGCGCTGCCGCTGCGCCTCGCGGTCAACCGGCTGCTGCGTCAGCCGTGGTCGACGCTCAGCCAACTGGCGGCATTCTCGCTGTCGTTTATGCTGCTCGCTCTGCTGCTGGTGCTGCGCGGCGATCTGCTGGATCGCTGGCAGCAGCAGCTGCCGCCGGAAAGCCCCAACTACTTCCTGATTAATATTGCCCCGGATCAGGTCGCGCCGGTCAAAGCTTTTCTTGCCGGGCACCAGACGGCGGCGACGGAGTTTTATCCCATCGTCCGCGCGCGCCTGACGCAGATTAACGGTCAGGCGACGGAGGGCAATAAGGACGAAGCGCTGAATCGCGAGCTCAACCTGACCTGGAGCAACGACCGGCCGGATCATAATCCGCTGGTGGCCGGCAGCTGGCCGCCAAAAGCCGGTGAGGTGTCGATCGAAGAGGGGCTGGCGCAGCGGCTGGGGGTTAAGCTCGGCGATAGCGTCACCTTCACCGGCGATACCCAGGACTTCAGCGCTAAGGTCACCAGCGTGCGTAAAGTTGACTGGGAGAGTCTGCGGCCTAACTTCTTCTTTATCTTCCCGCCGAACGCGCTCGACGGACAGCCGCAGAGCTGGCTGACCAGCTTCCGCTGGGATAACGGCAGCGGCATGTTGACGCAGCTGAACCGCGAATTCCCGACCGTCAGCCTGCTGGATATCGGCGCCATTCTGCGTCAGGTGGGTCAGGTTCTGACGCAGGTCAGCCGCGCGCTGGAAGTGATGGTGGTGCTGGTGACCGCCTGCGGTATTTTACTGCTTCTGGCGCAGGTTCAGGTCGGGATGCGCCAGCGCTATCAGGAGCTGGTGGTCTGGCGCACGCTGGGGGCCGGAAAATCGCTGCTGCGTACCACGCTGTGGGCGGAGTTTGCCCTGCTGGGGGTGGTTTCCGGGATTGTGGCGGCGATAGGGGCTGAGGTGGCGCTGGCGATGCTGCAAACCAAAGTCTTTGATTTCCCGTGGTCGCCGGACTGGCGGCTGTGGGTGATGCTGCCGCTCTGCGGGGCGCTGCTGCTCTCCCTGTGCGGCGGCTGGCTGGGGCTGCGTTTGTTAAAAGGTAAGGCGCTGTTCCGCCAGTTTAGCCAGTAGTTCAGCGGGCGGATCGTCTGTAGGCCCGGGGTGGAGTATCAGCGCCCCGGGCTTTTTACTGCGTTGCGTTTAAGCCTGGCGCCCGGCTAGCGGGCGTGGCCGTGGTTCAGCGCGGTCAGCGGTTCATTAATATCAAAAAGTTTGTACTCCACGCTTTCGACGCCCAGCGACTTCAGGCGCGCGGTATGCTTCGTGAGATAGGCGAGCGCCGTCTCCTCATCCGCAAAAAGATAGATGCCTCCCGCCTCGTAGTTTTTTTCGCTTTCGGTCCAAATCTTCCAGATAAAACCCGGCTCCTGGTTGATGGACTCGGCAAGCTCCACCAGCTGACGGGACATCTCGCTGCCAAACGGGCCGTTAAAGGCAAAGTGAAGCTGCAGCAGTTTATTCGACATAACTCCTCCATGGACTCGACGTAGGGTTTGCGTGCGCCGTCGGTAGAGCGGTACTCCCCGGGAGCGCCGTGCATCGACAACTATACCCACAATCGCTCGGCGACGGCAAAGCGAGCCTCTGCGGGCGCAGGGAGATAGCGCAGGTTAATGACGGTTGGATGACATTCGCGGCGGCTTTTCGTTAACGGCACAAAATGGTAAGTTACTGATTTTTAAAAGCACGAAAGCGTAAAAAAGCGACAACACGGAGTTGGTAATCACGGTTAATATTCACCTTGCAAATATAAGGTTGCTTATTACTCAAGGAAAAAGCATGGCACATAAAATAAAAGCGCTGGCGATAACGATCGGCGCAGCGCTGGCAGTCACTTCTTTTGCTTCCCAGGCCGAGATAACGCTGCTGAAACAAGATCCGCAGGCCGGCGATCCGTTAAGCCGTCTGAACTTCACCGTCGGCGGGAGCATTCGTCCGCAGTTCAACATGATGTCCGGCGATGGCGACAAAGGCTCCTATAAGCGTAACGGCTTCGACGGCGGCACCCGTTTCCGCTTCGCCGCTGATTATTATCTGTTCGACGATATTAGCTGGATCAGTTATTACGAACTGGGGGTCAATATTCCGGCGCTGTTCGACTGGGATAATCACTATGCGGAAGGCGCTAATAATACCTCCCGTCGTATGCTCTATACCGGGCTGAAGAGCGATACCTGGGGGACGTTAACCTACGGTCAGCAAAACAGTATTTATTACGATGTAGTGGGCGCCAAAACCGATATCTGGGATTACGACATGGTTGCCCAGGCGCCGGGTAACGGTATCAACGGCGATTACGACGGTTCTTACCGCTCGCGCAATATGCTCAAGTATAAAAAATCGGCCGGTGACGTCGATCTGTATGCTTCTTATCTGTTTGAAGATAATGAGTATTTACCGGGGAATGGTCTGCGCTATAAGCGTAAAGGCGGGGGCTCCGTTGGCGTGGACTACCACATCATGAAGGACCTGACCTGGGGTACGGCGTGGAACTATACGCGTGCCGAAATGCGCGATCCGTCGAGCGCTGAGAACAAAACCTACAACCAGAATATCCTCGGTACCGCCCTAAGCTGGACGCCGGATAACTGGACCTTCTCCTTCGGCGGCGGCTGGTATCAGAACTTCCTGACCACCAAAAAAGCCGACGTGAATAACTACTTCGCCGGCGATGCCTGGGGTATTGAGTACTTCGCGGGGTATAAAATCCCGGTTGGCCAGTACGCGCTCAAATCCGTTCAGCCGTACTTTATGGGCGACCGCCTGCAATACGTGAACGGGCGTAACTATCAGCGTATTGATAACGGCCTCGGGATCAGCTTCCAGCTCGATTATGGCTTCCGCGTTGACTACGAACACGTCTTTACGTCGAGCACCGATAACCTGGGCGATATGAACCTGGTGCGTCTGCGCTACGATTTCTAAACCGCGACCTCCCGCGCAGCGCGATGCCGAAAATCCCGGCTTGCGCTGCGTTTACGCGGGCTACCGCGCCAGCCAGGAGGCAACGTCCTGCCAGGTTCCGCGAAAAATAATCTTCTCCGCTTTTTTACCCAGCTGATAGCGATACATTGGGTCGTAGTACTCTTTCAATAGCGGAACGAGCCACGCAAAATGCGCGTCGGTGCTCGCCGTACGCAGCTGTTCCGCCAGCGCGTCATCGAGCAGGGCGGTGAGCTGAGCAAAACGCTGGAGCCCCAGGCGACGGCGGATAGCAAACAGGCCGTGGTGCAGATAGGCGCTGTACTCCTGCCAGCCCTGCTCTTCACCGTACGCGGCCATAAAGTCGCGGTGCATCCGGTCAAAATACTCCTCCTGCAGCCTCGCCAGGCGGACGTCAAACGGATCCTCCACCACCGCCAGCGGCGACTGCGCCATGCGATCGCGCAGGCATTCCGGCAGATGGTTGGCGCCTATCATATGCCCTTCATCTTCCAGCACCCAGCGGCGCTGGCTGGCCGCTTTTTTCAGCATGGCCACCGCGAGATGGTTTTCAAACGTCGCCTGTGCGTGCTGCTCGCGCAGCGTGCGTCCGAAGGAGGAGCCGCGATGGTGGGCGAGCCCTTCGAGGTCGATTCCGTCAGGCCGCGCGGCGACCAGCTGGGTTTTTCCGTTGCCGGTGCAGCCGCCGATCAGCACTATTGGGCGCTGAACCAGCTCCTGCGTCAGCTGGATGGCCGCCTGGCGCAGCGCCTTATAGCCGCCGACAATCAGCGGGTAATCGATGCCCGATTCGCGCAGCCACTGCTGAACAATGTGCGAGCGCTGGCCGCCGCGGGCGCAGCAAAGATAGCCCTGAGGCGCGCGCAGGCAGGCTTCACGCCACGCCCGCAGGCGCCGGGCGCGAAGGTCGCCATTCACCAGACGATGGCCTAGCGCCAGGGCGGCCTCTGCCCCCTGACGTTTGTAACAGGTGCCGACGGCGGCGCGTTGTTCATCGTCCATCAGCGGCAGGTTGACTGCTGCGGGGAGCGCGCTTTGGCTGAACTCAACCGGGGCGCGCACGTCAATAAGCGGGGTATCCGCGGCGAGAATGGCGCGGTAATCCGTCCCATTATTCATGGGTCTTCCTTCTGAAGTGAAACCGAGATTTTCTGTAAAGCGAAGGAGGGATTCTACGCGCCTGAAGGCGTGCCGGGGAAGGGGTAACGCGTTTTCCCCGGCACGAAAGGCTTAGCTGAGCTGCGACTGCGCCCAGAAAATACCGCTGGCGTACTCCGGCGGCAGCAGCGGCTTCAACGCTTCGAGCGTGGCGCTCAGGCGATCGGTATCGCTGTCGGTCAGGTTCAGGTGGCCCACTTTGCGGCCCGGACGAACCTCTTTGTCGTACCAGTGCAGGTGCACCAGCGGCAGCTTCAGCCAGTCGTAGTTGAGATCGGTGCCGATCAGGTTGATCATCACCGACGGGCTGTTGACCACCGGCGGCGGCAGCGGCAGGTCGGTAATGGCCCGCAGATGCAGCTCAAACTGGCTGATAGAGGCGCCGTTCTGCGTCCAGTGGCCGCTGTTGTGCACGCGCGGGGCCAGCTCGTTGATCAGCAGACCGTCGGCGGTGACGAAGCACTCCATCGCCATGACGCCAACGTACTGCAGCTCGTCCATAATGGCGGAGAGCATGCCTTCGGCCTGGTCCTGCTGGCGGGCGTTGGCCTGCGGGAAGGCGACGCTGGTGCGCAGAATTCCGTCCTGATGCAGGTTGCGGGTCAGCGGATAGAACACCGTGCTGCCATCCTCGGCGCGGGCGCCAACCAGCGACACTTCGCCGGAGAAGTTAATTCCCCGTTCGACGATACATTCGCCGTAGTTATCGTCGGGCAGCTGCGCGCAGTCGTCTTCACGCAGGCGCCACTGGCCGCGCCCGTCGTAGCCGCCTACGCGACGCTTAACGATAGCCAGCTCGCCGAGGGTCGCGAAAATCTCCGGCCACTGGTTTTTATCCGCCAGCAGCTGCCACGGCGCGGTGGCGAGGCCCAGCCTGTCGAAGAGCTGCTTTTGCGTCAGGCGATCGGCAATGATGGGAAACACGTCGCGGTTAACAAACGCCGGGTGGCGCGCCAGTTCGCGGGTGAGGGCCGTTTCCGGCCAGCGTTCGATTTCAGCGGTGATGACGCTTTGCTGAAACGGCACCGCTTCAGGGTCGGCCTCAAGGCCAACCGGCCACACCGCGATACCCAGCGGCTCTCCGGCCTGGCGCAGCATGCGGCCAAGCTGGCCGTTGCCGAGGATACAAACCTGCTTCATGCCGCACCCCGTGGGTCTGGATTCTCCAGCACTTCATCGGTTTGCGCCTGGCGCCATGCGCTCAGACGCTGGTGCAGTTCGGCGTCGTGCACCGCCAGAATCTGCGCCGCCAGCAGGGCGGCGTTGGCGGCGCCGGCTTTACCGATGGCCAGCGTGCCGACCGGGATCCCGCGCGGCATCTGGACGATAGAGTAGAGGCTGTCAACGCCGCTCAGCGCCGCGCTCTGCACCGGCACGCCGAGCACCGGGACCAGCGTTTTCGCCGCAATCATGCCCGGCAAATGCGCCGCGCCGCCCGCACCGGCAATAATCACCTGATAGCCGTTGCTTTCTGCGCCTTCGGCGAAGCTGAACAGCTTATCGGGAGTACGGTGCGCGGAGACCACTTCAACATGGTACGGAACGTTCAGGGCATCAAGGATTTCTGCGGTAAACTGCATGGTAGCCCAGTCGCTTTTGGACCCCATCACGATGGCGATACGCGCCGAATTATTGCGGGAAGACATGCGTCTTAAAACTCCTGTGGGTGTGCTTCACACTGCTTTAGAGGCCACAGAGAATAACACGATAAACGGGCGAGGAAAACGGTTGCGTAGGCCGATAGCGGCGGAAAATAGCGCGATAATTAAAACGGGAAGGGGATCAGTTCAACGTCGTCTTTGGTGACCTTCACCATCGAGCCTTCGCTGTGCCACGCGCCGAGGACCACGCGAAAGGCCGGCATGCCGTTTGCTTCTATTTGGTGGATGGCCGGGCGATGGGTATGACCGTGGATCAGCCACTGAACGCGATGTTTTTCGAGGATTGCTGTAACCGCCTGCGGGTTAACGTCCATGATCTCCATCGACTTACTGCTATTGGCCGCGGTGCTGTTGGCGCGCATTTTTGCGGCGATGCGGCGGCGTATAAACAGCGGCAGAGCGAGGAAAAGGCGCTGGATCCACGGCGTATGCACCTTGGCGCGAAACGCCAGGTAGCCGGCATCGTCGGTGCAGAGGGTGTCGCCATGCATAATTAAAACGCGGCGGCCGTAGAGATCTAGCACGTTTTCTTCCGTCAGCAGCGTCATGCCGCAGGCGCGGGCAAAGCGCTGGCCGATAAGAAAATCGCGGTTGCCGTGGACGAAAAAGCAGGGGACGCCGGAGTCGGTCAATGCGCTGAGCGCGACGGCGATTTGCTGGTGCAGAGGGTTAGGATCGTCATCGCCGATCCAGGCTTCGAACAGATCGCCAAGGATATAGAGCGCGTCCGCCTCGCGGGCCTGGCCGCGTAAAAAGCGGAGAAAACCGGCGACGGTCGCCGGTTCTTCGGTTTGCAGATGCAGGTCTGCAATAAAAAGCGTCGCCACGAATTATTCGCTGACGGTGACGCTTTTGATCACAACATCTTCTTTCGGCACATCCTGGTGCATGCCGCTGCGGCCGGTAGAAACCGCTTTGATTTTGTCGACTACGTCCATGCCTTCAACGACTTCAGCAAATACGCAGTAGCCCCAACCCTGCAGGTTTTCACCAGAGAAGTTCAGGAAGTCGTTATCAGCAACGTTGATGAAGAACTGCGCGGTGGCGGAGTGAGGCGCCTGAGTACGGGCCATCGCCAGCGTACCGCGGGTGTTTTTCAGGCCGTTGTTGGCTTCGTTCTGGATCGGAGACTTGGTTGTTTTCTGCTCCATGCCCGGCTCAAAACCGCCGCCCTGGATCATAAAACCGTTGATAACACGGTGGAAAATGGTGTTGTTGTAGAAACCTTCGCGGCAGTAGTCCAGGAAGTTTTTAACTGTTTCCGGCGCTTTGTCGTCAAAGGTTTTGATTACGATATCGCCATGATTAGTGTGGAAAGTAACCATTTTTGCATCCTGTTCCGATGATTGTGGTGCTTGAACCCAAGGTTGGGCGTGACATAGGGGGCTGTTATAGCATAACCGCGGGGTTGGATCACCTTGCATTGTGTGCTGCTTCGGGGTTGAATTCAGGTTAGAATATGCGGCTTATCACTACACACGTTTACACGGAATCTTCGATGTTAAAAATTTTTAATACACTGACGCGCCAAAAAGAAGAGTTTAAACCTATTCATGCCGGGGAAGTTGGCATGTACGTGTGTGGTATCACCGTTTACGATCTCTGTCACATCGGCCACGGCCGTACTTTTGTCTCTTTTGACGTGGTCGCCCGCTACCTGCGTTTTCTCGGCTATAAGCTGAAGTATGTGCGTAACATCACCGATATTGACGACAAAATCATTAAGCGTGCTAATGAGAACGGCGAAAACTTCGTGGCGCTGGTCGATCGCATGATTGGCGAAATGCACAGCGATTTTGATGCGCTGAATATTCTGCGCCCGGACCTCGAGCCGCGCGCGACGCACCACATTCCGGAAATTATTGAAATCACCGAGCAGCTGATCGCCCGCGAGCACGCCTACGTGGCGGACAACGGCGACGTGATGTTCTCGGTTCCGACCGATCCGAACTACGGTCAGCTGTCGCGTCAGGATCTGGAGCAGCTGCAGGCCGGCGCTCGCGTTGACGTGGTTGACGTCAAGCGCAACCCGATGGACTTCGTGCTGTGGAAAATGTCGAAAGAGGGCGAGCCGAGCTGGCCGTCGCCGTGGGGCGCCGGGCGTCCGGGCTGGCACATCGAATGTTCGGCGATGAACTGCAAGCAGCTGGGCAACCATTTTGATATTCACGGCGGCGGTTCGGATCTGATGTTCCCGCATCACGAAAACGAAATCGCGCAGTCCACCTGCGCGCACGACGGCGAATACGTGAACTACTGGATGCACTCCGGCATGGTGATGATTGACCGCGAAAAGATGTCGAAATCGCTGGGCAACTTCTTTACCGTGCGCGACGTGCTGAAGTACTACGATGCCGAAACCATCCGCTACTTCCTGATGTCCGGCCACTATCGTAGCCAGCTGAACTACAGCGAAGAGAACCTGAAGCAGGCGCGTTCCGCGCTGGAGCGTCTGTACACCGCGCTGCGCGGTACCGACGGCGGCGCAGCACCGGCCGGCGGCGAGGCGTTTGAAGCGCGCTTTGTGGAAGCGATGGACGACGACTTCAACACCCCGGAAGCCTATTCGGTGCTGTTCGATATGGCGCGCGAAGTGAACCGGCTGAAAACCGAAGATGCCCAGGCGGCAAGCGCGCTGGCGGCGCATATGCGCAAGCTCTCCGGCGTGCTGGGCCTGCTGGAGCAGGAGCCGGACGCGTTCCTGCAGAGCGGGGCGCAGGCTGACGACGGCGAAGTGGCTGAAATTGAATCCCTGATCCAGCAGCGTCTCGACGCGCGTAAAGCCAGGGACTGGGCCGCTGCGGACGCCGCGCGTGACCGTCTCAACGAGATGGGCATCGTGCTGGAAGATGGCGCGCAGGGCACCACCTGGCGTCGCAAGTAGCCTCAGGCCTGAACCCCGGGCGAGACGCTCGGGGCTGCGGAGCCTTTAGCGAAATAAAAATGCCGGACCTTAAGGGCCCGGCATTTTTTTATTCAGCGACGGCGGTCAGGCGGTCACGGTGATGCTCTGACCTGCAAAGCTGACCGTCTGGCCGGCAACGATCTTGCAGCGCTTGCGGGTTTCAACCGCGCCGTCAACTTTCACCAGACCGTCGGCAATCACGATTTTTGCCTGCGCGCCGCTTTCGCTCCAGCCTTCGAGCTTCAGCAGATCGCACAGCTCAACGTGCGGGTGTTTACCCAGAGAAAAAGTCGCCATCTTAGGCCTCCTGAATGTCGTGATACTCTTCGCACGCCTGCAGCGTGTTCTGAATGAGGGTGGCTACAGTCATCGGGCCGACGCCGCCGGGAACCGGCGTGATGTATGACGCGCGCGCGGCGGCATCTTCATAGACCACGTCGCCAACCACTTTGCCGCTTTCCAGGCGGTTAATGCCGACATCGACCACAATCGCGCCTTCTTTAATCCATTCGCCCGGAATAAAGCCCGGCTTACCGACCGCGACGATCAGCAGATCGGCATTTTCGACGTGCTGGCGCAGATTTTTGGTGAAGCGGTGGGTCACGGTGGTGGTACAGCCTGCCAGCAGCAGCTCCATACTCATCGGACGGCCGACGATGTTAGAGGCGCCGATCACCACGGCATTCAGGCCGTAGGTGTCGATGTTGTAACGCTCAAGCAGCGTCACGATACCGCGTGGCGTACACGGGCGCAGACGCGGAGCGCGCTGGCACAGGCGGCCGACGTTGTAGGGATGGAAGCCATCGACGTCTTTGTCCGGCGCGATGCGTTCCAGCACTTTCACATTATCGATCCCGGCAGGCAGCGGCAGCTGTACCAGGATACCGTCGATAGCCGAATCGGCATTCAGCGTGTCGATAAGCTCCAGCAGCTCCGCTTCGCTGGTGGTTTCCGGGAGATCGTATGAGCGGGAGATGAACCCCACCTCTTCACACGCCTTGCGCTTGCTACCGACATAAATCTGCGATGCCGGGTTGCTGCCAACCAGCACGACGGCTAACCCTGGGGCGCGTTTTCCGGCCGCAGTGCGCGCCTTTACTTTTTCCGCGACTTCAGAGCGCACCTGCTGCGCAATCGTTTTACCGTCAATAATTTTTGCTGCCATCAGAGAGAGGATTCCATCTGTATCTTAACGAAAGGGGGTTGCTGATATTTTGTCAGAAGCCAGCCTCTCTGTCAGTCCTCGTTTGATTTTTTATCGCTTTTCGGCGCGCGGAGGGGCGATAAGTCCCGCCGTTGCGGCGCGATTAAGATGCATAGCCGGCGAACCGGCGGGCATTTAAGCCGATGTTATGCGGGGAAATGACGACGCGGATTGGATAATCCTTATGCGTCGCCTGGTGCATAAGTAGACAAGTCGGCCGCAGAAAACAGTTTGATGGCAAAATGCATTGACTCATCAGGCATGCACCGTATAATTCCCGGCGATTGCACATCATGAAGCTCCCGCTTCTCAGTGCGCCCTTAGCTCAGTTGGATAGAGCAACGGCCTTCTAAGCCGTAGGTCACAGGTTCGAGCCCTGTAGGGCGTACCATTTAAAATCAATAAGTTATCAACATCCTCCAGCCGCTCATTTTTCCTTGTGGGACATATTTGGGACATCCTCCTCAAATATCGAGTCAATTTTCCGTGTGTGTTTGGTCAAATAGTTCGCTGCCAGGTGTGCATAACGGCGCACCATCTCGATGCTCTTCCATTTCCCCATTTCCTGCAGAACAGAAAGCGGGACGTCGGACTGAATTAACCCGCTCGCCCAGGTGTGCCGGAGGCCATGAAAGCGGAAATCTTCGCTCCCGGTCTGCCTCAGGCCTGAACGTCAGGCATAATTATCATCACCCCGCATGTTTCTTAGCGCGGGCGTCAACGTTCCATCCGGCCGATATTTTGCCGTAGTGTGAACGAATACCCACCTGAAATACTTCCCTATCCGATCCCTTAATACTCTGCATATCGACCTGCTGCCACTCAAGCCCGATTATGTTTGAGCGGCGGTCATCTGCCTGGAATATATTTTCGACCTTTTATATAAGTGGCTGTCCGCAGATATATTGATTCTGCGCCTGCTCATTTGAGTTCTCTGCTATATTTAGCATCAGATTTGCTATCGCCATAATCTGATTTGCTTGAATAAAAGCACAATAAAAATCTGAAAAATGCCGCATTCCTGTTTTTGCTGTTTTAATCCCCCCGGGGCTGAGTGTAAGGTAGCCAAAGGTGTAAATAAAAGTCATTAAATACATTCATGACGTAAATAATAAAATATACAGGATCAGGGATGAAAGCTTTATATCCGGCGTGGGTATTACTGGCACTCAGTCAGCCCGTTTTGGCAGCCCCGTTGTCACCAGCCGATCGCAGCAGCATTGAACAACAGCAGCAGCAATTACTCCTTCACAACCAGCAGCAGCGCGAGTCTCTGGAGCGTGCTGTACCCCTGATCCGCCCCTCTCAACCGGAGCAGCCTGCGCTGACATCCGGGCCTTGTTTCACTATCAACCGCATTGTGCTTGATGGCGCCACCCTTATTGATGCCCGCAGGCAGCGGAATTTACTTGCGCCCTGGCAGGGCCAGTGCCTGGATATGGCGCGAATTAATAAACTCACTAATAGCGTTTCCGACTGGTACATCGGCAGAGGATATATCACCAGCCGCGCTTTCCTGACCGAACAGGATTTACGTTCAGGGGAATTACGCGTAGGTATTCTGGAAGGAAAGCTTGAGAAAATCCGCATGGACGGCGCGCCAGAGCGCGAGCTGAACATGGTATTCCCGGGCCTTGAAGGAAAAATACTTAATCTGCGCGATATTGAACAAGGCATGGAGCAGATTAACCGCACGCGCACCACGCCGGTACAAATTGAAATATTACCGGGCACGCAGCAGGGCTGGTCGGTAGTGCATCTTACCGCCACGCCGGAATTTCCTCTTTCGGCCTCCGCGAGCTTCGATAACAGCGGACAAAAAAGTACGGGCGTCGGGCAGATTAACGGCGGGCTGAACGGCAACAATTTACTGGGTCTGGCCGACAGCTGGTTCGTCAGCGGCGGGCGCAGCAGCGCGTTTTCGCATGCAAAAGACGCGCAGAATTTTGCGGCAGGCGTCAGCGTGCCCTGGGGCTACAGCCTGCTGGACTACAGCTACAGCTGGAACAACTATCTCAGCACCATCGATAACAACGGCTACTTCTGGCGCTCGAGCGGCGATACCGAAACGCACCGCGTCAATCTCTCGCACGTGCTGTTCCGCAACGGCGATATCAAAACGGGCGTCTCTCTGGGCTTAAGCCATCGCAGCAACTACAACTATCTTGACGACGTGTTGCTGGAAAGCAGCAGCCGTAAGCTCACCAGCCTGCTGTTTGGTCTGAACCACACGCAAAAAATGTTCGGTGGCGTAGCGACGTTTAACCCGACCTTCAGTCGCGGCATGCCGTGGCTCGGTGCTGAAAGCGACGGCAGCAAAAACGGTGATTTACCGAAAGCACAGTTCCGCAAATGGAGCCTGAACGCCAGCTTCCAGCGCCCGGTGGCTGACAATCTGTGGTGGCTGGCGAGCGCCTATGGGCAATGGTCGCCGGACCGCCTCTACGGCAGCGAACGTATGACCATCGGCGGCGAAAGCTCGGTGCGCGGGTTTAAAGAGCAAACCATTTCCGGTGACAACGGCGCCTGGTGGCGAAACGAGCTCAACCACACCCTGTTCACGCTGCCGGTCATCGGCCAGGTCAGCGCGCTGGCGGCCCTCGACGGCGGCTGGCTGCACTCCGACAGGCTGGATCGCTATTCCGCTGGCACCCTCTGGGGCACGGCCGCCGGGCTGAGTACCGCAAATAGCCACGTATCCAGCTCGTTCACCGTTGGACTGCCTCTCGTTTACCCGGACTGGCTTGGCCCGGATCACGTCACTGTTTATTACCGCGTTGCCGTCGCATTTTAAGGGATTATTGTCATGAATCAGCAGCCTCCCGTTCGCTTAACTTACCGCCTGCTCAGCTATCTGATGAGTGCCCTGCTCGCGACGCAGCCCTTGCTGCCTGCCGTTGCCGCTACGCTGACGCCAGTGGGGAATACCGCCACGGATAAAGCGGCAAACGGCGTGCCGGTGGTGAACATTGCCACCCCGAACGGGGCCGGGATTTCGCACAACCAGTTTAAAGATTACAACGTTGGCAAAGAAGGGCTGATCCTCAATAACGCCACGGGCAAGCTTAATCAGACGCAGCTTGGCGGGCTGATTAGCGGTAACGCCAGGCTGAAAGCGGGCAAGGAAGCGAAGGGCATCATCAACGAAGTGACCGGCGGCAACCGTTCACAGCTTCAGGGCTACACGGAAGTGGCGGGCAACGCGGCAAACGTGATGGTCGCCAACCCGTACGGCATCACCTGTAACGGCTGCGGGTTTATCAACACCCCGCAAGCCACCCTGACCACGGGCAAACCCGTCTTTGACGCCAGCGGCAATTTACAGGCGCTGGACGTGAAAAAAGGCAGCATCACCATCGAAGGGCAAGGGCTGGATGCCAGCAGCAGCGATGCGCTGTCGATCATTTCACGCGCAACCGAAGTGAACGCCGCCATTCATGCGAAGGATTTAAAGGTGGTTGCCGGGGCCAACCGCGTTGGCACCGACGGCAGCATGCAGGCGCAGCAGGGCGAAGGCAGCGCTCCCACGGTAGCGGTGGATACCGGTGCGCTCGGCGGGATGTACGCCAGTCGCATACATCTGGTGTCCAGCGAGAAAGGCGTCGGGGTTAACCTCGGCGACCTGAATGCCCGCCAGGGAGACATCACCCTGGATGCCGGTGGCAAACTCACCGTTCACAACAGCCTCGCCAGCGGGGCGCTGTCCGCTAAGGGTGAAAGCCTCGCCCTGACGGGCGACCACAAATCCAGCGGCAGTATGTCGCTGAACAGCCAGGGCGACATTGCCCTGAGCAACGGCTCGCTGAACAGCGACGGCGACCTGGTTCTGAACGCCAACGGCACGATTTCGCACGCCAGTGAAAAGCTGACCACCGGACGTGATGCAACGTTGACCGCGAAAAACATCCGCCAGGATGCTTCCAGCCAGATTAACGCTGCCCGCGATATCGCGGCTAAAGCCAGCGATACGCTGAAAACACAAGGGCAGATGACCGCCGGGCAAAACCTGACGGTGAGCAGTAACACCCTGACGCAAAACGGCAAGCTGCTGGCGCATAACCGCGCTCAGCTGAATGCCGACACGCTCAATAACAGCGGCTCCGTTCAGGGCGCTTCCCTGAGCGTGGTCAGCGCCACGCTCAGCAACTCGGGTTCCCTGCTGAGCGGCGGTAACCTGATGGTTAATACCAACGATTTTACCCAAAGCGGCAGCACCGGCGCGAAGGGCAAAGCGAGCATCACCGCCAGCGGGAAGCTGACCAATACAGGCGCTCTGGTGAGCGACGATGCGCTGGCGCTGAAGGCGCAGGATGTGACGCAGAACGGCGTGCTGTCCGGCGGCAAAGGGCTGACGATCAACGCGCAGACTCTGACTTCCGGCAAAAATTCGGTGACCCACAGCGACGCCGCCATGACGCTGAATACCGCTACGGCGACGCTCGACGGGGAAACCAGCGCGGGCGGCGATCTAGAGCTTCAGGGCGACAGGCTCACCACGGCGGCGAGTGCCCAGCTCCAGAGTGGCAATAATCTCAGTCTCAGCGTGCGGCAAGCGGCACTTGCGGGTACGCAGGCGGCACAAAAAACCATGACGGTTAACGCCCGCGAAAAACTCACCCACAGCGGCAAAAGCAGTGCCGCATCACTCAGCCTTAGTGCGCCAGAACTGACCAACAGCGGCGTGCTCGTGGCTTCCACCCTGAACACTCAGTCGCAAACTCTCACCAACAGCGGCCTGATGCAGGGCGACAGTGCGTTGCTGATTGGCACACAAAAGCTGGACAACCAGCAGAACGGCACCCTCTACAGCGCCGCAAATCTGACGCTGGATATTCCGGATATCCGCAACAGCGGGCTTATCACCAGCGATAACGGTTTAACGCTAAGCGCTGGCTCCCTCAGTAATCCAGGCAAAATCATTGCTGACACGCTGAACGTCAAATCGACCGCGCTGAATGGCAACGGCCTGCTGCAGGGAACCCGGGCGCTGACCCTTGCCGGGGATACGCTCTCGCAGGGCGCCAACGGGCGCTGGCTGACGGCGGGCGATCTCGCCTTCAACGGCAAAATACTGAATACCGCGGGGACCACGCAGGGGCAGAACCTCACCGCTCAGGCGGATAGCTGGACGAACAATGGCTCGGTGCTGGCAACCGGCAATCTTAACGCTACGCTGGGCGCCTCTCTGCTCAACAATGGCGACCTGATGAGCCAGGGCAATTTCGGGCTGAACGCGCCCGTGCTGAGCAACCACGGCAGCATTCTCTCGTCAGGCGAAATGTCGCTCGCCGGAACAACCTTCACCAGCGACGGCACGCTTCAGGGCTACACGCTTTCACTGCGTCACAACAGCATCGACAACAGAGGATCGGTCACTGGCCTGAACGGCCTGACCCTGAACAGTACGGGTCGGCTTACCAACAGCGGCGATCTGCTGAGCCAGAAATCGCTGACGCTGAGCGCAGGAGACGTGAGCAACAGCGGCCGGCTTCAGGGGCAGAACATCGCCTTAGACGGCAGCAGCCTGACCAACAGCGGCGCTATTCAGAGTGCGCTGGATTTAGCTTTGACCCTGAGCGGCGATGTTATCGCCGCCACCGGCAGCAAAATCACCGCCCTGGGCGACGCCCGCCTGACCGGCAACGCGCTGAGCAACCAGGGATTAATCAGTGCGAAAACGCTGGAGGTGAAAGGCGATTCGCTCAGCAACGGCGGCGAAATCAGCGGCGTCAACGGCCTGAACGTGACGCTCAGCGGTAACCTGCAACAGCAGGGCAAAATGCTGACCGGCGGCCTGCTTAACGTCAACGCGAAAGACGTCAGCAACAGCGGGCAGCTTCAGGGCGCGGATAGCCAAATCAGCGCCAGTTCGCTCACCAACAGCGGGCGCGTGCAGGGCGACAGCGGCCTGACGCTCACCGTGCTTAATGCGCTGACCAACCAGGCCAGCGGCGTGCTTCTCAGCCAGAATGCATTAAGCCTCACCGCGCCCGTGCTGACCAACGACGGCACCCTTCAGGGCAACGGTAAAACCACGCTCAGCGCGGCAACGCAGGCCCGCAACGGCGGCAAAATTCTCTCCGGCGGCGATCTGAACTTCACCACGCCGGACTACAGCGGCAGCGGCTGGCTGCAGGCCACTAACCTGATGCTGAACGTGGCGAAGCTTGCCAGCAACGGTACCCTGATGGCGGCGAACCAGGCGACGCTCACAGGTAACAGTTTGACCAACGGCGGCACCTTCCAGGCCGCATGGCTGAACGTCAACGCACAGACCATCACCAACAGCGGCACGCTGCTCGGCAATCAGGGTTTGACGCTCAAAGGGAACAGCCTCAATAACGCGGGCGGTAAAGTGTTCAGCGGCGGGGATATGCTTGCCGAAATGGTCTCGCTCAGCGGCGCGGGCCAACTGGTGGCGCTCGGCAACCTGACGCTGAAGCTCACCAACGGCCTGACCACCCAGGGCGTTATCGCCGCGAACAAGCAGCTCTCCGTCAGCAGCCAGGGCGATATCACCAACGGAGCCACATTACAGGGCAACGGCATCACGCTGAATGCTGCGGGCAAGCTGACCAACAATGGCCAGCTGTCCGCAGGCAGCGGCGCCACGGCATTGAGCGGCAGCCAGATTGCGATGAACGCCAGCGGCAGCCTGCAGGCAGGCGGCGACGTCAGCCTGACAAGCCGGGGCAATATCACTCTCGACGGCTTTACCGGCACGGCGGGCAGCCTGGCGTTAACGGCGGCCGGGTCGATCGTTAACACCGCGCTGCTGTATGCGGGCAACAACCTCTCGCTGTTTGCCAACAGCATCCACAACCTGCACGGCGATATGCTGGCGGGCAATAACCTGGTGATGCAGAAAGACGCCAGCGGCACGGCGAACGCCGGGGTGATCAATACCTCCGGGAATATCGAAACCACCCACGGCGATATCATCATTAAGACCGGGAGGCTTGAAAATTCATATCAACAAATCGAGTTTACCGGCTCAAAAAATGATTATCGTGACCAGATACCTGACCTGGATGGCAACTCGATAAAAGTCTGGGCAAACGAAGAGTGGCACCCGGATTATGAGGTGCTGGTGGGCGGTGGGAATTCGGGGCCTGCGCCAAAACTTTATGTCTATATTGATGAAACAACCCGCACAAAGCGTTATCTGATTGAGAGTAACACTGAGAAGGCTATTGCTACAGGCAATGCATCGCGGATCATATCTGCTGGCAAGATAAATATTGAGGCTGATTATCTTTTTAATAATGCATCTTTCATATTAGCGAACGGTGATATCAATCTTCGTGGGAATGTTTTCGAAAATAAGTCATATCAAAATAAAGTTTATGAGATCTGGCAGATATATGAATTTGACTCGGCTGGATTTAATTCAAACTGGGTACCGAAACCAGAGGATATATGGTTCCTGTATACTCTTTCAGATAACGAAGTTAATGAGGTTCAGGGCGAGACTTACAGAGCTGTCATCCAGGCGGGCGGCACGGTTAAGGCCATCTTCACCAGCAATATCAGTAACACCAATACAACCGCTAACGCCGGGCAAATCAGTAACACCATCGTAGCCCCGAACCTGAACACGCCTTCAGCGCAAAGCATCGGCGGCGGCGCAAGCCAGCTGGCGCTTGCAGACGCCGGAACCCAGACCATTACCGCTCCGGACTGGAAAGACAGCACCGCCAGCCAGGCAATTAGCGGCGGCTCGGGGCTGGCGCCAGGCGGCATGGACGGCAACTATCCTCTGCCTTCCGGCAACAACGGCTACTTCGTGCCGTCGACCGATCCGGACAGCCCGTATCTGATCACCGTGAACCCAAAACTCGATGGCCTCGGCCAGCTCGATCCGTCGCTGTTTGGCGATCTGTATAAGCTGCTCGGCATGAACCCCGGTGCTGCCCCACACGAGACGGGCAGCCAGTACACCGACATGAATCAGTTCCTCGGTTCGTCATATATGCTGGACCGCCTCAGCCTGAACCCGGACAAAGACTACCGCTTCCTCGGCGATGCGGCGTTTGATACCCGCTATGTGTCGAACTATGTGCTGAACCAGACCGGCACGCGCTATATCAACGGGATTGGTTCCGACCTCGACCAGATGCGCTACCTGATGGATAACGCCGCCGACGCGCAGAGTTCGCTTGGCCTGAAGTTTGGCGTGGCGCTGACCGCCGACCAGGTGGCGGCGCTTGACCACAGCATTCTGTGGTATGAAACCGCGACCATTAACGGCCAGACCGTGATGGTGCCGAAAGTGTATCTGTCGCCAAAAGACGTAACGGTGCAGAGCGGCAGCGCGATCGGCGGTAACAACGTGCAGCTGGCGGGCGGCAACGTCACCAACAGCGGCAGTTCGCTGCTGGCGCAGAACGCTCTGGCCATCGACAGCAGCAACAGCCTCAGCAACCTTAACGCCGGGCTTATCCAGGCGGGCGGTGGGCTGGACCTGAGCGCGCTGGGCGACATCAATAACATCGGCTCAGCCATCAGCGGCAAAACCGTCCAGCTGGAAAGCACGGGTGGCAGCATCAACAACATCACCCGGACGCAGCAGTGGAGCGTGGGCGACGACAGCCGTCGCGACAGCGTGCACGTCAGCGGTACCGACGTCGGACAAACCGCCTCCATCAGCGCCAGCGACGGTCTGTATATGGCGGCGGCAAACGACATCAACATCACCGGGGCGAAGGTGAGCGCGGGCGCGAGCCTTACGATGGGCGCAGGCAATAACATCAACATTGCCGCCAATCAGATAACCGACAGCAGCAGCCGGTCGGGCTTCGGTGGCAAAAAAGACACCAGTTCGTCAGCCACCTCAAACCAGGGCAGCAGCATTACGGCGGGCGGTAACGCGGTGATGCAGGCGGATAACGACCTGAACGTGACGGCGAGTACGCTGAAAGCTGGAGAGAGTGCTTACCTGACTGCCGGAAACGATCTGAATCTCAACGCAGCAAAAACGGCTCAGAACAACAGCTCAGGGAAAAGCGAATCGCATCGCTCAGGTTCAGATACCAGCAGTATCAATGCCGGAGAGAATCTGACGCTGTCTGCGGGTCGCGATGTGAACTCACAGGCTTCCACGCTGACTGCAGAAAATAACGTCGGCATTCAGGCAGGTCGTGACGTCAATCTGCTGGCAGAAGCCTCGACGCAGGGCGACAGCTACCGTTCGAAAAACAACACCACCATTAATGAGTCTGTACACCAGCAGGGAACGACCATTACCAGCGGTGGCAACAGCGTCATTATTGCCGGGCGTGATGTGAACTCCGAGGCAACCAGCGTACTGGCGACAAAAGATGTGGGCGTTGCCGCAGGCCGTGACATCAACCTTTCCACGGCAACTGAAAGTGATTATGCGTATCAGGAATCCCTGAAAACCAAGAAAGGATTCCTGAGCAAAAAAACCACGCACAAGATCCATGAGGAAAGCTCCACAAGCGAAAAAGGAACCCTGCTGAGCGGTGAAAACGTCACCCTCCAGGCGGGTAATGATCTGAATGTGCGTGGTTCTGCTATCGCCGCTGATCGTGATATCGCCCTGAATGCCGGGAACAATGTCACCGTGGAAGCGGCAGACAATACCGCCAGCCACTACGACATGAAGAGCACCAAAAAGAGCGGTGTCTTTGGCGGGGGAAGTCTTGGGATCACCATCGGGTCGCAATCCAGTAAATCTGAGCGTAAAGGCGCGGAAGTCACTGAAAGCGATTCGCGCAGCGTTATCGGAACCACAGGCGGCAACGTTGTTATCAATGCCGGAAAACAGGTCACGCTCAGCGCAACCGACGTAGTGGCAGGCCGGGCTGCGGGCGACACCGATCGTCAATCAGGGCATATCGCCGTTACCGGTAGCGACATTGCTATCCTGCCGGGCCGCGATCGCATCACTCAGGATACGAAGCAATCCAGCAAGAGCAGCGGCCTGACGGTTTCGGTTTCCGATCCGATTATTAACGGCATCCGCAACATCCGCGATATCGCCAACTCCGACAGCGACAGCATTACCAAAGGCAAGCAGCTAAGCAGTGAGGTGGTGGCGACGGGTGCTGATTTGGGTATGGGCGGCTCGTTACCTTTGACCTACGGCAAATCGTCGTCAAACAGCGAAAGCCATTACGAAGGTATTTTTAACTCCGGCAGCAGCCTGAATGCAGCGGGCAACGTCCAACTGACGGCGACGGGTAAAAAGGGTCAGGGCGATATTCTGATAAGCGGCAGCCAGGTCAGCGCAGGTGAAGCGGTGATCATGGATGCCAAACGTGATGTGGCGATTGTCACGTCGACGGATTCAGAGCATCTGAGCAGCAAAGCCAGCAGTAAAGGCTGGAGCATTACCGATGCCGCCGCAGGGCCGGGTGTCGGGGCCCGTATCATCAACGGCAGCCCGAATAACGGGGCGGATGCATTGCCGTATGCAATGGATAACAGCTACAGCAAGACGGACCGCAGCAGCACTCGCGAAAATGCTTCCCTGATCAGCGGCTCTGATATCTACATCAACAGTCATGAAGGCAGTGTGGACATTGCGGGGAGCGCACTCACCTCGATTAACGATCTGCTGATTGCGGCTGACAAAGGCAACATCAACATCACCACCGGGAACAACGCCACTCTCCAGAATCAGTCTGGCAGCCACTCGATGGTCGGCAACCTGGGTGGGGATGGCTACAGCGGCACCGTTGGCTGGCAAAAAAATGATTTCAGTTCGACGGCTCAGGGTAACCAGCAAAGTACGATCCGTAGCCAGATAGCCAGCCAGAACGGCAATGTCTCTCTGCAGGCCGGGAATGATGTGGCGGTACACGGGGCCGATATCAGTGCCGGAAAATCTCTGGTGGTCAGCGGCAATAACGTGCTGTTTGACGTCAGTGAAGACAGCCAGAAAAGCCACAGTGAATCGTCAACCACGCAGTACGGGCTTAAAGGCCAGGTCTCTGGCTGGGCGGCAAGTGCTGCTCAGAATGTGGAACGTGCTGCCCGCGCTGCTCAGGACGATCGCGATCCGCGTCTGACGGGTATTTATGCCGCTCAGGCCGGGCTGGATGCTGCCACGCAGACCATTCAGGGCAACATGAACCCTTCTGCGGTGAAGGTCAGCGTGTCGGCCACGGCAGGCAAGTCTGCTCAGGAACAAAATTACACCAGCAATCAGCAACAGGGCAGCACCCTGCATGCCGGGGATTCTGTGATTGTGAAGGCGAAGAACGATATCGTCGGAAACGGGGTGGATATCTCGGGTAAAAACGTGACCTTAAACGCAGGTCGCGATATCGCACTGAGTTCATCGCAGGATATCGAAACGCTAAAAAACCGTGCCAGCGGCAGTTCAGTCAGCGCAGGGGTTGGCTTCTCTCTGGGCGGTAGCCAGAACGGCTTCACCGGCGAGTTTGGCTACAGCCAGAACCAGAGTCGCGCCGACGGCAACAGTAAAACAACCCAGAACAGTAAGGTCCATGCCGACAATATCCTGAATATCATCAGCGGTCGCGATACCACCCTGACAGGGGCGGAGCTGAGTGCGGATAAGGTGATTGCGGATATTGGCCGTGACCTGACCATTGCCAGCGTGCAGGACAGCGCGAAGTTCGACAGTAAGTCCACATCCTCGGGCGTGAACCTGAGCGTGTGCGTGCCGCCGATTTGTGTGGGTAGCGTCGTGGAAGGCAGCGTCAGCGCCGACTCCACGAAGATGAACAGCAACTTCAATTCCGTCACTGATCAGAGCGGCATCTACGCCGGGAAAGGTGGTTTCGATATCACCGTGGGGAATCACACTCAGCTGGACGGCGCAGTCATCGCATCCGATGCGACGGCGGATAAAAACCGGCTGGATACCGGCACGCTGGGCTGGAGCGATATCGAGAATAAATCGGAGTGGAGCGGGAAGCAGGCGGGCTTTACTGTGTCCGGTAGCTCCGGCGCAAGCACCGGGAAAAATGGCCCTTCTTCCCAGGGGCTGCCATCAGCAAGCATGGCCAACGCTTCTGGCAGCGACAGCGGCACAACGCACAGCGCGATTGCCAACGGTACCATCACCATCCGCGACAAGGATAACCAGAAGCAGGATGTTGCCGACCTGAGCCGCGACACGGCGAATGCCAACCACAGCGTGAGCGACGGGTTTGATGCCGACAAGGTGAAGGACAAGCTGGATATTCAGACTGCGGTGACGGAGCTGGGTATTCAGGCGGCAAATGCTTACAAAGTGGCGATGGAGCAGCAGGCAGCAGGCAAAAACGCCGAGCTGAAAGCGGAGATAAGCAAGGAGCATCCGAACGCGACGCAGGCAGAGCTTGATGCGTACGTGAAAAAAGACAGTCGTTACGTCGACGCAGAGAAAGAGTACGGGCCGGGCAGCGACTTCTGGCGGGCGACATCAGGTGCAACAGGCCTGATAGCGGGTATCCTCGGCGGGAATATCCAGGGCGGCGTTGCGGCAGGTGCTGCGCCATATATGGCGAAGCTGGTGAAAGATGCCGCCGGAGACAACGAGGCCGCGCGTATTGCACTGCACGGAATTGTTTCCGCCGCGCTGACGCAGGTACAGGGCGGTAATGCTCTGGCAGGTGCGGCTGGCGGGATGATGTCTGCGGCGCTGATGGGTGACAAACTCTCTAATGCGTTTTACGGCAAAGACGTCAAAGACCTGGACGGCGACCAGAGTACGTTTATCAGCAACCTTGCAACAGCGGTCGGTGCAGCAAGCGGTGCCAGCGTGGGTGGCGATACGTTCTCAGCGGTCAGCGGGGCGAATGCGGCGCGGGTGGAAGTGGAAAACAACCATCTTAGTCCTGATAAGCGAAAACGTCGCAGCGAAGAATTTTCAGCTTGCGGCAGTGATAGCAGCTGTAAAGCTGATGTTCGCGAACGCTATGCGAAGGAATATGACAAGGTCCAGGAACAGATAAACACCTGTTCAACGGCTGCGGAATGTGTTGCTGTTGCGAAGGAAATGAAGCAATGGCAGGCTGAAAGCAGTGCCAAAAGTAATGAGCTGACAGCTAAAATACGAAATGAAGGGATTGACTCGCTCACTAAAGCAGAGCAGC
Organism: Klebsiella sp. BIGb0132; assembly: GCF_024810075.1. Taxonomy (NCBI): domain Bacteria; kingdom Pseudomonadati; phylum Pseudomonadota; class Gammaproteobacteria; order Enterobacterales; family Enterobacteriaceae; genus Klebsiella; species Klebsiella sp. BIGb0132. Next base: position 1,169,260 of record NZ_JANUDW010000001.1, on the reverse strand, counting down.
TAGAATGGAAAGATCTGCGGGGTGTGTCAGCAAACATTGATGGTTCGATTAAAACGCTGATTTATCGTGCACAAATGTTTGGTGGTTCAGAGGAAACATCAGCTGAACTTGCTGATATCTTTGGTCATGCGGCGATAGCGAATGCGGCTGGTGCTGCTGCGGGGATTAGTAACGCTGCGGGTGGAAAATATACTCCCAATGCAGGTGCTGTTGGAAATATGAATGAATTTCTGAAGCAACCGGGTTTTGGTGGCGAGATCAAGAGCACGTCTCAAAAATCTAGCCAACAATATCAAGGACAAAGTGTTTACAAAGCAACAGGTGATATTGGTAGTTATATTAAAAAAGGTGATCAATTCTATCTTGATGCTCAGCATAAAGATCACATTGAAGTATTTGACAAACGTGGTAATTTCAGAGCAGTGTTGAATTTAGATGGTTCTATTAACGAAGCTAAAACCAAAGCGGCTGAGGGGCGTAAACTAAAATGACCAAAATTATAAATGATTTGACTCGCAGTCTATTAGGAATAGCACCTGAGGAAAATATTCTTGACGCTCTTAATATTAGTGATGTCAGTAATAATTTTGAAAGGTATGTGGCTGAGTTTAATATGGCAGTGGCGTTGTTAAACAGGACTGTTGAAAAAGAAGATAAAGTGGCGATTCAATGTGCGTTGACAAGAGTCAGAATAGCTTCATTAAATCTGTCAAATGCATATCAAGACATCATTGATGATGTGATATTGATTAATAAGCATGAGTCATGGCCGAAAATTCCTGATGATTATCAATTATCGGAAAAATATAGTGAGTTCAATAAGTAATATTTATTGTGAAAAACTACTTGTAGGTGAGCGTTGTGGCAGCAAAGTATGCTGCCGTGATGATTCAGATTTAAGTTATTAGTAATGAGTGAAAAGAGTTTGGTTTACCTGGGAGGTGATTATGGTTTTTGGAGATCCTTATCGTTTTGCCATTTGGGTAGATTCTGTATCTGAATGGGGAGAGTCATTTCCAAATGGGTTGCTGTATATATTGATTAACGGGAAAATGTTTCCGGATGAAATTAGGACATCAACCCTATTGGTAGATGCTTTTGAATTGATAGATGAGTCAAATCCATTGGTCTCTTTGCCTGTTAATGCGGGAATATTTAACTTAAGCGCAAATGAGGCATTTATCTCTTTAATGTCTCTGGCATACCCGGTGCCATTAAATGATGATGATTATCCTGACCAAATATTTGATTATTGCATAAACAGCTCAGATGTTAACTTATCTGGCATGAGGTTGTTTGCAGTTTCTGATGGTCTAAATACAAAGATTTTTGGCGCTAAAACAGATGAGTTATTACCTGTTGCTGGCACCGAAAGAAATGAGTGGAAAAAAATTGATAATGTGCTTGTCGAAGAAGCCATTATTTCCAATGACGAAATTGTTAAAATCATAAATGCATTTAGAGAATATGTTGCCACTATACTGAATGATGTTAGTTGAGCTTTTGTACGATGAATAGCTGTAGTTAAAACATAATTCAAGGGCGGTTAGCATCAGAACACCAGTGCGAGTCTCTTTGTGGTGTTATTGCATTATTGTGGCTTGTATTGCAAAGATCTATTTTAGCGATATGGAAGACTTTTCGAACTTTCGTATCGCGCTCTTTAAAAATAAGAACTTTCTATTCTATTTATCTTCCTGCTGCGGTCTTTCGGTTGCTTTTCTGCGCCCAGTATACCTTGCTGAATAAAAACACAGTACTGGATGAATAAGCAATATTAATAACTGCGAGGCTGCTTCAGGAAATATTGTTGATTTATGCAACGTTGCATTTTAGCTGTTTATGTAACAGCACTCTTTAATTTTAAAAGGCAACTACCCACTTCCTTCCGGTAACAACGGCTATTTCGTGCCGTCCACCGATCCGGACATCCGAACGCGACGCAGGCAGAGCTTGATGCTTACGTGAAAAAGGACAGTCGTTACGTCGACGCAGAGAAAGAGTACGGGCCGGGCAGCGACTTCTGGCAGGCGACATCAGGTGCAACAGGCCTGATAGCGGGTATCCTCGGCGGGAATATTCAGGGCGGCGTTGCGGCAGGTGCTGCGCCATATATGGCGAAGCTGGTGAAAGATGCCGCCGGAGACAACGAGGCCGCGCGTATTAAATAATCTTATATGAGATGGGCTGTTATGATTAATGAGCATGATGTTGTTATAGCAGAAAGAGATTTGTCGAAGACTGTACCGAAAGGCTGTTTGGGTGCTGTTGTGATGGTTTATCAAAATCCAGGTTTAGCATATGAGGTTGAATTCATTGATAAAGAAGGCAATACACTGGATGTGATAACAGTTTTCCCATGTGATATTGAAGTTATCTCTGATTGAATAAGCTAGTAAGAAAACCCGCCCTATTTGGGCGGGTAGTTTTTCGCAAACTCAAAATTTATCCAGTTCCACCCGAGCAATCACGCCCTGCAGAAATGCCATAACGTGCTGCTGCTCAGATTCTGGTAATTCTTTGGTTTTGTTGAGTACTTGCATTAACGGTGTTTCGGCTAGGCGAGCAGTGATTACCAGGCAACCGGGCATTACCCGAACATCTAATTTTGTGCCAGTGGTAAACCCGGCTTCTTCCATCCAGATGCCGTTCAGGCGCAGGCTGGCGCTGCGGGTGTAACGTTTTGTTCAGTTGGTTTTACGATCGTAATGACGAACGCTGACGTAGCTGACCGTCATATCCCTTAATACTTTGGGTTCTGCTTTTTTAGGCAAGCTGCGATCGTTATTTTTGCGTACTGGCTCGTGTTTTTCTGTATTACCTGACAAAAATTTCGAATGTGTTTTGGCAATAGTGTTTCCTGGCTTAGAATCAGTGTCAGCCATATTCAACTCCTTGATAGTTGCTTGTGGTCAGCGGCATGGAAGTGCTTTGAACACTTTCATGCCGCGCTCTTTAACAATCATAGCTTTCTATTTTATCGATTTTCCTGTTGCGGTCTTTCGGTTGCTTTACTGCGGCCATTATACAGTGCCGAATAAAAGATCAGTACTGTATGAAAGAACAAGGTTAATATCTTCGAGGCCGATTCAGGAAATATTACTGATTAATGTAACGTTGCATTCTTAGCTGTTTCTGTAAAAACGTTCTTTAATTCTAAACAGCAACTATCCCCTGCCAAACAGCAGCAGTTCGCTGCTGGCGCAGAACGGTCTTGCCATCGACAGCAGCAACAGCCTCAGCAACCTTAACGCCGGGCTTATCAAAGCGGGCGGTGGGCTTGACCTGAGCGCGCTGGGCGACATCAATAGTATCGGCTAAGCCATCAGCGGCAAACCGTCCACCTGGAAAGCGTGGGCGGCAGCATCAACAACATCACTCAAATGCAGTCCTGATTCTGAGGCAATGTCTAAGGCCAAGACAATCATGAACTCCTGGGGCTACCATAAATCGAATGTCAGCATTGGCGACACGCCTGTAATGTTCGGACAGTGAAAGGTATGGCAGCAAATACCGCAATTGGTGTTGGAGTTAACTCTACTGCTCAGCTTGCAGGAAAAGACCCACTTAGTTAAATAAACCATGAGGAGGTTTCAGCTATTACAACTCATCGAACTAAAAAATTTGGAAAAATCCACAATGTAACATCACTAATGTTAGTGGATAAGGATTTGTCTCATTAATGTATAAAAGGAATAATATACATGATTAAAAAGATGATAGTCGGTTCTCTCAGCTTAAGCGCCTTACTTCTGGTGGGCTGTGCTACGGAATCTTCCCGCTCTGTTGAAGTCGCTAAAGTTGAAACAGCGCAAACAGTCTGGCAGGGGCAGCGTAGCCTTATAGCGGTTGGGAAATTTGATAACCGCTCAAGCTATATGAATGGCATATTTTCAGATGGCGTGGATCGACTGGGTAATCAGTCGAAAACAATTTTGGTTACCCATCTACAACAAACAGGTCGCTTTAATGTCCTGGATCGTTCCAATATGGATGAGATCAAAACCGAAGCGAACATCAGTGGCAAAGGCCAGGCGCTAAAAGGTGCGACCTATGTTATTACGGGAGACGTAACCGAGTTTGGTCGTAAAGAAACTGGCGACAGAGCTCTGTTTGGTATTTTAGGTCGAGGTAAATCGCAGGTCGCATATGCCAAAGTTGCCCTTAACGTCGTCAATGTCAAAACGTCTGAAGTGGTGTTCACCACTCAAGGGGCCGGGGAATACGAGCTGTCGAATCGTGAAATTCTTGGTTTTGGTGGTACCGCCAGTTACGACTCCACGTTAAACGGCAAAGTATTGGATCTGGCGATCCGGGAGTCTGTAAATCATCTGGTTGCGGCTATTGGAAATGGCACCTGGAATCCAGGAAGCACTAATTAAAAGGAATTAAAAATGAAAAAAATTAATAAAGTAATGCTTTGCGCCGTGGTGTTAATACTGGCTGGTTGTGCTGCAAAAGCTCCACAAAAAATTTATAACTGGGACGGCTATCAGGATTCTGTTTATCATTTCTACACCAATGAAACCAGCCCACAGGAGCAAATCGCTACTTTGCAGAAACTGGTTGAACAGTCGAAGGCAAATAATAAACCGGTTCCCCCAGGCGTACATGCTCAACTGGGAATGCTCTACGGTAATACCGGTAATGCGGACCTGGCAATGGCGGAATTTAATGCGGAAAAAAAGCAATATCCGGAATCGGCTTCTTATATTAATTTCCTGACAGCCAAAAAATAAAAGGACAATAACATGAAAGGATTATTCGCATGCTTTACTCTTGCACTGGCACTGTTAGCAACGGGTTGTAGTACCGGGAATAAAAAATCGACTGACTATTCTGCATTCAGGGAGAGCAAGCCGCGCAGTATTCTGGTATTGCCACCTAAAAATCAGTCACCGGATGTCAATGCCAGCAATAGCTTGCTTAGCGTTGTTACTATGCCGCTGGCTGAGTCCGGGTACTATGTCTTCCCTGTTGCGGTTGTGAGCGAAACATTTAAACAAAACGGCGTGATTAACCCGGATGATATCAGCTCTGTCCCGCTTAAAAAGTTGCATGATACCTTTGGTGCCGATGCAGTGATGTATATCTCAATTACCGATTACGGTACCTCTTATCAGGTTGTGAATAGCGATACGCGAGTGACTGCAACTGCACGTCTGGTGGATTCACGCACTGGTAAAGAGTTATGGACGGGTGGGGCAACGGCATCGAGCAACGAAGGTCAAAACAATAGTGGTGGGGGATTGATTGGCATTTTGCTGACGGCAGCCATCACACAAATCGCACATACATCGACTGATAAAGCTCATGATATTGCAGAGGTTACTGGCGCACGTATGTTCAGCGCAGGTTCAAACGGTGGTCTGCTGTATGGTCCTCGTTCGCCAAATTACAATAAAACGCAGTTGTAAAATCAACTGCGTATGACGGTCAGGGTCACCAAAGGTTTGGTGACCTTTTTGAAAATACATTAACAGCGGTCTATTGCATTTTTAGTGCTTTCTGTAAGGGCGGTAACGCGGTGATGCAGGGGGCAACGACCTGAACGTCACGGCGAGCGCCATTGACGCAGGTAAAACCGCACAGCTGGTGGCGGGCAATGACCTGAACCTGAACGCGGCGGGCACCGGGCAGACCAGCCGCACGGGCGGCAGCGAAGCCATCAGAGCAGTGCCGACAGAACCACGATTTCAGCGGACGACAACCTGACGCTGGCCGCCGGGCGGGACGTTACCAGCCAGGCAGCAGGCACGGCCATTAACCGACAGGATTGCCGGTCATTTAAATGATTCTCGAGCCGCGGCTATTCATCCCTGAGGCTCGGATCACGCGCTTAACCTCAGCTTCTGCTGCTGATTATCTTCCCGCCGTTGGCGGGCGGAAACACCCGAGCGCAGAGGAAATCGACCAGCGCCCGAACCTTCGGCGAGGGGTGCCTGCTGGCGGGCCAGAGCACGTGGAAGACGCCGGCGCGTTCCACCCGATCGGCCAGAACGGCGAGCAGCCGGCCATCCGCCAGCGGTTCCGCAATCGCGAATTCCGGCAGATAGGCGATCCCCAGACCTTGCAGAGCAAAGCACACTCGCGTCTCAATGTTGTTGCAGATCATTGAGGTAGGGAGCTGCAGCTCGGGGTCTCCGGGCGTCAGCCGTAGCGCCCACGGCTCCAGCTTGCCGCTGTTGGGAAAGCGGTAGTGCAGGCAGGTATGCTCCAGCAGATCGGCCGGCGCCGTAGGGAGACCGCGCTGCGCCAGGTAATCGGGCGAGGCGACCAGCATCGAGCGGAAGGTGCCCAGCCTGCGCGCCGACAGACGCGAGTCCGTCGGGTGTCCCGTTCTGACCACCACGTCGAAGCCTTCTTCAATCACGTCGACCAGCCGGTCGGTGAAGTCCAGATCCAGCTCGATGGCCGGATATTCGCGCATGAACTCGCCGAGCACCGGCAGCACCAGCGAGCTGACCAGGGGCAGGCTGACCCGCAGCCGGCCGCGCGGCGCTGCCGTTGCCTGCGACAGCTCCAGCTCCGCCGCCTCGATCTCGGCAAGAATGCGCCGGCTGCGCTCCAGGAACAGCGTGCCCTCGGCCGTCAGCGTCACGCTGCGGGTGCTGCGGTGAAACAGGCGCACGCCGAGCTTCTCTTCCAGCCTCGCCACGCTCTTGCCGATGGCCGATGCCGAAACGCCCAGCAGCCGGCTGGCCGCGACGAAGCTGCGCGTTTCGGCGACCCGTACGAACACCACGAAGCCGTTAAGGTTGTCCACTTCACTCCTCCATTGCGGACATAGAGTTCCGCTAAGACAGGAACTGTACCCTACTTTTTCTTTAATAGCCGCGTTTCTATCATGGCGGGAACGTTCACTGATGAAAGGAATTTCCCATGTCGGTTCCCGCATTTTCTCTGCACGCAGGCGCTGCGCCTGCGCAGCTCTCCACCCGCATTCAGGCCGCCGTTCAACGGGCGCTGGACGAACGGCGTCTGGTCGGCGCCGTGGTTCTGGTGGCCCGCGACGGCGCGCTTATTTACCGCCAGGCCGCCGGCTGGGCCGATCGTGAAAGCGCTCGGACGATGGCCGCGGATGCGGTCTTCCGTCTGGCATCGGTAAGCAAGCCTATCGTCTCCACGGCGGCGCTGGTGCTGGTGGCGCAGGGGAGGCTCGGCCTGGACGACAGCCTCGAGCGCTGGCTGCCCGAGTTCAGGCCGCTGCTGCCCGACGGCCAGCCCGCGCGGATCGCCGTCCGGCAGCTGCTCAGCCATACGGCCGGGCTGGGCTATCGCTTCTTCGAGGCCGATGCCAACGGCCCCTATGCGCGGGCCGGCGTATCGGACGGCATGGATGCGTCCGGTATCAGCCTGGCGGAGAACCTGCGCCGCATCGCCAGCGTGCCGCTGCTGTACCAGCCCGGCGAGAGCTGGGGTTACTCGCTGGCGACCGACGTGCTGGGCGCGTTGATCGAGCGTGTGCAGGGCGAACCGCTTGACGCCGCCGTGCGCCAGCTGGTGACCGGCCCGCTGGGCATGGCCGATACCGGCTTTATCGCGCGGGATGCGCAGCGCGTGGCGACCGCCTACGTGAACGATACGCCTCAGCCGCATCCGCTGGCGGAAGGCGAAATCGTTTCACCCTTCGAGGGGGCGGTCGGCATTCCCTACAGCCCTGCGCGCATCTTCGACCCGCAGGCGTTTCCCTCGGGCGGTGCGGGCATGGCGGGAACCGCCGAAGACTTCCTGCGCCTGCTGGAGGCTCTGCGTCAGGGCGGCGGCGCGATCCTGCCGGATGAGTTGATTGCGGAAATGGCGCGGGATCGGGCGGAGAATCTGGAGCTGCCCAATGCGCCGGGCTGCGGCTTCGGGCTCGGTTTTTCGGTTCTGCGCGATCGGACGCTGGCCGCTTCGCCTGAATCAGAAGGCACCTGGCGCTGGGGAGGCGCCTACGGCCACTCGTGGTTCGTGGATCGGGCGCGCGGGCTGAGCGTCGTCGCTTTCACGAACACCTTATACGAAGGGATGTCGGGCCGTTTCGTCGGCGATCTGCGCGATGCGGTCTACGGCGCCCTGGAGGCTGAACGATGAATTCGGCAACCGCGCATCGCATGCCCCTCGCGTCGCTGCTGGCGCTCGCGATGGCGGCTTTCATCACCATTCTGACCGAAGCGCTGCCGGCCGGCCTGCTGCCCCAGATGGCGCAAGGCCTGGCGGTCTCCGAGGCGTGGGTCGGCCAGACGGTGACTGTCTATGCCATCGGTTCTCTGCTGGCCGCCATTCCGCTGACCGCCGCCACGCAAGGCGTTCGTCGCCGGCCGCTGCTGCTGGCCGCCATTGGCGGATTCGCCATCGCCAACACGGTCACGACGCTCTCCGCCAGCTATGCGCTGACGCTGGCGGCGCGCTTCGTGGCGGGTGTTTCGGCGGGCCTGCTGTGGGCTCTGCTGGCCGGCTACGCGGCGCGGATGGTGCCGGAGCATCAGAAGGGCCGTGCCATCGCTATCGCCATGGTGGGCACGCCGCTGGCGCTTTCTCTGGGCGTGCCTGCCGGTACCTTGCTCGGCAATCTGCTGGGATGGCGGATGTGTTTTGGCATCATCAGCCTGCTGGCGCTACTGCTGATGGGCTGGGTGAGGCTGAAAGTGCCGGACTTCGCCGGCCAGCCGGCGGGCAAACGCTTGTCGCTGCGCCAGGTGTTCACCCTGCCGGGGATCCGTCCGGTACTGTTCGTGGTGCTGGCCTTCGTGCTGGCGCATAACATCCTCTACACCTATATCGCTCCGTTTCTGGTGACGGCGGGAATGGTGGACCGCACGGATGTGGTGCTGCTGGTTTTTGGCGGGACGTCGGTAGCGGGTATCTGGATCGTCGGCGTGCTGATCGACCGCTACCTGCGCAGGCTGACCCTGGCAAGTACGATCCTGTTCGGCGCGGCGGCGTTGACGCTGGGTATGGCCGGTGGCGATCCTGTCGCGGTCTACGCGGCGGTAGGGGCGTGGGGGCTGGCTTTCGGCGGGGCGGCGACCTTGTTTCAGACCGCGCTGGCGAGGAGCGCCGGCGATGCGGCCGATATCGCGCAGTCGATGCTGGTGACCGCCTGGAATGCGGCTATTGCCAGCGGAGGTATCGTTGGCGGTGTGCTGCTGGACCGTTTTGGCGTCGGGGCATTTTCTCCTGCGCTGCTGGTGCTGCTGCTGGCCACGCTGCTGGTAGCGTGGTCGGCCAGAGATCGCGGCTTTCCCGCGTCGGTGGGATGACCGGTCGGGCGCTATCCCGGCCGTTACAGCATGTCTGCCCACGGATGGTTCGGGTGCAGGCGCTCGAGACACTCCCGCAGCCATAGGCGCTCGGCCGGGAGTAACCCCGGCATGGCCCGGGCGAAATCCTCCTCGTCCTTCGGCCGGCGGTGCTTTGCCTTGAACAGCAGCACGGCTGAGGGGCTGAGGTAAGGGATGCCGCCTGCGGTCAGCGCGACCATTTCGCTACGCGGTCGCGTGAGCTGCGGATCCCGCTTATAGGCCCAGCGCTCATCCGTTCCCGGCTCAATCATCATATCCGCCCGCCAGCGGTCAGCGGGGCGATCGAAGCACCAGATCTGCGAAATCCCGGCCTCCGGCTGCCGGTCAGCCGCCAGCCGCTCGAGCACGCCGTCGCTGACGGTGTAAAACTCCATATCGCGCAGCTCGCGGCGAAAAAGGGGCAGATCCTCGCGCAGGATCGTGAACTCGATATCCTCATGCTCGCGCGTCTTCGTTCCGTGCCACAGATCGAGCGCCCAGCCGCCCACGACGCACCACGGCCTTGATACGCGGCTTAGCCGCCGAGAGAGCTCGGCAGGGCTCCAGGAGTCCCAGCTATTCTCGTCTGGCACAATCGGACAATCGTTCATGCTATCGCTTCCCATGTCTGCGGTTGTTAGCGGCCGGCTTTGGCGCTGCTAACGGCTCAGCAACACTACCGCAGCGGTGAAGATAAGCACAGGAAAAGTCGTCCTCGTGCTTATCGCTCCACTTTGTCACCGGCGAGCCGCCGCCCAGCGAGGAGGATCGTTCAGTCGGCTAGCGCGGCGCGCTGGCGAACGTTCTTGACGGTCAGCCAGATGGCGGAGACGAGGAAGTAGAACGCGCCGAAGGCCGCATAGGGCGCGACCGTGGTCACGTCCAGCGCCATGCCGCTATGCGCCTGCTGAAACATGAAGGCGCCGGCGAGCGCGGACTGAGCGCCGCTGAGGATCATCGGCCATTGGCCGCTCGTCGTTTTCCAGCGCCGCACGGCCGTCGCCAGCTGCAGCAGGCCGGAGAAGATAGCCCAGGCGCCGAATACCGCTATCACCATAGGCATGCCGACGGTAAGCGCCCCGCAGACGGCGAGGGCGATGATGCTGCTGACCACAAAGTTGAACTTTTGCGGTGGATTCGCGCCCAGGCCGCCGCTTCTGCGCGCGTCGAGATAGTTAGCCAACGCGTCCCAGGCCGGATACAGGATCAGCAGGGCCGCACCCGCTGTGGGATTGTGCTTGCCGACGAAAACGGCAAGGGCGATCCAGGCAATCGAAACCCCGGTGCGCAGAAAGTAGTAGGTCTGGAGCCATTGGTTCAGAGATCGATTAGGGGTTGCTGGGGCGTTTTGCATGTCAGTTCTCCAGGCCGTCAGGTTATAAAAATCGTTAACGACCTATTAGTAGGTAGAGTGTCGGACGGCACCGCCGCCGCTTACGCACGGCAACTAGCCTGAGTGCAAAGCAGCCCGGGGCGAGCTGTATGAGCGGTTCGTCGTGTGATATTCCTGCTCAATGAATAAACATTAACCTACTAGTAGGTAGGTAGTCAACGTAAGAGTTTTTCCATCGCCGCCGTCAGCAGTCACCTGACGGTAAGCAGCGCCGAGGCCTATATTGCGGCCTGCGTATCAGGCATGGGGCTGATTAAGATCCCTGAATATGCTGTGAGCGAATGGCTGCCCGCAGGAGTTGTATGTCAAGTGATGCCGACCTGCCTGGCGCAGCCGCTGCCGGTAAGCATTGTCTATCCCAGCCGACGGTATCTGTCGCGGCCGCTGCAGCGATTTATTGCCTGGCTTGAGCCGCTGTTAAGGGAAAAAATGCGGCTCACCGTCGAGGCGTAATCGAGGCGCCTGCTGCCTGCCGATGGCGTATAAAATATATCAAAATGGTATTTGAGCGGCGTTTCTTATTCCAATAAGTTTAGCTGATTGTTTATCCCAGGCCGCCGCGTCTACGGTCGCCAACAATCGGAACCCGCTTCTATGAATCGCGTGAAAAAGCCGCTGGTGCTTTCGCTGCTGCAGTACCCGAGCGGCCATCATGTCGCCGCGTGGCGCCATCCGGATACGGATCCAAAGGCCAATATCTCCGTCGATGGCTATATTGCCAGCGCGCGCGCCGCCGAAGCCGCCGGGTTTGATATCACCTTTATTGCGGACCGCCTCGGCATTCCCGCCGGGCCCCTCGAGGCGACGCGGCGGGTGGATGAGTGGTCCCATGGCTTCGAGGCGCTGACCCTGGCCGCGGCGGTTGCGGCCACCACGCAGCGCATTGGCATCGTCGTCACCGCCAGCACCACCTTCAATGAACCCTACACCCTGGCGCGCCAGCTGGCTTCGCTCGATCTTATCAGCGGCGGGCGCCTGGGCTGGAATATCGTGACTTCGGGCCTGTCGAGTGAGGCCACGAATTTTAACCCGACGGAGTTTCGCCATGATAAACGCTACGCGCGCGCAGAGGAGTTTATTGCGGCGGTGCGGGCGCTGTGGGGCTCCTGGGATGCGACAAAATTTCCGCGCGATAAGCAAAGCGGCGTTTTTTTTGATGCCGATGCGCTGCGTGAGCCCGGCTTTCAGGGGCGCTGGTTCCGCGCGCTGGGCGGGCTGAACGTCTTGCCCTCGACGCAGGGACAGCCGGTGCTGGTGCAGGCCGGGGCGTCGCCTGCGGGGCGGGATCTGGCGGCCCGCCATGCGGAAGTGATTTTCGTCGCGACGCCCACCCTGGAAGAGGCGGTTGCCTATCGTCAGGATCTGCACGCCCGCCGTAAAGCGGCCGGCCGCAGCAGCGACGACCTGTATATTCTGCCCGGCATTTTTCCGGTGATTGGTAAAACCGAGGCTGAGGCCCAGGCGAAGTTTGACCAGCTGCAGGGGCTGATCGCCGAAGAGGTCGCGCTGGCGCTGCTGGGGAGCTATCTCGGCGATATTGATTTAACGGATGTCGATCCCAACGGCCCTTTGCCACCGCTGCCCGCGTCCAATTCCATTGCCAGCCGCCAGCAGCTGCTGCGGGAGCTGGCGGAGCGCGAAAACCTCAGCGTACTGCAGCTGGCGCGGCGCATTGCCGGAGCGCGCGGCCACCTGCAGATCGTCGGCACCCCGCAGCAGGTGGCGGCGGAGATGATCCGCTGGCACGAAGCGGGTGGGGCGGACGGCTTTATGCTGCTGCCTCCCACCTTCCCGGAAGGGCTGGACCTCTTTATTTCCGATGTGGTTCCCCTGCTTCGCGAACGCGGTCTGCTGACGCCGCTGGAATTTAGCGGCACGCTGCGCGAAAGGCTCGGCTTGTCCGACCCGCAACCTCTTTACCCACACCACAACGACCCGGAAGGATGATCGCCCGATGAAATTTTTAGCGAAGAAAATGATTGTCGCCCTTCTGCTGGCGACGCCCGCAGCCCACGCCGTCAGCATTGTGGATGCCGGATATGCTACCGCTCAGGGCACGGCGTATGTCGTCAAGCTGCTGCTCGAAGATCAGACGGGGGCGGAGACCAAAATTGTGCCCGTCTCTTCCGTGCCGGTTATCTGGGAAGGACTGAACCGCAACAACGGCGAGATCGATATCTGGACCGACGTTTGGCTACCGAACCAGGACGCGCTGGTGGCGAAATACGCCGGGGCGGGCAAGAACGTCACCCTGGCGAAAAACGCCTATGCCGGAACTCAGGGCTACTGCACCCTGACGGCAACCGCCGAGGCGCACAATATTCATTCCGTCTACGATCTGACCGATCCCGACAAGGCCAAAGTTTTTGCCGCGAAAGGTTCGGATCGCGGACAGATCTGGCTGGGTGCGGCGGGCTGGCTGTCCACCAATTATGAAGAGATCCGCGCCCGAACCTACGGCTTCGCGCCGTTCTTCGACCTGACCCGTTCCGATGAGGCGGTGGCGACGGCGGCGCTGGATAACGCCGCGAAAACGGGCGGCGCCTGGATCGGCTACTGCTATGCGCCGCATCAGAACTACGTCCGCTACAAGCTCACCAATCTGCAGGAGCCTAAGCATACTCCGACGACCTGGCAGGTTGCGGATCAGTCGGACCCGGACTGGTTAACGAAATCGCGCATCAGCACCGGCTATGGCGATGCGGCGATCCACATCGCCTACAGCAATCACTTTGCCCAAACGAACCCTGATGGGGTAAAAATCGTTGAAGCGATCCATTTCGACACCCAGGACGTCAGCGCCCTGGCCTATGCGATCGCCGTCGAAGGGAAGACGCCGGAGCAGGCGGCGCGCGGCTGGCTGGATGCGAATAAGGCGCGGGTGGCTGACTGGCTGAGCGCGAAATGATTCAGCTGGAAAATGTCTGGAAGGTATTCGGTTGCGATCCGCAGCATGCCGTCACGGCGCTGCGGCGCGACCCCGACGCCCGCCTGCCCGCAGGCGGCCTGGCGGCGGTGCGCGGTATCGATATGCACGTCGAGCGCGGTGAATTGCTATGCATTTTAGGCCTCTCCGGGTGCGGCAAGTCCACGCTTCTGCGCATGGTGAACCACCTGATCGCGCCCAGCATCGGCCGCGTGCGCATCGCCGGGGAGGCGATTGCCGAGCTGTCGCCCGCCAGGCTGCGCGAGCTGCGCGCCCGCCGTATCGGCATGGTGTTCCAGAGCCACGCTCTTATTGAACATATGAGCATTCAGGAAAACGTGGCATTGCCGCTGGAAATCCTCGGGGTTGCCCGCGCCCGGCGCGAAGCGCGCGCCGAAGCGCTTCTGGAACGACTGGGGCTTGCCGGGATGGGGCAGCGCGGGATCGACACGCTCTCCGGCGGGATGAAGCAGCGGGTTGGGCTGGCGCGCGCGCTGGCCTCCGATCCGGACGTATTGCTGATGGACGAGCCCTTTAGCGCCCTGGACCCGCTAATCCGCGACGACCTGCAGACCGAGTTTCGCAGCCTGTCGCGCGATCTCAATAAAACCACGCTGTTTATTACCCATGATGTCGGCGAAGCGCTGCGCATCGCGGATCGTATCGCCGTTATGCGGCAGGGCCGCTTTGAGCAGCTGGCCACGCCGGCGGAGCTGCTGGCCCGTCCGGCCAATGAATATGTCGCCCGCTTTATCCGCATTGGCATGGCGAGAGCAGAGGAAACCACATGATGCAACAGCCGGATGTCGTGACGCCGTTTTACCAGCGCGCGTTTAGCCAACTGCAGGATGAGTCGCGCAGGCTGCCGCCTTTTCATCGCAAAGCGGCGCTATTCGGCAGCCTCTGGCTTGGCGCGCACCGCTTTCGGGGGCTGTTCTGGCTATTTTTAAGCGCCGAGCTGATTGGGGCGGCGCTGATCGTGCTTGCCCTGAGCCACGGCCTGTCGCGCGACCAGCAGGCGCGCGTGACCACCCTGGTCGAACTCGCGAGCCAGCGGGCGCAGGAGGCCGCCGCGGCCCACAAGCAGGATCCGCAGAGTGCGATGACCCAATCCCTGGAGCGCTCCGCCGCGTCGCTGAGCAAAGCCGCCAGCGACGCGCGCGCGGCGCTTGAGGCCGAGCGGGGAGGGCGTGGTCTTATCCTCGGCGGGCTGGCCGCGCTGCTGGGCGCGCGCGTTATTTTAGGATTTGCCGCCGTGCCGCTGATGGCGGGGCGGCTGCGCAGAGCGCGCCTGACGGAGGATTTTAGCGGCATGACCTGTTCGACCGGCGCCGCCCTCTTCGCGGCGCTGATTTGGCTGGCGATCGTGCCGATGGCGCTCTTAAACTACGCCGGCGCGATCCCCGCTCAGATTTTCAACCCCGCCGGGTTACCCGAGCTGGCGTCGAACGCATCGCGGTGGATCGACGAGGGGATGGGGGCGCTGGCCGCCGCCCTTGCTCCCGCCGCGCAGCATATATCCCGGGTCATCGATGCGCTGCTGGGTGCCCTGGAATATGCGCTGATCGCCACGCCGTGGCCGGTGGTGTTTATCGTGCTCCTCGCCTTTGCCGCGCAGCGCGGCGGCTGGCGCCTGGCATTTGGCGTCGGGGTGGGGCTGGCCTATATCCTCGCTTTCGGCTACTGGACCAAAGCGATGCAAACCGTTGCGCTGCTGGGGACGGCATCGTTTATCGCCGTCGCCGTCGGCATTCCGCTCGGCATCTGGAGCGGCTATCGCCGGCGCGTGGCGTCCGTTATCCGACCGGTGCTTGATTTTATGCAAACCACGCCCGCTTTCGTCTACCTGATCCCGATCATCGCCCTGTTCGGTATCGGTAAGACCGCCGGGATTATTGCCACTATCATCTTCGGCATCGCCCCGGTGATTCGCCAGACGGCCTTTGGTATTGCCAACGTTCCGCCCACGGTGCGGGAGGCGGCCCTGGCCTTTGGCGCCGGGCGGGGGTTTATGCTGTTTAAAGTCGATTTGCCGATTGCCCGCCCGGCGATCCTCGCGGGCGTCAGCCAGACGGTGCTGATGAGCCTGTCGATGGTGGTCATTGCGGCGCTGATCGGCGCAAAGGGTTTAGGTGAGGATGTCCTTTCCGCGCTGCAGTACGCCGCCCAGGGTAAAGGCATACTCGCGGGGCTGGCGATCCTGATCTGCGCGATCGTGATTGACCGGATGGTGCAGTTCCGGCGGCGATCCTGAGCCAGCGCCGCGGGCGCGTTGATAAATAGCGTACCCGTTAATCGTCGGTTAAATAGTTCTGCCGCATCTGGTCAAAGGCCTGTTGTGAAAAGCCCAGCTATAAACATTCCGGCTTAAGTTCTTGCGCAGAGGCAATTAAATAATATGCCTGGCGGTTTTGTCAGCTAATTAAAATTAAGCCGGGGCAGCGCCAGGCCACGTTATTCCAGGCCAAAACGCTGCCGGTACTGGCCCGGCGTTACGCCGGTAATTTTGCGAAAAATTTTGCGGAAGGCTGAGGGATCGGTATATCCCACTTCCCAGGCAATGCGGTCGGCCGAACGCCCGGTTAACTCCAGGGCATCCCGCGCTTTCATGATGCGAACCTGCTGCAGGTACTCCGTTGGCCGCACGCCTGTCGCTTTCTGAAAGCGGCGCAGAAATGTCCGAGAGGTCATCCCCGCCAGCGCCGCCATTTCATCGATGCTCTGCTGTGCAGAATATGTCGCATGGAGGTGGTGCTGGACGCGCAGAATGACGAGGTCGCCGTGGTCAAAATGCGGAATAAATGCCGAATAGGTGTTTTGCTTGCGGCGGGGAGGATCGATAAGTAAAAAACGCGCCGTGGCCAGCATGGTACCGTTTCCCAGCAGCTTCTCTATCAGCGTCAGGCCGAGATCCGTCCAGGCAAAAATACCGCCGGCGGTGATAATATCGCCGTCGTCGATAACCATATTTTCCGCCGCGACGTCAATCTCCGGGAAACGCTCCGACAGGGCCTGAGCAAACGCCCAGTGCGTCGTTGCGCGACGATGATCGATAAGCCCGGTTTCCGCCAGCACGAACGCTCCGGCACAAACCGAACAGAGCGTCACGCCGTCATGATACAGGGCGCTCATCCAGGCGGCAGGGGCCGCCATAGGCTTCATCTGCGCGGGCATGACCAGGCTGGGCGGGGCTATCACATGGCTCAGGCGATGCGGCTCATCCGGATGGCTGTCCCAGACGCACGCCACCGTATCGCTGTCGGGCATCACCTGCCAGTGCGACACCCGGATCGCGCGAACGCGCTCCTCGCCGGAAATACTCACCGCCCAGTCCGCCGCAATCCTGAACATATCCGTCAATCCATATACCGCAGCCAGCTGACACTCGGGATAAATCAGCAGGCCCACTTCCGCCACAATGCTCTTTTCAACAGAAGGCTTCATTTGTCATTTTTGCCTTTTATAGTGTCATTTTTGACAATTCTATCTCCCGACGTATTGCATAACAATAGCCCCATCGGACAACAACGGCGATGACCTGAACGATAAAGGAGCAGCTATGCCAGACGAACGGTTTGCGATTTCACGACGGCGTCTGCTGATCCTCAGCGGCACGTTGTCTGCCGGTATCGGGCTATCACTTTCGCCCTTCGCCCGGGGTATGACCTCACTCTCATCACAGACAGGAGATATTTCTATGAGCAACGGCATTATTACCACCAAAGACGGTACCCGAATTTTCTATAAAGACTGGGGCCCTAAAAATGCGCAGCCCGTCGTTTTTCACCACGGCTGGCCGTTAAGTGCCGACGACTGGGATAATCAGATGCTGTTCTTTTTATCGCAGGGGTATCGGGTGATTGCCCACGACCGTCGCGGTCACGGGCGTTCCGACCAGACCGATACCGGCAACGAGATGGATACCTATGCCGCCGACGTCGCTGAACTTGCCGGCGCGCTGGATCTGAAAAATGCCATCCATATCGGCCACTCTACCGGCGGCGGAGAAGTGGCGCGCTATGTCGCCAGGGCCGAAAAAGGGCGCGTGGCGAAGGCGGTACTGATGGGGGCGGTCCCGCCGATTATGCTAAAAACGGCCGCTAACCCGGAAGGGCTCCCGCTCGCCGTGTTTGATGGCTTCCGCTCCGCGCTCGCCGCTAATCGCGCGCAATTCTTCATTGACGTGCCGTCGGGTCCGTTCTACGGCTTTAACCGCCCGGGGGCCAAAATCAGCCAGGGGCTGATCGATAACTGGTGGCGTCAGGGCATGGCAGGCGGCGCCAAGGCGCAATATGACTGTATCAAAGCGTTCTCTGAAACCGACTTTACGCAGGATCTACAGGCGATAGATGTACCGGTACTGGTGATGCACGGCGAAGACGATCAGGTGGTGCCTATCGATGACGCCGCGCGCAAATCAATCAAGCTGCTGAAGCACGGAAAGTTGAAAACCTACCCGGGGCTGTCGCACGGGATGTTTGCCACCCATCCTGAGGTGATTAACCCGGACCTGCTGGCGTTCGTTAAATCCTGAGCCTGACGTTATGCGCCGGACCCGCTTACCGCTGCGGGTCCGGCTTTAAGCCGTGAGCGGGCAAGCATAGCCGCCGGGTAGCATACGCGAAAGGGGGATCAAGGCGACGCGGGGAAAGTAATTAGCAGCCGCCGCGCCGAAGCCTGAAACTAACTGCCAGCCGGCGCTGTCTTTAATTCATTGGCGCAATGCTTTTGGTCCGGAAGATAAAGATGACGTCCGTTTTGTTGATTGAGGATGATAGCCGGCTGGCCGGTATGCTGATGCCCTACCTTGCCCAGTACGAATTTAGCGTGGTACACAGCGCCAGCGCGCAGGACGCGGAGAATAAGATGAAGCAGCGCGCCTTTGACGTCGTGCTGCTGGACCTGATGCTGGGCGACGCCGACGGCCTGGCGCTGTGTCGGCAAATTCGCACCCAGCTCCGGCACGACCCGGCGATTATTATGGTGACGGGGCGAGGAGATCCGGCGGATCGGATTATCGGGCTCGAAGTAGGGGCCGACGACTATCTGGCAAAACCCTTTGAACCGCGCGAGCTGCTGGCGCGCATGCGCGCGGTGCTGCGGCGCATGAGGCCCGGCGCGGCGTCGGGCGGCGACGGCGTTATTCGCTCCGGCGCGCTGGAGATTGATACCGCGGCGCGCAGCGTCACGCTTAACCAGCGGCGCTGTAGCCTGACTTCCCTACAGTTTGACCTGCTGGTCGCGCTGGCGCGCAATGCGGGCCGGGTGCTTAACCGCGAACAGATCTGGCAGTCGGTGCGCGGCGAAAGCTACGACAGCTTCGATCGCGCCATCGATGTCCATATCGGGCGCATTCGTCAGGCCATCGAGGACGATCCGCAGGCACCGCAGCGCATTATTACCGTGCGCGGCGTCGGCTACGTCTTCTCGGCCTTACCCCACGCATGAAGCGGCTCGCCTGCTTTCCCATGCATCTGCAGATTTTTTTCGCCTTTAGCTGCGCGCTGGCGCTGGTGGTGACCTGCACTATCGCGCTGTGGCTGTGGAACAACGATAACAACCGTCATCTAAAGGCGTTCGCTACCTTCTCCGAGCTGGTAGAGCAAAACCTTCCCCCGGCCTCCGCGCCGCGCGCCGCGCAGTCTCTGGCCATCGATAGCTGGATCCAGCGCACCCATACCCGCTTCTCCCTGTACGCCGCCGACGGCTCTCCGCTTAGCCGCCCGCTGGCGCCTCCGCTCTCTTTTCCGCTGCGCGTGGCGTCGGGAGGCCTATTTGATGACTGGTACGGCACGCGTTTTGTCTGGCAGCTCAAGGATAAGCGCGTGCTGGTCATTCAGCTCAGCAGCGACCGGCAAAAGCGCCCGTGGCTGTTTATCCTGCTGCTGCTGGGCATGGCGGCCAGCGTGGTGCTGGTGTCGTTTCCGGTGATCCGCCGCCTGACCGCCCGCCTGGAGTCGTTACAGCAGAGCGTCGAGTCGCTCGGCAAAGGCAACCTCGACGCGCGCGTGCAGGTTACCGGACGCGATGAGGTGGCGCAGCTCGCGGCCAGCTTTAACCGCGCCGCCGCGCAGATTGAGCAGCTGGTTCAGTCACAAAAAACCATGCTGGCCAACGCCTCGCACGAGCTGCGTTCGCCGCTGATGCGTATTCAAATGGCGGCGGCTCTGTTAGTGCAGAAGGAGTCCCCCGCCTCCCGCGAGCTGCGGCGCAGCGTCGGCGAGCTGGATGCGCTGGTGGAGGAGATTTTGACGCTGAGCCGTCTGACTCAGGCGACCGGCGTGATTACCGGCGACTTCCGGCCGGCGGATATCACCGCCATTGCGGCGGAGGAGTGCGCCAGCGCGCAGATTGAGCTGTGCGCCGAGCACGTGCTCGCCGAGGTGGACGCGCGGTTAATACGCCGCCTGCTGCGCAACCTGATTGAAAATGCGCAGCGCTATGCGGGGAGTGATATTTCGGTTGTCCTCAGGCTGATCGACCGGGAGCACTTTACCTTCGAGGTGAAAGACCGCGGACCCGGCATTCCTGAAGCGGAAATAGAACGTATCTTTGAGCCGTTTTATCGGCTCAGCAGCGGCGGAAACGGCTGCGGTCTTGGCCTGGCGCTGGTTCGTTCAATCACTGAATACCACCGGGGAACTCTTGCGGTCCGCAACCGCCGCGGCGGGGGAGCCTGTTTCCAGGTATGCATCCCTGTCGCTGTTACATAACTTTACCTGAGGTAAAAAGAGGGGTTACAGGAGCCTGTTTGAATAAGCCAATCTCATTGTCGGCTTCCTGTAACGGTAAGGATCATCTGCATGCTATCCACCCTGGCTAAACCCTTTACGCTTCTGTGTCTGCTCTCTGCGGCAGCCTTTCCCGCCGTCGCCGAGCCTGCCGAAAACGGATTCTCCGGCTTTATCGGCGGCGGCGTGGGCGTAAAGCCGAAGTATTCCGGCGCCAAAGAGTCCAAAACGACGTTCGTACCGGCAATAAAGCTGGCTTACGGACCGTTTTTTGTCGGCGGAGTGGACGATCTTACGGCGCTGGGGTGGGAGTTTGCCCGCACCGATCGCTGGACCTTTTCGCTCGGCGTGGGCGCGGATCTCTCTCCTCGCCAGGAGTCCGATGACGAACACCTCCGAGGGTTAGGAGATATTAGCGTCTCGCCGCGGGCCTTTAGCTCGGCGGTTTATGAAAATACGCTCTTCAGAGGCGGCGTGATTTTGACCCAGGATATCGGCGGGGATCGGCAGGGCCTGAGGCTCATCTCCTGGGCGCACCTGCAGTGGCGGCCGCTCGAGAGCCTGCGCTTTTATAGCGGCCCCAGCCTGAGCTGGGGGGACGGCGATTATATGCAGACGCAGTATGGCGTCACCGCCGCACAGTCGGCACGCAGCGGCCTGTCACGTTACGACAGCGGGGCCGGGCTGGAGAAAGTGGGCTGGCAGCTGGGTATGGACTACTCGATGACGCCGGCGTGGCTGATCGGTGCCCGGGTGAGCGCGCAGCGTCTGCAGAACGACGCCGCCGACAGCCCGGTGACGCAAAAGTCGGGGCAGGTTAACGGCGTCTTATTTGCCGCCTGGCGGTTCTGACAGGCGCCGATCTTTCTGTCAGCGGGGGCTTGCGCATCACATGCCGGGCGGCGCGCTTTCCCCGGCGATACGGCGTCCCTTATTTCCGTTAAAGCGACATTCCAATTACCGCGTTGACAACGGCGGAGGACATCAGCACGCCGCCAACGATAACGAACGCCCGGTTCTTCCTGGTTACGCCGAGGGCTAAGAGAACTACGGCAAGAGTAAAAAAGGGGATGGCAATAATGCTGAACGTGTTCAGAGTGACCTCCGCGAAGCGTAAGAAAAGCCGACCGTGATGAGGGCGCGGCGGGTTATTAAATCGCTGAGCGCGACCGGCTTCTTACGCCGGCTTATTGTGTCCGCCGTCAGCCGATCAACAGGGCCGCCAGCGCCGCGATGGCGGGCAAAGCCTGAACGTAGAGTATTTTCCTGCTTGCGGTGATCGAGCCGTATATTCCGGCAAGCACAATGCAGGACAGGAAAAAGACTTTAAGCTGAAACCCGCTCTCTCCCGCCCAAAGCCCCCACAGCAGGCCCGCGGCTAAAAAGCCGTTGTACAACCCCTGGTTCGCGGCCATCACCCGGGTGTCGCGAGCGAAATCAGCGCTCAGATTAAATGCCTGACGGCCCGTTTTGGTATCCCATAGAAACATCTCGAGGATCAGTATGTAGAGGTGGATGGCGGCCACCAGGGCGATAAGAAGATTGGCTAACACGGCAGGCCTCGCTGAAAATGTGGGAGCAGGGTGATTATAGTTAAAACCCTTTTGCGCCGCCGCTCGCTATTTATCAGGGCAGCGGCGGCGGAACGCTTTTTATACCTTAAATATGACGTATTAAATAGCGCGGCTATTTTAAACGCTCTGAACGAAGCGGCGTCCTGGCACATCCCTGCGCGAATGCAGCCAGTGCGTCGCGATTAAAAACGGACACAATAGCGCTACCGCCAATAACCTCGCGCTGCCTTCCTGCGGCGATCGGCTTGACATATTAAGCGTGCTTGCTATTGCTTAATCAGGCAAAGAATATGAGCCTTAAAACAATATCTAATTGTAAAATATATGGTTTATAGCTTGCAGGCGAAGCGGTGGGGTGATGAATGGCAGATAATAAGGTGAAGTTGCCGGGGATAAAAGAGAGTCAGCGCCTGCTGAATTTTGAGGCCGCTTCGAGGAACGTGGGCCTGGTTATTCTGCTGGCTATTATCTGCATTGCGCTGGCCGGCGGATTTTCTGTCGGCTATTTCAGCGAGGCTGAAAAAACCAATCCGCCGGGGACGCTAAAGATCGACTACGAGTATTTTGGCCGGCTGCAAAAAGAGTTTCGCCTCAAAATCACGGCGCACCCGCAGCGGGGCGATAAATATGTCTTCAGCCTCGGCGGCGATTTCAATGAAAACTATGAGCCTGGCAGCATCTGGCCTCAGCCGGACGGGATGTACAGCCAGGGAAAGACGCTGTATCTGATCTACAACAACGTGAAAAATAAAGGCGACTTCGCCATCTGGCTATACGTCACGCCGGCGAAGCCGGGGAGGTCGGAGAATTCTATCCAGGTGAACGCCGAGCCTGAAATCCGCTTTTGGCAGTTTATTTATCCTTAGGGGGTTGCTATGGAGATGGTCTTTCGGGCGTTAGCCATTTATTTAATCCTGCTGGTGGTATTTAAAATTGCCGGCCGCCGCGCGCTGCTGCAAATGACCAGCTTCGACCTGATCCTGCTGCTGATTATCAGCGAGGCGACGCAGCAGGCCCTGCTCGGCAACGATTTTTCGGTTACCGGGGCGATGCTGACGATTATTACGCTGGTGGTGGTCGATATCCTGTTTGGGCTAATGAAAAAGTATATTTCCGGCGCGGAGTCCGCGCTCGATGGCTCCCCCGTGGTGCTGGTGGCCGACGGGGTACCGTTAACCGATAACCTGAAAAAGGTCGATGTCTCCTGCGACGACATCCTGGTCGCCGCGCGTCAAAATCAGGGCATTACGGAGTTTCGCAAAATAAAATATGCCATTCTGGAGCGCAACGGCCATATATCGGTTATCCCGGCAGAAGAGTAAGGAGCGCATCATCATGACGGATTCGGACAAAACAACCCCACAGCTGACGGAGCGGGTGGCCGGGGCGCTGACCCGGCGAGGATTGATCCTGACCACCGCTGAGTCCTGTACCGGCGGTAACCTCGCGGTAGCGCTCTGTGCGCAGGAGAATACGGCCGCATTTTATGATATTGGCACGATTGTCTTCAGCGACTCGGCGAAGCGCAGGCTTCTCGGCGTGCGTACCAGCACGCTGGAGCACTTCACCGCCGTCAGCGGGCAAGCGGTAAGCGAGATGTCAGCCGGCGCGCTGGAACGAGCCGGGGCTGATATCAGTATTGCGATCAGCGGCTACGCCGGGCCTGACGGCGGCGAGGACGGTACCCCGGCGGGAACGGTTTGGTTTGCATGGAATTTTCGCGGGCAGATATACACCGAGCGGCTGCTGTTTTCTGGCGCCTGTCAGGAAGTGGTGGAAAAAGCGGTACGCTATTCTCTGGCCGCGCTGCTGGAGAAGCTGGACGAATGGGCGCCCGCGTGACGGCGTGCTCTTTGTGGCGGCCTGGCGGCAGCCGCGTTAGCTGCGCGGGGCCGCCGGCTGCGGTAAGGCGTGGGCGACCGGGCCGGGGCGCGTGGGCCGGATGTCGCCGCGGGCGCTAGCCCTTGCGCTCAGGCGATCCCGGCCGTGGGCTATTCAACCGTCCAGGCCTGGCTGAAGCTATCGTTGATAAAAATCTCTGCCAGCCCGCTAATCTGCTTCAGGCGTAAAACCTCATCGCTGTCCATTCCCAGCTCCTGGCCGATGCGCCGATCGTCCCAGCCCAGGCGGTAAAGATCGCGAACGATATCCGACATGGCGGCGATCTGATGCTTGCCTCGGGCGCGGTTGTGGCGAATGGTCGCGGCGATGCGCTCCTTCTTCCCCTGACGCGATACGTTGATCAGCGTAACCGGCAGATAGCCATGCAGGCGCTGGTGAATTTGCGGGTTGGCCGCGCTTATCAGATGCCGATGAAAGCCATCGACAACCAGATACTGCTCCTGCTGGCGAGCGACCACCACCGGCTGGGTGAAGCCATCCATTTCAACCGAGCGTTCCAGCAGCTTTTTCTCCGTTGCGCTCATGTTATTGGGGTTATAGTCATTCGCCGTGACCGATTCGGCGTCAACCCATAATACGCAATCCACGGGCTCGTCGCGGAAGGGGCTGTGTCGGTGGATAAGCGTCTTGAGCTGGTTTATGGCATCAATCTTGCTTTTCATATCTGAGAAAGATTCAAGGTATTCGGCCACGACCTTGCTGATATCCTTCGACATTACAGAGTCCCCCATGTCTTTCGTTTATTACTGATATTGTTGCAGTATCTTTTGTAATGCTCGGACTGGGTCGGGCTGAATGACAGCGTCCGGCACCAGTAATCATTCTTGAGGATCGTTTTGCAGATCCGGCGCCAGGAGGGAATATCGCGAAAGCCAAGGTCCTTCTCCTGGGCATCAGGAATATCCTGCGGAAAGCCGCGCGTCTGATACCAGTGCAGGTAGATGGCTATCTTGTTGCGGTAATGCTCGGCGGTTGTCTCCGGCATGCTGTCGAGCAGGAACAGCGCGTAGCTGCGCCAGGTATGCTGCTCCGGCTTGCGCATCTGCGTTCTGAGGGCGAAATAATCGCCGCTTTCGTTAGCGTACTTCGCGGCGCCGTGCGCGCCGGACACCCGGCGACACATCTTCTCCCAGGTGTCCGGTTCGAGCGTGTGGTAAAGCCATAACCCGCGGCGCTGCTCCGGGCCAAAGGGTTCGCACACGCGCATGTTTTTCAGCGTGACGCCGGCACGGTACATCAGGTCATACAGCGGGTTATAGGGGAGCTTTGATTTGGCGTTGAAGATCCAGATATCCTGAGTACGCCAGTCGTACAGAGGATAGCAGGTATAGCTTTTGCCTCCCGGCAGCGCCGTCGTCCAGGGTTTGTCATCAGCAAAACGCGATTTTGTCTGCGATGTCAGCGCCATATAGCGGTGTAGCGATTCGTCGGTGCGAATGCCGATCAGCGAGGCCAGGCTGCGTCCGGCGGCCAGCCACTGCACGAACGCCGGTACAAAGGACTCAAAGGTCATTGGGTACTGATAGAAGGGGAGGTCGCTGCCGCGGGTGACTGCCCCCGCTGGCGGCTGGCGTACCCATTCGACGCCGGGCTCCCAGCAGATCCACTCCGGCTGGTGCTGTGATACGCCGCTTACCGTGGTCAGCGGCAGGGCAATCCAGTAAAAGTGGCTGATGACGTCCTGATAGAGAGCCTGCATTTTTTCGACATGCTCAATGGTTAATAAATACTGCGCCTCCCAGTCAATAAACAGGACCACGAACTTTTTGCGCTTCTTACGCGCAACGGTTGCCGCCAGGTGAAACAGGATGGTTGAGTCCTTGCCCCCAGAGAAAGATAAACAAACCTGCTCAAATGATTCAAATACCCAGTCGAGGCGAAGCAGCGCCGCATCAAGCACATCCAGGTCGAGATTTATTTTCTTCACCAGCCCTCCAGGTTATTAAATGTAGGTTTAATTGTTCAGGCCCCGCGCGAACTAAGGGAATAGCCAACCTATATAGTTGAGCATCGCGAGCTTATTATTTATGCCAAGCTTGTCTTTTATTCTCAGATAGTAATGGGATACCTGCTTATTGCTCATGGAGAGCATCCGTTCGACGCCGCCGCGGGACGGTGAAGTATATGCGGCGCGAAGAACGTCATACTCTCTTTTTGTTAAGAGGCCGCCGCTGCGCAGCTCGCTATAATATCTCAGTAGCTTACCGATGCTGGCGGCGTTGCTGCCCTTGAGCTTTCTGCGCCACTCGCGTAATCCGGCCTGTTTAGAGATAAAGAAATCGGTCATGCCGTCTTTTATTTTGCGGTCGCTGATAATTAATATTGAGGCGTTACCGCGAATAATCAGCACCTGAATAACCGTGAGAAGAGCACAGATATTAGGGAAGTAGCTTTCTTCAAGAACAAAGAGATCCCCGGCACCGCTGGGCCGTACCGAGGCTTTTAGCGTCTCAAGGCCGTCGCTGAGGTACTGGTTCGCCATATAGGAATATGCAGAGATCGCCGCTGCCGGCGGGATATCCGTAAGGCTGCCGCCGCTATAGTTTTCCAACAATAGCTCAAGATCTAAGTAAGCGTAGTGTTCCGTATCGGGTTTAATTATCTTACTCTGTTGACCGGGTGCGCTTATTTGTTCATGCATAGAGAATGCCCGCAATTTTAATTGTTCACAGGGAGCGTCTGAACTCATGGGGAAAAATAATAAAGCGGGTTATATTGTTTTGGGTAGTTAATTTATCTTAACTAATCTTTAGTAAGGAAAATTGTCATTTTAATCACTGAAGCTCAAATCTTTTTATTTCTTATTTTTCTTTAGATGCTGATTTGCATCATTGACATTTTTAATTGTTTTTAAAACGGGTTACGATCGCGCGCTATCTTAAGGGCTGACGCGCTCTGTTTTGGCGCGAGGGGCAGAGGAATAGACCGCTTACTTTCGCCGTTGCTGCCAGGGCGGCTTATAATTAAGGGATCCTGTATCAGGCTGAAGATGAAGTCAATCCTATTTATGCCTTATTGAGCGCTTATTTAAAACGTTCTGCCGCGATAAATTAAAATAAAGCAAGGTGATTAATGGTGGTGATAAATCATAAGCGGCAGCAGAGGCGCTCATCCGCCGTTTTATCCCTGCGTGGTCCCGGTTTTGACTCAGCCTTTTCTCAGTTCTTTTTCCGCTCTGTCCTGGTTTTGCCCCTCATGACTTCTCATGAGGGGATTTTGCGCTGAGAAAAGGCTGCAGGCCGCCGCGGCTCAGGCATGGGATAGCGTCGGGAACATCAGCCTGTTGCCTTTAAAAATGTTCTCTTTGGCCGTAGAGATAAATAAGAAGTCGTCGCCCTCTATTTTTTCATACTCGCCGATGCGACCTTCGACGGGAGTGAAGCCTAAAATCGCCAGCTGGGTGCGTTGGTCGGCGAGCTCATTGACGATAGCCGACATCGAACCGCTGGCGTCGCAGAAAATATCAAAGCAGATCAGCGCACGATCGTTTTGCATCGCGATGGCCACGGCACTATTTTTTTCCGAATAGTAGACGAAGTGCTTCATAAACGCCGAGCAGTAGAACATCAGCAGGCCGAAGTTATTGTGCGCCGAGAGCTGAGAGAAGGGATTGGATTTCTGATAATAGTGCCTGAGGATTGCCACATCGCTCTCTTTATCCATATCAAGACGACGGAAGTCGCCCTGGGCTGGGGTCACCGGCAGGGTATACTGATACTCATCGTACTGCTCGAAGCCAAATCGCGGATAGAAATCGACGGTGGTAGAGTTAGCAAACAGAAAAATCGCGTCGGCCTTATCCTTCCAGTCATCGAGAATATGATTAATCAACTGTGTCGCAAGGCCTTTATCGCGATGGTCGGTATCGGTCATCACGGTGCCTATCTGAATATAGTGCACGAGCTTCCCTTGCCACTTGAGGTCGATGACGTTGGCGGAGGCGTTAGCAATTACCTTATTATTATCAACGAAAGCGTAGGGAATGTATGACTCGGTCCAGTAGCCTTTTTTGTACCAGTCCTTGAATGAGAGATCAAAGGTCTTAATAGCCAGGTCAATGAAGCTGTTCCTCAGGGCATCATTATCCATAACCTGTTTGACTAATTTGTATTTCATTGGCCGGTCTTCCTTTTTATTTATTCTGCTACACGACAGTGCTGATGATAATTTAATATTGAAAATCAATGACTCATCTATACCGGTAAGTATGAACGGTTCAGGATATTTGTACACCCCGCAGCCGAGGGTCATTTCTCAGGACGTTGGCTCGGTCACAGTAAATACGCGGGAAGCGGGTGCCTGGGCGACCCAGGGGAGGCCGCTGCGTGTGGGGAAGGCGGATAGAGCGGCGGCCAGTCGGCCTGATGCGGCATTTTTGACCCTATTTAGCGGTCGCGGTCCCAGTCGCAGATAATAAGCTTATCAAGGTCATGGCACCGAGGACGCCGGTTTGCTTCAGCAGAGCGGCTCAAAGCCTTCGGCGCCGTTCCCGGCGCGCTCCCCATGCACGAGGTCAGAAGCAGCGCCGCGCGGAGTATAAGCATTTTAACCATGGTAGCGCCTGTCAGCAGAATAAAATAGCCTGCCTGGTACCACTTCTGTTCGCTGAAATTGCAAGCGTGCTGTTTAATTTTGGATAATAAATCGCTGGTTAAACTAAAACGACAACGAGATGTATTACTTTATGATGCTATTGCCGGTAGATATCCTCGTAAGCCCATCGCGCTATTGCTATAAAACTCGCGGTTATTTAGTTAATAATAAATTTGTTACCGGGATTAAGTCATTTTATGGCGGTGAAAGACCTATAATCCCCGGCAGAAAATGGCGCGCGGCCTGTGCGGAAATAAACTTCCGTACGATGAATTCACGACCTGTTTATTGCTAAACGGTATGCCCGTCTTTTGGCCTTATACATCGAAGCGTCTATATATTTGACTGAATTAACAGGAATAATATGACCCAGTTACCGAAGTTTTCCACATCCCTGCTGCACCCTCGTTACGGCTTGATATGGCTGGGGGCCGGCCTGCTGTGGCTGGTTGTGCAGCTGCCGTATCCGCTTATTTACCGTCTCGGAACCTCGATTGGCCGCCTGGCGATGCGCTTTATGACGCGTCGTGCGCGCATTGCCCGGCGTAACGTCGAACTCTGCTTCCCGGAAATGAGCGCCGCGCAGCGCCACGAGATGGTGGTGCAGAATTTTGAATCGCTGGGCATGGGGGTAATGGAAACCGGCATGGCGTGGTTCTGGCCGGAGCGGCGGATTGCCCGCTGGACCGAGACCAGCGGGCTTGAGGCGGTCATCGATTTACAGGCGCAAAAGCAGGGAGTGCTGCTGATCGGCGTCCATTTTCTGACCCTTGAGCTCGGGGCGCGGATGTTCGGCATGCATACGCCGGGGATCGGCGTGTACCGCCCCAATGACAACCCGGTGCTTGACTGGCTGCAGACCTGCGGGCGGCTGCGTTCCAATAAGACGATGCTCGATCGCAAAAACCTGAAGGGAATGGTGCGGGTGCTGAAGGAGGGCGAAATTCTGTGGTACGCGCCCGATCATGACTACGGGCCAGGCAGCAGCGTGTTTGCGCCATTTTTTGGCGTGGAGCAGGCGGCAACGACGACTGGCACCTGGGTGCTGGCCAAAATGTCGAAGGCGACGATCGTCCCCTTCGTCCCACGGCGTAAGCCAAACGGCGGCGGATATGAGCTCATCTCTATGATCCCAGAGTCGAGGCCGCCGCTGGAGAATCCGCAAACCACGGCGACGTGGATGAACAAGATCGTCGAGAAGTGCATCCTGATGGCGCCGGAGCAATATATGTGGCTCCATCGCCGCTTTAAAACCTGCCCTGACGGCGTCGCTTCGCGCTATTGAGCGCCGGTTGAGCGTTTCCGGCTTATGATATGTCCTGACTAACAGGACATATTAACGCGGAAGGAATGCCCCCATGACCGACAAACACTGGTCGAGAACCGAACGTCTGCACCAGACGGTGACCAATCCGAATATCATTATTAAAGGCACCCACAGCTACTACAGCGACTGCTGGGACAACGGCTTTGAGCGCTCCGTGGTGCGCTATCTGCACGGGGATGCGGTTAGCCAGCAGTGGCAGCCCTTAGGACAGCTGGATAAGCTCATCATCGGCAATTTCGTCTGCATCGGCGCGGAAACGGCGATCCTGATGGGCGGCAACAGCACCCATCGGATCGACTGGATCAGCCTCTATCCGTTTATGGAGTCCATTGCCGCATCGTATCAGCACCGCGGCGATACGGTGCTCAACGATGGCTGCTGGCTTGGCATGCGGGCGATGATTATGCCCGGCGTGACGATAGGCGAAGGGGCGGTGGTTGCCGCAGGCGCGGTGGTGACTAAAGACGTGCCGCCGTATGCGGTGGTGGGCGGTAACCCGGCCAAATTTATCAAATACCGCTTTGCCGAGTCGGATATTCAGCGCCTGCTTGCGCTGAACCTCTACGCTTTGCCGGAGGACGAGCTGCTGGCGCTGCAGCCGCTGCTGTCCGGGGAGGATATTACGGCGCTGGAGCAGGCGGTGCGGCGCCTTCGCTAACGCGTGAAAGTCCCGCAGCAGAAGGGCGGCGGGCGAGTGCCGCTTGACTTCGCCGCGACGGCGAGGTCGTCAGGATAGCCTGCCTGACCCCGCCGAAGAGCGCTCGGGGGCATAACAATACGATTTTTCAGCGTCAGCGCCGGTAAAGAGTAGGAATTAAATAGCATGATGCGTCTCCGTGGAGCCCGTTCGCTATCGGCGCGTAAACCGTCGCGCCCGAGGGAATGAACGCTGAATAAACGATGGATGCAGAGTGGTTCCCGGATATTTTTAATGAAATGGCAAAAGTGTTAATAAACTATTGCTGGTTTTGTCTAAAAACAAAAAATGGCTAAACTTAATAAACGCAGAGCGATATAACGCGTTCAAGGTCATGACCCCTATCATAAATAGGTAGGGTAAATGTGGTATCATCGCGCCTTTCCCTTTTCGTTTGGGCCCTTTTTATGCAACAACCTGTTGTTCGCGTTGGAGAATGGCTGGTTACTCCCTCTGTTAACCAAATTAGCCGGAAGGGACGCCAGCTCACTCTTGAACCGCGCTTAATCGATCTTCTGGTTTTCTTTGCCCGCCATCCTGGCGAAGTGCTCAGCAGGGACGAGCTGATTGATAATGTCTGGACGCGCAACGTTGTGACCAGCCACGTCGTCACCCAGAGCATTTCTGAACTGCGCAAGTCGCTGAAGGACGGCGACGATAGCAGCCTCGAATATATCGCAACGGTACCGAAACGCGGCTATAAGCTGACGGTGCCGGTCATCTGGTGTACGGAGGAGGGGGAAGAGCTGACGCCGCTCCTTTCGCCGCTCGCGCCGCAGGCGGTGCCGGAAGCCGCTGCGCCATCCGCGCCCGTCGCGTCCGGCGTTCAACCCCCGGCCAGGCCGGAGAGACGCAAGGGGATCAGCACCTTTATCGTCTGGGGGCTGTTCCTGCTGGCGCTGGCAACCTGCGTGGCGCTGGTGGCGCTGTCGAGCATCGAATCGCGCCCGCCGGTCAATAAAGCCCGCCTGCTGTTAAACCCGCGCGACATCGATATCCACCTGCTTAACGGTAACTCCTGCACCAACTGGGCGTCTCAGCACTCCTACGCGGTGGGGCTTGGCAGCCTGGTGACCACCTCGCTGAATACCTTCTCCACCTTTATGGTGCATGACAAAACCAACTACAACATCAACGAGCCGAGCAGCTCGGGTAAAACGCTGACTATTGAGTTCGTCAACCAGCGCCACTACCGCGCCCAGCAGTGCTTTATGTCGGTGCAGATGGTGGATAACGCCGACGGTTCCACCATGATGGACAAGCGCTACTTCATCACCAGCGACAACCAGCTGTCGATTCAAAACGATCTGCTCAATAGCCTGTCGGAAGCGCTCAAGCAGCCGTGGCCGGAACGCATGCAGACCATGCTTAAGCAGTACCAGCCTTCGCAAAGCGTTGCGCTGACCCACTTCTACCAGTCGCATCAGCTATTAATGAATGGTGATGTCGAATCATTAGGAAAAGCCAGCGCGCTGCTTGATGACGTTATTAAACAGGCTCCTGACTTTACCTATGCGTATGCGGAAAAGGCGCTGGTGGACGTATTACGTCATTCGCAACAGCCGCTGGATGAACAGCAGCTCGCGGCGCTGTATGCGGAAATAAACCGGGTTGGCGATATGCCGGGTATTAAAGATCTGGCGGTGTTTTATCAAATTAAAGCCGTGGATATGCTGGGGCAGGGGAAAGTAGACGAAGCGTACCATGCGATTAATACCGGGATTGACATGGAAATGTCGTGGATGAATTACGTACTGCTGGGTAAAGTCTACGAGATGAAGGGCGAGAACCGGGAAGCAGCCGATGCTTACCTGACCGCTTTTAATTTACGCCCTGGCGAAAACACCTTTTACTGGATTGAAAACGCGGTATTCCAGACCTCGGTTACCCGGGTGGTGCCGTATCTCGATAACTTCCTCTCTTCAGAATAAGTAAACCCTCACCGTGCGAATGGTTTTTGGCATGGTGAGGTTAAACTTATGTTTCTCATGAGGCCGGCGATTGTTATATTTATGGAGTGATTTAACTGCCGCTTGCAACACATTTCCAACATAAAAATCTTCTCGTAACTGACTGTAATTTAATGATGTTTATCTTTTTATGATATCAACATGTCATCCTGATATGTTAATCAAAAAAGGTCAAAATATCATTTGTCTGATGTTTGCCGTTATTTCACTTTATCTTTAGGACTTATCTTCTTTGAATCAGTAATCTGGTTGGCAGTTGGTCGGGTCAATAAAAGGTTCACTATCATGATCTGTACCTCCCAAATAAACTTAGGAGAAAAGCAAACATGAGTTCTGCCAAGAAGATCGGGCTATTTGCCTGTACCGGCGTAGTTGCCGGTAATATGATGGGGAGCGGTATTGCATTATTACCTGCGAACCTCGCCAGTATTGGTTCAATTGCAATCTGGGGGTGGGTGATTTCTATTATTGGCGCAATGTCTCTGGCTTATGTTTATGCCCGACTGGCGACCAAGAATCCGCAGCAGGGTGGCCCAATTGCGTACGCTGGAGAAATATCTCCGGCGTTCGGTTTCCAGACCGGCGTCCTTTATTATCATGCCAACTGGATTGGTAACCTGGCTATCGGGATTACCGCCGTATCCTACCTGTCGACATTCTTCCCTATATTAAATAACCCGGTTCCAGCCGGTATTGCCTGTATTGCAATCGTCTGGATATTTACCTTCGTTAATATGCTCGGGGGGACCTGGGTAAGCCGCCTGACCACCATTGGTCTGGTGCTGGTATTAATTCCGGTGGTCATGACGGCGGTTGTCGGCTGGCACTGGTTTGACGCTGCCACCTATCAGGCAAACTGGAACACCTCCAGCACCACCGACAGCCACGCGGTCGTGAAAAGTATCCTGCTGTGCCTGTGGGCCTTCGTCGGCGTAGAATCCGCCGCCGTCAGTACCGGGATGGTGAAAAACCCGAAACGTACCGTGCCGCTGGCTACCATGCTGGGTACCGCGCTGGCAGGTATCGTTTATATCGCCGCGACTCAGGTTATTGCCGGGATGTACCCTGCTGCGCAGATGGCCGCATCGGGCGCACCGTTCGCCATTAGTGCTTCAACTATCCTCGGCGGCTGGGCGGCTCCGATGGTTTCCGCCTTCACCGCCTTTGCCTGCCTGACCTCTCTCGGTTCGTGGATGATGCTGGTTGGCCAGGCCGGCGTACGTGCCGCCAACGACGGTAACTTCCCGAAAATCTACGGCGAACTTGATAGCAACGGTAACCCGAAAAAAGGCCTGCTGCTGGCGGCGGTGAAAATGACCGTGCTGATGGTGCTGATTACCCTGATGAACTCCAGCGGCGGTAAAGCCTCTGACCTGTTCGGCGAGCTGACCGGTATCGCCGTACTGCTGACCATGCTGCCTTACTTCTACTCCTGCGTTGACCTGATTCGCTTCGAAGGCATCAACATTCGTAACCTGGTGAGCCTGATTTGTTCGGTGCTGGGCTGCGGCTTCTGCTTCATCGCCCTGATGGGGGCTAGCTCCTTCGAACTGGCCGGGACCTTTATCGTCAGCCTGATAATCCTGATGTTCTACGGCCGCAAAATGCACCAGCGCCAGCACGCCAATGACTCTGCTGACAACTCTACCGCCGGCGCACATTAATCAGTAACCCCTTTTCCTGGAGCTCCTTCCTGCACCTGTCACCACGTGGCGGGAGGGGCTTTCTCTATCTGGAGATTTGACTATGAACGTTATCGCAATCATGAATCACATGGGCGTCTACTTTAAAGAAGAGCCTATCCGTGAACTGCATCGTGCCCTTGAACGCCTGGACTTCCGTATTGTCTATCCGAACGACCGCGAAGATTTACTGAAACTTATCGAAAATAACTCCCGCCTGTGCGGCGTTATCTTTGACTGGGATAAATACAATCTTGAGCTGTGCGAAGAGATCAGCAAGCTGAACGAATATATGCCGCTGTACGCCTTCGCCAACACCTACTCCACGCTGGACGTCAGTCTCAACGATCTGCGGATGCAGGTTCGCTTCTTCGAATATGCGCTGGGCGCGGCTGACGACATCGCCGATAAAATCAAACAGAACACCGATGAGTATATCGATGCGATTCTGCCGCCGCTGACCAAGGCGCTGTTCAAATACGTGCGTGAAGGCAAATACACCTTCTGTACCCCAGGCCACATGGGCGGTACCGCCTTCCAGAAAAGCCCGGTAGGCAGCATCTTCTACGATTTCTTTGGCCCGAACACCATGAAGTCGGATATCTCGATTTCGGTTTCTGAGCTGGGCTCCCTGCTGGATCACAGCGGCCCGCACAAAGAAGCGGAAGAGTATATCGCCCGCGTCTTTAACGCTGAACGCAGCTACATGGTGACCAACGGCACCTCTACCGCCAACAAAATCGTCGGTA
The DNA here is from genome assembly GCF_024810075.1 of Klebsiella sp. BIGb0132. NCBI lineage: Bacteria > Pseudomonadati > Pseudomonadota > Gammaproteobacteria > Enterobacterales > Enterobacteriaceae > Klebsiella > Klebsiella sp. BIGb0132. Next base: position 1,134,450 of record NZ_JANUDW010000001.1, on the reverse strand, counting down.
TGTATTCGGCTCCGGCCGGCAGCACCGTGCTGATTGACCGTAACTGCCACAAATCGCTGACCCATCTGATGATGATGAGCGACATTACGCCAATCTACTTCCGCCCGACCCGTAACGCCTACGGTATCCTCGGCGGCATCCCGCAGAGCGAATTCCAGCACGCAACCATCGCGAAGCGCGTTAAAGAGACCCCGAACGCGACCTGGCCGGTGCACGCGGTTATCACCAACTCCACCTACGATGGCCTGCTGTACAACACCGATTTCATCAAGAAAACCCTCGATGTTAAATCCATCCACTTTGACTCAGCGTGGGTGCCTTACACCAACTTCTCGCCAATCTATGCCGGTAAATGCGGGATGAGCGGCGGCCGCGTGGAAGGGAAAATTATTTACGAAACCCAGTCCACCCACAAGCTGCTGGCGGCGTTCTCCCAGGCTTCAATGATCCACGTGAAAGGTGACATCAACGAAGAAACCTTTAACGAAGCCTACATGATGCACACCACCACCTCTCCGCACTACGGGATCGTGGCCTCCACCGAAACCGCCGCGGCGATGATGAAAGGCAACGCCGGTAAGCGTCTGATCGACGGCTCTATTGAGCGTTCAATCAAGTTCCGTAAAGAGATCAAGCGTCTGAAAGGCGAGTCTGAAGGCTGGTTCTTCGACGTATGGCAGCCGGAGCATATCGACGGCGCCGAATGCTGGCCGCTGCGCTCCGACAGCGCATGGCACGGTTTCAAAAACATCGATAACGAGCACATGTACCTCGACCCGATTAAGGTCACTCTGCTGACTCCGGGGATGAAAAAAGACGGCACCATGGATGAGTTCGGTATTCCGGCCAGCATCGTGGCGAAATACCTCGACGAACACGGCATCGTGGTCGAGAAAACCGGCCCGTACAACCTGCTGTTCCTGTTCAGCATTGGTATCGACAAAACTAAGGCTCTGAGCCTGCTGCGCACGCTAACCGACTTCAAACGCGCGTTCGACCTCAACCTGCGTGTGAAAAACATGCTGCCGTCTCTGTACCGCGAAGATCCTGAATTCTATGAAAACATGCGCGTTCAGGAGCTGGCACAGAACATTCACAAGCTGGTCGAGCATCACAACCTGCCGGACCTGATGTTCCGCGCGTTCGAAGTGCTGCCAAAAATGATGGTGACGCCGTACGCCGCGTTCCAGAAAGAGCTGCACGGTCAGACCGAAGAGGTCTATCTCGAAGAGATGGTTGGTCGCGTCAATGCCAACATGATCCTGCCGTATCCTCCGGGAGTTCCGCTGGTCATGCCGGGTGAGATGATCACCGAAGAGAGCCGTCCGGTGCTGGAGTTCCTGCAGATGCTGTGCGAAATCGGCGCCCACTACCCGGGCTTCGAAACCGATATCCACGGCGCATATCGTCAGGCGGATGGTCGCTACACCGTTAAGGTGCTGAAAGACGAAAACACCAAGTAACTGAAGCACCAAAGGGAAGTGGCCTGCCACTTCCCTTTTTCACGCTGCAAGGAGACCTCATGAAAACACCCTCACAGCCGCGCGCGATCTATTACATCGTAGCGATTCAAATCTGGGAATACTTCAGCTTTTACGGCATGCGTGCCCTACTTATCCTCTACCTCACCCATCAGCTTGGCTTTGATGACAGCCACGCGATCAGCCTGTTTAGCGCCTACGCCTCTCTGGTTTACGTTACCCCTATTCTCGGCGGCTGGCTTGCCGACCGCCTGCTCGGCAACCGCACGGCGGTCATTGCCGGCGCGCTGCTGATGACGCTCGGCCACGTGGTGCTCGGCGTCGAATCCGATGCAACCTGGAGCCTGTACCTCGCGCTGGCGATCATCATCTGCGGCTACGGTCTGTTCAAATCCAACATCAGCTGCCTGCTCGGCGAGCTCTACGCCGTTGACGACCCTCGTCGCGACGGCGGTTTTTCGCTGCTCTACGCGGCGGGGAACGTCGGCTCCATCGCCGCGCCGATTGCCTGCGGGCTGACCGCCCAGTGGTACGGCTGGCACATCGGCTTTGCGCTGGCGGGGATCGGCATGTTTATCGGTCTGCTGATTTTCTTAAGCGGCAGCCGCTACTTCCGCCACACCCGCGGCGTCGACAAGCAGGCGCTGCGGGCGGTGAAGTTTGTGCTGCCGACCTGGGGCTGGCTGGTGGTGATGCTGTGCGTAGCGCCGGTGTTCTTTACGCTGCTGCTGCAAAATAACTGGTCCGGCTATCTGCTGGCGATCGTCTGCGTGTTTGCCGCCCAGATGGTCGCGCGGATCATGATCGCCTCCCCGCAGCACCGCCGAGCGCTGTGGCAAATCGTTCTGCTGATGCTGACCGGGACGCTGTTCTGGGTTCTGGCGCAGCAGGGCGGCAGCTCGATTAGCCTGTTTATCGACCACTTCGTTAACCGTCGCCTGCTGAATATTGAAGTGCCGACGGCGCTGTTCCAGTCGGTCAACGCGGTGGCGGTGATGGCGGCGGGGGTGGCGCTGGCGTGGCTGATGCGCCCGGAAGGCGCCACCCGCTCCGCGCTGCGGGTATGGCTGAAATTCGCCTTTGGCCTGGTGCTGATGGGCTGCGGATTTATGCTGCTGGCGCTTAACGCCCGCCACGCAACCGTCGACGGCCAGGCCTCAATGGGGCTGATGGTCGGCGGGCTGGCGCTGATGGGGTTTGCCGAGCTGTTTATCGACCCGGTGGCGATGGCGCAGATTACCCGCCTCAACATGCCCGGTGTGACCGGGGTGCTGACCGGTATTTACATGCTCGCCACCGGCGCGGTCGCCAACTGGCTGGCGGGGATGGTGGCGCAGCAGACCACCGAATCGCAAATCAGCGAAACGGCCATTGCCGCTTATCAGCACTTTTTCTCCCAGATGGGCGCATGGACGCTCGGCTGCGTGGCGGCGATCGTGCTGCTGGCGTTTGCCGCAACCTGCAGCCTTAGCAAACGTCGCGCCGCCGGAGAAATTCCCGGCGGCGGCGCGTAAGGCCTGAGGCTATCTCAGGTGCGGGAGCGGCATGCGCTCCTTGCACCGTTCAACAATCAGGAGGAGGATATTCTGGCTGGTGCGGAAGCCTAAGATAAAAAATCGTTAGTGAAGCGATGGCTGAGTGAGATCGGCCGGAAGTGAAGCCAGGTTCGTTAAGATTGTTCTCCGGCGATAACGCCTGAGACGGGCCGCGCCGGAGGGTGACCTGGTTCAATTATCGAAGCAAGTTTGAAAGCAGGGTTATGAGGAACCAACATGTCTGAACAACAAGCACAAAGTGCCGATGAGGCAATTGACCTTAATAATGAACTGAAAAGCCGTCGTGAAAAGCTGGCTGCGCTGCGCGAGCAGGGTATCCCGTTCCCGAACGATTTTCGCCGTGACCATACCTCTGACCAGCTGCACGCTGAATTTGACGGCAAGGACAACGAAGCGCTCACCTCCTTGAACGTTGAAGTCTCCGTGGCTGGCCGCATGATGACCCGTCGTATCATGGGTAAAGCCTCCTTCGTGACCTTGCAGGACGTTGGCGGCCGCATCCAGCTGTACGTGGCGCGTGACGATCTTCCGGAAGGCGTCTACAACGAACAGTTTAAAAAGTGGGATCTCGGCGACATCATCGCCGCCCGCGGTAAGCTGTTCAAAACCCAAACCGGCGAGCTCTCTATCCACTGCAGCGAGCTGCGTCTGCTGACCAAAGCCCTGCGCCCGCTGCCGGATAAGTTCCACGGCCTGCAGGATCAGGAGGCGCGCTATCGCCAGCGCTATCTGGATCTGATTTCCAATGACGCCTCGCGCCACACCTTTAAAGTACGCTCGCAGATCCTCGCGACGATGCGTCAGTTCATGGTGGCTCGCGGTTTTATGGAAGTCGAAACCCCGATGATGCAGGTGATCCCGGGCGGCGCGTCAGCCCGTCCGTTTATCACCCACCACAACGCGCTGGACATGGACATGTACCTGCGCATTGCGCCGGAACTGTACCTTAAACGCCTGGTCGTTGGCGGCTTCGAGCGCGTCTTTGAGATCAACCGTAACTTCCGTAACGAAGGCATCTCCGTGCGCCATAACCCCGAGTTCACCATGATGGAACTCTATATGGCGTACGCGGATTACAAAGATCTGATCGAACTCACCGAGTCGCTGTTCCGCACCCTGGCGCAGACCGTGCTGGGTAAAACCGAAGTGCCTTACGGCGACCAGGTTTTCGACTTCGGCAAGCCGTTTGAAAAGCTGACCATGCGCGAGGCTATCAAGAAATATCGTCCGCAAACTGAGATGGCGGATCTCGATAGCTTCGACGCGGCGAAAGCGATTGCCGAATCTATCGGCATCAACGTTGAGAAGAGCTGGGGCCTGGGCCGCATCGTCACCGAAATCTTTGACGAAGTGGCGGAAGCGCACCTGATTCAGCCGACCTTCATCACCGAGTACCCGGCAGAAGTGTCGCCTCTGGCGCGGCGTAACGACGCCAATCCGGAGATCACCGACCGCTTTGAGTTCTTTATCGGCGGACGTGAAATCGGCAACGGCTTCAGCGAGCTCAACGACGCCGAAGACCAGGCGCAGCGCTTCCTCGACCAGGTGAACGCCAAGGCCGCCGGCGACGACGAAGCGATGTTCTATGACGAAGACTACGTGACCGCGCTGGAGTATGGTCTGCCGCCGACTGCCGGTCTGGGCATTGGTATCGACCGAATGGTGATGCTGTTTACCAACAGCCACACCATCCGCGACGTGATCCTGTTCCCGGCGATGCGTCCGCAGAAATAAGCGACCGTAAAAAGCAAAGCCCCGAGGCGCGTCGGCGTCCCGGGGCTTTTTTATGTCCGCCTGTCTGAGCCGATGGCCGTCAGGCGCGGCCCACGCTGCCCCAGGCCATTCGGCCCCGGTGGAAGGTTGCGGCGCGTGGCGAAATACGCGCCACCGCTTCGGCGGAGCAGGAGGCGTCAACCAGCACGAAGCTGGCGTCGTCCTGGACTTTAGGCCACACGCGCTCGCCCTTATCGTTCAGCGGCAGCACGTCGCCGGTGGCAATCGCCAGCGAACGGGAGAGCGTCTGCTCATTCGGGCGAATGTAGAGCTGGGCGTAGAGGTTGGCCTTCTCCAGCATGTCGCCGAGGCCGTACGGCGACCAGTGATCGATAACGCTGTCGGTACCGGTCATCACAAACACGCCTTTCTCACGCAGCTGGCTCAGCGGCATATGCAGGGTACCGATCGGCACGGTTGAGGCGATGGTTATCTGCGTGGCCGCCATGCGCTCGGCAATCGCCGCGACCTGCCGTTCGTTGAGGGTCGCCAGGGCAAAGGCGTGGCTGATGGTCAGCTTGCCCTTCAGCTGCGGGGTTTTCTCCACGGTTTCTACCATGTAGTTTATCGCCGCCACGCCCGCCGGGCTGGTTTCGTGCAGATGAATATCCACCCCTTTGTCATAGTCCAGCGCTATCTGGAACATCGTATCGAGCGACTTCTCCATTGCGCCGTCGACGTTGGTCGGATCGAGGCCGCCGACATAGTGCGCCCCGGCCTGCATCGCTTCGCGTACCAGCGACTCGGAGTGCGACAGCAACAGGCCGTGCTGCGGGAAGGCGACGATTTCACATTCGAATCCCGGACTGCGCCGCGCCAGCACCGCCTGCAGGTTTTCGAGGTTCTTTAGTCCCGAGGTCGGTTCGATATTGCAGTGGCTGCGGGCCACGGTGGAGCCTTTGGACTGGATAAGATCGATCAGCTTCTCTGCGTGCTGCTGGGTATAGGGCTGCAGCTCAGGCAGCAGCTTCTGCTCAAGCTTAATCATATCCTGAATTGTGGTGCCCGCCGGGCGGTTCAGGGAGCGCCACGGGCCGCCGTAAAAGGTTTTATCGAGGTGAATATGCATGTCGCGCATCGCCGGGAGCATCAGCATGCCCGCCGCGTCGTAGTGGGGGAGGGCGGCATCGGGATGGCTTTTATTGCTCCGCAGGGCCGCTATCTTCCCGTCGCGAATCTCCAGGGTCTGCAGCTCGGTGCGGGTATGGACCACCGCCCCGTTTTCATACTCGAAGCCGCTCTCCAGCAGCACGTTGTCGAGGTAGTAGTGTTTATCGCCGAGGCTCGTGGTCCCCTGGGGATCGCTGCAGGCGGCCGGGCTGCTGCCGTCCGCGTAGGCGGAGGGGGCCGCTGCGCCGAGCAGGGCCGCGGCGGCGGCTATTTTCCCGCTGCGGGTGAGAAACTCCCGGCGGCTATTGTCGTTATTCATCTTTCTTCCTTAAGCTATGCGCCGTTAGTTATGCACAATATGGGTGCCCGTTTCCCCGCGCAGCGCGGCGGGCAGGCGTTCGGGGGTGGTAATAATGACCCGGCTGCCGCCGTGGGCCAGGAAGGCCAGGCTGGCGACGATTTTCGGCAGCATGCTGCCCGCCGGAAAGTGGCCCTCCTGCATATAGCGGGTCATCTCGCCGACCGTCACCGTTCCCAGCGCCTGCTGGTTGGCTTTGCCAAAATGAATGCACACCTTCTCAACGCCGGTGGTAATAACCAGCACGTCGGCGTGAATTTCCTGCGCCAGCAGCGCGGTGGAGAGGTCTTTATCGATGACCGCATCCACGCTCTGATAATCGCCGCCTTCGCCGCGCACGACCGGAATACCGCCGCCGCCGGCGCCGATCACCAGGAAGCCCTGGCGGGTGAGGGTTTTAATCGCCTCGGCCTCAACGATGCGCTTTGGCTCCGGCGAGGCCACCACCCGGCGATAGCCGCGCCCGGCATCTTCGACGAAGCGCCAGTCGGGATGCGCCAGCTGCAGTTCGTCGCGCTGGGGTGCGCTAAAAAATGCGCCAATCGGCTTGGTGGGATGGGCAAAACCGGGATCGTTTTTGTCCACCTCAACCTGGGTGACGACGGTGACCGCCTTCTGCTCGCCGCGATGGGCCAGACGATTATTGAGCGCCTGCTGGATCAGATAGCCGATGCCGCCCTGGGTATCGGCAACGCAGTTGGCCAGCGGGGTGAGCGGCAGGCCTTCGCGCTCGTGGGCGATTTCGGCGCGACGGAGATCCAGCCCAACCTGCGGCCCGTTGCCGTGGGTGAGCACGATGTTATAGTCCGATGCCAGCATCTCCAGGACCGTATCCGCCACGGCTCTCACGGCTTCGGCCTGATGCTCAATCGACTGGCTGGCGTTATCTTTGATGATGCTGTTGCCGCCAATGGCAACGACCACGAGTTCTTTCATTGTCCGGGTTCCGCTACAGAGGGTAAGAGAGTTATGGTTGTTCGCCGTTGCCCGGGAGCGCCGCCCCCGGGAACCCCTGGCTAAGCGAGGTAACGCTCGCTCCAGCGCAAAATGGCCTTTTCAAAGCAGGCGAACGGCGGGTGGACAATGCCGGCGCCGATCATGCCGATCCCGGCATCCTTATGGGCGATGGCGGTATTGATCACCGGCAGAATGCCGCTGCTGCCGACGCGGGTAATATCGATGGCGGTCGGGACGCCCATAAAGCCGAGCAGCGGAATGGTGACGTTGGGGTTTTCGCCGAGGGTGATTTCACGCATCTGGCGCGAAAAGTCGATAGCCTCCTCAACCGTGCCGCCCACCAGCGCGACGATAGCCGGCGCCGTCGCCATCGCAAAGCCGCCGATGCCGTAGGTTTCGGTAATCGCGCTATCGCCGATATCCAGCCCGGAGTCTTCCGGTTTATAGCCGGCAAACATCGGGCCGATAACCTGCTGGGCCGGGCCGGTAAACCACTCTCCCGGCAGGCCGCTGACCCGCAGGCCGAACTCGACGCCGTTGCGCGCCATGGTGGTGACCACGGTGCTGTACTCAATACCGTGGGCCGCGTCCATCGCCGCTTTGCACATCGCCATCCACGTCGGGCCGGAGAAGTAGTCGCTGCTGGCGACAAACTCGAAGACCTGGCGCTGCTGCTCAACGGAGTAGCCGGCCTGGATAATGCCCGGCGTCAGCGCCTGAATCAGCAGGGTGGTGCCCGCATTGTTGCGGTTGTGGCACTCGTCGCCCATATGCAGGGCCTGGGCCAGCATCAGGCGCAGGTCGATTTCGCCGACGATCTTCATCGCCTCCCGCAGCATCGGCCCCTGCACGTCGCGCATCCAGTTAAGGCGATCGATCACGCTCTGGTCGTTGGCCCCCATGCGCAGGATCTTCGCCATCTGCTCGCTCATGTTGGTAAACGCGACGTTGCCGTAGGTTTTATTCTCGACAATATGCATGAACATTGAGGCCGAGGTGACCCCCGCCATTGAGCCGACGCAGTCGTGCTCGTGGCACGGTGAGAAGATGATCTCCCCGGAGGCCGCCAGCTCTGCGGCCTCGTCCAGATCCTGCGCCAGGCCTTCGAACACCAGCGCCCCGGTCACCGCGCCCTTCATCGCGCCGCACATCTGCTCCCATTTGACCGGCGGCCCGGCGTGGAGGATGGTTTTGGCGGTCATGCCGGGAACCACGTTAATGGCCTGATCGAAGCCGGTCAGCACAGGGTGCGACTGAATAATGCGCTCCAGCGCCTGCCGGTTGGCGGCGGCGATTTTGTCGGCCAGCGCGGAGTCGGCGATGGCGTCCAGCGCCTGCACGACCTGCATATTGCCCTGGCCCGGTGGCGTCCAGTCGAGCTGGGTAACGGCGACGTGCTGCTTTTTCAGATCTTCGCTGAACAGGGCGATCCCAACGTTAATCACGTTCAGCGGCTGGTTGAATAGTGGCTGGCTCATCAGGCTTTCTCTCCTTTGCAGATAAATTCACGCGCCAGCAGGCCGGTATGGCTGCTGCTGCTGGCCAGAATGACGCCCGCATCGCTAAGCCGGCGGCGCTGTTGTTCCAGGGAAGGGGTATCGAGGTCGGTGCCGAGCACGTAGCCGAGGATCGCCAGCGGGCGCCCGTCGGCGGCGGCAATGGCCTGCGCCTGCTTGATCGCCTCCAGCATCGCGCCGGCGGGATCTTCGTGGGAGCCGAAGCCCAGCACGAAATCCATAACGATAGCGGCGACCTGCGGATCGCGCGCCTCCTGCAATAGCCGCTGGATGCGGCTGGTCGGGTCGATCATCGGGTGCGGCCTGCCGTTGGTGAAGTCGTCATCGCCGAAGTCGAGGAAGGTATGTCCGACGCTGCGGTTGATATCCGTCAGGCGCAGGGCCGGGTCGGGCTGAATATTGCTGTAGACCTCGGCCTCGTGTTCCAGCAGCGCAAACATCGCTTCATCGCACAGGGTGCCGCCGCAGAACAGGCCGCGAATATACTTCTGCTGCGGGGTCAGGCGTGCGCGAACGTCGGCAATCAGCGCCCGATCCGCCGCCAGGCGATCGCTGCCCGCCGGCGTAATGCCGCAGAGCGCGACCGCTTTCAGCGCCGCGTCGTAGGTGCCGCGGGCAAACTGCAGGCCGCTCTCATCCGCAGGCGCTTCGGCGCGGCCGAGGAAGCAGGCCACCACCGGCTTGCGGCAGGCGCGGGCGCGTTCAATGACCCGGCGCGCCACCGCCGGAGCCGGGGGTTTTGAGATCAGGACGACGATCTCGGTCTGCGGATCGTCTTCCAGCATCCCGATGGCGTCCAGCATCATCAGTCCGCCGATTTTTTCGCTCAGATCGCGCCCGCCGGTGCCGATAAGCTGCGACACACCGCCGCCGAAATCGTGGATCCTAACGCTCAGCTCCTGGCTGCCGGTGCCGGAGGCGCCGACAATCCCGATATTGCCGCGGCGCACCGCGTTGCCAAAGCACAGGGCGGTGCCGTTAATGATGGCGGTGCCGCAGTCCGGCCCCATCATCAGCAGGCCTTTTTCATGGGCCAGCTGCTTCAGCGCCAGCTCCTCTTCCGGCGTGACGTTATCGGAAAACAGCATGACGTTAAGATCGTTTTGCAGCGCCTGGTGGGCCTCCCGGGCGGCGAACAGGCCGTTGACCGAAATCACCGCCAGATTGCTCTCGGGGAGATGCTTTTTGGCGCTGGCAAGCGTCGCGTAGCGGGCTTCATGCTGGCCGCTCTGCGCCTTGTTGTGGAACAGCTCTTCGATGGCCGCCAGGGTTTGTTCGTTGTCCGCGCCGTCGCGACCGCTAATGACGATCATCAGGTCGCCGTTTTTCGCCCCGGCCAGCTCCGGCGTCAGCAGCCCGAGATTTTTCAGCACCCCTTTGTTCATCTCCGTGGCCATCGCCACGAACGCCTGCTCTACGCCGTCGAGCTGATTGGCCCGGGTCGAAATCGACATCAGCGAAACGGAATCAAAATAGGTATTCGGCTTAACGATTATTTTGACTGACATAATTTCCTCCATACGTTTGGCTCAGGGCGCAGGCGTCCGCCATGCCGTACAGCATGTCGCAGCCGGAGCTTGAGCCAATATTTTTAATATCGGCAATAGCCTCGATAGAAAAGGACGCTGGTTCATTCAGTAAATAATGAATAAATCGCGCAATACTTTCTCGGTAACGCTGGTTTAAGGCGGCTTCTAAGGTTATGGCGCTGAGCGGGGTGGTATTATTCCCGGCACGCTGCAGGGCCAATAAAAAATCATTCCGGTATTTTTCGCCCGGATGTCCGGGGAGCAATAAAATAACGCTGAGGCCAACCAGATAATCATCCGCCGACGGCGTCAGGCCAATACCCAGCCCCAGCATAGAGGACACCGTCGGCGTAATTTCATCTCCCTGCTGCAGGGCCGCTAATAAAGCGCGGCGGCGTTGCTGTAATTGCCGGCTAATTTCCTGATGAAAAGGATTATTGCCGCGATAGAGAAATAAGGTTTCATCGTCGTGCAGCTGCTGGCGGAGCGTTTGGCTCCAGCGCCGCCACGGAATATGCCGCAGGCGCTCGTCGCTCAGCGTGGGTTTGGTCATTTGCCAGCGCCGGCATTGCGAGGTCTCTATCCATCCGCTCTCGCCAAACGCAATGCCTGAATCAAGAAAGCGAACCGGCTGGCCGGGCCGGAACAGGTTGTCAAAGTGTGTGAGTGCCAACCTACAGCTGTTGGGCGCGTTGTCGTAATCTGCGCAGAGCAGCGTCAGCATCCGCTGCGGACCCGGAACAAACAGGTTTACCGCCCGGGAAAAGCGCTGTTCAACCCGTCCGCTGCCGCGCTGCGCGAGAAACCTTTCGTCCGCAGTTAGCGCTTGCACACACCGCCGTTTGGAGGTGTCGATAGCGGTTCTCCTCGGTTAGGCGCCCGCGGCAGTCAGCAGGCGGGCTATTGCGCTAAAGCCCTTTTCCCGCGCCAGCTCCAGCGGAGTTCTGCCGTATTTATCGGTCATATGCGGGCTGGCGCCGTGCTCCAGCAGCAGCGCAACGATCGACTGCTGCGTGCTGCCGCCGTCGTTGAGCACGATGGCTTCCAGCAGCGGCGTCCAGCCGACAAAGTTGGTATGATTAACGTTAATCCCGGTCTGCGTCAGCAGCTCTTTGACGATCGCCAGATGGCCTTTTTCACAGGCCGGCGTCAGGCCGACGCCGCCAAAACGCGTTAGGCAGTTGAGGTTCGGAGCGGCGGGAAGAATTAAGCGCAGCAGCGTTAAATCATTATTCAGGCAGCTTATCAGGAAGGGGTTTAAACAGGTCTGGTCCTGTTTATTAATATCGATCCCCGCAGCAATAAGCTGCGCCACGCAGTCATAGTGCTGATGTAAGCTGGCGAGGACGATGGCGGTCTGGCCGTGGCGGTTAGCGCTATTAATATTAACGCCCTTGAGCAGGCACTGTTTTAACTGTGCGAGGTTTCCTTGCTCCGCCGCTAACAGGTATTCAGTGATGAGATTTTCCCTGGACATAAACCGGCTCCGGATAATTTGCGCTGACGATTTTGGTTGATGGGCTGAGGATAGCAATGAAAAAATGATAAAAGAACCCGCTTAAAATTTATTCGCCGGAAAGCGGCTGATTGTTGAATATTATTTAATAATAGATGCAGGCTGTGCGGTGGTGCACCCTTTGCTGGTTTCTTCGTATTCCCCTTAATGCAATCGGGTTTTATTTATATATAGTTGCCGAAGGTAATAACGACGCCTGGAAACAATTATCCGGAGGAGGACAAGATGAACGGACTCACGGCTACGGGGATTACTGTCGGAATTAGCGCTGGCGTCTGGCAGCTTATCTCCTCACACGTTGGGCTTGAGCACGGCTGGGAATTATTAGGCACGATTGGCTTTGTGGCCTTCTGCAGTTTTTATGCCGCGGGCGGGGGTAAGGCGGGGTTCGTCAGGAGCCTGTTTGTTAACTACTCCGGGGTGGTATGGGCGTTTCTTGCGGCGCTGGCCTCGGGCTGGCTCGCCGCGTTGAGCGGCATATCGGGCTTCTGGGCCAGCGTCATCGTCACGGTGCCGTTCTCGGCGGCGATCGTCTGGCAGGGGCGGTTTTCTCTGACCTCGTTTATCCCCGGCGGCTTCCTCGGCATGACGCTGTTCTTCGCCTCCGGGCTCAACTGGCCGGTGACGCTGCTGGGCTTTTTTGCCGGCAACTGCGTCGGCCTCATTTCCGAATATAGCGGCCGTCGGCTGAGCGAAGCGACGTCGAAGCCCGAAGCCTGAAGCGCCGCTGCGGCCTGAGAGGACCCGCGTTCTTTCAGGCCGATTGTGAGCGTGGCGTTAAAAGTTATTCAAAAATGGTTGCCCAATCATCCAGCAGGCAAATACATTCAGCATGAGGATCTAACGGATGGCCGGTTGACGAGAGCAGGAGCGGGCAAATGAACTCAATTTTTACCGAAGAGAATCTGCAGGCGTTCACCACGGCGGCGCGCTTTGGCAGTTTTAGCAAGGCGGCGGATGAGCTGGGGCTCACAACCTCCGCCATCAGCTACACCATTAAGCGCATGGAGACCGGGCTGGACGTGGTGCTGTTTACCCGCAATACCCGCAGCATTGAGCTCACCGAATCCGGCTACTACCTTTTTCGCAAAGCCACCGACCTGCTGAACGATTTCCACGCCATCAAGCGCAGCATCGATACTATCGCCCAGGGCATCGAGGCGCGGGTGCGAATCTGCATTAATCAGCTGCTCTATACCCCGCGGCACACCGCGCGCCTGCTGCAGGTGCTTAAAAAACAGTTCCCCACCTGCCAGATAACCGTCACCACCCAGGTCTACAACGGCGTCTGGGACGCCATTATTAATAACCAGGCCAATATTGCCATCGGCGCGCCGGATACGCTGCTCGACGGCGGCGGTATTGATTACACCGAAATCGGCGCCATTCGCTGGGTGTTCGCTATTGCGCCGGATCACCCGCTGGCGTTTATGCCGGAACCGATCTCCGAAAGCCAGCTGCGCCTCTATCCGAATATCATGGTGGAAGACACCGCGAATACGATTAATAAAAAGGTCGGCTGGCTGCTGCATGGCCAGGAGGCGATCCTGGTGCCGGATTTTAATACCAAGTGCCAGTGCCAGATCCTCGGCGAGGGAATTGGCTTCCTGCCGGATTATATGGTCAATGAAGCGATGGACGAGCGGCTGCTGGTCACGCGTCAGATCCACAACCCGCGCCAGGACTCGGGAATGCTGCTCGCCACCCAGCACGCGGCGACCGGACAGGTGACCCAGTGGATTAAAAAGGAGTTTCGTCCGGGCGGCGTGTTGACCGCTATTTATCAGGATTTGCTCCATCGCGGGAAATAATGGCAGCAGGCCCGGCCGCTTTATGTGATATAACAGCGCGTATAAAAACATAAGGTGTTAATTAAATGAAAAAATTTAAGTTAATTGTTGGTAGCCTGATCTGTGCTGGTTGTTTATTAACGCCAGTAGTATCGATGGCAAGTTATAAAATAAATACCCAGCCGATTCATTTCGATAAAGGCACCAGCGGTACCACTATTCATAATGCGGTGAGCGGAGCCGATGTAAAAGACTATACGCTGGTGGCTAAGGCAGGCCAGACGATGCGCGTCAATATGAAACGCGGCGCCCACCATCCCTATTTCAACGTCATTAACCCCGCCAATGAAACGATTTTTAATGGCGCCATGCGCGACGGCGATTTTGAGCAGCGCCTGGCGACAAGCGGCAAATATACCGTTCGCGTATACCAGATGGGCGGCGCGCGCGATGAGGGAAAAACCAGCCCCTATGAGCTGACGTTTAAAATTATCCACTAGCCAGCCCTAGCCCCAACCCCAACCGCCTGCGGGCGGTTATTTCATCGCCACCCGGCTGGCCTTCGCGCAGCTGTGTCGCGTATCCACGACGATCTGCACCTCAACGCCGCGATCCCCAGCGGCAGCCAGCGCGCGGGCAGTATCCGCAGCCTGAAAGGCGATCGTGCGGATCGAGGCGTGGGCCTGATGAATGGTTTGCAGAACCAGCCGGCGGCGACGCTCTCCCGCGTCTGTCTATGATAAAGCTTGTCCATTCATGAATGATTCCCCAATCAAATCATCTCCTGCTGAATGCCAGTCCCGCGCCCTCGGCTCGTGAGCAAACTGCTGGTTGCCTCTCATTTTTCGCTCGTTTATGCAGCAATGTTAGATATCTGTCAAAGTTCTGTTACTGCGTAGTTTTAAAATTTTCATTTCAGTTATTTAATTATAAAAGTTTCAAATAAGTTGTTAATGAAACAAAGGAACTGAAATAGAGTGCTCCGAACCAGAGATGATTAATGAACTACTGTTTTAATAATTCATTATAAATCAACCGATTTTAGCGGTTTGTGGCAAAAGATAAGCCGACGGCGCTGGCGGAGACGCGTTCTCTGGCCGAAGGACAGGCAGGTGTTTGACCCGTTTTTAATGAAATGAATCTTTCATTTATCTCAATGAACTGGCGTATCAACGACGCTCAAGGATCAACTGTGAATATCAAGAAAACGATTGTTGCCTCTTTGTTAGCCTGTATGTTGCCTGCGGTTGTTATGGCAAAAGATATCTCCGTCGGCGTTTCGATGGCGCTTTTTGATGATAACTTTCTGACCATCCTGCGTAATGCCATGCAAAAAGAGATGCAAAAAGATGGCGTTAAGTCGCAGGTTGAAGACGCAAAGGGCGACGTGGCGCAGCAGCTGCAGCAGGTACAGAACTTCATCGGTCAGGGCGTTGATGCCATCATCGTTGCCCCGGTCGACACCAACGCGGTGAAACCGATTATCGATCAGGCGACCAAAGCCGGTATCCCGCTGGTGTTCGTTAACCGTCGCCCGCAGCTGCCGCTGACGGACAAAATGGCCTACGTCGGTTCGGATTCGGTCCTCGCCGGGCGCCTGCAGATGGAAGCGCTGGCGAAGGCGATGAACGGTAAAGGAAACGTGGCGATCCTGCTGGGCGACCTGGCCAATGAATCGACCCGCGATCGGACGAAGGGCGTGGAAGAGGTGGTAGCGAAATACCCGAATATTAAAATCGTGCAGAAGCAGACCGCCAAATTTATGCGTAACGACGCGGTCGACGTGGTGAGCAACTGGATGACCAGCGGAGAAGATATCCAGGCCATTGCCTCAAACAACGATGAAATGGCCATCGGTGCGCTGCAGGCGCTGGGCAGCAACCCGAACCACATTCTGATCGCCGGCGTTGACGGCACCCCCGACGCGCTGCAGATGCTCAAAAACGGCAAGATGATCGCCACGATTTTCCAGGACGCGAAGGGGCAGGGCGAGGGCGCGGTCAACGCCGCCATCAAGCTGGCTAACGGTGAGAAAGTCGAAAAGGTCATCGACGTTCCCTACCAGCTGATCACCAAAGAAAACATGTCTGATTTCGTCAGCCGCAACCAAAAATAACGATCCCAGGCCCAGCGGTACGGAGGTTTTTCTATGAACGCTTTTGCCCTAGAAGCCGAAGGTATCAGCAAGTTCTTTCCCGGCGTGAAGGCGCTCGATAATGTCTCACTGCGCGTGCGCCCTGGAACGGTACACGCGCTGATGGGCGAAAACGGGGCCGGTAAATCCACGCTGATGAAATGCCTTATCGGGATTTACCGTCCCGATAAGGGCGCGATAAAAGTCAAAGGCCAGCCGGTTCAGTTTCAGGACACCATGGATGCGCTGCGATCGGGGATCTCGATGATCCACCAGGAGCTTAATCTGGTGCCGCATATGACGGTGGCGGAAAATATCTGGCTCGGCCGCGAGCCGATGAAGTACGGCTTCGTCGATCATCGCCAGCTCATCCGCCAGACCCAGACGCTGCTGAATAAGCTCAATATTCGCCTCTCCGCCGATCGGCTGGTGGGCGATCTGAGCATCGCCGCCCAGCAGATGGTGGAAATTGCTAAAGCGGTCTCGTGGAACGCCGATATCGTGATTATGGATGAGCCGACCTCGGCGTTAACCGAAGGGGAGGTGGCGCACCTGTTTACGATTATTCGCGACCTCCGCGCGCAGGGCAAAGCCATCATCTATATCAGCCATAAGATGGATGAGATTTTTGCTATTACCGATGAAATCAGCGTCTTTCGTGACGGCAGCTGGGTCGCCAGCCAGCAGACGGCGGAATATACCCGCCAGTCGTTAATCACTCAGATGGTCGGGCGAGAATTAACCCAGCTGTTCCCAAAATTCAATAATACGATCGGCGAGGATGTCCTGAGCGTGCGCAATCTGTCGCGCAAGGGCTACTTTGATGACGTCAGCTTCAGCGTGCGGCGCGGCGAAATCCTCGGCGTTGCCGGGCTGGTCGGGGCCGGGCGCAGCGAGGTGATGGAGTGCCTGTTCGGTATGGAGAGCTTTGACGAGGGCGAGGTGCTGATTGATGGCGTCCCGGTGAAGATAAATTCTCCTTCCGTCGCCATCGAAAAGGGGATGGCGCTGCTGACCGAGGATCGCAAAAAGTCCGGCCTGTTCCTCGTCCTGTCGGTGCTGGAGAATATGAGCATCGTGAATATGCCGGAATATGTCGGCAAAAGCGGGTTTGTTAAGCATGTGAAAATGGCGGAGGACTGTATGCAGCAGATCCGCCGTCTGAATATTAAAACCCCGACGATGGATCAAATTATTAATAACCTCAGCGGCGGTAATCAGCAAAAAGTACTGATTGCCCGCTGGCTTTTAGCCCAGCCCAAAATATTAATTCTCGATGAGCCGACCCGCGGTATTGACGTGGGCGCAAAGGCTGAAATTTACCATCTGATTAGCGAACTGGCGAACCGTGGCGTCGCGG
Organism: Klebsiella sp. BIGb0132; assembly: GCF_024810075.1. Taxonomy (NCBI): domain Bacteria; kingdom Pseudomonadati; phylum Pseudomonadota; class Gammaproteobacteria; order Enterobacterales; family Enterobacteriaceae; genus Klebsiella; species Klebsiella sp. BIGb0132. The sequence continues at coordinate 1,117,369 of NZ_JANUDW010000001.1, read as the reverse complement.
TGATTATGGTTTCCTCTGAGCTACCGGAAATCCTCGGGATGAGTGACCGCGTGATGGTCATGCACGAAGGGCGTATTACCGGCATCCTTGAAAAAGATGAGGCCGATCAGGAAACCATTTTGTCGTTGGCATCCAATTGAGGCGTAGAGAATGAGCAATATGAAACTGACCGCAGCTCCCGTAAATGAGAAACCCTCTTTCTTGAGTCAGCTACGGCATAAAATGCCGAAAGATACCGGGATATTTATCGTCATGGTGGCGATTGCCCTGACGTTTGAAATTGCCGGCTGGTTCGTTCGCGACCAATCATTTTTAATGAATAGCAACCGCCTGGTGCTGATCGTTTTACAGGTGGCGATTATCGGTATTATCGCCGTGGGGGTGACCCAGGTGATTATTACCACCGGGATTGACCTCTCCTCCGGCTCGGTTATCGCCCTTGCGGCGGTGGTGGCGGCAAGCCTGGCGCAGACCTCGGACAGCCTCACGCCGATGTTTCCCTCGCTGGTCAACCTGCCGGCGGCGATCCCCATTTTTGCCGGGATCGGCGTCGGTCTGCTCTGTGGGTTAACCAACGGTTTTCTGGTGACCCGCACCGGGATCCCGCCGTTTATCGCCACGCTCGGGATGATGGTTTCCGCGCGCGGTCTCGCCCAGTATTACACCCAGGGAAACCCGATTAGCTTCCTGTCCGACAGCTTTACCGCCGTGGGTCAGGGGGCGATGCCGGTCATTATCTTCTTCGTCATCGCCGCGCTGTTCCATATCGCGCTCAAGCATACCCGCTACGGTAAATACGTCTACGCCATCGGCGGCAACATGACCTCGGCAAAAGTGTCCGGCATCAACGTCAACAAGTACCTGGTCATCGTTTACACCATTGCCGGCGCGCTCTCCGGTCTGGCCGGCGTGGTATTGGCCGCGCGCGTCAGCAGCGGCCAGTCGAGCATGGGGATGTCCTATGAGCTGGATGCCATCGCCGCCGCGGTGATCGGCGGCAGCAGCCTGATGGGCGGCGTTGGGCGGATTACCGGAACGCTGATTGGGGCGGTGATTCTGGGGCTGATTAAAAGCGGCTTCACCTTCGTCGGCGTCGATGCCTACGTGCAGGATATTATTAAGGGCATCATTATTGTCGCCGCGGTGACCATCGATATGCGCCGTAACCGTAAGAAGCACTAGCCCACCTCATCGGCAGTGCCCGAGCGCAGGCTTCCGGCCCGCGCTCAGGGCAGGCCGCAGATCCGGTCCCGGCCGCTGTTTTTCGCCTTATACAGTTCGCTATCTGCCCGCGACAGCAGCTCCTCCAGCGGGCACTGCCAGCCCTGAGAAACCCCGAAGCTGGCGGTGACCTTAAAGGTCTCACCGCCGCTGGTGTGGAAGGTCAGCTTGCGGATTTCATGCTGAATACGCGCGGCGTAGCTGGCAACGTCCTGCGCCGTCGGGGCCAGAAACAGCACCGCAAACTCCTCGCCGCCGAGGCGACCCACGACGTCGCTCGGGCGGCTAAACTTGCTCAGCGTTTTGGCCAACGCCACCAGCACTTCGTCGCCCATCGGGTGCCCCCAGCTATCGTTAATCGACTTGAAGCGGTCGACGTCCAGCATAATAAGCCAGGCGCTCAGGGCCTCGCTCGACTGACGCAGCAGCGCCTCGCCCCGGCTATTGAACGCCCGGCGGTTAAACAGGTGAGTGAGCGGGTCCTCCTCCGACTGGCGCTGGTACTGGCGGCTGATGCGCGCATCTTCGCGCAGCTTTTTCCCAAGGGTGCCGAGCGATGAGAACAGCTCCTGCACCTCTTCCGCGGTGTCGTCATCGATCTGGACGTGCGCCTGCTTGCCGGCGATCAGATCGGCGGCAATATTATTTAAGCGCAGAATAGGGCGCAAAACCCGCGAGCGAATATAGAAAATCATCGCGATCGTCAGGGCGTAGACCAGGGTCAGCACCAGCGAACGGATGAGCAAACTCTGCAGCGCCCGGCGCTCGCTGGCGGTGTAGTGCTTTTTGACGCCGGTCATATAGGTATTCAGCAGATTATCAAAAGCACCGAGGCTGGCGTGATAATCAATGGCGAAGCGCTCGGCGCTAATGCTGTAGGGCTGATTGCCGTCGCTCTCCTCTTTTAAGCGATTAATTAAACCAATCCCCTGCGTTTCGAAGGCCTGGCGGGTATTCTCCAACTGGCGCTGAAAGTGCGGGATATAGCTCGCCTCGTCGCCCTGGGTTTGCAGCAGCCACCAGGCGGTATTAATCCGCTCAATGCCGCGGGTGATCCCTTCGCGGTTCGCCTGGGGAATTTTTGTTTGGGTTGCCAGCGGGATCAGCAGCTGCGAGCCGAGCCTGCCGGTGGCGTCGCGCAGCTCGCCCAGCGCCTGGGCGCGCAGAATAGGCCCCAGCGCGCTGGGCTCCAGCAGTAAAAACTCGGCGGTGCGCTCAAACAGCGCCTGATGGTAAAAGTCGGTCGCCACTACCATATCGCGGATGGCGTGCTCTGCCGTCGCCGGATCGCCGAGCTCCCGGCTGCGGAAGGTATCGGCGAGGCGCCTGGCGTGGGCCAGCTGATGCTGCATTTCCACCATCAGCTCGGGGGAGAGCAGGTGCTGCGGGATGCTTTGCATATCGCGATCGGTGACCCGGCGGTGGGCCTCCAGCGCCTGCCACTGCCGCTCTTTATCCGCCAGCGGGCTCAATACCAGCTCGTTAACGAAGGCGCGTTCGCCGGCTAAATCGTTGGAGACCTGCAGGACGCGGTAAAAAATATCGAACTGAATAACGTTGTTATGCGCGCTTTTCCACATCGACCATGAGCCGGAGAGCAGCCAGAAGGAGAGAATGGTGGTTAAACAGATTGTCGCTAACGCAGACCCCCAGATATAGCGGAGTACGTTGGACGATGCGGCGGCTTTTTTTTTCGTTTTCACACGTACCCGGCGTCAGCAGTAAGAGGCGATCCCATCAGGCTATTTTCGCGGCGAGTATGACCCGGCAGCGTGCCCGGCACGTTGACCTTAAGCCCGCCAGACACCGCTTCTTTCCCTGCGTACATTGGCCATACTATAGGCGATCTTCCTGCTGATTTTAGCAGAAAATCCAAAAATAAACGTCTTTAAGCGCCGGGTAAGGTGCTGTTTTAATTTATTTATGCTGGGGTTTTCCTCTCCGCGGGCGCGCCATGCGGCCCCCGGAGAGGAGAGCGTTTGTCGCCATGCGCAATCTGTTCGCTATGACGACAGGCGGGGATCAGGAGGATTCGCACGCGGCGCTAAGCAGGCTGTTAAGCAGGACGTTGGCCCCTTTTTCGGCCCACAGAGGGAGAATGTTTTCGGCCTCATTGTGGCTAATTCCCTTCTCGCAGGGGATAAATATCATGCTGGCTGGGGCCACTTTGCTGATATAGCAGGTATCGTGTCCGGCGCCGGAAACCATCCGTTTCGCGCTGTAGCCGAGCGCCAGGGCGGCCCGCTCGCTGCGCGCCAGGCAGTCGGGGTCGAAGGCGATAGGCGCGTAGTCAAAAATACGCTCGACCTCTGCCGCGACGCCGCGCTGGCCCAGCGCCGCGGCGGCGCGGCGCAGCGCGAGCTCCATCGCTTCGAGGGCGTCGCTTTGCGGGTGGCGAAACTCGACGCTGCACTCCACGCGGCCGGGCACCACGTTACGCGACCCGGGCGTTACCTGCAGCGTGCCGACCGTCGCGCGGCCGTCGGGCTGGCGGGCGATGCCGATCTCTTCCACCGCCAGCGCCAGCTCGGCAAAAGCGGTCAGCGCATCGCGGCGGCTGTTCATCGGCGTGGTACCGGCGTGGGCGGCGAAGCCGGTCAGGGTGACGTTGAACCAGCGCTGGCCCATCGCCGCGTGCACCAGGCCGATATCAATCCCTTCGTCTTCCAGAATCGGCCCCTGTTCGATATGCACCTCGTAGCAGGCGTGCAGGGGAAACGCCGCCGTCGGGTGCTGGCCGCGATAGCCGATCGCCTCCAGCGCCTCGCCGACGCTGACGCCGCTGCGATCTTCCCGGGCAAGGGCCCACTCTTCGCTAAACTGCCCGGCCCACACGCCGGAGGCGAGCATCGCCGGGGCAAAGCGCGCGCCCTCTTCGTTGGTCCAGTTCACCAGCACGATATCGCGCTCGGTTTCGACGCCGCGCTCGTTAAGCACCCGCAGCGCCTCCAGCCCCGCCAGCACGCCGTAAATACCGTCATAGCGCCCGCCCAGCGGCTGGGAGTCAACGTGCGAACCGGTCAACACCGGCGCCAGCGCCGGGTTTTTTCCCGCCCGGCGGATAAACATATTGCCCATGCTATCGACCCGGTAGCCAAACCCCGCCGCCAGCGCCCAGTCGCGCAGCAGATCCCGGGCCCGACGGTCCTCTTCGCTCAGCGTCAGCCGGGTGACGCCGCCGGCGGGCGTCGCACCGATGGTTGCCATTTCGTTTAGCGTGGCCCACAGGCGCTCGCCGTTGACGGTTATCATGATGGGTCCTTCTTTACGCGGTAGCGGAAATCACAGCACGGTGCGCCCTGCATAATGGTCGTCGTGCGGGTCAGCTCAACCTCCGGGGCGTAGCCGACGATAAACTTGTCATCGCGGGCGCAGGAGAGCAGGTGGCCAATCTCGCCGAGGCCCATCTGGTGATACATTTCGGCGTAGCGGCAGCGATTAACGTTGTAGTTGTACTGCCGGTCGTCGGCGTCGAGCACGGTGACCTCTAGGGCATTGTCCTTTTCCCACAGGTACTGCAGGGCGACAAAGCTCTGAATATCCGCGCCGTTGGGCTCCTGGTCGGCAAAGGCTTTCCCTGCCTCGATGGCGGCGTTCTCAATCGCCTCGCCGATGACCGCCTGGGCGCGCGCTTTGCCTATCTCGCGGACCAGGATGTCGTAAATCGGCTTGATTATCTCTGCTTCAATTTTGCGGCGGGCAAGAATGCCCAGCTCATTATTATCACTCATCACATTGCCTCACTGCGTTACTTCGTGGTGGCGCCGCCGAGCACGGTTTGCGGCTGCCATTTGCCGTCGACGACTTTGTAGACGGTAAAGGTTGGCGACTTCAGATTGCCTTCTTTATCAAAGGCAATTTGCCCGGTGACGCCGGAATAGCTGATGGCGCGCAGGACGGGCAGGTAGACCGCCGGATCGACGGAGTCGGCTTTTTCCATCGCCGCCGCCAGCACGCGGGTGGCATCGTAGGCGAACGGCGCGTGCAGCTCGATATGGGTGTGATAGCGCGACTGATAGGCCTGCTCAAAGGCCTTGCCGCCCGGCATCTGCTCCACCGGCAGGCCCGGCTCCAGCGCTACCACGCCGTTGCCCTCTTTTTGCGCCAGCTGCAGGAAGGTCTGGCTGACGAAGCCGCCCGCGCCCATCAGGGTGGCGCTGATCCCCATCTGCTTGATGCGGCGCGCCAGCGGTGCGGCCTGGCTATCGACGCCGCCGAAGAAGATAAGATCGGCGTTTTTGCTGCGGATTGCCGTTAGCACGGCGCTGAAGTCCACCGTTTTATCATCGACGTACTGACGATCGACGATATCGATCCCCTGGGCCTTCAGCGACTTAATAAACTCATCCGCCAGGCCCTGGCCGAAGGCGGTACGATCGTCGATCACCGCGATGCGTTTGGCCTTCAGGGTTTGCACCGCGTACTGGCCGGCAAACTGGCCGCCGTCATCGTCGTGGCCCATCACCCTAAAGCTGGTATCGAAGCCCTGTTTGGTATACGCATGACCGGTCGCCACCGGCGCAACCTGGGCGATCCCTGCGTCGTGATAGACCCGCGCCGCCGGAATGCTGGTGCCGGTATTCCAGTGCCCGACCACCCCCGCCACGCCGCTGTCCACCAGGCGCTGGGCGACGGCTACCGCGGTGCGCGGGTCAGACTGGTCGTCCTCCGACTGCAGCTTAAAGGTCACCGCCTTGCCGCCGATCGTCGGGTGCTGCTTGTTGATATCGTCGATAGCCAGCTGAGCGCCGTTTTCCAGATCCTTGCCAATACGCGCGGAGGGGCCGGTCAGCGGGCCGGCTAGGCCGATAGTGACGGTTTCGCCGGCGGCGGACCATGCGGCGGAAGAGGCAAAACCGCTGAGCACAATAGCGGCGCTGAGCGCACTGATTTTTGCTGTTTTCATTGTTTTTCCCTGATGTTGGTTGGTGTGTTAAACGGGCATTTCGCCCAGATAAATCTGTGCAATACGGTCGTCGGCCAGCAGCGTTTGCGACGCCCCGCGCTCAACGATGCTGCCGCTGTCCATGACCCACGCGCTGTCGGTGGCCTCCAGCGCCAGGCGCGCGTTCTGCTCGATCAGCAGCAGCGCCACGCCGCGCTGGCGCAGGGTGGCGATAACGCGAAAAACGTTCTCCACCATCAGCGGCGCCAGCCCCATCGACGGCTCGTCGAGGATCAGCAGCCGCGGGCGGCTGAGCAGGGCGCGATTAAGCGCCAGCAGCTGCTGTTCGCCGCCGGAGAGCAGCCCGGCCAGCTGATGCTGGCGCTCGCCGAGGCGGGGAAACTGGCTGAAGATGTCGTCCATTTCGCGCTTCACCGCCGCACCGTCGCGGCGCAGCCAGGCGCCCATCTGCAGATTTTCCAGCACCGTCATGCGGGCAAAAATGCCGCGGCCTTCCGGCACCATCACCAGCCCTTCGCGCAGCAGCGTTTCGGCCCGCCGTTGGCGTACCGGCCTGCCGTTGAAGACGATGTCGCCGCTAAACGGCTCCAGCCCGGTCACCGCGCGTACGGTGGAGCTTTTGCCCGCGCCGTTGGCGCCGATAAGCGTCGTCTGCTCGCCCTCTTGCACGCTAAACGACACCTCGCGTACCGCCTGGATGCCGCCGTAGTGCACCCCAAGACCGCTAACGGTTAACAGATCAGACATGCGCGTTTCCTCCCAGCCAGGCGGCGATAACCGCCGGGTCACGACGTACGGTTTCAGGCGTGCCGCTGGCCAGCGTTTTGCCATAGTCCAGCACCATCAGGCGATCGCAGATCCCCATCACCAGCTTGACGTCGTGCTCAATCATCAGCAGCGTTTTGCCGTCGTTGCGGATGCGCAGCAGCAGCTCGCCAAGCGCCACTTTCTCCGCGGCGTTCATGCCGGCGGCCGGCTCGTCCAGCGCCAGCAGGCGCGGGTCGGTAGCCAGCGCGCGGGCAATCTCCAGCCGCCGCTGGTGGCCGTAGGCGAGGTCGCAGGCGCGGTAGTGGGCGAACTGGGCGATGCCGGTATACTCCAGCCAGTGCCACGCCAGCTCGCGGGTTTGCGCCTCTTCGGCGCGGGCGCGTCGGTGGCGGCTCAGCGCCGCCCACAGGCCGTTGCGGGTGCGTACGTGGCGGCCGACCATCACGTTTTCCAGCACCGACATCTGGTTAAACAGCCGCACGTTCTGGAAGGTGCGGGCGATGCCGGCGGCGGTGACTTTCTCAATGTTTTTCGGAAAGTAGGGCTGACCGGCGATGGCGAACTCGCCGCTGTCCGCCGGATAGAGCCCGGTTATCAGGTTAAAGCAGGTGGTTTTACCCGCGCCGTTGGGGCCGATAAGACCGTAGATTTCGCCCTCGTTGATGGCGAGCGAGACGTTATCGACCGCCGTCAGGCCGCCGAAGCGCTTGGACATATGGCTCACGCTGAGCAGGCTCATGCTTTGGCTCCTTTGTGTCCGGCGGGCCAGATGCCCTGCGGGCGCAGCAGCATCACCAGCACCAGCGCCAGGCCGTAGAACAGCTGGCGCAGAATTTCCGGGTCAATCAGCACTTCGCCAAACAGCGCCTGCTGCAGCGGGGCGGCCTGGCTGCGCAGCAGCTCGGGCAGGGCGGTCAGCAGAACGGCGCCGAGGATAACGCCCGGGATATGCCCCATGCCGCCGAGCACCACCATCGCCAGCACCGCAATCGACTCCTGCAGAGTGAAGGATTCGGGGGAGACGAAGCCCTGGAAAGCGCCGAACAGCGCCCCGGCGACGCCGCCGAACGAGGCGCCGATGGCGAAGGCCAGCAGCTTATAGTTACGCAGGTTAATGCCCATCGCCCGGGCAACGTCCTCATCCTCACGGATGGCGTGCCAGGCGCGGCCGATCCGCGAGTGCTGCAGGCGCAGGCAGACGAAGATAATCGCCACAATCACCAGCATCAGCAGGTAGTACCACAGCCACAGCGCCGGAACCTTAACGCCGAACCAGTGATAGACGCCGCTGAATTTAAGGCCGAACAGGCTCAGCGTATCGACGCCGGAAATACCCTTTGCGCCGTTGGTAATGTTCACCGGGCGATCGAGGTTGCGCATCAGGATGCGGATAATCTCGCCGAAGCCGAGGGTGACGATGGCCAGGTAGTCCCCGCGCAGCTTGAGGGTCGGCGCGCCCAGCACGATGCCGCAGCCCGCCGCCACCAGCGCGGCGAGCGGAATAATCAGTAGCCAGGAGGTGTGCAGGCCGTCCGGGAACCAGGCCAGCAGCTGCGGAAACGCCTCCAGCAGATGCGGGGAGGCGAGCAGCGCCGCCAGGTAGGCGCCGACGGCATAGAAGGCGATAAAGCCCATATCCAGCAGGCCGGTGTAGCCGACCACGATGTTGAGCCCCAGCGCCAGCATGATGTACAGCAGGGCGAAGTCGATAACCCGCACCCAGTAGTTGCCGCCGAGCTGGCTGGCGACCATCGGCGCCACCAGCAGCGCGCAGATAAACAGGGTCATGCCGGACCAGAAGCGACGGGATGCGGCGGGGGCCGCGACGAGTTGTGCCGTTGTCATATTTTTTCCTATGCCCGATGCGCGACGCGCTCGCCGAGTAAACCGGCGGGACGGAATACCAGCACCACTATCAGCACCATAAAGGCGAAGATATCCTGATAGTTGCTGCCAAAGACGCCGTGGGTCAGGTCGCCGAGATAGCCGGCGCCCAGCGATTCGATGATCCCCAGCAGCAGGCCGCCGAGCATCGCGCCGCGAATATTGCCGATGCCGCCGAGCACCGCTGCGGTGAAGGCCTTAATGCCGGGGAGGAAGCCCATTGAGAAGCTGGCGCTGCCGTAGTTGCTGGCCATCATGACGCCCGCCAGCGCCGCAAACGCACCGCCGATGGCAAAGGTGAGGGTGATAATGGCGTTGGGGTTGACCCCCATCAGCGTGGCGATGCGCGGGTTCTCCGCCACCGCGCGCATGCCGCGGCCTAAGCGGGTAAATTCCACCAGCAGCCACAGGCCGAGCATGACCGCAAAAGCCAGCGCAACGGTGACGATGCCGGTCACGGTGACGATTGCCGGCGGATGCGCCGCGCTGCCGTGGGTCACGGCGATCGGCTCCATCGGCAGGATCTGCGGGAACATCAGCGGGTTGCGGGTCCAGATAATCATCGCCACGGTTTGCAGCAGCACCGACACGCCGATCCCCGAGATCAGCGGCGCCAGGCGCGGAGCGTTGCGCAGGCGGCGGTAGGCAAAGCGCTCAACCGCCATCGCCAGCAGGGCGCAGACGACCATAGCCAGCATCAGCGCCAGGCTCAATTGGGCCAGCGGCGGCAGGCCGGGAAAATGGGCGTTTAGCGCGTTCATTGCCGACAGCGTCGTCAGGGCGCCGACCATCAGAATATCGCCGTGGGCAAAGTTAATGATGCGCAGGATGCCGTACACCATGGTGTAGCCGAGCGCGATAAGGGCATAGATGCTTCCCAGCATGATGCCATTGATGAATTGCTGTATGAGTGTGTCCAACCGATTTACCCGACAATATGCTCAAATTACGGCTACCATCCAATAAATGAATTAAATTGTAAAATACGGATATATTCTTTCTTATTATGATCGCGAATTTATCTATCTTTATGATATTTAATATAATTAAATAACGTGTCGGATCTCACTTAGCGCTAAGAAAATCAATATATGAAAAAAACAGAACAATCGGCGGAGCGGGAAGGCTGGGCGGAAAGCGGCCTGGCCAACGATCCGCCGCTGCGGGCGGTGCGCGCCTTTGAGGCCATCGCCCGCCTCGGCAGCATCACCCTGGCCGCTCAGGAGCTGGCGATATCGCCGTCGGCGGTCAGCCATCAGCTGAAGGTGCTGGAGGGATATCTGCAGATCCCGCTTACCGAGCGCCAGGGGCGACGGCTGACCCTCAGCCTGCAGGGGCGGGAATACTACCGCTCCATCCGCGCGGCGTTTAACGTTCTGCGCCAGGCCACCGAGCATCTGGTCGATCAGGTCCAGAGCCAGCAGGTCACGATCAGCCTGATCCCGCTGTTTGGCATGGGCTGGTTTATTCCTCGCCTGCCGTCATTCGTTCACGCCAACCCGCAGACCGAAATTAACGTGGTTTACGCCAACCACCGCAACTACCTCAGCGACGCCTCGGATATGTCGATTCGCTTCGGCAACGGGCGGTGGGCGGGATATCAGAGCGAAAAGCTGATTTCCGGCAGAATGGTGGCGGTATGCAGCCGGGCGTTTATCCGCCTGCACGGACATATTGATACCCCGGAGCAGCTGCTGCAGATGCCGCTGCTCCACGACGAGGAGCGCAGCACCTGGAACCAGTGGTTTGTGCAGCAGGGCGTGAAGCGCCCGCCGCGATCGACGGGGCCGCTGTTTGAGGACGGGCTGTTAACCCTCGCCGGGGTGCAGGCCGGGCTGGGCTGCGCGCTGATGCGCGAGCCGCTGATCGCGCCGTATCTGAACAGCGGCGAGCTGGTGAAAATCTTTGACGCGGCGATCGATGACGGCCGGGATTACTACCTGTGCGTGCGCCAGGACAGCGAAATGACGCCCAACGGCAGGCTGCTGCAGAGCTGGCTGCGCAGCGAAGCGCTGGGATAGCCCACTAGTCATCGACCGTTGACGTTTGCGCATACAGGATCACGATGCCCAGCGCGTTGCTGCGTTTTATAATCGTAATCCGGTTGTCACCGGGATAGTAGCCAAAGGGGTAGCAGATGCGGATCTCTTTTTGTAGCTCCGGTTCTTCAACGTACGCCCCGGAGCAGCTGCGCGAGCCGCCGGAGGCATACTGGTAGGGGGCGGTATAGGTTGATACTTCACCGGGCTGCAGCCAGGTCAGGGTGATCAGTATCACATGCTGAATTAACATGGCGAGGGCAAACGTCACCACAAAACTGCCGACTATGGCGTTGAACAGCTGGCGAGGAGGCATATTGCTGACGACGCCCTTACGGATGATTAACCAGATAAACAGGGCCATGATAAGCAGGGACAGCGCTAAGGCAATATACAGCATGACGCGAATCACGACCTGATTGAGAAATGTTTCACGGTCGATTTCAACGTGCCACGTCACGGCAAAAAAAATCACCAGCAGGGTGGAAACGGTGACGGATATTAACCACGGATATGAATATTTTTTCACTGATTAGCCTCCCTGCTGCAATCAGTATGCGCTTAAGAATTTACCTACTGCCGCTCACAGTTTTGCCTGGTGGCGAATTTGCAGGGTCGCCGGCAGATAGCGCTGCAGTGGCTCCGGGGTGGCGCCGTCGATAAGCTGGCTGATCAGGTCATAGCAGTGCCAGGCCAGCTGGCGATTATCCTGCTGAACGGTATCAATGCGCAGCGACAGCGAGTCGTACAGATAGTGATCGTCGAAGCTGGCGAGGTGGATGCCGGAATCGAGTAGATTATGCTGGCTCATGTAGCGCAGCACCCCTTCCAGCAGGCCGCAGGCGGCGGTGAACAGCGCCTGAGGCGGCCGCCCCAGCCGCGCGCAGAGCGCGGCAAACATTTCGTAACCGGAGCTGGGATGATAGTTGCCGTTAATCACCCATTCAGGGCGAAGCTCAACGCCCGCCTGCGCCAGCCCCTGGGTAAAGCCGGCCAGCCGGTCCCGCGAAGGCGAAAGCCGCGGCTGACCGCCGAGAAACCAGAACTCCTCGGCGTGCTGGGGCGCAATCCGTGAGATCAGCTCGGCGGTGGGGGTGATGGAGTCGGTCATCACCAGCGGCAGGCTGCTGCCGCTGGGGCTGCGGTCAAACAATACCACCGGCAGCTGCTCGCTGAGCTTGAGGTAATCCGCGTCGTTGTGCATGCAGGAGGCGACGATCAGGCCGTCAACCTGGCGGGCAATCATATTATTGACCACCATGCTTTCCTGGGCCGGGTTTTCGTCGGTGCAGGAGATAAGCAGCTGCACGCCCGCCTCGCGGCACAGCATTTCCAGCTCATGGGAGAAGACCGCGAAGCCGTAGTTGGTGATTTCAGGCACCACCAGTCCGATGGTATGGCTGCGGTTATCGCGCAGCGAGCGGGCGTGGATACTCGGCTGATAGTGCTGCTCGCGGGCGATGGTCTGGACGCGTTCGCGGGTCTCCTGCGCCACGCGCAGCTCTTTGCCACGACCGTTCAGCACGAGGCTGGCGGTCGCTTTCGAGACGCCCGCCAGCTCGGCGATATCTTTAATGGTAACGCGTTTGGTTTTCATCACGACAGCATACGCCCGAAATTAAAACGCTGATTCTACCATGCATGGCCGCAGCGGCCAGTAGCAGAATGCAGCCGGCGTCGCACCGCTGAAAATCATTTGCCCAGGATACTGCGGGAAATAGCGGCTGCTCATCACGCCTTCTCCGCCGTTAATGAAAATCTCAATGCTTGAGCTGTCGCATAAGATCCGCAGCGCCCGCACCTCTCCCCGCCAGTAGCGGTAGAGCGCGTCGTCGCAGGCCAGGCTGCGGCGTTCGAGGCGAATGCCGTCGGCGTCGAGAGTGAGCCTGAGGGCGCCGCCGAAATCAATCGCCAGCTCGTCGCCGGGCGCCACCTCAAAGACCATGTCCATCGGCGCCAGCGGTAGGCCTGGCCCCTGCCAGCCGCTGGCCTCGCCGCGCAGATCCGCCAGCTCGCGCACCGGATACTGGTAGAGTTTGCCGTCGCGCAGCTCCAGCTCCCGCAGGCAGGTCATCTGGTGGATCCAGCCGTGGGCGAGGGTTGGCTGGCGCATCTCTTCGCCGTCCGGAACCCCCATCCAGCCGACCAGCAGCCGCCGGCCGTCGGCGGCCAGCATGGTCTGCGGGGCGTAAAATTCGAAGCCGGCATCGAGCTCATAAAGCGCGCCGTGGTCAAAGCGGGCGCTGGCGTAGTCGAAGCGGCCCGCCGTCCACACGGCGGGATAGGTGTTGAGGTAGCGATCGGCCTCGCGGGCGATGCCCTGGGGGCAGCAGATCAGGATATGCTGGTCGGCGAGCGGGAAGAGGTCCGGACACTCCCACATATAGCCGGCGTCGTGCAGGCCGTTGAGATCGCTGCCGGCAATTTCGCCTGCCGCTTCCCACTGGTGTAAATCCGCGGAGCTGAACAGCAGTACCTTACCGCGCTTTTGCAGATCCTGGGCGCCGAGGACCATGAACCAGCGGCCTTCATGCTGCCAGACCTTCGGGTCGCGGACGTGGCCGGTGTAGCCCTTCGGCAGCGCCAGCACCGGGCCGGTTTTGCTAAAGGTACCGTCGGCGTTTTCCGTCGCCAGGCACTGCCACGCGGTTCTGCTGCCGTCTTCAAACTTCACGTTGCCGGTATAGCACAGGGTCAATTTGCCGTCGTTATCGACGGCGCTCCCCGAGTAGCAGCCGTTGCGGTCGTACTCTTCGTCCGGCATCAGCGCGATCGGCTCATGCTGCCAGTGCAGCAGGTCGGCGGAGCTCCAGTGCCCCCAGCACTTGAACGTATGATCGCAGGCTATCGGGTTCCACTGGTAAAACAGGTGATAGCGCCCGGCAAATTCGATAAAGCCGTTAGGATCGTTCATCAGGCCGGTGGTGGGGGCCAGGTGCCACTGCGGATAGTGGCTATCGCGCAGCGAGCGCGGCTGGCCCTGCATCACGGCGCGTAAAATTGCCGGCAAACGTGAATGAAGTGACATTATTCAGCGTCCGTTTTGTATTTCAGCAGCAGGGAAACGGTAAAGGCCACGCCGAAGGCGATAACCATCCCGATAATATAGTTCAGCAGCGAACTGGCCTGCACGATAGCCATCCCCGGGATCGCCGTCAGCCCGACCGCGGTCATGTAGACGTGCATCGATACCACCCACGCGCCGCCCGCCGCGCCGCCGATAAGAGCCGCGATAAACGGCTTCACGAAGCGCAGGTTAATACCGAATATCGCCGCTTCGGTGATCCCGAGCATCGCGGAAAAGGCCGAAGGCAGCGTGATGGCTTTGATTTTGGCATCTTTGGTTTTAAACCAGACCGCCAGACAGGCGCCGCCCTGGGCAACGTTGGCCATGGCCCAAATCGGCAGCAGGAAGTTGACGCCGATCGACGGGTTGCCCAGCAGTCCGGCCTCAATGGCGTGGAAGCTGTGGTGAATACCGGTAATCACGATAACCGAGTAGAGGCCGCCGAACAGCAGCCCGGCCAGCCAGCCGGCGTGGGCGATCAGGGTGCTAAGAACAAACGAGATGCCGTCGCCCAGCGCGCGCCCGGCGGGACCGATAATCAGCAGGGCGATAAAGCCGGAGATGATCACCGTCAGGAACGGCGTCAGGATCAGATCGAGGGCGTCAGGAATGACCCGGCGCAGTTGCTTCTCGACGATGCTCATAAACCACACCGCCAGCAGCACCGGGAATACCGTGCCCTGGTAGCCGATCATGGCGATTTCCAGACCGAAAAAGTTCATCGAATGGAAGCCGGCGGCCACGCCCCAGGCGTTGGTGAGCGCCGGGTGGGTTAAGATGCCGCCGAGGGTTGCGCCGAGATAGGGGTTGCCGCCAAATTCGCGCGCGGCGGTGAAGCCAATCAGGATCGGCAGAATGATAAAGGCCGCCGAGCTGCACATATCGAGAATGATATAGATGGCGTTACTCGGATCGACCCAGCCGTAGGTTTTTACCATCCCCAGCAGGCCCATCAGCAGGCCGGAGGCGACGATAGCCGGAATAATAGGGACGAAGATGTTCGACAGCAGGCGCGCAATGCGCTGGAACGGGTTGAGCTTTCTCGCCGCAATATTGGCGGCTTCCGACTTGCTGGACTCGCCGATCCCGGCGACCTGGATAAACGCGGCGTAGACCTTGTTGACGATGCCGGTGCCAAAGATAATCTGCATCTGACCGGCGTTATTAAAGCAGCCCTTAACCCCTTCGATTTCGCCGATGGCCTTCTTGTCGGCCAGCGAATCATCGACCAGCACCAGGCGCAGACGCGTGGCGCAGTGCGCGGCGCTGGCGATATTTTCCTTACCTCCCAACAGCGGAAGCAGCGAGCGGGAAATGTGTTCGAAATCCATAGTACCCTCTGAATGCATTATTATTTGTTGGTTTTATTTCCGCGGCAGCAGAGGACTGATGCCGCGGTTTTAAGCTGGTTTCAGACCCTTGCCGTCAGAACCAGGTCTCCATTTGCATACCGAACGACCATTCGCCGCCCGATTTAAAACCGCTGCTGCCTAAAGCGTCATCGCTGGCGTAGTTATCCAGCTTTTTGCTCCAGTCCATCCACGAGGTGTAGAGACGGATCTCCGGACGGCTGAAGAAATCACCGATGCTGCCGACCTTAAAGGTCGGTGCGAAGGTGAGTTTATAGAAGCTGCCGTTCACCGCATGACGGTCGTTATAGCCCTCGGGTTTGAGATCCATATATTGGTAGCTGCCTTCGTAAGCGAGAGCGAAGTTCTGGTTGATCTCCTGAATCAGACGCATGTTGAGGGTCGCCCACTGGTAGCTGTCGCCATCGACATAGCGGTCTTTACTGCTCTGCGCCAGCACCGCCGGAGCGATAAACCAGTTCTTGCTGAGCGGCGTGGTGCCGTAGCTGGCGAAGCGCCAGGTATTGGCTCCCGGACGCAGCGCGCCGTCGGAACCGAGGCCTTTCACTTCTGCGCCCAGGCCGTGGCCGTAGAGCAGGGCCGTTTTGCTGCTCCCTTCCCGCAGGCCGTAAAAACTGTCGTTGTGCAAACCGAGTAGCGTATGTACCCCGGTATTTGCCGCATCGCCTTTGACCAGATTGCCGTTGGTATCTTTACGATCGTCATTATCTTTCGCCCGCATCCCGCTGACCATCACCTGCACCGGGCCGATGAAGTGGTTCATGCTGAGGATGTAGTTCTGCACGCTATTGCTCGAATCATCAATATCGCCGAAGTTGCGTCCGTAGAGAGAGAAGTTACTCCGCAGGCTGTCGTTCCACTTCACGTCATAAATACCGCCGCCGGTACCCGCGAGGAAGACCACGTCGGAATCGACCCAGTGAATATCGAAGTTATCACGGTCGAAGCGTTTACCGGCCCACAGGGTGGAACCTTTAAACGCGCCTTCGAAGGTCGGCAGGTTGCCCAGCTCGACGAAGGCCTGACGAACGTTCAAATCGCTGGTGCTTGCCGTCCAGTCGTTGTAGGTGGTTTGTCCGTCGGCCACCATCACTTTGAAGCGGGTCGTCGCGCCGTTATCCAGGGTCTGCTTATGTTCAAGATTCATTTCAACATAGGTGTCGGCCTGGTTTCCCAGACGGCCGATAGCCCCCCCGGTTTCCCCCGCAGGCGTCATATAGGCGCCGGATTTAGTACTGGAGGCTGAGTCGTTCATGATTACGCCGGAGCGGGCGTAGCCGTGGAACTCAAAGCCGCTCTTTTCATCGGCTTTCTTCTCCAGCTGGGCGGTGCGCTGGGCCACCTGCTGGGTGTTGTCCTGGGTTTTCTGCTGCTGCGTGGTGAGCTGCTCAACTTTCTTCTCGGCCGAGTCGGCGCGGTTCTCCGCAGTCTGCGCCCGGTTTTCCGCATCCTGGAGGCGTTTTTCCAGGGCTATCAGGCGGGCTTCGATGGTGCTTAAATCCGTTTGCGCATGGACCGAACCGGCTCCGGTTAGCAAAGCGATAAGGACGGCAAGTGTGCTTTTTTTATACATGCTGTTCGCATCCCAAAAGTGAAATTGAATGATGTGTTGTTTTTTTTGCTAAACCGGTTTAGGTCGTATGTTAAACGCGACAAGTAACATAGATAAACGAATTTTGCTAAACCGATTTAATAATTGTGACGGAGGCAACAAAGCGGGCCATTGAGGACGGCCCGCGGGGGATCAAAACTGGCGATTGAGATCGTGCTGCCAGGGGAGGGCGGTCATGGCGCCTTTGGCGGTGGTCGCCAGCGCGCCGCAGGTTTGCGCCAGCTGCAGCGCGGGCTCCAGCGATGCCAGGTCGGTCGGCATGCCGTTGGCGGCGAGGCTGGAGAGCAGCCCGGCGACGAAGGCATCGCCCGCGCCGGTGGTATCGACGCTGACCACCGGCTTCGCCGCAAAGTGGATCGTCTGCTGCTGAAAAGCTGCCAGCACGCCGGCTTTACCCTGGGTGACCAGCAGCAGCTCCGGCCGGTAGCGCTGGCTTAAGATGGCGATACCCTGCGCCAGATCGCTGCTGCCGCTGATAAAGACCAGCTCCTCCTCAGAGAGCTTCACCACGTTAGCAAGCGACAGCGCCCTGTCGAGACAGGCCTGCAGCAGCGCCGGGTCCTGCCACAGGTCCTCGCGAATATTGGGGTCGAAGCTTACCCAGCCGCCGACGCTTTTGATCTGCTCCATCGCCGCGAAGGTGGTGCTCCGGCTTGGCTCAGCGCTGAGGGCAATAGAGCAGACGTGGAGCCACTGGCGAGGTGCGAAGGCCGGGAGATCCTCCGGCTGCAAAAAGAGGTCGGCGCTGGGGCGCACCATAAAGGTAAAGGTACGCTCACCGTGGCTGTCGAGATCGACCACCACGGTTGAGGTTCTCTGCTGCGGGTCGAGGCGCATATGGCTCACGTCAACCCGCTCCTGACTTAGGGTCTGGTGCATAAAGCGGCCGAAGGGATCGTCGCCGACGCGACCGATAAATCCGCTCTCTCCGCCGAGGCGGGCAACGCCTACCGCGACGTTGGCCGGCGCGCCGCCTGGACACTGCAGCAGCCGCCCTCCGCTCTCCGGCAGCAGGTCCACCACCGCATCTCCGACCACCCAAACTTTTGCGTTCATGCTCATCTCACCTCGTTGCTAAACTATATTAAACCGGTTTAGCTTTATTAAAGCATAGCCCCGTGCAGATCGAAACGCCGTGATGCCTAAAGTGGGAGACAGGGCAAAAAAACGCGGCCCGCGGATTGACGCTGCAAAGCGGCCGCCGATCGCGGCAGGAACTCCAGCTGTGGACTTTTACTCTCTATAAATCTTATGTATATTTTGTCAGGCAATGATTTGTTCAGCGGATTTTTCTGACGGGGAAAGAACGGGGTGAATAGCAGCTTTGGCGATATCTACTCTTCCTATCAGAATCTGGAGCTGAGCACGCATCTCCCCGAGGTTATCGCCTGCGGTGAGCAGGTTGAATGGGCCGCCGGCACGCGCTTCCAGCCCGCAGAGGGGTACATCTACTTCCTTTTGCAGGGGCAAATGACGCTGGCGGTGGGCGATGCGCAAAATCTGTTAGGGATTGTGATTGAGCATATGCCGCTGGGCCTGCCGGAACGCTACTTTCCGCAGCTGAACTGGCTCTATCAGTGCCAGGGGCAGTGTCGTTTTGCCAAAGTCACGGTCGCCGATTTTGAGCGCATATTCTTTCACTCGTCGCCAAAATATATGCAGGAGCTGACCACTATTCTGGTCTATATGGGCATCTTCGCGATTGATGCCCACAATGAACGGGGTAATCTGTCGGGTTTTCAGACCATTAAATCGATGCTTTCCCGCTACCTGTTCCGCACCGGGATTGACGATGGGCAACGTGAAAGCCTGTCCGCCTTTATTATCAAACGCACCAACCTTTCGCGCAGCTACGTTTATCAGGTACTGGCCGCTCTGAAAGAGGGAGGATATATTACGGTGAAAAAGGGCCGGCTAATATCTATCGACCGAAAAATCCCTGATAAATTTTAATTATTCCGCGAGTAGTTATTTACTCTCTCCCGCAAGCTGCCGCGTAAAATAAACTCGCAGCACGCTGTATCGCTATTTCCACCCGGCCTCGGCACGCCGTCGGGATGGTATTTATTTCTCTTATTGAACTCTGGAGTATTCGATGACTCTTGACTATATCGCTCTGGCCATCCTGATTGCGGTGGTGCTGATTCTATTTTACGGGATAATTGTGATCCACGATATCCCGTACGAAATTGCCAAAAAAAGAAACCATCCGCACCAGGATGCTATTCACTACGCCGGCTGGGTCAGCCTGTTTACGCTTCACGTGCTGTGGCCGCTGCTGTGGATCTGGGCGACGCTGTGGCGCGAGGACCGCGGCTGGGGAATGCAGAAGGCGCAGCAGGAAAGCGGCGATCTGCATCGGCAGCTGACTCAGGTATTAACGCGGCTGGATACGCTGCAGCAGGAATTAAATACCCTGAAAGGCCATCATCCGTTGCCGGTGGCTGCTGAAGGCGTCGCCACGAAGGAGGATAAATAATGGAAACGCTGCTGCTGCTGTGCTATGCCGCACTCTGTATCGTTATTTTTAAAATATTTCGTATTCCGCTCAATAAATGGACGGTACCGACCGCGGTATTAGGTGGGATTGTTATTATCGGGGCGCTTATTTTAGGGATGAATTATAACTTCCCGTATACCGAAACGGGCAAACAGGTATTTCGTACGGTGCCCATTGTGTCGCAGACGCGGGGCCGCGTGACCAGCGTTCCGGTTCAGGCCAATCAGATGCTGAAGCAGGGCGACGTGCTGTTTACTATTGACCCGACTCCGTTCCAGGCCAAAGTGGATGACCTGAAGGCACAGGTAAAAGCGGCCAGCCAGGACGCGCTATCGCTCGACTCGGCGCTAAATAGCGCCCGGGCCAGCCTCGATAAAGCCAGCGCCGAGCGCGACCGGGCCCAGCGGGAGTATGCCCGTTTTGCGGCCGGTCATGATAAGGGGGCCTTTTCCGATCAGATGGTCGATACCCGTCGGCAGACGTGGAAAGCGGACGAAGCCGCGGTAGCGGCCGCAAAAGAGAACGTTGTCCAGGCGCGGAATGCCCTGCACTCCGTGGTTCACGGGGAAAATACCCGGGTTGCCTCGCTGCTGGCGCAGCTGCGGGAAGCCGAATTTAAGCTGGAGAATACCGTGGTGCGCGCGCCGTCTGACGGCTACGTGAGCACCGTGGGCCTGCGGCCCGGCACCATGTCGACGGCCCTGGGTCTCGCGCCGGTTATGACCTTTGTGCCGGTGACGGGGAATCAGTCCCGTGAATACGTCGCGGCGTTTCGGCAGAACTCGTTGCAGCGTCTGCAGGCCGGGGAGAAGGCGGAGCTGCTGTTCCCGGCGATCCCGGGCACCGTTTTCAGCGCGGAGGTCGTCGAGGTTCTGCCGGCAATCGGTGAAAGCCAGTTCCAGGGCCAGGGCAAGCTGCTGACCACCGATGCGCTAATCGGTCACGGCCGGGCGCTGGTGGTCTTCAAAGTGAACGATCCGCGCCTGCAAAATTACCGTTTACCGCAGGGGACCGACGTCGAAGCGGCGGTCTATTCCGGACACTTCGAGCACCTGTCGCTTATTCGTAAGATCCTGATCCGCATGAAAAGCTGGGAAAACTACCTCTACCTCGATCATTAATTGCCGCCTCAGGCCGGCGCCCCGGTTCAGGGCGTCGGCGCTGCTCAAGGCCGCCGCCTACGCCGGCACCGCGCTGCCGACCAGCCCGTCAATAATCACCTGCATGACCCCCTGCGAGCAGGGCTCAATGCGTCCCCGCACGCCGTACACCTCGGCTAAGATCTCCGGCGTAATCACCCGCGACGGCGCCCCCTCGGCCAGCAGACGCCCCTCTTTTAGCATCAGCACGCGATCGGCATGGCGCAGGGCGATATTAATGTCATGCACCACCACCAGGGTGACGATATTGCGTCTTCGGGTCTCCCTGCGCACCAGATCCATCACGTGGAACTGATAGTTCAAATCCAGCGCGCTGAGCGGCTCATCGAGCAGCAGCAGCGCCGGCTGGCGGATAAGCGACTGGGCCAGGCCGACGAGCTGCTTTTGCCCGCCGGAAAGCCGGTCGAGGTAGCCGAGCGCCAGATGTTCAATGCCCAGCTGGCGCAGCAGGGACATCACCTGCTGCTGGCTTTGCGCGTCGTGCACGCCGCCGGCCGCGCGCTGGGCGACGATAATCGACTCCAGCACGTGCAGATGGACGCCCGCCGGCAGCGTTTGCGGCAGATAGACCACCTTTTCCGCCCGCCGGGCAAACGGCAGCGTCAGCAGGTTTTCCCCGTCAAGCGACAGCTCTCCCGTCGAGGGGCCCAGGCCGGCCATCGCCCGCATCAGGGTCGATTTGCCGCTGCCGTTGGGGCCCAGCAGGGCGGTGATTTCACCGCGCGGCAACCGCGGTACCGTCAGGTCGCGGATAACCTGGCGCTTCGGATAGCCGGCGCTGAAGCGCGACAGCGCCAGTCCCGTCGTAGAGATGTGCGGATTCATACGTTCCCCCGGTGGCGCAAAATGATGCTCAGAAAGAACGGAACGCCAACCAGCGAGGTGACGATCCCGACCGGAATAATGGCGCCGGGGATCAGATTCTTCGACGCCACGGAGGCCAGCGACAGCACCAGCGCACCGATCAGGGCGCTGGCAGGGAGGTAAAAGCGGTGATCTTCGCCGAAAATCAGGCGTGCGATGTGCGGGGCCACCAGGCCGATAAAGCCAATCGGACCGACGAAAGCCACCGAAATCGCCGACAGGATGCTGATCCGCAGCAGGGTGGTTAGGCGCAGGCGGCGCACGTTAATCCCGAAGCTCATGGCCCGATCTTCGCCGAGGCGCAGCGCCGTCAGCTTCCACGAGCTCAGCATCGATAGCGGCATCACTACCGCCAGCACCGCCAGCAGGATGCCGACCTTCTGCCACGAGGCGCGGTCAATGCTGCCCATGGTCCAGAACACCAGCCCCTGCAGCGTGTCTTCGTTGGCGACAAACTGCAGCATGGAGACCAGCGCGTTGAAGGTAAAGACCAGCGCGATGCCAAACAGGATAACCCCGGAGGAGGCCACCTGGGTCCAGCGGGTAATGCCGTCCAGCAGCAGGGCGGCCAGCAGCGCGAAGATAAAGGCGTTGGCCGAGATAAACCACTGGCTGGGGATCCCCGGAATGCCGATCCCCAGCACGATGGCCAGCGCCGCGCCGAAGGCCGCCGCCGAGGAGACGCCGAGGGTAAAGGGGCTGGCCAGCGGATTGTTGAGGATGGTCTGCATCTCCGCGCCGGCGAGGCCGAGCGCAAGACCAACAATGATCGCCATCAGGGCGTACGGCAGGCGGATATCCCAGACGATGACCCGCGTTCCGGCGCTGGCGCTGGCCGGATCGATCAGGGTTTGCCACAGCGTCTGCAGCGGCATCCCGGACGGACCCATCATAAAATCGAGCAGCAAAGAGGTGATAATCAGCGCCGCCAGCAGCAGCATAAAAGCGATGCGGCGGCGCACGATGTGGCGGTAGTTGGCCATCACGTCCCGCCCGGCGCCTTGGGCTATGAGGGCGGATTCAGTCGTCGAGCTCATGGGCGCTTACTCACCTTGTTTCCAGGAAAAGACGAAGGGCAGGTCGGGCAGGGTGGTGAAATGGCGCACGATATAGCGGTAGCTGTCATCCGGGCTGAGGCGGCTAAAGGTCTGCGGATAGATATCTTTCGCCAGATACTCCATACCGACGATATTCCACGGATGGTTGTAGAAGTGGTGATAGATCCCGTAGGCCCGGCCGGCCTTCACCGGTGGGATGGCGCTGACGCCGGTCCGCGAGAGCAGAACCTGAGCCTGGGCGTTCACCTCCTGCGGGTTAACCCGGTAGCCCAGCGGCAGAACCTGGCTGTTGCCGCGTTTTGAGCCGGTCATGATATAGGCGTCGGGCTTCATGCTAATTACCTTCTCCAGCGCCACAAAGCCGGAGGCGCCTGGCAGCACCTGCGCGCCGATGTTATTGGCCCCCACCGCTTCAACCAGCCCGCCCCAGCCGCTATGTCCGTGGGTAAAGCAGCAGGCGTCGCTGTTGCCCGCCAGCGCCTCGACGAAGACGTTCGCCTTCGGCGCGATGGCGGCGGTTTTCTGGCGAATCGCCTGCAGCTGCTGGCGATAGTAGTCGGTATAGGCTTTGGCGTTGCTTTCACGGTTGAGCACCTGGCCCAGCAGGTCGATGCTCGGGGCGGTATCCTTCGCCGGGTTCACTTCATAATCGACAAACAGCACCGGAATATTGAGCGCGCCGAGCTTGCTGATAATGCCGCTCTCTTCCAGCGCCGGCTTCGCACGCAGCTGGGCAATCATCAGGTCCGGCTGGCGGGAAATCACGCTTTCAAGGTCAATATTGCCCTTATCGCTAAAGCCCATATCCAGAATGCTCGCCGACTGCGGCCACTTCTGCTGCAGCATCTTCCAGGTTTCAACGTCCTGTTTTTTCGCCAGATTATTCCAGGCAACCAGCCGCTTAAAGGGGTTATCGCGGTCGAGAAGCGCCAGCGCCATAATATCCCGGCCGTCCTGCAGGATGATGCGCTGCGGCTCGTGTGGGAGAGTAATGCTTCGGCCGTCGAGGTCGGTCACGGTGAGCGGATACTGGGTGGCATAGCCGGACAGCGGGGCGGAGATTAGCGCAGTAAGAATAAGCGAACTTACTGATTTCATTGCCATAATGTGAGTTCCGTTTGCTAATTATAAATATAATGATTTTGATAATTATTCTCGTGTGAAAATAAACGGCAGATATATGAAACGTCGATTTCATAAAATGTAACAACTTTGCAGGAGTTGATGAGAATGGCCGCGATCGGCGCTTAACTGCCTAAAAAACAGGCGGTAAGCGCCAGAGGCAGTTTTAAGAACTATCCCTAAAGCCAAACGGCAGAATCTTGTGCCATGCTGAATGCGACTCATAACACTAAGCACGTTAGAGAGGAAATTATGAAAAAGGCAATGATTGCGTTATCTGCGATTCTGGTAGCAGCTCCCGTTTTTGCTGCAACCACCACCACACACGCTACTGATGAAACCGTCGCGGCGGCCCATGAAGGGGCTAACACGGCGAAGGAAAAGCTGCATAAGGCCCAGAATGAAGGCGATGAGCTGAAGCTCAAGTCTCAGCACGCGGCTGAAGGCAAAAGCGATAGCCTGGGCAGCAAGGTCAGCGAAGGCACGCAGAAAACCTGGAACAAGACCAAAGAAGGTACCGAGAAGGGTTGGGATAAGACCAAAGAAGGCACTGAAAAAGGCTGGAATAAAACCAAAGCCGTCACCGAAGAAGGCTGGGATAAAACCAAGCAAGGTGCTGACGATTTGAAAAAGAAAGTCACTGAGTAAATACTGACTGTTCTGTATAAAAGGGCCGCGCAAGCGGCCTTTTTTATTGGGTTCTGGCAAACGCCATATCCACCAGATTATTAAGATTAGCGCCCGCGACAATATGCCAGGAATACTCCTGGTTATCCCGATACTCACCGTTTCTCCACATTCCGCCGGTAAAAAGGAAATATATCAGGAGGTGGACAATGAAAAAGATTATTACTCTGGCAGTTATTTTATCCTGCACGCTCACGTCGCTGGCCTACGCCGACGGCCCGAATGGCAACAACGCTCCCGGCCAGCAGCAGGTATGGCAAAATGAGTCCGGGCACGGCAAAAACGACGGCAATCGTCAGCAGGGGCCCGGCAACGGGCCGCAGGGAAACCAGGCGAACGGCCATCAGGATAACGGCAATCATCGTGGACCGAATAGCGGCGAGCAGGGGCGCGCCGGCGCTTCGCAGCAGCATCGTCAGGATCGCCACGAGCAGGAGCATTTTGCCTGGAACGGCCACGACTTCCGCAAAGGCCAGCCCGCGCCTGAGCACTATCGCGGCAGCGCGTACCGGATTAATAACTGGAACGATCGCGGCCTGCCGGCGCCTCCTCAGGGGCAGCACTGGTCCTATATTGACGGTAACTACGTACTGATTGCGGCGGCGACCGGGATCATCACCTCAATTCTGGTGAATGGTCTTCTCAACAACTAGCCGCTAGCCTGCGGCATCCCGGAGCGGTATTGCGTACCGTCTCCGGGAGCGCCTGCCCTATCTTTTATTCAGCTCGTCATCCGGCCAGTACTTGTAGCCGTTAATCATCGCCTGGGCGGCCAGCCCTTTTTCGGTCATTTCGTAGACGTTAACCTTCGAAGGCAGGGACGCGGTCTCCTTCGCGACGCCGTTGGCCGAGGCGCCGACCGGCGCAATGCCCTTATCGTCATATTTCGCCGCCGCGTTGGCATCGGCTCCGACGACATAGCCCCGGGTGATAAAATTATTCAGCGCCGCTTTATCGTGGAACACCACCACGGTGCGCTGCTGTTTTATCCCCATTCCCACGCCGGCACCGCCCTGGGCCATTTTCATATAGGTATCTTTACCGCTGCGGATGTCTTTAACGACGCCATAGCCGCTGCCGAAGCCGAACAGCAGAATTTTGCTGCTGTTGCTGGCAAATACCGCGTAGCCGTCGGCATGCTGAATATCGGCGCGGGCTTCCGGGTGCAGGGAATAAAGTTTGCTCAGCGTTTCGGTACGCATTTTTTGAATGCTGGCGCGCTGCTGGCTGGCGGTATCGCCCTGCGCGCTGCAGCCGGCGAGCGCCAGCACCGATGCCAGAAAAAGGAGCTGATATCTCATTTTTACACTCTGCCGTATGGGTTGCGATAAACGGGATTAAGGTCGGCGATCGTAGAATGAAATTGTGATAAAGGCCCAGAACTTAAAAGTTTATATTTAAATTTTGCCTGTTTATTAGCTTATTACTCTGCTTCCTGTCGGGGCGAAATAGCCTGCCCGGCGGCGCGTTTTCTACTGCGCCAGGCGCCGGCGTATTTTCCCCAGCGCCTTTGATAAGGCGCTGAATAATCATTAGTAAATAAGATGATGGCTCCCTCAGGAATTAGAAATGCTGCTTGCAATAACCGCTTATCCAGATAAGTTATTGACTCTGAGTATATTCTTCATCCTTCAGGTTTCGGCGCCGTCGGAACCTCAATTATTGAAGATATCCTGACCCAATGAATTTTGCTCTGCAGCGCGGCGAACGCCCAGGCGTTTACCCGGATTAGCGGCCGTACACCGCGCCCGACCGGGCGAAAACGGGAGCGGCCGGACTATTGCCAACGCGGATGCAGGCAGAATGACGATCTTATTTCCCGGAGACCGGCATGACCGATTTTGTAATTCCAGAAATTAAAGCAGCTGAAGATGAAATGATTGCGATCCGTCATTATTTACATGCCAATCCGGAATTAAGCCTCGAAGAGTTTAATACCAGCGAACTGGTGGCCGGAAAGCTGACGGAGTGGGGCTATCAGGTGACCCGCGAGCTGGGAAAAACCGGGCTGGTCGGTTCATTGCGCAAGGGCGATTCGCCGCGCACCATCGGGCTGCGCGCCGATATGGACGCGCTGCCGATTTTTGAAACCACCGACCTGCCCTGGGCCAGCACCGTGGCGGGAAAAATGCACGCCTGCGGCCATGACGGCCACACCACTATTCTGCTGGCGGCGGCAAAGTATATCGCTTCTCCGGCCTGCGAATTTAACGGCACCGTGCACCTAATTTTCCAGCCCGCGGAAGAGGCCATCGGCGGGGCGGATTTAATGATTAAAGACGGGCTGTTCGATCGCTTCCCCTGCGAGCGCATCTTTGCGCTGCACAACATGCCGGGGCTGCCGGTCGGCAAGCTCGGCTTTTATGCCGGCAACTTTATGGCCTCGGCGGATACGGTCAAAATCACCGTTCACGGCTACGGCGGCCACGGCGCTCACCCTGACCGCACGGTTGACCCCATTCTGGCCGGCGCGGCGCTGGTGATGGCCCTGCAGAGCATCGTCGCGCGCAACGTGCCGCCGGGAGAAACCGCCGTCGTCACCGTCGGCACCTTCCAGTCGGGCATCGCCTCCAACGTCATTCCTGAAAGCGCGGTGATGGAGCTGACCGTAAGGGCGATGAAGCCCGAGGTCCGCGATCTGCTGATTAAACGCATCCACGAAATCACCGAGTTCACCGCCAAAAGCTACGGCGCAACCAGCGAGATCGAGGTTTATGACTCCTATCCGGTGCTGACCAACAGCGAGGAAGAGACGGCGTTTGCCAGGGCGCTGGCGCTGGAGGTCTTCGGCAGCGAGAAGGTGCTGGCGTCGATCGCGCCGATGAACGCCAGCGAAGATTTTGCCTTTATGCTGCAGGCGCGTCCGGGCTGCTACTTCCTGCTGGGCAACGGCGAGAAGGGCGGCAAGGGCAGCTGCATGGTGCATAACCCAGGCTACGACTTTAATGATGACATTATTAGCACCGGCGCGACGCTTTTCGCCCGGTTAGTTGAAACGCACTGCCGCTGATCTCTGGAGCTCGTAAATAATGAAAAAATCACTTCTGCTGTGGGTTGCGCTGATGGCCTCAACGTCGGCGCTGGCCGCAGAAAATAAGGAAATTCGCTTTGGCGTCGACCCGACCTTTGCGCCGTTTGAATGGAAGGATCCGCAGGGCAAGCTGGCGGGTTTCGATATTGATTTAGGCAACGCCATCTGCCAGCAGCTGCAGGCCAAATGCGTGTGGGTGGAAAGCAACTTCGACGGCATCATTCCGGCGCTGAAGGCGCGTAAATTTGACGCCATTCTCTCCGGTATGTATATGACCGAGAAGCGTAAAGAGCAGATTGGCTTTAGCGACAAGCTCTATAACGGCCCGGTGTTCCTCGTGGCGCGTAAAAATACGCTGAGCGGCAATACGCCGGAGCAGCTGAAGGGCAAAACCATCGGCGTGGAGCAGGGCTCGGCGCAGGAAACCTACGTGAATCAGCACTGGCGTCCGGCGGGAATTAATATCGTGGCCTACCAGGGCGCCGACAGCGTGGTGCGGGATTTGGAGTCCGGGCGTATCGACGGCGCGGTGCTTTCCGGAATGATGGCGGACTACAGCTTCCTGCAGCAGCCTCAGGGCAAAGATTTCGCCTTCGTTGGCGGTCATTTGCAGGATGATAAGCTGTTTGGCGCCGGGGCGGCCATTGGCCTGCGCAAGGACGACGACGCCTTACGTCAGGAGATTAACGGCGCAATTGCCAAAATTCTTGCCGACGGAACCTATAAAAAACTGGCCGGGAAATATTTTAGCTTTGACGTCTATTCCGGGACATAATGCGGTTATGCAGGCGGCGGGCACGGAAAGCCCGCCTCAGGCTTCCTTTCTCTACTATCATTTCTGACCCTGGCCCGATAACGCAGGACGCAGAATATAAACGAGACCCTCACTCATTCGAGTTGAACCAGGCCGGGCGCGGGCAACCTGAAGGACGACGGGTCAATAAGGAGTGAACGGCATGATGACACGTCCATTGGGCAAAACCGGATTTTCCATTGCGCCGCTGGTCTTTGGCGGCAACGTTTTCGGCTGGACCTGCGATGAAAAAACCAGTTTTGCCATTCTTGATGCTTTCGTTGACCACGGCTTTGACGCTATCGATACGGCGGACGTTTACTCCCGCTGGGCGGACGGCAATCAGGGCGGAGAGTCGGAAACGATAATCGGCCGCTGGCTGCAGGCGCGGCCGGGGATGCGTGAGCGGGTTAAAATCTTCAGCAAGGTCGGCTCAGATATGGGGCCCGACGGGCAAAAAGGGCTGAGCAAAGCCTGGATCCAGCAGGCGGTAGACCACTCCCTGCGCCGCCTGAATAGCGACTATATCGATCTCTATTTTGCCCACTGGCCGGATCCGCAAACTCCGCTGGCGGAAACCCTGGAAGCGTTCCAGGCCCTGCAGCAGGCGGGAAAAATCCGCGCGACCGGCGCCTCGAACCTCGACGCGCAGCAGCTGTCGGCGGCGCTGGAGGTGGCGCGCAAGGGCGGCCTGCCGGCCTGGCAGGTGCTGCAGCCGGAATATAATCTCTATCACCGCTCCGCCTTCGAAGGCGCGCTCTGCGATCTCTGCATCAGCCGCGAGATTGGCGTGGTGACCTACTACAGTCTGGCCTCCGGCTTTTTAACCGGCAAATACCGCCAGCAGTCCGACCTGGCGCAGAGCCAGCGCGGCGGCGGCATCGCCAAATACCTCAATCCGCGCGGGATGCGTATTCTCGATACCCTCGAAGAGGTTGCCGGGCAGCACAACGCTAAGCCGGCGGAGGTGGCCCTCGCCTGGCTGATGAGCCGGGAAGGGGTGACCGCGCCGATCGCCAGCGCCACCAGCGTCGCCCAGGTTGAGAGCTTTGCCCGCGCCGCTGGGCTGACGCTCAACGCCGCGCAGCTGGCGCGGCTCGAGATCGCCAGCGCCTGATGGCCGCCTGCCGGAGCCGTCTGGCTCCGGCCTTTCCCGGCTAGCGGTGCGTCGTTACGTTCAGCACCTGCGCGCTGGCGCCGACCCGGCGGTCCCCTTTGGCGGCATGAAAGGCTCGGGCATCGGGCGCGAGTTTGGCAGCGCGTTTATTGATGATTACACTGAACTTAAATCCGTGATGGTGCGCTATTAATAGCCGACGGGCCTGACGGAATATACTCTTTAAGGTTTAACTCTTGTCGGTAATAAAATAATACTTTGGGTTAATGTTTAAATTATCCTCCCTCCGGCCGCTAGCTAACAACTTAGTGGCCTTTTTATTTACCTCATATATGTGTGCCAGAAAATTCAGCGAAAACTTGTACAATAATAAGCGGATTAAAAATGGCGGCTTATCCATTTTGGCGTTATTACTACAGGCTGCGGAATTATTTCTTTTGCTTATTGCTATTCGGCGAAATGTTGTTAATTAAATATTGCTTAATAATTTTTAATTAACAACTTTTAATTAACATTGGTTTTTTATTTTTTAGGAGGTTGCAGTGACTGCGCCATTAAAAAAAATTGTCATTGTCGGCGGCGGTGCCGGCGGGCTGGAGCTGGCCACGCAGCTGGGGAATAAGCTTGGCCGCCGTAATAAGGCCCAGATTATCCTCGTCGATCGCAGCCACAGCCACCTGTGGAAGCCGCTGCTGCATGAGGTGGCGACCGGATCGCTGGATGCCGGCGTGGACGCTCTGAGCTTTATGGCGCATGCCAGTAAGCACTATTTTGAGTTCCAGCACGGCGCCGTTATCGATATTAATCGCGACGCGAAAACCCTCGTCCTGGCGGAACTGCGCGATGAAAACGGCGAGCTTCTGGTTGCCGAACGCACCCTCGGCTGGGATACCTTAGTGATGGCGCTGGGCAGCACCTCCAACGACTTTAATACCCCCGGGGTAAAAGAGAACTGTATTTTCCTCGACAGCGCCGAGCAGGCAAAACGCTTCCATCAGCAGATGCTTAACCTGTTCCTCAGGCATTCGGCTAACCCGCAGAACCTCGGCAAGGTGAATATTGCCATTGTCGGCGGCGGGGCGACGGGCGTCGAACTGTCGGCCGAGCTGCACAATGCGGTGAAAGAGCTGCAGCGCTACGGCTATAAGCATCTGACCAACGAGGCGCTGAACGTCAGCCTGGTTGAAGCCGGCGAGCGTATTCTGCCGGCGCTGCCGGAGCGCATCTCCCTGGCCGCGCGCGATGAGCTGACGAAGCTGGGCGTCAACGTGATGACCCAAACCCTGATTACCCGCGCCGACGAGCAGGGGCTGCACACCAAAGACGGCAGCGTAATTAGCGCGGATCTGATGGTGTGGGCGGCCGGCATTAAGGCGCCGGACTTTATGCGCGACATTGCGGGCCTTGAGACCAACCGGATTAACCAGCTGGTCGTTGAGCCGACGCTGCAGACCACCCGCGATAGCCATATTTTTGCCTTCGGCGACTGCGCCGCCTGCCCGCGCCCGGAGGGGGGATTTATTCCTCCGCGCGGCCAGGCGGCTCACCAGATGGCCCTCTTCACGGCGAATAACATTATTGCGCAGCTGAAGGGCCGACCGCTGAAATCGTTCGTCTATCGCGACCGCGGCTCGCTGGTCTCGCTCTCAGGCTATACCACCCTCGGGAGCATTATGGGCCATCTGCCGGTGGGGCCGATGATGGTGGAGGGCAGGCTCGCGCGTCTGGTCTACGATTCGCTGTACCGTATGCATCAGGTGACGCTGCACGGCTACCTGAAAACCGGCCTGCTGATGCTCTCCGGCGGGATTAACCGCATCATTCGTCCGCATCTCAAGCTGCACTAAAGATGAGATAGCCTCCCGGACGGCGTCGTCCGGGAAGGCGCAACGTCCCGCTCCCAGGCTGGCGACAAATCTCTTCGCGTATCATGTTCTAAAATCAGCAGATTATTGTTTTTACCCGCAACGGAAGCGATTACGCTTGCCTGAGTGTCGATAATGAGTATAGTTCTCATTCTTCTTTTTGTTTGCAGGCTAAGTAGGGAATGACCTGCGTCAGTGAGTCGCTCACAGGGAAACAGCGAAGGCGTAGGGTGGGGCTCGGTACGGCAAGGCTGAAGCAAAAAATATCGGCCAGGAGCTACCATCAGGTCATTGATTATGTAAAGGATTCCTCCTGTGAAATACGCTATTCCGGCCCTCGCGCTGGCTATCTCTGCGGTCCTAAGCGGCTGCGCCGCTACCCATACACCTCCCGCTGCTCAACCGGCTGTCGAAAGCGCCGCCGCTGTTACCGCGGCGCAGCCGCTGAAGCGCGAGCTGGCTGAAGGCCTCTATGAAATGGCGTTGAGCCCGAAAGGCGATGCGCTGTACGTTGCCAGCGCCGAAGGTTTTAAAGACGTGCAGGGCGGGGCGGTCTATAAGCTCGACCCGAAAACCCTGAAGACCATCGGCCTGAGCTACACCGACCTGAAAAACTTTGCCGTCCAGATATCGCCGGATGGCGCAACGCTGTTCGTCACCAACTCCCTCGACGGCGGCATCAGCGCCATTGATACCGCTACCGGCAAAGTCAAAAAGCGCCTGCTGTTTAGCGAGCGCAACGATAAAGGCCTGCCGTACGGCGCGCGCCAGATCCTGCTGCTGAACGACACTCTCTACGTGGGTGCGGTTGCCGACCCGGCGCAAATCTGGGTGGTTGACGCCAACACGCTGAAGCTGAAAACGCGGATTAAAAACACCGGCAAATGGATGACCGGCCTGCACTATTCCGCGCAAACCGGGCGCCTGTACGCGGCCAACGGCGGCGGAGAGATCCTCGTTATCAACCCGCGCAATAACCGCGTTGAGCAGCGCTGGAAGCCGCTGGGCGACAAGCCGGCGCTGCTGCTGAATATTGCCGAAGATAGCGAAACCGGCCGCCTGTTCGTCACCGATAACTCGAAAGCGAAAACCACCCTGGTGCTGGATATTCACAGCGGCAAGGTGATTAAGCAGCTCGACGTGGGCGACTCGCTGGCGGTGCTGTTCAACCCGAAACGCAATGAGATTTATATCTCCCAGCGCGAGTCCGGCAAGGTCATCAGCCTCGACGGCACCAGCTATGCGCAGAAGCGTCAGTGGGATATCCCGGCTAACCCCAACAGCCTGCTGCTCTCAGCCGATGGTCAGACGCTGTTCGTGACCGTCAAGCAGCCGTTTAATAAAGATCATTCGACCAAAGGCCCGGACAGCGTTGTCCGCCTCGACCTGGCGAATCAATAACTAAAATTGGCCCGCCAGCGGGCCCTTTGTTTCACTTTTTCTCCTCCACGGGACATATTATGCACGTCACTCATACTTCATCCTTCCCGCTGCGTAAAACGCTGCTGGCGTTAACGATTGGCGCCATCGCCCAGGGCGCTGCGGCGGCGGACGACGCCAGCGCCGGCAAAAAAAACGAAGAGGTTATGGTCGTCCAGGCGAGCGAAGGCGGCGATTTTAAAGCCGGCGGCGATCTGGTGGTGCCGGCCTTCCTCGACGGGCAGATTGCCCACGGCGGCCGGCTGGGCATGCTCGGTGAACAAAAGGCGATGGACGTCCCCTTTAACGTCATCGGCTACACCGCAAAGCTGATTCAGGACCAGCAGGCGCGCACCATTGCCGACGTGGTCAGCAACGATGCCGGGATCCAGACGGTGCAGGGCTACGGTAACTTTGCCGAAACCTACCGCATTCGCGGCTTTAAGCTCGACGGCGACGACATGACCATGGGCGGCCTCGCTGGCGTGGTGCCGCGTCAGGTGATGGATACCCAGATGCTGGAGCGGGTAGAGGTCTTCAAGGGCGCCAACGGCCTGCTCAACGGCGCGGCCAGCAGCGGCGTCGGCGGGATGATCAACCTTGAGCCGAAGCGGGCTGAGGATATCCCAACCGCCAGGGTGGGCGTCGACTATACCTCCGATTCTCAGGTCGGCGGCAGCCTCGACCTCGGCCGTCGTTTTGGCGATGACAACCAGTTCGGCGCGCGCGTCAACCTGGTGCATCGCGAAGGCGAAGCGGCGGTGGAAAACGACCGCCGTCGTACGACGCTGGCCTCCCTGGGGCTGGACTACCGCAGCGACCGCTTCCGTTCATCGCTCGACTTTGGCTACCAGAAAAAAACCTTCCACGGCGGCGAGATGGGGGTGAACGTCAGCGGCGTTGACTTCGTGCCCGCGGTGCCGGATAACCGCAAAAACTACGGCCAGAAGTGGGGCTATAGCGATATCGAGAACGAATTCGGGATGGCGAAGGCGGAATACGATCTCAGCGACAGCTGGACGCTGTACGGCTCCCTCGGCGGCCAGCACGCGCACGAGACCGGCACCTACAGCACCGCGAAGCTGCTGAATGAAAACGGCGACGCCACCGCCGGACGCCTGGACACCAACCGGATTATCGACGCTTTCAGCGGTATGGGCGGCGTGCGCGGTGATTTCAACACCGGCGCGATTTCCCATCAGGTCAACGTCGGCTACTCGGCGCAGATCAAGCGCGATAAAACCGCGTGGCGGATGTCGACGAAAAACCCGACCACCAATATTTATGACAATCACGGTGTGCCGATGCCGGATAACACCCTGTTTGGCGGCAACTACTTCGACCCCCTGACCACCTCGCGCAGCCGCACTCAGGGCTGGCTGCTGAGCGATACGCTGGGCTTCTTTAACGATAAGGTGCTGCTGACCGCCGCCGCCCGTCATCAGAAGGTGGTGGTGCGTAACTACAGCAATAAAACCGGCGTGGAGGACCCCGCTTCACTCTATACCCAAAGCCGCTGGACGCCGACCGTGGGCCTCGTCTACAAGCCGTGGGAAACGCTGTCGCTGTACGCCAACCATACCGAAGCGCTGCAGCCGGGCAGCGTGGCGCCGAATACCGCCGTCAACGCCGGGCAGAGCACCGGGATCGCGCACTCGAAGCAGGATGAAGTGGGCGTGAAGGTTGACTACGGCACCGTCGGCGGGTCGCTGGCGCTGTTTCAAATCAAAAAGCCGAACGCGATTTCCGATGCTAACGGCTACTACGGGCTGGACGGCGAACAGCGCAACCGCGGCGCCGAGCTGAACGTCTTCGGTGAGCCGATGCTGGGGCTGCGCCTCAACGGCAGCACGCAGTGGCTCGATCCCGAGCAGACCAAAACGGCTAAGGGCGTCAACGACGGAAAAGACGCGGTTGGCGTGGCGCGCTTCTATGCGGTGCTGGGGGCCGAGTATGACATCAAGCCGGTCGAGGGCCTGACGGCCACCGCTCGCGTTAACCACACCGGTTCGCAGTACGCCGATGCGGCGAATACGAAGAAGCTCGACAGCTATACCACCCTCGATCTGGGCGTGCGCTACCGCATGCGCCTCAACGCCGATGGTAACGAAATGGTCTGGCGTGCGGGGGTGACCAACGTCACCAACGAGAAGTACTGGTCCGGCGTCGATGATTCCGGCACCTACCTGTCGGTGGGCGATCCGCGCACCGTTCGCGTATCGATGAGCTACGATTTCTAAGGCCAAAGCGCGGGGCGGGCCCGGACGGCTCGCCCCTCGTCGCCGGCAACAAACGCATCTGCGGCTTGAAGTCGGGCGAGCATAAGTGTAAAAGGTGCCCCTTCACTAAAAATGACAGGGGATCGACGTGAAAGACGCGTCAACTCAGTCGGATACCGTAGAACACGGCGGCCCGACGCTTCA
Organism: Klebsiella sp. BIGb0132; assembly: GCF_024810075.1. NCBI lineage: Bacteria > Pseudomonadati > Pseudomonadota > Gammaproteobacteria > Enterobacterales > Enterobacteriaceae > Klebsiella > Klebsiella sp. BIGb0132. The sequence continues at coordinate 1,082,463 of NZ_JANUDW010000001.1, read as the reverse complement.
TCGCGGTTTACAGAACCGACATATCCAGCTCATCGCCCTCGGCGGCGCTATCGGCACCGGCCTGTTTCTCGGCATTGGTCCGGCGATTCAAATGGCGGGACCGGCGGTTCTGATTGGCTACGCCGTCGCCGGGATCATCGCCTTTCTGATCATGCGCCAGCTTGGCGAAATGGTTGTTGAAGAGCCGGTATCCGGCTCGTTTGCCCACTTTGCCTATAAATACTGGGGCCCGTTTGCCGGCTTTCTTTCCGGCTGGAACTACTGGGTCATGTTCGTGCTGGTGGGCATGGCGGAGCTGACCGCCGCCGGCATCTACATGCAGTACTGGCTGCCGGACGTGCCGACCTGGGTGTGGGCCGCGGTCTTCTTTATTATCATCAACGCCGTTAACCTCGTGAACGTGCGCCTGTACGGCGAGGCGGAGTTCTGGTTCGCGCTGATTAAGGTGCTGGCAATTGTCGGGATGATCGGCTTCGGCCTGTGGATGCTGTTCGGCGGCCACGGCGGCAGCAAGGCGGGATTCGATAACCTGTGGCGTCACGGCGGCTTTCTGGCTACCGGCTGGCACGGCCTGGTGATGTCGCTGGCGGTGATTATGTTCTCCTTTGGCGGCCTGGAGCTTATCGGTATCACCGCCGCGGAAGCGCAGAATCCTGAAAAGAGCATTCCGAAAGCGGTGAACCAGGTGGTCTACCGTATCCTGCTGTTCTATATCGGTTCGCTGGTGGTGCTGCTGGCGCTCTACCCGTGGGTGGACGTGAAATCTGACAGCAGCCCGTTCGTGATGATTTTTCATAATCTCGACAGCAACGTGGTGGCTTCCGCGCTCAACTTCGTCATCCTGGTGGCCTCGCTGTCGGTTTACAACAGCGGCGTCTATTCCAACAGCCGGATGCTGTTCGGCCTGTCGGTGCAGGGCAACGCGCCGAAGTTTCTCGCCCGGGTCAGCAAGCGCGGCGTGCCGGTCAACTCGCTGATCCTCTCCGGGGTGATCACCTCCCTGGTGGTGCTGCTCAACTACCTGCTGCCGCAAAAGGCGCTGGGCCTGCTGATGGCGCTGGTGGTGGCGACGCTGCTGCTGAACTGGATAATGATCTGCATGGCGCATCTGAAATTCCGCGCCGCGCAGCGTCGTAAGGGACGCGAGTCGAAGTTCAAAGCGCTGCTGGCGCCAGGCGGAAACTATCTCTGTATCGCCTTCCTGGGGCTGATTCTGGTGCTGATGTGCACGATCGACGGAATGCGCCTGTCGGCCGTTCTGCTGCCGGTGTGGATCCTGTTCCTGTTTGTGGTCTTCAAGCTGCTGCGCCGTCCGGCGTAACGCCCGCGGCTCCGTCGTCCGACGGAGCCGTAATCCTTTATTGTGATCTTCTTCGCGCTTAGCGCATTTGCTTAAGGATCTTCATTTTGTAATCGATTACTTTGTTAATTGAGCGGTTTTGTAATCGATTACTTTTTGAGGGCGGTCAAAATGGTATCAACAGCTGAAGGTCGTGAAAGTGTTCGCGTGCAGCACCGGTTTCTGGTGCCGCGCCTGTCGTTAATGATGTTTATGCAGTTCTTTATCTGGGGGAGCTGGTCGGTCACCCTCGGCCTGGTGATGACGCGCTACGATATGGCGCTGCTGATCGGCGATGCGTTCTCCGCCGGGCCGATTGCCTCCATTTTATCGCCGTTTGTGCTGGGGATGCTGGTCGATCGCTTCTTCCCGTCGCAGAAGGTGATGGCGGTGATGCACCTGGCGGGGGCGGCGATTCTGTGGTTTGTCCCGCAGGCGCTTGTCGCGCAAAACGGCGCGCTGCTGATCGGCCTGCTGTTTGGCTATACGCTGTGCTATATGCCGACGCTGGCGCTGACCAATAATATCGCTTTCCACAGCCTGGCGAACGTCGATAAAACCTTTCCGGTGGTGCGCGTCTTCGGCACCATCGGCTGGATTATCGCCGGGATCTGCATCGGGGTGACCGGTATTTCCAACACCACCGCCATCTTCAGCCTTGCGGCGCTGTGCTCGGTGGTGCTGGCGCTCTACAGCCTGACGCTGCCCCATACGCCGGCGCCGGCGAAGGGGATGCCGGTAAAGCTGCGCGATCTGCTCTGTGCCGACGCCTTTGCGCTGCTGAAAACGCGCCACTTCTTTATCTTCTGCCTGTGCGCCACGCTGATCTCCATTCCGCTGGGGACCTACTACGCCTACACCGCCTCATACCTGGCGGATGCCGGCGTGGCTGACGTCAGCACCGCGATGTCGTTCGGCCAGATGTCGGAAATCGTCTTTATGCTGGTGATCCCGCTGCTGTTCCGCCGCCTCGGGGTGAAATATATGCTGCTGGTGGGGATGCTGGCGTGGTTCGTGCGCTACGCCTTCTTTGCCCTCGGCGTCAGCGAAGAGGGGCGCTTCCTGCTCTATCTCGGCATCCTGCTGCACGGCGTGTGCTACGACTTTTTCTTCGTCGTCGGCTTTATCTATACCGACCGGGTGGCGGGGGAGAAGGTAAAAGGCCAGGCGCAGAGCATGATCGTGATGTTCACCTACGGCATCGGCATGCTGCTCGGTTCGCAAATCTCCGGCGCGCTGTATAACCAGCTGGTTGCCGGACAGGCCGTACCGCAGGCGTGGGTCACCTTCTGGTGGATCCCGGCGGTTGCGGCGGCGGTTATCGCACTGATTTTCCTTTTCTCTTTCCAGTATAACGAGAAAGAGCCGCGCTAATTTTTTCGGAGGTGGTGATGAGAACTATCAAGGGGCCGGGCATCTTTCTGGCGCAGTTTATCGGCACGCAGCCGTCGTTTAACACCCTCGACGGGCTGGCGGAGTGGGCCGCGGGGCTGGGCTATCGGGCGCTGCAGATCCCGTGCAACCATCCGGCTATCTTTGACCTCGAGCAGGCGGCGGCGAGCCAGACCTACTGCGACGAGGTTAAGGGACGGCTGGCGGCGCACGGGCTGGTGATTAGCGAGCTCTCTACGCATCTGGAAGGGCAACTGGTGGCGGTACATCCGGCCTACGACGCGGCGTTTGACGGCTTCGCGCCCCCCGCGCTGCGCGGAAATCCGCAGGCGCGGCAGCGCTGGGCCTGCGAAAAGCTGCAGCAGGCGGCGATCGCCTCCGGGCGCTTAGGCCTGACGGCGCACGCCACCTTCTCCGGGGCGCTGGCGTGGCCCTATTTTTACCCCTGGCCGCCGCACAACCCGCAGCTGCTCGAGGAGGCGTTTAGCGAGCTGGCCCGCCGCTGGCGGCCGATCCTCGACGGCTTTGACCAGCAGGGAGTGGATCTGTGCTACGAAATTCATCCTGGGGAAGATCTGCACGATGGCGTGACCTTCGAGCGTTTTCTGCAGCTGGTGGATAACCATCCGCGCTGCAATATGCTCTACGACCCCAGCCATCTTCATCTGCAGCAGATGGACTACCTGGCCTATATCGACATCTATCATCAGCGGATAAAAGCCTTTCACGTCAAGGACGCGGAGTTCCGCCGCGACGGCCGCTGCGGCGTTTACGGCGGCTACCAGAACTGGCTTCAGCGGGCGGGGCGCTTCCGCTCGCCGGGGGACGGGGAGATCGATTTTAAGCGGATTTTTAGCAAGCTCACCGAGTACGGCTATGCCGGCTGGGCGGTGCTGGAGTGGGAATGCTGCCTGAAAGAGGCGGAGGCCGGCGCCCGCGAGGGCAGCGAGTTTATCCGCCGCCATATCATTCCGGCCTCCGGGCGCGCGTTTGATGATTTTGCCGCCGGAAGCGAGGTCCAGGGATGATCCAGGTTGGCATTATCGGCAGCGGGTTTATCGGTCCGGCGCATATTGAGGCGCTGCGCCGGGTGGGCGATATTGAGGTGGTGGCGCTGGGCGACCACAGCCTGGCGCAGGCCGAGCAGAAGGCCCGGCAGCTGAACGTGGCCCATGCCTACGGCAGCGTCGAAGACCTGCTGGCGCATCCGGGCCTGCAGGTGGTGCACAACTGCACGCCGAACCATCTGCATGCTGAGATTAATCGCCAGATCCTGCGCGCCGGGCTGCACGTCTTCTCGGAAAAGCCGCTGTGCATGCGACCGGAAGAGGCCCACGAGCTGGTGGCGCTGGCGGAAAAGGCCGGGGTGGTGCACGGCGTAAGCTTTGTCTACCGCCAGTTTGCGATGGTCCAGCAGGCGGCCAGCATGATCCGTGAGGGGCTGGTCGGGCGGCTGTTTTCGGCGCACGGCAGCTATTTGCAGGACTGGATGCTGCTGCAAACCGATTACAACTGGCGGGTGGAGTCGGCGCTGGGCGGGGCGTCGCGGGCGATGGCGGATATCGGCTCGCACTGGTGCGATACGGTGCAGTTTATGACCGGACGCCGCATCACCGAGGTCATGGCCGACCTCTCGACGGTGTGGCCGACCCGCCGGGCGGCTTTGCAGGGCGATGCCACCTTCAGCCAGCAGGGCGACGGTCGGGGCGACGAGGAGCGGGCGGTGGATACCGAAGACCGGGGATCGGTGCTGGTACGCTTTGATGACGGCAGTAAAGGCTGCTTCAGCGTCTCGCAGGTGAGCGCCGGCAGGAAGAATCAGCTGACGGTTGAAATCAGCGGCAGCGCCTGCGCCCTGGCGTGGGATCAGGAGATCCCCCAGCGGCTGTGGGTCGGCCAGCGCGACCGGCCCAATCAGACCTTCAGCGATGACCCCTCCCTGATGCAGCGCGACGTTGCCGCCAGCGCCCACTTCCCCGCCGGCCACATTGAGGGCTGGCCGGACGCCTTCAAAAACATGATGCTGAGCTTCTACCAGGCGGTGCGGGCCGGGGCGATGCCGGATGCGCGCTCCCGGCGGTTCGCTTCGTTTTATGAAGGGGCGGACGTGATGTATATCGTTGAGGCTATTTTGCGCAGCCATCAGCAGCAGCGCTGGGTCAGCGTAGAGCGGTAGCGAGGGAGATGCGCCACCTCGGGTGGCGCACTGCCGGGCTATTTCACGCCGAGATAACCATCGAGATAAGCACCGGAAAGCTCGCGGCCAAACAGCCGGGCGTCCTTATCCTCCATCGATGAGCTCCACTTATCGTCCGCCTTACCGTCAAAAGAGTGCTCGGTCTTCGTCCCCTGGCTGGCCTGCTGCTTAATCTGCTCGGCCCGGCTTCTGGCATCGCTTTCACTCATTCCCGCCGCGCGATCCGCTTTGCCGAGCTGATAGATTTTGCTGAACGTCGGCAGATTTAAGCGGTAATTATCCTGGACATTGACGGCAAAGTTGCCGCCGACAAAATCGGAGCGGTGGGAGACAAAATAGTAGGCGTGGCGTTCGGGCGAAGGCTTTGAGGCGCTGCAGCCGGAAAGAAGGGCCGCCGCGCAGCCGAGAGCGATAATCGTTGATTTTAATTTCATTGGTAACATCATCCCTAATTATGAGTTTATTAACTTATTGAAAATATAATAATTATATATTTATCGAAGGCGCAGCTAACGCACCGCTGGCGTCTTCTTTGAGCCCTATTTTGCATAAAAAAAAGACAGCGTAAACGGTCGAAGATAAGAGCCCTGATAATTGATAGTTTTCACCGCGGCTAGCCCGGCGAAGGATTTTACGCCCCGGGCGGGCCATCGCGCCGCTCCCGACGATGCTGGATGCCTGCGGCACGCTCATTTATGATAGCCTGCGTCATATTACGCTTATCGCAGGAAGTGCAGCCCCTATGTCAATTCAGAAAATTGCTCGTCTGGCGGGCGTCTCGGTGGCGACGGTATCGCGCGTGCTCAACAACAGCGAGACCGTTAAAGCGAAAAACCGCGAGCGCGTGCTGCAGGCAATTGCGGAAAGCAACTATCAGCCCAATCTGCTGGCCCGCCAGCTGCGCACCGCCCGCAGCTACATGATCCTGGTGATGGTCTCAAATATCGCCAATCCCTTTTGCGCTGAGGTGGTGAAGGGGATAGAAGAGGAGGCCGAAAAGCACGGGTATCGTATTTTGCTCTGCCACTCCGGCTCCGATTTGGCGCGATCGACCTCCGGGCTGCAGCTGCTCTCCGGGAAAATGGTCGATGGCGTGATTACGATGAACGCGCTCGCCAGCCTGCCGGAGCTGACCACGCTTATCGGCGACGCGCCGTGGGTGCAGTGCGCCGAATACGCCGACGCCGGCAATATCTCCTGCGTGGGGATCAACGATCTTGACGCGGCGCAGGGGGCGGTGCTGCGCCTGGCGCAGAGCGGTCGCCAGCGAATCGCCCTGATCAACCACGACCTGAGCTATCGCTACGCCCGCCTGCGCGAGCGCGGCTATAAAAGCGTGCTGCACGTGCGGGATCTCAGCTATCAGCAGGTGGCCTACGCCAGCGATCTCAGCGCGGCGGCCGGAAAGGCGGCGATGGAAAGCCTGCTGGCGGCGAAAGAGCGGCCTGATGCGGTTTTTGCGGTGGCGGATTCGCTGGCCGCCGGCGCGCTGCGGGCCATTGCCCAGGCCGGGCTGCGGGTGCCGGAAGATATCGCGGTGATCGGCTTTGACGGCACCGAGCTGGCGGAGATGGTCTCGCCGCAGCTGACCACCGTTGAGCAGCCGTCGCGCGATATTGGCCGCACGGCGGTCACCCTGCTGCTGAAGAAAATTGATAACCCGACGGCGCAAGCCGAGCGGGTGATGATGGACTGGCGCGTGATTACCCGCGCCAGTACCTGAGGTCAGGCGCCGATACGCCCGGCCAGCGAGCGAATGTCGTTGCCGGTAGGCGACTGGTGAATGCGCAGGCCAAACTCGTCGACCACGGCGAAGATGTGGTCGAAAATATCGGCCTGAATGCTCTCATACTCCGCCCACACCACGGTGCTGGTGAAGCAGTAGATCTCAATCGGCAGGCCGTTGGCGTCCGGGGCCAGCTGGCGCACCATCATCGTCATATCTTTACGCAGCCGCGGATGGTTGCGGAGATACTCCTGCAAATAGGCGCGGAAGGTGCCGATATTGGTCATCTTGCGCAGGTTCAGCACCGAGCGATCGGCGGCGTTTTGCTGATTCCACAGGCTGATTTCCTCATGCCGCGAGTCCATATAGGGTTTCAGCAGCTTCGCCTGGACTAAACGCTGCTGCTCCTGCTCATCGAGAAAATGGATGCTGGTGGTGTCAATATTCAGGCTGCGCTTAATTCGGCGACCGCCGGAGGCCGACATGCCGCTCCAGTTCTTAAAGGAGTCCGAAACCAGCGACCAGGTCGGCACGGTGGTGATGGTGTTATCCCAGTTGCGGACTTTGACCGTCGTCAGGCCGATATCGATAACCGCGCCGTCGGCGCCGTATTTCGGCATCTCCAGCCAGTCACCGAGCTTGAGCATGTCATTGGCGGAGAGCTGGATACCTGCCACCAGGCCGAGAATCGGGTCCTTAAACACCAGCATCAGGACCGCGGCCATGGCGCCAAGACCGCTAATCAGAATGGCCGGCGACTGGCCAATCAGCAGCGAAATCACCAGAATCCCGATGATAATGGCGCTGACCAGCTTTATGCCCTGGAATATGCCCTTCAGCGGCAGCTGCGATGCGGTGGCGAATTTTTGCGAGAGGTTGAACACTACGTCCAGCAGCGAAAAGAAGGACAGCAGGGCATATACCATCACCCACAGCTGAGCGCAGGTGGTTAATATCTCCGCGGCTTCGCTGCCTTTTTGCAGCCACAATACCGCCTGCACGTTGACGATAATACCCTGAAGGGTAAAAGCCAGCCGATGAAACAGCTTGTTCTGGGTAATGATCTGTAGCCACAGGTGGCTGCTGGCCTGCGCGCGCTTTTCGAAGGTCCTCAGTACCACCTTGTGCAATATTAAATGAACCACAATGGCGGTCAGAAAAATAATGCCGAAGATAATAATGAGCGAGGTTGTCGGGGTAATTTTGATGCCGGCTGCGGCGATTTGCGATATTAATTCCTGCATAACGTCTCCTTTACATCCAGCGGTTATGATGACCGCTGGATGTCTATTATGCAAATCTCCGGCTACGCGCCGATGAATTATGAGGCGGCAACCAGCGGGCGAATATTCAGATGATGGCGCAGGCGCAGGGCGATGGCGCCGAGCAGCAGCATCATCACCACCTCAACCGCCAGAAAGTCGATCAGCGCCAGCGCGTAGTCGCCGCCGCTGCGCCGGGCGAGGGCCAAAAAGAGCGAACCGAGCAGCGCCGGGCCGAGCCCCAGCGAGGCCTGCTGCAGGGTGCTGAGGATCGCGCTGCCGGCTCCGGCATCGCTGGCGCTAATGTCGCGCATCCCGATACGGTAAAAGCTGTTGACGATCAGCGCCTGGCCGTAGCCGACCAGCGCGGTAGCGGGCACCAGCGCCAGGGCCGAGGTGCGGATGCCGAAGTGATAAAAGGTCGCCATCAGCAGCAGCAGGCCGATAATCTGCACCGTCAGGCCGATCAGCAAAATCCGCCCCATGCTGTAGCGGGCAATCAGCTTGGGCGCGTACAGCGCGGAGACGAAATAGGCCACCCCAAGGGCGATAAAGCTGTTGCCCGACTGCCACGGCGCCATGCCCATACCGGCCTGCATGGTCAGCGCCATGCAGAACATAAACCCGGACCAGGCGCTGAAAAACAGCAGGGCGGTGGCCATGCCGAAGCGAATGCTGGTGAGTCTGAGCAGGCGCGGAGGCAGCAGCGCCTGCTCGCCGCGGCGCTGTTTGCGCAGCGCGCTCGCGCGCATCCATACCAGCAGCGGCAGCACCGCCGCCAGCATCAGCTGCAGCGTCCACGGCCAGTGCAGCTCCGGCCCCAGCGCCATCGGGAACAGCAGGCAGCAGAGGATCAGCGCCAGGCTGAAGGTGCCCTGCCAGTCGATTGTCGAGTGGCCTTCGCGCCGCGTTTCCGGCACGTAGCGCTGGCTAAAGGCCAGCACCAGCAGGCAGATCGGCACGTTGATAAAGAACGCGTTGCGCCAGCCCAGCCCGGCAATATCCGCCGAGACCAGCCAGCCGCCGCCCATCTGGCCGACGATAAACGCGATCCCGCCGATACCGCCGTAGAGGCTGATGGCGCGCGCGTGGGCGCTGCCCTTCAGGGTGACGTGCAGGGTGGCGAGGATCTGCGGGACGATCAGCGCCGCCCCGGCGCCCTGTAGTGTACGCGCCGCCAGCAGCTCGCCGATGGAGCTGGCCATCCCGCAGAGCAGAGAGGCGACGCCGAACAGCGTCACGCCCCACATAAACAGGCGCCGGCGACCGTAGTTATCGCCGAGCTTGCTGCCCATCGCGAGGCACACCGCAAAGGCGACGCCGTAGAGCGCGACGATCAGCTCCAGCTGGGTGGCGCTGGCGTCCAGCGAGCGGGTGATGGAATCCAGCGCGACGTTGGTGATCGAGGTATCGATCAGCGGCAGCATCTGACCGGTCAACAGCAGAAATAAACCGGCGCGGCCGGGTGAAACAGCAGACGAATTCATTGGATCTCTCCATTGCGTCATTCAGCGGATGGTCGTAGCATCAACGATAAATTAAACGGGTACCAGTTCCTGCTTATACTGGTATTGGCACTACCATGCTGGAGGTCATATGACCGTAATGCCGCAACGCGCGCCGCTGCCGGTCGCGCCCGACGACAGCCGTAAGCAGCTGGGCGCCTTTCTGCGCGCCCGCCGCGAGAGCCTCGATCCGCAGCGTCTCGGCCTGCCGCGCGTCGGGCGGCGGCGTACGCCCGGCCTGCGCCGCGAAGAGGTGGCGATGCTCGCTGACGTCGGCGTCACCTGGTACACCTGGCTGGAGCAGGGGCGGGACGTTAACCCCTCGGAATCGGTGCTGGTTGCGGTGGCGAATGCGCTGCAGTGCAGCCCGCTGGAGACCCGGCACCTGTTCGTGCTGGCGGGAGTGACGCCGCCGGAAACCGCGCAGGTGACGGTGTGCGAAGGGATAAGCCCCGGCACCCGGCGGATGCTCGACAGCCTGATGCCGCAGCCGGCCAGTATCCAGAAGCCGAACTTCGATATCGTGGCGTGGAACGAGAGCTTCTGCCGCCTGATGGGCCTCGATTTTGCGAGCCTCCCGGAAGAGGACCGCAACTGCATCTACCTGTATCTGACCAACGAAACCTGGCGCAGCCGGATTGAAAACCGCGACGTGCTGGCGACCTTTGTCTCCTATTTCCGCGCGGCGATGGCCGAGCATCGAGGCGATCCGCTGTGGGAAAATAAGCTGGCGCGATTTTTCGCCGCCTCGGCGGAGTTTGAGTCACTGTGGCACCAGCGCTACGAGGTCCGCGGCGTGGAGAATCAGGTGAAGAACTTCAACCATCCGCAGCTGGGACGCTTTAGCCTGCAGCAGATGTACTGGTACTCGGCGCCGCGCAACGGCTCGCGGCTGCTGGTCTATCTGCCGATGGATGAGGCCGGAGAGCGGGCGCTGGCGTGGCTGGACAATCAGGGCTGAGAGGGCTTCGCCTGCCGCCGCTCCGTGCCGGCAGGCCGCGGCGCGCTTTCCGTGTCATACTGACGCGATATTGCCGTAGGGATATGACTATCAATGAAAGTGACGCGCAGACAGGAAAAGATTATTCGCGCGGCCGTGAGCCGCTGGCGGGAAGATAACGTTATCGACGAGCGGATGCAGCAGCATTTAAACGCGCATCTAGTTCGTTCCCCCTTCGACTGGCAGCGCCTGAGCCGCTACGCCTTCTGGACGGCGCTGGCCTGCCTGCTCATTGCGCTGGGCAGCCTGTTCGCCGATAGCGACGCGATCGCCTGGCTGGTGAGCCTGTTCAGCGACTCGGCGCTGGCGCGTATTGCCCTGCCGACGGTGATTGCCCTGGCGTGTTATGCCTGGGGCTTTCGCCGCCAGCGGCGAGAAGCGCAGTGGCACTACAGCACCGAGGCGATCCTCTTTACCGGCGTTGTGTTTACCGCGGTGGCGCTCTGGCAGCTCGGCGTGCGGCTGGATGACGGCAGCGGCCATATTGCCCCGCTGTTCCTCGTCGGCTGCGCAATTTACGGCGCCATTGGCTACATCGGCCGCTCCGGACTGGTATGGCTATTTTTTCTGCTGGCGCTCGGCAACTGGTTCGGGGCGGAAACCGGCTATGTATCAGGGTGGGGCGCTTACTGGCTGGGTATGAGCTACCCGATTCGCTTCGTGCTGTTTGGCGGCGCGCTGCTGGCGCTCTGTTTTGCGCTGCAAAAGCGGCTGCGCCAGCGGCGGCTGTTTAGCGTCAGCAAGGCGACGGGCCTGACCTATCTGTTTATTGCGCTATGGATTTTGTCGATTTTTGGCAACCACGATCTGGATAGCTGGTACGGTCTTTCGCCGACGCAGCTGCTGCCGTGGGCGCTGCTGTTTGGCGTGGCGGCGGCTCTCAGTATCGCTATTAGCCTCAAAACCGATGACGGCATGCTGCGGGGGTTTGGCCTGACGTTCCTCGCCATAAATCTCTATACCCGCTTTTTCGAGTATTTCTGGGGGAGCATGCATAAGGTGGTGTTCTTCCTGATTCTGGCGGCGTCGCTGGCCGTGCTCGGCCGCTACGCGGAAAGAATCTGGCACGCCGGCGAGCGGCGTGCCGGGGGCGATTAAATTTCGGTAATGGTGGTCGTCTGCGGCAGGCGTGATTTTGGCAGCGCGGCGTTGAAATCTTCGACGCTATGATGGCCAACCGGCACCACCACCAGGCTGGTATAGCCCTGCGCCTTGAGGCCGAACTCAGCATCCAGGATGGCGAAATCGACGCCTTCGATCGGCACCGCATCGAGGCCCATCGCGGCGACGCCGAGCAGGAAGTTGCCGACGTTCAGATAGACCTGTTTGCCCATCCAGTGGCTGGCGTCGTTTAGATCTTTGCGGTGCATATCGGCGAAGAAGGTGCGGCCCTTGTGGTTACCCGCTTTGGCTTCCGGCGTCGCGAAGCGGCCGTCGGCCTCCTCCTGGTCGACCACGCGCTCCAGCCAGGCATCGTCCAGCTCGGTTTTGGCGCAGAAAACAACCACGTGGGACGCATCGAGAATTTTACGCTCGTTGAACACGTAGGTGCCGCTGGCCGCCTTCGCCACCCGCGCTTTGCCTTCGTCGGTGCTGGCAACGATAAAGTGCCACGGCTGGGAGTTGGTGCTCGACGGGCTGAACTGCAGCAGCGTTTTCAGGTTTTCCGCCTGGTCTGCGGTCAGTTTCTTGCTGGCATCAAATGCCTTGGTGGAGTAGCGTTTTAGGGCGACGGCAACGATATCCATAACTCTTCCTCAGGTTTGATCTCAAGATAATTTGAGTTTACAGCCCCTTACGGAGCGTTCAGTGAAGGAAGAGTACAGCGATGCCGGGGAAATGATAAGAGACAAAAATGCGATAACACTTATCGCGCTGCGCTGAAAATCATTCAGGGCGCAGCCGCTGCTGGACCTTTTTCGGCAGTTTGTTCACCACCTGGTTCCACGAATCGTCAATCAGCTCCGCCAGCAGATCTTCGCTGATATCGGCGCCGGGAACCACGGTAATCCAGTGCTTCTTGTTCATGTGATAGCCCGGCTCAATGCTGCGATAAATCTCCTGATTGAGCAGTGATTTTTGCGGCTCGGCCTTGAGGTTCACCAGCGCCCGGCCGCGAACGTGGGTGGTCAGCATAAAAATGCGTCCGCCCACTTTGAACACGTCGTACTCCGGGCCGAACGGCCAGCAGTGCTCGGTAAACGGGTAGGTCAGCGCGATTCGCCGGGCGCTGTCGTGCAGTGAGGCGGGGGTCATCAGGCGGTATCCTCATGCAGCGCCTGCCACATGGCCTCAAACCCGAGTGCGATCAGCTCCCTGGCGCGGTTCGGGTCGTGGCTGGCAAATTCGATGGTCGTTTCCGCCAGCGACAGAAACAGCGCGTCGCAGAAGGCGCGATAGGCGTCGCTCTGAAAGATAGCTTTGATCGATAGCTGGCACATATTGTTGAGCTCGGGAAACATCTCTTTAACGCGGGTGCGCGTTTCGTCGGTGATCCTTTCGCTAAGCGCCATTCGACGGATGGCCTTGTGCTCCATCGGGTTGCGGATACCCCAGTCGATGTAGCCGTTCCAGATATTGCGCGCGTTCTCTTTTGGCCGCGTCTCGTTCGGCGTCAGCCCGGCAACCATCGACTCCACCAGGCCCGATTTGATAGAGAGGTACAGCTCGTTGAGCAGATCGTCCTTGGTGGCGAAATAGCGGAACAGCGTCCCCTCGGCAACCCCCGCGCTGCGGGCTATGGCCGACGTTGAGGCGGCAATACCTGACTGGGCGAAGGCGGCGGTTGCGGCCTCCAGTAACGCCTGCTTTTTATCTTCACTCTTAGGACGAGCCACTGCGCTTTACCTCACACGTAATTAAACCCGGATCTAAGCATGCCTGGTGATGGCACTGCAACGGTGTATGTCAAAAATTGAAAATCGTCTTGACGACTTTCGTCTTCTTCCTAATAATGAGTGCTTACTCACTCATAATCAAGTCTTATAGCAAAACCTTTGGGTCAGTCAGAGGGTTTCGCCTGGTCCGAATATGAATCCTGTCATCGTCAGCGTGGTCGCCATCATGTTATTAGCCTCAGCAACAGCTTTACCGTTTGTGTTAAATGCCGGGTTTGGTAAGGCGCCACAGGGCGCACAGCTTAGCCTCGTTGAACAATCGCCGCACTATCATGACGGCCAGTTTCACAACCAGCTGCCGACGCCGAGCTTTACCGGGCAGAAAAATATGCTGGCCGCGATGTGGGATTTTCTGGTGACCAAACGCGAAAACGCCAGGCCGCAGCAGCCGCTGCCGCTGGTCAATACCGATCTTGCCAGCCTGCCGGCGGGGGAGGACGCGATGGTGTGGCTCGGCCACTCCTCCTGGTTTTTGCAGCTGGCGGGCAAACGCATCCTGATTGACCCGGTCTTCAGCAGCTATGCCGCACCGTTCTCGTTTATCAATAAAGCCTTCCCGGGCGACTACCCGTGGCGCGCGGAGCAGATGCCGGAAATCGATCTGCTGATTATCTCGCACGACCACTACGACCATCTCGATTACGCCACCATCAGGGCGCTGATGCCGAAAGTTAAGCGCGTGGTTACGCCGCTGGGCGTCGGCTCGCACCTGCGCTACTGGGGAATGGACGGGGCGATTATCAGCGAGGCGGACTGGAACGAGTCGGTGAAGGTCAGCGGTGAGCTCACCGTGCACGTCCTGCCGGCTCGTCACTTCTCCGGGCGCGGACTCAAGCGCAATCAGACGCTGTGGGCCAGCTTTATGCTGGTGACGCCGCAGCAGAAAATTTACTACAGCGGCGATAGCGGCTACGGCCCGCATTTCAAGGCCATCGGCGAGCGGTTTGGCGCGGTAGATCTGGCGATTATGGAAAACGGCCAGTACGACCAGGACTGGAAATATATTCATATGATGCCGGATGAGACGGCGCAGGCAGCCGACGATCTCGGCGCTCGCGCGGTATTACCGGGACATGCCGGGCGTTTCGTGCTGGCAAAGCACAGCTGGGACGACCCCTATAAACGGCTGACTGCGGCCAGTGAAAAGCGGGCATGGCGTTTGCTGACGCCGATGCTGGGCGAGCCGGTTTGGGTCGCCGATAAGACACAATCATTTAATGCCTGGTGGCGGTAATCGCCAGTGTGGTTTAAGAGGAGAGAGGACTTATGACTATTTCCGCTCAGGTGATTGAGACTATCGTCGGGTGGATTGATGACAATTTGCATCAGCCGCTGCGTATTGACGATATTGCTCGCCACTCCGGTTACTCAAAATGGCATCTGCAACGACTGTTTTTACAATATAAAGGGGAGAGTCTGGGGCGCTATATCCGCGAGCGTAAGCTGCGGCTGGCGGCGCGCGACCTGCGCGACACCGACCAGCGGGTTTACGATATCTGCCTGAAATACGGCTTTGATTCGCAGCAGACTTTTACCCGCATCTTTACCCGGACGTTTAACCAGCCGCCGGGCGCCTACCGCAAAGAAAACCATCACCGCGCGCATTGAGACGCATCCGCCGGGGGAGACCGGCGGATGCTTTTCTTACCAGGCGTAGTTGACCGTCGCCGTTACCGTCCGACCAATACCGTAGAAACAGGCGCTATCGCTGGCGCAGGATGCGACGTATTTGGTATCGGCGATATTATTGACGTTAAACTGCACCTTCGCCCCCTGCAGGCGCGGGCTAAGCTCGCCTAACTCATAGCTCACCATGGCGTCATACAGATCCACCGCCGGCACCTTGAAGGTGTTTTTGGCATCACCGTAGCTGGTGCCGATATAGCGCATGCCGACCCCGGCGGTCAGGCTTTTCAGCGCGCCGCCCGGCAGCGTATAGCTGGTGAACGCCGACGCCATATGCGTCGGGATGCGCGCCGGCGTTTTCCCTTCGGTTCCCGCCACGGTGGTGCTGACGGTTTCGGCGTCGGTCCAGGTGTAGGAGGCAATCAGGTTCAGGTTGTCGAATACCGTGGCGTGGGCCTCGGCCTCAATCCCTTTCGAGCGCACCTTGCCGCTGTTTTCAAACCAGCCCGCCGCGCTGTTGTAGGTGGCGACGTTGCTCTGCGTCAGGTCGTACATCGCGAGAGTCATCAGCGCATTCTGGTTTGGCTGATACTTTAGGCCGACCTCCACCTGCTTGCCCTCGCTCGGGTCGAAGGGACCCACCCCCGGCGCCCGGTTGGTTTGCAGGTTAGGTTCAAAGGAGGTGCTGTAGCTAATGTACGGAGAGAGGCCGAAATCAAAGGCGTAGAGCAGGCCGGTGCGCCAGGTGAACTTGCTGTCGTTTTTCTGGCTGCGGCTGGCGTCGGTAAAGTCGGTCGTTCGCACCTCCGCCCAGTCGTAGCGCCCGGAAAGCAGCAGCTCCCAGCTCTCCCAGCTCAGCTGATCCTGCAGGTAGACCCCCACCTGGTCGAGATTCTGCTGCTCGTCGCTGGCGGTGCTGAAGGTACTTTCGTCGACGTTCACGCCGTACGCCGGATGGCGCCAGTCGATATCGTACTGCGCGCCGCCGGCGCGGCCGAGGTACTGTTTATCCTTGCTGGTCTTATAGTCCAGCCCGCCGATGACGGTATGCGCCAGCTGGCCGCTGGTAAACTGCGCCTCAAGCTGGTTATCAATGCCGAACTCATCGGTCTGGCGCTCCTCGCGCTGGGCGCGGCGCGACAGTACCGAACTGTTGGCGTCGCTGGTGGTGTACACCAGATAGCGATACTTCTGCTTGATGGTGGCGTAGCGGGCGTTCTGGCGCAGCGTAAAGGTGTCGTTGAGCTGATGCTCAAACTCATAGCCGATCGCCGTTTGTTCGCGCCACGACTGGTCATAGTTAGGATCGCTGACGTTAAAATCGCGCGGAATATAGCTCCCGTCGACGCTGCTGACGGTGCCGTAGCGCGGGAGGAAGTTGCGGTAGCCGGCATCGGGATCTTTTTGATAGCTGGTGAGCAGCGTGAAGCGGGTGGCCTGGTTGGGATACCAGGTCAGCGCCGGCGCAATCGCCATCCGCGTCTCTTTATAGTCGTCAACCTGGTTATTCTGCGTGCGGGCGATACCGTTCAGGCGATACAGCAGGCTGCCGTCATCGCTCAGCGGGCCGCCGAAATCGAAGGCGCCTTCGGCGAGATGGTTGTTGCCGGTGCGGAACTGCACCTCGTGAACCGGCTGGGCGGTGGGGCGTTTGCTGGTCATGCTGATAAGCCCGCCGGGGTTGACCTGACCAAACAGCACCGAGGCCGGGCCGCGTACCAGCTCCACGCGCTCCAGCAGCCACGGGTCAACGGTGCCGGTTTGCGAGGAGGCGGTGGCGCCGTAGCTCAGGCCATCGAGATACTTTGGCACGTAGCTGAAGCCGCGCACG
Organism: Klebsiella sp. BIGb0132; assembly: GCF_024810075.1. NCBI lineage: Bacteria > Pseudomonadati > Pseudomonadota > Gammaproteobacteria > Enterobacterales > Enterobacteriaceae > Klebsiella > Klebsiella sp. BIGb0132. The sequence continues at coordinate 1,065,688 of NZ_JANUDW010000001.1, read as the reverse complement.
AAGACCTCGTCGTTGCGGTTGGACGACCCGCGATACTCGGTAAAGACGCCGGCGCTGTAGCGCAGCGCCTGGGATACCGAGGTGACGTCGAGGGCCTGCATCTGATCGCGGGTGACCACCGAGACCGACTGCGGAGTTTTGATAAGCTCGGCGGCGGTTTTGGTAGCCGAGAGCGTTTTTGTCGCCACGATGCCCTTCAGCGGCGCGGTAGGATCTTCCCCGCTGCCCGCGGTGACCACCAGCGTCTCTTCCGCCGCCTGCACCTGCCCCGCGCAGGAAGCCAGCGCCATACCCGTGACCCAGAGTTTAGTTATCTTATTATTGTTAAACATATTTTTAGCTACATCCTTGGTTTTAATTGCCATAGAAACCCGTTTTTCCGCCAGGGGAAAATGTAACGTTCATCACCAACCATCCAGATGTTATTGCAAATCATTCCTATTTGCATTAGCGTTGGTAACAAATTTTTACAGGGATAATCGGGCAATGAAGATGGCATGGAGTGGTCTGCTGGTGGGGATGAGCGCGCTACCGGCGGCGGCAATGAACTGCGAGTCTCCCTCGCTGCAGGGAGAGCTGCAGGGAAAATTCGATGCCAGCGGTGAGGTCTGTTTTGACCTGCCGACGTTGGGGGAAAACTACGTCACCGCGACCCTCTCAGGCGTAACGGATGCCCGCCTGCTGGATGAGCACAACCGCCGCCTGCGCACGCTGCTGGCGGGCGGACCGGCGGACGGCGAGCAGACGGTGCTGTTTTCTCTGCCGGTCAACCGCCCCTCGGCGCTGGTGCTGCACGGCGAAGAGGGAGCCCGCTGGCGCTTTCAGTGGCGGATGAAGGAGACGACCGCGCTGGCAAAAAACCAGCCTCTGGACCCCGTTAGCCCGCGTCTGCAGCGTCTGACGAAGGAGCTGGCGGCGGGGGGCTCAACGGCAGGCTTCTGGCAGGAGCGCGAGCAGGAGGGAACGCCGATGGTTGAGGCGCTGGACGCCGGCCATAAGCGCGTTACCTTTCTGTGGCGCGGGGCGAGCCGCAACGTGTTTCTGCTGGGATCGCCGGCGGGCGATCACGATCCGCTGTTTCGTCTCGGCAGCTCCGACGTTTGGTTTCGCAGCTACGTGGTCCCGGCGGATACGCTGATGCAGTACAAGCTGGCGCCGGACGTGCCGGTAATTGACGGCAGCACGCGCGACCAGCGGCGGGCAATTCTGGTCAGCGCCCAGGCCGATCCGCTGAATCCGCACAGCGTTAACGCCGCCCGCGATCGCTGGAACCGCTATTCGCTGCTGGCTCTCAACCCGGCGCGTTTCTGCACCCCGCAGCGGATGGCGCAGCCGCTGCGCTACGGCACCTTGACCCGCCATCAGCTCTACAGCGACTTTTTGCACAACAGCCGGGAGGTGACACTCTATCGCCCGCGCCTGCCGCAGCCGGCGCGCTGGACCCTGATGCTGTTCGATGGCAAAACCTACCAGGATGAATACCACTTCGCCAACGTCCTCGATAGCCTGATCGCCAGCCACGCGCTGCCGCCGATTAACGTGGTGTTTATCGACAGCCTCGACCACCCGCGGCGGGCCAAAGAGCTGCCGCCCAATCCCTTCTTCGCCGACTTTATGGCCCACGAGCTGCTGCCCTGGCTGCGCCAGCAGGGGCTGAACCCGACGCGGCAAAAAACCGTGGTCGCCGGTTCAAGCTACGGCGGCCTGGCCGCTTCATGGGTGGCGCTACGCTATCCGCGCCAGTTTGCCAACGTGCTCAGCCTGTCGGGGTCGTACTGGTGGGCGCCGAAGGGCGAGCTGGCGAGCTGGCTGACGCGGCAGTACCAGCAGTCGCCGCGCTATCCGGTGCGCTTCTGGCTGCAGGCGGGCAAGTTTGAGACCTCGGGGCCGGACGGCGGGATTTATGCCAATACGCTGGAGTTCGAGCAGGTGCTGCGTGACAAAGGCTATCGCGTCAGCTTCCACCCCTCCTCCAGCGGCCACGACTATGCCGCGTGGTGCGAAGCGCTGGTGGCGGGGATGCGCGATTTCACCGGACTAACGCTCAAGGGAAAACCAGCGGCGCCAGACCCAGCGCAGCACCAGGTATTCAATCGCGCCCAGCGCTAAAAACCACAGGCAAAACAACAGGGTGTAGAACTGGTTGAGATCGAGCAGGTGAAAGGTCGCAACCAGCTTCTGCGCTAGCGTGAGCCCAAGGGAAGGGGCCGGCAGCAGCAGGCAGGAGAGCAGAGCCAGCAGCAGGATACCGGCGGCGGTGATCAGCGTTTCAAGCGGATGTTTCATTACTTGTTAATCGTCAGTTAAAAAACATATTGTCGGGTAAAATATTCTTTAACGCAATATTATTTCATCGGCTATTATTTACCCTTCGCTGTATTATATCTGATGCCTCATTTTTAATTTTCCTGTTAATTTAAATCGAGACTTTTGTGATTAATTTAATAACGCTTTAATGTAAATTAAAGTCATTATTAGAGCGTCGCCTTTACAAAACTATAGGTGCTGTAGCCCACCAGCGTGGCAATCAGGATAGCCAGCACAACGTACAGCGCCAGGCGGCGTCCGCGATAGATTTTAGTCATAATGGCCCTCGTTTAATATAGGTTTATTAATCTTCTGTAATAGTTGGTCTGAGAAACAACTTAACACATATTTTGAATTTTGCGAGAGATTAAAAATTGCCACTGGATAATCTCGCGCATCCCGTGAAATTATAATCTTTCATTGGCCAGAAATGATTTCAGGCTTTCCGCTTCACGGAATTTATAAGGAAAATTTATTTTGACCAAAAAGATAAATCCCCGTAATACGCCCCCTTCAGGCGAGGCCGCATCCCGTCAGGCTTATCAGCAGACCGTGGCTGAAGTTTTGGCGCAGCAAGAGAGTCATGTCGAGGGCCTGACCGCCGCCCAGGCCGCAGAGCGCCTGAAAACCTGGGGCCCTAACGCGCTGCCGGAAAAGAAAGGCAAGCCGGGCTGGCTGCGCTTTCTCGCGCATTTTAACGACGTCCTGATTTTTGTCCTGCTGGCTGCCGCCGCGCTCACCGCGATCATGGGCCACTGGGTGGATACGCTGGTAATTCTTGGCGTCACCGTGATCAACGCCCTGATTGGCCACGTGCAGGAGAGCAACGCCGAAAAATCCCTGCAGGGCATTCGCAACATGCTCTCCAGCGATGCGCGGGTGCAGCGCAGCGGCAGGCATGAAACCGTGGCGACCCGCGAGCTGGTGCCGGGGGATATCGTCATTCTGCGCGCCGGCGACCGCGTCCCGGCGGATATGCGCCTGATTGAAACCCACAGCCTGCGGGTGGAGGAGGCGATCCTGACCGGCGAGTCGACGGTGGTGGATAAGACCACCGACGCGCTGCAGGGCGAACTGCCGCTGGGCGACCGCACCAATATGCTGTTCTCCGGCACCACCATCAGCGCCGGTGCCGGCGTGGGCGTGGTGACCGCCACGGGCCAGCAGACCGAGCTCGGCCATATCAACCAGATGATGGCGGGGATTGAGAAGCACCGCACGCCGCTGCTGGTGCAGATGGACAAGCTCGGAAAGGCGATTTTCGTCATCATCCTCGCGATGATGGCCGCGCTGTTCATCTTTAGCCTGGCGCTGCGCGACATCCCGCTTGGCGAACTGCTGCTGTCGCTGATTAGCCTCGCGGTGGCGGCGGTACCGGAAGGTTTACCGGCCATCATCTCGATTATTTTATCCCTCGGCGTGCAGGCGATGGCGCGGCAGCGGGCAATTATCCGCAAGCTGCCGACCGTCGAAACCCTCGGGGCGATGACCGTCGTGTGCTCGGATAAAACCGGCACCCTGACGATGAACGAAATGACCGTCAAAGCGATCGTGACCGCCGACTGCTGCTACCGCGTCGAAGGCGACAGCTACGAGCCGCGGGGCGATATCTGCCTCGAAGGCAGCGACGAGCCGGTGCAGATTAAGCCGGGCAGCGTGCTGGAAACCTGGCTGCGGACCATCGACCTGTGCAACGACAGCCAGATTATCCAGGACGAGCGCGGGCTGTGGGGCATTACCGGCGGACCGACCGAAGGCGCGCTGAAGGTGCTGGCGGCGAAAGCGCAGCTGGCGCCGGTGGAAACGCGCCTGATTGCCAAAATTCCATTCGACTCGCAGTACAAATATATGGCCACCCTGCAGCAGATTGGCGACGAAGAGCGGGTGCTGATGACCGGCGCGCCGGACGTTATCTTCGCCATGTGCCGCCAGCAGATGAGCAAGCAGGGCGCGGTGCCGTTCGACCTGCAGTACTGGGAAGATGAGATGGCGCGCTTCGCCCGCCAGGGCCTGCGCATGGTTGCCGCCGCCGGCAAACCGGCGACCGCCGGCAGCACGACGCTGACCCACGATGACCTGAGCGCAGGCCTGGTGTTCCTCGGCATCGCCGGGATGATGGACCCGCCGCGTCCGGAGGCCATCGAGGCCATTCACGCCTGCCAGAACGCGGGGATCCGCGTGAAGATGATCACCGGCGATCACCCGCAGACGGCGATGAGCATTGGCCAGATGCTGGGGATCACCAACAGCAGCCAGGCGATGACCGGCTACCGTCTGGAGCACATGGATGACGCCGAGCTGGCACAAGCCGCCGTCGAGTACGATATTTTCGCCCGTACCAGCCCGGAGCATAAGCTACGGCTGGTGAAAGCCCTCCAGGATAGCGGCGAAGTGGTCGGGATGACCGGCGACGGCGTCAACGACGCGCCGGCGCTGCGTCAGGCCGACGTCGGCATCGCCATGGGGATCAAAGGGACGGAGGTCACCAAAGAAGCCGCCGATATGGTGCTGACCGACGACAACTTTGCCACCATCGCCAGCTCGGTCAAAGAGGGGCGTCGGGTCTACGACAACCTGAAGAAGACCATCCTGTTTATCATGCCCACCAACCTGGCGCAGGGGCTGCTGATTATCATCGCCCTGCTGGCGGGGAACATTATTCCGCTGACGCCGGTGCTGATTCTGTGGATGAACATGGCGACCTCCGCCACGCTCTCCTTCGGCCTCGCCTTTGAAGCCGCCGAGCGCAACGCCATGAACCGTCCGCCGCGTAAAACCGGCCAGCACGTGATGGACGCCTTTGCCGTCTGGCGGGTGGCGTTCGTCGGCACGATGATCGCCGTCGCCGCCTTTATCCTTGAGGCCTGGCTGGCGCCGCGCGGCCACAGCCCGGAGTTTATCCGCACCGTGCTGCTGCAGATGCTGGTGACCGCCCAGTGGGTCTATATGATCAACTGCCGCAGCAGCGACAGCTTCTCGCTCAACATGGGCCTGCTGCGCAATAAAGGTATCTGGCTGGTGAGCGGCGTGCTGCTGCTGATGCAGCTGGTCATCATCTACGTCCCGCTGATGCAGACGATGTTCGGTACCGAAGGGCTGCCGCTGCGCTACTGGTTTGTCACCCTTGCCATCGGCATGGTGATGTTCCTGGTGGTGGAGGTTGAAAAGCGCCTGACCCGCCGTTGGCGTAAAACCGCCTGAACCTTCGCGCTCCTCCCCTCCGGGAGGGGCGCGATAACGTCAGCAAGGAATTCCCCCTATGAAAAAAATGCTCCGCTGCGCCTTCCTGGCCTGCGGCCTGGCCGGCTACGCCCTCAGCGCCGCCGCGGCGCCGGCGATTCCGGTCCGCGTAGCGACCGTCGAGCGCGCCGCCCACGTCGATGAGCGGCAGATCCCCGGACGCGTCGAGGCGATTCACGCGGTCGAGATCCGCGCCCGTACCGAAGGCGCCATCGTCGAGCGCCACTTCGCGGATGGCCAGTACGTCAGGCAGGGCGACCGCCTCTTTACCCTCGATGATGCCCAGCCCCGCGCCGCGCTGGCGCTGGCCCAGGCCGAGCTGAAAAGCGCCCGGGCTTCGCTGCGCCAGGCTGAACAGCTGCTGAGCCGCTATCAGCGCCTGAAAAACAATCACTCGATTAGCCGCAACGATGTCGATAACGCGCAGATGCAGCGCGATGTCGCCGCCGCCGCGGTGGAGCAGGCGCAGGCGCGCGTTGCCGCGCAGCAGATTACGCTCGGCTACACCCGGATTGATTCGCCGGTGACCGGGCGCGCGGGCCACAGCCTGTTTCACGTCGGCAGCCTGGTGAATCCGGCCAGCGGCACGCTGGTGGATATCGTGCAGCTCGACCCGATCCGCGTCTCTTTTGCCTTAGATGAAAACGCTTTTTACAGTAAGGCGGGGCAGCATGACGATATCAGCGCGCTGAAGCAGGCGTGGCAGGCGTTGATTGCCCCCGGCGGCGTACGCGAAGAGGGGGTGCTGACCTCGGTGGATAACCGCATCGACAGCCGCACCGCCAGCGTGGTGATGCGCGCTGAGTTTGCCAATCCGCAGCATCGCCTGCTGCCGGGCGGCAGCGTGACGGTGATTTTGCGCCCGCGCCAGCAGCAGGAAAGCCTGACTATCCCGCTGGCGGCGGTGCAGCAGGACGCGCAGGGCTTCTACAGCTGGGTGCTGACGGAAAATAACACCGCCGCGCTGCGTCGGCTGACGCTCGGCGAGCAGCAGGGACAGCGCTATGCGGTCGCGCAGGGGCTGGACGTTGGCGAGCGCGTGGTGACGGAAGGCGTACAGCGCCTGCGTGACGGCGCTGCCGTTCTGCTACTGAAATAAGAAAGGAGAAGGGATGCTGACGTTTTTTATCCGTCGCCCGCGCTTTGCGATGGTGATTGCGCTGCTGATAACTTTTGCCGGCGCGGTGGCGCTGAAGCTGATTCCGGTTGAGCAGTATCCGCAGATTACGCCGCCGGTGATAAGCGTCAGCGCCAGCTGGCCGGGCGCCAGCGCGGCAGACGTGGCCGAGGCCATCGCCGCGCCGCTGGAAACCCAGCTCAACGGCGTTGACCATATGCTCTACATGGAGTCCACCAGCTCCGACGAGGGGACCTACAGCCTGAGCCTGACCTTCGCGGCCGGCACCGACGCCGACCTGGCGGCGATCGACGTGCAGAACCGCGTCTCGCAGGCGGTGGCGCAGCTGCCCGCTGAGGTGCAGCAGAACGGGGTGCAGGTGCGCAAGCGGGCGACCAATCTGCTGATGGGGATCAGCCTCTATTCGCCGACGGAAACGCTCTCGCCGCTGTTTGTCAGCAACTATGCCAGTACCCAGGTGCGCGAGGCGCTGGCCCGGCTGCCGGGCGTCGGTGAGGTGCAGATGTTCGGCGCCCGCGACTACAGCATGCGCGTCTGGCTGCGGCCGGATCGCATGAATGCGCTCAACGTCACCAGCGAAGATATTGCCCAGGCGCTGCGCGAGCAGAACGTGCAGGGCGCCGCCGGGCAGGTGGGGACGCCGCCGGTGTTTAACGGCCAGCAGCAAACGCTGACCATCAACGGTATTGGGCGCCTGAGCGATGCGGCAAGCTTCGGCCAGATAGCGATCCGCAGCGGCGAGCAGGGGCAGCTGGTGCGCCTGGCCGAGGTGGCAACCATCGAGCTCGGCGCCCGCAGCTACAGCTCCGGCGCGCAGCTCAACGGCCGCGACTCGGCCTATCTGGGGGTTTATCCGACGCCGACCGCCAACGCGCTGCAGGTAGCCAGCGCGGTGCGCGCCGAGCTCACGCGGCTACACGCGCGCTTCCCGGCGGATCTCACCTGGGAGGTGAAGTTCGACACCACGCGTTTTGTGTCGGCGACAATCAAAGAGATTGGCGTTTCGCTGGTGCTCACCCTGCTGGCGGTAGTCGCGGTGGTTTCGCTGTTCCTGCAAAGCTGGCGGGCGACGCTGATCGTCGCGCTGGCGATCCCGGTCTCGCTGATCGGCACCTTCGCGCTGCTCTATCTGCTGGGCTACAGCGCCAATACCCTCAGCCTGTTTGCGGCGATCCTCGCCCTGACGATGGTGGTGGACGACGCCATCGTGGTGGTGGAGAGCGTCGAGAGCCAGATGGCGGAAGGCCTGGGCCGCCTTGAGGCCACCGCCCAGGCGCTGCGCCAAATCGCCGGGCCGGTTATCGCCACCACCCTGGTGCTGCTGGCGGTGTTCGTGCCGGTGGCGCTGCTGCCGGGCATCGTCGGCGAGCTCTATCGCCAGTTTGCGGTCACCCTCTCCACGGCGGTCACGCTGTCGAGCGTCGTGGCGCTGACGCTGACGCCGGCCCTGTGCGCGCTGCTGCTGCGCCCGCGTCCGGCGCAGCCTGCGGCCGTCTGGCGGCTGTTCAATCGCGGCCTCGATGGCCTGCGCGACGGCTACGGGGCGATCGTCGCCCGCATGAACCGCCGTCCGTGGCTGGCGCTGGCGGCGGTCGCGCTGGCCGCCGGGGCGGTGGCGTTCAGCTTCAGCAGCATGCCGAAGGGCTTTCTGCCCGAAGAAGATCAGGGCTACTTTTTCGCCAGCGTCCAGCTGCCGGAGGCGGCTTCGCTGGAGCGTACCGAGGCGGTAATGTCCCAGGCGCGCGAGCTGCTGCTGGCCAATCCGGCGGTGGAGGACGTCATTCAGGTGTCGGGCTTCAATATTCTGAACGGCACCAGCGCCTCAAACGGCGGGTTTATCTCGGTGATGCTGAAAGACTGGCACCGGCGGCCGCCGCTGGAGCAGGTGATGAGCAAGCTGCAGGGGCAGCTGCTGGCCCTGCCGGAGGCGACGATTATGGCCTTTGCGCCGCCGACCCTGCCGGGGTTGGGCAATGCCTCGGGCTTTAACCTGCGCATTCTGGCCCAGGCCGGGCAGTCGTCGGCGGAGCTGGAGCGCGAGGCGCTGCAGGTGCTGCAAATCGCCAACCGGCATCCGCAGCTGAGCCGGGTCTTTACCACCTGGAGCAGCAGCGTGCCGCAGCTGACGCTTACCGTTGACCGCGATCGCGCCGCCCGCCTGGATGTCCCGGTTTCGCGGATCTTCAGCAGCCTGCAGACGGCATTTGGCGGCACCCGCGCCGGGGACTTTAGCATCAATAATCGGGTCTACCACGTGGTGATACAAAACGAGATGCAGTGGCGCGAGCGGGCGGAGCAGATAAGCGAGCTCTACGCGCGCAGCAACCACGGCGAGCGGGTGCGGCTGAGCAATCTGGTCACCGTTACCCCGGCGGTGGGGGCGCCGTTTATCCAGCAGTACAATCAGTCCCCGTCGGTTTCGATAAGCGGATCGGCGGCTGAGGGCGTCAGCAGCCGGGCGGCGATGGCGGCAATGGCGGCGATTCTGCAGGCCCATCTGCCGCAGGGTTACGACTACGCCTGGAGCGGGATCTCGTGGCAGGAGCAGCAGACCGGCAACCAGGCTATCTGGATCGTGCTGGCGGCGGTGGCGATGGCGTGGCTGTTCCTCGTCGCGCAGTATGAAAGCTGGACGCTGCCGGCGAGCGTGATGCTGTCGGTGCTGTTCGCCATCGGCGGGGCGCTGCTGTGGCTGTGGGCAGCCGGCTACGCCAACGACGTGTACGTGCAGATTGGCCTGGTGCTGCTTATCGCGCTGGCGGCGAAGAACGCGATCCTGATCGTCGAGTTTGCCCGCGCGAAGCGCGAAGAGGGGATGTCGATAGCCGATGCCGCCCGGGAAGGGGCCACCCGCCGCTTCCGCGCGGTGCTGATGACCGCGGTCTCGTTTATTATCGGGATCGTGCCGATGATGTTCGCCACCGGCGCCGGGGCGCAGAGTCGGCGGATTATCGGCACCACCGTGTTCAGCGGCATGCTGGTGGCGACGGTAATCGGCATTCTGTTTATCCCCACGCTGTTCGTGCTCTTTCAGCGCCTGCGCGAGTGGGGGCACCGGCGGATGTCGGCCCGGCGCTAGCGGGCTTCCACCGTAATCATGCTGACGAACGGATGGTACTGCCAGGGCACGCCGCCGCCCTGCTGGTACATTTTCGAAATGGTGCCGTCGAGGTAGAGCATCTGCCGGACGTTGAGCTTTGACTGCGCGTAGCAGGCGAAATCGTAGAAGTTGGTTTCGCGCTCGCTGAGCATGAATATCACCTGACCCTGGCGGGTGAGGCCGACGCCGTTGCGCAGCTTGCGCGATCCGGCGGACGGCTTCAGCCGCCAGTTTATCCTGCCGTTTTCAATCAGCATCGGGCCGGACTGCACGGCGTAATCGATGGCCGGCGACGGCCGGTATTTATCGATGCTGACGATCCCCGCCTGCTGGCCTTTAACAAAAAAGACCCCGCCGGGACGAATGAAAAAGTTGCCGCCGCCGGAGGCGCGGTTGAGCGCAACCCTCTGTTTGCCCTTTTCGATATAGAGCCCCAGCGGCGCATAGGCCTTATCGTAAATCCCGCCGTTCATCGCCATCCGCACCCGGCCGTCGCGGTTGATATCCGCCAGCAGCGATCGCAGGGAGCCCCAGGCGCTGCCGTCGCCGTTTTTCCAGTACATGGCGATCCGCTCCTGCTGCGGATTGACGGCGTAGCTTTGCAGCGTCAGCGACGGGTCGGTGAGGGCGCATTTTGCGGCGGCAAAGGCCGAAAACGGCAACAGCATAAGCGCGACGAGTCGCGGCGAGAGGCGCGGGGGCATGGGTATTCCTTGAGGCGGCAAAGGCGGGCAGTATACCTTTTTGCCGCCGCTACGCCGCCCAGATCTCGCAGTGCTTTTGCACCAGGCCGATCAGCGAGCCGCCGTTGGCGACAAATTCGCGCATCCGCTGGGCCTCGCTGCGATCCTGCTGCGCCTGGCGCACGATGGCGTCAAGGGCGCTGGTGGCGTTGAGCCTGTGGGCGAAGGGCGCCAGGCGCTCCGCCAGGCGTAAAATCTCTTCCCGAATGCTGCGCTGCTCGCCGGAGTGGACGTCGGTGACGATCCCCTCAAGGCCGTAGCGGCAGGCCTGGTAGCGGTTGAAGGGATAGAGCAGATAGTCCTCGGCCTGCGGCTTAAACGGCCTTTCCGCCAGCAGCCAGCAGGCAATTATCTGAATATAGCCGGCGATATTCACCGCCTGCGCCACGGTCAGCGGGGTATCCATCACCCGCACCTCAACGGTGCCGAAGCGCGGGCTGGGGCGGATGTCCCAGTGCAGGTCCTTCATGCTGTCGATCATGCTGGTATAGCTGAGGCGCCGGAACAGCCCGTTAAACGCCTGCCAGCTGGTAACCCACGGCATCGGACCGTTGTCGGGGTAGGCGGAAAAGAGGTTCAGGCGGGCGGTGGCGAAGCCGCTGTCGGCCCCGTCGAGCCAGGGCGATGCCGCGTTAAGGGCAATGAAATGCGGCACGAAGCGCGACAGCCCGTGGACAAGGTAAATCGCATCGTCGCCGTTTTGGCAGCCAACGTGGACGTGCTGGCCGAACACCGTTGACTGCTGGGCGAGGTAGCCAAAGTGCTCGACGGTTTTCAGGTAGCGCGGGTTGCTGCTGATCTGCTGGCGCTGCCAGGCCTGGAACGGATGGGTGCCGCCGCCGCAGATTTGCAGATGCTGCTGCGCGCCGGCGCGCAGTATCTCCTGCTGAATAGTCGTCAGCTGCGCCATCGCCTGGTGGATGTCGCGGCAAATCCCGGTCGCCACCTCCAGCATGCTCTCGGTGATGTCGTGCTTCACCTCCCCGGCGGGAATGGCGTCCTCCACGGCGGCAATCAGCGCCGAGGAGTCCTGGCTCAGATCGTATCCCGGCGGGTTGACCACCTGCAGCTCCAGCTCGATACCGAGCGTAAAAGGCGCCGAAACGTGAAAATCAGGTAATGACATGGCGATTCCTTGCGTACGGATATGCAGGAAGTATAGGTAAAATTTCTCCGGCTTAGCGTCGGCCCCCGTCAGGCGATCGGCGCGGGCCCTTATAAATAAAGCAGAATTATGAATTTATTTTATATTAAGTTGCGCTGCGTTATTATTACCTGCCGCGACAAAATAGGCTGGTGCAGTTCTGCAACATATTTCACAACGGCGGTGCGCAAGCATAAGCTGTTATTATTTTATCAATACATATCATGTAGATAGTATAATTTATTCTTATTTTATAAGCGCTTTCACACTTATTTCCCTTGCTTTCAGAAGTGGTATGCATCTTGCCTGTTAAATAACGACTTTTTATTTAACAGGGACAATGTGATGCTCAAAAATACCTTACCTTTGCGTAAACGCCGCCCCCTCGTCGCCGCGGCCGGCGCGCTGGCGCTGCTGACCTCCCTGCAGGCGAGCGCCTCAACGCTGCGGATAGCGATGACCGCCGCCGATATCCCGTTAACCCTCGGCCAGCCTGACCAGGGCTATGAAGGCAACCGCTTTACCGGCATCCCGCTGTATGACGCGCTGGTGGAGTGGGACCTCTCGCAGGGGGAGAAACCGAGCGGGCTGGTGCCGGGCCTGGCGACGGAGTGGCACGTCGATCCGCAAAATCAGACCCGCTGGATCTTTACCCTGCGCCCCGGGGTGAAGTTTCATGACGGCACCGAGGTTAACGCCGACGCCATCGTCTGGAACGTCGATAAGGTCCTGAACAAAACGGCCCCGCAGTATGCGCCAGGGCAGATCGGCAATACGCTGTCCCGCATGCCGACGCTGACCGGGGCCGAAAAAATTGACGATCGCACCGTGGCGCTCACCACTTCCGAAGCCGATGCCCTGCTGCCGTACAATATTACCAACCTGTTTATCGTCTCGCCGACAGCATGGCAGAAGCTGTATGCCGCGGTGCCGGCCAGCGCCGGCGATACCGCCGCGCGCAGCAAGCTGGCATGGACGGAGTTCGCCGCCCACGCGGTGGGCAGCGGCCCGTTCAAAATGGAAAAACTGGTTCCCCGCCAGCAGCTGATCCTCGATAAAAACCCGGACTACTGGAATAAAGATCGCATCCCGCGGGTCGATAAGGTGGTGCTGATCCCGCTCCCGGAGGCCAACGCCCGCACCGCGGCGCTGCTGTCGAAGCAGGTGGACTGGATTGAGGCCCCGGCCCCGGACGCGGTTGATCAAATTAAATCCCAGGGCTTTAAAATCTACGCCAACACCCAGCCGCACCTGTGGCCGTGGCAGTTCTCATTCGAAAAGGGCTCGCCGTGGCAGGATATTCGCGTGCGCAAGGCGGCCAACCTGTGCCTTAACCGCGCGGAGCTGAAGAGCTACCTTGGCGGCTATATGACCGAAGCGACCGGCGTCTACGAGGCCGATAGCCCGTGGCACGGCAAGCCCACTTTCCAGATCAAATATGACCCGGAAACCGCCCGTAAGCTGATGACCGAAGCCGGCTACAGCGCCGGTAAACCGCTGCACGTCACCGTCGCCACCTCGGCCTCCGGCTCCGGACAGATGCAGCCGCTGCCGATGAACGAGTACATTCAGCAGAGCCTGAAAAGCTGCTTCTTTAACGTCGACATCAAGGTGACCGAATGGAACACCCTGTTCACCAACTGGCGCCTCGGGGCAAAAGACCCTTCGGCAAAAGGCATTGATGCCATCAACGTCAGCGCGGCGGTTAACGACCCTTACTTCGGCATGATCCGCTTCTCGACCGCCAAAGCCTTCCCGCCGGTGGCGACCAACTGGGGCTACTTCTCCACCCCGGAGACCGAAAAGCTGGCGACCGCGGTAAAGCACGCCTTTACCCCCGATGAGATGAATAAGGCGGCCGGCGAGCTGCACGCCGCGCTGGTGGACCAGGTGCCGTTCCTGTTCGTCGCGCACGACGTGGGGCCACGGGCCATTTCGCCGGCGGTGAGCGGCGTGGTGCAGCCGCAGAGCTGGTTTATCGATCTCAGCCTGGTAAGTAAGAAAGAGTAATCGTGACGGGAGCCAAAGATGATCAATACGCTGCTGTACCGCGTTCTGCTGGCCGTGCCGACCATGCTCGGCGTGGCGATAATCTGTTTTATGCTGGTGCAGATCGCGCCGGGGGACCCGCTGGTGTCGGTGATGCCGCCGGATGCCTCGGAGGCGCTGCGCCAGACGCTGATGCAGGCCTACGGTTTTGATAAACCGCTGCCGCTGCAGTTCGTTCACTGGCTGTGGCGAGCGCTGCACGGCGACCTGGGGATGTCGGTCGCCACCGGCCGCCCGGTGATCGGCGAAGTGATGACCGCCGTCAGCTACTCCCTGCGCCTGGCGCTGCTGGCGACGATTATCGGCTTCGTGCTCGGCAGCCTGTTCGGCTTTGTCGCCGGCTATTTTCGCAACAGCATTATCGATCGCCTGGCATCGGTGCTGTCGGTGTTTGGCGTCAGCGTGCCGCACTACTGGCTGGGAATGCTGCTGGTGATCGCCTTTAGCGTCAAGCTGGCGGTCCTGCCCGCCACCGGCGGCGGGCCGATCGGCGAAATCGGCTGGCAGTGGGACTGGCAGCATCTGCAGTTTATGCTGCTGCCGGCGATAACCCTGTCGGTTATCCCGACCGGGATCATCGCCCGCACCGTGCGCTCGCAGGTTGCCGATATTCTCAGCCAGGAGTTTATCGTCGGGCTGCGTGCCCGTGGCCTTGGCGAATCGCGCATTTTCCTCCACGTGGTGAAAAATGCCGCCCCCACCGCGCTGGCGGTGATGGGGCTGCAGGTGGGCTATCTGATGGGCGGCTCGATTCTGGTGGAAACGGTGTTCTCGTGGCCCGGCACCGGCCTGTTGCTTAACACCGCTATCTTCCAGCGCGATCTGCCGCTGCTGCAGGGCACCATCTGGGTGCTGGCGCTGTTCTTCGTGCTGCTCAATCTGCTGGTGGATATGCTGCAAACCGCCCTCGACCCGCGCATTAAGAGGAGCTAACCATGGTGGATACCTTGACGACAAAAGCGCGACCCGCATCCGTGGCCATCCCCGCCCGCCAGGGCTACTGGCACGGCGTATTCCGCCGCCTGCTGCGCGATCCCGGCGGCGTGGCGGTCGGGTCAATCATCCTGCTGCTGCTCATTCTGGCGCTGTTTGGCCCGTGGCTGATCGCAAAAGACCCTTACCAGACGTCGATGTTTCTGCGCCTGAAGCCGATTGGTACCGACGGCTTCCCGCTGGGCTCCGACGAGCTGGGTCGGGATATGCTGTCGCGGCTGATCCTCGGCACCCGGCTGTCGCTGTTTATGGGGATTGTCCCGGTGGTCTTCGCCTTTTTCATCGGCGGCGCGATCGGCATCGTTGCCGGCTACGCGGGCGGTAAAACCAACACCATTATCATGCGCACCGTTGACGTGTTCTACGCCTTTCCCTCGGTGCTGCTGGCGATCGCGCTCTCCGGCGCGCTGGGTGCCGGCATCGGCAATGCGCTGCTGTCATTAACGCTGGTATTTGTCCCGCAGGTGGCGCGCATCGCCGAAAGCGTCACCGCCCAGGTGCGGCACATGGACTATATCGACGCCGCCCGGGCAACCGGGGCCAGCGCGCTGACCATTATCCGCGTTCAGGTATTGGGCAACGTGCTGGGGCCGATCTTCGTCTTCTCAACCGGTTTAATTTCGGTCTGCATGATCCTCGCCTCCGGGCTCTCGTTCCTTGGCCTCGGCGTGCGTCCGCCCGAGCCGGAGTGGGGATTGATGCTTAACACGCTGCGCACGGCGATTTACACCCAGCCGTGGGTGGCGGCCCTGCCGGGATTGATGATTTTTATCACCTCCATTTCGTTCAATATCCTCGCCGACCGCCTGCGCGCGGCGATGGCGATCAAGGAGTAAACGATGCAACCTTTTGTCAATATTGACCTCGGCGGCCCGGCCCAGCCGCTGCTGCAGGTCAACAATCTGTTGAAGTACTTTCGCGCCGGCGGCGGAAAGGGACATGAAGTGGTGCAGGCGGTGGATGACGTCAGCTTTACGGTGGTCAAAGGCGAAACGCTGGGCGTCGTCGGGGAGTCGGGCTGCGGGAAATCAACCACCGCGCGGCTGCTGATGCAGCTCCTGAACCAGGATCGCGGCGAGCTGATTTTCGACGGGCTGGAGGTGGGATCGTCCCGCCTGCCGATGAAAGAGTACCGTCGCCAGGTGCAGATGGTGTTTCAGGATAGCTACGCCTCGCTCAACCCGCGGATGACCATGGAGGAGAGCATCGCCTTCGGCCAGCGCGTGCACGGCGTCAGCGCGCAGGAGGCCAGCGAGTACGCGCGCTATCTGCTGGCGCACGTGGGCCTCGAGCCGGGGCGCTTCGCCCACCGCTATCCGCACGAGCTCTCCGGCGGCCAGCGCCAGCGGGTGAATATCGCCCGCGCGCTGGCGATGAAGCCGCGGCTGGTGATCCTCGACGAAGCGGTGTCGGCGCTGGATAAATCGGTGGAGGCGCAGGTGCTGCAGCTGCTGCAGGAGCTGAAGCGCACGCTGGAGCTGACCTACGTATTTATCAGCCACGACCTGCACGTGGTGCGCTGGCTGTCGGACCGGATCCTGGTGATGTATCTCGGCGAGGTGGTGGAAATCGGGCCGGCGGAGCAGCTGTTTACCGCTTCGGCCCATCCCTATACCCGGGCGCTGCTGAGTTCGATGCCGTCGATGGACCCGCAAAACCGCACCCTGACCTCGCCGCTCAGCGGCGATCCGCCCAGCCCGATTTCCCCTCCGGCGGGCTGCCGCTTCCATACCCGCTGCCCGCACGCCAGAGCGGTATGCGCCGAGGTGAAACCCACTCTCGAAAGCGTGGGGGAGGGGCACCAAAGCGCCTGCCTGATGGCGCAGCCGGCATCGCCCTGGCATCAGGCTGTCACCGTCCGGGAGGTGCGCCATGTCGCATGAAGCCTTTGTCCATATCCGCGATCTGCGGGTTGAGTTCCGCCGCGACGGTCAGACGATCAATGCGGTCAACGGCGTCTCTTTTGATGTGCAAAAGGGCGAGGTGCTGGCGCTGATTGGCGAGTCTGGCTCCGGAAAAAGCGTGACCCTCAGGGCGCTGATGCGCCTGCATCCGCCTAAAAGCAGCGTTCTTTCCGGAACCCTGCGGGTGGATGGCGAAGCGGTGCTGGAGATGAACGCTTCCCGGCTGCGACGCTATCGCGGCGCGCGCTGCGCCATGATATTTCAGGAGCCGCTGCTGGCCTTCGACCCGGTCTATACCGTCGGGCAGCAGATTAGCGAAGGCCTGCGCCGTCATGAAGGGCTTTCGCGCCCGGCGGCAAGGGAGCGGGCGCTGGAGGCGCTGCGTCAGGTACGTATTCCGAGCCCCGAGCGGCGGCTGGATGCCTATCCGCACGAGATGTCCGGCGGGATGCGCCAGCGGGCGATGATCGCCCTCGCGCTGTCGTGCAACCCGCAGCTGCTGCTGGCGGATGAGCCGACCACCGCCCTCGACGCGACGGTGCAGATCCAGATCCTGATCCTGCTGCGCGAGCAGCAAAAGGAGCGCGGGCTGTCGATTATCTTTGTTACCCACGACATCGGCGCGGCGGTGGAGATTGCCGACCGCGTGGCGGTGATGTACGCCGGGCGCATCGTCGAAGAGGCGTCGATGGAGGATATTCTCTACCGTCCGCGCCACCCTTATACCCAGGTTCTGCTGGGCAGCCGCCCGAAAGAGGGGCTGAAAAAAGGCGATGCCCTGCGCTGCATCCCCGGTTCGCCGCCGGATCTGGCGCGCCTGCCGGCGGGCTGCGCGTTTGCCGACCGCTGTCCCCACGCGAGGGCAGCCTGCGGGCAAAGCCAGCCGGCGACGGAGCAGGCTGGCGAGCGCCACGTGGTGAGCTGCCATCGCTGGCGGGAGCTGGCCGCCAGCGTCGAGAGCCCGGCGCAGTACGCCTGATTAATTAAGGAGACAAGCATGCAGGATGATATTCGCGCATTTATGCCCTATCCGGCGCACCCGGTGCCGCACGCGCACGGCGGGCCGCTGAGCGGCATGACCTTTGCGGTAAAAGATCTGTTCGACGTGGCGGGCTACCCGACCGGCGGCGGCAATCCGCATCTGCTGGCGCTCTCGGGGATTAAAAGCCGCACCGCGCCGGTCGTGCAGAGGCTGCTGGATAGCGGCGCCCGCTTTATGGGTAAAACCCACACCAGCGAGCTGGCCTATTCGATGAGCGGCCACAACATGCATTACGGCACCCCGCGTAACGGCGCGGCGCCGAATCACATCCCCGGCGGCTCCTCTTCGGGGTCGGCCTCGGCGGTCTCCAGCGCGGTCTGCGATTTTGCTCTCGGCACCGACACCGGCGGCTCGGTGCGCACGCCGGCGAGCTACTGCGGGCTGTTCGGCCTGCGCCCCAGCCACGGGGGAGTCTCCCTCGACGGCTGCCAGCCGCTGTGCGCCACCATGGATACCTGCGGCTTCTTTGCCCGCTCGGCGGAGGTCTTTCGCGCCGTCGCCGAATGTCTGCTCGGCGGCGAGCGCCCGGCGGTAGATGGCGTCAGGCTGACCAGCCACGAGGCGCTGTTTTCGCGCCTGCCGCTGCGCAGCCAGCAGGCGCTGCTGCCGGTACGCCAGCGTCTGGGCCGCGCTTTTGGTGAAATCGCCTCGCTCAGCGCACCGCTGCCGGACGTCGACGAGATCTATCTCGCCTTCCGCCAGATCCAGGGCTATGAAGCCTGGCAGGCGCAGGGAGAGACGATTGAGCGCTACGGGCTGCAGCTGGGGCCGGATGTGCGCGAGCGCTTTCTGTGGGGAAAAGCGGTGACGGCGGCGCAGTTCGACAGCGCCTGTCAGCTGCGGGCCCGCTTCAGCGACTGGTGGGATCGGCAGCTGGGCGAGGCCATCTTAGTGCTGCCGACGGTGCCAGACGGCGCGCCGTTGCTGACGGCGCAGGCCGCTGAAATTGAGGCGGTGCGCCGCCTGTCGCACGATCTGCTGCTGATTTCCGTGATGACCCGGCGCCCGCAGGTGACGCTGCCGGTCGCTCAGGTGGGTGGCCTGCCGCTGGGCATTTCATTTTTGGGGCCGCGCGGCAGCGATCGTCTGCTGGTCGAGCTGGCCGCCGCATTTATGCAAGGAGAAGACCATGAGCAGTGATGTCCTTTTTACCCCGGTTGCCGGGATTGACGCCGGCCGGGTCAACGGCGAACGGCTGTGGGATTCGTTAATGGCGCTGGCGGAGATTGGCGCCACGGCGAAAGGCGGCTGCTGCCGCCTGACCTTAACCGATCTCGACAGGCAGGGGCGGGATCTGGTGATCGGCTGGGCGAAAGCGGCCGGGATGAGCGTTAGCGTGGATAAAATCGGCAACGTCTTTATGCGCCGGGAAGGGCGTAACCCGCAGCTGCCGCCGATCGTTTCCGGCAGCCATATCGATACCCAGCCCACCGGCGGCAAGTTTGACGGCAACTACGGCGTGCTGGCGGCGCTGGAGGTGGTGCGCACGCTCAACGATCTTGAGATCGAAACCGAAGCGCCGATTGAAGTGGTGTTCTGGACCAACGAGGAGGGCTCGCGCTTTGTGCCGGTGATGATGGGCTCCGGAGTCTTTGCCGGCGTGTTTGCGCTGGAAGAGATCTATGCCGTACAGGATGCGGAAGGGAAAACGGTGGGCGAAGAGCTGGCGCGCATTGGCTACATCGGCAGCCAGACGCCGGGGGAGCGGCCGATCGGCGCCTACTTTGAAGCGCATATTGAGCAGGGCCCGATCCTCGAAGCCGAAGAGAAGGTGATTGGCGTAGTGCAGGGCGTGCTGGGCATTCGCTGGTACGACTGCGTGGTCAGCGGCCAGGAGTCACACGCCGGGCCGACGCCGATGCGCCTGCGCAAAGATGCCCTGCAGGTGGCCACCCACATTATGCAGGAGGTGGTGGCGATCGCCGGGCGCAGCGAAGAGGGGCGCGGGACCGTGGGCCGGGTGCAGGTCTATCCGAACAGCCGCAACGTGGTGCCGGGCGAAGTGACCTTCTCTATTGATATGCGCAATCTCAGCGACGCGCTGGTGGATGAGATGGACCGCCAGCTGCGGGAGTTTATCGCCAAAATCGAGCAGGAGAGCGGCCTCGCGGTGGCGCTAAAGGAGGTCAGCCACTATCCGGCGGCGCCGTTCCACGCCGAGTGTCAGGCGGCGATTGCCGCAGCGGCCCAGCGGCTGGGCTATCCGGCCCGCGAGATCGTCTCCGGCGCCGGGCATGACGCTGTCTATATGAGCTATCTGGCGCCCACCGGCATGATTTTTATCCCCTGCAAGGACGGCATCAGCCATAACGAAATTGAGTACGCCTCGCCGGAGCACGTCACCGCCGGTGCTAACGTGCTGCTGCAGGTGATGCTGCAGTACGCCCGGGCGCTATAGTCCGACCCGCGCAACGGTAGCCCTTAGCCGGGCTACCCCATCTGCTCCAGCTGACCGCACAGTACCTCAACTCCCTGCTCGATGGCGTCGGGGTTGATGGCGTGAAACCCCATACGAAAGAAGTTATCCGGCGGCGCGTCGCTGAGAAAATGGCGCGCGCCGGGCTCAATCAGCACTCCCGCATGGGCGGCGCGCCAGGTGAGCTGCTGGGTATTGATGTGTTCCGGCGTCGCCAGCCAAAAGGCGTTGGCGTACTCGCTGCCGGGGATGATCCGGCACTCCGGGAGATGGTTCTGCAGGGCGCTATTGAGCCGATCCCAGCGCTGAGCCGAGTCGTAATGGTAGCGCCGCAGGTGCGTTTCATAGTGCCCCTGAGCGAGGAAGTGCGCCATCTGATACTGAATATTGGTGGGCGGATGGCGATAGATCAGGCGCCGTAGCGCCCGCGCCTCGTCGATAAGATCCGGGTCGGCCACCATAAAACCCAGGCGCAGCCCCGGCGACAGCGCTTTGGACAGGCTGCTGACGTACACCACCCGCCCGCTGCGATCGCTGGCCTTCAGCGCCGGCAGCGGGTTGAGCATAAAGTTACTCTCCGAATCGTAATCATCCTCCACGATCACCGCATCGTGGCGCGCGGCGTATTCCAGCAGCTGGCTGCGCCGGGCTTTACTCATCGCCACGCCGGTGGGGACCTGGTGGCCGGGCGTCACGTAGTAGTAATCGCAGGGGGCCTCGTTGAGCACAATCCCTTCGTCATCCACCGGATGCGGCACGATGTCGGCATCCGCCAGCAGGAAGGTATTGATCGCCTCGCGAAAGCAGGGGTTCTCCACGCCGACCCGGGTGGCGGAGGACATCAGCAGGCGGGTGAGCAGGTAGAGCGCGTTCTGTGAACCGAGGGTTATCAGAATTTCATCCGCGGCGGCCACAATCCCGCGCTTCGGCAGCACCCGGGTGCGGATTTGCTCAATCAGCATCGGCACGTCCTGGTCAACGTGATCGACCACCCACGCCGGATCGCGCACGCCGCCGTGCAGCCAGTTGGCCGCCGAGCGCCAGGTGGCCAGCGGGAACTGGCGGGTATCCGGCTGGCCGTAGATAAACGGATAGCGGTAGTTCATCCAGCCGGCGGGTTTGAGAATCGACTCCTGCTGGCTGGGCGTCATCTGCAGCCGGGCGCTCCAGCGTGGTGCAGCGGCCTCGTCCTGCGGTGCACTTTGCACGGCGGCGCCGGCGGCGGGCTGCACATAATCCGGGTGCAGATAGAACCCGCTGCGCGGCCGGCTGATGAGATAGCCTTCGTTGACCAGACTTTCAAAAACCAGCGCCGTGGTATTGCGCGAGACCCGCAGCTGGCTGGCCAGCTGACGGCAGGAGGGGAGCGGGGTATCGGCGGCGAAGAAGCCGCTCAGAATGGCGTTAATCAGCGTCTCTCGCACCTGTTCCTGCAGCCCGCGATGCGGGTCGAAATCGACGTGTAAAAGGTGACGGATCATGCTCAGCTCCTTACGCAAAAACGGTATCGGTCATGCTGCAAACTCCATACCACCCTGAAAATGACTGACACATCTGCGCGGCGAATCTGGCTCTATGGGGAAATTGAAAACGCTCCCTACAGTAAGAAACCGTCTATCAGTCGTGGACCGGAACGTCCGTCGGCACATATTTTGCACAACCTTTCCGTGTTCCGGAGTGAACCAGTCTGGCGAATTAATAAGGGGTAGATTGATGAAAAAATCATTGGGTTCAGTTTGTCTGGGTGCCGTGATGGCAATGGCCTTTTCCTGGCATGCCGCCGCCGCCGATCTTCCGGCAATAGAAAAATCGGGCACCCTGAAGGTTGCGACCGAGGATGACTACGCGCCTTTTAACTTTATGAATAACGGCCAGGCGGATGGTTTTAACAAAGATATGCTCGATGAGTTACGCAAGTACGCGAAATTCAACGTTGACCAGAGCATCCTGCCGTGGACCGGCCTGCTGGCGGCGGTCTCAACCGGCCAGTACGATATGGCCCTCACCGGCGCGGTGATTACCGACGACCGGCTGAAGGTGTTTGACTTCACTCCGCCGTGGGCGTCGGCCCAGCACTACTTCGTGAAACGCGCCGGGGACAACTCCCTCGACACCATCGCCGCCCTCAGCGGCAAAAAGGTCGGCCTGCAGGCCGGTAGCGCGCTGCTGGCGCGACTGCCGGAGCTGAAAGCGATGCTGGAGAAAACCGGCGGCAAGCTTGGGCCGGTGGTGGAGTATCCCTCTTATCCGGAAGCCTATGCCGATCTTGCCAACAAGCGCCTTGATTACGTGATTAACGTGGTGATTTCGGTAAACGATCTGGCGAAGTCGAAGCCCAAAGTCTTTGCCAAAGGGCTGGCGGTGTCCGGTCCGGGCTATATGGCGTGGCCTATTCCGAAAAACTCACCGCAGCTTTTGGCCTATATGACCAAATTTATCAACCATATGCGTGAAACGGGGCGTCTGGCTGAGCTGCAGAAAAAATGGTTTGGCGAGACCTACGATAACCTCCCGACGGAGGCGATAACCAGTCCTGAGCAGTTCCATAAGCTGGCGGGTCTGTAACACGTCGCGGCGGGCAACCGCCGCCTGTTGATGCGAAGGAGGGCCACATGGATGCAATTTCCTGGCAGTTATTGATTGAAGGCGCGTGGACGACCCTCTGGATTTCGGCCATCGCCATCGCCCTCGGGGTGGTGATTGGCCTGCTGATCGCCCTGGTTCGGATGATGAGAATTCCGCTTGTCGATCAGCTGCTGGTCGTCTATATCAGCCTCGCCCGCGCCACGCCGCTGGTGACGCTGGTGCTGTTTCTGTTCCTTTCGCTACCGACGATGGGGATTAACCTCGATAAGAACCTGTCGGCAATCGTGGCGCTGACGCTGAATACCTCGGCCTTTAACGCCGAGATCTGGCGCAACGCGTTTCGCACTTTCCCCCGCGACCAGCGCGAGGCCGCCGAATCCGTCGGCATGCGGCGCTGGACCTACTTCCGCTACATTATGCTGCCGCAGATGTGGATCGAGAGCCTGCCGGCGCTGGTGAACGAAATGTCCTTTTTGATTAAAGGCAGCCCGGCGATTGCGGTGATTGGGGTGGTGGACCTGACCCGCGTCACTAACCGCATCTCCTCGGTGACCTACGAACCCCTCTCGCCGATCCTCGCCGCGGGGCTGCTGTATGTGGTCATTATCGGGCTGCTGCTGAAGCTGCAGAGTATGGCGGAACGCAAAGCTAAACGCCTGGCGCGCTAAAACAGGAGATCCTATGAATCAGTGGGCCGTTATCTGGTCGGTGCGCGAGAGCTTTATTGCCGGTTTGCTTGCCACCCTTGAACTCTTTATCATCGCGGCGCTGGCCGGTTTATTTATCGGGATTGCGCTGTGCTATCTCAGCGAATATCAGAAGAAGTTCCTTAACCGGCTCATTATTGGCTTCGTCAGCCTGATGCGGGCCATTCCGTTTTTAATTCTCGCCTATCTGCTTTATTACGGACTGCCGGAAATCGGTATTAGCCTCGAGGCCTGGACGGCGGGGCTGGTGGCGCTGATTATTTATCACGGCGCCTATTTCTTTGAAATACTGCGCAGCCAGCGGCGGGTCTTCTCCAGCGGCTATATTGAGGCGGCGGTGGCCCAGGGCTTTTCGCGCTACAAAATATTTACCCGCATTATTCTGCCCAATATCGTCTCGTCGGCGCTGCCGCTGATGGGCAACCAGCTGATTATTTGCCTGAAAGATACCGCCTTTCTGAGCATTATCACCGTCCAGGAAATTACCGCCGCCGCCAACAGCGTCCAGGCGACCTATTTTATTCCGTTCAACGCGTTTATCGTCGCCATTGCGCTCTACTGGGCGATCGGCATTCTGCTGGAGCTGCTGATTAAGCGGCTGAGCGCCTGGGGAGCGAAAAGAGGAATGAGCCATGCCTGATTCAACCGCTGTCAGCATTAAAAACGTCTCCAAACAGTTCGATAATATTGAAGTGCTCCGCGACATCAACCTGACGGTTGAAAAAGGCTCGGTGGTCAGCATTCTGGGGTCGTCGGGCTCCGGAAAATCGACGCTGCTGCGCTGCATGAACTGGCTGGAGCAGCCGGATCGCGGCGAGATCCATATCGGCGGCCTGCGCCTCGGGGTCGATGAACACAGCGGCCGGGCGATGTCCCACCGCCAGCTGTCGAAGGTGCGAGAGCGGGTGGGCATGGTCTTCCAGAGCTTTAACCTGTGGCCGCACCTGACCGTGCAGCAGAACGTCAGCGAAGCCCTGCTGCACGTGAAGGGCATGAAGCGCGGCGAAGCCAACGAGATAGCCCTGCGCCAGCTGGAGAAGGTTGGCATGGCGCACAAGGCCGACGCCTGGCCGATCACTCTCTCCGGCGGGCAGAAGCAGCGGGTGGCGATTGCCCGCTCGCTGGCCATGTCTCCGGAGGTGATCCTGTTCGATGAACCCACTTCGGCGCTGGATCCTGAGCTGGTCAACGAAGTGCTGGGAGTGATGAAAGCGCTGGCGGCCGAGGGCTACACCATGGTGGTGGTGACCCACGAGATGGACTTTGCCCGCCAGGTCTCCGACGAGGTGGTGTTTCTGGAGAAGGGGCTGCTGATCGAGAAAGCGCCGCCGGAGAAGTTCTTCACTAACCCGGACTCCGAGCGGGTGCGGCAGTTTTTGCAGAGCAGCCGCTAGCGCTAAAAAGCCCGGTCGGCTGGCCGACCGGACTTTCTCAATACGCTGCGTTAATCGCGATCGATGGCGAACGGCTGCCAGGCCTGACGTACCGGCATCACCTCCACGCGGTTGATATTCATATGATCTGGCAGGGTGGCGATATAGAACATCTGCCCGGCAATATCCTGCGCGCTCAGCGGCGTGGTGCCGCGATAGAGGTTATCGGATGCCGCCTGGTCGCCTTTGGTGCGTACCAGAGTGAATTCGGTCTCGGCGATCCCCGGCGCGAGGTCGGTGACCCGCACGCCGGTCCCCAGCAGGTCGCAGCGGAGGTTGTAGCTGAACTGCTTCACGAACGCCTTGCTTGCGCCGTAGACGTGGCTGCCCGGATAGGGCCACTGGCCGGCGATCGAGCCGATGTTGATAATCGAGGCCCCGGCGCCGTGCTTAATCAGCGTCGGCAGCAGCGCGTGGGTGACGTTGACCAGCCCGGTGACGTTGGTATCGATCATCGTCTTCCAGTCCTGCAGGTCAACCTTTTGCGCCGGCTGCGGCGCCAGCGCCAGCCCGGCGTTGTTGATTAAGGTTTTAATATCGGCGAAATCCGCCGGCAGCGCGGCCACCGCCGCCGCCACCGCGTCGCTGTCGCGCACGTCGAGCTCGATAATATGCACCGGCACCTGCTGGCTCAGCGCATCCTTCAGCTTCTCCAGCCGCGCCAGACGGCGGCCGCTAAGCACCAGCGACCAGCCGGCCTCGGCAAAAACCTGCGCCGCCGCTTCGCCAAAACCCGAGGTTGCCCCGGTAATAAATACCACGTTGTTGGTCGTCATTTCATTCTCCTGTGTGCCTGGTCCTCCCACTATAAAAACCCGCGGCGGGCGCGCACAGGGCCAGTCGTCATGCGGCGATGTGACACCGTGTCACATCGCCTGCCGCGCACTGGCTCTATCCCTTTTTCGCCAATGCGCCCAATGATAGTGACAACAACAACGCCATCAGAGGGGCAGGGTATGAAGCTGGCACTACAAGACGATGTATCGGTAAGCAACGATGACGTACGCCAACTGGATCGCGCTTATGTATTTCACTCATGGTCGATGCAGGGCAATTTAAACCCGCTGGTGATTGCCGGAGCCAAAGGCTGCGAGCTGTGGGATTACGAAGGGAAAACGTACCTTGATTTCAGCAGCCAGCTGGTCAACGTCAATATCGGCTATCAGCATCCTCGGGTGCTGGCGGCGATGAAGGCGCAGCTGGAGGAGCTGGTGACCATCGCACCGGCTACCGCCAACCTCGCGCGCGGCGAAGCGGCAAAGCGTATCGTCGAGCTGGCGCCGGAAGGCTTTAGCAAGGTGTTCTTCACCAACGCCGGCGCGGACGCCAACGAAAACGCGATCCGCATGGCGCGGCTGTATACCGGGCGCGATAAAGTGCTCTCCGCCTACCGCTCCTATCATGGCAATACCGGCAGCGCCATTGCCGCCACCGGCGACTGGCGCCGGGTGCCGAACGAGTATTCGCGCGGCCACGTTCACTTCTTCAACCCGTACCTCTACCGCAGCGAATTCAATGCCACCAGCGAAGAGGAGGAGTGCCAGCGCGCGCTGGCGCACCTGCGCAGAATGATCGAGTGCGAAGGTCCCGGCGCGATTGCCGCGATCCTGCTGGAGTCTATTCCGGGCACCGCCGGGATCCTCGTACCGCCTGATGGCTATATGCAGGGCGTGCGGGCGCTGGCCGACGAGTTTGGCATCGTGCTGATCCTCGATGAAGTGATGTCCGGTTTTGGCCGCACCGGCAGCTGGTTTGCCTTTGAGCAGGATGGGATTGTGCCGGATCTGGTGACCTTCGCCAAAGGGGTTAATGCCGGCTACGTACCGGCGGGTGGGGTGCTGATCAGCGAGCCGATTGCCCGCCACTTTGACGACCACTTCTTTGCCGGCGGCCTGACCTACTCCGGCCATCCGCTGGCGATGGCGGCCATCGTGGCCACTATCGACGCGATGAAAGAGGAAAAGATCGTCGAAAATGCGGCGACGATTGGCAACGGCGTACTGCGCCAGGGGCTGGAGGCGCTGGCGCAGAAGCACGCTATCATCGGCGAGGTGCGCGGGCGCGGGCTGTTCCAGGCGCTGGAGCTGGTCAGCAGCCGCGCGCGTAAAATGCCGCTGGCGGCCTCCGATATGGCGGCGATCAAGGGGGCATTAACCGAGGCCGGCCTGCTGGCCTTCGTGGTGGAAAACCGCATCCACGTGGTGCCGCCGTGCACCATCAGCGCCGAGCAGGTCGCCAAAGGGCTGGCTATTTTTGACGCGGTATTCGCCCGGTTTGCCGCTCTGGCGGAGTAGAACAGACGCCGCGACCGCTTCCCGACCAGGGCGTTTACGCCGGGAGCGGCCTGCGGTTCGCGAACCTCAGCCCATCCGATGCTCGCCGTTAACCAGCGCTTCGCGGTCGAAGAAGCGCTGGATCGCCCCTTCAGCCATAAACGCCGCCCGGTCCGACATATGCGCCACCACGTCGGCGTCGTGGCTCACCAGCAGGTAGGTCATACCGTGCTCCCGCTTCAGCCGGTTCAGCAGGTTGAGGATCTCCGCCTGTACCGACATATCCAGTGCCGACGTCGGCTCATCCAGCAGCAGAATCTGCGGGCGCAGCAGCAGCGCGCGGGCAATCGCCACGCGCTGGCGCTGGCCGCCGGAAAGCTGGTGCGGATAGCGACGCGCGGCGTCGGCGGGCAGCCCAACCTGCTCCAGGGCGGTCGTCACCCGCTGCGCAATATCGCTGATGCCGTGAATCTCCAGCGGCTCCGCGAGGGTGCGCCACAGGGTATGGTTTGGATGCAGCGAGGCGTAGGGGTCCTGAAACACCATCTGCACGTTGCGCCGCAGCGGGCCCTGGAAGCGAACGCCCGGCGTAATGGCCTTGCCGAACAGCGCCACCTCGCCGCTCCAGTCGCGCTGCAGCCCGCCCAGCACCCGCAGAATGGTGGATTTTCCGCAGCCGGAAGCGCCGATCAGGCTGAAGGTTTCCCCGGCGTCAACGCTGAAGCTGGCGGCGGAAACCGCCGTTTTAGCGCCGAAAATGACCCGTAACGCCGCGAGATTAACGACCGTCATGCGTCGCCTCCGTAAAAGATTGATTTCTGTCGAGGGTCGGCAGCATCCGGCCGTAGGTCTGCGCGTCGGGACGGCAGGTCCACAGCGTGCGGGTATAGGGGTGGGTGGCCGCAGGCAGGTCGCGCGCCGCCATCCCGTCGACCTGCGCCCCCTGATACATCACCAGCACCCGATGGCAGTGCTCGGCGACCAGCGGCAGGTCGTGGCTGATCAGCAGCATCGCCATCTGGCGCTGCTCGCACTGTTCGACCAGCAGCTCGAGGATCTGGTTGCGCAGGCGGGCGTCGAGCGCCGAGGTGGGCTCATCGGCAATCAGCACCTTTGGGTTATTAAGCAGCGCCAGGGCGATCATCACCCGCTGGCCCATGCCGCCGGAGAGCTCCCCCGGATAGCGGGCCAGCACCGGTAAATCGAGGCCCACGGCGGCCACGGCGGCTTTCACCGCCTCCAGCCGCTGGCGGCGGTTCAGGCGCTGGTGGAGCGTAAGCGCCTCCTCCAGCTGCGCCTGGATGCTGAGCACCGGGTTTAGCGCATAGCGCGGGTCCTGCAGCACCATCGCCATATCGTTGCCGCGCAGGGCGCGCCAGCCGCGGCTGCTGAGGGTTAGCGCGTCGTGGCCGAGTACGTTGAGCGCACCGGCGCTGACCACACCCGGCCTGCGCACCAGCCCCATCAGGGCGCGGGCGGTCATCGATTTCCCGGAGCCCGATTCGCCCACCAGCGCCAGGCGTTCGTTGCCGAGCGTAAAGCTTAAATCGTTCACTACCCTGGCGCTGGGGTAGTCAATGGAGAGCCCCTGGACGTTGAGTCGGATATCAGTCATGTTGTGGCTCCAGTACGTCGCGCAGGCCGTCGCCCAGCAGGTTAAACGCCAGGCTGGCAATCAGGATCGCCGCGCCGGGCGCGGCGGCAATCCACCACTGGTCGAAAATCACCTGCATCCCATCGGCGATCATCGCCCCCCATTCCGCCATTGGCGGGCGGGCGCCGAGGCCGAGAAAGCCCAGTCCGGCGGCGGCGAGGATGATGCCCGCCAGATCCAGCGCCAGGCGCACGATGGCCGAAGGCAGGCACAGCGGGAGAATATGGCCCATCAGCAGCCGCCGGCCGCCAATGCCCATCATCTCCGCCGCCGCCAGGTAGTCGCTGTGGCGCAGGCGCTGAATTTCGCTGCGCGCCTGGCGGGCGTAGGCCGGCCAGGCGGTGAGCGCCAGCGCCAGCGCGCCGTTGACCAGCCCAGGGCCGAGCATGGCGACAAAGGCAAAGGCCAGAATCAGCCGCGGCATCGACATCACCACGTCGGTAAAGCGCATCAGCCCGCGCTCCAGCCAGCCGCCGTAGTAGCCGGAGAGAATACCCACCAGCAGTCCGGCGGGAAGGGTTATCAGGGTGACCAGCGCCACCAGCCCCAGCGCCGGCCGGGTGCCGTAAATCAGGCGCGAAAGCAGGTCGCGGCCGTAGCTGTCGGTGCCGAGCCAGTGTTGGGCGCTCGGCCCCTGCAGGCGGGCGGCGGCATCCTGCCAGTTGGGGTCCAGCGGCGCCAGCCACGGCGCGAACAGCGCCATCAGCACCAGCAGCAGAATAATCACCAGCCCGCAGAAGGCGGCGGGGGAGCGGCGCAGGCGGCGTAAAAACAACCAGGTCGGCATCAGCGCACCCTCGGGTCGGTTAACCGTACCAGCAGGTCGGTAAGGTTATTAATCAGGACGAAGCTGGCACCAATCAGCAGCGTACCGCCCATGATCGCCGTGGTGTCGCCGGCAAACAGCGCGGTGGTGAGATAGCGGCCGATTCCCGGCCACGAGAAGACGGTTTCGGTGAGCACCGCGCCTTCCAGCATGGCGGTCCAGGCCAGCGCAATGACCGTCAGCAGGGTGCCGCGAATATTGGGCAGCACGTGGCGAAAGAGGATCGTCATTTCGCCGGCCCCTTTGGCGCGCGCCAGCAGGACGTACTCTTTGTTCATCTCGCTCAGGCAGGCGGATCGCGTCAGGCGGGTGATGCTCGCCAGCGAGTAGTAGGCCAGCAGCAGCACCGGCAGCAGCAGGTGGCCGACGGCATTTTTAAACGCCTCTCTATCACCCGACAGCCAGGTGTCAATCAGCGCAAACCCGGTGCGCGGCTCGACGCTGTACTGATAAATATCGTCCAGCCGCCCGGGGCCAGGTGTCCACTGCAGCCTGGCGTAGAACAGCGCCAGCATCAGCAGGCCGAGCCAAAAAATCGGCACCGAGTTGCCGAGCAGGGTAAAGGTGCGTACCGCCAGGTCCCAGGGCGAGCCGACGTAGCGGGCGCAGAGCACGCCGGCAGTCACGCCAAGCAGGGCGCCAATAATCAGCGCCAGCGTCGCCAGCTCGAGCGTTGCCGGGAAGGTGGAGAGCAGGTCGTGAAGCACCGGCTGGCCGGTGGCGCTGGCGATGCCAAGATCGCCGTGCGCGAGCCGGGTCAGATAGTGCCAGAACTGGACCGGCAGCGGCCGGTCAAGGCCGAGCTGATGGCGTACCTGATCGTAGGTGGACTGGCTGGCGTGGTCGCCGACGATTTGCAAAACCCGGTCAACCGGCGACAGCGCCGAGAGGGCGAAGGTCACCAGCAGCAGGCCGAGCAGGGTCAGCGCCAGGGTCAGCAGCCCCTGAAATAGCGCGAGCAGAGGGCGTTTTGCGCGCCGCTCCGCTCCGGTGGGTGAAACAGCAGACATGGTTATTCCGTAGGTAAAGGGTGCCGTGTGAACGTTGCGGAGAACATTCCCGGAGCGCGGCGTAAATCCGCGTCCGGGTGGCTAACGCGTCGCTATTTGCTGACCCGATCGTACCAGACCATATCGGCGTTCAGGCCCTGCTGGTAGCCCTTGACGTTGTCGCGAACCACAATCTGCGTTTTCCCCTGATCGACAAACACGTACGGCGAGCTGCGCTGCAGCTCTTCCTGCATCTGTTTATAGAGTCCGAGGCGTTTGGCGGCATCCGGCTCGGCCACCGCCGCGAGGGTGGCTTTATTCAGCTCCGGGATTTGCCAGCCGTTAAGACCGGCCACGGTGCTCGACTTCCCGTCGTTGTAAGCAAAGGCGCTGGCGTTGGAGTGGGCGTCGAAGTAGTCGGGGATCCACAGGCGAATCGCCGCCTGATGCTGCTTCGCCCGCACGCGGGCGTACACCTGGCTGCCGGCCGCCGGCAGCAGATCGATCTTCACGCCGCCCTGGGCGAAGCTGGCCTGCATGGACTGGGCGATGGTGATAAACGGCGGCTTGTTTTCGACATCGAGGGTGAAGTGGGCGTCTTTAATTCCGGCTTTGGCGAGGATCGCTTTGGCCTTCGCCGGGTCGAATTTAAACGGATTGTTGTCCAGCGCCCCCGGCAGACCCACCGGCAGGAAGCTCTGGTGGACAAAATACTGGCCCTTGAGCAGGTCCTTCGTGATGCCGTCGTAATCCACCAGCCAGCGCGCGGCTTCCCACAGCGCCGGGTTTTTCAGCAGCGGGTTGGCGTCGTTGCCGGTGTTAAACGCCAGGTAGTTCTGTTCCGCCGACGGAATGCTCAGCACCTTCACGCCGGGCTTGCCCTGCAGGGCGGCAATCTGATCGGCACCCAGATCGCGCGCCACGTCGGCGTCACCCTGCTGGATCAGCAGGCGGCGGGAGGCCGGGTCTGGAACGTTTTTGATGATGATGCTTTTCAGCTTCGGCGCGCCGGTGGGTGAGCTGTCGTTGGCCTCCAGCACGATGGCCTGATGCGGCTGGTAAACGCGCATTTTGAAGGCTCCGCTGCCCGCCGAGTGCATCTTCAGCCAGCCGTTGCCGAAATCGTTATCTTTGGCATTCGGCGCCACCAGCTTTTCATCGACGATAGAGGCGATAGGCGTGGAGAGAATATTCAGCGCCACCGCCGGGCTCACCTCGGCGGTCCAGTGCAGCACCAGCGTGTGGTCATCCACCTTCTTCAGCTGGCCGGCAATATTGTCCGGCTGCCAGCCGAGGACGTTGAGGATAAAGGCCGGGGATTTATTCAGGGTCACCGCGCGGGTGTAGGAGAAGATAATATCTTCCGGGCGTACCGGGTTGCCGGAGGCGAACTTCGCCTCGGGCTTGAGCTTCACGGTCAGCGTTTTCGCCGCCGGGTCCGCCTGCCAACTTTCGGCCAGAACGGGGGTGATTTTTTCAGGATTGTCGCGGTCCGGCTGCACCAGACGCTGGTAGAGGCTCGGTACCGTTTGAATGCTGGAGAGTTCGTTGGCTTCCGCCGGGTCGAGGCTGACGATGTCGTCGAGGCCCTGGGCAACCACCAGGGTGGTTGGCGGCGTGGCGGCATGGACGGCGGCGGATAGCGCGGTCAGCACCAGTAATGACAGCAGTTTTTTAGTCATGAGCAATCCCTGAAAAATGATGTTTTGATTATTGATGTGCCGCTAAATTAGGCCCCTTCACCAAAGGCGTAAAGTCAAAATGCGGATAAGCTTATGCTTAAAAAGCATAATCAATATCATCGGGCGATGAGTGAAAAGTTACGCCGCCGGCTTTCTGCGCGCCGCGCTTCTTGATATAACAATTTGATCACAATTTAACGGAACGTGAAAATGCCGGAAATCAATCAGTATGGCCAGCAGGTGAACGATGTGGTCGTTGGCTGGCAGGGCGCCAGCGTGCTAAAGCGCAGCGCGTTAACGGGACGCTATTGCCGGCTTGAGCCGCTGGATACCCGGCGACACGCCGGCGATTTGTTTGCCGCCTACGCCCTGGGCGACGGTAGCGACTGGACCTGGCTTGCCAGCACGCGCCCCGAAACCGTGGAGGCCACCGCGCACTGGGTGGCAGGCAAAGTCGGCGACGACGCGCTGGTTCCCTTTGCGGTTATCGATCTCGGCTCCGGCCAGGCGGTGGGGCTGGTGAGCTTTATGGCCATTGAGCAAGCGATGGGCTCGGTAGAGATCGGCCACGTCACCTGGTCGCGGAAGATGAAAAATACCCCGCTGGGCACCGAGGCGGTCTGGCTGCTGCTGACGTACGCGTTCGCCGCCGGCTATCGGCGCCTGGAGTGGAAGTGCGACTCGATGAATATCGCCTCCCGCCGGGCCGCCGAGCGGCTGGGCTTTACCTGGGAGGGGCGCCTGCGCCAGAAGCTGGTGCGCAAGGCGCGCAGCCGCGACAGCGACATGCTGTCGATTATCGACGGCGAATGGCCGCAGCGCGAAGCCGAACTGCGGGCGTGGCTGGCGGCGGGCAACTTCGATGCTCATGGGCGGCAGATAAAGCGGCTGGATGAGTTCAGGGAAGCGCTCTCCCCCGCCTGAATAAATGGAGCTGGGGCGCTTACTAATGGTCAGTCAGCGTAATGATATT
Source organism: Klebsiella sp. BIGb0132 (assembly GCF_024810075.1). Classification (NCBI taxonomy): domain Bacteria; kingdom Pseudomonadati; phylum Pseudomonadota; class Gammaproteobacteria; order Enterobacterales; family Enterobacteriaceae; genus Klebsiella; species Klebsiella sp. BIGb0132. The sequence goes on along the minus strand of NZ_JANUDW010000001.1, from coordinate 1,032,489 downwards.
TTTCTGGTCGAGCAGATAGACCGTTTGATCCGCTTCAGCAACAGCGACTGGATGACACTGAAAAAGCAGGCAGATCGAACAACACGAACTGCAGATTGTCAGTCCTGATGTGCCAATACCATGGTAGGCTCTGCTAGATCAAGACCCTTCACAGGCCGACCCGATCACCCTCGCAGTAATAACCGCCATCAATAATATGCTCATTGACCTGATGGCCGCAATGCCACATAAGGACTGGCTGAGCCACCGCTAGCGCCAAAAATAGGGAGTTGAGCGTTCTCATACGTTGAGTAAATACCGGGAAACAGGCGGATCAGAAACGGCAGCAGAAAGTCATGTACGACCGGCTGGTCAAAAAACTTGGTATACGCGAAACTACATGCGCCACAGGCTACAGTACTTTTCAGATTTGCCGAATCCAGTTATTTCATAAAAAATAACTAACTGATTTAAAATAATAAATCAACTCAGAAAGGCCTGTGCTCAATAGATATCCTTTGACTGTTACATTTTATTACAAATATTTTCTATTCACACACATTTTGTGCGTGTAATAGTCAGGTGGCACATTTTGCTAAAACAATAAAAGAGGGATTTTATGTCAGGAATAAGAGAGTTAAGCCTTAATGAGATAGCGATGGTTAGTGGTGGCGAAGGGCATGGTTCTGAAGTTGCACAGGACAAAAGAGATGCCAAAAACAATGCTTCCCGTAATAATCCGGCTCGTAATTCAAATGTGCCTAATTATATCTATGGTAGTTCAAGCAATTGTGTTGATAATATGCTAATCGGCGCTGCCGGTGGTGCTGTGCTTGGCGGTTTCCCGGGGGCTGTTGTTGGTGCTGCTAATGGGGCATATATCGGGCAATGTAATCCGGGTAGCAGTAACAGCAGCAGCAATGGTAGCAATGCGGGTTCAAATAACTGTTCAGGAAATAACGCAGCCGGAACTTGCAATCGCTAATTTTTCATTAAGGAGGATGTATGATTGTAATCCGAATGATTTCTATTATTTTAGGCATGCTATTCGGAGCTTCCATACTAAGTGGTTCCTCCATATTTAACTACACTTGGTTTTCTGCGCCTCATGATATATCCATATTACTAATAAAGATAATAGTTCCTATATCTCTTATGCTATTAATAAATCGTATATTAATATATGTGTTTAAAAAATAACCATAACATGCGCTGGTTGTACTTTCCCGATTTTAAATTCCAGTGACGCTCTCATTTTCTATATTCTGTACGACAAAAAATGTCAATAAATATAAAGTTAAAAAATATATCACGTTGCAACTTCCTTGGAAAAAACATACTCACTTTAGGTTTTGTTTTTTTGTTATCTGTGTTCATTACCTTTACTCCAACATTGGTTTATCCAAAACTGTTGGATATGAATCTGTCGTTTAAGGTAATGGTTGTCCTGGAATTTATTGTTGGTTTTGTTACATATTTAATATTTTACATGAAAAGCATTGGCTCCATAAAAAACAGAATAGACATGTTCTTTATAAGCTTAGCTGTATTACTCAGCATTCAATTCTTTTCATACATATTGCAGAAACATGACATTGGATCAATAAAAATAACCTCAGATAATGCTTTATCCCTCTTCATGTTAGCTATAATGATTCCATTTTATGAAGAGGTGTTCTATAGAGGATGTCTCTTTGATGCATTGCTTTCAGGGTTCAGGGGAAACTTATATCTCCCCGCCATTATAACTTCGGTTGTATTTAGCCTTATGCACACTCAATATAGTGGGGTAATTTCATTTCTTATTATGTTCTTGATTTCATTGATTTTGATAAACGCAAAATTAAAAACAAATAATATAATTACCTCTATTTTTTTACACTCTGGGATGAACTCATTCTTCATTCTTATAAATATGCAGGGTTTCTTTTGAGTCTGTTGCTATTAAAATGAGGGACGGGCATTGTCGTAGTCTTCTCGGTTAATTTGTTGAGGTGACGGCATCATTCTATGGTCATTTGGTATGTAGGGATAATAGATATGTTCAGGAAGGAAGCAGTAGAACATCAGAATAACTCCTCCCACGGAGAGATTATTATTCCTTCATCTTTAGGTATGTCGTTCAGTGCTGTAACTACCCTCGCACTGCTCCTGTGCATTACTCTGTTTCTTTACTATAGCAGCTATACCCGTAAGGCCCATCTGACCGGTATTGTTATGCCTTCCACCGGGCTTGTAAAAATCACACCACAATATGCTGGCTATATCACCCGGCTGACTGCTTCAGAAGGTCAGCATGTTATTGCTGGTGAACCGCTCTACCATATCAGCGGCGAACATTTTAACGGGCAGGGAAATGGCACACTAGCGGCTATGAGTATCTCCCTGAAAACACAATATGCCATGCTGGCCTCTCAGCAGACGCTGGAGTCACGCGACAACCAGCAGCTACAGGAAGCGGTAAGTCAGCGAATTGCCTCCCTACAGCCACAGGTCAAAAGTGCAGAACAACGCTTGCTGCTGGCGGAACGGCAGGTCGGGCTGACCACCACTGTCATGGGGCGCTATAAAAAACTGGTCGGCACGCACTACGTCTCGGATATTGAATACCAGCAGAAGCAAATCGACGTCTCCACGGCCCAACAAAACGTCGAGGATCAGCGACAGGGACTTCTGCAGTTGCACAGCAGAATAAAAGCCGCTGAAGATGATCTCAATCACCTCATCGTTCAGGGAGAAAGCCGGAGAGCTGAACTTGACAGACAGCTGCAGGGGATCGGGCAACAGCAGGAGGAACTTGCTGGGCAGCAGAACTTCACGCTGACGGCGCCGGTATCTGGTACCGTTGCTGCGGTGTTGGTCAGGCAAGGACAGTCTGTCAGAGCATCTGAGTCGGTTATGACAGTGGTGCCCGATAATGCATGTCTGCAAATTGAGCTCTATGCCACAAGTCAGAACGCGGGTTTTATTCAGCCTGGTCAGCGTGTGGCACTGCGTTTTGCCGCCTTCCCTTATCAGAAGTTTGGTGTTCAGTACGGGACTATCCGTGAAATCAGCCGCACAACGTTGACCCCGTCGGATTTACTCTCCGTATCTCCTGTGACCTGGAAAGAAAATGAAGGACATTACCGGGTTATCGTCGAACCTGAGAATACCTTTATCCTGGCTTATGGTAAAAGAGAACCCCTGCGCCCCGGTATGACCCTGGAGGGGGATGTCAGCCTTGATACTCGTCATTTATGGGAGTGGCTGACAGAACCGCTCTGGAGTTTGAAAGGAAAACTGTAATGGAAACAATAAAATGGACAGGGAGAAAACGGCTTCCTCTCATCCGCCAGACCGAGTCAGCTGAATGCGGCTTGGCGTGTCTGGCAATGATGGCCTGCTGGCATGGCCTGCAGACGGACCTGACCACACTTCGTGAACGCTTCAGTATCAGTACTCAGGGGATGACTCTGCAGAGGCTGATTGAGTGTGCAGCCGGTATCCAGTTGTCCTCCCGTGCCGTCAGGTTAGAGCCAGAAAACCTGAAGTCCCTGTCTCTCCCTTGTATTCTCCACTGGAACATGAATCATTTCGTTGTGCTCCATAAAGTTCGCAGGAGCAGGCTGGTCATTCATGATCCGGACAAGGGAAAGATGACACTCTCTCTGCTGGACGCAGGAAAGTACTTCACTGGCGTTGCGCTTGAGTTGATGCCAGCTAGCGATTTTACGGTCAGGGATGAAAGAAAGAAAATTCGCCTGCGCCAACTGATAGGTACGACATCCGGCTTGCTGGCGGCAATGTCGCGCATCACCATTTTTGCACTCGCACTGGAGATCCTGGCGCTGGGAAGTCCTCTTCTCAATCAGCTGGTGATCGATGAAGTTCTGGTGGCTGCCGATCGGAGCCTGTTGACCGTCATTATCATTGCACTGTTGCTATTGTCACTGACTCAGATGCTGCTGTCGCTGGCCCGTCAGTGGGCCAGTATCACCCTGTCGGTCAATTTTAATATGCAGTGGACGGCCCAAGTATTCCACCATCTGGTCCGTCTCCCTCTGGCCTGGTTTGATGCGCGCAGTAAGGGGAGTATTAATGCCCGTTTTGATGCGGTAGATACCATCCAGCAGGCGCTGACCACGCAGGTTCTGGAAGGTATTCTGGATGTGCTTCTCGTGGTGACCGCGCTCTGCATGATGTTGTTATACAACCCTGAAATGACACTGATAGCGGTATTGGCAGCCGTCGTCTACGGCGTGCTGAGAGCGCTGTGGTATCCATCCCTGAGGCAGTCGGCGGAGGATGCCTGGGATGCCGGAGCCAGGGAGTCAGGACATTTTCTTGAAACCCTCAATGGGATCCTGAGCCTGAGAATTAACGGTGTGACAGCTCAGCGTGAAGTGGCGTGGTTAAATCTCAACGTCGCCCGCAGAAATACACAGTTACGCCAGAGTCGACTGTTGATGTGCTATGACATTGTGCACACCCTGACAGGTAGCGTGGTATCGGCAGTTATTCTGTGGAAAGGTGCCGGTGAAGTGCTGAATGGCACTTTTACCGTCGGTATGCTGGTCGCTTATTTGTCGTACCAGATGCGTTTTTCTTCGAGCATCAGCAGCCTGACTGATAAGTTTTTTACCTGGCGTATGCTCGATGTCTATAATGAGCGTCTGGCAGACATTGTACTCACTCCGGCAGAGGGTTATCAGCAACAACCCGTTCAGGAAGATAGCCACCCTTCAAGCATCCCCGCTGTATTCCTGGATAGTGCAGCTGAAGATACAGCCCTCCCATTATCACTCGCGCATATAATTTTCAGCCATAAAGGTAATAATAAGGCGATACTCCGTGGAGTATCGCTGACGCTGCATCCTGGTGAAGTAATGGCTATTACTGGTAAATCCGGATGCGGTAAGTCGACGCTGGTAAAGCTTATTCTGGGTATCCATATCCCTGATGAAGGGACGATCAGGACATGTGGCATATCACATACTCATCCGGATTATTTCCGGGTACGTAGGCGCATTGGTACCGTACTGCAGGAGGACCACCTTTTCAGGGGATCTATTGTAGATAATATCATTTTTTTCAGTGAAGACCGCAATCATGAACGAATGATCCAGTGCGCCCGCCTGGCGCTCATCGACAGCGATATCATAGCAATGCCGATGGGATATCAAACATTAATTGGTGAAACCGGTGGAGGTCTTTCCGGAGGGCAAAAGCAGCGTATTCTGCTGGCAAGGGCGCTGTACAAGAAACCAGCATTTTTGTTACTGGATGAAGCTACGAGCCATCTTGATGTTGAGAGTGAAATCCAGATAAGTCAGACACTACGCCAGCTGGGGCTACCTGTCCTGATGATTGCTCATCGCCCAGAAACCATTGCCTCTGCAGACCGGGTACTGTATCTGGCAGACGGATATTTTACGGAGTTGAAGCACCAGTGTGAAGTCGATGATGGCGATCTGGTTTGTAGTCTTGCAGATGAATGACAGGTCAAAAACCGGCCTTAACGTACAATGCTTTTCGATATCTAAACTGACCCCAGGTACGCGTTCGCCGCCGGCTATCGGCGCCTGGAGTGGAAGTGCGACTCGATGAATATCGCCTCCCGCCGGGCCGCCGAGCGGCTGGGCTTTACCTGGGAGGGGCGCCTGCGCCAGAAGCTGGTGCGCAAGGCGCGCAGCCGCGACAGCGACATGCTGTCGATTATCGACGGCGAATGGCCGCAGCGTGACGCCGAACTGCGGGCGTGGCTGGCGGCAGACAACTTCGATGCTCATGGGCGGCAGATAAAGCGGCTGGATGAGTTCAGGGAAGCGCTCTCCCCCGCCTGAATAACCGGAGGGGGAGGCGCGTAGCGGGCCGCGTCAAAGGGCTGACGCTGTCGAAGAGGCGGCGCGGCTTACCAGCAGATAAATCCACCGTCAACCACCAGGTCGACGCCGGTGCAGAATGACGCGGCGTCGCTGGCGAGGAACAGCGCCGGGCCCGCCATCTCCTCGACTCTCGCCATCCGCTGAATCGGCGTCTGGCTTTCGAATTCGCGGGTCTGATGGACCATTTCCGGGCGGGTGTTCATCGGCGTGGCGGTATAGCCGGGGCTGATGGAGTTCACGCGGATCCCCTTGCCGACCCACTCCATCGCCAGGCTTTTTGACAGATGGATGACGCCCGCTTTGGCGCTGTTGTAGTGCGCCTGCTCAAGGCCGCGGTTAACGATAATGCCGGACATGGAGGCGATATTAATGATCGAGCCGCCGCCGGATTCCAGCATCAGCTCCGCCTCGGCTTTACAGGAGTTCCACACCCCGGTGAGGTTGATATCAATCACACGCTGCCACTGCTCGGCTTCCATCTCCAGCGCCGGGTTGGCGTTGGCGATGCCGGCGGCGTTCACGGCGATATCCAGGCGGCCGAAGCGGCTTTTCGCCAGCGCGACGGCGGCGCGGAGATCGCCGAGCTGGCGCACGTCCCCGGTGTAGAGGCAGGCCTGGCCGCCGATGGCTTCGATGTTATTCACGGTCTCGGTGAGGCCGCCGTCTTCCCGCAGATCGAAGCACACGACCCGCGCGCCGGCGCTGGCCAGTCCGTAGGCAATGGTCTGGCCGATCCCGCTGCCCGCGCCGGTGACGAAGGCGACGCGACCCTGCAGATTAAACAGCTGTTGAGCAAAATCTTTAGCGATCATAGTAATTACTCTGTTAATGAATATTCCGTGGCCCGGCGCGGTGCGCGCGATCCGGGCTATCCGTTGTAAACCATCGCTTAGCGGCGCTGCCCGACTATCCCCTGCGGGGATCAGGACATAATCAGGCCGCCGTCGATGTTAATCGTTTGTCCGGTGAGGTAGCGCGCGTCGTCGGAGGCGAGAAACGCCACCAGCCCGGCGACATCTTCCGGTTTCCCGGCGCGTTTCATTGGAATACCTTCAACCCACTCCGCCATCAGCTCGCCTTTGGCGTAGCGCTTGCTATCGCTGCTGAGGACCTCCCCCCACACGCGGTCGTTGTAGTCCCACATTTCGCTCTCGATAATCCCGGGGCAGAAGGCGTTAACGGTGATATTCCACGGCGCCAGCTCGTGGGCGAGGCTTTGGGTAATCCCGATCACGCCCATCTTGCTGGCGGCGTAGTGCGGGGTGTAGATAAAGCCCTGGCGGCCCTGGCCCGAAGAGGTATTAATCAGGCTGCCGTGGTTTTGCTTGACCATGTACTTCGCCGCTTCGCGGCAGCATAGCCAGACGCCGGTGGTGTTGACCGCCAGCACCTTCTCAAAATCGGCCTTTGGCATGCGGTCGAAGTAGTCGATAGTGATCACCCCGGCATTTTGAATGGAGACGTCAATGGTGCCAAAGCGCGCGGCGGCCTGCTCATACAGAGACTGAACCTGGGCCTCGTCGGTGACGTCGACCTCGAGGGAGAGAATCTCCGCCTGGTAGCGCTGGCGCAGGGTTTCCGCGGTTTCATGGACGCGAGCGGCGTTAGAGACCATCACCAGCCTGGCGCCATCGCGCGCAAAGCGCTCAGCGATCCCCGCGCCAATACCGCGGCAGGCTCCGGTAATAACAATCGTTTTGTTGTGAAAATTTCTGTTCATATTAGTTTCCCTTTAGCGAGGCCGGGCGGGCGACGCCCGGCGCAATGAGTGTTGTCCGTCGGCGTATTAGCTGGAGGCGGCGCCGCCGGGCAGCGCGGCGGCCTGCTTCTCTTCGTGACGACGCATCAGGATGACTTTGTTCTGCAGCTTTTGCTGGAACTGGTCAACGACGACGGCGGTTACAATCACCACGCCTTTAATGACCATCTGCCAGAAATCGCTGACCCCCATCATGACCATGCCGTCGGCGAGGAACACGATAACGAAGGCACCAATAATCGAGCCGGTGACCCGACCCCGGCCGCCTGCCAGCGCCGTGCCGCCGAGCACGGTGGCGCCGATGGCGTCCATTTCAAACATGTTGCCGGTCATCGGGTGGGCGGTTTGCAGCTGGGAGGCGACGATCAGCCCAACGAACGCGGCGCAGAGGCCGGAGAAGGCGTAGACGAAGATCTTCGCCTTCACGATAGGCACCCCGGCGAGACGGGCGGCGGATTCGTTGCCGCCGATCGCGTAGATGTAGCGACCGAGCGGCGTTTTGGTCGTCAGCCAGTAGCCGAGCACGAGGAAGGCGATCATCAGCCAGATGGGCAGGTAAATCCCGAGCACGGTGCCGGAGCCGAGGATCGAGAAGCCGGTATTCCCCAGGGCCTCAATACCGTTGAGGTTAGGGTAGGTGCTGCCGTCGTTAAACAGCAGCGCGGAGCCGCGGGCGACGTACATCATGCCGAGCGTGCAGATAAAAGGCGCCACGCCAAAGCGGGTGATCACGGCGCCGTTAATAAAGCCGACCAGGATGCCAAAAATGGCCACGCAGAGGATCACTTCTGGCACGTTAAAGAAGATAACGCTGCCGTTCCACAGCGGCAGGCCGTTGGTCAACAGGGCGCCGGCGACCATGCCGCAGATCCCGGCGACGGCCCCGACCGAGAGGTCGATACCACCGGTGAGGATCACCAGCGTCATCCCAATGGCCAGCAGGCCGGTAATCGCCACGTGCTGGGTCATAATCAGCAGGTTCGAGGTGGTCAGGAAATTCGGTACCATCACGCTGAAGAATGCAATTACCAGCAGCAGAGCGATAAACGTTCTGGCCTTCAGCAGGTACATATAAATCATATATTTCTGGTTCATGATGGATTCCAGCCTGATTAATCTTGGGGTGTTGAAGCCGCGATAAGCTTTTCGCGGGTAACCGCATGGCGCGGCAAATCGGCGGTAATACGGCCATCGGCCATCACCAGAATGCGGTCGGCCAGGGCCATAACCTCATCCAGCTCCGAGGAGGAGAACATGACGGCCAGCCCCTGATGCGCCATTTTGCCGATCAGGTGATAGACGTCCGTTTTGGCGCCGACGTCAATCCCGCGGGTGGGTTCATCGAGGAACACCACCTGCGGCTGCGTCATCAGCGCTTTACCCAGCACGACCTTCTGCTGGTTGCCGCCGCTCAGGGAGGTAATGGGCAGCTCGGGGTCGCTGACCTTGATGGCGAGCTGGCGGATCATCTCCTTCACGCTGGCGCTCTCTTTATGCGGATTCAGCCACTTCCACGCCCGGCGAAAGCCCTGCAGGCTAAAGTCAGAGAGCGTCATGTTGGATTGAATGGACATCATCTGCACCACGCCTTCGCCCTGGCGGTCTTCCGGCACCAGCGCCAGCCCCTTTTTTAAACGGGTTTGAAAGTGGGCTTTGCCGATATTCTCGCCGTTGAGATGGACGCTGCCGGTCTGGCAGGTCATCAGGCCGATCAGCCCCTTAAACAGCTCGGTGCGCCCGGCGCCCAGCAGGCCATAGATGCCGATGACTTCGCCTTTATTGAGGGTGAAGGTCACGTCGTTAAGCTTGTAGCCGCCGCTGTGATGCAGCGCGGTCAGGCCCTCGACGGCAAGCACCGCTTCGCCCTGCGGCGCCGGCTGATAGTCGAAGTGCTTTTTCTTATCCCCAACCATCTGCTCAATGATCCAGGGAATGCTGGCGTCGCTGACGGTGCGTTCGCTGATAAAGCGGCCGTCGCGGAAAATAGTGATGTGATCGCCAATCTCCATCAGCTCTTCCAGGCGATGGGAGATATAAATAATGGTGACGCCGCGTCGTTTTAGCTGCTCAATCACGTTAAACAGGACCTTAACTTCCGACTGGCTGAGCGCCGAAGTGGGCTCATCCATAATCAGCACCCGGGTATCCTTTGACAGCGCGCGGGCGATTTCCACCAGCTGCTGATGGCCGATCCCCAGTTCGCCCAGCGGGGTGTAGGGGTCGACATCAAGCTCGAGCCTTTCCAGCAGTGATTTCGCCAGTTCGTACTGATATTTTTCGTTAATTCGGCCTTTCTGGAAAAATTCGTTCGCCATGAAAATATTATCCATGACGTTCATATTGGGGAATAAATTAAGCTCCTGGAAAATAATGCTGATCCCCTGACGTTCGGCCTGGTGAGTTGAGTTTAATGAAACTTCGGCACCGTCGAGAATAATCTGTCCGGAGGAGGGCGTTTCGACACCGGCAAGCATTTTCATCATGGTGGATTTACCCGCACCATTTTCTCCGATCAGAACGTTTACTTTATTTCGATATACCCGATAATTAACGTTATCTAAGGCGATAACCCCCGGATAAACGCGGGACAGCTCGCGCGTTTCGATAATAACTTCAGATTCGACTGGTTGGGGAGCGACGATGGGTTGCGACGGCATCTTATTGTCCTCCGGAGCGTACGATTTTGGCTGGCGTAATATCGGGAACCGTTTGCGGAATATCCCAGGCGGAGAAGACGCCATATACCTGGATCGTTTCGCCGCTTTTTACCTGCGCGGTCTGGATCATTTTCAGCGCCTGTTCATTTATGGCCCGGCCGTATTCACCAAACAGCACCTGGTCATTAAAGTCCTGATAGCTGGTGCCTTTATAGCCATCGCGCAGCTGGGTGCCGCGAAGCGTCGGGCCAATCTGCACCACTACCGGGCCGGCGGCGCTATCTGCAACCGTCATTTTGCCGCTGCGGGAGGTGGCGTCGATCTTGTCGATTTTACCCGCTACCGTGACGTAAAAAATGCACGGGTTCTCCTCCTGAGAGCGGTAGCCCAGAGCCTGACAGGCGCTGTCGAAATCTTTAGCGGCGCGCAGGGCGGCCATCAGTTCGCTGACCGGACGGGCCTGCGCCACAACCTGCGGCACGATGCTGTTCTGCCAGGTTTGATCGATATTTGCCATGTGCGGATTGGGCGGGGATTTAAGATCGGCCAGCTCCTGCTGGGAGACGATACGACAGCCCCCGAGAGCAAGAACGGCCAGTGCCAGCCAGGTTTTTTTGTACATATCACTCTCCTACGCGCCCCCGAAGGGGCGCAACAACCCGAACTCAGGATTTGATGTTGAAGTCCTGAACTTTATCTGCGTTATCTTTGGTTATCAGAATGCCGCGGAACATGACGCGCTGCTTGGCGGGCTTGACGCCTTTTTGCAGGTAGTTATCGAGGTCGGTAACGCCCTGCGCCGCAATCGACTGGGCCTGCAGCATCACGGTTGCCTGCAGCGTGCCGGCCTTGACCGCATCGCGCTCGTCGTTGCTGCCGTCGATGCCGACGACCACGACGTCAGTCCGGTTTGCCGCCTTCAGGGCGGCGATAGCGCCAAGGGCTACCGGTCCGTTGCCGCAGATCACGCCTTTGACGTCAGGATGGGCCTGCAGAATGCTGTCCATAATGCGCTTGCCGTCAATGAGCGTACCTTTGGCATCCTGTTTGGCGACGCTGACCATATCCGGATACTGGTCAATGACCTGGTGGAATGATTTAGAGCGCGTGACGCAGTTATTATCCGCAAGGTTGCAGGTCAGTTCGGCGTATTTGCCTTTTTCCGCCATTTTCTCGACAAAAACGTTAGCCACTTCCGAACCGGCCTGGAAGTTATTATGCGTAATCTGTTCAAGGGCCACGTCGTCGACAGGAATTTCCCGGTTAATTAATACAATCGGAATACCCGCTTTTTTCGCTTTTTCAATCGCCGCGACGCTGGCGGTGGAGTCGGCGTTATCCAGAATAATGCCCTGAACTTTTTTACCGATGGCGGTATCAATCAGTTCGTTCTGTTTTTTTACATCTTCGCCATGAGACAGAATGGTTGTTTTATATCCGAGTTCTTTTGCTTTCTCGCTGGCCCCTTTGGCTTCAGAAGCGTAATACGGGTTATCCAGCGAGTTAACCATGATCATGATGGTGCCTTTTTCTACTGCCTGAGCAGTAAAAGAAAACGCGGTCAGGGTTGCAGCAGTTAAAAGCGTTAAACGTAATTTCATGACAATGTTCTCTCTGTGTTGTTATTGTCGGGTACGGTGAAACAACGTAAGGCCGGAAAGGCGGTTGTATGGGCCGGAATTCTCCTTCTGTTAGTGATTAAGGTTCGTCACCCGCGGATTCCCTGGTGGGCGTCAGGCGGACGTAGCCGGTTTCCATAATGTTCTGTCCACCGCATGGCGCCACTCCTGCCATCTTGCCTGCAGGCGCTGGTGGCGGGCCATGTCGGGGCTAAATTCACCGTGTGCGGTTAAAAAGGCCGCCAAATCGACCGGTTCATCGGGATTGAGCGCCTTGCGGGCAAGCAGGGCTGCGCCAATGGCCGAGAGCTCCGGCACGTCGCTGCGCATCACCGGGCAGCCCAGCAGATCGGCCTGGTACTGCATGAGCCAGTCGTTTTTGGTCGGTCCGCCGTCGACCATCAGCGCTGAGAGGCTGAAATCATCATGCTGGCGCATGGCGACAACCACATCGGCAATCTGGTAGGTGATGGATTCCAGCGCGGCGCGGATCAGGTGCGCGCGCTTAACGCCGCGGCTCAGCCCGCAAATCACGCCGCGGGCGCTATCGTCCCACCACGGCGCGCCAAGCCCGGTCAGCGCCGGCACAAAATAGACCCCCATCGTCGACGAAACCGAAGCGGGCAGGGTGTTCAGCTCGTGAGCCAGCTCGTCGGCGGAGAGCTCGCTCAGGCCGGTGCTGTCGGCCATCCACGCCACGGCATCGCCGGTGTGGGGAATATTCCCTTCCAGCCCGTAGGTGATGCGCTCGCCGTCGTGCCAGGCAATGGTGGTGGCCAGCGCGTCAATGTCGCACTGGGCTGATTTAACCGGCGCCATCACCGACGAACCGGTGCCGTAGGTGGCCTTCACGCACCCGAGTTCCCCCAGCGCGTGGCCAAAAAGCGCGGCGTGGGAGTCGCCGACCATCGCCATGATCGGAATGCCGTCAGGTATCGCCGCGAGCCCGCGGGTGTAGCCAAACAGCCCGCTGGAAGGCTTAATCTCCGCCAGCGCGGCGCGGGGGATCTGGAACAGTGCCAGCATGTCGTCATCCCACTGCCCGCTCTGCAGATTGAGCAGCTGGGTGCGCGCGGCGTTGGAGTAGTCGCAGCAGAAGGCGTCGCCGTGGGTTAAGTTCCACAGCAGCCAGCTATCGATGGTGCCGAGGCAGATCTCGCCGCGTTCGGCGAGAAGGCGACCTTCGGGGATAGACTCCAGCAGCCAGCGCATTTTGGAGGCGGAAAACAGGGGCGCAATCGGCAGTCCGGTGGTGGTTTTAATCTGCTGCTCTTTGCCCGCATGGCGCAGCTCGTCGCAAAACGCGGCGCTGCGGGTGCATTGCCAGGTGATGGCGGCGTTAACCGGCTTTCCGCTGTGGCGATACCAGCCGATGGCGGTTTCCCGCTGGTTGCTGATGGCGAGTGCGGCCACGTTATGCGCGCCAACGTGCTCAACCGCTTTGGCAATCACCGCGAGGGAGGCCTCGATCAGCGTCTCGCCGGATTGCTCTACCCAGCCATCGCGCGGGGTTTGAATCGCCAGGGGCTGTGAAAACTTGACAATAACGTTGCCGCGGCCGTCGAGCACGACCGCTTTGGCGTTGGTCGTCCCCTCGTCGAGCGCAATAATGAACTCTTGCTGTGTTGCCGGCATTAGATAGTCTCCTGAGTCACACTGCGTCCTGGCGCTGAGGGGCGAACATTCCTCGCTATCGCGTTGCGACTGAGCAGGCCATGATGTGACATTTCGTTATCACTTTTGCAATCACTGAATATATATTCGATAGTGATTATTTATTTAATACCTTAGCCAGAAACTTTCCCCGGGGCTAGAGGGAAAGTTATCAATTGTGCTGGCAATCACACTTATCTGAATGGATAAATGCCTGGAGGGCAGAGGAGGCAAGCGCGGCGATATTCGATCAGCATCTTGAAATATAACTGTTTATTTCGCACGCCTCGGCATCTGAAGGGGGGGCGCAAAGGCATGCAAAAAAGATATCTGCTGCAAAATTAGCCGGTAACCAGCAGCCTCGCGGTCGGGTAATCGGTGATTAAAACGTCGATATAGCCGCCGGAGAGGGCGCCTTTGATCGCCGCAACCTTATCGCTACCGCCGGCCAGCGCCACGACGTTGGGGCATTTTTTTACTTTTTCCAGCGCCATGCCGATAACAGGATCTTCATCATCGCTTAACACGGCCCGGCCCTTTTTGTCGTAGTAGTGCAGGCAGATATCCCCCACCGCGCCGCGCTCGGCCAGCACCTGCAGCATATCTTCGTGGTAGTAGTTACCGGACGTTTTCAGCAGCTGTGAGGGTTCGAGAATACCGATCCCGACGATGGCAATATCAACCTCGTCGAAGCGTGAAACCACGTCGGCGACGTCCTGGCTGGCGATGAGGCGGTTTTTCTCCGCCATCGAGCCCTCAATGCTCTGCGAAGGAAGCAGCCAGGCCTGACAGTTAAGATGCTGGGCGAGAGTCTGGGTCAGGATAGTGGCCTGGACGTTGCCGTTCGGTCCGACGCCGCCGAGCAGCTGGATGACTCCGCTGGCCTTTAAGTTCTGCGCGTGGACCTCATCGACCATCGCCCTGATGGTCGAACTCCATGAGGAGACGCCGATCAGATCTTTCGGCCGCAGGCGGGTTTCCAGATAGTGGGCGGCAGCGGATCCAATCGCGCGCTTGAGGGTGTGATCGCTGGCATCCTCTTCGGTATCGACGACGATAGCCTGCTTAATTCCGTAGCGATCTTCGATGCCTTTTTCGAGGTTAAGAAAAATATTCGAGGGCTGAACGACGCTAATTTTTACCACCCCTTCTTTCTGGCAGCGAGTGATGGCGCGGGAGACAAATGACTGGGAGAGCGAAAGAAGTTGTGCAATGTCGGACTGCTTTCGTCCTTCAAGATAGTAAAGCGTGGCAATCTTAACTAACAGCCTTTGTTCATCCTGCTTAGCCATATATATCCCCGAAAATCATTAACGTATATCCATTATGTTATACCCGTCATGCCAAAACCGCATGTCTGTTGGCGCTGCGCGTTAACCGCGCCGGCCCTCTGCCTGAGCAGACTGCAGGGCGAATAATTCAGGGTATAGAGGCTTTTATCATACGTGAAAAAGAAAGAGAACTAAGTGTGATGAAACTCTAACTTTTATCAATCCTCAAAATCAGCTGTGGACAAAAACAAAACAGTCACGGCATAATTGAATAAAGAATCATTATTGAATATATATTCATGGTGATATCAAGTCAACTGAAAACTTATCCAGGCACAGACAGGCCTGATAGTTAAGGAGGCAGAATGTTCCTGAGTATGATGCAGCGGCGGAAGCCTGATGATGCGCTGCCTGGGGATGTCTGGTTTTTTTAGTCCCTGACGGAATAAATATTCCAAGTTGAAATTAAATTCAGAGGTATTAAATGAATCCCTATAGCTACGATGTCCAGGCACTTGAGCGTCAAGCTCGCGCGGTGCGCCGCCACATTATCAGATTGAATGCCAACAGCCCGGCCGGGGGGCATACCGGTGCCGACCTGTCGCAGGTGGAGCTCCTGACCGCGCTCTATTTCCGCGAGCTGAACGTCTCCCCGGAGCAGATTGCCGACCCCGAGCGGGATATTTACATCCAGTCTAAAGGCCACGCGGTAGGGTGCTACTACTGCGTGCTGGCGGAAGCCGGCTTTTTCCCGGTCGAATGGCTGGCGACCTATCAGCACGCGAACTCGCATCTTCCCGGCCACCCGGTTCGCCAAAAAACCCCCGGCATCGAGCTGAATACCGGCGCGCTGGGCCACGGTTTGCCGGTTGCGGTGGGGCTGGCGCTGGCGGCGAAAAAGAGCAACAGCCGCCGCCGCATCTTTTTAATTACCGGCGATGGCGAGCTGGCCGAAGGCAGCAACTGGGAGGCGGCGCTGGCTGCGGCGCACTACGAGCTTGATAACCTGATTATTATCAACGATAAAAACAACCTGCAGCTCGCCGGGCCGACCCGCGAGATTATGAATACCGACCCGCTTGCTGAAAAGTGGAAAGCGTTTGGCATGACCGTGACCGAGTGTCAGGGAAACGATATGGCCTCAGTGGTAGCCGCTCTGGAAGGGCTGCAGCAGGCGGGTAAACCTAACGTCATTATTGCCAACACCACCAAAGGCGCCGGTATTTCCTTTATCCAGGGACGTCCGGAATGGCACCACCGGGTACCGAAAGGCGAAGAGATTGAACTGGCACTGGAGGAACTGAAAGATGAGTAATGCAGAACACCTGGCGAGCGTAATGGTGCAGGCGTTTATTGACGCGGTAGAAAGCGGCGTCGATCTGGTGCCGGTCGTTGCTGATTCCACCTCGACGGCGAAAATTGCGCCCTTTATTAAACAATTCCCCGGCCGTCTGGTTAACGTCGGGATTGCCGAGCAAAGCATGGTCGGCATGGCGGCCGGGCTGGCGCTGGGCGGGAAAGTTGCGGTGACCTGTAACGCCGCGCCCTTCCTGATTTCGCGCGCCAATGAGCAGATCAAAGTTGACGTCTGCTACAACAACACCAACGTTAAGCTGTTTGGCCTCAACGCCGGGGCCAGCTACGGCCCGCTGGCGAGCACCCATCACTCGATTGACGACCTTGCCGTGATGCGCGGGTTCGGCAACATCCAGATCTTTGCCCCCTCTACGCCGCGCGAGTGCCGACAGATAATCGACTACGCCATCCAGTATCAGGGGCCGGTCTATATCCGCCTGGACGGCAAGGCGCTGCCGGAGCTGCACAATGAGAACTACCGCTTTGTGCCTGGGGCGGTGATTACCCTGCGCGAAGGCCGGGATATTGCGCTGGTTGCGACGGGTTCGACGGTACATGAAATCGTTGACGCTGCGGAGCTGCTGGCCGAGCAGGGCATTGAGGCGAAGGTGGTGAGCGTTCCGTCAATCCGCCCTTGCGACACTCAGGCGCTGCTGGCGGCGCTGCAGGGCTGCCGCGCGGTTATCACGGTTGAAGAGCACAACGTCAATGGCGGACTTGGCAGCCTGGTTGCCGAAGTGCTGGCCGAAGGCGGCGCCGGCATCCCCCTGAAGCGTCTGGGGATCCCTGACGGCGAGTACGCGGCGGCGGCGGACCGCGGCTGGCTTCGTCAGCACCACGGTTTCGATGCGCCGGCGATCGCGGCGCTGGCCCGGACGCTGGGCTAACCGTAGCGTTAAAAACCCGTGCGGGTGGCGCTATTTGCGCTTCCCGCAGAGGGTGATGACCCGCCCGTCGCTTTGCAGCCAGTGAACCTCAACGCTCTCATCATCAATTTGCATCCGCAGCATTCCCTCCTTTATAGACGTTATCCGCATGCGCAGAAAATCCATCCCGGTCTGACGGGGAAGGGGGAGCGCCTTAAATCCGCTCTCTTTCGCCGAGAACGCCAGCGTCAGCGCCAGCGCAAAGGGCAGGCCGCTGGCTGCCAGAGGCGCTTTTTCCGCGGCGTTGATAATGCTGCTTTCGAGCTCCGCCGCCAGCGCCGGGGTCAAGCGCCGCTCAATATCAATCCCTATCGGGTAAGAGGAGACCACCGCCAGGGCGCTATTTTCACAGTGGCTGATGCTGCCGAACCACGGCGCGGGCCACAGCGGCTGGCGCTGCTCGCCGGGCGGCGGCGGCATTTTTTCGCCAACTTCGCGCAGGGCGTGCACGGCGGCGATGCGTCCGGCAAGGTGTTCGGTCTGGCGCTTGCGGCCGCCTGCGGCGAGCAGGGCGTGATGGGGCAGCCACAGCAGATCCGCGGGCTGGAAGCTGGCAGGGTCGAAATCAATCCGCTGAAGCAGATGGCCGGCAAGGAGAAGCGTGCTGCGACGTGTGTGCATGAAAGGATGTTAACCGATTTGCCCGCCGCCCTCTATGGTCAGAGGGCGGCGGGATTCAGGCGAGCAATCAGAAGTGAGTGTTGATGCCCATATACCAGGTACGGCCCGATTCGTTATAGGTTTCGGCACCCGCGCCGTACATATAACCCGTGGCACCGCCGGTAGTTTGGGCGTTACCCGCGCGCCAGTGGCGCTTATCGAAGACGTTATCCACGCCGCCGGTCAGGCTGACGTATTTGGTTACGTCCCAGGTCGCGCTCAGGCCGAGGATGCTGTATGGGCTAACCTCGTTCTTCTCGCTGCCGGTAACCGGCTGTCCTTTATAGTTATATTTTTTCGGCTCCTGCTTGCCGTACCAGGTAAAGGTCGACTGCACGGAAACATCATCGTATACCTGCCAGCTGAGGGTCGAGTTGAGCGTATATTCCGGGATAATCGACAGACGATCGCCGGTCTCTTTGTTCTTACTCTGCAGCATGTAAGTGATGTTATTGGTCCAGTTAACGGTCTCGCTAACCGGCACGTTTAACGTCCCTTCCAGGCCCTCAACCACCGCTTTCGGCACGTTCTCCCATTTGTACAGGTCTGTACCTGCCGCGTTTTGGTAGACCGGAGAATAGCCCGCTTCGATTTTGTTGCGGTAGTCGTTACGGAACCAGGTCGCGCCAGCCAGCCAGCCGTCATGCTTGAACTCAAGCCCAATCTCTTTGTTGATGCTGGTTTCCGCCTTCAGATCTTCGTTACCCTGCAGGTAGCATCCGGCATTGCTGGCGTAGCAGCCCTGACCCCTACTGTACAGAATGTAGTTCGGGTTGGTCTGGTACAGGCTCGGCGCTTTATAGGCGCGGGCAATACCCATCTTCAGGGTAAAGTCGTCGCCCAGGCCCTGGGACAGGTTCAGCGACGGGCTCCAGTTATTGCCGACGATGCTGTGGTGATCGAAACGCAGCGCCGGCGTCAGCATGGTAGAGTCGGTCACTTCCATGTTGTTCTCGGCGAACAGCGAGAAGATTTCCGCTTTTGAATACGGGCTGCGGCCGGTGCTGTCGTAGCCTGGAATCGTTCCGCCCATTAAGGTCTGGGTATTGGAGGCGTTATCCTTCATCCGCTGCTGGTTCCATTCGCTCCCCAGGGTCAGGTTCTGATTGACCCACAGGTCGAACGGAATGCTGATTTCGCTGTGCAGCATTACGTCGGAAAGGTTGGTATCGGAGAACTGGTTGCTGTTGAAGATCCCTTCCGTGCCCCCGGCCAGGCCTTCGCCCTTACGCGAGTTGCGGGTGTGCTCGTACTGCGCCCAGTTGCTGGTGGTGATACCGTTATCCCAGCCGCCGTTCCAGGTGACGGAGTAGGTGTTACGGTAGAGGCGGTTGGTCTCTTTACCGTAGTTCTCTTTCACCAGGTCGTTGGTGTTGGTGTTCTGCGTGTCGCCCGCGTAGAGGTTGCCCTGGCGGCTGTAGCCCGACTCAAACTCCAGCGACTGCATCGGCGCGAAGTCCCAGCGCACGACGCCGTTGATGTTTTTGTTTTCGACCCCTTCACGCCCGGCCGGCAGGGTATCGGCGTAGATGCCGGTACGTTCGGACTGATGCCCCTGGTTAATATCCCAGGCATCGGCCTGCGTTTTGTCGAGGTTGCCGTAAAGGCGGAAGCTGAAATCGCCGCCCAGCGGACCGTTGAGGCTAAAGTCGGTGCGCTTGGTGGAGCCCTCATCTTTATGTTCCGGGGCGTTCATATAGGCATTCCATGAACCGTGCCACTCGTTGCTGCCTTTTTTGGTGATGATATTGACCACGCCGCCCGCCGCGCCGTTGCCGTAACGCGCCGCCGCCGGGCCGCGAATGACCTCAATGCGTTCGATCATTTCCGGCGGCACCCAGCTGGTATCGCCGCGGGTGTCGCGCTCGCCGCGCCAGCCGAGACGAATGGAGTTACGGCTGGTGACCGGCTTACCGTCAATCAGAATCAGGGTATTTTCCGGGCCCATGCCGCGAATATCAATCTGGCGGTTGTTGCCGCGCTGGCCGCTGGTGGAGTTGCCGGTCAGGTTAACGCCCGGCATGGTGCGGATGATTTCTGAGACATCGCGGGCCGGCGGACGTTTACGAATTTCATCGGCGGTGATGGTGGAGACGCCGGGCGCCTGCAGGTTCTGCTCCGCTGCGGTAACCACCATGGTTTCTTCGGCGGCCGTTTGTTTGCTGTCTGTGGTCTCTTCCGCACACAGCGGGAAGGCAACACCATAAATTCCCAGATTGACCAGCAAGGCCAGGGATTTGATCTTGTTATTCATTTTAATATCATCCTGCTGTCTGTTGCCGCTTTCCCCAAAGGCCTCTTCCCACCGGGAGAGGCGACGGCATACACAAATGTTGCCAGTAGAGGACAAATGCCTGCCATCTCTGACATGTTTTTAGAAGTTACTCATTCCTACGCGCGGTAATACGCTATTGCAAATGCAAATAGTTATCAATAATATTATCAACAAAATATTACGTTTATTGATAAATATCACGATAAACATAGGGTTATTTAATGTTAAAAACAGGAAGCGATGACTGGTGGCAGAGCCTGAGCGGCCCGCAGTCGGAGGCGGCTGGCGATGCGTACCGGGTGACGTTCTGGTGGCGGGACCCGGCGGGCAGCGAGGCCACCTCGGCGACGCGGCGGGTGTGGATCTATATCACCGGCGTCACCGACCACCACAAAAATGCCGTCCCGCAAACCCTACGGCGCGTCCCGGGCACCGATGCCTGGCAATGGCAGACCACGCTCTCGCCGACCTGGCGCGGCAGCTACTGTTTTATCCCCTCCGAACGCGATGACGATTTTTCTCCCGAGATTTTTAACGGCGACGCGCCGGACCGCACCCTGCTGCGCGAGGGCTGGCGACGCCTGCTGCCGCGCGCGGTAGCCGACCCGCTCAATGTGCAAAGCTGGAAAGGCGGGCGCGGCCATGCGGTCTCCGCGCTGGAGCTTGCGCAGGCGCCGGAGCAACCCGGCTGGGCGCTGCGCGATGAAAACTATGCCCCACCGGTCTGCATCCAGTGGCGCAGCGCGCGGCTTGGCAACAGCCGTCGGGTGTGGGTTTATGCCACCGGCGACGGCGCGGCAAAAGAGCGCCCGCTGGCGGTGCTGCTGGATGGCCAGTTCTGGGCCGAGAGCATGCCGGTATGGTCGCCGCTGGCCGGACTGACCCGCGAGGGCCGGCTGCCGGCGGCGGTGTATCTGCTGATCGACGTTATCGATAACGCGCACCGCAGCCGCGAGCTGCCGTGCAACCGCGATTTTTGGCTGGCGGTACAGGAGGAGCTCCTGCCGCAGGTGCGCCAAATCGCGGAATTTAGCGACCGGGCCGAGCGTACCGTCGTGGCCGGGCAGAGCTTTGGCGGCCTGGCGGCAATGTTCGCCGCCCTGAACTGGCCGCAGCGTTTTGGCTGCGTGCTCAGCCAGTCCGGATCCTACTGGTGGCCGCATCGCGGCGGCGCGCAGGATGGCGCGCTGATTGAAGGCCTGAAATCGGGGGAGCTGCGCGCCGACGGGCTGCGAATCTGGCTTGAAGCCGGCGAGCGGGAACCCCTTATTTTCCGCGCCAATCAGGCGCTTTTAGCCCAGCTGCCGCCGCCAAAACGGTCGGTTTTCTGGCGCCAGGTTGACGGCGGGCACGATGCGCTGTGCTGGCGCGGCGGGCTGACGGCGGGACTCATTCAGCTATGGCAATCCGCGGAGTCCGTCCCATCGGGACGCCCGGCAGAACCGAATCATTGATCGTGCGCGAGGGCTGCGGATGCGGCCAGCAGGATAGCGAGTATTAACAGGAGTTTGAAATGCAATTCAGTAACCCCTTCGATAATCCGCAAGGGCAGTTTTACATTCTGCGTAACGAGCTGCAGCAGTACAGCCTGTGGCCCCATCACTGCGCGCTGCCGGAGGGCTGGACGGTAGAGTGTTCGCCGCAGTCGCTGGAAGCGTGCAATGCCTGGCTGGCGGCGAACTGGTCAACCCTCACCCCCGCGCACTACGCGTCCTAAGGAGCCGATGATGACCACTCGTTTACCGCTGGTTGCAGCGCAGCCGGGGATCTGGATGGCGGAGCGGCTGTCAACGCTGCCCGGCGCCTGGAGCGTCGCTCACTACGTTGAGCTCAGCGGCAGCCTCGATCCGGCGCTGCTAGGCCGGGCGATCGTCGCCGGCCTGGCCCAGGCCGACACGCTAAGCCTGCGCTTTTGCGAGGACAACGGCGAAGCCTGGCAGTGGGTCGATGAGGCCCGTCGCTTCGACGAACCGCAGCACCATGACCTGCGCGAGGCGAACGATCCGCACGCCGCCGCGCTGGCCATTATGCGGGCCGACCTTGAACAGAACCTGCGTGTCGATAGCGGTAATCCGCTGGTCTGTCACCGGCTGCTGCGCACGGCGGATAATCGCTGGTACTGGTATCAGCGCTATCATCATTTACTCGTCGATGGCTTTAGTTTCCCTGCCATTACCCGCCAGATCGCCGCTATTTACCGTGCATGGCAGCGCGGAGAGGCGACGCCGGATTCGCCGTTTACGCCGTTCGCCGAGGTGGTGGAAGAGTATCAGCGCTACTACGGCAGCGACGGCTGGCAGCGGGACAAGCAGTTCTGGCAGGAGCAGCGCAGGACGCTGCCGGCGCCGGTTTCGCTCTCCGACGCGCCGCTGGCGGGACGGGCAACGGGAACGGAGATCTGGCGCCTCAAGCTTGACGCTGACGCCGCGACGTTCAGCCGCCTCGCCGCCGGCGCCCCGCAGTGCCAGCGCGCCGACCTGGCGCTGGCACTGACCGCGCTGTGGCTGGGGCGTCTCTGCGGGCGGATGGACTACGCCGCCGGCTTTATCTTTATGCGTCGCATGGGGTCCGCGGCGCTGACCGCGACCGGGCCGGTGCTTAACGTCTTGCCGCTGGCGATCAATATCGATGCCCAGGAAACGCTGGCCGAGCTGGCGCTGCGCCTCGCCGGACAGCTGAAAAAAATGCGCCGTCACCAGCGCTATGATGCGGAGCAAATCGTCCGCGATAGCGGCAAGGCCGCCGGCGATGAGCCTCTGTTTGGCCCGGTATTAAATATCAAAGTTTTCGATTACCTCCTCGATATCGACGGCGTGCAGGCGGTAACGCACACCCTGGCGACCGGCCCGGTTAACGACCTTGAGCTGGCGCTGTTCCCGGACGAATCCGGCGGCCTGTCGCTGGAAGTGCTGGCCAATAAGCAGCGCTACGATGAGGCCACGCTGCGCGCGCACGTCGAGCGCCTCTCCGCGCTGCTGGCGCAGTTTGCCGCCGACCCGACGCTGCGCTGCGGCGAAGCGAACATGCTGTCCGCGCGGGAAACGCAGC
Source organism: Klebsiella sp. BIGb0132 (assembly GCF_024810075.1). Taxonomy (NCBI): domain Bacteria; kingdom Pseudomonadati; phylum Pseudomonadota; class Gammaproteobacteria; order Enterobacterales; family Enterobacteriaceae; genus Klebsiella; species Klebsiella sp. BIGb0132. The sequence continues at coordinate 1,009,419 of NZ_JANUDW010000001.1, read as the reverse complement.
GGCTGGCGGAGATCAACCATACCGGCATTGCGCTGCCCGCCACGACGCTGAGCGCGCTGGTCGCAGAACAGGCGCGGAAGACCCCGGACGCTCCCGCGCTGGCGGACGCCCGCTGGCAGTTCAGCTACCGCGAAATGCGCCAGCAGGTGGTGGCGCTGGCCGAGGTGCTGCGCGCGCGGGGGGTTAAGCCCGGCGATAGCGTGGCGGTGGCGCTGCCGCGTTCGGTGTTCCTCACCCTGGCGCTGCACGCCATCGTTGAAGCGGGCGCCGCCTGGCTGCCGCTCGATACCGGCTATCCTGACGATCGCCTGCGCATGATGCTCGAAGACGCGCGCCCGACGCTGCTGCTGACCTCTGACGATCAGCTGGCGCGCTTTAGCGATATCCCCGGGCTTGCCAGCCTGTGCTACCAGCAGCCGCTGGCGGCGGGCGATGACGCGCCGCTGGCGCTCTCCGCACCGGAGCATACCGCCTATATCATCTTTACCTCCGGCTCCACCGGCCGCCCGAAAGGGGTGATGGTGGGGCAGACCGCGATCGTCAACCGCCTGCTGTGGATGCAAAATCACTATCCGCTCGGCGCCGATGACGTGGTGGCGCAGAAAACGCCGTGCAGCTTTGACGTCTCGGTGTGGGAGTTCTGGTGGCCGTTTATCGCCGGCGCCCGGCTGGTGATGGCGGAGCCCGAAGCGCATCGCGATCCGCTGGCGATGCAGCGCTTCTTCGCCCGCTACGGCGTGACCACCACCCACTTTGTGCCGTCGATGCTGGCGGCGTTCGTCGCTTCGCTCGACGCGGAAAACGTCGCCGCCTGCCGCACGCTGCGGCGGGTCTTCTGCAGCGGCGAAGCGCTGCCGACCGGGCTGTGCCGCGAGTGGGAAGCGCTGACCGGCGTGGCGCTGCACAACCTCTATGGCCCGACCGAAGCGGCGGTTGACGTCAGCTGGTATCCGGCCTGCGGCGCGGAGCTGGCGGCGGTGACCGGCAGCAGCGTGCCGATCGGCTGGCCGGTATGGAACACCGGATTACGCATTCTTGACGCCACTATGCGCCCGGTGCCGCCCGGCGTGGCGGGGGATTTGTACCTCACCGGCATCCAGCTGGCGCAGGGCTATCTCGGCCGACCGGACCTCACCGCCAGCCGCTTTATTGCCGACCCGTTTAGCCCAGGCGAGCGCATGTACCGCACCGGCGACGTGGCGCGCTGGCTCGACAGCGGAGCGGTGGAGTATCTGGGGCGCAGCGACGATCAGCTGAAAATTCGCGGCCAGCGCATTGAGCTCGGCGAAATAGACCGCGTCATGGCGGCGCTGCCGGACGTGGCCCAGGCGGTCACCCACGCCTGCGTCTTTAATCAGGCGGCGGCCACCGGCGGCGATGCGCGCCAGCTGGTCGGCTACCTGGTCTCTGAATCCGGGCTGCCGCTCGATACCGCGGCGCTGAAGGCGCGCCTCGGCGAACAGCTGCCGCCGCACATGGTGCCGGTGGTGCTGATCCAGCTGCCGGCGCTGCCGCTGAGCGCTAACGGCAAGCTGGATCGTAAAGCGCTCCCGCTGCCAACGCTGAGCCAGGAACGCCGCGGCCGGCCGCCGGAGTCCGAGAGCGAGCGTGCGGTCGCCGAGGCGTTCAGCCAGCTGCTGGGCTGCGACGTGAACGATATCGAAGCCGATTTCTTTGCGCTTGGCGGCCACTCGCTGCTGGCGATGCGCCTGGCGGCGCAGCTGAGCCGCCGGTTTGCGCGTCAGGTGACGCCGGGACAGGTGATGGTCGCCTCGACGGTCGGCCAGCTGAGCGCGCTGCTGGCGTCCGATCTCAGCGACGAGCAGGCGCAGCGCCTGGGCTTTGATGCGCTTTTACCCCTGCGTAAAAGCGACGGCCCGACGCTGTTCTGCTTCCATCCGGCCTCCGGCTTTGCCTGGCAGTTCAGCGTGCTGGCACGCTACCTCGACCCGCGCTGGTCAATTACCGGCATTCAGTCGCCGCGCCCGCAGGGGCCGATGGCGAGCGCCGCCAGCCTCGATGAGGTCTGCGAGTCCCATCTGCAAACGTTACTGGCGCAGCAGCCGCACGGGCCGTATTACCTGTTCGGTTACTCCCTCGGCGGCACCCTGGCGCAGGGAATTGCCGCGCGCCTGCGCCTGCGCGGTGAAGCGGTAGCGTTCCTCGGGCTGCTGGATACCTGGCCGCCGGAGTCGCAAAACTGGGCGGAAAAAGAGGCCAACGGCCTCGACCCGCAGGTGCTGGCGGAAATTGACCGCGAGCGGGAAGCGTTCCTTGCCGCGCAGCAGGGGCAGCCGTCCGGCGAGCTCTTTAGCACCATCGAGGGCAACTACGCCGACGCGGTGCGCCTGCTGACCACCGCGCACAGCGCGAAGTTCGACGGCAAGGCGACCCTGTTCGTGGCGGAAAAAACGCGCCAGCCGGGGATGGACCCGCAGGCGCTGTGGGGACCGTGGGTCGGCGAACTGGAGGTCTTCAGCCAGGCGTGCGCGCACGTGGAGATTATCTCTCCCCAGGCCTTTGAGTCGATAGGTCCGGTGGTGAGGGAGATTCTGGGATAGGTCGCGCGTCGTCCGGAGGTTTCCGGACGACCTCTGCACATCGCTCTGTAGCCCCGGTCAGCGTCGCGCGAACCGGGGTTTTTTTTATGCTTTAACCGGGGGAATATCAGAGGCTAGCGGCGGCCCAGCGGCACCACCAGCGGCGTGTGGGCGACCGGGTCGTCGATGATGGTACAGCGCAGGCCGTAAATCCGCTCGATAAGCTCGGCGGTCACGATCTCTTTCGGCGCCCCTTCGGCGATAATTTTGCCGTCGCGCAGGGCAATCAGATGGGTGGCATAGCGGCAGGCCTGGTTGAGGTCGTGCAGCACCGCCGCCAGGGTATAACCCTTCTCGCGATTCAGCTCGCTCAGCAGCTCGAGGAGATCGATCTGATGGCTGATATCCAGCCAGGTCGTCGGTTCGTCGAGCAGCATGATGGCGGTTTCCTGCGCCAGCACCATCGCAATCCACGCGCGCTGGCGCTGGCCGCCGGAGAGCGTGTCAACGCTCTGCTGCGCAAGGTCGGTGATGCCGGTGGCGCGCATCGCCTGATTGACCGCCTCATCGTCCTCTTTCCGCCAGCGGGTGAACATCGGCTGATGCGGATAGCGGCCGCGGGCGACCAGCTCCTGGACGGTAATATCGCCCGGGGTGGTGGCGTTTTGCGCCAGCAGGCCGATGCGTCTGGCGACGTCCTTGCTGGCGTAGCGCTGGATCTGCTCGCCGTCGAGGTAAACATGGCCGCTGGCCGGGGTCATCAGGCGGCTGAGGGTGCGCAGCAGCGTCGATTTTCCGCAGCCGTTGGGGCCAATGATGGCGGTGAAGTGGCCGTCGGGAATGGTCACGTTCAGCGATTCGGCGATAATCTTTTTGCCGTATGCCAGGGTCAACTGGTCGCCGCGCAAACGGGGGGTTACAGCGGTCATTTTTTGCGGGACTCCTGAATTAACAGTGCGATGAGATAGATACCGCCGAGGCTGACGGTGACGACCCCCACCGGCAGCTGATAGGGCATAAACAGGCGCTGGGCGCTGTAGTCGGCCAGCGCCAGCAGCAGCGCGCCGCACAGCGCCGACTGGGTCAGACCCCAGCGCGCGGTGCCGCTGAGGCGGCGGGCGATATGCGGGGCCACCAGCGCAATAAAGGAGATCGGGCCCGCCAGCGCGGTGGCGGCGGCGGTGAGCACCACCCCTACCAGCATCAGCAGCAGGCGAGAGCGCTCGACCCGCACGCCCAGCGCGCAGGCGGTATCGTCACCCATTTCCAGCAGGCGCATGCGCCGCACCAGCAGCACGCTGCACGCCAGCATCAGCACAATAAGCGGCGCCGACGGCCAGGTTTTACCCCACGTCAGCCCATTGAGCGAACCGGCGTTCCACAGCCCGGCGGAGAGCGCGGTCTCCAGCGACGCGCGCAGCAGCAGCCAGGTATTGAACGCCACCAGCATCGCGCGGATGCCGATACCGATAATAATCAGCCGGAAGGTTTCAATCCCGTTACGCCAGGCCAGCAGCCAGACCAGCAGGGCAGTCAGCACGCCGCCAACCATCGCCGCCAGCGCGATAGCCGTCAGGTTCTGCCCAAAGAGCACCATCGCCACCAGCACGCCGCTCCACGCGCCGGTGTTGAAGCCCATCACGTCCGGGCTGCCCAGCGGGTTGCGCATCAGCGACTGAAAAATCGCGCCGCTAACGCCCAGCGCCGCGCCGATCAGCAGCGCCATCAGCACCCGCGGCAGCCGCCATTCGGTGACCACCATGGTGATATTACGCGGCGCATCGCCCAGCAGCGCGGAGATAACCTGCTCCACCCGCAGCGGCACCAGGCCGCTGCCGAGCCCCCAGAGGGAGACGACCACGCTGGCGACAATCAGGATAAAACAGCTGAGCAGCAAACGACGGGAAGGGGCGGTCACATTGCACCTCCGCGCGGCTGACGACGCACCAGCCAGATCAGCACCGGGGCGCCGATAAAGGCGCTGACCACCGAGACCCGCAGCTCTCCGGGCACCAGCAGACGGCCAAGAACATCGGCAAACAGCAGCAGCGCCGGGGTGGCCAGCAGGGTGACCGGCAGCGACCAGCGGTGGTCGGCGCCCACCAGCCAGCGCGCCATGTGCGGCATCATCAGGCCGATAAAGGCGATAGGGCCGACCACCGCCGTAGCGCTGCCGCACAGGACGGTGATCGCCAGCAGGCCGATAAACTGCGTGCGCGCCACCCGGCTGCCGAGGGCGGTGGCGGTGTCGCTGCCGAGGCTCAGGCTGTTCAGCGCCCGGCTGAGCAGCAGCGTCACCGCGCCGGCGATCAGCACCGGGAGCAGGACGATTTTTAGCGTTTGCAGGGTGCGGATATCCAGCGAGCCGGCCTGCCAGAAGCGCAGCTGGTCGTATACGTCGGGGTTAAGCAGCGCAATGCCGTTAGAGAGCCCTTCAAGCACTGCCGCCAGGGCGACGCCGGCCAGCGTCAGGCGCACCGGGCTAAGCTGGCCTCCGCCCTGGCTGCCGGTGAAGGCCACCAGCAGCGAGGCGGCAAAGGCGCCACAAAAGGCCATCAGCAGCTGCTCCTGCGGTGAATGAATGCCGAACAGCGCGGCGCCCAGCACGATCGCGAAGCTGGCGCCGGAGTTGACGCCCAGGATACCGGGGTCGGCCAGCGGGTTGCGGGTGAGGGTTTGCATCAGCGCCCCCGCCAGCCCCAGCGCGACGCCGGCGAGCAGCCCGGCAAGGGTGCGCGGCAGGCGGGCATCGAGCACGATGGTGCAGTCAGCGCTCTGACAGGTGCCGGTAAAGGCATCCACAACGACGTTGAGTGGCAGAGGTTTGGCGCCAACGAGCAGGCTGAGCGCAATCGCAACGGCTAAGATCAGCAGCAGACCCGGCACGGCGACGGCGCGCGCCCTGGTCGTAGAAAACGACATAGTTCACATCCCTGACATGATAATGATAGTAATTATCGTTATCGATTCTATTCAGTTATGTTAGCATGGCGGCCCCTAAGAATGGTATACGCAAATCATTCGGGATGCATCGCGACGGCAGGGCGTGAGTGCCCGAGCGGTCAGCGCCCGGCCTCGTGTCGGCGTGCACCCGGCGGCCGACGCGCCGCTATCGTGAGGCCGGGATCGGCCGTCTGCCGCCAGCGTATCTGTCGCCCGACGTATAACGAGTATCGATGGAAAATAATAACAAGGTGTTGTAATGAACCGACAATCCCGGCTGCTGAACCTGAGCCTGCTGAAAACGCATCCGGCGTTTCGCGCCGTCTTTATCGCCCGCTTTATCTCTATCCTCTCGCTTGGCCTGCTGGGCGTTGCTATCCCGGTACAAATCCAGATGATGACCCACTCCACCCTGCAGGTGGGGCTCTCGGTCACCCTGACCGGCGGCTCGATGTTTATCGGCCTGATGGTGGGGGGCGTGCTGGCGGATCGCTACGAGCGTAAGCGCCTGATCCTGCTGGCGCGCGGCACCTGCGGGATCGGTTTTGTCGGCCTGTGCCTCAACGCCATGCTGCCCGAGCCTTCGCTGGCGGCTATCTACCTGCTCGGCGTCTGGGACGGCTTCTTCGCCTCGCTGGGCGTCACGGCGCTGCTGGCGGCAACCCCCGCGCTGGTTGGCCGGGAAAATCTGATGCAGGCCGGGGCGATTACCATGCTGACGGTGCGCCTGGGCTCGGTGATTTCGCCGATGATCGGCGGCCTGCTGCTGGCGACCGGCGGCGTGGCCTGGAACTACGGCCTGGCGGCGGCCGGAACCTTTATCACCACTTTAACCCTGCTGCGTTTACCGCAGCTCCCGCCGCCGCCTCAGCCGCGCGAGCATCCGCTGAAGTCGCTGCTGGCGGGGCTTAAATTCCTCTTTAATAGCCCGCTGATTGGCGGTATTGCGCTGCTCGGCGGCCTGCTGACGATGGCGAGCGCGGTGCGCGTGCTCTATCCGGCGCTGGCCGAAGGCTGGCAGATGTCGGCCTCGCAAATCGGCCTGCTGTACGCCGCGATCCCGCTGGGCGCAGCGCTCGGGGCGCTCACCAGCGGCCAGCTGGCGCAAACCGCCAGGCCTGGCGCGGTGATGCTGACCACCACCGTCGGCTCCTTTGTTGCCATCGCCCTGTTTAGCCTGATGCCGCTGTGGCAGCTGGGCGCGCTGTGCCTGGCGCTGTTTGGCTGGCTGAGCGCCATCAGTTCGCTGCTGCAGTACACCCTGATTCAAACCCAGACGCCGGAGGCGATGCTTGGGCGCATCAACGGCCTGTGGACCGCGCAGAACGTCACCGGCGATGCCGTTGGTGCCGCGCTGCTGGGCGGCCTCGGCGTGATGATGACCCCGGTCGCTTCGGCAAGCGCCAGCGGCTGGGTGCTGGTTATCGTTGGCGCAATGTTGATTGGGCTGCTGAGCGAACTACGCCGCTTTCAGCGCCCGGAGACGGTGAGCGAAAGTTGATTGGCTTCCCGGCCGGGCATGGCGCCGGCCGGGAAGAGGATTTAGCCGAAGAAGACTGCGAGGCGCTGCAGCACCAGCATGGCGCTGTAGTAGTCAAGACGGAAGGTTTCGATGCCCAGCGGATAGACGCGTTTGGCTTCGACCGCAGGCAGGTGGGCGAGCAGCGGATTGGCGTAAATCGCCTGCGCGTCCTTCTCGTCGCCGGCGAACAGGAACAGGCTTTGGCCGTTGAGGCCGGCGGCCAGGTTCTCTCCGCCCAGCTGGATGATATCGTGGCGTTTACCCTGACTCTGGCTGGCATGCAGCCCGCCGGGAAGGGTTGCCAGCGTAAAGCCCAGCTGTTCGAGCATCTGGCCCTGGGCCGACTCCGGAGTCCACAGATTGGCGCTATGGGCCGCGGCGGTATAAACCAGTGCGCTAACCGGCTGCGGCGGCAGTTTCATCTGCTGCTTCAGCGCCGCCAGCTGCTTATCAAATTCGGCAATGCGCACCGCGGCCTGCTTCTCCTGGCCGGTAATCTCTCCGAGCTGGGTGAGCAGCGCCTGCCAGCTCTTATCGTCGTAGTTAATGATAAGCGTTGGCGCAATAGTAGAAAGCTGATCGTAGAGCGCCAGCGCGGAATCGCCGCCGGTGGCGCTAATCAGGATCAGGTCCGGCATCTGTGCGGCCACGGCCTCGGCGCTCGGCTCACCGATATAGAGCCGCGCCAGCTTACGCTCGCGGGCCACGCTGCTCCACTGGCGCAGGAATCCCTGGCCATCGGCCACGCGGTTATTCGGCGTGGTGGCCCCGCTGGCTACCACCGGGGCATCAATCGCCAGCAGCGAGCCGGTGAGGGTGACGCTGGTGGAAACAATGCGCAGCGGCCGCTGTTCGAGGGTATGCGCGCCGCGGCTGTCGGTTATCTGACGCGGCCAGTCGGCGGCGAACGCTGAGGTAATTCCTAAATACGCCAGCCCGCAGGCCAGCAGGGTACGGCGGCACAAAGTGGAGAAATTCACGAATTTGCGTCCTGATTGAGTTGAGATAAATGCGTCTCATTTTCAGCTTTGTGCCGCAGGGATGCAAGCCTAAGTAGCACAACATGCTGTTTATACGGTTGACATGTAGAGCAATACCTTTTAGGTTAGCCAACCAAAATATAAATGATAATTATTCGTAATATCTTTATCGTTTTTGGAGGATGATATGGAAACGTCAATGGCCGAAGATGTACGGGAACAAAAAATGACCCTGGCACCAGAAAGCTTCTTCTTTATGTCGCCGTACCGCAGTTTTAGCACTTCAGGCTGTTTCAGGCGCTTCTCTCATTCCGCCGCCGATGGCGATGCGCTGTCCGGTGAATTCCAGCAAAAAATGGCCGCCGCGTTCCAGGAGGCGAAAGCCGCCGGGATCCGCAAGCCGGTGATGGTCGGCGCGATCCCCTTCGATACCCGCCAGCCGTCCGAACTGTTTATTCCCGAGCGCTGGGAAACCTTCTCCCGTACCGGCAAGCAGCGCTCCGCGCGCTACGCGTCGGGCCAGGCGGCGATGGACGTGGTGGCCCGCCAGGAGATCCCCGAGCAGGACGCATTTATGGCGATGGTCGAGCGCGCGAGCGCGCTGACCGCCACGGCGGAAGTCGATAAGGTCGTGCTGTCGCGGCTGATCGATATCACCACCCGCGATCGCGTGGACAGCGGTGCGCTGCTGGAGCGCCTGATCGCGCAAAACCCCGCCAGCTTTAACTTCCACGTGCCGCTCTCGGACGGCGGCGTTCTGCTCGGCGCCAGCCCGGAGCTGCTGCTGCGTAAAGAGGGCGATAGCTTTAGCTCTCTGCCGCTGGCGGGCTCGGCCCGCCGTCAGCCGGACGATGTGCTGGATCGCGAGGCGGGCAACAAGCTGCTGGCGTCCGGCAAAGATCGCCACGAGCACGAGCTGGTAACCCAGGCGATGAAGGCGGTGCTTGCGCCGCGCAGCCGCGAGCTGTCGCTGCCGGACTCTCCGCAGCTGATCACCACCCCAACCTTATGGCATCTGGCGACGCCCATCGCCGGGACCGCCGCGGCCGGAGAGAACGCCATGTCGCTGGCCTGCCTGCTGCATCCGACGCCGGCCCTCAGCGGCTTCCCGCACCAGGCCGCCACGCGCCTGATCCGCGAGCTGGAGCCGTTCGATCGCCAGCTGTTCGGCGGCATCGTTGGCTGGTGTGATGACGAAGGCAACGGCGAGTGGGTGGTGACCATTCGCTGCGCCCGCCTGCAGCAGAACACGCTGCGCCTGTTTGCCGGCGCGGGGATCGTTCCGGCCTCCTCCCCGCTGGGAGAGTGGCGCGAAACCGGCGTCAAACTGACCACTATGCTGAACGTGTTCGGCTTGTATTAAGAGGCGATGATGATTGCATTTAACCGCTGGCCGGAAAGCTTTGCCGCCCGCTACCGTGAAAAGGGCTACTGGCAGGATCTGCCGTTAACCGAGCTGATTACCCGTCACGCGGCAAGCGATGCCGTGGCGATTATCGACGGCGAGGTTCAGTACAGCTATCGCCAGTTCAACCGGTTGGTGGATAACCTTGCCAGCTCCCTGCAGGGGATGGGGCTCAAGCGCGGCGAAACCGCGCTGGTGCAGCTGGGCAACGTCGCCGAGTTCTACATCACCTTCTTTGCGCTGCTGCGCATCGGCGTGGCGCCGGTCAACGCGCTGTTCAGCCATCAGCGCAGCGAGCTCAACGCCTACGCGACGCAGATTGAACCGGCGCTGCTGGTGGCCGATCGCCAGCACGCGCTGTTTGCCGACGATAGCTTCCTCAACGGCTTTATCGAGCAGCATCCGTCGGTGCGGGTGGCGCTGCTGCGCGGCGATAGCGGCGAGTATGACCTTGCCGCGGCGATCGCCCAGCCCGCCGAGGGCTTTATCGCCAACCCAACGCCTGCCGATGAGGTGGCGTTTTTCCAGCTCTCCGGCGGCAGCACCGGCACGCCTAAGCTTATCCCGCGCACCCACAACGATTACGCATACAGCATTCGCCGCAGCAACGAAATTTGCGCGATTAGCGCCGAGACGCGCTATCTCAACGCGCTGCCCGCTGCGCATAACTATGCGATGAGCTCGCCGGGATCGCTGGGGGTGTTTCTGGCCGGAGGCCGGGTGATCCTTGCCGCCGACCCGAGCGCCACGCTCTGCTTCCCGCTGATTGAAAAGCATCAGATAAACGTCGCCTCGCTGGTGCCGCCGGCGGTCAGCCTGTGGCTGCAGGCGATCCACGAATGGGGCGGCAACGCGCAGCTGCGGTCGCTGCAGCTGCTGCAGGTTGGCGGTGCGCGCCTGTCGGCGACGCTCGCCGCGCGCATTCCGGCGGAGATTGGCTGCCAGCTGCAGCAGGTCTTCGGCATGGCGGAAGGGCTGGTGAACTACACCCGCCTCAACGATAGCCCGCAGCGCATTATCAATACCCAGGGCTGCCCGATGAGCCCCGACGACGAAGTGTGGGTCGCCGATGCCGAAGGCAACCCGCTGCCGCGCGGCGAAGTCGGCCGCCTGATGACCCGCGGGCCCTATACCTTCCGCGGCTACTATAAAAGCCCGCAGCATAATCTGGAGGCGTTTGACGCCGACGGCTTCTACTGCTCGGGGGATCTGATCTCGATCGACGAAGACGGCTATATCATCGTGCAGGGGCGCGAGAAAGATCAGATCAACCGCGGCGGGGAGAAGATCGCCGCGGAAGAGATTGAAAACCTGCTGCTGCGCCACCCGGCGACGATCCATGCCGCGCTGGTGAGCATGGAGGATAGCCTGCTGGGGGAGAAAAGCTGCGCGTACCTGGTGGTCAAAGAGCCGCTGCGCGCGGTCGCGGTACGTCGCTTCCTGCGCGAGCAGGGCGTGGCTGAATTTAAGCTGCCGGATCGGGTGGAGTGCGTGGACGCGCTGCCGCTGACGCCGGTGGGCAAAGTCGATAAAAAACAATTACGTCAGTGGCTGGCTGAACGCAAGCTGGGCTGAAGGAGAAGACACAATGGCCATTCCTCAATTACAGGCTTACGCGCTGCCGGAAGCCAGCGATATCCCGGCGAACAAAGTGAGCTGGGCCTTTGAGCCGTCCCGCGCCGCGCTGCTTATCCACGATATGCAGGAGTATTTCCTCAACTTCTGGGGTGAAGATAGCGCGATGATGGCGAAAGTGGTCGCCAACGTTGCCGCGCTGCGCGATTTCTGCAAGCAGCACGATATTCCGGTGTTCTACACCGCGCAGCCGAAGGAGCAGAGCGATGAAGACCGCGCCCTGCTGAACGATATGTGGGGACCGGGCCTGACCCGTTCGCCGGAGCAGCAGCGGGTGATTGCCGCCCTGGCGCCGGACGAAAACGACACCGTGCTGGTGAAGTGGCGCTACAGCGCGTTCCACCGTTCGCCGCTGGAAGAGATGCTGAAAGAGGCCGGGCGCGACCAGCTGATCGTCACCGGCGTGTATGCCCATATCGGCTGCATGACGACCGCGACCGACGCCTTTATGCGCGACATCAAGCCGTTCTTCGTTGCCGACGCGCTGGCGGACTTTAGCCGCGAAGAGCATCTGATGGCGCTGAAATACGTTGCCGGACGCTGCGGTCGGGTGGTGATGACCGAAGAGCTGCTGCCGCTGCCGGCGTCAAAGGCGGCGCTGCGCGCGCTGGTGCTGCCGCTGCTCGACGAGTCCGACGAGCCGATGGATGATGAAAACCTCATCGACTACGGCCTGGATTCGGTGCGCATGATGGCGCTGGCCGCGCGCTGGCGCAAAGTGCACGGCGATATCGACTTCGTGATGCTGGCGAAAAATCCGTCGATTGATGCCTGGTGGGCGCTGCTCTCCCGCGAGGTGAAATAGTGGCCGCGCTCGATTTTCAGGGTCAGACCGTATGGGTGACCGGGGCGGGTAAGGGCATCGGCTACGCCACCGCCCTGGCCTTCGTCGAGGCCGGAGCGCAGGTCACCGGTTTTGACCTCGCCTTCGCGGGCGAAAGCTATCCGTTCGCCACCGAGACGCTGGACGTGGCCGACGCGCCGCAGGTGGCCGAGGTGTGCCAGCGTCTGCTGGGCGGCATTGAGCGCCTTGACGTGCTGGTCAACGCGGCGGGCATTTTACGCATGGGCGCCACCGACGCGCTGAGCGTTGAAGAGTGGCAGCAGACCTTCGCCGTTAACGTCGGCGGCGCGTTTAACCTCTTCCAGCAGACGATGGCCCAGTTCCGCCGCCAGCGGGGCGGGGCGATCGTCACCGTGGCCTCCGACGCCGCGCATACGCCGCGCATCGGCATGAGCGCCTACGGCGCGTCGAAAGCGGCGCTGAAGAGCCTGGCGCTGACCGTCGGGCTTGAGCTGGCGGGCAGCGGAGTGCGCTGCAACCTCGTCTCGCCGGGCTCGACCGACACCGATATGCAGCGCACGCTGTGGGTTAGCGATGACGCCGAGCAGCAGCGCATTCGCGGTTTTGGCGAGCAGTTCAAGCTCGGCATTCCGCTGGGTAAGATCGCCCGGCCGCAGGAGATCGCCAGCACCATTTTATTCCTCGCCTCTCATCACGCCAGCCATATCACGCTGCAGGATATCGTGGTTGACGGCGGCTCGACGCTGGGGGCATAGATGGCCTGGAAACGTCAGCTGACGCTGGAGGCGCTGAACGCCACCAGCGCGAATACGATGGTGGCCCATCTCGGCATTATCTATACCCGGCTGGAAGAGGGCCTGCTGGAGGCCGAAATGCCGGTCGATGCCCGCACCCATCAGCCCTTTGGCCTGCTGCACGGCGGCGCGTCGGCGGCGCTGGCGGAGACGCTGGGTTCGATGGCCGGCTGGCTGATGACCGAAGAGGGCCAGTGCGTAGTCGGCACCGAGCTGAACGCCACCCATCATCGGGCGGTTTCAAGCGGGAAGGTTCGCGGCGAGTGCCGTCCTCTGCACCTCGGCCGCCAGGGGCAAAGCTGGGAAATTGCCATCTTCGACGAACGCGGACGGCGCTGCTGCACCTGCCGCCTGGGCACCGCGGTGCTCGGCTAGCGCTCCACCATCCTCCGGCTCGCGCCGCGTCCCGTCCGGGCTACGCTTCTATTTCTGTAGCCCGAGCGGGCGCGGCGCGAGCCTCTTTCTGACGCCGCTGTTTTCATCCATTTTCCTGCCAGAAGTGATCTCGCTAGCAATGTGAGATAAATCCCTGCCTGCGGGCGACATCTCCAGGGTTTCGACGTTGTTAAAGTCTGCGTTGTGTTCTAGAAACAAAATGTAACAGATTGATTACCCTACCCGTGGAACCCGATAATGAATAATTCAGGGAAATACCTCATCTGGACACTGCTCTCCGTCATTGGAGCCTTTGCCCTCGGCTACATAGCCTTAAACCGCGGCGAACAGATAAATGCGCTATGGATTGTCGTGGCGGCGGTCTGTATCTATCTGATTGCCTATCGCTTCTATGGCCTCTACATCGCCAAAAACGTGCTGGCGGTTGACCCGACGCGGATGACGCCCGCGGTGCGGCACAACGACGGTCTCGACTACGTTCCAACCGATAAGAAAGTGCTGTTCGGTCACCATTTTGCGGCCATTGCCGGCGCGGGGCCGCTGGTCGGGCCGGTGCTGGCGGCGCAGATGGGCTACCTGCCGGGGATGATCTGGATCCTCGCCGGCGTGGTGCTGGCCGGCGCGGTGCAGGACTTTATGGTGCTGTTCGTTTCGACCCGCCGCGACGGCCGCTCGCTCGGCGAGTTGGTGAAAGAGGAGATGGGGCCGACCGCCGGGGTGCTGGCGCTGGTGGCCTGCTTTATGATCATGGTGATCATCCTCGCGGTGCTGGCGATGATCGTGGTGAAAGCGCTGACCCACAGCCCGTGGGGAACCTACACCGTTGCCTTCACCATCCCGCTGGCGGTCTTTATGGGGATCTACATTCGCTATCTGCGCCCGGGGCGCATTGGCGAAGTGTCGGTGATTGGCCTGGTGATGCTGGTGTTTGCCATCGTCTCCGGCGGATGGGTTGCCGAAAGCGCGACCTGGGCGCCGTGGTTTGACTACACCGGCGTGCAGCTGACCTGGATTCTGGTGGGCTACGGCTTTATTGCCTCGGTGCTGCCGGTTTGGCTGCTGCTGGCCCCGCGCGACTACCTCTCAACTTTCCTGAAAATCGGCACCATCGTCGGGCTGGCGATTGGTATTCTGATCATGCGCCCGACGCTGACCATGCCGGCGCTGACCAAGTTTATTGACGGCACCGGCCCGGTGTGGAGCGGCAGCATGTTCCCGTTCCTGTTTATCACCATCGCCTGCGGCGCCGTGTCGGGCTTCCACGCGCTGATCGCCTCCGGCACCACGCCGAAAATGCTCGCCAACGAGGGCCAGGCCTGCTTTATCGGCTATGGCGGCATGCTGATGGAATCCTTCGTCGCCATTATGGCGCTGGTGGCGGCCTGTATTATCGATCCGGGCGTCTACTTTGCGATGAACAGCCCGCTGGCGGTGCTGGCACCTGCCGGAACCACCGACGTGGTGGCGTCCGCCGCGCAGGTGGTCAGCAGCTGGGGCTTCACCATCACGGCGGATACGCTGCACCAGATAGCCAGCGAGGTCGGCGAGCAGTCGATTATCTCGCGTGCCGGCGGCGCGCCGACGCTGGCGGTCGGGATGGCCTACATCCTGCACGGCTCGCTGGGCGGCCTGATGGACGTCGCCTTCTGGTACCACTTCGCCATTCTGTTTGAAGCGCTGTTTATTCTGACGGCGGTGGATGCCGGCACCCGCGCGGCGCGCTTTATGCTGCAGGATCTGCTCGGCGTGATAAGCCCGGGGCTGAAGAGAACCAGCTCGCTGCCGGCGAACCTGCTGGCGACGGCGCTGTGCGTGCTGGCGTGGGGCTACTTCCTGCACCAGGGGGTGGTGGACCCGCTCGGCGGGATTAACACCCTGTGGCCGCTGTTCGGCATCGCCAACCAGATGCTGGCGGGGATGGCGCTGATGCTCTGTGCGGTGGTACTGTTTAAAATGAAGCGTCAGCGCTATGCATGGGTTGCGCTGCTGCCCACGTCGTGGCTGCTGATTTGTACCCTGACCGCCGGCTGGCAGAAGTCGTTCAGCCCGGATACCAAAGTGGGCTTCCTGGCGATCGCCAATAAGTTCCAGGCGATGATCGACAGCGGCGCTATCCCGCCGCAGTACACCGAATCCCAGCTGGCGCAGCTGGTCTTTAACAATCGCCTGGATGCCGGTCTGACCATCTTCTTTATGGTGGTGGTGGTGGTACTGGCGCTGTTCTCAATCAAAACCGCGCTGGCGGCGCTGAAAGAGGACCACCCTACTGCCAGAGAGACGCCGTACGAACCGATGCCCGCCGACGCTGAGAGCCTGATTACCCAGACGAAACGCGCGCATTAGCCAGCCGGTTTTTGTTAGCCAAATCCTCTCCCGCAAGGGAGAGGATGATGTGAGAGAGAAAAATGTTCGATACCCTTTCGAAAGCGGGAAAATACTTAGGCCAGGCGGCAAAGATGATGATTGGCGTGCCTGATTACGATAACTACGTCGCCCATATTCGCCAGACCCACCCTGAGCAGACGCCGATGACCTACGAAGAGTTCTTCCGCGAGCGCCAGGACGCGCGCTACGGCGGCAAGGGCGGCGCGAAGTGCTGCTAGGACACATCCTCAGGCGTTAAGCCCCCCGTCTACGTCCAGACCGGTACCGGAAATCTGCCCGGCCGCCGGGCTTGCCAGAAAGGTCACCGCCGCGGCGATATCCTCAGGCTGACCGTAATGTCCGAGCGCAATAAGCTGCCGCAGCGGCTCGGCCTGTTCGCCGTCCGCCGGGTTCATATCGCTGTCGGTTGGCCCCGGGTGCACGAGGTTAACGGTGATGCCGCGCGGCCCCAGATCGCGCGCCAGGCCGCGGGTCAGGGCGTTAAGCGCCGATTTGGTCATCGCGTACGCCGCAATGCCGGGAGACGCGACGCGGTTGGCGAGACAGCTGCCGATATTGATAATCCGCCCGCCGTCCGGCAGATGGGGGATTGCCGCCTGAATCGCGATAACCACCCCGCGAATATTGACGTTGATCAGCGCGTCGATATCCTCCAGGGACATAGACTCCAGCGGCCCGCCGCGGGCGATCCCGGCGTTATTAACCAGAATATCCAGCCCTCCGAGGCTCTGCACCGTGCGGGCGACGGCGTGCTGAATGGCCTGCGCGCTGGCGCTGTCGGCCTGCACCGCCTCGCTGCGGCGGCCGAGAGCGCGAATTGCGTCGGCAACCGCCTGGGCCTTATCGGCGGACTTTTCGTAGGTGATAACGACATCGGCCCCGGCCTGCGCCAGCGATAGCGCAATCGCGCGGCCTAACCCCCGGCTGGCACCGGTAACCAGCGCCTTCTTACCTGTTAAATCGATCTGCATGATGACCTCGTGACGTGAGCGTTGAGATGCATCATTAGGTATATACGTAATCCTTCAAACCGCCTCTTTTTGCCGCGGCCGTTTTCACGACCGGTGCCATCGCATCAGGCGTGGCTAAAATTTTCTACCTTCGTGAAGGCGGCGTACAGGGTCTGCGGCGTCAGCTCCACCGGCAGGAAGTGGATGGACTCGACCGGGCGCAGGGTATGGGCAATGACCCGATCCAGCTCGTCCCGGTTGTGGATATCGATATCCAGCGCCGCGAGGGTGGTCGGCAGGTTAAAGCGCTGATATGCGCTCACCAGCTGGGCTAAAACTTCGTCCTGGCCGAGCAGGGCGCTCTGCACCAGAATGCCGTAGGCGACCTTGGTGCCGTGGAGAAACTTCTCCGTCTGCGGCAGCACCGTCAGGCCGTTGTGCACCGCGTGGGCCGCCGCCACTCGGGTGTAGCGCTCGCCGAGGCCGCCGACCATTCCGCCGCCGGCGATAATCGCATCGATAACGTCCAGCAGCGCCTGGCTCAGCTCGCCGCGCTGCCGGTCGGCGAGCGCCGTTTCGCTGCTCTCCAGCAGAACGTCGCGGATCGCCAGCGCGCCGTTAATCCCCAGGCGTACGGTCAGCGGCAGGGTTTCCGGCCGCGGCGCCAGCACCACCGCCTCATACCATTTCGCCAGCGTATCGCCGATCCCCGCCAGCAGATACTCCTCCGGCGCGTTGAGGACGATCCGCGGCTCCACCAGCACCAGGAAGTTGGCGTCGTCGAAAATTTCAAAATGCAGCGCCTGGCCGGCGTCGTTGTACCACACCGACAGCGGAGTCCACGCCGCGCAGGTGGCGGCGATGGTCGGGATCGCCACCACCGGTAGCGCAAGCCGCCTGGCCACCGCTTTGGCGGTATCCAGCAGCGCGCCGCCGCCGACGCCAATCACCACGGAGCGGTCTTCACCCGCCTCGTGGACCAGCCGGGCGACGTCGCTTTCGCTGCAGTGGCCCTTAAAGAGGATTTTTTTGGCGCCGGGCGCGCTGAAGGCCTCGGGTAAAAAGGGTTCTGCGCCGGCGATGGCTCGCTCGCCGTAGATCCACAGCGCCCGGGAAAGCTGCTCTGCGCTGTAAAAATCATGCAGCCGCGCGAGGCTGCCGGGATGGGAGAAGTAGTTGGCGGGGCCGGGGACCACGCGGATATCGCTGTTGCTCATAGAAGCTGCCCTTATTGTCGTTTCGCTAACCTGATGTTATGTCTGGACATCCGGATGGCTAATATTATTTCGTTTTATCTTATGCCTTTTACGCAGTTGTCAGTCAAGGACGGCTGTGAAAAATTCATTAAATCAGAATATTAATCGTAAAGGGTAGCAGGGGATGACAGCCAATCGCCTCGAGATGCACAACATTAACCTGGCCTTTTCCGGCTTTCGGGCGCTGAACAACGTGGCGTTTTCCCTGAAGGGGGGGACCGTGCACGCGCTGACCGGCGCCAACGGCGCGGGAAAATCGACGCTGATGGCGGTGCTCTGCGGGACGCACGCGCATTATGAGGGCGAGATTGTCATCAATAATCAGCCGGTCAATATTCGTTCTCCACGCGATGCAAAGCAGCTTGGCATTCATCTGGTGCAGCAGGAAGTCGACGTGGCGCTTGTTCCCGGCCTGAGCATTGCCGAAAACATCATGCTGGACCGGCTGGCGCTGCCGGGCCAGGGCTTTAGCTGGCGGCGGGTCCGCGAGCAGGCCCGGGCCGCGCTGGCCCAGCTGGATATCGTTCTTGACGTGCGGCGCTCTATCGACAGCTGCTCACTGGCCGAGAAGCAGCAAATTCTGCTGGCGCGGGCCCTGTCGCACCACTGCCGCTTCCTGATCCTTGATGAACCGACGGCGCCGCTGGATCGTCACGAAAGCGAACGCCTGTTTACCGTGGTGCGCCGCCTGCAGCAGCAGGGGATCGGCGTGGTGTTTATCTCGCACCGCATTCATGAGCTGAAGGCCATTTGCGACACCTTAACGGTGCTGCGCGACGGACGGCTGATCGAAAGCGGCCCGATGGCGGAGCTCAGCGGCGAGCAGATCGTGGAAAAGATGCTCGGCCATGAGCTTAGCGATATCTTTCCGCCGAAGCGCCCGCCGCACGGGGAAGAGGTGCTGCTCCAGGTGGAAGGGCTGCACGACGAGGGGCTGCTGCAGGATATCTCTCTGCGCCTGCGCAAGGGCGAAATTCTCGGCATCGCCGGGCTGGCGGGCGCCGGTAAAACCGAACTGTGCAAGGCGCTGTTCGGCGCCAGCAAAAGTCGCCTGACGCGCGGCGAGCTGAACAGCCAGCCGTGGCGCCCGCGCGACCCGGCGGACTCCGTTACCCGCGGGCTGGCGCTGGTGCCGGAGGAGCGGCGCAAAGAGGGTATTTTTATCGAAGAGCCTATCGCCATGAACCTCGCGGTGAGCGCCGATAGCAGCTTTTCGCGCTGGAGCCTGTTTGGCCATCGCCAGGCGTGGCGCTGGGCGGAGGAGGTGGTGGCCCGCATCGGCATTCGCACCACCGGCCCGGGTCAGACGCTGCGTCGCCTCTCCGGCGGCAATCAGCAGAAGGTCGCCATCGGTAAGTGGCTGCGCGGCAGCGCCAACGTGCTGATTTTTGATGAGCCGACCAAAGGCGTCGACGTGAAGGCAAAGACCGACCTGTTCAACCTGATCGACGGGCTGGCGCGAGAAGGCAAAGGGGTGATCTACGCCTCGGGCGAATTCTCGGAGCTGGTTGGATTGTGCGACCGCATTTGCGTGCTGTGGGATGGCCGCATTGTGGCAGAAATAGCGGGCGCAGAGGCCCGTGAAGAGACCCTACTTTATTACTCCACCGGAGGAGCAGCAGCGTGAGCAAGGCCCTGACCGCTACCGCGACGGCATCGAGCCGTCAGCGACTTTTCGATTTTCTCTACAAATGGGGCATGTTGCTAACCGTTGTGCTGCTGATCGCCGTTTTTGGCCTCGCATCGGATAACTTCCTCGACCCGTTCAACATCATCAACATTCTGCGCTCTATTGCCATCGTCACGGTGATCGCCATCGGGGTGTCGATTTCACTCACCATCGGCGGATTCGACCTGTCGGTCGGCTCGACCGCCTCGCTGGCGAACGCGCTGGTGATTTCGCTGTTCGTCTGGCACGGGTTTAGCACCACCGAGGCGATTCTGGTGACCCTGGCGCTGTGCACCCTGGTGGGGCTGTTTAACGCCTTTCTGATCGTGGTGCTGCGCATTCCCGACATGCTCGCGACCCTCGCCAGCCTGTTCGTGATCCAGGGCGTGGCGATGACCTACAGCTACGGCGGCTCGATTACCGAGAACATGGTGCTGCCGAGCGGCGAGATGGCGGAAGGGACTATTCCGGCGGCGTTCGGCCTGCTGGGGCAGGTGCCGACAATTGTCATCATTATGCTGGCGGTAACCGTGGTTGCCCAGCTGGCGCTCTCTTTCACCACCCACGGGCGGCGGATGTACGCCATCGGCGGCAACCCGCAGGCCGCGCGTCTTTCCGGCCTGCGCATCACGCGCTACAAGGTGGCGGCGTACGTTATCGCCTCGCTGCTGGCGGGCCTCGGCGGCATTTTGCTGGCGTCGCGCATCGGCTCCTCCCAGGTTAACGCCGGCGGCGGTTACCTGATGGACGCGGTGGCGGCGGCGTGGATCGGCTTCTCGCTGGCGGGCTCGGGCAAACCGAACGCGCTGGGCACGCTGGTGGGGGCGGTGATCCTCGGGGTGCTCTCTAACGGCCTGGTGATGCTCTCGGTTCCGTACTACGCAATGGACATTATTAAAGGGCTGGTGCTGGCTGGCGCGTTAGCACTGACCTATTTTCAGCGCCGCACCTAATTATAAACAGGGTAAACATGATGAAAAAAATAACGCTTTCTCTTATCGCGCTGGGGCTGCTCAACTCCGTAGCCGCCTATGCTGAGACGCCAACGCCGGTGCCGGCGGCTATCGCTGAACATAACGGGCCGATCCGTATTGCGGTGATCCGCAACCTGGGCTCCGATGATAACACTACCCAGTTTGTCTCCGGGGCTATCCAGGAAGGCAAGAAGCTCGGCTTTAAAATGAGCACCTTCCTGAGCAACGGCGACGACGCGAAATTCCAGGACTTCGTCAATCAGGCCATCAGCCAGAAATATGACGGTATTATTCTCTCCCAGGGGCGCGATCCCTACTCGACCGCGCTGGTGAAGAAGGCGGTGGACGCCGGGATCAAGGTCGCGGTATTTGATACCGCCGTCAGCAGCGAGATCCCTGGCGTGACCGTAACCCAGCAGGATGACGCCTCCCTGACCGACCTCTCCTTTGGTCAACTGGTGAAAGATTTCAACGGCAAAGCCAACATTATCAAGCTGTGGGTCGCCGGCTTCCCGCCGATGGAGCGCCGTCAGGTGGCTTACCAGGCGCTGCTCAAGCAGAACCCTGGCATCAAAGAGCTGGAGTCGATCGGCGCCGTCTCCTCCGACGTGCAGGGCGATACCGCCAACAAGGTCGGGGCGATCCTCGCGAAATACCCGAAAGGCAAAATTGACGCTATCTGGGGTACCTGGGACGCCTTCAGCCAGGGCGCCTATAAGGCGCTCAAAGAGAACGGGCGCACCGAAATTAAGCTCTACAGCATTGATATCTCTAACCAGGATCTGCAGCTGATGCGCGAATCCGGCAGCCCGTGGAAGGTGAGCGTGGCCGTCGATCCGAAGCTTATCGGGGCGACCAACGTGCGCCTGGTGGCCAACAAGATTGCCGGAGAGCCGACGCCTGCAACCTACGATTTTAAAGCGGCGGCAATTCCTCAGGCGCTGCTGGCCGCGCAGCCGGGGGCGGTGAACGTGGCCTCGCTGGGCAAAATCATTCCGGGCTGGGGCCAGACCGAAGACTTTATCGCCCCGTGGTTCGCCACCCTGGAAGCCAAAAACAAGTAAGGAGCAGGTATGGCGACGGAACTCCCGCGCCCCGACTACAGCCGCAATATGCGGCTGATTGGGCATAGCGATCAGGGCGGGCGCCCGGATGGCGTCCAGCTGATGGTGCATCGTGGTTTTGCCTATATCGGCCACATGGTATCCCAGGGTTTTTCGGTGGTGGACGTTCGCGATCCGCAAAACCCCAAAGCGGTGAACTACGTTGCCGCGCCGCCCGGTACCTGGAACGTCCACCTGCAGGCGCACGACGACCTGCTGCTGGTGATCAACGCCCGGGATCTCTTTGCCGATGCCCGCTTCGCCGACGAGAAGGTCTACTATACCCGCTCGGTGGGGGAGACGGTCAGCGACGTGCGGGAGAAGGGCTGGAGCGCCGGGCTGCGTATTTTTGATATCTCCGTTGCCGATAAGCCGAGGGAAATCAGCTTTCTGTCGCTCGACGGGATCGGTATTCATCGAATCTGGTACGTTGGCGGCCGCTGGGCCTACGTTTCCGCGCTGATCGACGGTTTTAGCGACTATATCTTCCTGACTATCGATCTCGCCGATCCGCGCAACCCGCAGGTCGCCGGGCGCTGGTGGCTGCCGGGGATGAACCAGGCGGCAGGGGAGACGGCGAGCTGGCCGCAGGGGAAACGCTACGCCCTGCATCACGCCATTATCGCCGGAGATACCGCCTACGGCAGCTGGCGCGACGGCGGCCTGACCCTGCTCGACGTCAAGGATCGCACCCAGCCGAAGCTGATTAGCCACCGCAACTGGAGCCCGCCGTTTGGCGGCGGCACCCATACCGCGCTGCCGCTGCCGGATCGCGATTTGCTGGTGGTGCTCGACGAAGCGGTGCTCGATAACCAGCAGGACGGCGAGAAGCTGATCTGGCTGTTCGATATCCGCGAACCGGCGAATCCGGTCAGCATCTCGACCTTCCCGCAGCCGAGTGAGGAGGACTATGTGGCGAAAGGGGCGCATTTTGGCCCGCATAATCTGCATGAGAACCGCCCCGGAAGCTTTGTCAGCTCGACGCTGATTTTCGCCACTTACCAAAACGCGGGGGTGCGGGCCTACGACATCTCCGACCCCTACCGGCCGGTAGAAACCGGGGCGCTGGTGCCCGCGGCGCCGGCGAAGATGATGGATACCCGACCGGGTCGCCCGCGGGTGATCCAGTCCTGCGACGTGTTCGTTGACGCGCAGGGGATTATCTACAGCACCGACTATAACGGCGGGCTGTCGGTGATCGAGTATTTGGGGTAGGGAAGGGCGGTAAATGGAGAGCCCGGGCAGCGCGCTGCCCGGGAACGACCGGGAAGGGATTAGCCGTACTGGCGAATGCGGGCGATCAGCTCGTCGACGCCGTCGATGCGTTCGGCAATCACGATCAGCGCTTTGCCGAGCGAAATCGCGTGGCGCAGGCACTCATGACGCATGGCCTCATCGCCAATGCTGTCGATATCGGCGACGTGCGACAGGCCGACGCTGCGGCGAATCAGCTCGGTTCCGCAGAAGCCAATCGCGTCCGCCCACACTTTTTTCAGGAACGCCGAGGCATAGCCGGGATAGGCCAGCGCCGCATCGCGGCTCTTCTCCGCCGCCAGCGCCTGGAAGCGCTCGGCAAAGGTCGTCCACAGCGCCTGAATATCGTTCAGCCGCTGTTCGCGTGCGGCGGCGGCGTCGCGAATGCCCAGATGGCCCGGCAGGCCGCAGTAGTTGAGCAGCAGGTTGCCGATGGCGGTGCCGATATCAAAGCCAATCGGGCCGAAATAGCCGAACTCGGCGTCGATGGCTTTAAAGCTGCCTTCGGCAACGAAAATGGAGCCGCTGTGGATATCGCCGTGCAGCAGCGCTTCCGCCTGGGAGAAGAAGCGGTGCTTGAGCGAGGCCACCGCCAGCCTGAGCTGACTATCGTGGCGCAGGGCGGCAACATCCTCCTCCAGCGCCGGCGGATAGCTGTTGCGCTCGTGCACCTGGTAGGGGTCGTTGAAGAACAGGTCTTCGGTTATTTCACACATCTCCGGGTTAATAAAGCGCGCGACCTGGGCTTTTTTATCATGGGGATGGAGATAAAAATCGCTGGTATGGAACAGCGCCTGGGCGAGATATTCCCCCAGCTGGCTCGCCGCCTGCGGATAGTAAACGTTGGCGATAAGCTCCCCGCGCCAGATGCGGTGATCGGAAAGATCTTCCATCACCATCACCGCCAGCTCGGGATCAAAATGGTGAATTTTCACCGTGTGCTGCGGGCAGTGCTGATAGTGGCTGACCAGCGTCTGCGCCTCGAGCCGGGCGCGGTCGAGCGTCAGCGGCCAGGACTCCCCGACGCAGCGGACGTAGGGCAGCGCCTGCTTAACCACAATGCGGCTCACGCCCTGGGTATCAAAAATTTTAAATACCAGGTTGAGGTTACCGTCACCCACTTCCTGCGCGGACACCAGTTCCGACGGGTTATCGATACCGCCAAATTGTTGTGCATAAGCCACCGCATCGCTGGCCGTGAAGGTATGGTATTGCGACATTGCCTCGATCCTCAAAAGTTCTGATTAAGCCGTTCAGACGTCTATACTTCTGGATTCCATCCTGACACAATGTGATACAACAACGCAACAGGGATTTAACGACATGCAGACACTACAGACCACCAGCCTGCGGGTAAGCGAAAATCAGCTTTTTATTCTTGACCAGCAGGCATTGCCGCAGGAAAAACGCTGGCTGGCGGCAGATAACGTCCCGTTACTGGTTGACCATATTCACGCTCTGCGGGTGCGCGGGGCGCCGTTAATCGGTCTTTCTGCCAGTCTGCTGTTAGCGCTTTTGGCGCAGCGCGGCCTGACCCGCGATGAGCTATCGCAGGCGCTGGAAACGCTGCGCGCCGCGCGTCCGACGGCGGTTAACCTGATGAATAACCTCGATCGCATGAAGCTGGCGCTGGCTGAGGAAAACTATATTCCGGCCCTCGAAGAGGAGGCGCTGCGCCTGATTGAGGAAGATAAGCAGCTGTGCGCCAACATCGCGGAAACCGGCGTTAGCCTGGTCAACGCGGGCAGCCGCCTGCTGACTCATTGCAACACCGGCGGCCTGGCGACGGCCGGAGTGGGTACGGCGTTAGGGGTGATTGCGCTGGCCCATCAGCGCGGCCTGGTGGATAACGTGTGGGTCGACGAGACCCGCCCGCTGCTGCAGGGCGGCCGCCTGACCGCCTGGGAGCTGGGCGAGCTGGGGGTGCCCTATCAGCTGATTACCGATTCGATGGCCGCCAGCCTGATGGCTAAAGGGCAGGTCGACGCGGTGTGGGTTGGCGCCGACCGCATTGCCGCCAACGGCGACGTGGCGAACAAAATCGGTACCTATTCGCTGGCGGTGCTGGCGAAATATCACGGTATTCCGTTCTACGTCGCCGCGCCGCAAACCACCCTCGACCGCCGCTGTCCGAACGGCGAGGCCATTCCTATTGAGCAGCGCGCGCCGGCGGAGGTGACCGGGGTGGCCGGCAGCTTCGGCGCGGTGCAGTGGGCGCCGGCGGATGCGTCGGTTTATAACCCGGCGTTTGACGTCACGCCGGCGGCATTAATCAGCGGCTGGGTGCTGGACAGCGGCGTCGTTACCCAGGAGCAGGTGGCGGCCGGCGCATTTGCGCCCAGCGTTGCTTAGGAAAAAAGGCGAAGCGATGCCCCATCGCTTCGCGGTTGGCTTAGGGTAGCTCGAGGTTTACCGCGCTGACCGACTGCCGGTCAACGTTTTTGCCTAAGGCCGTAAGCGCCTGCCGGTAGGGACATAGCGTACCCACTTGCGTGAGCCGGCATCCCGGCTGGCTCCACTCCTGGCGCAGCAGCGGATGCTGGCGATCCGGCGTCTGCAGGTGGCGCAGGTCGTCGAGACTTTGCGCCTGGAAATAGACCCGGAGATAGCGTTCGCCGTTACTCGCATCGCGCCAGCGTTCAAGCACCAGGCTGCTGCCCGGCGGGATATTCCCCCGACTGTAGCCCGGCAGCTGCCAGCTAAACGCCATCAGCGTGCGCACCATCGCAATATTGGTATCGTGAGCCACCAGCAGCAGCCAGCGAACGTCCGGCTTAGCGCCCTCCTCGACGCCTTGCAGCATCGCATTCAGCAGGATTGAACCGCGCTTTTGCGCCGTATAGAAAACGTCGTTGCTCAGATCGTAGTTTGCCGTCAGCAGCGGTAGCAGGGCGCTAATCTGCGCGGAGCGGGTAATGTTTCCCCACGCCAGCTGGCTGAGCGGCAGGTTTTCGCTCCAGCCGAGGCGCAGCGTTTCGACCATATTAGCCATCACGCTAAGGCCTTCAATTGAGACTTTACCGCTTTTCCCCTGCTTAACCTGCCAGGGCTGGTCAAAGACCGGACAGGGCTTGCCGGCGATGCAGACGGCATTTTTCAACAGCTGGATGGTGGGCTCCAGGGCCCGGCGGCGCAGCGCCAGGTCACCGGCTTTTTTTTGCACCTCCGCCAGCTGCCGGGAGGGATCGGTCCGGGTTGCCGCGAATTGATCGGTCTGGAATAGCGGGTCAGCGTCGCCGGCGACGTAGTGAATGCGCGTCCCGCATCCCGGAAACGCGCCGTCAACCAGGGCCTCAGCGGTGGCTCGCGTGCGCTGCAGCGGGCTGGCGCGGACGTAGATGTCGCCCGGGGTCGGGCAGCCGGCGCTCAGCAGCCCGAGCGCGCGGTAGTGCGCGCCCTCGGCCCGCCCTTTGTTCACGACCGCCGCGTAGCCGTGGCCGGTTAATTCCCCGTCGCGGGTTGTCCACTGCGTCCACGGGCGTTGGGTGGCGGCCTCGATGGCTTCGCGGTTGCCCGCCGTCGGCGGGCGGATCCCGTGGCGACTGAGCTCAACCACTTTTTCCAGCTGGTAGCGTTCGGCGGCACTGGTTTGCCCCGCGCCGAACGCGACGGCGCAGGTGATAAACAGGCGCAGCAATACCTGATGGCGTGTCGTCATCATAGAATATTCCTTATAGATTATTGGGTTATGATGGCAGCGATATCTGCTGTTCCGCGGCGTGGCGACGGGCTACGATGGCGGCGGTCACAAAGCAGAACAGGGCGGAGGCCAGGCCGGTCGCCACCCAGAACTGCGATAGCGTGCTGAAATTATACAGCGTAGTGCCGTTTTCGATGACCGCCGTTTTATCAATGATGATCCCGGTCAGAAACTCGCCCAGACCGGCGCCGGCGTAGCTGGCGATGCCGATGGTTCCGAGGGCGGCGCCGGCCGCTTTGCGCGACGAGATATCGACGGCAATCAGCCCGCCGAGGAAGCAGGTTAAGGCTCCGATGGTCGCGCCAAAAATAATCATCGCCAGAATATCCGTGACGTAGCCGTGGGGTGACCACAGCATCAGGGCGAATCCGGCGGTGTTCAGCAGGCTGATAAAGCCGGCCATCACGCTGCGGTTTCGGGGGAAGAAACGGTCGGAGAGCATCCCGGCGATAATGGTCCCGGCAATGCCGGCGATAGCGTTGACGCCAATGATCCCGGAGGCCTCAATGGTCGAATAGGCCTTATCCTGCTGCAGGAAGAAGATCCCCCACGAGTTCACCGCGTAGCGATCGATATACATAAACGCCGAGGCCAGCGCCAGCGTCCATAGCGCCGGGTTGCGCATGGCGAACAGCTGGTTTTTAAACACCGAACCGCCCGCTTCCTCCTGCTGCGGCTCATCGCGAATGATGTTGATTGGTGGAAAACCGCAGCTTTGCGGCGAGTCGCGCATAAACAGCAGCATAAGCACGACGCCTGCGGCGCCGAGGGCCGCCGTTGACAGGTAGCCCATCTGCCAGCCAAAGCCGGCAATGACCGCCGCGATCACCATATAGGTCATGGCTTCGCCAATATTATGCGCCGTTGACCAGATGGCGTAGAACGTCCCGCGCTCTTTACAGCCGTACCAGCGCGCCAGCGAGACGGCGCAGGGGCCGACGCCCATGGATTGCGCCCAGCCGTTGATCCCCCAGAAGATCGCCAGCAGCAGGGCGTTGGTGGTCATCCCCATCAGCAGATTCATCCCGGCGCTCAGCAGCAGGCCGAGGCTCATATAGCGCACCACGTTGGCATGATCGGCAATAAACCCGTTAACCAGCTTGCCGATGGCGTAGCTGAAAAAGAGCGCCGAGCCGATCATCCCGAGCTCGGTGGGCGTAATACCGAGCTCAACGAGCGCGCTTTTAGCAACGGTAAACGACAGGCGGCAGACGTAAAACGTCACGTAGGCGACCGTCATCGCCAGAAACGTTTGCCAGCGCACAAAGCGAAAGCGCTGCTCGCTGAACGGAGCGACGGCTTTGGGCGGCGTCGCGCGAAAAAAAGCAAAAAATCCAGACATGGTGTTATCTCCGAAGGTCGGAGGCCCGACTGATTAATGTGCTTCGTCCTTGAACTGAATTATCGTTGCTATGTAGGGTACATAATCAGATAAAGCCTGACCCTTAGCGGGTTAGTGTAACGGTTGCCGAAGCATGTTTTTTAACTGCGGGTAGAGCGTTTTGCCGGCCAGCAGCAGCGGGCTGCCGTTGATGATGCCGTCGTTGGCGAGATAATCATTCGTCTGCCCCCCCGCCTCGCGCATCAGCACCAGCCCGGGCAGGGCATCCCACGGGTTCATGTGCGGTTCGTAATAGCCGATTAAGCGTCCGGCCGCCGCCCAGGCGCTCATCAGGGCGCCGGACCCGTTGCGCACAAACATGCCGCCATCGCTGAGCAGCGCGTCGAGGAACGGCAGGAAGTCCGCCGGCGTGACGCGGTGGGATGTTCCCACGCCCATCACGCCCTCTTTGACCGTTCCGGCCGGATGGGGGGCGATCGGCGTCTCGTTGAGCCACGCGCCGTGCCCCTTCAGGGCATGAAATATTTCCTGATGGTTGGGGTCGTAAACCACTCCGATTACCGGTTCGCCGTCGGCCACGATAGCCAGCGACAGGCACCAGGTGTGCAGGCCGTTAAGAAAGCAGCTGGTGCCGTCAATCGGGTCGACTACCCACAGAATGGGCGCTTCCGTCAGCTGCGCGCCGCTCTCTTCGCCGAGAAAGCCGTCCTGCGGGAACGCGTTCACAATTTGCTGCTTAACAAACTCTTCGACCTGCTTATCGGCGATGCTCACCACGTCCTGCAGGTCGTGGCCCTTGTGATCGACCGCGAGGCTGCCGCGCTGCTGATAGAAGCGAAAGGCCAGCTCGGCGCCGGCTTTTGCCAGTTCACAGGCGAAGAGATAGCGGGCGTGCAGCGGGTCTGAGTCCAGTGATGTCATGTTTCCTCCGTTTTGCACACGTGTGCAATCAGTGATAAAAAAAGAGCCCCGAAAGGCAAAGTGAGTGTGGCGGGGAACGGCGGATTATTCTGTGATCGCTTTGGCATAAAATGAATTTTTCATTTTGCGCTTTCGCGAATAATTAATTTCACCGGCACTTCCCGGTGGCGAGAGGGAAGATCGAACCTGGCGATGCGGGTCACCAGCATCTCGACGGCGTGATGCGCCAGCAGCTCCGTATTCTGCTGAATTGTCGAGAGTTGATAGGGTTGCCAGGCGGCCTGGGGGATATCATCGAAGCCAATAACGGCCGGAAGCGGGGCGCTCGATTTGGCGGCGCGCAGGCCGTCCAGCGCCCCAAGGGCCAGCATATCGGTGGCGCAAAACAGCGCCTGCAGGCCGTGATTATCCAGCAGCAGCCGCCTGGCGGCATCAAAGCCGGCCTGATAGCCGGCGCTGGCGCAGAAGTGCGCGCTGACCTGCATTCCCCCGGCGTGGGCGATAAACGCCTCGTAGCGCTGGCGGGTGCTGAAGTTTTCGCCGTCCTCGCCGAGAAAGCCGACCTGCTGCCAGCGGCGGTGGCTAAACAGATCCGCGACCAGCTTCGCCCCCTGCGCGTTATCGCTGGACACCCGGTCACAGCCGGCGAGTTCGGCATGGCGGTTAATCAAGGTGACGGGGATTTTACGTTCCAGGTACTCCTCCGCCAGCGACAGCGGCGGCGCGCCGGAGGTGATGATCACTCCGGCTACGTGATAGCTCAGGAGCTGTTTAAGCGAAGGGGCCAGCTGCTGCGGATCGTCGGCGTTCATCAGCAGGGGCATAAAGCCGTTGAGCGCCAGCTGATGCACCAGCGGGGCGAGCAGCTTGCTGCGAAAAGGGTTATCAAAACCGGCGGTGACGATGCCGATAAAGTTGCTGCTGCCGGTGATCATCGTGCGGGCGATAATATTGACCTGGTAGCCCAGCTCCTCCGCCGCGGCGAGAACTTTCTGCCGCGTTTTGTCCGCCACCGACGCTCCGGGAGTAAAGGTTCGGGAGACGGCGGAGCGGGAGACGCCGGCAAGCCTGGCCACGTCCTCAGCCTTAATCCATTTTTTTTCGCTCATAGTGTCCGGGTACGGGTTGTTCTCAGGGAGCCCGCGCCGACTCCGGAACCCATCGTCGGCGCGCAAAAGTAGTAAGAAGGTACCACAGAAATCCCTGCGCGAGCAGGGGAGTGACGCGCTATGGGCGCCGCGTCACCCGCGGCTTATGCCGGATAGCGGATCTGCTCCGGCTGGCGCTGCAGGATAATTTTGCCGTGGCGGATGGAGGTCAGCACTTTGGCCTGACGCCGCACGGCGTCATAGTCATTTTCCGCATCGAGGATCAGCAGGTTCGCCGGGCGGCCTTCGGCGAGGCCGTAGTTATCGCCGAGGCACAGGGCCCGGGCGCTGTTATCGGTAATCAAATCGAGACAGCGCTGTAAATCTTCGTACCCCAGCATGTGGCAGATGTGCAGCCCGGCATCGAGGATGCGCATGATGTTGCCGTTGCCCAGCGGGTACCACGGGTCCTGAATGGAGTCCTGGGCAAAGCAGACGTTAATCCCGGCGCGGTCCAGCTCCGCCACTCGCGTCACGCCGCGGCGTTTTGGCCAGCCGTCGAAGCGCCCCTGCAGGTGGATGCTTTCGGTGGGGCAGGAGATAAAGTTGATGCCCGAGGCCTTGAGCAGGCGGAACAGCTTCGAGCAGTAGGCATTATCGTAGGAGCCCATCGCACAGGTGTGGCTGGCGGTGACCTGCGCGCCCATGCCGCGTACCCGGGCCTCTTCCGCCAGCACTTCCAGAAAGCGCGACTGCGGGTCATCGATCTCATCGCAGTGCACGTCCACCAGGCAGCCGTGGCGCTGGGCCAGATCCATCAGAAACACCAGCGAGCTGACGCCCTTGTCGCGGGTGTTCTCGTAGTGCGGAATGCCGCCCACCACGTCGGCGCCCATCTCGATGGCGCGGGTCATCAGCTCGCGTCCGCCGGGGAACGACTCGATCCCCTCCTGCGGAAAGGCGACGATTTGCAGGTCGATAAGATGGGAGGCCTCTTTTTTCACCGCCAGCATCGCCTCCAGCGCCGTCAGGGAAGGATCGGTGACGTCGATGTGGGTGCGCACGTGCTGCACGCCGTTGTCGCGCAGCATGCCGATGGTTTTCAGCGCGCGCTGGCGCGTATCTTCCACGGTGACGCTCGCTTTACGCTGGCTCCAGCGGGTGATGCCCTCAAACAGGGTGCCGCTCATATTCCACTCCGGCTCGCCCGCCGTCAGGGTAGCGTCAAGATGGATATGCGGCTCGACGAACGGCGGAATAACCAGCTTTTGCTGCGCGTCGATATCGCCGGCGTCAGCCGCCAGAGTGGCGGTTTGGGGAGCGATGCTCTTAATCACGCCGTCCCGGAGCTCAAGGGAATAGAGCGCTTCTTTGTGGCGCAGGCGCGCGTTGATAATTTTCATGGTTGTTCCCGTAAATGGTTTTGCGACATACGCCAGATAGCCAGGGCGACCGAGGCGTTGAGATGAAACTGCGGATGGCTGACCGGATAGCGGGTCAGCTTTTCAATACGCTGAATGCGCTGATGGAGGGTGTTGCGGTGAATGCCCAGACGCTCGGCGGCCCTCATCACGTTGCCGTTCTCCTGGAGCAGCGTTTCCAGGGTCTCCATCAGCAGCCACGGGCTTTTGCGATCGGGTTCAATCAGGCAGCCGAGGGTGTCGTGCATAAAATCGCTCAGCAGCGTGGGGTCGCCGACGGCGGAGAGCAGCTTGATAAAGCCCAGCTGCTGATAGTCGCTGATGCGCTGAGTCGGGCGCAGGGTATCGCTGAGATCCAGCGCCTGGCGCGCCTGCGACAGCGCCCGCGGGTAGCCCTGCAGCTCCTGCACCGGTGCGGAGAGGCCGCACAGCAGCGACAGCCCGTCGTCGCCCTCCGCAAGCTCAAGCAGCCACTGCTGCAGCCACTTTTTCTGCTGATAAAATTCGCCTTCCTCATCCGGGAGCAGGAAGAGAAACATATTGCTGCGCTCAACCAGCGGAAAGGGGTTGCCCTGCTGGTTGAGCTGCTGCTGCAGCCGCTGGCGCAGGGTGCGGCGGGCCTGCTGTAGCCAGGCTTCGGCCTGCTCCGGCGGAAACTGGCGAAACAGGCGCTGAATGCCCTCAAGGCGCAGCGCCGCCACCCGCAGCGGGCGGGTAAAGTCCAGCTGCTGGTGGAGCGCGCGCTGATGCAGGATCTGCAGGTCGGGATAGTCGCCGGTTAACAGCTGCAGCAGAATATCGCGCTGCGACTGCAGCGCGTTTTCGCTGCGCACCAGCGCGGTGCCGATACGCTCGGTGACGATCACCATTTTCAGCAGATAGGGCTGTTCGATCAGCGGAATGCCCAGCTCGTCGGCGAGGGCAATCAGTCGCGGCGGGATCGCCTGGATATAGGCGTCGCCGGTGAGGATCACCATGCCGGCGATCCCGTGCTGCTTGCCCTCCATCAGCAGGTGGATCAGGTTCTCCTCGCTGCGGGGGTGGTTGATCCCGGTGATAAACACCAGCTCTCCGCCCATGATCCACTCGGCGATATTTTCATTTTCCGCGACGTAGTACCAGCGCACCGCCAGCTGGAGCCCCTGCTGCCCCGCGCGCAGCCGCATCGCCGAGAGTCCATCAAGCGCGAGAATTTCGCTGACCGTCAGGCTCATGGCTACTGCTCCGCCGCCGGATCGGCCGCCGGCTGGCGTTTGCTCAGGCGGGTCAGGACGATATAGACCAGCGCGGAGACGGAGATGCCCACCAGCGGCGCAATCCACGGCGACAGGTAAGCCACCAGCGCGCCGACGGCATAAGCGCCGAGCCCCAGCCAGTTAAAACGCGGCAGGCGCGCGGTTTGCAGCAGAGGATAGCGTCCGCCGCGGTAGAACCAGTAGTCGGCGAGGATCACGCCGCCGATGGGCGGGATGATGCTGCCCAGCAGAACCAGGAACGGGATCAGCATTTCGTACATCCCGCCAATGGCCAGCAGAATGCCGACGCCGGCGGCGACAACGGTCAGGGTCCGCCGGCGTTCGCTGCGCAGCAGATGGCAGGCGGCGGCAGAAACGTTATAGATGGTCGGCCCCTGAATGGTCAGCAGATTGAGGCACAGCATGACCACCGCGGCGACGGAGAGCCCCTGCAAAATCAGCACTTCGACGATATCGGCCTGCTGATAAACGATGGCGCACCAGGCCCCGGCGACAATCATCAGCCCGTTGCCGATAAGGAAGCTGCCCATGCTGGCGACGATGGCGGTGCGGCTGGAGTTAGCCAGCCGCGTCCAGTTCGTCGCCTGGGTTGCGCCGCTGGCGAAGGTGCCAAACACCATGGTGATGGCCGCTGACCAGGTCATGGTTTCGCCCGGTTCGATTTTGGTCATCGCCTGCCAGCCGCCGGCGTGGTGGGCGGCAAGGTACATGGAGACCACCAGCAGGATAAACATCAGCGGAACCGAAACCCGCGAGAGCGCATCCAGCCCCTTATAGCCCACCAGCGCGGTGACGCAGAACAGGATACCGAACAGCACCATCAGCGGAACGGTCAGGGCCTCCGGCAGGGCGAGGATTTTGACCAGCGAAATCGCCACCGTAGCGGTACCCCAGGCGTACCAGCCCAGCTCGGCGAAGCCGAGAATAAAATCGGCGAGCCTGCTGCCGATCTCGCCGAAGCAAAAACGCCCCATCAGTACGGTGTTCAGCCCGCTGCGGGCGGCAATCCAGCCGAGCGACGCCGCGTAGAGGGCCAGCAGAAAGTTACCGATAACCGCAATCCACAGCAGGTTAACGATGGAAAATGAGACGCCGAGCTTCCCGCCCGCGAACATGGTGCCGGTAAAAAAGGTAAAGCTGAACAGAACCATGGAGATTGAAAACAGGCCCTTGCGCCCTGAGGTCGGCGCTTCGACGAGCGGGAAATCGTTGCTGTTTGACATAGTGGAACCTCTGTGTGGTCATCCGAATAGCGATGCCAGAGGGGTAGCAAGAGGTGTGCCAAAAAAAGCGGGGCAGCAGGAACATAGCGAAGTGGGCAGTGTGCACATAAAAAGCCGTTAAACGGCGCGGTTTTGCCAGAAGGGTGTGCAGGGTGCAAAGTTTTGCACCAGCGTGGGGCAGAGCGTTCGGCGCTGCTCGTCGCGGGCGGTCGCCAGCGTCGCTGCCGAAATTTACCCCTGCCGCGTGCAGAACGATCCCCCGTCTTTTTAGCGGCCCGCAGCGGGTAATATTGGCGTTATGAAAACGCTCAGTTGTATCACTGTTAAAAACGGCAATTTCATATTCTTTTCTGATATAACCATTCTTAATGTAAGCCTTTCCTGAAATATTGTTCAGCCGGGCAGGCGGTGTTAGTATCGGGTAAATAGCCATTTAGATGGCTAAAGAACCTTGTCTCGGGTTATCCTGCTGGCCGTTGTGCCTCAGCGCAGCGACGCCGCTGCCTGCCGCAGCATCCCCCGAGCGTAAGGTTCTCCAAATACCATCGCTAAACTAAGGAACTGCTATGTGGCAAGAAAGACTCGCGCAACTGGTCACCACCTGTCATTGGATCGGTGCGAAGGGCTGGGCGCCGGCGACCGGCGGCAATATGTCCGTGCGCCAGGATGAGACCTGGTGCTGGCTCAGCGAGTCGGGACGCGATAAGGGCAGCCTGACCAGCGAAGATTTTCTGCAGGTGGATATTGCCAGCAATACCGCGCCTTCCGGGCGCAAGCCTTCGGCGGAAACCGGGCTGCATACCCTGGTCTATCGTCTGTTCCCTGAGGCTAACGTCGTGCTGCACGTCCATACCGTCAACGCGACGGTGCTGTCGCGCATCGAGAAGAGCGGGACGCTGGCGCTGCAGGGCTACGAAATGCAGAAAACGCTGACCGGCCAGCACAGCCATCTCGACACCGTCCCGGTGGCGATTTTTGATAACGACCAGGATATCGACGCCCTGGCGGCGCGCATCGAAGATTATGCGCAGACCCATCCGCTGCGCTACGGCTTCCTGCTGCGCGGCCACGGCCTGACCTGCTGGGGGAAAGATATCAACGAGGCGCGTCGTCAGCTGGAAGGTCTGGAATTCCTGTTCGAGTGCGAGCTGATGCGTCGCCGCTACGAGCGCGACTAATATTCAACGGGCGATCGGGTCAGGCATGGATTTTTATCTGGGTATCGATATCGGCACCTCGCGAGTTAAGGCGGTGCTGTTTGACGAACATTTTCAGGCGCGGGCCAGCGCGGCGGAGAATACCGGGCCGCGTCTGTCGGCTAACGGCTACGCTGAGCAGGATATGGCGCAGCTGTGGCAGTCGGTGATCGCTATTTTGCGCCAGATTGCGCAATGCCCGGAGCTGCAGGGCGGGCGCTTAAGGGCCATTGGCCTTGCCGGACAGGGCGAAGGGGTGTGGCTAAGCGATGCCGAAGGCGAGCCGGTCGGACCGGGGATCCTGTGGAGCGATACCCGCAGTCGGGAGCTGATGAGCGTTCTGCTGCGCCGTCCGGACTTCGATCGCCGCTTCTTTGCCGAGACCGGCACCCACCTGCAGCCGTGCAATACCAGCATGCAGCTATGCTGGCTGCGGCACTATCAGCCGGAGCGGCTGGCGGCGGCGCGCTATCTGTTTTTTGCCAAAGACTGGATCCGCTTTCGCCTGACCGGCGTCGCGGCGCTGGATATCACCGATGCCAGCACTTCGCTGCTCAATCAGCAGAGCGGGGAGCTCTCGGCGGTGGTGCTGAATGAAATGGGGCTTGCCGATCTGCAGCACCTGTTCCCGCCGCTGCTGGCGCCGGATGCGCAGGCCGGCACCCTGCGCGACGAGGTGGCGGCGCTGACCGGACTGGCGGCCGGCACGCCGGTGGCCGCCGGCGCGCTCGACGTGTGCAGCGCGGCGCTCGGCTGCGGCGCGGTGAACGACGGTGATATCTATACCATCCTCGGCACCACCTGCTGCACCGGCGTCGTGTGCCACGGTCGCCAGACGGTGAACGAGGCGACGCGCTACGTCACCCATACCGAAGCGGGGAGCTTTATTAACCTCTTCCCGATGCAGGCCGGGACGCCGAATATTGACTGGCTGCAGCAGCATATCTCCCTGAACCCGGATCTCCAGCAGCTTGAGCAGGCGATTGCCGACGTCGAGCCGGGCAGCGGGGGCGTGTTCTGGCAGCCCTATCTGAACGGTGAGCGCGCGCCGTTTTATAGCCCGGACGCGCGGGCCGGCTACTTTGGCATCAGCCAGCACACCACCCGCGCCGAACTGCAGCGGGCGGTCTTTGAGGGGCTGGCCTACGCCATCGTCGATTCGCTGCAGGGCTATCCGCAGGGCGGAGAGCTCTACCTGACCGGCGGCGGCGCGGCCTCCGCGACCTGGCTACAGATTATTGCCGACTGTAGCGGCAGAACGGTGGTCTCCAGCACCTTTAACGAACTCAGCGCCCGCGGGGCGGCGATTCTGGCAGCCCGCAGCGTTGACGGGCTTGCGCACTACCCGCAGCTGGAGCAGACGCGCTATCAGCCACATCCGCGGGCGCACGCCCGCTACGCCGCGCTCTATCCGGTCTATCGTCTGCTGCGCGAACAGATGCTGCCCGTCTGGCAGGCCAGGCAGGAGGCGCTTCAACGTATTTCTCAGGAATCAGACCAATGAAAATTGTTTTTACCGCCGAACACTCCGGCGATCTTACGGCGTTCCAGCAGCTGGGCGAGCTGCGGGTTGAGGGATGGGCGCTGGGCAAGCCGAAGCTTAGCGCCGGCCAGCTGATCGACCTGGCCCACGATGCCGACGTGCTGGTGACCAGCTACGACGACGTCACGGAAGAGGTGATTGCCGCCTGTCCGCGCCTGAAGGTGATTGCCTGTACCCGCGCCAATCCGGTGAATATCGACGTTAAAGCCGCCGCGGCGCGCGACATCCGCGTGCTCTATACGCCTGGCCGCAACGCCGACGCCGCGGCGGAGCTGACGCTTGGGCTGATGCTGAGCCTGGCGCGGCATATCCCGCAGGCGCACGCGGCGCTGAAGCGCGGCGAATTTACCCACGCCGACAACGCGGCGGCGGTGACGCAGGCCGGGCTGCGCCGCGACGTGGTGTGGGACGTGAGCCCGCAGAGCCCTTACGAGGTGTTTAAGGGCAGCGAGCTGCGCAATAAGACGCTGGGGCTAATTGGCTACGGCAATATTGGTCGCCGGGTGGCGCGTATCGCCCGCGCCTTCGGCATGTCGGTGCTGGTGGTGGACCCGTTCGTGGCGGCCGAGGAGATTAACGAGCCGGGGCTGCAGAAAACCACCCTCGAAGCGCTGTTCCGCGAGGCTGATATCGTCAGCCTGCACCTGAGCAGCGGCGCCGGCAGCGACGGGCTGGTGAACGCGCCGCTGCTGAACAGCATGAAGCCCGGCGCGCTGCTGATTAATACTTCCCGCGCGGCGGTGGTTGACGAGGAGGCGCTTATTCACGCCCTGCGCCACGGGCCGCTGGGCGGCGCGGCGCTGGACGTCTATCATCGCGAACCGCTGTGGCGCGATCACCCGTTTGTCACCGAGTTTGATAACGTGATTATCACGCCGCATATTGCCGGCGCAACCCGCGAAAGCATCAGCAAGCACACGGCGATGATTGCCGCCGATCTCCAGCGCTATGCGGCCGGTGAGCCGCTGCTGTATCAGTGGCGCTAAGCGCGGGGCCGCAGGCTATTCGGCCCGATTAGCGGCCATAAACGCCAGGGTGTGGTTCCAGTCGACCACGCCCGCATCCGATCCCAGGCCGGTGGCCACCAGCGCCGCCACGGCTGACGCCACTTCGCAGGCCTCTTTTTCATTCAGCCCCCGGGCCAGGGCGGCAATAAAGCCGCCGCAGTAGCCGTCGCCGCAGCCGGTGGTGTCCAGTGCCTCAACGCGCCACGGGGCGATATGTTCGACGCGGCCATCGCGGGTCAGCAGCCAGGAGCCGTTCTCGCCGTCTTTCAAAATGCAGGTCCCGACGCCAAGGTCGAAGAAGAAGCGGGCGATTTCGGCGGGCTCGCTGCGTCCCGAGAGATAGGCGGCCTCCTCCAGCGAGGGCATAAAGTAGTCTACCGACGGCAGCAGCGGGCGCAGCAGATCCAGGGTTCGCTCATCGGGGGCGATCAGGTCGAAGCTGGTGGTGACGCCGCGCGCTTTAGCGGCCGCCAGCAGCCGCGCGCTCTGACCCTGGTCCATTGCCGCCAGCAGCCCGGTGCCGCCGTGATGCAGGAAGCGACAGTCGAGAATCGAGGCAAACGCCTCTTCGTCGACGAACAGGGCGTCGGAGGCGCCGCGACAGTGCAGCGCGGGCCGCTCGCCGTTCGGGCGGATGGGCAGGATGGTTGCCGAGGTTTCCATTTGCGTCGTGCGCTGAATCAGCGAGCAGTCGATCCCCTGGCGCGCGTAGCTGGCGAGAATAAAATCGGCCTTTTCATCGTGGCCAAGGCAGGCGACGGCGGCGGTGCGAACGCCGAGCTTCGCGGCGTTGATATTCGCCCCCGCAGCGGTGCCCGCGGGGTTAAGGCGAATTTGTTCGATAAAGGCTACCCCGCCGCGGGGCGGGATGTCGAGAACCGGACGGCCGGCGATATCAAGGATCGTCAGGCCGACAAAAACGGCGTCAAAGGCTGCCATAGATACTCCGTTAACGATGCTGCTGACGCAGACGCGCCTGCCAGAAAGAGAGGGCCAGCGCGACCACCAGAATAACGCCCACCAGCGCGTCTTTGACCAGGTAGTTAAGACCCATCAGGTTCAGGCCGTTATCAATAATCGCGAGGAACAGCACCCCGCCGAGGGTACCGGCGATGCTGGCCCGGCCCTGACGGTTAAAGGCGGTGCCGATAAAGACGGCGGCAATCGCATCCATCAGATAGGACTGGCCGGCCAGCGGCGTAAACTGCCGCAGGTTTGCGGAGAGGATCACGCCGCCGATGGCGCACATGGCGGAGGCCGCCACCAGCACCCACAGCATGGTCAGCCGATCGCGGATCCCGGCGATCCGCGCCGCTTCCCCGTTCTGGCCAATGGCGCGAACGTACTTGCCAAACAGCGTGCGTTCGGTAATCAGCCACGCCACCAGCCACAGCGCCAGCACGATAACCACCGGCGTCGGAATGCCGGCGATATTGCCCACCGCCAGATCGTGGTACTCCGGCGCCATCCGACGATAGGAGATTGAGCCGCCGCCGTCGGTGTAGATCCGCTCGACGCTGCTGG
This sequence comes from Klebsiella sp. BIGb0132, assembly GCF_024810075.1. NCBI lineage: Bacteria > Pseudomonadati > Pseudomonadota > Gammaproteobacteria > Enterobacterales > Enterobacteriaceae > Klebsiella > Klebsiella sp. BIGb0132. Next base: position 970,587 of record NZ_JANUDW010000001.1, on the reverse strand, counting down.
CAATAAACCAGGTCCCGAGCGTGGCAAGGAACGGGCGGATCTGGCAAATCAGGATCAGAAAGGCGTTCAGCAGACCGATGATGGTTCCGCCGAGCAGGGCGTAGCCCACCGCGGCCTGCCACGGAAGGTGCCAGGTTTTCAGGGCTACCAGCGCAAAGGCGGCGCCAAAGTCGAGCGCGACGCCCACCGAGAGATCGATGGCCCCGGCGCTGACGATAAGGGTCATCGCCATCGCCACAATCAGCAGGATCGCGCTGCCCTGCAGCAGGTTGGCCCAGTTATCAACGGTCAGAAATACCGGGTTGGCCCAGCCGAACAGGGCGATGGCCAGCAGGGTGATAACGCCGAAGCCCGCCCGCGACAGATAGGCCAGCGGGCCGCCGGCGCTCTGGCCCGGCGATGAGGATTTGAGCGTCAGCTGGCTCATTGATTGCCTCCCTGATGCCTGACCGCAGACGCCGCCAGCACGATAAGGATCAGGGTGCCTTTGATGGCGCCCATCCAGAAAATATTGACCCCCAGCAGCCCGAGGCCGTTGGAGAGAGCGTTGACCAGCACCGCGCCAAGCAGCGCGCCCCAGATGGTGACGACGCGCCGGCGCGAGAAGGCGGCGCCGATAAAGGTTGCCAGCACGGTCTCCAGCAGCAGCGGCGTGGCGGTGCCGCTGGAGCTGCCCGAGCCCTGGCTTAAGAGCGGCAGGATCGCCAGACCGGCGGCGATGCCGGCCAGCAGCCAGACGTAAACCGTCAGCCGGCGCACGTTAAGCCCGCTCATTTGCGCCATATCGCGATTGCCGCCGACCGCCTGCAGATGCTGGCCGAAGCGCGAGTGGTGCACCAGCAGCTGGAACAGGGCGAATACCGCCAGCAGGTAGATCAGCGGCCAGGGAATGCCGAGCAGCGTCTGGTCGCGAAAAGCCACCATCAGCGGATCGCTGACCGCAATGCGCCGCTGGCCGGTGAGCAAATCGGTCAGGCCGGTAAAGGCGACGGAGGTTGAGAGCGTTGCCAGCAGCGGCGGCAGCCCGGCGACCAGCACCAGCCCGGCGTTGATCGCCCCGCAGGCGAGGCACACCGCCAGCGGCAGGAGGAGGAGCCACAGATAGGAGATCTGCCACTCCACCATGCCGAGGCTCAGAAGCGCGACCCCGAGCACCGCGATGGCGGGCAGCGAGAGGTCGATCCCGCCGGTGACCACGTCATCGCCGCCGACGGCAATCACGCAAACCAGTCCGAAGCACAGAATGGCCAGCGGCACGCTCTGCACCAGCATCATGCTGATATTCTGCCAGCTTAAAAAGAAGGGCGACTGGAGGCTGAGCCAGACCAGCAGGGCGAAGAAGAGGATCAGCGGAAATTTTTCAATAAGCGTCGTCATGCCCGGCAGGCCGCGGCGCTGGATACCCGTACTCATAGCTGTTGTTCCTGTCCACCGTTAATCGTTGCCAGCAGGGCGTCGAGCGTCAGCCCCTGGGTGGCGAGATTCGCCACCAGCTCGCCGCGCCACATCACGAGGATCCGATCGCACAATCCCAGCAGCTCCGGCGCATCGCTGGAGGAGACCAGCACCGCGCGTCCGCGATCCGCCAGCTGGCGGGTACGCTGATAGATATCGCTGCGGGCGCCGATATCGACCCCGAGAGTCGGTTCATCGAGAATAAAGAGCCGCGCATCGGTGCCCAGCCAGCGGGCCAGAATCGCCTTTTGCTGGTTGCCGCCGCTCATCAAGCGCACCGGCAGCTCCGGGCGGCCGGGGCGAATAGAGAGCTGCTCAATCCAGCTGCGGGCTTTCTCCAGCGCCCGGCCCCGATGCTCCCAGCCGAGGGTGGCGGTATCCGACAGGGAGGCCAGGTTAATGTTGTCGGCGGTGGAGAAGGGGAGGATCAGCCCCTGATGGCGGCGGTCGCGGGGCACCAGCGCCATACCGGCGCGAATTGCCTGCTTCGGCGTGCGGATGCGACGCGGCTGACCGTCGATGCTAATGACGCCGCTGTCCACGCGCTTGAGACCGTAGAGAAGGTCAACCAGCACGTCGCGCCCGGCGCCCAGCAGGCCGGCGATACCGACGATTTCGCCGGGCTGAATATCAAAGGTAATATCGCGCAGCTGATGGCCGTCGCCGAGCGCGCGCACCGACAGCAGCGGGGTGCCGGCGTCGGCTTCAGGCGGCGCGGACTGGCGCGGGGTATAGAGCTGCTCGATTTCCCGGCCGACCATCATTTTGATCAGCGCATCGGTATCCTGCAGCAGCGAGCGGTCAGGGTAGCCCACCACCTCGCCGTTGCGCAGCACGGTTCCGCGATCGCAGAGGGCGGCGATTTCGTTCAGATAGTGGGAAATATAGAGAATGGCGATCCCCTGCTCGCGCAGGCGCAGGATCGCCGAGGAGACCAGGCTGGCCTCCTGCGCTTCCAGCGGCGCGGTAGGCTCGTCAAACACCACCAGCTTGGCGGCACCGTCGATCAGCGCCCGGGCGATTTGCACCAGCTTGCGTTCGGCAAGGCTGAGATCGCGAATCAGCCGCCGCGGGTTAATGCTCAGCTGCCAGCTGTCGCGGAAAAAGGCCTCGGTGGCGGCGTTCATGCGCTTTCTGTCCAGCGCTCCCCAGCGGTGGCGATACTCCTGGCCGAGAAAAACGGACTCCGCCACGGTGAAGTGGGCGATCAGGTTGAGCTCCTGGTGGATAACGCGGATGCCCATCGCTTCGATGGCGGCAGGGTTGCCGAACGGGATCGGCGCGCCGTCGAGGGTGGCGCTGCCGCTATCGGCCTGGTACACGCCGGCAAGGATCTTGATCAGGGTGGATTTTCCAGCCCCGTTTTCGCCGATCAGGCCGTGAATTTCACCGGGATTCAGAAGCAGCGTGACCGCATTTAATGCAGTCACGTTGGCAAAGCTTTTGCCGATCTGGCTCATGACCAGACCAGCGGCGGGGCGCTCCCCGCCGAAGGGTTGATTAATCACTGCAGTTCGCCATATCCCAGCTGTTTGTAGACCGCTTTCGCTTCCTGCGGACCCTTCACCGGGACCACCGGAATAAAGGTTTGCAGCGGCAGAGCCTGCTTAGCGAAGTAGTGCGCGACGTTGTCGGCCGAGGTCTGGCCAATCAGGTGCGGCTGCTGGGCGACGTTAGCGACGAACGGGCTGCCGGGCTCGGCCATAATTTCCAGGGTTTCCGGGCCGGCATCGATGGCGGTGACCTTCACGTCCTTATCGCGGCCGGTCTCTTCCAGCGCCTGCACGATCCCGATGGCCGGCTGATCCCAGCAGGCGACGTGGATAGCGTCCAGTTTGCCTTTCGGATACTGGCTGAGCAGCTCGAGAGTTTTCTTACGCGCATCTTCCGGCGAGTTTGCAAACTGTTCGGCCAGCTCCGGCTGAATAATATGAATATCCGGATAATCTTTAAGGACATATTTCCACTGGTCGTAGCGGATGCCGCAAATTCGCAGCGAGCTGGAGAACGCATTAAATACTGCAACGTTGCCTTTGCCGCCTAATTCATCGGCCATATAGCGACCAATGGTTGAACCCAGGGTGTAGTTGTCGGAGGTCGTGTTATTGACGGAGTATTTGGAAACGTGGTCCACGGTAAATACCGGGATGCCGGCATCGCGCAGCGCTTTAAATTTAGGTTCAACGGCGCTGTCGCCGAGAATACTAATTACGGCATCAACCTTACGTGATAATAAAATATCGTGGTTATTGGCATGTACCTGATTATCACGACCGCCGTCAACGCCGATGACTTTACCGCCCAGCTTTTCCACTTCCTCGGTGGCGCCTTTATAGGCTTCACGATCCCAGAAATGCTGGGTACCGACAACGGCGACGCCGATGGTTTTACCCTGTAGCGACAGGGGTTCTGCGGCGGAGGCGCTGACGGAGACGAGCGTCATCAGACCCAGGGCGGCGGGCAGTAATTTTTTTCTCTGCGACATTCTTATTATAGTCCTGTGATGAAGGTGTTTGCGGATTCGTAGCATGACAATAACGACCACGCAACCTCAAATACAAAATATGTCTAAGTTATACCAATAATGGTATATCGGCGGAGCGGTGCAGGAAAACTTAATTTTGCCGGATGCAACCTGAAAATATTTCATGATGGTTAAATTAAGCCATTTTTATATTGTGGGTATAAAGAAAAAGAGCTCGCTTTTATTGCAAACGGTAATTGCTGCTTAATTATGGCTATATTTATGGTGGGATGTGGTGAATATATTCCATGGGGCACGTAATGCGGGCGGCTGTCGGCCTGAGTGGCAGGATATTATAGCGCTGCCGGCATTTTATCTTCAGCCAGCTCCCGACTTATTATAGCGGTCTTGATCGGGTGACAACAAAACGGGCAACATGAATAAACAACATAATCTGGCGGTGATGCACTGGGGGACCTGGCAGGTGCAAACCCGCGATGGCGCCATTGACGCCGTCGTGCCGGTCGCCTGGGATAAAAATCCCTCGCGCATTGGCCAGTCCCTCACCGACGCGGTCACCGGCAATACGCGCATTCGTCGTCCGGCGGTGCGGGCCGGCTATCTCAAAAATGGCCCCGCGTCGCGAGAAGGTCGCGGCAAAGAGCCCTTTGTCGAGGTGAGCTGGGAGGTCGCGCTCGATCTGCTGGCCCGTGAGCTGACCTCGGTGAAGACGCGCTGCGGGAACGAAGCCATATACGGCGGCTCCTACGGCTGGGCCAGCGCCGGGCGCTTCCACCATGCCCAGAGCCAGCTGCACCGCTTCCTCAAGTCTTTCGGCGGCTACACCGCCAGCACCAATACCTACAGCAGCGCCGCGGGAGAGCGTATTTTGCCGCACGTGCTGGGGCCGCTTAGCCCGCTGCATCGCCAGCACACGCACTTCTCCGAGCTGGCGCGGGAGTGTCAGCTGTTCGTGGCGATTGGCGGCCTGCCGCTGCGCAACTCTCAGGTGAGCGGCGGCGGCGCCAACGATCATATGCTGAAGCACTGGCTGGAGAAGATGCAGGCCAACGGCACGCGCTTCGTCAATATCAGCCCGGTCAGCAACGATCTGAGCGCCGTGAGCTCGGCGCAGTGGCTGGCGGTGCGTCCGGGGACCGATACCGCGCTGCTGCTGGCGCTGTGCTACGTCCTGATTACCGAATCCCTTTACGACAGCGGCTTTGTGGCCAGCCACACGGTGGGCTTTGCTCCCTACCGCGCCTATCTGCTGGGAGAGCGCGACGGAGTGGCAAAAACGCCGCGCTGGGCGGCGGAAATCGTGGGGATTTCCGAGCAGCAGATTATCTCCCTGGCGCGCGCGATGGCCAGCCAGCGCACGATGGTTAATATCTCCTGGTCCATCCAGCGCGCCCGCCAGGGGGAGCAGGCCTACTGGGCAACGGTCGCCCTGACCGCGCTGCTGGGGCAGATAGGCACCCCGGGCGGCGGGTTGGGCTTCGGCTACGCCTGTACCAACCTGGCGGGCGCGGCGCGCAAAGCCTTTTCCGGCCCTCGTCTGCCGGCGGGGAAAAATAGGGTTAACGGCGCGATCCCGGTGGCCCGGCTGGCGGATATGCTGCTGCATCCCGGCGGTGAGTATGAGTTTGACGGCCAGCATCTGCGCTACCCCGATATCCGCCTGGTCTACTGGGCGGGAGGCAACGCCTTTCACCATCACCAGGACCTTAACCGACTCTGCGAAGCGTGGCGACGGCCGGAAACGGTGGTGGCGCACGAGCAGTACTGGACCGCGCAGGCCAAGTTTTCCGATATTGTGCTGCCTGTGACCACCTCCCTCGAGCGGGAGGATATCGGCAGCGGCGGGCACGACGGATTTATGATTGCCATGAGCGCGCAGATCCCGCCGGTGGCCGAAGCCCGCGACGACTACGCGATTTTCTGCGATCTTGCCGCCCGCTTAGGCTGCGATGAGCGCTTCAGCGAAGGGCGAAGCGTCGAAGAGTGGCTGCGGCATATTTATGATGAGTCGCGCCCCCGGGCCCGGGAAGAGGGCATTGAGCTGCCGTCGTTTGATGATTTCTGGCAGCAGGGGGTGCTGGAGTACAGCGCGCCGGAGCAGCCGCAGGTCTTTCTGGCCGACTTTCGCGCCGACCCGCTGGGCTCGCCGCTCTCCACGCCGTCCGGCAAGATTGAGCTCTTCTCGCAAACCGTCGCCGACTTCGGCTACCGCGAGTGCCCCGGCCATCCGTGGTGGGACGAAGAAGAGGCGAGCTGGCAGCGGGAAGAGGCCAGCCGCTGGCCGCTGCATCTGCTCTCCAGCCAGCCGCGCACGCGTCTGCACAGCCAGTACGATCACGGTAGCGTCAGCCGGGAGACCAAAATTCAGGGGCGCGAGCCGCTGTGGATGCATCCCCAGGATGCGCAGGCGCGGGGCGTCACCGAAGGCAGCGTGGTGAAAGTGCATAACGCCCGCGGAGCGATTCTGGCCGGGGTGCATCTCAGCGACGGGATCCGTCAGGGGGTGGTGCAGATGGCGACCGGTGCCTGGTACGATCCGCTGGATCCCAACGAGAAAGGCTCGCTGGACAAGCACGGTAATCCGAACGTCCTGACCGAAGATCGCGGCAGCTCGCGGCTGGGTCAGGGCTGCAGCGCGCAGAGCTGCTGGGTTGAGATTGTCCCGTGGCGCGAGGCGCTGCCGGCGATTACCGCTTTCGATCCGCCAGCGTTTATCAGCGCGGACGCGCTGTCCTGAACGCCAGCCCGGTGGCGCAGGGCCGCCGGGCTGGACAAAGATGACTACGCCAGCCGCGGGTAGGCGTCGGCAATATCATCCCCGGTAAACTTCGCCACCCAGCCTTCCGGATTATCGAAAATGCGGATGGCGGTGAAGTTCGGTTCCGAGCCCATATCAAACCAGTGCGGCGTGTCGGCGGGGACGGAGATCAAATCGTTCTTCTCGCACAGCACCTGGAACACCTCATTGCCGATATGCAGGCAAAACAGCCCGGCGCCCTCGACGAAGAAACGCACCTCGTCTTCGCCGTGGGTATGTTCGTTGAGGAACTTCGCGCGCAGCGCCTCTTTCTGCGGGTTGTCCGCGCGCAGGCTGATGACGTCCCAGCTCTGGTAGCCCTTTTCGGCAACCAGCTTATCAATCGCGTGCTGGTAGGCTTCAATCACCGTTTCCGGCGCAGGCGCGATGCCCAGGTCGCGGTCGGCCTGCCAGCGTTCAAAGCGGACGCCTTTGGCGTTTAGCTGCTGCTGAATCTCTTCGGCGTCGGTGCTGTGCCAGATGGACTTCCCGGCGTCGTGGTCAGAAAAAATCGTTAATGCGCTCATGCAGGTATCTGCTCCGGATGAATGTCGTCAAAACGCTGAATCTGCGGATGATGGCTGGCGGGGTCGCGATCGCCGCGTACCAGCTGCAGGGTGCGAAAACCGGCCTCCTCGGCGGCATCCAGCTCCTGATGGATATCGGAAAGGAACAGGATGGCGGCGGGGTGATGACCCAGCTGCTCAGCAATGTTGCGGTAGGACTGCGCGTCGCGCTTCGCCCCGACCAGGGTATCGAAATAGCCGCTGAACAGATGAGTAATATCACCTTCATCGCTGTAGCCAAATAACAATTTCTGCGCGGCGACCGAGCCTGAGGAATATACATATAAATCAATCCCCTGCGACTTCCATTTTTCCAGCGCCGGCAGAACATCGGGGTACAGATGGCCGGTAAAGTCGCCGTTCAGGTAGCCATCGCGCCAGATAATCCCCTGCAGCGCCTTCAGCGCGGTGGATTTGCGATCCTCCTGCATAAAGGCAAACAGCGTCTCGATAAGCTCGGCGGTGCTGGCGGCGGGGGCGGCGATTTCGTGACGCAGGTTATCGAGGATCGTTTTGACCGGCTCAGCGTACTGCTGGGCGGTCACGAAGCCTGCTAACCGTTCACGGGCGTACGGAAACAGAATGTTGTGTACGAAGCGAATGTCGCTGGTGGTACCTTCAATATCGGTCACGATGGCGCGGATCATGGTTTCTCCAGAGTGGGCGTTACGCCGCATTGACGGTGGCGGCAGACGGTAGCCGGCCAGACCTCATTATTTATACACGGCATTGCGCAAACCGCAGCGTGGCTTTTTGCATAACGGCGCATATAGACGTCTAAGCGTCTCGATTGCCAAATATTAACATCGTGTTATAGTGGCTTCAACAACAGCATTACAATCGGTAATAACAAAATGAGCAATAAGCCACTGATTCCTGAGAGTAAACTCCCTTCACTGGGCACCACTATTTTTAGCCAGATGAGCGCGCTGGCGCAGCAGCATCAGGCGATAAATCTTTCACAGGGCTTCCCGGATTTTGACGGGCCGCGCTACCTGCAGGAGCGGCTGGCTTTTCATGTCGCCCAGGGGGCCAACCAGTACGCCCCGATGACCGGCGTGCCGGCGCTGCGTGAAGCTATCGCCGATAAAACCGCCGAGCTTTACGGCTACCGACCGGATGCCGACAGCGATGTGACCGTGACGGCGGGCGCCACTGAGGCCCTGTATGCGGCCATTACCGCCCTGGTGCGCGCCGGGGATGAGGTTATCTGCTTTGACCCGAGCTACGACAGCTATGCCCCGGCGGTTGAGCTTTCCGGCGGCGTGCTGAAGCGCATTGCCCTGCAGCCGCCGCATTTTCGCGTGGACTGGCCGCAGTTTGCCGCTGCGCTGAGCGAGCGTACCCGGCTGGTGATCCTCAATACCCCGCATAACCCGTCGGCGACGGTCTGGCAGCGCGAGGATTTCGCCGCGCTGTGGCAGGCGATTGCCGAGCGTGAGATTTACGTGGTCAGCGATGAGGTTTACGAGCATATCTGCTTTGCGGCGCAGGGACACGCCAGCGTGCTGGCCCATCCGCAGCTGCGCGAGCGGGCGGTGGCGGTCTCTTCGTTTGGGAAAACCTTCCATATGACCGGCTGGAAGGTCGGCTACTGCGTCGCCCCGGCGGCAATCAGCGCCGAGCTGCGCAAAGTGCATCAGTATCTGACGTTCTCGGTGAATACGCCGGCGCAGCTGGCTATCGCCGATATGCTGCGCCACGAGCCGGAGCACTATCGCCAGCTGCCCGAGTTTTACCAGCAGCGCCGCGACCTGTTTATCGAGGCCCTGCGCGCCAGTCGCCTCGAGATATTACCCTGCGAGGGCACCTACTTCCTGCTGGCAGACTACAGCGCGGTTTCCGATCTCGACGACGTCAGCTTTTGCCGCTGGCTGACGACGGAAATCGGCGTGGCGGCGATCCCGCTGTCGGTATTCTGCGCCGATCCGTTCCCGCACCGCCTGATTCGGCTGTGCTTTGCCAAGCAGCCGGCAACGCTGCTGGCCGCCGCAGAGCGTCTGCGCCAGCTGTAGCGTGCGGAAGTCATGTCGCTGAGAGAATTAACGATCGCCGGGCGTGATAGGCCGATCGTTAATTCTCGCCTATTACCGCTTTCGCTATTTTAATTTTTGGTAAGTGGTTGGCAGATATTCATGTGGCCGATAATTAACGGCGGCCGCTATTATGTCAACGCCGCCTTTTCAATCAGCGAAGCTAAAACCGGGTGGGCCATCTGCACTCGATTATAAATCATATGAATCATCGCCCGGGGAATATCCGCCGGGGCAGGGAGCACTTTCAGCCGGTGGTCAAATAGCGGTGGGCCTGACGCGACTTTGGGAATAAAACCGATGAAATCAGTCTGACTAATAATATTGAGGATGGCAATGTGTGAGTCGCTGCTGAAGGCGATATTCCGCTCGGGGAACAGTTTTTCAAGCCGGTAGTCAACCGCCTGCATTCCGGCTTCTTTGGTCAGATAGTCGGTAAAGCGCTCGCGGGCAATGGCTTTCGCAGAGGTGAGGTCGGCTATGCGCGGATGATTCTGCCGGCAGACCAGCACCATCTCTATTTCCGCAAACGGCAGACACAGGGTAGTGGGAGTGGCAAGCGGCGAGAGGCTAAAAATCAGGTCGGCTTTGCGGTAGGCGAGCAGGCTCTCCGCCGACTCCGAGGCGAGCTGAAGGTCGTGGTGCTCCACCTGCAGGTTGGGATCGCCGTAGAGCGCGCTGATAAGCGTTGCCGAGCAGGGCGAGAGGAAAAACTGCGGGCTGTAAATAACAAAGCGTTTACTCAGCTCGGCGCCGTGGACGATATTAATCGTCTGCTCCAGCTGGTTGAGGTTTTGCTCGAGATGGCGATGAAGGTTCACCGCCAGGGTGGTGGGGCTCATCCCTTTACCGGAGCGGATAAACAGCGGATCGTTGAGCTGATTGCGCAGGCGCTGCAGCGACTGGCTGACGGCTGAAGGGGTAATAAATAAGGTTCCCGCGGCCTGGCTGATACTTAAATGCTGATAGATACATTCAAAAATAACCAGTAGGTTAAGATCGAACTTTTTAAGTTCGTAAAGTTTAGCCATGGCTAGCATCCTGTCCGTTGCTGTGTCCGGTGCGAATTATTATTTTTATTCCATTTGTTTATTATATTTAATTTGTGCGGTAATTGATGGGCTGAATTGTTTGAGGCCGGGTTTATGGGTGACTCTGAATGTATATGACCAAAAGTGATTTAGCCAGACCCTTTTTTGGCGAATAGTCTGGCTATGCGAAATATGACGGGACGCTTTATTTTTCGCCCATCATCACCTGCAGCTTATCCGCTTCCGGCAGGCCGACAACCTGCTGCAGCATATTTTCTTTATTCATATAGTAAATAGCCGGCGTGGCGTTCGCCCCCAGCTGGTCCATCAGCTGCTGGTTCTGGTTGAGGGTGCGTAGTTTCTCCTCGGGGAGGTTCGCCGGGATCGCAATTTTCATTTTCCCGGCCGATTTTTCGTAATCGTGCCAGGTTTGTGCCGGATCGCGGCTGGCGAGAATGGCGGCGGCCACCGGCGTACTCTCCGGTTTGATAACCCCGACCAGCAGCGTGCGAATCTGCACTTTCCCCGACTCTACCCAGGGCCGGGCCTGCTGCCAGAACTGCTTGCAGTACGGGCAGAAGGGGTCGGCGAAGACGTAGAGAATAATCGGCGCCTCTTTTTTCCCGTCAAGCAGCCAGCTGGCGGCCTCCATCTGCTGCCACATCTTCTGGCCTGCCGGCGTATAGAGCTCCTTCTGGAACAGCTGTTCGCTAAGGTTGGTGCCGTTTTCGTCATACATGTAGCCGGAGATGGCGTGCTTGCCGTCGGGGGTGAGATAGATAGCGACGCCCATATCCTGATATTTACCCAGCCAGCCTTTCACTCCGCCCGGCGCTTCGAAGGGTTTAATGATGGTAATACCCTGTTTTTCTATCGCTTTTACGGGGGCAGGGAGATCTTCTGCATAGCTGTTTAAGGGTAAAAGACTCAGGAAAAGCAGACGTTTTAACATGATTATTCCTTGTAAAATCAATGTAGAAGGTACAGAAGATGATGGAACCTATCGCAGCTATAGGCAAGACCTGCGCCCGGACAGATTGCCCTTTGCTGAGGCGGATGGTGTAATCGCCCATGCTGTTACATTAAGGTAATGTAGAGCGCAACGCATAGCCAGCCTGCCTGGCCCTGAATCTACCCTCGGGTATTTCAGGTAATAGGGCCGCCTGAAAGGGCGGCCTTTTTACTTTATCGGCCTGGCGAGTATCGCCGATTGCGCGACTTGTCCCGACGGGTTCACAAAGTTGTCTTGTTGCGGTTGTTAGATATTGCTTATTGATTTGATAATGCAAACGCATTGGTCGGGTCAGGAAAAATTCGTTACCTTAGACCTCAACGAAAACACGGAGGAAGTATAGATGTCCTTAATTAACACTAAAATCAAACCTTTCAAAAACCAGGCGTTCAAAAACGGTGAATTCATCGAAGTAACCGAGAAAGACACCGAAGGCCGCTGGAGCGTTTTCTTCTTCTATCCGGCTGACTTCACCTTCGTATGCCCGACTGAACTGGGTGACGTTGCTGACCATCACGAAGAGCTGCAGAAGCTGGGCGTAGACGTCTACTCTGTTTCCACCGATACCCACTTTACTCACAAAGCATGGCACAGCAGCTCTGACACCATCGCTAAAATCAAGTATGCGATGATTGGTGACCCGACTGGCGCCCTGACCCGTAACTTCGAAAACATGCGTGAAGACGAAGGCCTGGCCGACCGCGGCACCTTTATCGTTGACCCGCAGGGCATCATTCAGGCTATCGAAGTTACCGCTGAAGGTATCGGCCGCGATGCGTCTGACCTGCTGCGTAAAATCAAAGCGGCGCAGTACGTTGCTTCCCACCCAGGCGAAGTTTGCCCGGCGAAATGGAAAGAAGGCGATGCGACTCTGGCTCCGTCTCTGGACCTGGTCGGCAAAATCTAAAATTTCCATGTCTTTCACGCCATGGCGGCGTTGGCGACACCTGCTCACCCCGGTTACTTATTTATGTAAGCTCCCGGGGATTCCCAGGCTAGCCGCCTTGCCCTGACGTGAAATTCAGGGGAAATTGATACCGAATAACGGGTGTTTTATTACGCCCGTTTTTCTTCCAAACCCCATGATGCAAGCCGCATTCAGGCAGCCGCGAGGCCGCTTGCATGATGACGTTTTAAGAGAGGGATACGAGATGCTCGAAGCAACCATGAAAACCCAGCTCAGGGCCTACCTTGAGAAACTGACTAAGCCCGTTGAACTGATTGCGACGCTGGACGACAGCGCTAAATCGGCAGAAATCAAAGAACTGCTGGCAGAAATCGCCGAGCTGTCTGAGAAAGTGACCTTTAAAGAAGACAACACGCTCGCCGTGCGCAAACCGTCTTTCCTGATTACGAACCCAGGTTCTACCCAGGGGCCGCGCTTTGCCGGCTCTCCGCTGGGGCACGAGTTTACCTCTCTGGTTCTGGCGCTGCTTTGGACCGGCGGCCATCCGTCGAAAGAGGCCCAGGCCCTGCTGGAACAGATCCGCGACCTCGACGGTGGTTTTGAGTTTGAAACCTACTACTCGCTCACCTGCCATAACTGCCCGGACGTGGTGCAGGCGCTGAACCTGATGGCGGTGCTGAACCCGCGTATTAAGCATACGGCGATTGACGGCGGGACGTTCCAGAATGAGATTACCGATCGTAACGTGATGGGCGTTCCGGCGGTCTTTGTCAACGGGAAGGAGTTTGGCCAGGGGCGCATGACGCTGGCGGAGATCGTCGCGAAAGTTGACACCGGCGCGGAGAAACGTGCCGCGGAAGAGCTGAACAAGCGCGACGCTTACGACGTGCTGATCGTCGGCTCCGGCCCGTCCGGCGCGGCGGCGGCGGTTTACTCGGCGCGTAAAGGGATTCGTACCGGCCTGATGGGCGAACGCTTCGGCGGCCAGGTGCTGGATACCGTGGATATCGAAAACTACATTTCGGTACCGAAAACTGAAGGTCAGAAGCTGGCCGGGGCGCTGAAGGCTCACGTCAGTGAATATGATGTGGACGTCATTGACTCTCAGAGCGCGTCGAAACTGGTTCCGGCGGCGGTAGAAGGCGGCCTGCATCAGATTGAAACCGCCTCCGGCGCGGTGCTGAAGGCGCGCAGTATCATCATCGCCACCGGCGCTAAATGGCGCAACATGAACGTGCCGGGTGAAGACCAGTACCGGACGAAAGGGGTGACCTATTGCCCGCACTGCGACGGCCCGCTGTTTAAAGGCAAGCGCGTGGCGGTGATCGGCGGCGGCAACTCCGGCGTCGAGGCGGCAATCGATCTGGCGGGCGTGGTTGAACACGTGACGCTGCTGGAATTTGCCCCTGAAATGAAGGCGGATCAGGTGCTGCAGGACAAAGTACGCAGCCTGAAAAACGTCGACATTATTCTTAACGCGCAGACGACGGAAGTGGTCGGTGATGGCAGTAAGGTGACCGGACTGCAGTATCGCGATCGGCTGAGCGGTGATGAGCATCACGTCGAGCTGGCGGGGATCTTCGTACAGATTGGCCTGCTGCCTAATACCACCTGGCTGGAAGGCGCGATTGAGCGTAACCGGATGGGTGAAATTATCATCGATGCGAAGTGCGAAACTAACGTCAAGGGCGTGTTTGCCGCGGGCGACTGCACCACCGTACCGTACAAGCAGATTATTATCGCCGCCGGCGAAGGGGCAAAAGCGTCTCTGAGCTCGTTCGATTATCTGATTCGTACCAAAACCGCATAATAAAAGAAAGTAAGACCGACCTGCACAGCAAAGAGGCTACCCTTGGGTAGCCTCTTTTTTATCGCCTTTCTACACGTCGTCGCAGGCGAAGCGGCGTATCCCGCTTATCGGACAACCATTACCGGAATATGCGCGTGGCGAATAACGCTCGAGGCGTTAGAACCGAGCAGATGGGTGCTGATAGACGGATTGCGTGAGCCAATGACCACCACGTCGGCTTTAATTTCGTTGGCCAGCTCGTTAACCATATCCCGCACGTTGCCGAAGCGTACGTGCTTTTTAATGCGTGAGGGATCGATGCTGAAGTGCCCGGCCATGGTGGTTAGCCGCGTTTCCGCTTCATGCTGCAGATGCTCTTCAAAGCGGCGCAGGTCGGCGGTGAATCGGCTCATAGTGAAGCTGGATGAGCCTGGCAATACGTGGAGCAGGTGAATAATTCCGTCCTGCTGAGCCAAAAACTCCGCGTGGCGGACGGCTTTGTCGCTTAACTCCATCTCAAAAACGTCAACCGGCATAATGATTGTTTTATACATATGCATTCCTCCTTGTTCGACTGTTTCTATATCAACATATTATACAAATACATTGTGCCATTCAGGTCGCAAAACTGTCAGATCGGGTTCAGGGAGGCGTAAAAGTTTGTCAGGGCGGGGAGGGCAGAAAGAGGATGCGAAGACACCCTCTGATAAAGCGCAGAACGCCTCAGGCGGCGGGAGAGTTAGCGGTGAAATTCACCCGCGGCTTCCGGCTGGTACAGCAGCTCGAGGACTTCGAGGTGCGCAGAGGCGCCGCCCGGTAATTCCCAGTGAATGGCGCTGCCGACCTTCAGGCCGAGCAGTGCAGCACCGACGGGGGCGAGTACCGAAAGCTGGGTGGCGCTATCGGTGACCTGGGAGGGGAAAACCAGGGTGCGCACGCGCTCTTCGCCGTTGGACAAATCACGGAATCTGACGGTGCTGTTCATGCTGACAACATCATGCGGCATCGCTTCTGGCGCCAGCATTTGCGCGCGATCCAGCTCGTCGTTTAGCGCATCGGCAACCGGAGAACTGGCGAACGCCGGCTGCTCGAGCAGCCTGTCGATGCGTTCGGCATCGAGCTCATTAATGATGATTGTGGGTCTGGTCATTGCATACTCCATGTTATCCAGGAACCTGTCCGTAAAAGAAAACCCTCGCCGAAAATGGCAAGGGTTAATGTCTTCCCATCATACTGAGACTTGTCGGCGGTTTGAAGTGATTAAACGCACATTCAGCAACGATCGCCAAAGGAGCCATATGAAATTTATGCCACTGCCGTCACAGCAGGAAAAATTGTCTTATCCTTTTTAGGCGGTATCAGGCACGTCCCTTCCACTACATGCAGGAGACTCTATGAGCGGTTTTGACAAACTTACTCTTAATGACGGCAGCTATCTGTATTTCAAAGACTGGGGGAGCGGGCAGCCGGTTGTTTTTAGCCACGGCTGGCCGCTAACGGCTGACGCTTTTGAAGACCAGATGCTGTTTCTGGCTGATAACGGGTTTCGGGCGATCGCCCACGATCGCCGCGGCCATGGTCGATCGGCCCAGCCCTGGGACGGCCACAACATGGATACCTATGCTGACGATCTGGCTCAGCTGACGGCGCATCTTGACCTGCGCGATGCGGTGCACGTGGGCCACTCCACCGGCGGTGGCGAGGTGGCGCGCTATATTGGGCGCCACGGGACCGAAAGGGTGGCCAAAGCGGTGCTTATCAGCGCCGTGACGCCGATAATGATCCGCACGGATTTCAACCCGGACGGCGTGCCGAAGGAGGTGTTTGACAGCATCAGGGAGGGGGTTATCGAGGACCGCGGAGCGTTCTTCTATGAGCTGACCGCCGCGTTCTACGGCTACAACCGCGACGGGGCCAAAGAGTCAAAAGCGGTACGCGAAGGGTTCGTCGAACAGGGGCTGCAGGGGTCGATTAAAGCGCTTTATGACTGTATCAAAGCCTTCTCGGAAACCGATCTGCGCGAGGACCTGCGTAAGATGACCATTCCAACCCTGGTTATCCACGGCGATGACGACCAGATCGTGCCTTTCGAAACCTGCGGTAAAGCGGCGGCGCAAATATTGCCTGACGCCAGATTAACCGTCTACAAAGGCGGGTCGCACGGGATTTGTACGACCCACAAGCATCAGATTAATCAGGATTTACTGGCGTTTATTCGCGAATGAAGTCCCTGCGGCGGCTGACGCCGCCGCATGATTAGCTGCCAACCTTATCCACCACAAACTGCTTGCCGCAGTTGCCCGGATGGGGCTGGGGCAGGAAGGCATCGGCGGAGAGCGGCGTATTGATGGCCGTGGCCTTGATGGCTATTTGTATTTCGGTTAAATAGGCCGGATTGCCGCTGCAGGTCAGCTTGAAGGCCTTAACGCTCTGTTTCCCCCAGGCCTCGGCGATGGCTGCATCGAAGTCGTCGCGGCTGACGCTCTGTCCGTAGTGCTTCGCGAGGAATGCCCCGATGGCGCTGTGCTTCACCTCGCCGCCGAGGCGGACCATGGTGCCGAAGTAGCTGTCAGGATCGAAGCCAAAACAGACGCCGTGTTTCGCGTACTCGTAGCGCTCAAGGCAGGAGTTGCCGCCGGAGCCGGGCATCACGCCGTTGAGCTTATTGGCCATCTCCAGCGACAGGCCGGTTTCCGCAGCCTGGCATTTCCGCCCGGCTTTGACCTCCGGCATATTGGGGATCGGGCGCGTGGCGCAGCCATAACGCATCCAGCGGCGATCGTCCACGCCGCGAGCGGCGATGGATTTCGGCAGACCCGGCCACAGGCCGTGTACGGTGAGATAATCGGTTTTGTTGGCCATTTCCTGCTGCAGGCGGCACTCTTCCGGTTCGCCGCGGTTGCGGTCATGCATGCTCTGGCAGAAACCGGTTTGCCAGGATAAGGCCAGTACGTAGCGGTCGAAATCGCCGTATTGCGTTGCGGTGAGCGGTTCAGCGCCGACCTGAGTTGCCGTTAGCAAGAGGGCAATGGCGACGAAATCCTTCCTGAACATTTTTATTCCTGATAGTGGATGGTAATGAGTTCCTCGAATTATTAAAGCATAAAAAAGGCGCCTGCTGGCGCCTTTTCACGTTTATTGAACGGTGCTTCCGGGCACCAGAATTTCGGTGGCGATAATCACCACCAGCAGGCCGACAAGAACCGGTACCGAGGTCCGCTTCACCACCTCAAACGGCGAGATTTTTGCCATCCCGGCCACGGCAACCACCACGCCCGATACCGGGGAAATGGTCCGGCCGAGGTTGGATGCCTGCAGCATCGGGATCGACAGATAGGCCGGGTTAATACCCGACGAGTGCGCCAGCTTGGGGATCATCTCAACGAAGGCGTAAAACGGGGCGTTGCCCGAACCGGTCGTCATGGCAGCCAGCATCGTCAGCACCACCAGCACCAGCATCAGAATGATGCTGGCTGAGCCAAACGAGGTCGCAATCGAAATCAGGCTATTGATAAAGCCGATGGTGCTCAGGCCCTGGGCAAACACGCCGGCGGCGACCAGCAGCATGACCACGCCGGCAAAGGCGTCGGCCATCCCGCGATAGGCGGCTTCCAGCCCGCTGAAGACGTTTTTGGTGTTAAAGCCGCGGCAGAATTCCAGCACCGCAGCCAGCAGCATGCACATCACCAGGATGGCAATAATATGCAGCTCCGGGCCCCATTTCCCGTCGAAGATCAGCACGCCGATAATGGGCGTGAAGGGCAGAATGGCATAGAAGGAGGGGGCGGTGGTGGTTATCTCGTTCACGTCGAGCATTTCGTGGGAGACGTTCTCTTTCTTATCCAGATAGCGCTGCCAGAAAAAGTGGGCAATCGCCATGGCGACAATCGCCGCGATGGAGATCGGCAGCGTGGTCTTAAAGGCAAAATCGATGAGCGGCATTTCGGCGGCCTTCGCCGCGAGAACGACATCGCCGGAGGTCGGGGAGAGGATAATGGCCGCCGGGGAGGCGCAAATGGCCGCCGCTGCGCCGCGGCTGATCCCAACGTTGACCATCACCGGGAACAGCGTTGCCATCAGCAGGACGCCGAGTCCGGTCGCCGAAGAGACGGCCAGCGACATCAGGCAGGCGACAAAATAGGCGGCGATCATCAGCAGGTAGGGAGAGTTAATGTAGCGCAGGGGCTTTGAGGCCAGTTTGACCACCATATCGTTGGCGCCGATATGCGTCATGTAGGTGGCAAATCCGCAGAGCATCATGATCATCATGCCGAGGTCGCCGCCGCGGCTCATCAGCAGAATTTTGATGTATTCGATGATGTCGGTCGCGGAATAGCCCGTGCTTTTCGCCTCGCCGGGTAAAATTTTATGTCCCATCAGCGCGCTGACGATAAGCAGCGTCAGACCGCCAACAAAGAGCACGCCGGTGGCGGAATACCCTTTGATGATATAGCGGGCGACGCCCACAATGACCACGACCCCAATAAGGATCTCAACTAGCGTAAGCATTATTTTACCCCTGAACCATTAACCCAAAGAATCTGCTGATAAATATGATTGTACAAAAATTAAGGGAGGGAATGTGCCGAATAAATCGACGAAACATGCTGATGCAAATCAATAAACCGATGAGAATTACCTAATCAGCGGCCGGCGCGCGGGCGCTATCACAAAGTCGACAGGCAGGGTTGTTGCGATTTCGTGGGCGGTAAATCAAGACTTTGCCGTATTTCGTTAAGGTTATATTAAGATTATATTTGCTACTTTATTCCGCTTTAAAATCGATATTGGTAATTGAGAAGTGTTTAGACTAGGTTATGTTGTACTGTTTTTGCTCAGTTTTTCCGGGCTGCTGCTCTCCAGCGGGATAGCAAATGCGTCATTCAGCTCGACGATTCGCGATGGCTATAACACCTTAAGCGATAACGTTGCTGAGACCTGGCAGGAGCCAGAACACTACGACCTGTATGTTCCCGCGATCACCTGGCACGCCCGTTTTGCCTATGACAAAGAAAAGACCGATGAGTATAACGAGCGTCCCTGGGGGGCCGGTTTCGGCGTGTCGCGCTGGGATGATAAAGGTAACTGGCACGGCCTCTACCTGATGGCGTTTAAGGACTCATTTAACAAGTGGGAACCTATCGCGGGCTACGGCTGGGAGAAAACCTGGCGTCCGCTGGCCGACGATAACTTTCATCTTGGGCTCGGCTATACGCTCGGGGTAACCGCGCGCGATAACTGGCACTATATTCCGCTGCCGGTGGTACTGCCGATGGCGTCTATCGGCTACGGCCCGGCGACGTTCCAGATGACCTACATCCCCGGTACCTATAACAACGGTAACGTTTACTTTGCCTGGGCCCGCTTTCAGTTTTAATCCGCAATAGCTTAGTGATAAAAGAGCTGAGCATTATGTTATGTGGAAAAACAATAACTAAAGCGCAACCACTAAAAAAGATAGCGACTTTTGTCACTTTTTAGCAAAGTTCGACTGGACAAAAGGCACCACAATTGATGTACTGGATCGCGACACAGTATCAGTGTCTTTTTTTCATATAAAGGTAATTTTGATGTCTAAGATTAAAGGTAACGTTAAGTGGTTTAATGAGTCCAAAGGATTCGGTTTCATTACTCCGGAAGATGGCAGCAAAGATGTATTCGTACATTTCTCTGCAATCCAGTCCAACGGTTTCAAAACTCTGGCTGAAGGTCAGCGTGTAGAGTTCGAAATCACTAACGGTGCCAAAGGCCCTTCTGCTGCAAACGTAAACGCTATCTAAGCAACGCGTCAGTAGAATATAAAAACCCGCGCTTAGCGGGTTTTTTTTTGCCTGTTTTTAACGGCTGGCGGTATGCGAAAAGAGCCAGAACGCCGCCGCCGTCATGGCGAATGAGCCCAGCAGGTTGACCAGAATATTGAGCAGGGCCCAGCTGAAGCGCCCCTGCTGCAGCAGAAACACCACTTCCGCTGAGAAGGTGGAGAAGGTCGTCAATCCGCCGCAAAAGCCGGTGGTGATGAGCAGCTTCCACATCGGGTCGATATCGCTCAGACGGTTAAACCAGGCCAGGCCGGCGCCAATGATAAATGCGCCCAGCAGGTTGGCCGTTAGCGTGCCAATCGGAATGGCATGGTGCAGGGGGTTAAACTTCATTCCCAGCCACCAGCGCAATACGCTGCCGGTACCGCCGCCAACAAAAACGGCTAAAAGTAGTTGTGACACTCTCATTCCCTGCTATTTGGTTAATACTGGGGAATGAGTGTAGCGCGCAAAATGCGTCGCTGGCTATGAATTCGCGAACGGGAGATTAAGATGCTGGTTGCTGCTGGACAATTTGCCGTCACCCCTGACTGGCGGGCGAATGCGCAGACCTGCGTAGCGCTGATGGCCCAGGCCGCTGAGCAGGGCGCGTCGCTGCTGGTGCTGCCCGAGGCGCTGCTGGCGCGCGACGATAGCGACCCGGATCTCTCGGTTAAATCGGCGCAGGAGATAGATGGCGGCTTCCTGGGGCTACTGCGCGAGGAGAGCCGTAATAACGGCTTAACCACCGTGCTGACGATTCACGTGCCTTCCGGCGAGGGACGCGCGGCTAATACGCTGGTGGCGATACGCCGCGGCGAGGTTATCGCACAATACCAGAAGCTACACTTATACGATGCGTTTAATATACAGGAGTCACGGCGCGTTGATGCCGGCCTGCAGATCCCGGCGCTGATTGACGTCGACGGGGTTCGGGTTGGCCTGATGACCTGCTATGATTTGCGCTTCCCGGAGCTGGCGTTAAGCCTTGCGCTGAGCGGCGCCGAGATCCTTGTTCTCCCCACCGCTTGGGTGAGAGGGCCGATGAAGGAGCATCACTGGGCGACGCTGCTGGCCGCCCGCGCGCTGGACACGACCTGCTATATCGTGGCGGCAGGAGAGTGCGGCAACCGTAATATCGGCCAGAGCCGAATTATCGATCCCCTCGGCACGACGCTGGCCGGTGCGGCGGATCGGCCGCAGATGATTTTTGCCGACGTTTCCGTGGATTATCTACGCCAGGTGCGCGAGCGCTTACCGGTGCTGCAGAACCGCCGCTTTGCGCCACCGCAATTATTGTGACGTTTTTTTAAACAGAGCTTGATTCACCTTGTTACAGATTGCTATTGTGTCCGCGCGTCAAATAGCCGTTAATTGTTCGCGTGTATGATGGCGTATTCGCAGATTGTTTTAGAGAAGAAGGTTAGCTATGGGTGAGATTAGTATTACCAAACTGCTGGTTGTCGCAGCACTGATTATTTTAGTGTTTGGTACCAAAAAACTACGTACGCTGGGTGGAGACCTGGGTTCGGCTATCAAAGGCTTTAAGAAGGCCATGAACGACGACGACGATAGCGCGAAGAAAACCAGTGCGGAAGAAGAAACTCCGGCACAGAAGCTCTCTCATAAAGAGTAATTAAACGCCTGCTCCCCGACAGCGGGAGCAGGCTGCCGGCAGGCTATCGGCCTGCACGGATAAGAGGCCGCAGCGATTATCGTTGCGGCCTCTTTTTGTATCCTGCAAGGTCATTGGCAAAAAAAATGCAACCGACTGTAACCGCGCTGGCGGATTTATTGGGGGCAAAAGATGAGGTAGCGCAAGGAGAGCTGACCGCCGCACGCGGGAAACGCGCAGCGGTCGAGGACGGCGTGAACTACTTCACTTCCATCCCTTTGGCCTGCAGGTCGGCATGATAGGACGAGCGGACGAACGGGCCACAGGCGGCATGGGTGAAGCCCATGGCCATCGCTTCGGCTTTCATCTCTTCGAACTCATCCGGGCTAACATAGCGCTGTACCGGCAGGTGGTGACGGCTCGGCTGCAGGTACTGACCGAGGGTCAGCATCGTCACGCCGTGGCGACGCAGATCGCGCATAACTTCGACGATTTCAGCGTTGGTTTCACCGAGGCCGACCATCAGACCCGATTTGGTTGGGATCTCCGGATGCGCTTCTTTGAAGCTTTCCAGCAGCTTTAACGACCAGTTGTAATCGGCGCCCGGGCGTACCTGGCGATAGAGACGCGGCACGTTTTCCAGGTTGTGGTTAAAGACGTCCGGCGGCGTAACCTTGAGGATATCCAGCGCGCGATCCATACGGCCGCGGAAGTCCGGAACCAGGGTTTCAATCTTAATCGACGGGCTTTTCTCACGGATGGCGCTGATGCAGTCGGCGAAATGCTGAGCACCGCCGTCGCGAAGGTCATCGCGGTCGACAGAGGTGACAACGACGTACTTCAGGCCCATGTCGGCGATGGTTTGCGCGAGCTTCTGCGGTTCATTAGCATCCGGCGTCACCGGACGACCGTGGGCGACATCGCAGAACGGGCAGCGGCGGGTGCAGATAGCACCGAGGATCATAAAGGTTGCCGTTCCGTGGTTGAAGCATTCCGCAAGATTCGGGCAAGAAGCTTCTTCGCACACGGAGTGCAAACCGTTCTTACGCATCGCTGCTTTGATACCCTGGATACGGGACGAGTCAGCCGGAAGTTTGATTTTCATCCATTCCGGTTTTCTGAGCAGAGCTTCACGCTCAGTTGCCACGTTTTTCACCGGGATAAGGGCCATTTTATCGGCGTCGCGATATTTAACACCGCGTTCCATCACAATGGGTTTACTCATAGCGTGCGTGTTCCAGTTGCGAGTACGAAGGAAAACGAATTAATTCAAGTAAATGTTGTATTTATCAACTATTTTTGAATCAAGGATAGGCAGTATACCATTGATACGGACCAGAAAGCAGCCTGCCTGTTCGGCAAATTGTAAAATAGTTGTTGTTTTATGCTTTCCCTCACGTGCGGTATAGCTTAAAAAGCCTGGCGAACCGCCTCAATCACCTCATTGAGCAGCGGTTCCTGGGCGCTGAGCTTGTTGTAATGCAGCGAAATGTCGATGGTTTCATCGGCGAGAGGCGGGTAGTCCAGCGCCGCCAGCGGCCAGGTTTTGGCCAACAGCGAAAACATCCGGTTCGGCATCAGCCCAAGCATATCGCTGGCGCTCACCAGCGCGGCCTGAGTTAACAGGTTGTAGCTGCTAAAGCCGCAGCGCCGCTCCCCTAGCTGCTCCTGCAGCCGACGGTGCAGCGCCGGATAGCGCTGGCCCTCGGGCAGCAGCAGGGCAAACTCGTACTGACGAAGGTGCTCTTCGCTGTGCGGCATAGCCAGCGCCGGATGCGCCTCGCGGCAGTACATCATCACCCGATCCTGGAACAGAACGTGGTGCACGATCGACTGGCCGCTGTGCGCGTAGCTGTCGATCAGCAGATCCACCTGACGCTGGTTAAGCTGGCTGGGGGCATCGGTAATGGCGATATTGTGCAGCAGCACCTGCGGGAAGCGAGGCTTCAGCGCCTGCGCAATCGTCGGCATGACCAGCGCGCCGACGGTGGGCGAGGTGGCGATGGTGATGACCCGCTGCTGATGCGGGCTGCCGGTTAAATCCAGCGCGCTGAGGAAGGCCTCCATTCCCTGACTGATGTACTGATGGAGGTGCGTCGCGTAGGCGGTCGGCGTCACGCCCTGGCCCTTGCGAATAAACAGCGGGTCGGGAAAAAGCGCGCGGAGCTTGTTAATCGACTGGCTAATAGCCGAAGGGGTGATATTCAGCACCTTAGCCGCATTCACGATGCCCTTGTGGACGTACACGGCTTCGAAAATCGTTAGTAAATTGAGGTTAATATTACGCAGAATGCGGAATACCTGGCGATCGTGGCGATCGTCGAGCCGTTCGGTGAGTTCCGGTTGCGGATGATTTTTTTCCACTCTGCGCCTCCTGTCATAGCGAATAGCGCAAGTATAGCGGTCAGCGACGCCGCCGTTTGTGGCAATTAATTGCAAATAGAATGGCTTAACGAAAGCCAGGCGCAAAAACGGCGCCCCGGGAAGCCGGGACGCCCGAATTTACTCTGCGGAAATGAACTCGTGCGGCGGGTTGTCGAGCAGCGCCAGCAGGTTGGCAACCAGCCGTGGTGCGACAATTTGCGGCGCCGCTTCGGGCTGCCACTGGCGCATTTGCGCCATCTCCATTCCGGCGTAGCCGCAGGGATTAATCCGCAGGAACGGCGAAAGGTCCATCGCGATATTGAGCGCCAGGCCATGGAACGAGCACCCTTTGCGAATGCGCAGGCCCAGCGAGCAGATCTTTTGCTCACCGACGTAAACGCCGGGCGCATCGGCGCGCGGGTGCGACTCAATAGCATACTCCGCCAGAGTGTTGACCACGGTCTGCTCCAGGAGCGTCACCAGCTCGCGTACGCCAAGCTTGCGGCGTTTGAGATTGAGCAGGACATACATCACCTGCTGCCCCGGTCCGTGGTAGGTCACCTGGCCGCCGCGATCGCTTTGAATGACAGGAATATCGCCCGCTACCAGAACGTGCTCCGCTTTTCCCGCCTGGCCCTGGGTAAAGACCGGATGATGTTCAACCAGCCAGATTTCATCGAGGGTTGTTTCATCGCGCGAGTCGGTAAAGTCGTGCATTGCCTGCGAGACAGGGGCGTAAGGTTGCAGGCCGAGTTGGCGAATGAGGATTTTATTGTGCTGCAAAACAACGTCTCCGCACAGAGAAGTGATTTAAGGCAGCGAGTATATCACAGCGGGGAAGGGGATGACCCGGCGCGAGGCCGGGTAGCAGAATGGGTTACAGCACCATCCGGACGATCTCAATATTACCCAGCTCTTCGTACAGGGTTTCTACCTGCTCGATATGGGTGGCGTTGATGGTGATAGAAACCGAGTGGTAGTTACCTTTGCTGCTCGGCTTTACCTGCGGAGAGTAATCACCAGGCGCATGGCGCTGTACCACTTCCACCACCTGATCAACCAGCTCAGGCAACGCCTGCCCCATTACTTTGTAAGTAAATGGAGTAGGGAATTCAAGCAGTTCGTTAAGTTTGGTTTTCATGTCAGCTCCGGTGTTACGACAAAAAATAATAACTCCCACAAGATGTGGGAGTTATCAGGTTACTTTGATAGTTAGTATATGGGGATGTAAATCACACTTTCAAGCGTTCGATTTTTAACCAAACCAGTGGTGGAACATTAACTTAATGTAATCAATCATTTTGCCGAAGAAATTACCTTCCGGGATCTCCTGCAGCACCACCAGCGGGCGCTGATCGATAGTTTTGCCGTCCAGCTGGAAGTTAATGGTGCCGACAACCTGGTTTTTCTGCAGCGGTGCGTGCAGTTCGGTATTGTTCAGCACGTAGCTGGCCTTCAGATCTTTCATGCGGCCGCGGGGAATGGTCAGATACACGTCTTTATCGACGCCCAGCGATGCGCGATCGCTATCGCCAAACCAGGCCGGCTCGGAGGAGAACTCTTTGCCCGCTTTCAGCGGATTGACGGTTTCAAAGAAGCGGAAGCCCCAGGTCAGCAGCTTTTTGCTTTCGGATTC
The DNA here is from genome assembly GCF_024810075.1 of Klebsiella sp. BIGb0132. NCBI lineage: Bacteria > Pseudomonadati > Pseudomonadota > Gammaproteobacteria > Enterobacterales > Enterobacteriaceae > Klebsiella > Klebsiella sp. BIGb0132. The sequence continues at coordinate 945,099 of NZ_JANUDW010000001.1, read as the reverse complement.
ACGACCTTTATAGGTGCGACCCCCCATCACGGCGGAGATCAGGCGCATCTGGCCTTCGGTTGCCGAGGCGACGAGGTTATAGCCCGCTTTATCCGTGTGGCCGGTTTTAATGCCGTCGACGTTGAGGCTGTTATCCCACAGCAGCCCGTTACGGTTGAGCTGGCGGATGCCGTTAAAGGTGAACTCTTTTTCTTTGTAGATGGTGTATTCGTTCGGCACGTCGCGGATCAGCGCCTGGCCAATCAGCGCCATATCGCGCGCGGAGCTGTACTGACCTTCGGCATCCAGGCCATGAACGGTCTGGAAGTGGCTGTTTTTCAGGCCAAGGGCGTTGACGTAGCTGTTCATCAGGCTGACGAAAGCGTCCTGGCTACCGGCAACGAAGTCCGCCATCGCGACGCAGGCGTCGTTGCCTGACTGCAGGTTGATACCGCGAATCAGCTGAGAAACCGGCACCTGCATTCCTGGCTTGAGGAACATCAGGGAGGAGCCTTTAAATACCGGGTTACCGGTTGCCCATGCGTCGTTGCCCACGGTGACCAGATCGGACTCTTTGAATTTACCCGCTTTCATTGCCTGACCAATGACGTAGCTGGTCATCATTTTGGTCAGACTCGCCGGGTCGCGGCGGGAATCGGCGTTATTTTCCGCCAGCACTTTGCCTGAATTGTAATCGATAAGTACCCAGGATTCGGCGTCAATCTGCGGCGCGCCTGGGATCATGGTTTTAAGATTCAGGTCATCGGCGTGGGCTGCGGAGGAGAGCGCGGCAACGGAGAGGGCCGTAACGAGTAAACGTGCGGTGAAAGAGATCTTCATGGTCTGAACAACGGCATCCGTGATGGAGTTAAAAAAGTGCCTTACTATAACAAATGCTCTGCGGACCGGCATCCGACATTGCGCATGACTTTGTTAACGATTTTGTCATGCCCAATGCGATGCGGACGGCGGTCCGACGCGTTTAGTTGGCGTGAGTAATAAATGACTGCAGCTGAGCTTCGCTCTGCAGGCGCTGCTGAACGGTGCTGGCCTGTGACTTGCTGGCGAACGGGCCCAGCTGAATACGCCACACCGCGCCGTTTTGCACTACGCGGCCGGGAACGGAGAACTGCTGGCTCAGGCGCTGCTGGTACTGCTGAGCGCGGGCCTGGTCGCTAACGGCGCCAACCTGTACCACATAGTCACCGCTGGCAGCAGCGCTGGTCGAGGTCGAGGTAGAAGCGGCGGCAACCGCAACCGCAGTCGTCGCAGCGGCGGCTGGCGCAACGCTGCCCTGGATTGATCCCGGCGCGGTGACCGGCGCGGTTGATGCGGCGGCCTGAGCGACGGGTTCACTGCCCTCCAGCACGCCGTTATTCAACGGCGTCGGGGCGCCGAGGAAGCCGCTGCTGTTGACCGGCGCGCCGACGCTATCGTCGGATTTCAGCGTTGAGTTACTGATGGCGCGCACGTCGGTTTGCACCGGCTGCTCGGTTGAGGCGCCGGTACCGCCGTCCAGATCCGGACGCGCCGGCAAGGCATAGGTTTGTTTCGCCACGGTGGTACAGGCCATTCCCGGACCCGAGAGCGAACCGTCCTGCGCGACGATAATAGGATCGATGCGCACCTTGGTATTATTCGAGGTGTTCAGCCGGTCGGCGGAGGCGCGCGAAAGCGATATCACGCGATCGTTGCCGTACGGGCCGCGATCGTTGATACGCACCACGATCATGCGGCCATTAGCGACGTTGGTAATACGCGCGTAGCTGGGGATCGGCAGCGTAGGGTGCGCAGCGGTGAGCTGGGTAGGATCGAAGGCCTCACCGGATGCGGTTAGGTTGCTGTTGGGCTCAGCATCATAAATCGCCGCCAGGCCAGTCTGGGTAAAATTAGACGGATCCTGCACGATTTTAAAGCTTTTACCGTCGCGTTCGTAATCCTGATTTGCCGTCGGATTCGGCGCTTCATAGTGCGGATCGGCGCCGCTGATTTCTACGCTTGGGCCATTACAAACCGCCGGCTGCGGTGTGCTGACGGTTTTTTGTTGAACGTCTTCACCCGAACATGCCGCCAGCAGCCCTGCTGCTATGCAGATCCCCAGCCATTGCTTACGCATTGCGAACCCCTTAAACGCTTTTCGACAACATTTTTCTGTGGGTGTGGATCGACATTACGATACCAAACCCGGCCATCAATACGATCAGGGCTGAGCCCCCGTAGCTGACCAGCGGCAACGGTACCCCCACCACTGGCAAAATACCACTCACCATACCAATATTTACGAAGACATAAACGAATAAAATCAACATTAAACCACCGGCCATTACCCGGCCAAAGGTGGTTTGCGCCTGGGCGGCGATCCACAGCCCGCGCATAATGAGCAGGATATAGAGCGCCAGCAGAACCAGCACGCCAATCAGCCCAAGCTCTTCGGCCAGCACCGCGAAGATAAAGTCGGTGTGGCGCTCCGGCAGAAACTCCAGCTGCGACTGGGTGCCGTGTAGCCAGCCTTTCCCGCGCAGTCCGCCGGAGCCAATAGCAATTTTAGACTGGATAATGTGATAGCCAGCGCCCAGCGGGTCAGTTTCCGGATCGAGCAGCATCATAACGCGCTGACGCTGGTAGTCGTGCATCAGGAAGAACCACAGAATCGGGATAAACGCCGCGACCAGCACCACCGCTACGCCGATCAGGCGCCAGCTCAGCCCGGAAAGGAACAGCACAAACAGGCCGGACAGGGCGATAAGAATTGAGGTCCCAAGGTCAGGCTGCGCCGCAACCAGCAGGGTCGGCAGGAAAATCAGCACCAGCGCAATGGCGGTATTTTTCAGCGAGGGCGGGCAGACGTCGCGGTTAATAAAGCGCGCCACCATCAGCGGAACGGCGATTTTAGCAATTTCCGAGGGCTGGAAACGGACGATGCCGAGATCCAGCCAGCGCTGGGCGCCTTTCGAGATAGCGCCGAAGGCATCCACCGCCACCAGTAAAATAATACAGAAGATATAGAGATAGGGCGCCCAGCCTTCATACACGCGCGGCGGGATTTGCGCCATGACGATCATAATCACGATACCCATCGCGATCTGGCCAATTTTACGTTCCATCATCCCGATATCCTGGCCGCTCGCGCTCCAGATAACCAGCGCGCTATAGGTCAGCAGCGCCAGCAGTATCAGCACCATGGTGGGATCGAGATGGATTTTATCCCACAGCGATTTTTTGTTTGGATTATCGGTCATTATTGATCCTCCCCCGCCGTCACCGCCGGATTTTCACTCGGCAGATTCGTATTGTTATCACCCAGCATAATGTGATCGAGAATCTGGCGCATAATCGTCCCGACCGCCGGGCCTGCGCCGCCGTTCTCGAGAATGATCGCCACGGCAACCTGGGGGTTGTTGTAAGGAGCAAACGCCGTCATGAGTTTGTGGTCACGCAGGCGCTCAGCGATTCTGTGCGCGTTATAGGTTTCATTGGCCTTCAGGCCGAATACCTGTGCCGTACCGGATTTCGCCGCGATTTTATAAGGCGCGCTGGCGAAGTACTTATGCGCGGTACCGTTGCCGCGGTTGGCCACGCCGAACATTCCGTCTTTGGCTATCTCCCAGAAGCCGGAGTGAATATCGCCCACCGGCGGCTCGTGCGGCTGAACCCAGGGTACCTGCTTGCCGTCTTCGACGGTGCTTTGCAGCAGATGGGGCACTTTTACCACGCCGTCGTTAATCAGGATCATCAGCGCCTTGTTCATCTGAATCGGCGTTGCGGTCCAGTAGCCCTGGCCGATACCGACCGGAATGGTGTCCCCCTGATACCAGGGCTTTTTAAAGCGCTTCAGCTTCCATTCACGGGTGGGCATATTCCCGGAGCGCTCTTCCGATAGATCGATGCCGGTATAGTGGCCATAGCCGAATTTATTCATCCATTCCGACAGGCGGTCGATGCCCATATCATAGGCAACCTGATAGAAATAGGTATCCGCAGACTCTTCCAGCGCTTTGGTCACGTTCAGGTGACCGTGGCCCCATTTTTTCCAGTCGCGATAGCGTTTATCTGAACCGGGCAGCTGCCACCAGCCGGGATCGAACAGGCTGGTATTGCGGGTGATGACGTTGGCGCTCAGCGCCGAGACGGCAACGTAAGGTTTCACCGTCGAGGCCGGCGGATAGACCCCCTGCGTGGCGCGGTTGACCAGCGGCGTATTCGGATCGTTGAGCAGCCCGGAGTAGTCCTTGCTGGAGATCCCGTCGACGAACAGGTTCGGATCGTAGCTCGGGGTGGAAACCAGCGCCAGAACGCTGCCGGTGCGCGGGTCGGTAACCACCACCGCGGCGCGGCTGCCGGCCAGCAGCGTTTCAATATACTGCTGCAGCTTGAGATCGAGGGTTAAATAGATATCGCGCCCGGCCTGCGGCGGCACCTCTTTGAGCTGACGAATGACGCGGCCGCGGTTGTTGACCTCGACCTCCTCGTAGCCGGTCTGCCCGTGCAGGACGTCTTCATAGTAGCGTTCGATACCCAGCTTGCCGATATCGTGGGTTGAAGCGTAGTTAGCCAGCTTGCCCTCTTTATCCAGGCGATCGACGTCTTTATCGTTAATTTTTGAGACATAGCCGATAACGTGGGTGAGGGCGGAGTTGTAGGGATAGTAGCGGCGCTTATAGCCTTTCACTTCGACGCCGGGAAAGCGGTACTGATTGACCGCGAAGCGGGCAACCTGCACTTCGGTCAGGTTAACTTTGACCGGAATAGAGGTGAAGCGGTGGGAACGCGAGCGCTCCTTTTTAAAACCAGCAATGTCATCATCCGTGAGATCAATGACGTCACGCAGCGCGTCCAGCGTCTGCTGCACGTTATCGACCTTCTCCGGCATCATTTCCAGCTGATAGATGGTGCGGTTCAGCGCCAGCGGCGTGCCGTTACGGTCATAGATAATGCCGCGACTTGGCGGGATGGGAACCAGCTTGATGCGGTTTTCGTTCGAGCGCGTCTGGTAGTCCGTGTAACGAACTATCTGCACGTTATAAAGATTGGCAACCAGTATGCCGGTAAGCAGCAAAATCCCCAAAAAAGCGACCAGCGCCCGGCGCACAAACAGCGAGGATTCAGCCGTATAGTCGCGGAAAGAATTCTGTAATTTCATTCGCTGCTTAGTCTACCCTGGTCATCATTATTCACGGTGGTAAGGGTGGTTGGTTGTAATACTCCACGCCCGATACAGGCTCTCCGCAACCAGTACGCGTACCAGCGGGTGAGGCAAGGTCAGGGTGGAGAGCGACCAGCTCTGTTCCGCCGCGGCTTTACACGCCGGAGAAAGCCCCTCCGGGCCGCCGATCAGCAGGCTGACGTCGCGGCCATCTTGCTTCCAGCGCTCCAGCTCACGCGCCACCTGCGGCGTATCCCAGGGTTTCCCCGGAATATCCAGGGTCACGATGCGGTTTTTACCCGCGGCTGCCAGCATCATCTCCCCCTCTTTTTCGAGGATACGCTTGATATCGGCATTTTTACCGCGCTTACCGGCGGGGATTTCCAACAGCTCGAACGGCATATCTTTTGGAAAACGACGCAGATATTCACTAAAGCCGGTCTGAACCCAGTCCGGCATTTTGGTGCCAACGGCCACCAGCTGCAGCTTCACGCATTAACTCCAGAGTTTTTCCAGCTCGTAAAGACGACGGCTCTCTTCCTGCATGACGTGAACCATGACGTCGCCAAGATCGACAACAATCCAGTCGGCGGCGCTTTCACCTTCTACGCCCAGCGGCAGCATGCCGGCGGCGCGAGACTCTTGTACCACGTGGTCGGCGATGGACATTACGTGGCGCGTAGACGTGCCGGTGCAAATAATCATGCAATCTGTAATGCTGGATTTGCCATGAACGTCAATGGCTACGATGTCCTGACCTTTCAGGTCATCAATTTTGTCGATAACAAAATCCTGGAGTGCTTTACCCTGCAAGAGTTCCCCCTGGGTGAGTGAAGAGTGAAAATAATAAACAGCCTGGCAGTATACCTGAACTCATAAAAAAGTCGGGATAAATGTCTGCCAACCGGCGTTGGAGGCGGCTATCATCCCATCCATCGCCGTTGATTGCATCGCCATTTTTGTAAAACATCTGTATGGCGGATACCTTCAGGCTGCGGAGAATAGCAGCCTGCTCCGACCTGTCAATGGTCTGGACTGAATTCTTCTTCTGCCCGCCAGACGGCCCGGCTATTTAGTACCCGCAGCGTGGCGAAATCTGCGCGCAGATCGAGCATGCTCCACGCGCCGTGTTCGATGGGGAAACGCCACATCGCCGCCGCCGGCATCTCCAGCAGCAGGGCGGTTAACAGGCTAAGCGCTCCCTGATGGCCGACGATGAGCAGATGGTCAAGATGCTGATACTGCGCCAGCGCCTCGCTAAATGCCGCGACCCGCCGGGCAAAATTCTGAAAACTTTCGCCGTTGGTGGGCGCCGCGTTCTGCCAGTCCGCGCACCAGGCGGCATAGTTTTCCGCATCTTCATGCTGCAAATCACGATGGTGGCGCATTTCCCAGTCGCCGAAGAACATCTCATTGAGGTCGGGGATAAGCTCGCGGGGGAGCGCCCGATCGCCCAGCAGCAGGTCGGCGGTACGCTGGGTGCGCTCGAGCTCGCTGCAAAGAACGCGGTCAAACGCCACCGCCTGCAGCTGCTGACCAAGCCGGAGGGCCTGAGCTTCGCCGCGTTCGGTGAGGGGAGTGGGCGCGCGTCCGCTGTACAGACCGGCTGCGTTAGCCTGGGTTTCGCCATGACGAACTAACCATAATCTCATGATTATCCTCACTGAGCCGAAAGGGGAGACGCTAAATTACCCGGCAGCGCCGAGGGTTAGCCATAAAGCTTTTGCTGATGAATGTAGTCCAGGACGGTCGCCGGCAGCATATCGGCACAGGATTCGCCGCGTTCAAGGCGCTGGCGAATGAGGGTGGCCGAAATATCAAACCACGGCGTTTCAGCCAGATAGATAGCCCCGGCGGGGCGGCGGTGCAGTTGCTCGACATCGTGGGTTAAATGCTTATCGAGCCACTGCTGGTCCTCCGGGCGCGGCATCACCAGCGGATAGCCCGGACGTCGGCAGACGATCAGGTGCACGTTATCCAGAATGCTGGCGTAGTTGTGCCAGGTGGGGAAGGTGAGCAAAGAGTCCTGGCCGATGATAAATGAGAGCGACGGCTTTGGCCCCTGCTCCCGGCGCCACTCCTGCAGCGTTTGCGCCGACCAGGACGGCGTCTGGCGCTGCAGCTCGCGATCGTCGAGCACGAACAGCGGCTTATCCGCGATAGCCAGTTCCAGCATATGCCAGCGCTGGGCGCTGGTTGCCTCAGGTTGGGGACGATGCGGCGGCACGTTGTTAGGAACGATAATCACTTTTCCCAGACCTATCTGATTCGCCAGAATTTCGACCGGTTTGAGGTGACCGTAATGCACCGGATCGAAGGTACCGCCGTACATTGCCTGCAGCTGAGTCATATCAACCATCGATAAACACGTCCGCCAGCGCTTTGTGGCAGAGCAGTAAAGAGAGGCTCTCTAATTCGGGCCAGATGCTGGTTCCGTAATCCTGCTTGAAGGTGAGCTCCGCTCGGGTAAGCAGGGTAACGGCCTGACGCAGCTGATCGCCGCCGAGGCGGGTGAGCGCGTCGGTTAACAGCGGCCGGCGGTTTTGCCACACGCGATGCTTATCGAACAGCGAGCGCAGCGGCGTATGGGCCGACTGGCGCTTCAGGTTCACCAGCAGCAGCAGCTCTCGCTGCAGCGTGCGTAGAAGGATTGCGGGTTCGCTCCCCTCCAGGCGCAGCTGCTGCAGAATATGCAGCACGCGCTTGCTTTTGCCTGCCAGCAGCGCATCGACCCAGTGATACGGCGTAAAGTGGGCGGCATCGTTAACCGCCTGCTCTACGCGCGGCAGCGTGAGCTTGCCGTCCGGCCATAGCAGGGAGAGCCGCTCCAGCGCCTGCGACAGCGCCAGCAGGTTGCCTTCGTAGCAGTAGCACAGCAGCTGGCTGGCCGCGTCGTCAAGCTGCAGGTTGTTTTGCTTAGCACGCGCGGCGAGCCAGCGCGGCAGCTGGGCATATTCCGGCGTCTGACAACTAACCTGCACCGCGCGGCTGGCGAGCGCGGTGACCCACGCGGCATTCTCCTGCGCTTTGGTCAACTTATTGCCGCGCACAATCAGCAGCAAATCGTCATGCAGCATGCCGATAAGGGTTGCCAGCTGTTCGTTAATGGCCGCATTGGGGCCATTTTCAGGCAGGATCAGGAGCAGCGTTTGGCGGCTGGAGAACAGGCTCATTGCCTGACTCAGCGAGAAGAGAGCGTGCCAGTCGGTGCTGGCATCAATCGTCGCGGTATGGTGTTCGATAAAGCCCTGAACGGCAGCGGCTTCGCGAATTGCATCCTGACTTTCCTGCAGCAGCAGAGGATCGCTACCCAGCAGTAAATAAGCCGCGCGCAGCCCTTCATTGAGCTGCGTGCGGAGCTGTTCCGGGTACAACCGAATCATCAGTTACCCAGCGTGGTGGAGACGCGACCACCGGAGGTGGAGGAGGCGGGGGGCGTCGTGACCGGCTTCTCCTCGCCTTTGGTGGCTTCGACATCCGCAACGTGAACGCTTGGCAGCTTACGAATCAGCTGCTCTGCCGCTTTGTCGTACATCTCCTGGATAATCATATCCTGCTCGGCATCTTTCGCTAACGCCGCCTGCGGGTTATCGAAGAACGAGCGGTAGACTTTCGTCGTGATCGGATAGATATCATGACCCGGGATCAGCACGCTGGCGTGAACCGTCATCACCATCTGGTACTCAGCGGTACGTCCGTCCTGGAAAATGGAGGCCGTATCTTTCTGAATAGACGATGATTCCAGACGCAGAGAAGGAACATCCTTACGCAGCGTGCTGCCATCGATCAGTTCAACCCCGTTCAGGCGCAGCTGGTTACGCACCGAACGGCTCAGCGGCCCGTTTGGATCGCCCGACTGGAAGATCATGGTTTTCATGGCGGTTGGGACCTGGGTAGTACTGCGCAGGTGCCAGCCGCATCCGGCGGTGATTAACACCGCCAGAGATAACAACAATGTTGCCAGATATCGCACGCTTCCTCCTGCACTTAGCCAACGACCAGATTGAGCAGTTTGCCCGGAACGTAGATCACTTTACGTACGGTGACGCCGTCGAGATACTTCGCGACCAGATGTTCCTGACCCGCGCGGGCACGGACCTGATCTTCGGTGGCATCGACCGGTACGGTAATTTTACCACGAACCTTACCATTAACCTGGACGACAACCAGGGTAGTATTTTCAACCATGGCGCTCTCGTCGGCGACCGGCCACGGTGCGCTGTCGATATCGCCTTCGCCGCCCAGCTCCTGCCATAAGGTGAAGCTCGCGTGCGGGGTGAACGGGTTGAGCATACGCACGACCGCCAGCAGCGCTTCACGCATCAGCGCGCGATCCTGCTCGCCTTCCTGCGGAGCTTTCGCCAGCTTGTTCATCAGCTCCATGATCGCCGCGATCGCGGTGTTGAAGGTCTGACGGCGGCCGATATCATCGGTCACTTTCGCGATGGTTTTGTGCACGTCGCGGCGCAGCGCCTGCTGATCTTCGCTCAGGCTGGCAGCGTCGAGGGCAATGGCCGGGCCCTGAGTCGTGTGCTCGTAGACCAGCTTCCAGACGCGCTTCAGGAAACGGTTTGCCCCTTCAACGCCGGACTCCTGCCATTCGAGAGTCATATCTGCCGGAGAGGCGAACATCATGAACAGACGCACGGTATCCGCGCCGTAGCGCTCAACCATCACCTGCGGGTCGATGCCGTTGTTTTTCGACTTGGACATTTTGCTCATGCCGGTATACACCAGCTCGCGGCCCTGCGGATCGAAGGCTTTAACGATACGGCCTTTCTCGTCGCGCTCGACGGTAGCATCAACCGGGGAGACCCAGTTACGCTCGCCGTTTTCGCCGACGTAGTAGAACGCGTCCGCCAGAACCATCCCCTGACACAGCAGCTGCTTAGCCGGCTCGTCAGAGTTAACCATGCCCGCGTCGCGCATCAGCTTGTGGAAGAAGCGGAAGTACAGCAGGTGCATGATCGCGTGTTCGATGCCGCCGATATAGATATCAACCGGCAGCCAGTAGTTCGCCGCTTCCGGATCCAGCATGCCCTGGTCGTACTGCGGGCAGGTGTAGCGCGCGTAGTACCAGGAGGATTCCATAAAGGTATCAAAGGTGTCTGTTTCACGCAGCGCAGGCTGGCCGTTGACGGTGGTTTTAGCCCACTCAGGGTCGGCCTTAATCGGGCTGGTGATGCCGTCCATGACCACGTCTTCAGGCAGGATAACCGGCAGCTGATCTTCCGGCGTCGGCATGACCGTGCCGTCTTCCAGGGTGACCATCGGGATTGGTGCGCCCCAGTAGCGCTGACGGGATACGCCCCAGTCGCGCAGACGGTAGTTTACCTTACGCTCGCCGACGCCCATCGCCGCCAGCTTGTCGGCGATGGCGTTGAAGCCCGCTTCAAAGCTCAGCCCGCTGAATTCGCCGGAGTTGAACAGCACGCCTTTTTCCGTCAGCGCCTGCTCGGAGAGATCGGGCTCAGAGCCGTCTGCCGCGAGGATAACCGGCTTGATGTTGAGGCCATATTTTGTGGCAAACTCATAGTCGCGCTGGTCGTGGCCTGGAACCGCCATCACCGCGCCGGTACCGTACTCCATCAGCACGAAGTTGGCCGCCCATACCGGAATAGCTTCGCCGGTCAGCGGATGGATGGCTTTAAAGCCGGTGTCGACGCCTTTTTTCTCCATCGTCGCCATTTCAGCTTCTGCGACTTTGGTGTTGCGGCATTCGTCGATAAATGCAGCCAGCGCCGGGTTATTGGCCGCCGCCTGCTGCGCCAGCGGGTGACCCGCGGCTACGGCCAGGTAGGAGCAGCCCATGAAGGTATCAGGACGCGTGGTGTAGACGGTCAGCTTATCGGCGTAGTCGTTGACGTTGAAGGAGATTTCGACCCCTTCAGAACGGCCGATCCAGTTGCGCTGCATGGTCTTGACGGTATCCGGCCAGTGATCCAGATTATCCAGATCTCTCAGCAGTTCGTCGGCGTAGGCGGTAATTTTGATAAACCACTGCGGGATCTCTTTACGCTCAACTTTGGTATCGCAGCGCCAGCAGCAGCCGTCGATAACCTGTTCGTTGGCGAGCACGGTCTGGTCGTTAGGGCACCAGTTCACCGCGGAGGTTTTCTTATATACCAGGCTTTTTTTATACAGTTCGGTGAAGAACTTCTGCTCCCAGCGGTAGTATTCCGGGGTGCAGGTCGCCACTTCACGGCTCCAGTCGTAGCCGAAGCCCAGCTTTTTCAGCTGGTTTTTCATGTAGGCGATGTTGTCATAGGTCCACGGCGCCGGCGCCGTATTGTTTTTCACCGCCGCGCCTTCTGCAGGCAGGCCGAACGCATCCCAGCCGATAGGCTGCAGGACGTTTTTACCGAGCATACGCTGGTAGCGGGCAATCACATCGCCGATGGTGTAGTTACGCACGTGGCCCATGTGTAGTCGGCCAGAAGGATAAGGTAGCATCGACAGGCAGTAGTACTTCTCTTTGCTCTCGTCTTCAGTGACTTCAAATGTACGATTATCGTCCCAGTGAAGCTGGACTTTCGATTCTATCTCTTCCGGGCGGTATTGCTCTTGCATGGCAGCCAGTGGTCCTGTTTTCAATACAGCTACAAATGTAGCCAATGGATGTGTTATCTCAGATCGGCATAGCATAGCCCAAACGCCCACGTCAAAACAGCCTTTCGCACATTAACATCGGCAAAAGCGGCGCAGAATATTTAGCGACTCTGTGGCCTGAATGGCAAAGCAACCGACAGATAACGTCTATTATTAGAATAAGTTAACCACACAGGAGGCGAAATGATGAACAAGGTTGCTCAATTCTACCGCGAGCTGGTGTCAACGCTCAGCGAACGGTTACGCAGTGGAGAGCGTGATATAGACGCGCTGGTGGAGCAGGCGCGGGTGAGAATCAGCCAGTCCGGTGAGTTAACGCATCGCGAAGTTGAGACGCTGACTAAGGCGGTAAGGCGCGATCTGGAAGAGTTCGCCCGCAGCTATGAAGAGAGCCATGATGAGCTAACGGACAGCGTATTCATGCGGGTTATAAAGGAGAGCCTGTGGCAGGAGCTGGCCGATATTACCGATAAAACCCAGCTGGAGTGGCGCGAGGTGTTTCAGGACCTGAATCACCACGGCGTGTACCAGAGCGGCGAGGTCGTCGGGCTGGGCAATCTGGTGTGCGAGAAGTGCCACCACCATCTGGCGGTTTACACTCCGGACGTGCTGCCGCGCTGCCCGAAGTGCGGCCACGATCAGTTCCAGCGCCGGCCGTTTGAACCTTGATATTCCGCGTGAGTATCGCCGTAAGCAGCGCGCACGAGATCCCGTGCGCGCCTGACCGTTAGTGGAGGATTTTGGCGAGGAAGTCTTTGGCGCGATCGGACTGAGGGTTGGCGAAAAATGCTTCCTTGTCAGCATCTTCGACGATTTTCCCTTCATCCATAAAGATAACCCGGTTGGCGACCTTGCGCGCGAAGCCCATTTCGTGGGTGACGACCATCATGGTCATGCCTTCGTTTGCCAGTTCGACCATGACGTCGAGCACTTCGTTGATCATCTCCGGATCCAGCGCCGAAGTTGGTTCGTCAAACAGCATGGCAATCGGGTCCATGCACAGCGCGCGGGCGATGGCGACGCGCTGCTGCTGGCCGCCTGAAAGCTGCGCCGGATATTTTTCCGCATGGGCGGAAAGCCCCACGCGCTCCAGTAGCTTCAGGCCTTTGGCGCGGGAAGCGGCTTTATCGCGGTTGAGCACTTTTACCTGCGCCAGCGTCAGGTTGTCGATAATCGACAGATGCGGAAACAGCTCGAAGTGCTGGAAGACCATCCCGACGCGGGAGCGCAGCTTCGCGAGGTTGGTCTTTTTATCGTTCACCCTGGTGCCGTCAACGGTTATCTCGCCCTGTTGAATCGGCTCGAGGCCGTTAACGGTTTTAATCAGCGTCGATTTTCCCGAGCCTGACGGCCCGCAAACCACCACCACTTCGCCTTTTTTCACTTCCGTGGAGCAGTCGGTCAGCACCTGAAAGTGACCATACCATTTTGAAACGTTTTTCAGGGTAATCATTACACAGTCCTTTTCTTCAACCAGCTGACCAACAGCGATGCGCTGAGACTAATTGCAAAATAAACGGCACCTGCGAACAGGATCATTTCGACCTGGGTTCCGTCACGCTCGCCGATAGTGGACGCGGTGCGGAAGAAATCTGCCAGGCTCAGAACATAGACCAGCGAGGTATCCTGGAACAGGACGATCCCCTGGGTTAACAGCAGCGGCACCATCGCGCGAAAGGCCTGCGGCAGGATAATCAGCTTCATCGACTGCCAGTGGGTCATCCCCAGCGCCAGCGCGGCGCTGGACTGGCCGCGGGAGATACTCTGGATGCCGGCGCGGATAATTTCCGAATAGTACGCTGCTTCAAACATGGAGAACGCAATCATGGCCGAGATTAGCCGGATATCGGTCTTCGGCGACAGGCCAAGCACGTTCTGTAAAAAGCCGGGAACAATCAGATAAAACCACAGCAGCACCATCACCAGCGGGATGGAGCGGAAGACGTTGACGTAGGTTTTGGCAAACCACGCCAGCGGTAAAAAGCTCGACAGACGCATGACCGCCAGCAGGGTGCCCCAGACGATACCGATAACGATGGCGATAACGGTGATTTTCAGGGTGATAACCAGTCCCGCCAGCAGATACGGCATGGACGGAACGATAGAACTCCAGTCAAAATCATACATAGCTATTTGCCCCCCAAATTGCCCGGCAGGCGAACTTTGCGCTCAACCACATACATAATCAGCATAATCACCGCGTTAATGAACACATAGGCGAGGGTAATGGCGGTAAACGACTCCCAGGCGTGGGCGGAGTAGTCCAGCAGCTTGCCCGCCTGCGCCGCCATGTCAGCCAGCCCGATGGTGGAGGCAATGGCCGAGTTTTTTACCAGGTTCATCATTTCCGACGTCATCGGCGGGACGATAACCCGATAGGCGTTGGGCAGCAGAACGTAGCGGTAGGTTTGCGGCAGGGTGAGGCCCATTGCCAGCCCGGCGTTTTTCTGCCCGCGCGGCAGCGACTGGATCGCCGCACGTACCTGCTCACACACGCGTGCGGCGGTAAACAGCCCGAGGCAGAGCATGGAGGAGATAAAGAACTGAATATTGGGATCCAGCTCGGATTTAAACCACATGCCGATATTTTCCGGCAGCAGCTCCGGCACCACCAGGTACCAGGTAAAGAACTGCACGATCAGCGGAACGTTACGGAACAGTTCGACGTAGCAGGTACCGATGCTGGAGAGCAGTCGATTCGGGGCGGTACGTAAAATACCGAATAGCGAGCCGACGAGAAAAGCGATGATCCAGGCGGTAACCGACAGAGCGACGGTGACCTGAAAGCCGCTCCATAGCCAGCCCAGATAGGTGGTATTGCCGAACGGGGCCTGTTGCAGGAATATCCCCCAGTTCCAGTCTATTGACATAAATGACTCCTGGAAAAAAAAGGGTAGCAGCGCTACCCTCGAAGATCCTTGCCCAGCGTACTTCGGTGTTCGCGGCGGCTGGGGAACGACCAGCCACCGTATAGTCTGTCCGTGCTGTGACAACAATCGGGAGGGCAGGATTTCCCGCCCCTTGTTCTTTTAATTAGTTAAGAGCCTTGTCATTCGGTGATTTGAACAGCGCCTTCATATCTTCAGAGAGTTCGAAGTTCATATTCAGGTTCTTCGGCGGGATGGGGTTTTTGAACCACTTGTCGAACCATTTTGCCGCTTCGCCAGAGGTCTGCGCCTTGGCAACGGTGTCGTCTACCAGGGTTTTGAACTGCGGGTCATCCTTACGCAGCATACAGCCGTAGGCTTCTTTGGACTGCGGCGTGCCGATGATTTCCCAGTTGTCCGGCTTCTTGGCCTTGGCACGTTCGCCGGCCAGCAGCGCGTCATCCATCATAAAGGCCACCGCGCGGCCGCTTTCCAGAGTACGGAAGGAGTCGCCGTGATCTTTAGCGCTGATGATGCGCATATTCATTTTTTTCTCGTCGTTCAGCTTGTGCAGCAGAATTTCTGAGGTAGTCCCGGAAGTCACCACCACGGCTTTATCTTTCAGGTCAGCAAAGTCTTTGATCGCGCCGCCCTTTTTCGCCAGCAGGCGGGTGCCGACGACAAAAATGGTGTCAGAGAAAGCCGCCTGTTTCTGCCGCTCCAGGTTGTTGGTGGTGGAGCCGCATTCGAAATCGTAGGTGCCGTTTTGCAGCAGCGGAATACGGTTCTGCGAGGTGACAGGAATCAGTTTTACCTGCAGGTCAGGTTTGTTCAGCTTCTTCTTGATAGCATCGACGATGGCGTTGGAGTAATCCTGCGAGTAGCCGACGACCTGCTGCTGGTTATCGTAGTAGGAGAACGGTACGGATGATTCACGATGGCCAACCACGATTACGCCGTTTTTGGCAATTTTATCCAGAGTGCTCTGGCCTGTAGCCGGTGCGGCATCTTCCGCGTGCGCCAGGCCGGCGGTCATACCCATGACCAGCATTGCTGTGGCCAGTTTACGTAATTGCATATCCAACTCCTTATCCGCAGCGCCAGGGACGCCATTGATGCCCATTGTGATTGTGTGTGAGCTTTATTATCGCTGCCGCCTTTAAGTGCAGCGTTTGTATGTGTTTGTTAGCATTTAGTTTGGCTTAATGTAAAGATTTTGCTGTGATATTGTTTATTTTTGCGAAGTGCTCCGCACCATTTAAAGGCAAAAATCGCTCATTGCACCAAAATAGCGCGCGGCTGGTCTGCCTGTGGTGCAACCCGGTTGTACCAGCAGCCATAGCGGCGCGACGTAGGTATATTAAGCAATGGGCGTGCCAGATTGGGCGGGAAGGGAGAATTCCCCGGTGACGGGCATCACCGGGGCGGGCGGAGAGTATCCGCTAAGCAGGGATTAGCGGCGGCGCTGACGCAGGCTCATCAGCAGGGCGCCAAAGCCAAACAGCGCGGTCAGCGCCCACAGCGGCCAGTTGCCGGTACGGGCGTACGGCGTCAGGCCCGTCGTCGGAGTGACCTTAGTGGTGAGCACGGCGCGGGTGAACTGCGGGATCATGTCCTGAATTTCACCCCGTGGGCCAATGACGGCGGTAATGCCGTTATTGGTGCTGCGCAGCAGCGGACGCGCCAGCTCCAGCGCGCGCATGCGCGCCATCTGGAAGTGCTGCCACGGGCCTATCGACTTGCCAAACCAGGCGTCGTTGGAGATGGTCAGCAGGAAGTCGGTATCCGGGCGGAAATTATCGCGCACCTGCTCGCCGAGGATTATCTCGTAGCAGATAGCGGCCGTTAGCTTCAGGTTATGCGCCACCAGCTGCGGCTGAACGTACGGGCCGCGGCTAAAGGAGGACATCGGCAGATCGAAGAACGGTGCCAGCGGGCGCAGAATCGATTCCAGCGGTACAAACTCGCCAAACGGAACCAGATGGTTCTTGTTATAGCGATCCGTGGAGTCGTAGCTGTAAGGGTTATCCTTGCCCAGCGTAATGATGGTGTTGTAGGTGTCGTATCGGTTCTGCTTGTTCAGTCGGGCATCGACGATGCCGGTGACCAGCGAACTGTTTTTCGACCGCAGCAGGTCATCCATCATAGTGAGGAAATTCTGCTGATTGATCTCCAGATCCGGAATGGCGGATTCAGGCCAGATAATCAGCTGGGATGAGCCCATATGCGGCTGGGTCAGATCCATATAGGTCTTCAGCGTGTTGAACAGCTGCTTTTCATCCCACTTCAGGGCCTGCGGAATATCCCCCTGCACCAGCGACACTTCGGTCGCGCGCTCGGGCAGCAGCTGATACCACTGAATGTAGCGCAGCGGGAAGGGCAGGGCGAAGAGCACCGCGGCGATAATCAGCGGTTTCCAGCGGCGCTCGACGGCGGCCAGCACCAGCAGACCGCTGACGACCATCAGCAGGAAGTTAATCGCCTCGACGCCCGCGATCGGGGCTAAGCCCTTCAGCGGGCCGTCAATCTGGCTGTAGCCGAACTGCAGCCACGGGAAGCCGGTCAGCACCCAGCCGCGCAGAAACTCGGTGATTTGCCAGACTACCGGCGCGGCGATGGCGACGCGCAGCCAGCTGGTTTTAGGCCACAGGCGGGAGAGCAGGCCGGCGAACAGGCCGGTGTACAGCGACATATACGCTGCCAGCAGCACCACGAGGAATACGTTGACCGGGCCAGGCATGCCGCCAAACTGCGCGATGCTGACGTAAACCCAGTTAATCCCCGAGCCGAACAGCCCCATGCCCCAGAAGAAACCAATCCAGGCGCTCTGTAAAGGACGACGGTTAAGGGTTAAGCCCTGCAGGCCGATGAGCGAAATAATCGCCGCGGGCCAGATGTCATAAGGAGAAAAAGCCAGCGTTCCGCTGGCTCCGAATAATAGCGCCAGCAGCAGACGTACGCGCTGGCGTTCGAGAAGAGAGGCAAATACCATTTAGGTTAATCGTCCCGTGTGATTAGTCTTCCAGCTTCGGCTGCGGTGCGTCGTCAGGAAGTTTGACATGTACCTGGATAATACGTCGGCTATCAGCCATTGCGACCTTGAATTGGTAACCATCAATGTCGATAGACTCGCCGCGAGCCGGCAGATGGCCAAAGGCCTGCATCACCAGTCCGCCAATGGTATCAACTTCTTCATCGCTGAAGTGGGTGCCGTAGGCTTCGTTGAAGTCTTCAATCGAGGCCAGCGCGCGGACCGTCCAGGTGTGGCGGCTCAGCTGACGAAAATCGATATCTTCTTCTTCATCGTATTCGTCTTCGATTTCACCGACGATAAGCTCAAGGATGTCTTCAATGGTCACCAGACCGGAGACGCCGCCAAACTCATCGATAACGATAGCCATATGATAACGCTGGGAGCGGAACTCTTTCAGCATGCGGTCAACCCGCTTGCTTTCAGGCACGACAACCGCCGGGCGTAACACTTGTTCCATGCTGAAGGCTTCGGAATTGCTGCGCATAAACGGCAGCAGATCTTTGGCCATCAGAATCCCTTCGATGTGATCTTTGTCTTCGCTGATCACCGGGAAACGCGAGTGGGCGGATTCGATGATGACATCGAGGCACTCGTCCAGGGTCTGGTTGCGTTTTAGGGTAATCATCTGCGAGCGGGGGATCATTATGTCGCGGACGCGCTGGTCGGCGATATCCATTACCCCTTCGAGCATATCGCGCGTATCTTCGTCGATAAGGTCGTTTTGCCCGGAATCACGGATCAGCGCCAGCAGTTCATCACGGTTTTTGGGTTCTCCGTGAAAGAGCTGGCTGAGTAACAGGGAGAAGAATCCCTTTTTGCTGTTTACTGTGTCACTACTGTGTGAGTTGTCGTCGCTCATGGCGTCGTGTGGGTTCTCATGTTAATTAAATCGTCGCCCGTCGCGCGTGTACTCAGCGCCCGGCATAGCGGCCAGTCGCCGGCAAAGCCGGCGGCAGGTTATTCCTTCTCGGCAATGTACGGATCCTCATAGCCCAGAGCAAGCATTATCTCTGTTTCGAGGCTTTCCATCTCTTCCGCTTCTTCATCAACGATGTGGTCATAGCCCAGCAGGTGCAGGCTGCCGTGAATAACCATATGCGCCCAGTGCGCTTCCAGCGGTTTTTCCTGCTCTTTCGCTTCCTGCTCAACCACCTGGCGGCAGATGATCAAATCACCGAGCAGCGGCAGCTCGATGCCCGGCGGGGCTTCGAAGGGGAATGACAGCACGTTAGTCGGCTTATCCTTGCCGCGATAGGTCAGATTTAGCTCGTGGCTCTCGGCTTCGTCTACCAGGCGAACGGTCACTTCCGACTCTTCCTGGAACTGAGGGATCACGGCATCCAGCCAGCGCTGAAACTGCGCTTCATCCGGCAGCCCGCCGTTCTCTTCGCAAGCCAGCTGTAAATCGAGAATAACCTGACTCATTTTTGCTCCTGTTCCTGGGCTTCGCGTTTGCGCTCGGCGGCCAGTTCTGCTTTACGTTTTTGATCCGCCTCTTCCCACGCCTCATAGGCGTTAACGATGCGGGCCACCACCGGGTGGCGCACGACGTCTTCGCTATTGAAGAAGTTGAAGCTGATTTCATCGACTTCCGCCAGCACTTCGATAGCGTGACGCAGGCCAGATTTGGTGCTGCGCGGCAGGTCAATCTGGGTGACGTCGCCGGTTATCACCGCTTTAGAGTTAAAACCGATACGGGTCAGGAACATCTTCATCTGCTCGATGGTGGTGTTCTGGCTCTCATCGAGAATGATAAAGGCGTCGTTCAGCGTTCGGCCGCGCATATAGGCCAGCGGCGCGACTTCAATCACGTTGCGCTCGATCAGCTTCTCAACTTTCTCAAAGCCCATCATTTCGAACAGCGCGTCGTACAGCGGGCGCAGGTAGGGATCGACCTTCTGGCTCAGATCCCCCGGCAGGAAGCCCAGCTTCTCACCGGCCTCAACGGCGGGGCGGGTCAGCAGAATACGGCGCACGTCCTGACGCTCCAGGGCATCGACCGCGGCGGCAACCGCCAGATAGGTTTTCCCGGTGCCGGCAGGGCCAACCCCGAAGGTGATATCGTGGTCGAGGATGTTGGCGACGTACTGCGCCTGGTTTGGCGTGCGGGGCTTAATCACGCCGCGCTTGGTCTTGATATTAATGGCCTTGCCGTACTCCGGGACGCTCTCGGCGCTCTGCTCGAGCACGCGGGCCTCTTTGATGGCAAGGTGAATCTGCTCCGGCTCGATATCGTTAATCTGCCCGCGCATGGGGGCGGTATCGACGTACAGGCTGCGCAGAATATCCGCCGCCGCGTTGACGCATATTGGGCGTCCGGTCAGCTTAAAGTGATTGTCACGGCGGTTGATTTCGATGCCCAACCGGCGCTCAAGCTGTTTGATGTTGTCGTCAAACGGGCCGCACAGCCCAAGCAGGCGTGCGTTGTCCGCTGGTTCCAGGGTGATTTCGCGAGTTTCTGTGTTCAAGCTGTTCCTCTTATCTGCGTTTTGCCGGGCGATAAACGGGTATAGCCGCCATCTTGCAGGCGATACCCCGGCGGGTAAGGAAATTATTCACGTCACGGGAATATGGCGCAAGCATTGCTATGAATATTGGGTCCGGGAGAGGAAATACAAGGCCTGCCGGAGCCGGCAGGCCTGAACGGATTAAGGCTGATAAAGCGTGGCGCCCGAATCGTTTTCTTTGCGGGTCCGCGCGATAACCGATTGCGGTGATTCCACAATGCGCAGGCCCATCTCCTCTTCGGTACGCACGATTTTTCCGCGCAGCGAGTTGGTATAGACGTCGACGATCTCGACGTCGACAAACTTGCCGACCATATCCGGCGTCCCTTCGAAGTTGACGACCCGGTTATTTTCGGTGCGCCCGGTGAGCTCCATAATGCTCTTGCGGGAGGTGCCTTCGACCAGAATACGCTGGGTGGTGCCGAGCATCCGGCGGCTCCAGGCCATCGCCTGCTGGTTGATGCGCTCCTGCAGAATATAGAGGCGCTGTTTCTTATCTTTTTCCGGGACGTCGTCGACCATATCCGCCGCCGGCGTGCCCGGGCGCGCGGAGAAGACAAAGCTGTAGCTGACGTCGAGATTCACGTCGGCAATCAGCTTCATGGTCTTCTCGAAATCGTCGTTGGTTTCACCGGGGAAGCCGACGATAAAGTCGGAGCTTATCTGGATATTTGGCCGCGCTTCGTACAGCTTGCGCACGATGCCTTTATATTCCAGCGCCGTGTGGGTGCGTCCCATCAGGTTCAGCACGCGGTCAGAGCCGCTCTGTACCGGCAGATGCAGGAAGCTTACCAGCTCCGGGGTGTCGCGATAGACGTCAATAATGTCATCGGTAAATTCAATCGGGTGGCTGGTGGTAAAGCGAATGCGGTCGATCCCGTCGATCGCCGCCACCAGACGCAGCAGATCGGCAAAGCTGCCGGTGGTGCCGTCGTAGTTTTCGCCGCGCCAGGCGTTAACGTTCTGCCCCAGCAGGTTGACCTCGCGGACGCCCTGAGCCGCCAGTTGGGCAATCTCGAACAGGATATCATCAGAAGGACGGCTGACCTCTTCACCGCGGGTATAGGGCACCACGCAGTAGGTACAGTATTTGTTGCAGCCTTCCATAATCGAGACGAACGCGGTTGGCCCGTCGGCGCGGGGTTCTGGCAGGCGGTCAAACTTTTCGATCTCCGGGAAGCTGACGTCAACCACCGGCCGGCGGTTGCCGCGCACCGAGTTAATCATTTCCGGCAGGCGATGGAGCGTCTGCGGGCCAAAAATAATATCGACGTAGTGGGCGCGCTGACGGATGAGCTTGCCCTCCTGCGAGGCGACGCAGCCGCCGACGCCGATAATCAGGTTGGGATTTTTTTCTTTCAGTAATTTCCAGCGGCCCAGCTGGTGGAAGACTTTTTCCTGGGCCTTCTCGCGAATTGAGCAGGTATTGAGCAGCAGGACGTCCGCTTCTTCCGCGATTTCAGTGAGCTGATACCCGTGCGTGGCATCCAGCAGATCGGCCATCTTTGATGAATCGTATTCGTTCATCTGACAGCCCCAGGTTTTAATATGGAGTTTTTTTGTCATCGACATGCTCATGCTCAATTATAGATATCCAAAATGACGGGTACAGACGCTCTATGAATTTCGAATTGCAGGCGGCAGGCCCGGGAGGTCCCAGCATCATAGGTCGCTATGCGACTGGGGCGAGCGGGTGCAGCCAGGGCACCTGCAATTTGAAAAACGACGAGTATAGCCAGGATTGCAGGGGGCACATTGTAATGCTTTGGGGGTGCCCTGACCAGCGCGAGCGTAATCACCGCAGGGCGCCTGAAAATCCGGTAAACTGAATGGATTGAGGTTTTAAGGATAATTGCCATGACAACTCACGCAACGGATGTCGCCATTATTGGCGGTGGAATGGTCGGCGGCGCCCTGGCGCTAGGGCTGGCACAGCACGGTTTTACGGTAACGGTCATCGAGAAGGCCGCGCCGGCGGCTTTTGACCCGACGCAGCCGCCGGACGTGCGCATTTCGGCGATCGGCTCTTCTTCCGTCGGGCTGTTAAAAAGCCTCGGCGTCTGGGAGACGATGCGCGCGATGCGCGTGCATCCGTATCGTCGGCTGGAGACATGGGAGTGGGAAGCGGCCCACGTCTCCTTCGACGCCGCGGAGCTGGCGCTCTCTGAGCTGGGCTATATGGTGGAGAATAACGTGCTGCAGCTGGCTCTGTGGCAGGCGCTGGAGGCGCATGAGCAGGTTACGCTGCGGGTTGGCGTTTCGCTGCAGGCGCTGCAGCGTGAATCTGCGCATACGCTATTGTGCCTGAGCGACGGCAGCGAGTGTGCGGCCCGGCTGGTTATTGGCGCCGACGGCGCAAACTCCGAGGTGCGTCGGCTGGCCGGGATTGGCGTACAGGCGTGGCAGTACCAGCAATCCTGCATGTTGATTAGCGTCCAGTGCGCCGACGATCCCGGCGACAGCACCTGGCAACAGTTTACGCCCTCCGGACCGCGCGCGTTTCTGCCGCTGTTCGATCGCTGGGCCTCGCTGGTCTGGTACGACACCCCCGCGCGAATTCGTCAGCTGCAGGGGATGAGCATGGCGCAGCTCCAGCAGGAGATCGGGCGCCACTTTCCGTCGCGCTGCGGTGAGGTCACGCCGCTAAGCGCCGGCGCGTTTCCGCTGACCCGCCGCCACGCGCTGCAGTACGTGCAGCCGGGGCTGGCGCTGGTGGGCGACGCGGCGCACACCATTCATCCACTGGCGGGGCAGGGAGTGAATCTCGGCTATCGCGACGTCGATGCGCTGCTGGATGTCTTAACGCGCGCGCGGGATCGCGGTGAAGAGTGGGACAGCCTGCCGGTGCTCAAACGCTATCAGACGCGGCGCAGAACCGATAATTTCATTATGCAGTCGGGGATGGATCTGTTTTACGTTGGCTTCAGCAACGATCTGGCGCCGGTGCGCGCGCTGCGCAATATCGGCCTGATGGCGGCGGCGCGGGCGGGTATTTTAAAGCGTCAGGCGCTGAAGTACGCGCTGGGGCTGTAGCTAAGAGCTTCCCCGGCCCGCGCCAGGCTAAGCCGGGGAGTCGCGTTGGTATGAGCGTGCGCTGAAAGTGGCGGACGACAAAAACAAAAAAGCTCGCCGAAGCGAGCTTTTTTGTTACTAAGTGGCTGGGGTACGAGGATTCGAACCTCGGAATGCTGGTATCAGAAACCAGAGCCTTACCGCTTGGCGATACCCCAACGGGTGCGCTCACAAGTGAACGACTTTTTTAAATTGGCTGGGGTACGAGGATTCGAACCTCGGAATGCTGGTATCAGAAACCAGAGCCTTACCGCTTGGCGATACCCCAACAATTTTTTTGGATTTATCGAACTGAATCAATAATTCCTTTATATGGTGGCTACGACGGGATTCGAACCTGTGACCCCATCATTATGAGTGATGTGCTCTAACCAGCTGAGCTACGTAGCCAAATCTTATCACATTCTTCGATGGCTGGGGTACCTGGATTCGAACCAGGGAATGCCGGTATCAAAAACCGGTGCCTTACCGCTTGGCGATACCCCAATAACCGTCGCGGTGAACCGCTAACCTCGAAGAAATATGGCTGGGGTACCTGGATTCGAACCAGGGAATGCCGGTATCAAAAACCGGTGCCTTACCGCTTGGCGATACCCCATCCGTGCAACGCTTTCGGTGAATGGTGCGGGAGGCGAGACTTGAACTCGCACACCTTGCGGCGCCAGAACCTAAATCTGGTGCGTCTACCAATTTCGCCACTCCCGCAAAAAAAAGATGGTGGCTACGACGGGATTCGAACCTGTGACCCCATCATTATGAGTGATGTGCTCTAACCAGCTGAGCTACGTAGCCATCTTTTTTTTCGCGTTACCTTATCGGCGTTGCGGGGCGCATTATGCGTATTGGGCCTGCGAGCGTCAACCTCTTTTTCAAGGAAAATCGCTGGAATGTGACTGTTTGGTTAGGTTGCGAGCAGCGTGGTGTAATAATCGGCAATTATTGGTTATTTATCGCTTTTAACCCGTAAATAAAGACATAAAAAAACGGACCCCGCGGGGTCCGTTTGTCGTCTGACTCGATTATTTATAGGCCGACTGGTGCACGCCTACCGCGCGTCCTGACGGATCGTTCATGGTTTTGAACGTTTCATCCCATTCGATCGCTTTAGCCGAAGAGCAGGCGACTGACGGGCCACCGGGGACACACTCCGCGGCGCTCGGCAGCGGGAACAGCTCTTCGAAGATTTCACGGTACAGATACGCCTCTTTCGACGACGGCGTGTTGTACGGGAAGCGGAAGGCGGCGGTTTCCAGCTGCTGATCGGAAATCTGCCCGGCCGCCACTTCTTTCAGCGTATCGATCCAGCTGTAGCCAACGCCGTCTGAGAACTGCTCCTTCTGGCGCCACGCCACGCTTGCCGGCAGGTAGGATTCAAAGCATTCGCGCAGGATATGCTTTTCCATTTTGCCGTTGCCGCACATCTTATCCTGCGGGTTGATGCGCATAGCGACGTCGAGGAACTGCTTGTCGAGGAACGGCACGCGGGCTTCGACGCCCCACGCGGACATCGCTTTGTTCGCACGGGCGCAGTCAAACATATGCAGCGCCTGCAGTTTGCGCACGGTTTCTTCATGCAGCTCTTTGGCGTTTGGCGCTTTGTGGAAATAGAGATAGCCGCCAAAGACCTCATCAGAACCTTCGCCTGACAGCACCATTTTGATGCCCATCGCTTTGATTTTACGGGACATCAGGTACATCGGGGTCGACGCACGGATGGTGGTCACGTCGTAAGTTTCGATGTGATAAATCACGTCGCGAATGGCGTCGAGACCTTCCTGCACGGTGAAGTGGATCTCGTGGTGCACGGTGCCCAGATGGTTTGCCACTTCCTGCGCGGCTTTCAGATCCGGCGATCCGACCAGGCCGACGGCAAAGGAGTGCAGCTGCGGCCACCAGGCTTCACTACGCTCCTGATCTTCAACGCGACGGGCGGCAAACTTTTTGGTGATTGCGGAGATGACCGAAGAGTCCAGGCCGCCGGAAAGCAGCACGCCGTAAGGAACGTCGGACATCAGGTGGCTTTTCACCGACTCTTCCAGCGCTTGACGCAGCTCGTTTTTATCGGTCACGTTGTCTTTTACCGCGTCGTAATCAAACCAGTCGCGCTGGTAATACTCGCGGATTTCGCCATCTTTGCTCCACAGGTAGCTGCCGGCCGGGAACTCTTTAATGGTGCGGCACACCGGAACCAGCGCCTTCATTTCTGATGCGACGTAGAAGTTACCGTGTTCGTCGTGACCCATATACAGCGGAATGATGCCGATATGGTCGCGGCCGATCAGGTAAGCATCCTGCTCGCTGTCGTACAGCGCGAAGGCAAACATGCCCTGCAGATCGTCAAGGAAGGCCGGGCCTTTTTCCTGATACAGGGCGAGGATGACTTCGCAGTCTGAACCGGTCTGGAAGGCATAGCGGTCGCCGTATTCTGCGCGCAGCGCCTGGTGGTTATAAATTTCACCGTTCACCGCCAGGGCGTGGGTTTTTTGTTGGTTATACAGCGGCTGAGCGCCGGCGTTAACGTCAACGATAGAGAGACGTTCATGGACCAGAATGGCTTTATCGCTGGCGTAGACGCCGGACCAGTCCGGCCCGCGGTGGCGCATCAGGCGGGAAAGCTCCAGTGCCTTTTTACGCAGTTCTACCGCGTCAGTTTTAATATCCAGTACGCCGAAAATTGAACACATAGCCTTCTCCGTTACCCTGTCGTATTTGATGTTGTGCAGACGTCGTCTTGTTGCGAGGTCTTAGTGCGTGTTTAAGAAAATGCCGCAAAGGAGAGGGCGGTGCAAGGGATTTACGGGGGCAACAGGAAAAAACGCAATTGTGATTGTTGAATATTAAAAAAAGAACATGTTTTGAGCGACTTTATTGACGGATATTCAAAAATAAGCCGCTTTCATTAGATGGAGGCTTTTCATTGAGGGCGAAAAATGAAAAACCACGTCCCGGGACGTGGTTTGGCTTAGAAAATATCGATTTCGGCCACCGACGGATAGATCCACGACGGTCGGAACGGCAGGCTGTCGATGTCGTCGAGCGTCGAGACGCCGGAGAGCACGAGGATCGTTTCCAGGCCGGCCTGGAAGCCCGCCAGAATATCGGTACGCAGGTTATCTCCGACGATGACGGTTTGCTCGGAGTGGGCCTGCATCTTGTTCAGCGCGGAGCGGATAATCCACGGGCTCGGCTTGCCGACGTAAAACGGCTTGCGGCCGGAGATCTTCTCAATCCCCGCGCACAGCGCGCCGCAGGCCGGGTAGAAGCCGCGGCCGTGGGTGTCCGGATTGGTGGCAATAAAGCGCGCGCCGTTTGCTACAAAGAAGGCCGCCTTGTGCATCATCTCCCAGTTAAAGGAGCGGGTCTCGCCGACGATGACAAAATCCGGGTTGACGTCGGTGATGGTGAAGCCCGCCTTATAAAGCTCGTGGATCAGCGCGCCTTCGCCCACCACGTAGGCTTTTTTCCCCTCCTGACGGCGCAGAAAGTCGGCGGTCGCCATGGCTGAGGTGTAAAAGGCGCTATCCGGGACGTCAATGCCCGCCGTGGCGAAGCGGTTGGCCAGGTCCTGGCCGGTCTGAGACGGATAGTTGGTCAACATCACCAGCGGCATCTCTTTTTCGAGAATGCGTTTGATAAATTCCGCAGCGCCCGGTACGGCCACATTGTCGTGCATCAGCACGCCGTCAATATCACAAATTACGTTTTGAATGGTCATGGACAGTCCGACATCGTTGAAGAAAGGCACAAATGGGTGAACAAAAAACAGGCTAACTTTCCAGCAGGCGCTGGAGCAGGATCCCGTTGAGCATCGCGCGTTTTACCAGCGCAAAGGCGCCGATCGCCGAACGATGATCGAGCGTGGATCGCACCACCGGCAGATTTTTGCGAAACGCTTTTAGCGCCTGGGCGTTAATGCAGCCTTCGATAGCCGGGAGCAAAACCTTTTCTGCTTCGATGATTTCGCCGGCGATCACCACCTTCTGCGGATTGAACAGGTTAATGGCGATGGCAATGGTTTTTCCCAGGTGGCGGCCGACGTGTTCGATAACCTCGCAGGCCAGGGTATCGCCCTTATTGGCGGCTTTGCAGATGGCTTTAATATTGCACTCGTCCACGCTAAGGCGACTCTGGTAGCCCTGTTCCAGCAGATGGCGCACCCGCTGTTCGATGGCCGCATTGGCGGCGACGGTCTCCAGGCAGCCGAAGTTGCCGCAGTGGCAGCGCTCGCCGAGCGGGTCGACCTGGATGTGGCCTATCTCACCCACGTTACCGTTGCGGCCGATAAAAATGCGGCCGTTGGAGATAATTCCCGCCCCAGTGCCGCGATGGACGCGCACCAGAATAGAGTCTTCGCAGTCCTGACTTGCGCCAAAGTAGTGCTCCGCCAGCGCCAGGCTGCGGATATCATGGCCGACAAAACAGGTCACTTTAAAGCGTTTTTCCAGCGCCTCTACCAGGCCCCAGTTCTCAACCTGAATATGCGGCATGTAGCGAATGACGCCGCTTTCCGGATCGACAAGACCGGGTAAAATGACCGAAATAGCGATGAGCTCACGGATCTTGCGCTGGCAGCGTTCGCTAAAGGCGGCGATGATGTTCAGCAGCGCGTGCTCGAGGGTTTCCTGAGTGCGCTCCGGCAGCGGGAAGTGCTCCTCTTCCAGCGTCTTGCTGCTTAAATCGTACAGGGTCAGGGTGGCGTCGTGGCGGCCAAGGCGTATGCCAATGGCCTGGAAGCTGCGGGTCTCGGCAATAATGGAGATAGCGCGGCGGCCTCCGGTGGAGGCCTGCTGATCGACTTCTTTGATCAGCCCGCGTTCAATCAGTTGACGCGTGATTTTCGTCACGCTGGCAGGGGCAAGCTGGCTTTGTTCCGCGATCTGAATGCGCGAGATGGGGCCATGCTGGTCAATCAGGCGGTATACGGCCGCGCTGTTCAGCTGTTTTACGAGATCAACGTTACCAATTTGAGCATGTCCGCCTGCTGTCATACTTTTACTTACTCAGTGACGACCTCGTTACCATTAACGATGGTCTTGATGATTTTATAGTCGCGGGTAAAGGCGGTCAGGTTAGCGACCATTCCCGGCGCGATGCTGCCGAGCTGCTTTTCCACGCCAATGGCACGCGCAGGGTAGAGGGTTGCCATACGCAACACTTCTTCCAGCGCGATACCGCAATGTTCAACGAGATTACGCACGCCTTCAATCATGGTCAGCGAAGAACCACTGAGGGTACCGTTTTCATCTACGCACAGTCCGTTACGGTAGTATATTGTTTTACCAGCAAAAATGAACTGCTCAATATTGGCACCCGCCGGCGCAGTGGCATCGGTCACGAGGCAAAGCTTGTCGCCCTTCAGGCGCTTCGCATTGCGTACGTTAGCATAATCAACGTGCATACCGTCGACGATAATACCGCAGTAAACGTCCGGCTCGTCAAAAATAGCGCCCGCCAGGCCCGGCTCGCGTCCGGTAATATACGGCATGGCGTTATAAAGATGGGTTGCGAAAGTGATGCCCGCGCGGAAACCGATTTTGGCTTCCTTGAGGGTGGCGTTGGAGTGCCCTGCGGAGACGATAATCCCGGCGTTGACCAGCTGGCGAATCACTTCTGGGCCGACGCGCTCCGGCGCAAGGGTCACCTTGGTGATGACATCGGCATTTTCGCACAGGAACTCCACCAGCGCGGCGTCCGGTTTACGCACGTAGTCCGGGTTGTGGGTCCCTTTTTTGACGATGTTCAGCCACGGACCTTCAAGATGCAGGCCCAGCGCCTGGTTAGGATACTTTTGCAGGTACTCGCGCATGACGCGCACGCCCTGTTTCATCAGATCGTCGCTGGAGGTAATAAGCGTTGGCAGGTAGCTGGTGCAGCCGGAGCGTTCGTTGGCCTTCTGCATAATTTCCAGCGTTTCGACGGTCACCGCATCCGGGCTGTCGTTAAACTGCACGCCGCCGCAGCCGTTCAGCTGGACGTCGATAAAACCGGGGGCGAGAACGGCGCCGTTGACCGAGCGTTGCTCAATCCCGGACGGTAAATCAGCCAGTGAACAGATCCGTTCGATAAGGCCATCAGCGATAACTATCGCATGGTCATCCAGAATTTCATGACCGGTATAGATCCGGCCTTGGGTTAATGCATACATACGACCCCCGGTTTACGCACGCTTTTCTTCAAGCCGGCCTGATGAGCAGACCGTTAACTGACCGTTTTGCTGCCGGCTGAATGATGGCGTGCATCAAAAAAAAGAAATGTCCCGCGGGGGTAGCCGCAGGACGGGACCAGATTACAGCCCTTTGACGTTTTCGGCTTCTAATTCGTTGAAGTATTTCAGCGTCTTCACTTTCAGTTCCATAGTGGACGGCTCGTCGCAAACCACCACGGCTTTCGGGTGCAGCTGCAGACAGGTGATGGTCCACATGTGGTTGACGTTGCCTTCTACCGCCGCCTGCAGCGCCAGCGCTTTCTGATGGCCCAGCACCAGAATCATCACCTCTTCGGCATCCAGCAGGGTGCCAACGCCCACGGTCAGCGCATATTTCGGCACCAGGTCAACGTCGCCGTCGAAGAAGCGGGAGTTTGCCACGCGGGTGTCATGGGTCAGAGTTTTAATGCGGGTACGGGAAGCCAGAGAAGAAGCCGGCTCGTTGAACGCGATGTGACCGTCGTTACCCACGCCGCCCATAAACAGGTTAATTTTGCCGTAGGAGCGGATTTTCTCTTCATAGCGGCGGCATTCTGCATCGATGTCTGGCGCATTACCGTTGAGCAGGTTAATGTTTTCTGCCTGAATATCAACGTGATCAAAGAAGTTGCGGTGCATAAAGCTATGATAGCTCTCCGGATGCTCCTTCGGCAGGCCAACGTACTCATCCATGTTGAAAGTGACAATGTGTTCGAAGCTAACCTGGCCCGCTTTGTGCATCTCAACCAGAGCTTTGTAGGCGGTAAGAGGTGTACCACCGGTAGGCAGACCCAGTACAAACGGACGGTCCGCAGTCGGTTTGAACGCATTGATGCGGTTAACGATGTGGCGAGCAGCCCATTTACCTACTTGTTCAGCTGTTACCAGGGGAATCAGTCTCATTCTTCACCTCTATAGTTAAATTAGAACCTGGCGGATTGGCGCCAGTACTCTATGAAGAGTATTGCAGTAACTACGCCGACCGGCTCAATCCGTGTTGATTTTTTGAATGATAAAATAAGTTTTCGTTGTTAGCCAGTCCAGGGGAGGGGTTAATACGATATTTGGTGATTATAGTCACAAAAAATACGCGTTTAATTTGCGATACGAATTAAATTTTCACACACTTTGCGGGTAAGTTAAAAAACTGACCTTTTTACACAATAAAAAAATGGCTTTGAGTGAGCCTCATCGGGGTCTCATAGGGGGAATAAGATGAATATTTTAGGTTTTTTTCAGCGGCTAGGTAGGGCGTTACAGCTCCCTATCGCCGTGCTGCCCGTCGCAGCGCTGCTGCTGCGATTCGGTCAACCCGATCTGCTTAACGTGCCGTTTATCGCGCAGGCAGGCGGGGCAATCTTTGATAACCTGGCGCTGATTTTTGCGATCGGCGTGGCGTCCAGTTGGTCTAAAGACAGCGCCGGCGCGGCGGCGCTGGCCGGTGCGGTAGGTTATTTCGTATTAACCAAAGCAATGGTCACCATCAACCCAGAAATTAACATGGGCGTGCTGGCGGGGATCATTACCGGTCTGGTTGCCGGTGCCGTCTATAACCGCTGGTCTGGCATCAAGCTGCCTGACTTCCTGAGCTTCTTCGGCGGGAAACGTTTTGTTCCTATCGCGACCGGCTTCTTCTGTCTGGTGCTGGCGGCCATCTTCGGCTACGTCTGGCCTCCGGTACAGCACGCTATTCACGCCGGCGGCGAGTGGATCGTGTCCGAGGGCGCGCTGGGTTCCGGTATCTTCGGTTTCATCAACCGTCTGCTGATCCCAACCGGCCTGCATCAGGTGCTGAACACCATTGCCTGGTTCCAGATCGGTGAGTTCACCAACGCCGCAGGCGCGGTGTTCCACGGCGACATCAACCGCTTCTACGCCGGTGACGGCACCGCGGGGATGTTCATGTCCGGCTTCTTCCCGATCATGATGTTTGGTCTGCCGGGTGCGGCGCTGGCGATGTACTTCGCTGCGCCGAAAGAGCGTCGTCCGATGGTTGGCGGTATGCTGCTGTCCGTGGCTATCACCGCGTTCCTGACCGGTGTGACCGAGCCGCTGGAATTCCTGTTCATGTTCCTGGCTCCGCTGCTGTACCTCCTGCACGCTGTCCTGACCGGCATCAGCCTGTTTGTGGCCACGTCGCTGGGTATCCATGCGGGCTTCTCCTTCTCCGCAGGGGCCATTGACTACGTTCTGATGTACAGCCTGCCGGCAGCCAGCAAAAACGTCTGGATGCTGCTGGTCATGGGCGTGGTGTTCTTCTTCATCTACTTCCTGCTGTTCACCGCGGTAATCCGCATGTTCAACCTGAAAACGCCGGGTCGTGAAGATAAAACTGATGACGTGGTGACTTCTGAAGCCAACAGCAACACCGAAGAGGGTTTGACCCAGCTGGCTACGCAGTACATTGCGGCCGTCGGCGGGACTGACAACCTGAAAGCGATTGATGCCTGTATTACCCGTCTGCGTCTGACCGTTGCGGATTCCGCGCGCGTTAACGATGCGGCCTGTAAACGCCTTGGCGCTTCCGGCGTGGTTAAGCTGAACAAACAAACCATCCAGGTTATCGTCGGTGCGAAAGCAGAGTCGGTCGGTGATGAGATGAAAAAAGTGGTTGCGCGCGGCCCGGTAGCGGCCACCGCCGCTGCAACCGACAGCGCGCCTGTCGCCGCTGCGGCTGCAAAACCGCAGGCCGTGGCTAACGCCAAAACCATCGCCGCGCTGGTTTCGCCGATTACCGGTGATATCGTGGCGCTGGAGCAGGTTCCGGACGAAGCGTTCGCCAGCAAAGCCGTCGGTGACGGCGTGGCGGTGAAACCGACCGATAAGATAGTGGTCTCCCCGGCTGCGGGTACCATCGTTAAGATCTTCAATACCAACCACGCGTTCTGTCTGGAAACGGAAAACGGCGCGGAAATCGTTGTCCATATGGGCATTGATACCGTCGCGCTGAACGGCCAGGGCTTCAAGCGCCTGGTCGAAGAGGGCGCGGAAGTGAAGGCAGGCCAGCCGATTCTGGAAATGGATCTGGACTTCCTCAACGCGAACGCCCGCTCGATGATTAGCCCGGTAGTCTGCAGCAACAGCGACGATTACAGCGCGCTGGTGATTCAGGCGAGCGGTAAAGTTGTCGCCGGCCAGACGCCACTGTATGAGATTAAAGGCAAGTAGGGCTCCTGAGTAGAGTTTATGCCTGTGCGGCGGGGGGAAACCTCCGCCGCTTTTTTTTGCAGCAAATGACCCCCATAATCTCCTTCAGTTACGTATTTTCAGTAACTAATAGTTGTCTCCACGTCCTGCTTGTAAGATCATGTCCCGTTATACGTTGTTTACGCTTTGAGGAACCCACGATGAGTGAGGCAGAAGCCCGCCCAACTAACTTTATTCGTCAGATCATCGATGAAGATCTGGCTACTGGTAAGCACACCACCGTTCATACGCGCTTCCCGCCGGAGCCGAACGGTTATCTGCACATTGGCCACGCGAAATCAATTTGCCTGAACTTCGGCATTGCTCAGGATTATCAAGGCCAATGCAACCTGCGCTTCGATGACACCAACCCGGTGAAAGAAGATATCGAATACGTTGAGTCGATTAAAAACGACGTGCAGTGGTTAGGTTTCCACTGGTCCGGGAAAGTTTGCTACTCGTCTGATTATTTCGATCAGCTGCACAGCTACGCCGTTGAGCTGATCAATAAAGGTCTGGCCTACGTCGACGAGCTGTCGGCGGAAGAGATCCGCGAATACCGCGGCTCGCTGAAAGCGCCGGGCAAAAACAGCCCGTACCGCGATCGCAGCGTAGAAGAGAACCTGGCGCTGTTTGAAAAAATGCGCGCCGGTGGTTTTGCGGAAGGCAAAGCCTGCCTGCGTGCGAAAATCGATATGGCCTCGCCGTTTATCGTCATGCGCGATCCGGTGCTGTACCGCATTAAGTTCGCCGATCACCATCAGACCGGCAGCAAGTGGTGCATCTACCCGATGTATGACTTTACCCACTGCATCAGCGATGCGCTGGAAGGTATTACGCACTCTCTGTGTACCCTGGAGTTCCAGGATAACCGTCGCCTGTACGATTGGGTGCTGGATAACATCAGCATCCCGGTTCACCCGCGCCAGTACGAATTCTCGCGCCTGAATCTCGAATATACCGTGATGTCCAAGCGCAAGCTCAACCTGCTGGTCACCGATAAGCACGTTGAGGGCTGGGACGATCCGCGTATGCCGACGATTTCCGGCCTGCGTCGCCGCGGCTATACCGCCGAATCGATTCGCGAATTCTGTAAGCGCATCGGCGTGACCAAACAGGACAACACCATTGAAATGGCGTCGCTGGAATCCTGCATTCGTGAAGACCTCAACGAAAACGCCCCGCGCGCGATGGCCGTTATCGATCCGGTAAAACTGGTTATCGAAAACTATCCGCAGGGCGGCAGTGAAAATGTGACCATGCCGAATCATCCGAGCAAGCCGGAAATGGGCAGCCGCGACGTGCCGTTCAGCGGTGAAATCTGGATCGATCGCGCGGACTTCCGTGAGGAAGCCAACAAGCAGTACAAGCGTCTGGTGCTGGGCAAAGAGGTTCGCCTGCGCAACGCCTACGTGATCAAAGCCGAGCGCGTAGAGAAGGATGCAGAGGGCAATATCACCACCATCTTCTGCACCTATGATGCCGATACGCTGAGCAAAGATCCCGCTGACGGCCGCAAGGTCAAGGGCGTTATCCATTGGGTGAGCGTGGCGCACGCGCTGCCGGTAGAAATTCGCCTGTACGACCGTCTGTTCAGCGTGCCGAATCCGGGCGCCGAAGAGGACTTCCTTGCCGTAATGAACCCTGAATCGCTGGTTATCAAGCACGGCTTTGCCGAGCCGAGCCTGGCGCAGGCGCAGGCCGGTAAGGCGCTGCAGTTCGAGCGCGAAGGCTACTTCTGCCTCGACAGCCGCTATGCTACCGCTGACCGTCTGGTGTTCAACCGCACCGTTGGCCTGCGCGATACCTGGGCGAAGATCGGCGCATAAGCCCGCGTCCCCGCCTCGTTAGCAAAAACGCCGCCTCCCGCGGCGTTTTTTATTTCCGTCTTCCGCGGCCGAATCTGGTTATTTTCGCGATGCGAATTAATCTTGTTTACAACCTGTAATATATCCCGCCTGGCCGCTCGGCGATTATCGCGTAAAAAACTGCTGTAAGCGTTTTCATTTCCCGTTTTATCCTGATTTTGCAAACACTTCCGTACTAAATCTACGAAATTTAACGCTGTAACAAAAAGACATAGAATATGTGCGCTTTGTCATAATCTTAAGCTTTGATCGGCGAAAGAGATTGATAATTCGCGTCACGAAAAATAGTCTATCCATAGTGGATTTGCGGACTTTTCCGCACCGCTTTTTAGCAGTCTTATTTATTTTTCGCGGCTTGCCCTTGGCTCCGCGTTTTAAAACGTCAAAGAGGATATGCACATGCGTACGTTTAGTGGCAAACGTAGTACGCTGGCGCTGGCTATTGCCGCCGTCACCGCGATGTCGAGCTGGATCGTTGTTCCGCAGGCCAGCGCAGCAGGTTTTATTGATGATTCCACATTAACCGGCGGTATCTATTACTGGCAGCGTGAGCGCGACCGTAAAGACGTCACCGACGGCGATAAATACAAAACCAACCTTTCGCATTCAACCTGGAACGCCAACCTGGACTTCCAGTCCGGCTATGCCGCCGATATGTTTGGTATCGACGTGGCGGCCTTTACCGCCATTGAAATGGCGGAAAGCAGCGAAAGCGGCCACCCGAACGAAATTGCCTTCTCCTCCAGAAATAAAGCCTACGACGAAGATTACTCCGGCGATAAGAGCGGGATCAGCCTCTATAAAGCGGCGGCAAAATTTAAGTATGGCCCGGCGTGGGCGCGCGCTGGCTACATTCAGCCAACCGGGCAAACGCTGCTGGCTCCGCACTGGAGCTTTATGCCGGGCACTTATCAAGGTGCTGAAGCCGGAGCCAACTTTGATTACGGTGATTCCGGCGCGCTGAGTTTCTCCTATATGTGGACGAACGAATACAAAGCGCCGTGGCACATTGAGATGGATGATTTCTACCAGAACGATAAGAAGACGAAAGTCGATTATCTGCACTCTCTGGGCGCCAAATATGATTTTAAAAACGACCTCGTGCTGGAGGCCGCGTTTGGCCAGGCCCAGGGGTATATCGACCAGTATTTTGCCAAGGCCAGCTATAAATTTGACGTTGCCGGTACCCCGTTAAACACCAGCTATCAGTTCTACGGCACCCGCGATAAGGTCAGCAACGGCGGCGCCAACGATATTTACGACGGCACCGCCTGGCTGCAGGCGCTGACCTTTGGCTACAAGGTTGCCGACGTGCTGGACCTGCGTCTGGAAGGTACCTGGGTTAAGGCCGAAGGCCAGCAGGGTTACTTCCTGCAGCGCATGACTCCAACCTACGCCTCCTCTAACGGCCGCCTGGACGTGTGGTGGGATAACCGCTCCGACTTTAACGCCAACGGCGAAAAGGCCGTGTT
Organism: Klebsiella sp. BIGb0132; assembly: GCF_024810075.1. Classification (NCBI taxonomy): domain Bacteria; kingdom Pseudomonadati; phylum Pseudomonadota; class Gammaproteobacteria; order Enterobacterales; family Enterobacteriaceae; genus Klebsiella; species Klebsiella sp. BIGb0132. The sequence continues at coordinate 909,178 of NZ_JANUDW010000001.1, read as the reverse complement.
CTTCGGCGCGATGTACGACATGAAAAACTGGAATATGCCGGGCTGGGCGTTTGGTGCATCTTACGTTTACGCATGGGATGCGAAACCGGGCAAAATGGCGACGCCTGACGCGTACTACAACGCGGACAAACGTCTGGAAGAGTCGGCCTACAGCCTCGACGCCATGTATACCGTACAGGACGGCCGGGCAAAAGGAACGCTGTTCAAACTCCACTTCACTCAGTACGACAACCACTCCGACATTCCAAGCTGGAGCGGCGGTTACGGCAACATCTTCCAGGATGAGCGTGACGTGAAGTTTATGGTTATTGCCCCGTTCACTATTTTCTGATGCCGCAGCGGCGGGCGTAAGCCTGCCGCCAGCCTGTGAGGTTGATTATGAAAAAGCTATTGCTCATCGCCATCATGGCATCGGGTCTGGTGGCCTGTGCGCAGTCACCGGCGCCAAAAGAAGACACTAAGTTGAAGGATGCCTACAGCGCCTGCATCAATACGGCAGAAGGGAATCCGGATAAAGTTCAGGCCTGCCAGAGCGTGCTGAACGTTCTCAAAGAGGATAAGCAGCACCAGCAGTTCGCCACTCAGGAAAGCGTGCGGGTGCTGGATTATCAGCAGTGTATCCTGGCAACCCGCACCGGGAACGATCAGGCGGTCAAAGCCCGCTGCGACCAGATCTGGAAAGAGATCCGCAGCAATAATACCCAGCCCTGATCCTCCGCGTACTGCCTTATTACGGGCATAAAAAAAGCCAACCTTCGGGTTGGCTTTTTGCTGCTTACGCTGTGGGAAACTACTTTTCCACCGCGTCGTGCGCGTGTTCATTTTCGCGGCAGTCGCCTTCAGCACAGTGACCGTACAGATACAGGCTGTGGTTGGTCAGGCGGATACCGTGACGGTGGGCAATTTCACGCTGACGCGCTTCGATGGAGTCATCGCTGAATTCGATCACTTTGCCACAATCGAGGCAAATCAGGTGATCGTGATGATGCTGCTGCGTCAGTTCGAAAACGGATTTACCGCCTTCAAAATTATGGCGGGTAACAATGCCGGCATCATCAAACTGGTTCAGTACGCGATAAACGGTAGCCAGACCGATCTCTTCCCCCATGTCGATCAGGCGTTTGTATAAATCTTCCGCGCTGACGTGATGGTTATCCGGCCCCTGCAGCACTTCCAGAATTTTTAATCGTGGAAGTGTGACTTTCAGGCCAGCCTTCTTCAATGCGGTATTGTTGTCAGTCATGCGGAATCTGTCCTGTTGCTAAACGATCTACTTCCATTAGCGGAAGTAATACAGAGAATCACCCGATGTAACGCGTCTCATTATAGAACTGCCATGATGAAATGAAAACCGCAAGCATCGAGCCTTGTATGCTGTCAAAAACGAGGCACAGGCTACAAACTGTGTCACGTCTCCTCGTTAAATCAGAGGACATTGTACAGATATGTGATTAAAAGTTAAAAACTTGTAGCTATTAGTTTTATTGCTTTTACCTATTAATACGACGATACCCGAAGGTATCGCCGCTTAACCATCAGGCGTTTTTGATTTCTTCGAGATGCAGTTCTTCAGAAATCTGCTTAACCCATTTCTCAACGCGCTCGTTGGTCAGCTCAGGCTGACGGTCTTCATCGATAGCGAGACCGACGAAATGGTCGTCATCGGCGAGACCTTTAGAGGCTTCGAAATGGTAGCCCGCCGTTGGCCAGTGGCCGACGATGGTTGCACCGCGCGGTTCGATGATGTCGCGAATGGTTCCCAGCGCATCACAGAAGTATTCAGCATAATCTTCCTGGTCACCGCAGCCAAACAGGGCGACCAGCTTACCGTTGAAGTCGACCTCTTCCAGCGTCGGGAAGAAATCATCCCAGTCACACTGCGCTTCACCGTAGTACCAGGTTGGGATGCCCAGCAGCAGAATGTCATGACCCTGCAGGTCTTCTTTGCTGCTTTTGGCAATGTCGTGAACATCAGCAACGTCTTTACCGAGCTGCTTTTGGATCATTTTTGCAATATTTTCGGTGTTGCCGGTGTCGCTGCCAAAAAAGATGCCGATGATTGCCATGAGTAAAATAACCTCTTGAAACTTAATGATGTGGTAGTGGCGTAATGCCCGCAGATAACGGCAATCATAGCAGAACAGGGAAGGGCGCGGAAACAGCAATCACACCCGACTGCACACTCTGCTACATGAAAGTGTTGTTTTTGAGGTTTCTCAGACTTTACCCTGGCTATGCAGGGCTGCCAGCTGGTTCATCAACATCTCTTCAATCAGATCGCTACGGTTCATATTGCGGGCATCAGCTAGCTCATTGAGCGCATCAACCGCTTCAGCGTTGAGCTTGAGCTCCACGCGCTTTAAGCCGCGAACTTTGTCGCGTTTAAGCTGGTTGCGTTTATTGATGCGCAGCTGCTCGTCGCGCGAAAGCGGATTGGTCTTTGGTCTACCCGGGCGACGCTCGGTTGCGAACAAATCTAATGTCGTACGGTCCGTTTGTTCTTTTGCCATGATTCAGAGTGACTTCGGGGAAACGAGTTGTCGGGCCATTGCCGACACAGATAGCGCGCCATAATACATCAGGCGAACCGCTGCGCCAACGACCGCGGGCATTCTGCGGCGCGGTCGGGCAGTTTTTAGCCAGTTATGCCGCTAAAGAGGAGAGATATCGGCGAATTGCGCGCAGTACCGCCTCCGGTTTCTCCGCATGGACCCAATGGCCCGCACCGGCAATCACGTGCGCGCGGGCCTGCGGGAACTGCGCCAGCAGCGCGTCGCGATACTCATCGGACACGTAGGGAGAGTTGCCGCCCGGGATAAACAGGACCGGATGCGGCCAGGCGGGAACCGACTGCCAGCCAACGATATGGCTATATTGATCCCACAGGACCGGTACGTTAAACCGCCACTGGCCGTCAACGAAGGACTTCAGCAGGAACTGAATCACGCCCTCTTCCTGCAGGTGCTCGCGCATGACCGCCGCCGCCTGCTGGCGGGTTGCGGCGCTGGCGGCGGTCACGGCGTTGATGGCGGCAAAGATTTCGTCGTGGCGGCGGACGTGATAATCCACCGGCGCGATATCGATAGCCACCAGGCCGTCGATGCGTTCCGGCGCGAGGGCGCTAAGCGCCATCACCGCTTTACCGCCCATTGAGTGGCCGATAAAGGTCGCTTTTTCCAGCTGCAGGTCGTCAAGGGTGTCGAGCAGATCCTGAGCCATCGCGGCGTAGGTCATCTGCGGATCGCGCGGGGAAAGACCGTGATTGCGCATATCGACCTGCAGGATATCGTAGTCGGCGACCAGGTCGCGTGCGAGGATACCCAGGTTATCAAGGCTGCCAAACAGGCCGTGAACCAGGACGACAGGGGAATTATTGTGCGGATTTTGTGCAGATTGCGCGCGGCTATTTAATTTCATGGCAAAGTTCTTTTTTTCGCTCCGTCGGGTTAGGGTATTATGTTGGACATTCTGCCATCCGGCTGCAAGACCCAGAGCTATCTGAGTTTTACCGCCATCCTGGTTTGACGCTATCCGCGGTTAGGATTTGTCCTTATAATCCTGACAACTTGTATTCAGAATAAGATATCGCACTGGATTAAGATGAAAACAATTGAAGTTGATGATGATCTCTATCGCTATATTGCCAGCCACACCCAGCATATTGGTGAGAGTGCATCCGACATTTTACGGCGCATGCTGAAATTTTCCGCCGCTTCCCAGACTGCCACCGCCGTTGCAAAAGCCGCGCCGGCGCCGGCTCCGACCGCCGTTGTTGAGGCCAGGCCCGTTAACCCGGTGAAGGATAAAGTCCGCGCCGTGCGCGAACTGCTGTTATCTGATGAATACGCCGAGCAAAAGCGCGCGGTAAACCGTTTTATGCTGGTGCTGACGACGCTCTACTCGCTGGACAGCAAAGCGTTTGCTGCGGCCACCGAGTCTCTGCACGGGCGTACGCGAACCTATTTCGCTGAAGATGCACGCATCCTGTTGAAAAGCGGCAATCAGACCAAGCCTAAGCAGGTCCCCGGCACGCCGTGGTGGGTGATCACCAATACCAATACTGGCCGTAAATGCAGCATGATTGAACATATCATGCAGTCAATGCAATTCCCTGCGGAGTTGATTGAGAAGGTTTGCGGCACGATCTAGCTTTATTCACCTTTGCATCAGAAGGATCAGGCAATGGCAATCGATAAGCGTGCGGGGCAGCCTGCACAACAGAGTGATTTGATTAACGTCGCCCAGCTGACTGCCCAGTACTACGTACTGAAGCCGGAAGCAGGCAACGCGGAGCATGCGGTGAAGTTCGGGACCTCTGGCCATCGCGGCAGCGCAGGTCGCCATAACTTCAACGAGCAGCATATTCTGGCGATTGCTCAGGCGATTGCGGAAGATCGCGCGAAGAACGGCATTACCGGTCCATGCTACGTCGGTAAGGATACCCACGCGCTCTCCGAGCCGGCCTTTATTTCCGTACTGGAAGTACTGGCGGCTAACGGTGTTGATGTGATCGTGCAGGAAAACAACGGCTTCACCCCGACGCCGGCGATTTCCAACGCCATTCTGGTGCACAACAAAAAGGGTGGTCCGCTGGCGGATGGCATCGTCATTACGCCGTCGCATAACCCGCCGGAAGATGGCGGTATCAAGTACAACCCGCCGAACGGCGGTCCGGCTGATACCAACGTCACCAAGGTGGTGGAGAACCGGGCTAACGAACTGCTGGCTTCCGGCCTGCAGGGCGTGAAGCGCATCTCCCTCGATGCCGCTCTGGCCTCCGGCCACGTGAAAGAGCAGGATCTGGTTCAGCCGTTTATTGAAGGTCTGGCGGATATTGTCGATATGGCGGCGATTCAAAAAGCGGGCCTTAAGCTTGGCGTCGATCCGCTGGGCGGCTCCGGGATTGAATACTGGAAGCGCATCGCCGAGTACTACAAGCTGAATCTGACCATCGTTAACGATCATGTCGATCAAACCTTCCGCTTTATGCACCTGGATAAAGACGGCGCTATCCGCATGGACTGCTCGTCCGAGTGCGCGATGGCCGGCCTGCTGGCGCTGCGCGACAAGTTTGATCTGGCCTTCGCCAACGATCCGGATTACGACCGTCACGGCATCGTAACCCCGGCCGGGCTGATGAACCCGAACCACTATCTGGCGGTGGCGATTAACTATCTGTTCCAGCACCGTCCGCAGTGGGGCAAAGAGGTTGCCGTCGGCAAAACGCTGGTCTCTTCGGCGATGATCGACCGCGTGGTCGGCGATCTTGGCCGTAAGCTGGTGGAAGTGCCGGTGGGCTTTAAGTGGTTCGTTGACGGCCTGTTTGACGGCAGCTTTGGCTTCGGCGGTGAAGAGAGCGCGGGCGCTTCGTTCCTGCGTTTTGACGGCACGCCGTGGTCTACAGATAAAGACGGGATCATCATGTGCCTGCTGGCCGCGGAAATCACCGCTGTCACCGGTAAAAACCCGCAGCAGCACTATGATGAGCTGGCCGCACGCTTCGGTGCGCCGAGCTATAACCGCCTGCAGGCATCGGCAACCTCCGCGCAAAAAGCGGCGCTGTCGAAGCTGTCGCCGGAGATGGTCAGCGCAAGCACGCTGGCGGGCGATCCGATCACCGCTCGCCTGACCGCCGCGCCGGGTAACGGTGCGTCGATCGGCGGTCTGAAGGTGATGACCGACAACGGCTGGTTTGCCGCCCGTCCGTCAGGCACGGAAGATGCCTACAAGATCTACTGCGAAAGTTTCCTCGGCGAAGAACATCGCAAGCAGATTGAGAAAGAGGCGGTAGAAATTGTCAGCGAAGTGCTGAAAAACGCCTGATAGCCTGGTGAACCCTCTCCCGATAGCGCGACGCTAGCCGGGAAGAGGGGATGCTCCCGCTCGGGCCCGACGCTTTCGCCGCGGCCCGACGCTCTTCCAACCGAACCTAAGGCATAAAGCGATAGCCAATGCCGGTCTCGGTCAGCAGATGCTGCGGTCGCGCAGGATCAACCTCCAGCTTTTGCCGCAGATGCCCCATATAAATTCGCAGATAGTGGCTGTGCTCCACCGCATTCGGCCCCCAGACGTGATTCAGTAGATGGCGCTGGGTCAGCACCTTGCCGGCATTATTCAGCAGCGCAGCCAGCAGGCGGAACTCAATCGGGGTCAGATGAATCTCCTCCTCGCCGCGCAGGATCCGCCGCGCCGGGATATCAACCTGAATAGTGGAAAAGCGGACGATGGGCTCATCGGCCTGGGCTCCGGCGTGACGGCGCAGCGCGACCCGCAGCCGCGCCTGCAGCTCGCCAATGCCAAACGGCTTGCTCAGGTAGTCATCTGCGCCGGCATCGAGGGCGGTAATTTTATCCTGCTCTTCCGTGCGCGCCGACAGCACGATAATCGGCATCTGGCTCCACTGGCGCACTTCGCGAATAAAATCGCTGCCGTCGCCATCGGGCAGGCCAAGATCAAGGATCGTCAGGTCAGGCTTGCGGGTTGCGGCTTCGAGAAGACCGCGCTGCAGCGTTTCGGCTTCAAATACGCGCATGCCGTCGGCTTCCAGCGCGGTGCGCAGAAAGCGACGAATAGCATGTTCATCTTCAATAATAAGAACGTTGATCACGGTTCCTCGGCTAGTGCTTTCAGTCAGTTCGCGCGTCGCCGCACCACTCATCCAGCTCCGGCGGCGCCTCTCGCGGCAGTGTAACACGGAAGCAGGCGCCGCCCTCAGGGCGCGTTTGCGCGCCGATGGTGCCGCCGTGGACTTCGACGATCGCCTGGCAGATCGCCAGCCCCAGCCCTACGCCTGGGATGGCTGACTCTTTATGACCGCGGGCGAACTTATCAAAGATAGCCTGTTCCTGGCCCTGGGGGATCCCCGGACCGTTATCCCACACGTCGAGCTGCAGCTGGCGATCGTCGGCCTGCGCCGTAATGCCGATTTGCGCCTGCGGTCCGGCGTACTTCAGCGCATTCTCCAGCAGATTGATCAGCACCCGCTCAAACAGCGGCCCGTCTACGTGAACCAGCAGCAGCGGGTCGGGCAGCGCCAGATGAATATGCTGGCCGCCGAGACCCGGCTCCAGCATCCGCAGCGCGCTGCCAACCACCTCTTCGAGAGTGAGCCACTCTTTGTGTAAATTAAAGCCGCCGGACTGGATCCGCGCCATATCCAGCAGATTATTCACCAGCCGGGTGGTGTTGAGCACGTGCTGGCGAATTTCATTGGCCTGCGGCGCGTGTTTAGACCCTTCGCTCGCCAGGTCGAGGGTCAGTATTTCCGCCTGACCGAAGAGGATCGTCAGCGGGGTGCGTAAATCATGCGACAGCGCCGCCAGCAGGGAGTTACGCAGGCTCTCGCGCTCGCTGTTGAGCCGGGCCTGCTCTTCGCTGGCGGTGAGCGTCAGTCGCTCGAGGGCGCTGGCCACCAGCAGGGTAAAGGTCTCCAGCAGCCGCTGCTGCTCGGGGATCATCAGCTGGCGCAGGTTATCCGGCTCAACCACCAGCAGCCCCCAGCTGCGGGCGGCGCTTTTCAGCGGCAGGATCTGGTAGGGAACGCCGGGCAGCGTATCGGTGCCCGCACCGGCGGGCTGGCCTTTATCGAAGCTCCAGCGCGCAATCGCATCATCCCACGAGGTGAGCCCCGGCTGCTGAGTCAGCGGGCGCAGAGCGCCGCTCTCGTCGGGCAGCAGAAGCTGGCCCCTGGCCTGGAAAGTCGAGGCGATAAAGCGTTCGCTGGTCAGCGCGATATCTTCCCGGCTGCGTCCGACCGCCAGCGCTTTTGACATCTCATACAGATGACGGGTGCGCTGCTCGCGATAGCGGGCGACGCGGGCCTGGTAGCGCACGCCGGCGGTGAGGTTACCGATTACCAGGCCAACGGTGAGCATCACTCCGAAGGTCAGGAGATACTGGACGTCGGAAACCGCCAGCGTCCCGCGCGGGGCGATAAAGAACAGATCGAAGCTGACGACGTTGATAACCGTCGCCAGCACCGACGGCCAGCGGCCGTACAGCAGGGCGATAACCACCACCCCGAGCAGGTAGATCATCACCAGGTTGGCGGCCTCAAAGGCCACCAGCCACTGCATGGCGACGAGGGTAATCACCGCGCAGATGGCCACCGCGACGCAGCAGCCCTGCAGCTGCAGCCGCCACTTATCCATCGTGCTGCGGCTATCGCCGGCGCGGGCGGGCAGGGGGGCGCTCTTTTCATCAAGGGCAATCACCACCAGATCGAGATCCGGCGCGTGGCGGGCCAGACGGTCGGCAAAACCCTGCCGATCCCACCAGCGGCGCTGGCGCTGACGGCCAATAACAATTTTTCCGAGGTTATGCTCCCGGGCGTAGTGCAAAACCGCCTTCTCTTCCGAAGGATCGGACAAGGTGGCGGTCTCCGCGCCCAGCTCCTGGGCGAGCCTGAGCGCCGCGAGGATCGCCCGCCGTTTGGCTTCCGGCAGGCGATGCAGAGACGGAGTTTCAACGTAGACCGCGTGCCAGATGCTGCCGAGCCTGGCGGCGAGGCGGGCGGCGGCGCGTACCAGCTTCTCGCTGCCGGTATTGTGGCCGATGCACAGCAGGATAGCGTCGCGGGTGTGCCAGACTTTCTCCTGACCCTGACGGTCGCGCCAGGCGCGCATCTGCTCATCGACCCGGTCAGCGGTGCGGCGCAGCGCCAGCTCGCGCAGGGCAATCAGGTTGCCTTTGCGAAAGAAGTTCTCGATGGCGCGTTCGGCCTGGCCGCCGATATACACTTTCCCTTCATTAAGACGCTGGCGAAGATCGTCGGGTGGGAGGTCCACCAGCACCACGTCATCGGCGGCATCAAAGAACGGGTCGGGGACGGTTTCGCGGACCTGCACGCCGGTGATGCCGCTCACCACGTCGTTCAGGCTTTCCAGATGCTGGACGTTAACGGTGGTAAAGACGTCGATGCCGGCTTCAAGCAGCTCTTCAACGTCCTGCCAGCGCTTAGGGTGGCGTGAGCCGGGGGCGTTGCTGTGCGCCAGCTCATCGACCAGAATCAGCGCCGGGCGGCGGGCCAGGGCGGCGTCGAGATCGAATTCGTGAACGTAGCGCCCGCGGTGGGAGAAACGGCGCGGGGGGAGGGTGCTTAGCCCCTCCAGCATCGCCGCCGTCTCTTTGCGCCCGTGGGTTTCCGCCACGCCAATCAGAATATCGAGCCCCTGGGCGCGAAGCCGCTGCGCCTCGGCCAGCATCGCCCAGGTTTTACCAACGCCCGCGCAGGCGCCAAAGAATACCTTTAGCTTGCCGCGATGCGGATCGGCGGCGTGTTGCAGCAGACGGTCAGGGTCCGGGCGCAGCGGCTCGTCACTCATTTTTAGTTATCCTTCAGGGCATCCAGCGCCATATTCAGCTGCAGTATATTTACCACAGGTTGGCCGAGAAAACTGGCCAGCGGTTTTTGCGTCGCCTCATTCACCAGCCGGGTGACCTGCTCGGCGCTCAGCTGGCGGGCTTTGGCGATGCGTGGAACCTGCCACAGCGCGGCCGCCGGCGTCAGGCCATTATCCAGCCCGCTTGCCGAGGTGGTGACCAGCTCCACCGGCACCCGTGGGCTGGCGTCGGGGTTGGCGCGCCGCAGCGCCTCTACGCGTTCGCCAATGGCTTTATCCAGCGCCGGGTTGCTGGCGGCGAGGTTGCTCCCGCCGGACGCCAGCGGACTATCCGCCGTCTGGGTGACGGCTGAAGGCCGCCCCTGGAAATAGCCTGCGGCGGTAAAGTTTTGCCCAATCAGGCTGGAGCCGCGCACCTCGCCATCAATGCGGATCAGCGAACCGTTCGCCTGCTGGGGGAACCACCACTGCCCGAGGGCGGTGGTCAGCAGCGGATAGAGCCCGCCGGTGAGCAGCGTTAACAGAATAAATAGCACAACGGCCGGACGAATGAATGACATGGTATTTTCCTCACACCAACCCGGTCAGGGTCAGCAGCAGATCGATGATTTTGATGCCGACAAACGGCACCAGCAGCCCGCCAAGACCGTAGACCCACAGGTTACGGCGCAGCATGGCCGATGCTGACAGCGGGCGATAGCTCACGCCCTTCAGCGCCAGCGGGATCAGGAAGACGATAATCAGCGCGTTAAAGATAACCGCGCTGAGGATCGCCGATGACGGCGAGTGCAGGCGCATCACGTTGAGCATGGCGAGCTGCGGGTAAACGGCGGCAAAGGCGGCCGGTATAATGGCAAAGTATTTCGCCACGTCGTTGGCGATACTGAAGGTGGTTAACGAACCCCGGGTCATCAGCATCTGTTTACCGATATGCACCACCTCGATTAATTTGGTCGGGTTGGAGTCGAGGTCGACCATATTTCCGGCCTCTTTTGCCGCCTGGGTGCCGGAGTTCATCGCCACCGCGACGTCGGCCTGGGCCAGCGCCGGGGCATCGTTGGTGCCGTCGCCGGTCATCGCCACCAGCCGACCCTCTGACTGGTACTGGCGAATCAGCGCCAGCTTGGCTTCCGGCGTCGCTTCGGCGAGAAAATCATCGACCCCCGCTTCGGCGGCAATCGCCGCCGCGGTCAGGCGGTTATCGCCGGTGATCATCACCGTTTTGATGCCCATCTTGCGCAGCTGGGCAAAGCGCTCCTTGATCCCGCCCTTGACGATATCTTTCAGCGAGATAACCCCCAGCACGCGCTCGCCTTCGGCCACCACCAGCGGCGTGGCGCCCAGGCGGGCAACCTCTTCCACCTGCTTATCGACGTCCGCCGGGAAGTGGCCACCGTTGGCCTCGACGTGGCGACGAATGGCATCGACCGAACCTTTGCGGATCATGCGCTGGTCGATGTTGATGCCGCTCATCCGCGTCTGGGCGGTGAAGGGTACGAAGGTCGCCTGCAGCGACTGCAGGTCGCGTTCGCGGAGGTTAAAGCGCTGTTTCGCCAGCACCACGATGCTGCGGCCTTCGGGGGTCTCATCGGCCAGGGAGGAGAGCTGCGCCGCGTCGGCGAGGGTTCGCTCCTCCACGCCGCGGGCCGGCAGGAAGGCCGAGGCCTGACGATTGCCGAGGGTAATGGTGCCGGTTTTATCCAGCAGCAGGACGTCAACGTCGCCGGCGGCTTCAACCGCGCGCCCGCTGGTGGCGATGACGTTCGCGCCCAGCATGCGGCTCATCCCGGCGACGCCGATGGCCGACAGCAGGCCGCCGATGGTGGTGGGGATCAGGCATACCAGCAGCGCCACCAGTACCGTTACGCTGACCGCGCTGCCGCTCCACGCGGAGAAGGGCCAGATAGTGGCGGTGGCCAGCAGGAACACCAGCGTCAGGGCGATGAGCAGGATCGTCAGCGCGATCTCGTTCGGCGTTTTGCGCCGCTGGGCGCCTTCCACCATCGCGATCATCCGGTCAAGGAAGGTTTCGCCGGGGTTAACGCTGCAGCGGATCACCAGCCAGTCGGAGAGAATGCGCGTCCCGCCGGTGACCGACGCGAAGTCGCCGCCGGATTCGCGGATCACCGGCGCCGATTCCCCGGTGATGGCGCTCTCATCCACCGACGCGCCGCCTTCGATCACTTCGCCATCGCAGGGAATGATATCCCCGGCTTCCACCAGCACCACGTCGCCTTTGCGCAGGTCCTCGGCCGGAATATGGTCGATCTGGGCGTCGTGCTGCGGGGCGCGCAGCTTACGGGCGAATGAGGTCTTTTTCACGCCTTTCAGGCTGTTGGCCTGGGCCTTACTGCGCCCCTCGGCCATCGCTTCGGCAAAGTTGGCGAACAGCACGGTAAACCACAGCCAGACGCTCACGGCGGCGGTAAAACCGGCGCTGCCGGCGATATGTCCGCTGGTCATGCCGACGGCGAGCAGGGTGGTGACCAGGCTGCCGATCCAGACAATGAACATCACCGGGTTACGCCACTGCACCGCAGGGTTGAGCTTTTTCACCGCGTCCAGCAGCGCCTGGCGCACCAGCGTCGGCTCCAGCAGGGCTAATTGTTTGCGACTCATAACAGGTTGCTCCGCATCGCTTAAAGTAAGGAGAAGTGTTCCGCCAGCGGGCCGAGTGCCAGCGCGGGGATAAAGGTCAGGGCGCCAACCAGCAGCACGGTACCGATCAGCAGGCCGATAAACAGCACGTCATGGGTGGCGAGCGTGCCGGTGCTGGCGGGCTGAATTTTTTTGCCGACCAGCGAACCAGCAATCGCCATCACCGGAATGATGACCGCGAAACGACCGACCAGCATGCAGAACGCCAGCAGCAGGTTCCAGAACGGGGTGGCCGCGCTCAGGCCGGCGAAGGCGCTGCCGTTGTTATTGGCCGCCGAGGTGACGGCGTACAGCACTTCGCTAAAGCCGTGCGGGCCGGGGTTAAACATCGCCGCCCGTCCGGCATCGGTCATCATCGCCAGCGCGGTACCGAGCAGAACCAGGGTCGGGGTGACGAGGATCGCCAGGGCGATCATTTTCATCTCGCGCACGTCTATCTTTTTCCCCAGATATTCCGGCGTCCGGCCGATCATCAGTCCGGCGATAAATACCGCCAGCATGACGAACAGCAGCATGCCGTACAGGCCCGATCCGACGCCGCCGAAGACCACTTCACCGATCTGCATCAGCCACATCGGCACCATGCCGCCCAGAGCGGTAAAGGAGTCATGCATGGCGTTCACCGCGCCGCAGGAGGCGGCGGTGGTCACCACCGCAAACAGGCTGCTGGCTAAAATGCCAAAGCGGCTCTCTTTACCCTCCATATTGACGCTGCTATCGGCGCCAAGCGTCAACAGATGCGGGTTGCCGTGGGTTTCCGCCCACATCACTACCGCCGCGCAGACGATGAAGATAAGCGTCATGGCCCACAAAATTGCCCGGCCCTGACGGCGATCGCCCACCGCTTCACCGAAGGCAAAGCACAGCGCCGCCGGGATCAGAAAGATCGCCAGCATCTGCACCATATTGCTTAGCGCCGTCGGGTTTTCGAACGGGTGCGCCGAGTTGGCGTTAAAGAAGCCGCCGCCGTTGGTCCCCAGCATTTTAATCGCCTCCTGCGACGCCACCGGCCCCATCGGCAGCGACTGGCGCACGCCTTCCAGGGAGGTGAACGCCTGGTACGGCAGCAGATTTTGCGGTACCCCCTGCTGAATAAAGAACAGGGCGATCAGCAGCGAGATCGGCAGCAGCAGCCAGAGCGTGATGCGGGTGAGGTCGACCCAGGCGTTGCCGAGGGTGCTCACCTGCTGGCGTGACCAGGCGCGGGAGAAGGCGAAGATCACCGCAATGCCGGTTGCCGCCGAAAGGAAGTTCTGCACCGCCAGGCCCACCATTTGGCTGAGATAGCTCATGGTGGTTTCACCGGCGTAGGCCTGCCAGTTGGTGTTGCTGACAAAGCTCACCGCCGTGTTCAGCGCCAGGTCCCAGGAGAGGCCGGGCAGATGCTGAGGGTTAAGCGGCAGCGATCCCTGCAGCATCAGCAGCGTAAACAGCGCCGCCAGCCCGAGGGCGTTAAACAGCAGAATGGCAAACAGATACTGATACCAGTTCATCTCCTGCGAACGAATACCTGCGACGCGCCAGATCCCGCGCTCTATCCCGGCGAGGCCGGGCAGCGGGGTATCGGCGATCATTCTGGCAAGCACCGTTCCCAGCGGACGGGCCAGAACCATCAGCAGCAGAATAAAACTGGCGATAAGTAAAAATCCTTGAGCGGCCATCAGAATGCCTCCGCGTTGATCAGGGCATAAACCAAATAAGCCAGCAACAGGAACACCAGCGCCACGCCAGCGATTACGCCTGCACTCACAATCCACCTCCGGGTGTATTTACGATTTACCCGCAGGATAGGAATTACGGCGCAAAGATTTTGCAAAAATCGACGGGGGCGGTGTAAAAAAAGTATAAAAATGCAAAAGACCATTATTTAACTAATGGTTAGTATTAATTTAACTTTTATGTAACTCAGTTACCGGATGAATGTAAATAAAGGCTAAATAGGCCGCTTTTAGTGGTCGGATGAGTAGTAAAATTACAACCAAAGCGCTATTATTTTGCACAGAGAAACATTGAAACTTTACCGGCGTTGATTGCCGGCCTGACATAAGGGAGAGAAATTATGGCGTTATACAAAACCTATCCTGCTCACGTAGTCTTCTTACGTCGTGCTTTCGCCGTCGTGGCCGGCGTTGCGGCACTTCCGCTGATGCTGTTCTGGAAAGACAGAGCCCGCTACTACAGCTGGCTGCACCGCGTATGGGCTAAGACCAGCGAACAGCCGGTATGGATGGCGCAGGCCGAAAAGGCCGCCGCTGATTTTTACTGATAGCCAGCCTGTCGACTGATAAAGCAACCGCCGGAAAACCGGCGGTTTTTTTTCGCCCGTAGTGGCTTACACTGAGAGCTCTTAACGATAAAGGAGCCGTCATGAGCGATAACTGGCTAGAGGACGATGAGCAAACCCGTCTTTACACCCTGCGCGAGCTGGATAATTTGCGCCGAGACGGGCTGACCCGCGGCCGGCTAATGGATTTTCACAGCCGTTATAAGCTGTTACTGCTGGCCCATTCACAGCCTGAATACCGCCAGATCGGTCCCTTCGTGGCGGAGATCGCCCGCTGGCCGTCGCTGGAGGAATTTTTTGTGGCCTACCGCGAGCGGCTGGTGAAGCTGCTGGCCCATCCCTCCACCCGCGCCAACCACACCAACGTGCTGATGCACGTTCAGGGCTATTTCCGCGAACATTTGACCGCGCAGCAGAAGCAGGAGCTGACCTCGCTGATTGACCAGTATCGCCGCGGCGAGCAGCCGCTGCTTGCGCCGGTGAGCCTCCTCCAACACTATATGAGCGAATTTCCCGATCCCTGGCTCGCCGGCCAGCGCTATTTCAATCCCTGGCCCGAGGCGCAGGACTAACGAGACGCTATTAAGAGCAGGAGTTTTATGGCCACCCATCTGGTCTGGTTTCGCGCGGATCTGCGCATTCACGATAATCTGGCGCTGGCTGCGGCCTGCCGCGATCCCGACGCCAGGGTTCTGGCGCTGTTTATCGCCACGCCCGAACAGTGGCGTCAGCACGCGATGGCGCCGCGTCAGGCGGCGTTTATCGTCAGCCATCTGCGCAGCCTGCAGGCCGCGCTGGCCGAGCGCGGTATCGCCCTGCAGGTGGCGCAGGCGACAGATTTCTCCGCCAGCGTCGCCCTGCTGGCCCGCTTCTGCGAGGAGCAGCAGGTCAGCCATCTGTTTTACAACTATCAGTATGAAATTAACGAGCGCCAGCGCGACGCGGCGGCGGAGAAAACGCTGAGCCGCGTGGTGTGTCAGGGGTTTGACGACAGCCTGCTGCTGCCGCCCGGCAGCGTGCTGACCGGCAGTCGTGAAATGTATAAGGTGTTCACGCCCTTCAAAAATGCCTTTGTTCGCCGCCTGCGCGAGACGCTGCCGGAGTGCGTGGCGGCGCCGAAGGTGCGTAAAAGCGGGCCGCTGACGCCCGCCGCCCTGCCGGAGATTGACTACCCCCAGACGGCGTTCGATCCGCTGCTGTTTGCCGCCGACGAAAAAGCGGCCATCGCCGGCCTGCGCGCTTTTTGCCAGCATAAGGCCGCCGATTATGACCAGCAGCGCGACTTCCCGGCGCTGGAGGGCACCAGCCGGCTTTCGCCGTGCCTGGCTACGGGCGTACTCTCGCCGCGCCAGTGCCTGCATCGTCTGCTGGTGGAGCTGCCCGGCGCGCTGGACGGCGAGGGCGGGTCGGTGTGGCTCAACGAGCTTATCTGGCGCGAGTTCTACCGCCACCTGATGGTTTACTATCCGGGGCTGTGCAAGGGGCGACCGTTTATCGCCTGGACCGACCGGGTGGCGTGGCGCGACGATGCGCCGGGGCTGCAGGCGTGGCAGGAGGGGCGCACCGGCTTTCCGATTGTCGATGCCGCGATGCGTCAGCTCAACGCAACGGGCTGGATGCACAACCGCCTGCGGATGATTGTTGCCAGCTTTCTGGTTAAAGATCTGCGCGTCGACTGGCGTGCCGGCGAGCGCTATTTCATCAGCCAGCTGATCGACGGCGATTTAGCCGCCAATAACGGCGGCTGGCAATGGGCGGCGTCTACCGGGACCGATGCGGCGCCCTATTTCCGCATCTTCAACCCCACGACTCAGGGCGAGAAGTTTGATAAAGCGGGACGGTTTATTCGCCAATGGCTGCCGGAGCTGGCAGCGGTGCCGGAAAAGGCCCAGCACCAGCCGTGGCTCTGGGCCGATAAGCAGGGCGTAACCCTGGCGTACCCGCGCCCACTGGTCGATCACAAGCAGGCGCGGCTGGAGACGCTGGCAGCCTGGGAAGCCGCCAGCAAAGGCGCTACTCCAGCGCCAGGCGGCGGGTCCTGACCCGCAGGGAGTGATAGAGCCAGATTGCCAGCACCAGGCCGACGCAGGCCAGCGAGCCCCAGGTAATCTGGCTAAATACGTCGATGTAGGCCTCAATCGCGTAGTGCGCCGCCCCGGCTGAATCGAACGAAGCCTGCGACGTCTGGTCGGCGATAACCCCCGCCAGATAGTTGGCGATGGCGCCGGAGAGCAGCATATAGATGCCGGTCAGCACGCCGGTGACGCCGGGTATTTCAATCCGCGTAATCTGCGACATCGCCACCGGATCGATAAACAGTTCGGCAAAGCCCATCACCGCCAGCCCCAGCACCATCAGCGGCATTGAGGAGTGGCCGTAGGTTGCCGACCAGCGGGCGCTCAGGGTCAGGATACAAAAGCCGGCGCTCATCAGGCCAAGGCCGAGCGCAAATTTGCCCCAGATGCGCACGGTGCGGTTGCCGCTGATATTCTCTTTGACCAGCCACGCCAGCACCATTCCGCAGAGCATCACCGCAAAGGCGTTCACCGACTGGAACATTGCGGTCGGGACTTCGTAGCTCATCACGTGGCGGTTAACGAAGCGGTCGATGTAGAGGCTAATGGAGCTGCCGCCCTGCTGGGCAAAGGCCCAGAACAGCAGGCTGAAGCCGGTCAGGATAATAATCAGCCGCAGATCCCGGCGCTGTTTGGCGGTATCCGCCCGCAGATAGATCCTTGTCAGCACCGCGAGGCCAATGACGGTGGCGACAATCAGCGCATAGAGCGACCACTCCTGCCAGAACAGCACCGTAATCAGCAGCGGCGTAGCCACCAGCAGCACCAGCAGCCAGCCCCAGTTCGGCAGCAGAAAGTGGCGGGCGCGCAGCGCCTCGCGATTGACGCCGGAGGTGTGGCGGAAATGACGGCTGCCGCAGAGGAAAATCACCAGCCCGGCGATCATGCCGATGGCCGCCAGCGCGAAGCCCATTGCCCAGCTGTACTCTTCCTGCACGTATCCGCAGGCGATAGGCGCGATAATCGAGCCGATATTGCCCGCGGCGTACATCAGCGAGAAGCCGCCGTCGCGACGCGGATCGGTCGGTTCGTATAGCTCACCGAGCAGGCAGCTGACGTTGGACTTAAACAGCCCGTAGCCGCAAACGATAATGGCCAGCGACAGGTAGAGGAAGGTGGGGGCGATTTCGCTGGCACCGAGCACCAGGTGGCCAATGGCCATCAGCAGCGCGCCGATCATCACCGCCATGCGGTTGCCTAACAGCTTATCGGCCAGAAAGCCGCCGAGGATCGGCGTAACGTAAACCAGGGAACAGTAGGCGCTGAAGAGGGCGTAGGCGTGGTTATCATCATACTTAAGCTGATTGGTGAGGTACAAAATCAGCAGCGCCCGCATACCGTAAAAACTGAAATATTCCCAGATTTGCAGCGCGACGACGTAGTAGATGGCGCGCGGCTGCGATGATTGTGTGTTCATGTAACGCTCAGTTCCTGCCGTAAAACGAAAGTCGATCTTCCTGCATGAACAGCGCTTTAGTAGTGAAATTCATGGTCTAAAAGGCTTTCTGCTTATTTAATATGCTGTAATAGTGCATAAATATACACGAATGCGCGAAGTGGTGGGTAGACAAATTGCGGCTTTAAGCTAAAAGTCAAAATAGAGCGCGTCGCGCGCGTGCTATCGACGGTCAGCGAGGTTATCGTTATGTTATCTTCGCAGATAACCTGACGACCTGATGGAGCGGCAATGAAAAATAGCGAACTGGAACAACTCATTAACGAAAAGCTCAATAGCGCGGCCTTTAGCGACTATGCGCCGAACGGCCTGCAGGTGGAAGGACGCGAGACGGTGCAACGAATTGTCACCGGCGTGACCGCCAGCCAGGCGCTGCTGGATGAGGCCGTCCGCCTGCAGGCGGACGCGGTGATTGTCCATCACGGCTATTTCTGGAAGGGAGAGGCGCCGGCGATTCGCGGTATAAAACGCCAGCGCCTGAAAACCCTATTGGCCAACGATATCAACCTCTACGGCTGGCACCTGCCGCTGGATGCTCACCCTGAACTGGGCAATAACGCGCAGCTGGCCCAGCTGCTGGGTATTACTATCAAGGGCGAAATTGAACCCCTGGTGCCGTGGGGCGAACTGTCGATGCCGGTCTCCGGCCTCGAGCTGGCCTCGTGGGTTGAAGCGCGTCTGGGCCGCAAACCGCTGTGGTGCGGCGATACCGGGCCGGAAAAAGTCTCCCGGGTGGCGTGGTGCACCGGCGGCGGCCAGGGCTTTATCGACAGCGCGGCGCGCTTTGGCGTCGATGCTTTTATTACCGGCGAAGTGTCGGAGCAAACCATTCACTCGGCGCGCGAGCAGTCGCTGCATTTTTATGCCGCCGGGCACCATGCCACCGAGCGAGGCGGCATTCGCGCCCTCAGCGAATGGCTGACGGAAAATACCGATCTGGACGTCACGTTTATTGATATCCCCAACCCGGCCTAAGGGAGAGAGAAAAGTGCAGCGAGCGCGTTGTTATCTGCTAGGCGAAACGGCGGTAGTTCTGGAGCTGGAGCCCCCGGTGACGCTGGAAAGCCAAAAGCGCATCTGGCGCCTGGCCCAGCGGTTGGCGGACCATGAAGATGCGGTGGATGTGATACCGGGGATGAACAATATCACCGTGGTGCTGCGCCATCCGCAGCTCATGGCGTGGGATGCGATTGAACGTTTACAGCGCTGGTGGGAAGAGAGTGAAGCCCTGGAGCCTGAGTCGCGGGAGATTGCGATCCCGGTTATCTACGGCGGAGAGGCGGGTCCCGACCTCGGCGAGGTGGCGCGCCACTGCGGGTTGACGGAGAAGCAGGTGGTGGAGCTGCATTCGTCGGTGGAGTACGTGGTGTGGTTCCTCGGCTTCCAGCCGGGCTTCCCCTATCTCGGCGGCCTGCCGGAGCAGCTGGCAATGCCGCGTCGTGCGGAGCCGCGCCTGCAGGTTGCGGCGGGTTCAGTCGGCATCGGCGGCGCGCAAACCGGCGTCTATCCGCTGGCGACGCCGGGCGGCTGGCAGCTGCTGGGGCGCACGCCGCTGGCGCTATTTGATGCCCAGCATCAAGAGCCGGCGCTGCTGCGATCTGGCGACCGGGTACGCTTTGTGCCGCAAAAGGAGGGCCTATGTTGAAGATGATCCGCGCAGGGATGTACACCTCGGTGCAGGACGGCGGACGGGAAGGGCTGCGTCGGTCGGCCATCAGCCGCTGCGGCGCCCTGGATAAGCCGTCGCTGACGATCGCTAACCTGCTGGTAGGGAATGACGCCAATGCGGCCGCTCTGGAGATCACCCTTGGGCAGGTGGATATTGCGTTTGAACGCGACTGCTGGTTTGCGCTGACCGGCGCCGCCTGTGAGGCGACGGTGGACGGCAGGCCGGTATGGGTCGGCTGGCGGACGGCGGCGAAAGCCGGTCAGCATCTGGTGCTAAAAAATCCTCAGTACGGTATCCGCAGCTATCTGGCGGTGGCGGGGGGCATCGACGTGCCGGTGGTGCTGGGATCGCGCAGCACGGACCTGAAGGTCGGCATTGGCGGGCTGGAAGGGCGTCGTCTGCAGGACGGCGATCGGCTCAAGACGGGTAAAGCGTCCCGCGAGTTTAGCGGCCCGCAGGGCGTCAGGCAGCTGCCGATCGGCAACCGCATTCGCGCGCTGCCGGGGCCGGAATATCATGAATTCGACAGCGCCTCGCAGGCCTCCTTCTGGCGCTCTCCGTGGCAGTTGAGCGCCCAGAGCAACCGAATGGGCTATCGCCTGCAGGGACAGCCGCTCATACGCACCACCGATCGCGAAATGCTCTCTCACGGCCTGCTGCCCGGCGTGGTGCAGGTGCCGCATAGCGGTCAGCCGATCGTGCTGATGAACGATGCGCAAACCACCGGCGGCTATCCGCGGATTGCGAGCATCATTGAGGCGGATATGTACCAGCTGGCGCAAATTCCTTTGGGTCAGCCCATTCACTTTGTTCCCTGCTCGCTGGAGGAGGCGCTGAAAGCGCGCGCCGACCGCCAGCGCTACCTGGACCAGCTGGCGTGGAGGCTTAACGATGATAATTGACCTTAATGCCGATCTTGGCGAAGGTTGTGCCAACGACAGCGCTCTTTTACAGCTGGTCTCTTCCGCCAATATCGCCTGCGGTTTTCACGCCGGCGATGCGCTGCTGATGCACCAGTGCGTGCGCGAGGCGCTAAAATACGGCGTTGCCGTCGGGGCGCACCCCAGCTTCCCGGACCGGGAAAACTTCGGCCGCACCGCGATGCAGCTGCCGCCGGAGACGGTTTACGTCCAGACGCTGTACCAGATTGGCGCTCTGGCCGCGATTGTCCGCGCCGAGGGCGGCGAGCTGCGGCACGTCAAGCCGCACGGAATGCTCTACAACCAGGCGGCAAAAGAGGCTCCGCTGGCGGATGCGATTGCCAGAGCCGTTCGCGACTTTAACCCCGAGCTGGTGCTGGTGGGGCTGGCGGGCAGCGAGCTGATTCGGGCGGGCCAGCATTACCGGCTAGCCACCCGCCAGGAGGTGTTTGCCGACCGGGGATACCTGGCCGACGGCAGTCTGGTGCCGCGTTCACAGCCCGGCGCGCTGATTGCCGACGAGGAGCAGGCGCTGGCGCAGACCCTGGAAATGGTGCAGCACCACCGGGTGCGCAGCGTCACCGGCGAGTGGGCGCACGTTATGGCGGAAACCGTCTGCCTGCACGGCGACGGGGAGCACGCGCTGGAGTTTGCCCGTCGTCTACGGGCGGCGTTTGCCGGACGTCACGTTCAGGTCAGCGCGGCGGTGGAAGACCAGACGGGTAGATAGTTACAACATACTATAACGATGCCGGGAGAGGAGAAGGGAGCATGGCGGGCGTATTGATCACCGGTTTCGAACCGTTTGACGGCGAAGCGGTTAACCCTTCATGGGAAGTGGTAAAGCGACTCGATGGCGCTATCATTGCCGGAGAGCGCGTCGTGGCGCGGCAGCTGCCCTGCGTTTTTAACGAGGCGCTGACGGTACTTCACGCCGCGCTGGATGAATTCAGGCCCGTGTTAACCCTTGCTATTGGCCAGGCGGGAGGGCGGGCTGATATTACCGTTGAACGCGTGGCGATCAACGTCGACGATGCGCGGATCCCGGATAACAAGGGCCAGCAGCCGATCGATCGGCCGATCGTGGCCGATGGTCCGGCCGCCTGGTTCAGCAGCGTGCCGATCAAAGCGATCGTCGCCGCGCTGCGCCAGCAGGGCATTCCCGCATCGGTATCACAAACGGCGGGGACCTTCGTGTGTAATCACGTGATGTACGGTCTGTTGCATAAGCTGCAGGGTCAGGCTGGCGTAAAAGGCGGCTTTATTCATATTCCGTATCTGCCGGAGCAGGCTGCGGCCCATCCCGGCGAGGCGAGTATGGCGCTGGAAACGATACGCGCGGCGCTGGAAACGGCGATTGCCGTATCATTGACTCATGACGACGATCTCAGCGTTACCGGCGGCGCGACGCACTAACAGAAGGACGATATTATGCCGGAAGGTCCGGAAATCCGCCGCGCGGCGGATAGCCTGGAATTGGCGATTAAAGGCAAACCTCTGACCGAGGTGTGGTTTGCCTTCCCGCAGCTGCAGCCCTGGCAGTCTGAGCTGGTGGGCCAGCAGGTGACGCATATTGAGACGCGCGGTAAAGCGCTGTTGACGCATTTCTCCGGCGGGCTGACGCTGTACAGCCACAATCAGCTGTACGGCGTGTGGCGCGTGGTCGCGGCAGGAGAGCAGCCGTCGACCAACCGCATTCTGCGCGTCAGGCTGCAGACGGCGGAGAAGGCGGTGCTGCTCTACAGCGCTTCGGATATTGAAATATTGACCCCGGCGCAGCTGGCGGTTCACCCTTTCTTACTCCGGGTCGGCCCTGACGTGCTGGATATGAGCCTGACGGTGGAAGAGGTCAAGGCCCGCCTGCTGTCGGCAAAATTCCGTCAGCGTCAGTTTTCCGGCCTGCTGCTGGACCAGGCATTCCTCGCCGGGCTGGGCAACTATCTGCGCGTTGAGATTCTCTGGCAGGTGGGATTGACCGGGTGGCACAAGGCCTCGGCGCTGACGGACAGCCAGCTCGATGCCCTGGCGCAGGCGCTGCTGGCGATCCCGCGTCTGTCCTACACTACCCGCGGCCAGGTGGATGAAAATCGGCACCACGGGGCGCTGTTTCGCTTTAAGGTTTTCCACCGCGACGGCGAGCCCTGCGAACGCTGCGGCACGCTTATCGAGAGAACCATGCTCTCCTCGAGGCCGTTCTACTGGTGCCCAGGCTGCCAGCACTAAAGCGGCTTGCAAACCCTGTGCGTAGGCGGGCAGGGTTAGCGTGATTTTTTGCCGGCGGGTCGTGTCGTATTCAGGCCGAGCTCATCTCGGCGCTGATTTGCTCTAGGGATTTATCTTTGGTCTCCGTTACGCAGAAGAGATTGAGTAAAAACCACAGCAGACAGCACAACCCATAGAGCAGGAAAGGGAAACTGCCGTTGAACCACTCGTTGAGCACGCGGCTATCCGTCAGCATCGGGAAAGTCTGGGAGACAATAAAACTACCGCTCCAGATTAAAAATGTCGCCCATGACATCAGCTTACCGCGAATAATGTTCGGTGACAGCTCCGGGATAATTATCCATAGAATAGGTCCGACGGTTCCGCCAAAAAATAAAATATAGATAATCATAATCACCAGCATAAAGATGCTGGTGACGCCCATCCAGATTAAAATTCCGAGCAGCGTAAGCGATACAAAGCAGACAAACGATCCGACGACCAGGAGCTTACGTCGGCCATATTTATCCACCCGATACACGGCCCATACCGCAGCGGCAAAAAATGCGATTCCGATAATAATTTGCTGATAATAGGCGGTGCGTTCGTTGGCGATGCCAATATTTTCAAGTAATACGTTGCCATAATACAGGACGGCGTTAATGCCACAAAGATTTGCCAGCAGTGCCATGGCGAAGATCGTAAATGATACCCGGCGGTATTTTTTCGATAATAGTGAGGTGGTGGCCCCTGAGTTTCCGGCTCCGCAATCGGCAAATGAGCGTTTAATTTCCGACAATTCAGCGGTACAGTCATAGCCCTCGCCATTAATATATTTCATTATCTTATTTGCTTCGGCATCCCTGTTTTTACCCATTAGCCAACGTGGGGATTCTGGCAAAAAGCAGACGAGGACCATAAACAAACAGCCGGGAAGCGCCATCGCGCCTAACATAAAGCGCCATGAATATTGAGTCGCCCACGCCTGGTCTGGCGCCTGGGCGGCGACCAGCGCATTGACCAGATAGACCAGCAGGATGCCGAAAGCGATCATCATCTGATAAAACCCCAGCGTTTTACCGCGTATTTCCGGTGCCGATATTTCGCCGATATACACGGGGGCGGTAGCCGAACCCAGGCCGACGCCGACGCCACCAAGGATCCTGAACAGGATAAACAGGGTAAAGTTATAGGGGAACGCGGTAAATATCCCCGCTAAAAAAACCAGTAACCCGGAGATTAGCAAGGCTTTTTTCCTCCCCAAAGCGTTATTGATAAACTGCCCGCTCAGCGCGCCTATCATAAACCCTAACACTACCGAAGAAACCGCCCACCCTGTACCGATAGCATCGAGTGAAAAATATTTACTGAGATGAGAGATTGCCCCGGCGATAACTGCGGAATCAAATCCATACAACAACCCCGCTAATGAGGCAATGAGGGACAGTTTATAACTCATATGATGTGTTGTATTCATGTGCAGGCATCCGTCAGTAAATTTTTTTTATTCTGGGTACGGCCTTGTCGGTAATCCGTCGGGAACGTTCAATATATTCCGGGATGATTTTCATGGAGTCGTCGAACCAGGCATCAGGATCGGTGCTGGCAACCAGCGCAAAGTTTCCCCAGGGCATCAGTGAACCGGAACGAATAGTCACTTTAGCCCGCGGATAAATATCGGTAACAAGATTGCTGTGCGGAATCAAGGTGAAGTCGGCACCGCTGCCGGTAAATATCTCGGTTACGCAGGTGAGTAGTTTTGGATTATTATCCGGGACCTCGTCGGCAAAAATAACTTCTTCGATGAAAATTTCATTGCGCAGGACGGCGAGAATTTCAAGAAGATCGATGCTCCCGGAATAAAAGGCAAGATCGATGCGGTTCGCGTTAGCGGGAATCGGTGCACCAGCATCGGTAACTAATATAATGTCGCCATGTCCTAAACTGGCTAGCGCTGAGGCGATTTGCGGATGTAGGATTTTTCCAGGTCTCATAATGTACTCCGGATAGTGTTATGTATATAAGTAAAATAGGGTACAGGGTGTCAGGTGGTGAAACGCTCCCGCCGTGGGCAAAGGATTATTTATGGTGTAATTCGAGTTCTATTTCCTCCAGGGTCTTGCCTTTAGTTTCAGGAACCATAGTCAGGACAAAAATTAGCGCGACCGCCGAGGTGGCGGCAAAAATAAAGAATGTGCCTGCCGCACTGATATTTTCCACGAGGACCGGGAAAAAGCGTGACACGAAGAAGTTGCCTCCCCAAAGGGCAAACGTTGCGATAGAAACCGCCACGCCGCGGACCTGAATAGGGAATATTTCTGCGATGATGACGTAGGCCACGGTGCCATAAGAGACGGCGAAGATAGCCACATAGGCGAGAATACTCAGCAGCAGCAGGGTGGTGTGCGCTTCGCTGGCGCGGAACAGCATCCCAATGCAGGTTAGCGCAATGGTCATACCGATAGAGCCGAAAATCAGCAGCGAACGGCGTCCGACTCTATCAATGATCCACATGGAGAGCAGGGTCGAAATAACCAGCGTCAGGCCAATCAGCACGGTAAAAGACATCGCGCCGCTGACATCCACACCCGCTGTTTTAAAGATTTCCGGGGCGTAGTAAAAAATGGCGTTAATCCCGGTAATTTGTTGAAACAGCGCCACGCAAAAGCCGACGATCAGCGCCTTACGCAGGCGGGGGGCAAACAGCTCGCTCAGCCGGGACTGGCTTTCATTTTGTAACGCGGATTGGATCGCCGCCAGCTGCTGCCTGGCCGTTGCTTCATCCGGATTAATTTTTCGCAGCACCTCGAGCCCCTTCGCATCATGCCCCTTGCGCAGCAGCCAGCGTGGGCTTTCCGGCACCCATGCCAGCAGGATCAGAAAGATTACCGCCGGGGCGATGCCGGTCGCGAAGATAATCCGCCAGCCGTATTCGATATTCCACGCTTCGCTGGCGCTACTGGCGATGATTGCCGCAATCGAAAAAATGGCCAGATTGCCCACGCAGTTAAAAAGCTGATTTAACGACACCAGCCGACCGCGAATGTGCGCCGGGGACACCTCGGCGATGTAGAGCGGCGCGATGGTTGTTTCCACGCCGATACCCACCCCCACGAGGATGCGAAACCACACCAGCATCTCCGCCGAGGTCGCCATGGCCTGGCCGAGTACGCCAAAAATAAAAATCAGCGCCGTCAGCAGCAGAACTTTTTTTCGTCCTACCGCATCGGAAATCGGCCCCGCCAGCGCAACGCCGATGATACAGCCCACGATAATCGACGACGTCACCCAGCCGATACCGTTCGCATCAAGGGTGAATTTGCTTTGTAAAAAACCGACGGAGCCGGAAATACTGCCGTTATCAAAACCAAACAGAAACCCGCCGACGGCGGTCACAATGGAGATCAACAGAACGTTACGCATCCAGGCGTTTTTTGCTGAGATAGAGGCATGACTGACCATAATACACTCCGTTATTAAGCGGGTGAGCGTACCGCGCTTACCGCGCAGCGTTGTTGTAATACATGAAGGCTGACGTCGGCGGCCAGGCCTGCCGTTGAGCTGGCCGCATTGGCCGCGCCGCAGGCCGCCGCGAGCGTCAGGTGCGCCGCCCAGCCCAACTGCGGCCGGGCCAGCAGGCTGGCGATGAGCCCGGCGCAGTACGCATCGCCAGAGCCAACCGCGCTGAGCGTCGCCACGGCGGGGGCGGTGACTGTAAAATTTCCGTCCGGGGTAAGCGCCTGGGTTGGCTGCTGTCCATCGGTAATAATCACGCAGCGCACGCCCTGCGTGAGCCAGTAGCCGGGTAAATCGTCCGCCGTCTCTGCATTGGCCTGCCGCAGCTCATCGCGGTTGATTTTGATGATGTCAGGCAGCGCGGCGGCGGATTGCAGCAGCGCGGCCCCGTGGGTATCGAGCAGCGAAAGGACGCCGTGTTCGCGGGCCAGGGATATCCAGCGCCCGTACTCGTCCGGCGTCAGGTTCTGCGCCAGAGAACCGGTGCAAACAACGGCGCTGGCGCGAGGAAGCTCCGTCGCCAGCATGCTCCACAAACGACGGTATTCCTCGGGCTGAATAGCCGGGCCAACGGCGTTGTAGACGCTGGCTTTGTCCGGTGCTTTTTGCTCCGTCACCACCTCGCAGATGCGGGTGCTCGCGGCAATCTCGCACCAGCGTCCGTCCAGCCTTTCCTCGGCCAACAGCTCGCGGCATAGCCGACCCGTCGCGCCGCCAAGAAAACCGAGCAGCAGGGGCTCCGGCGCGTTTTCCAGCTGTCGCTGAAGCTGGCGTAAAACGCGCGCCACGTTTACCCCTTTCCCGCCGGCCAGGGTTTTATCGTTCAGCAGGCGATGGACCGTTCCGGGGCACTGTTGGTCGACCAGCAGCAGGCGTTCAATAGCCGTATTCAGCGAGGCGATAAGCACGTTCACAGGCGGTTCTCCCGGTGAGTGGTAATGAGCCAGCTTTCGCGAGCGATCATGGCGGCACCCGTGGCAACCGGTTCAGCGAGCTCGCTGACGAACAGCGGCATTTTCCAACGGCGTTTGCGGTGCTCAAGCATCTCCTTACGCTGGAATAGCGAGCCCATCAGCACGGCATCCTGAGGGCGGATTGCGCCAATCTCGCACATCCTGGTCAGCAGTCGAAATGCGCGATCGGCGATATGGTTCAGGGTTGCCTGCACGATGCTTGCCGGCTGAACACCGGCAGGCAAATGGTGCAGTGAAAACAGGCCCAGAGATTCGTCTTCATTAACCGAGACCGACACGCCAGGCGTGTGCGCCTCCTCGAGCAGCTCGCGAAACAGCGGATCGTAATCCCCCTGATAGAGCAGTTCCGCCAGCGTCTGAATGATTTTCCCCGACGGCGTCGCACAGCCCATGACAAATTCTCCCGGCTGCCAGGTTCGTTCGATATCCACGCCAAGCTGCCAGGCGATCGGCGTATCCGGGAAGTGGGGCGTCAGCACCATCAGATATTCCGAGGTGCCGATCGAATCGAAGACGTGAGTGGGCTGGCGACTCTGAACCGCCCAGGCGGCAATAATTTGATCGTGCCCGCCGGCAAAAACGCAGGCTGCCGGGTGCAGCGCCACTCCGGGAAGAGCCTGAGGGCTAATCTCCCCGCAGTGCTCGCCGGTGTTAACCGTCGCCGGGAAAATTTCGGGGCGCAGTCCGAGCCTATCCAGCGTGGGTTCATGGAGGCGCATCGATTGTAAATCGACGCACTGCGAGTGGGTTATTTGCGACGTGCAGGCCCGCCATTCGCCGGTTAAACGCCACATGGTGTAGCTGCCGAAATCTACCCACTGGTCGATTTGCCTCCAGAGATCGGGATGCTGCTGGCGTATCCAGCTCAGCCGTTCCGGACTCTGGTTCGGGCGCGATCGCATCCCGGAAACAGCGTAAT
Organism: Klebsiella sp. BIGb0132; assembly: GCF_024810075.1. Taxonomy (NCBI): domain Bacteria; kingdom Pseudomonadati; phylum Pseudomonadota; class Gammaproteobacteria; order Enterobacterales; family Enterobacteriaceae; genus Klebsiella; species Klebsiella sp. BIGb0132. Next base: position 881,164 of record NZ_JANUDW010000001.1, on the reverse strand, counting down.
GCGCCTGGCTATCCAGCCAGAGATGAACGTCGTCGGGCAGCGCGGCGGCAGGGTAGTTCTCCCACCACGCCAGCGATGGATAGATAACATCACCATAGCGATTGACCGCCACCGACTCCTCCTGGCCGAAGGTGCCGATGGAGATCGCCGCCAGCGGACCGCAGGAGCGGGCCTCGCTGCGGGAGTAGTCGATGATAAGCGCCGCCACGGTTTGCCAAACCGCCTGAGCATCGTGGAAGGTCAGCCCGTCGCGCTGGAGGACGGGCGTGCGGCACTTTTTCACCGCCAGCGGCTGACCGTCTTCGTCGATGCCGATAATTTTTATATGCGTGGTGCCAATATCAATGCCGAGAAACCACATGGTGATGACCCTCAGTTAAGCGTTACAGCCCCAATTTGCCTGGGTTGAGAATGCCGTTTGGATCGAGCGCCTGCTTGACGCGTCGCAGCAGAATATGCGCCGAAGCAAGCGATTCCCGGGCATAGGGTGAGCGTACCAGTCCGCCGCCGTGGTGGTGCGAGAGCTCGGCGCCGTGCGCCAGGCAGATGCGCATCGCCTCCCGCCAGATAGTGCGCAGCTTATCGACCGCCTCAGCATCGTTGGCTTCGTGCCCGAGAAGGATCATGTACATGGAGGTCCCCTGCGGATAGACGTGGGAGAAATGCGAGAGAACTTCGCCGGCCAGCGGCGTCAGCGTTTGATTCAGGTCGTGATACAGGCCGGCAATACCGTCCCAGGTATGAGCGACTTCGATGGTTTCGGCAAAGCCGCCGCTGCAATCCAGCAGCTTTTCGACCGTTGAGAAGTCGAAGCGGCGATCCATCCACTGCAGTACGCCCTGAGGGCCGATCGATTTGCCGCCGTGACGCTGGACAAGGGTCATAAATGCGTCCATTTCTGCGCGGGCGACGGCCTCAACGCCCTGAGTGCCGAGGAACATCACCGGCTTGTCCTGAGCCGGATTTTGCATCGCGTGGCGGGCCTCGGTGGGATCGTACAGCCGGAGGAGGAAAGGGCGCAGCCCGGCCATCGCCTGTTCGCGCATGATCTGCAGTCCGGCTTCGACGGAGGGCAGCTCCAGGGTGTCGTAAAGACGGGTTTGCGGCAGCGGGAATATCTTAAGCTGCACCGAGGTTACGACGCCCAGCGTTCCTTCGGCGCCGATAAAAAGCTGGCGTAGATCCGGCCCCATCGCCGCGCGCGGCGAGGCTTTCAGCCGTACCTTTTCGCCCGTTGCGAGGATAACCGTATAGCCGGTAATGAGATCTTCAATTCCGCCGTAGTAAGAGGAGAACTGGCCGGTCGCCAGCGTTGATAGCCAGCCGCCAACGCTGGACTGGTACAGCGATTGCGGTGAGTGTCCTAGCGTCCAGCCCATCTGCTGCAGTTCATCTTCCAACTGACCGCCGTTGTAGCCGGCGGAGACTTCGACGGTCAGGTTGGTCGTATTGATTGCGCGCTGATGCGCCATGCCGCTGAGATCGAGGACGATACCGCCCCGCGTGGGTAGCGGCTGTCCGGTGACCGAAGATGCCAGGGCCCGAGGGGTGACCGGCGTATCGTTCGCCGTCGCCAGCGCCAGCACCTGCTGGATCTGTTGCTCATCGGTGACCTTCACCACAACGTCCGCCTGGTAATCATGGCACCCTAAGCGCCTGAGCTTTGTCGACAGTGGCCAGGTATCGTGGCTTGAGGCCTGAAGGGTTTCGCGGTCGCTCAGTACCTGCTGTTCTGGCAATATATTTTTCAAGGCGCTAATGAGATGAGAAATGTCCGGCATACCAACTCCTGCATTGACAATTGTAGAGAACATCCTGGCGGTCTGGCGGAGAAAACGCGCTCAGGGATAATTCATTGACATCGTGTTGATGGCTAATATACGATCAATTTGCAGAAAGCTGCAAATTGCATTTTATTTTTTTAGTCAACTTTGTGAAGGAGAGCAAGATGGATTCCCGTACCGGCAAGGCAGTTCGTTTAAGTCGTATTTTGCGCCCGGAAACAGGGCACGCGGTGGTCGTCGCCGCCTCCCACGGGGTGATGTCCGGCCCACCGTCGGGGCTGAAAACCCGCAGGGATATTGAAACCGTCTTTGCCCAGCTGCGCGGCGCGGATGGGGTGATGGTTTCGCCGGGGATGATCCCGCTGGTGGATCAGACGTTTATGGGGCGCGACAGGCCGGGGTTTGTGCTGCATCTCGACTGGAAAAACCACGCGCGTTCGATCTATACGCCGGGAAAAGATGGCCGCAGCGAAGGCGTGCTGGTGCAGCTGGCAGAAATTAGCGAGGTGGCCGCCAGCGGTATTGATGCAGTGATGACCTATATGTACCTCGGGCAGAAGGATACGGCGCTGGAACAGGCGGAAATTGCGCGCAACGCGCGTATTGTTCGCGAATGTGAACGATACGGTATCGCGGTGATTATCGAACCCCGCTCGGCGCTGGAGGGCATCGATCCCGACGCGCTTAGCGCCGGGGTGATGAGTATGTACTGCCGCATTGCCGCCGATATCGGCGCGGATCTGGTGAAGGCGCTTTGGCCCGGCTCGGTGGAGGATTTTGCTGCGGTAACAAGCACCTGCTATACTCCGGTGCTGCTGGCAGGCGGTGCGGGCGGCGAAGATCCGCAGTCAACGCTGCAGCTGGCGGCCGATGCCATGCAGGCGGGAGCGAAAGGGGTCATGTTTGGACGACGTATTTTCCGCGCGCAGCGGCCGGCCGGCGTGCTTCGCGCGCTGAATGCCGTGGTGCATGAAAACCACAGCGTTGAACGGGCGCTGCGGCTTCTGGAACAGTAAGAGTTGACGGAAACAATGACGGTTATTGCGCACGATGCGAAACAGCTTTCTCCGGTCGCATTTATTGCCCGCACGATTATCTCGCTTGGGCTATCCGGCCGTCTGCCGACCACCTCCTGGTTTCAGGAGGTGCTGGATATTGGCTCTGGTACGGTGCAAAAGGCGCTGCAGGAGCTGAAAAAAGACGGCGCGGTCAATCTCGTCTCTCGCGGGCACCAGGGGACGTTTGTGGTCTCCTGGGATTTCCCGACGCTCTGGGACGCCGCGCGCATGCCGCCGGTGCATATCCTGCTGCCGCCTCGAGGCTCCCTCGAAGCGACGCAGGTGGCCTCCGCGTTTGTACAACAGTCCGAATGCTGGGGTGTGGTCACCACCGTCGGCTATCTGCGCGGCGCGCGTTCGCGCCTGGCCGCTTTTGAGCATCATGCGGTGGATATTGTTCTGCTCTCTTCCGGCTCTGCACAAATGCTGATGGCGGATGCCGCCGAACAGGGCTTCGAGCTCTTTGACGTCGGCTACGGAAGCTACTATCGACCGGGTAGTCTGGTGGTGGTGGAGAAAACCGATGCGGCATTATCCCGGCGCCCGCGCGTCGGCATCGATTTTCATTCCAGCGATCATCAGCGGCTGACGCGAGCCCAGTTCCCGGAAGCGGATTATGAGTATGTGGAAGTGGATTTTACCCTGCTGCCGCGTTCCGTTTTTCTCGGCGAAATTGATACCGGCGTCTGGCATCAGCAGGCATCGCTGATTCCGCTGGATAAGGTCGGGTTGAACATTTGTCCGCTGGATAATCCGTCCGCGCAGGCGCTGGCCAAAGAGATTTCCAGCGCGGTGCTGGTGGTCCGCTCGTCCTCTCCCGTAGCCCAACTGCTGCATCAGCTCGATCTTCCGCGCCTGCAGCAGCAATCATCTCAGGCGTTCGATAGCCTCAATGACGTTCAACTGGCGTTTCGTCTGCCCTGAAGGGTGCTCAGATAGCGGCGATATCGCAGCCATAAAAAAACGCGCCCTTAAGGCGCGTTTTTTGTTGCCGAAACCTGGCTTAGTGCTTGATGTCGCACTTGAAATCGCGTTTGTCGTAGCCGGTGTACAGCTGACGCGGACGGGCAATTTTCATGCCGTCGCTGTGCATTTCGTTCCAGTGGGCAATCCAGCCTACGGTACGCGCCATCGCGAAGATAACGGTAAACATGGAGGACGGAATACCCATCGCTTTCAGGATGATACCGGAGTAGAAATCGACGTTCGGATAGAGTTTCTTCTCGATGAAGTACGGGTCGTTGAGCGCAATGTGCTCAAGCTCCATCGCCACTTCCAGCAGATCGTCTTTGGTGCCCAGCTCTTTCAGCACTTCATGGCAGGTTTCACGCATGACGGTGGCGCGCGGGTCGTAGTTTTTGTACACGCGGTGGCCAAAGCCCATCAGGCGGAAAGAGTCATTTTTATCTTTCGCGCGACGAACGAATTCCGGAATGTGCTCAACGGAGCTGATCTCTTCCAGCATCTTCAGCGCCGCTTCGTTCGCGCCGCCGTGCGCCGGTCCCCACAGGGAGGCGATGCCCGCAGCGATACAGGCGAACGGGTTCGCGCCTGAGGAGCCTGCGGTACGGACGGTTGAGGTTGACGCGTTCTGCTCGTGGTCAGCGTGCAGGATCAGAATACGGTCCATGGCGCGTTCCAGTACCGGATTAACCTCGTAGGTTTCACACGGCGTGGAGAACATCATATTCAGGAAGTTACCCGCGTAGGAGAGGTCGTTGCGCGGATAAACAAAAGGCTGGCCGATTGAATATTTGTAACACATCGCTGCCATTGTCGGCATTTTGGACAGCAGGCGGAACGCCGCGATATCTCGGTGGCGTGGATTATTAACGTCCAGGGAGTCGTGATAGAACGCCGCCAGCGCGCCGGTAATACCGCACATCACCGCCATCGGGTGCGAGTCGCGACGAAACGCGTGGAACAGACGGGTAATCTGCTCGTGGATCATGGTGTGGCGGGTAACGGTGGTTTTGAACTCTTCGTACTGGGCTTGATTCGGCTTTTCGCCGTTCAGCAGGATGTAGCAGACTTCAAGGTAGTTGGACTCGGTCGCTAACTGATCGATCGGGAAACCACGGTGGAGCAGAATACCTTCATCACCGTCGATAAACGTGATTTTAGATTCACACGATGCGGTTGAAGTGAAACCAGGGTCAAAGGTAAATACGCCTTTTGAACCAAGACTACGAATATCAATAACATCCTGGCCTAGCGTGCCTTTTAGCACATCCAGTTCGATAGCAGTATCACCACCTAGGGTGATTTTTGCTTTTGCATCAGACATTTATGGTCTCCTTAGCGCCTTTATTGCTTAAGACTGCCGGGGGGGATTTGCCTTCGGCTCGTGCCTGATTACGTTACCAGTTTGTTATGTTGCACACAGCTCTGCGACAGCGGAATTGGCAGGGTACAGAGCAAAGGCGCTTGATGGAACGTTTTCAGTTTACGACGAAATAACAGCAAATCAGCGTTTTAGCAGCCCGAATTTAAAAATCGTTATACCACTAATAACCGTCCTGATTACATTGGTCAATACCGTCACACTGTTGCATAACTTATTCTCAGGTGAAAGAGTGACCCCATAACTTTTGAGCATTATTGCATTTATCTGGTAATGGTTGTAACAAGAATGTTTAATATTTGTCAAATCAGGTGATTAAATTTTAAAATAATGTTGTTATCGTGACTTTGATCACTGTTCGGGACAAAACCCGACAAACTATATGTAGGTTAATTGTAATGATTTTGTGAACGGCCTATACTGCCGCCAGGTCTCCGGAACACCCTGCAATCCCGAGCCACCCAGCGTTGTTTGGTCACGTTTTCGCTCCTGAAAAGGAGTTTATTCATGACTACAGGTTATAGAAAGGACGCTGTCTGACCCGCAAGCAGACCGGAGGAAGGAAACAATAAGAACAGCATGTGGGCGTTATTCATGGTAAGAAATGTGAAAAAACAAAGACCTGTCAATCTGGATCTGCAAACGATCCGGTTCCCAATCACGGCGATAGCGTCCATTCTCCATCGCGTATCCGGTGTGATCACCTTCGTGGCGGTCGGGATTCTGCTTTGGTTGCTGGGCACCAGCCTTTCCTCTCCCGAAGGTTTCCTCACTGCGGCATCCATTATGGATAGCTTCTTCGTGAAATTCATTATGTGGGGCATTCTGACCGCATTGGCTTATCACGCAGTGGTCGGTATCCGCCACCTGATGATGGACTTTGGCTACCTGGAAGAAACCCTCGAAGTAGGGACACGCTCCGCCAAGATTTCTTTTGTTATTACTGTCGTGCTTTCACTTCTCGCAGGAGTCCTCGTATGGTAAGCAACGCCTCAGCACTGGGACGCAACGGCGTACATGACTTCATTCTGGTTCGTGCTACCGCCATCGTTCTGACCCTCTACATCATCTATATGGTCGGCTTCTTTGCCACCACGGGTGAAATCTCATGGGAAGTCTGGACGGGTTTTTTCTCCTCCGCGTTCACTAAAGTCTTCACCCTGTTGGCCCTCGTCTCCATCCTGATCCACGCCTGGATCGGTATGTGGCAGGTGCTGACGGACTACGTTAAACCACTGGCTGTGCGCCTGGTTCTGCAACTGCTTATCGTCGTTGCGCTGGTGGCTTACGTTCTTTATGGATTTGTTGTGGTGTGGGGTGTGTAATGAAATTGCCTGTCAGAGAATTTGATGCTGTTGTGATTGGTGCCGGTGGCGCAGGTATGCGCGCGGCGCTGCAGATTTCCCAGAGCGGCCAGTCCTGTGCGCTGCTCTCCAAAGTGTTCCCTACTCGTTCCCATACCGTTTCCGCGCAGGGTGGCATCACCGTTGCGCTCGGTAATACCCATGAAGATAACTGGGAATGGCACATGTACGACACCGTTAAAGGGTCGGACTACATTGGTGACCAGGACGCCATTGAATATATGTGCAAAACCGGTCCGGAAGCGATTCTTGAACTGGATCATATGGGCCTGCCGTTCTCGCGCCTCGAAGATGGCACCATTTATCAACGTCCGTTTGGCGGCCAGTCGAAAAACTTCGGCGGCGAGCAGGCGGCACGTACCGCGGCGGCAGCTGACCGTACCGGCCACGCCCTGCTGCATACGCTGTATCAGCAAAACCTGAAAAACCACACCACTATCTTCTCCGAATGGTACGCGCTGGATCTGGTGAAAAACGCCGACGGTGCCATCGTTGGCTGTACCGCGCTGTGTATCGAAACCGGCGAAGTGGTGTACTTCAAGGCCCGCGCAACCGTGCTGGCTACCGGTGGTGCAGGTCGTATTTATCAATCCACCACCAACGCCCACATCAATACCGGTGATGGCGTTGGGATGGCGATCCGCGCCGGCGTGCCGGTGCAGGATATGGAAATGTGGCAGTTCCACCCAACCGGTATCGCCGGGGCCGGGGTTCTGGTCACCGAAGGCTGCCGCGGTGAAGGCGGCTATCTGCTGAATAAACACGGCGAGCGCTTTATGGAGCGCTATGCTCCGAATGCGAAAGACCTGGCGGGTCGTGACGTGGTGGCGCGTTCCATCATGATCGAAATCCGCGAAGGTCGCGGCTGCGACGGTCCGTGGGGCCCGCACGCCAAGCTGAAGCTTGACCACCTGGGTAAAGAAGTTCTCGAATCCCGCCTGCCGGGTATCCTTGAACTGTCCCGTACCTTTGCGCACGTTGACCCGGTGAAAGAGCCGATTCCGGTTATCCCAACCTGCCACTACATGATGGGCGGTATTCCGACCCGCGTAAGCGGCCAGGCGCTGACCGTTAACGCGCAGGGCGAAGATGTGGTTATTCCTGGGCTGTTCGCCGTCGGTGAAATCGCCTGCGTATCGGTTCACGGCGCTAACCGTCTGGGCGGTAACTCGCTGCTTGACCTGGTGGTGTTCGGCCGCGCGGTCGGCGTACATCTGCAGGAATCTATCGCCGAACAGGGCGAGCTTCGCGACGCGACGGAAGAAGAGATCGACGCTTCTCTGGCGCGCCTCAACCGCTGGAACGGCAACCGTAACGGTGAAGACCCGGCCGAGATCCGCAAAGCGCTGCAGGAATGTATGCAGCACAACTTCTCGGTGTTCCGCGAAGGTGATGCGATGGCGAAAGGGCTTGAGCAGCTGAAGGCAATCCGCGAGCGTCTGAAAAATGCGCGCCTGGACGATACCTCCAGCGAGTTCAACACCCAGCGCGTCGAGTGCCTGGAGCTGGATAACCTGATGGAAACTGCTTACGCCACCGCGGTGTCGGCAAACTTCCGTACCGAAAGCCGTGGCGCGCATAGCCGCTTCGACTTCCCGGAACGTGACGATGAAAACTGGCTGTGCCATTCCCTGTACCTGCCAGAGTCGGAAGCGATGACGCGTCGTAGCGTTAACATGCAACCGAAGCTGCGCCCGGCATTCCCGCCGAAGATTCGTACTTATTAATGCGGAGACAGGAAAATGAAACTCGAGTTTTCAGTTTATCGTTATAACCCGGACGTTGACGATGCTCCGCATATGCAGGATTACACCCTGGAAGCGGAAGAAGGTCGCGACATGATGCTGCTGGACGCGCTGATGCAGCTGAAGGAAAAAGACCCGTCGCTCTCATTTCGTCGTTCCTGCCGTGAAGGGGTCTGTGGCTCCGACGGTCTGAACATGAATGGTAAAAACGGTCTGGCGTGCATCACGCCGATCTCCGCGCTGAATCAGCCGGGCAAGAAAATTGTTATCCGTCCGCTGCCAGGTTTACCGGTTATCCGCGATTTGGTTGTAGACATGGGGCAATTCTATGCACAATATGAGAAGATTAAGCCTTACTTGTTGAATAATGGGCAAAATCCTCCTGCTCGTGAGCATCTGCAGATGCCGGAGCAGCGTGAGAAACTCGACGGACTGTACGAGTGTATTCTGTGCGCATGTTGTTCAACGTCCTGCCCGTCGTTCTGGTGGAACCCGGACAAGTTTGTCGGCCCGGCAGGTTTACTGGCGGCGTATCGCTTCCTGATCGACAGCCGCGATACCGAAACCGACAGCCGCCTGGAAGGGTTAAGCGATGCTTTCAGCGTATTCCGCTGTCATAGCATTATGAACTGCGTCAGTGTTTGTCCTAAGGGATTGAACCCGACGCGCGCCATCGGCCATATCAAGTCGATGCTGCTGCAGCGCAGTGCGTAAGTAACCCGGTCTGTCCCGGATGGCGCTATCGCTTATCCGGGCTACCCGAAGCAGTAGCCCCGGCAGCGTTTGTGCCGCCGGGAAATGAATACCCTAAATAATTCGAGTTACAGGAAGGCGGCGACGCCGCGAATCCCCAGGAGCTTACTCAGGTAAGTGACTGGGGTGAGTGAGGAAAGCCAACGCACATGTAACTTGAAGTATGAAGGGGATGGCAGGAAATCTTTAAAAACCGCCAAATATGTACCAGTAATCAAGGCGTTCAGAGCGAGGTAAGGCGGCAACTGAACGCATCCCCGGGAGCATAGTGAACGATGTGACCGGGGTAAGTGAAGGCAGCTAACGCAACCGCAGCCTGAACGCCGAAGATTAATGGCAGTTTTTAAAGGTTCCTTAGCGGACGCAGAAGCCACAACTCGTCCGTAATGAGTGAACCCCGGCACGTACAATCCATGTGCGTGGTAGTTTCTACGGCGAAATAAGCATATAAATGCTTAAGGGATCACGATGCAGAACGGCGCAATGAAAGCCTGGCTGGACTCTTCTTACCTCTCTGGTTCGAACCAGAGCTGGATAGAACAGCTCTATGAAGACTTCTTAACCGATCCTGACTCTGTTGACGCCAACTGGCGTTCTATGTTCCAGCAGTTACCTGGCACCGGAGTCAAACCGGATCAATTTCATTCCAAAACGCGTGATTATTTCCGTCGATTGGCGAAGGATGCCTCACGTTACACTTCTTCGATTTCCGACCCTGACACCAATGTGAAGCAGGTTAAAGTCCTGCAGCTCATCAACGCCTATCGCTTCCGCGGTCATCAGCATGCGAATCTCGATCCGCTGGGACTGTGGAAACAGGATAGAGTGGCAGATTTAGACCCGGCATACCACGATTTGACCGAGGCCGATTTCCAGGAAAGTTATAACGTAGGTTCCTTTGCCATCGGTAAAGATACGATGAAGCTGGGCGAGCTGCTGTCAGCGCTCAAACAGACCTACTGCGGCGCTATCGGCGCGGAATACATGCATATCACCTCTACCGAAGAGAAGCGCTGGATCCAGCAGCGTATTGAATCGGTAGCAGGGAAAGCCAGCTTTAGCGCGGCAGAGAAAAAACGCTTCTTAAGCGAACTGACCGCCGCTGAAGGTCTGGAACGCTACCTCGGCGCGAAATTCCCGGGCGCGAAACGCTTCTCGCTGGAAGGCGGCGATGCGCTAATCCCGATGCTCAAAGAGATGATCCGCCACGCTGGCAAAAGCGGCACCCGCGAAGTGGTGCTGGGTATGGCGCACCGCGGTCGTCTGAACGTGCTGGTCAACGTCCTCGGTAAAAAGCCGCAGGATCTGTTTGACGAGTTCGCCGGCAAGCATAAAGAACACCTCGGCACCGGCGACGTGAAGTACCACATGGGCTTCTCTTCCGATATGGAAACCGAAGGCGGTCTGGTACACCTTGCGCTGGCGTTTAACCCGTCGCACCTTGAAATCGTCAGCCCGGTGGTTATCGGTTCCGTGCGCGCCCGTCTGGATCGTCTGGACGAGCCAGGCAGCAATAAAGTGCTGCCGATTACCATTCACGGCGACGCCGCGATCACCGGTCAGGGCGTGGTTCAGGAAACCCTGAACATGTCGAAAGCCCGCGGTTACGAAGTGGGCGGTACCGTACGTATTGTTATCAACAATCAGGTGGGCTTCACGACCTCGAACCCGCTGGACGCGCGCTCTACGCCGTACTGTACCGATATCGGTAAGATGGTTCAGGCGCCGATCTTCCACGTTAACGCGGATGACCCGGAAGCCGTGGCTTTCGTTACCCGCCTGGCGCTGGATTTCCGCAATACCTTTAAACGCGATGTTCTGATCGACCTGGTGTGCTACCGCCGTCACGGCCATAATGAAGCCGACGAGCCGAGCGCAACCCAGCCGCTGATGTATCAGAAAATCAAAAAGCATCCGACTCCGCGCAAAATCTATGCTGACAAACTCGAGCAGGACAAAGTTTCGACGCTGGAAGATGCAACCGAGCAGGTCAACCTCTACCGCGATGCGCTGGATGCCGGCGAATGCGTGGTAGAAGAGTGGCGTCCGATGAACCTGCACTCCTTTACCTGGTCGCCGTACCTCAACCACGAGTGGGATGAGAGCTACCCGAGCAAGGTAGAGATGAAGCGCCTGCAGGAACTGGCTAAGCGCATCAGCACCGTGCCTGAAAGCATTGAAATGCAGTCTCGCGTCGCCAAAATTTACGGCGATCGCCAGGCGATGGCGGCCGGCGAGAAGCTGTTTGACTGGGGCGGGGCGGAGAACCTGGCCTACGCGACGCTGGTTGATGAAGGCATTCCGATTCGTCTGTCCGGTGAGGACTCCGGTCGTGGCACCTTCTTCCACCGCCACTCGGTTATTCATAACCAGGTGAACGGCTCAACCTATATTCCGCTGCAGCACGTGCACAACGGTCAGGAGCATTTCAAAGTCTGGGACTCCGTGCTCTCTGAAGAAGCGGTACTGGCGTTTGAATACGGCTATGCCACCGCGGAACCGCGTACCCTGACTATCTGGGAAGCGCAGTTCGGTGACTTCGCCAACGGCGCTCAGGTTGTGATCGACCAGTTCATCAGCTCCGGCGAGCAGAAGTGGGGCCGGATGTGTGGCCTGGTGATGCTGCTGCCGCACGGCTACGAAGGCCAGGGCCCGGAGCACTCCTCCGCGCGTCTGGAGCGCTATCTGCAGCTCTGCGCCGAGCAGAACATGCAGGTTTGCGTCCCGTCTACCCCGGCACAGGTTTACCACATGCTGCGTCGTCAGGCGCTGCGCGGTATGCGCCGTCCGCTGGTGGTGATGTCACCGAAGTCGCTGCTGCGCCACCCGCTGGCGGTTTCCAGCCTCGACGAGCTGGCAAACGGCACCTTCCTGCCGGCTATCGGCGAAGTGGACGATCTCGACCCGAAAGCCGTGAAGCGCGTGGTACTGTGCTCTGGTAAAGTTTATTACGACCTGCTGGAGCAGCGTCGTAAGAACGACCAAAAAGATGTCGCTATCGTGCGCGTAGAGCAGCTCTATCCGTTCCCGCATCAGGCGGTACAGGAAGCGCTGAAGCCTTATGCGCAGGTGCATGATTTTGTCTGGTGTCAGGAAGAACCGCTCAACCAGGGCGCGTGGTACTGCAGCCAGCATCACTTCCGCGAAGTGATTCCGTTTGGGGCCTCTCTGCGTTATGCAGGCCGCCCGGCCTCCGCCTCTCCGGCGGTAGGATATATGTCCGTTCACCAGAAACAGCAACAAGATCTGGTCAATGACGCGCTGAACGTCGATTAATTAAAGGATACATAATGAGTAGCGTAGATATTCTGGTTCCCGACCTGCCTGAGTCCGTAGCTGACGCGACCGTTGCGACCTGGCATAAAAAACCGGGCGATAGCGTCCAGCGTGATGAAGTGCTGGTGGAAATCGAAACTGACAAAGTGGTACTGGAAGTACCGGCATCAGCGGACGGCATTCTGGAAGCAGTGCTGGAAGACGAAGGCGCAACCGTGCTTTCTCGTCAAATTCTGGGCCGCCTGCGTGAAGGCAACAGCGCGGGCAAAGAGTCCGGTGCGAAGGCCGATGCGAAAGAGTCCACCCCGGCTCAGCGTCAGCAGGCTTCTCTGGAAGAGCAGAGTAACGATGCGCTCAGCCCGGCGATCCGTCGCCTGCTGGCTGAACATAACCTCGATGCGAGCGCGATCAAAGGCTCCGGCGTTGGCGGCCGTCTGACCCGTGAAGATGTTGAAAAACATCTGGCGGCAGCGCCGGCTAAAGCGGAAACCAAGGCGCCGGCTGCGGCCGCTGCTCCGGTTGCTCAGCTGGGCCACCGCTCTGAAAAACGCGTTCCAATGACCCGCCTGCGCAAACGCGTGGCCGAGCGTCTGCTGGAAGCGAAAAACTCTACCGCCATGCTGACGACCTTCAACGAAGTCAACATGAAGCCGATTATGGATCTGCGTAAGCAGTACGGCGACGCGTTCGAAAAACGTCACGGCATCCGCCTGGGCTTTATGTCTTTCTACGTGAAAGCGGTCGTGGAAGCGCTGAAGCGCTATCCGGAAGTGAACGCCTCCATCGATGGCGACGACGTGGTTTATCACAACTACTTCGACGTCAGCATGGCCGTATCGACGCCGCGTGGCCTGGTTACGCCGGTTCTGCGCGATGTCGATCTGCTGGGCATGGCGGATATCGAAAAGAATATTAAAGAGCTGGCACTGAAAGGCCGCGACGGCAAGCTGACCGTTGACGATCTGATCGGCGGTAACTTCACCATTACCAACGGCGGCGTCTTCGGGTCTCTGATGTCTACGCCAATCATCAACCCACCGCAGAGCGCAATTCTGGGTATGCATGCTATTAAAGATCGTCCGATGGCGGTCAATGGCAAGGTAGAAATTCTGCCGATGATGTACCTCGCGCTCTCCTACGACCACCGTCTGATCGATGGACGTGAATCGGTAGGCTTCCTGGTAGCGATTAAAGATCTGCTGGAAGACCCGACTCGTCTGCTGCTGGACGTGTAGCGATCATGGCCCGGCAGCGTTCAGCGTGCCGGGCCAATAAAAACATTATCAGCGCTGTAAACGGCGATTTGTCGCCTTACAGACTCAATGATAACGATTACCTGAAGGATGGACTGAACACATGAACTTACATGAATATCAGGCAAAACAACTGTTTGCCCGCTATGGCTTACCGGCGCCGGTGGGTTATGCCTGTACTACTCCGCGCGAAGCAGAAGAAGCCGCTTCAAAAATCGGTGCGGGTCCGTGGGTAGTGAAATGTCAGGTTCACGCTGGCGGCCGCGGTAAAGCGGGCGGTGTGAAAGTAGTTAACAGCAAAGAAGACATTCGCGCATTTGCTGAACATTGGCTGGGCAAACGCCTGGTGACCTACCAGACGGATGCGCACGGCCAGCCGGTTAACCAAATCCTGGTTGAAGCGGCGACCGATATCGCCAAAGAGCTCTATCTTGGCGCCGTGGTTGACCGTAGCTCCCGTCGCGTGGTGTTCATGGCTTCCACAGAAGGCGGCGTGGAAATCGAAAAAGTGGCGGAAGAGACGCCGCACCTGATCCACAAAATTGCTATCGACCCGCTGGCGGGCCCGATGCCTTACCAGGGCCGTGAGCTGGCGTTCAAACTGGGTCTGGAGGGTAAGCAGGTTCAGCAGTTCACCAAAATCTTCATGGGCCTGGCGAACATTTTCCTCGAGCGCGATCTGGCGCTGATTGAAATCAACCCGCTGGTTATCACCAAACAGGGCGACCTGATCTGCCTCGACGGCAAGCTGGGCGCCGATGGCAATGCCCTGTTCCGTCAGCCGGATCTGCGTGAAATGCGCGACCAGTCTCAGGAAGATCCGCGTGAAGCCCAGGCTGCACAGTGGGAGCTGAACTACGTTGCGCTGGACGGCAACATCGGCTGTATGGTTAACGGCGCAGGCCTGGCGATGGGTACCATGGACATCGTTAAGCTGCACGGCGGCGAACCGGCTAACTTCCTTGACGTTGGCGGCGGCGCAACCAAAGAGCGCGTTACCGAAGCGTTCAAAATCATCCTTTCCGACAGCAATGTTAAAGCCGTACTGGTTAACATCTTCGGCGGTATCGTGCGTTGCGACCTGATCGCTGACGGCATTATCGGCGCGGTAGAGGAAGTGGGCGTTAACGTTCCGGTGGTCGTTCGTCTGGAAGGTAATAACGCCGAACTGGGCGCGAAGAAACTGGCTGACAGCGGCCTGAATATTATTGCAGCGAAAAGTCTGACGGACGCAGCGCAGCAGGTTGTTGCTGCAGTGGAGGGGAAATAATGTCCATTTTAATTGATAAAAACACCAAGGTTATCTGCCAGGGCTTCACCGGTAGCCAGGGGACTTTCCACTCTGAACAAGCGATCGCTTACGGTACGCAAATGGTCGGCGGCGTGACGCCGGGCAAAGGCGGCACCACGCATCTGGGCCTGCCGGTGTTCAACACCGTGCGCGAAGCCGTAGACGCAACCGGCGCCACCGCGACCGTTATCTACGTACCGGCTCCGTTCTGCAAAGACTCCATTCTGGAAGCTATCGATGCGGGCATTAAGCTCATCATCACCATCACCGAAGGTATCCCGACGCTGGATATGCTGACCGTGAAGGTGAAGCTTGATGAAGCCGGCGTGCGCATGATCGGCCCTAACTGCCCGGGCGTTATCACCCCAGGCGCATGCAAAATCGGCATCATGCCGGGCCACATTCACCAGCCGGGTAAAGTGGGTATCGTTTCCCGTTCCGGTACGCTGACCTATGAAGCGGTTAAGCAGACTACTGACTACGGCTTCGGCCAGTCTACCTGCGTCGGTATCGGCGGTGACCCGATCCCGGGCTCTAACTTCATCGATATCCTGAAGCTGTTCCAGGAAGACCCGCAGACCGAAGCGATCGTGATGATCGGTGAGATCGGCGGCAGCGCTGAAGAAGAAGCGGCAGCCTACATCAAAGAGCACGTGACCAAGCCGGTAGTGGGTTATATCGCCGGTGTGACCGCGCCGAAAGGCAAGCGTATGGGCCACGCAGGCGCCATCATCGCCGGCGGTAAAGGCACGGCTGACGAGAAGTTTGCTGCCCTGGAAGCGGCCGGTGTGAAAACCGTTCGTAGCCTGGCAGACATCGGCGAAGCGCTGAAATCTATCATTAAGTAAATGTAATAAAACGGCCCCTGCTATTCGATCGCTGAGAGTGAATAGCTCGGGGCCGGTCCAGTTTCGACATGGTTGGCCACCTTCCGGTGGCCTTTTTTATGCGCCGCTCCCGCTGATATTGCCGACCTTTTCCGTTACGCCGACTACGGTGAACAACAACGCCCGTGACTCGGGCCGTTTTTTTACGCACCCTCCTCAGGAGCATCGGCTATCAATGCAGGATGAGTTGAAGGTTTAATGACCTCATTTAAATCAATGTTAATCAAGGGGTTACTTTAATTTTGTTTGCAGGGTATAGGCCATAAATAGAGGCTTAAATAAGGCTGAGTTTATATTTTTACACGATATTTTATTTTTATCATCGATGTTAAATAACGATTTAATAACGTTATAAAATCGTTTTTAAATTAATTCTCAACGGGTATAAAACGGTGCCTGGGCGAGGGCGGTTTTCTGCATATGTTCTTTTAAACCCCGGAGGTGATGGCAGAACCCTTTGTTATATATTTATTTTTTTGTAGGGTGGAAGAGGGGAGGGCTGACCAGCATGGGGCATGATTCATTACGCCGTCAGCGTAGTGGCGCGAGGCATGGCCAGAACTTCACGGCGGTAGCGGAGCGGCATCCCTGCTGCGTCGATTGTGAGATAGTTTCCCTGCGGTGTTAAGTGTTGGTAAAAACAATGATAAATAAAATAAGTTGAAAATAAATAGGCAATAACTTGATAAAAAAAATCCGTGAGCTATGCGGCATTATTTGCCGATAGTCTCCCGTCCCGGCATTGTCCCTTCCGCTTAAAAGACGATCCGGCTTTAAATAAATCGACTATCATTTTCAGTAACTGATGACACCTTCGCAAAACATATCTTTAACCTATCGTTTACTAGCGTTGTACATAGTAAACATAATTAACATTCAAAATGAAAATTGATTTAAATCAAAGTTTAACTGTTGGAAAAAAATGAGAAATGGAGTTAAATTGTCGCCGATCAAATTGGCCGAAAACCGGTATTTTCGCTATAAATTGATCGCTGTCGAAAAGCGCAAATTTATCTCAATAAAAACCTATTTATTGTAAGGGATTTGCAGCGTAATATAACCACGGGATCAATTTGGGTGTTTTTTTAACATGTTTGTAACTTTTCTCCATTACCGTTTCCTCTCAGGAAGAAAGGGTACGGCGAAAAGGCGCAAATAAATTTGTATTGGGGCATGTGTGTGACCCTTTCTAACGGGGTTCACTCTCGGAGTCTTCATGCGATGAGCAAGGAGTCATGATGTTAGATATAGTCGAACTGTCGCGCTTACAGTTTGCCTTGACCGCGATGTACCACTTCCTTTTTGTGCCACTGACGCTCGGTATGGCGTTCCTGCTGGCCATCATGGAAACGGTTTACGTCCTTTCCGGCAAACAGATTTATAAAGATATGACCAAATTCTGGGGCAAGTTGTTTGGTATCAACTTTGCGCTGGGTGTAGCAACCGGTTTGACCATGGAGTTCCAGTTCGGGACAAACTGGTCTTATTACTCTCACTACGTGGGCGATATCTTCGGTGCGCCGCTGGCCATTGAAGGGCTGATGGCCTTCTTCCTCGAATCCACCTTTGTCGGTCTGTTCTTCTTCGGCTGGGATCGTCTGGGCAAAGTACAGCACATGGCGGTGACCTGGCTGGTCGCTCTGGGGTCCAACCTTTCCGCACTGTGGATCCTCGTGGCTAACGGCTGGATGCAAAACCCGATCGCTTCGGACTTCAACTTCGAAACCATGCGTATGGAGATGGTCAGCTTCTCCGAGCTGGTGTTGAACCCGGTTGCTCAGGTGAAGTTTGTCCACACCGTCGCCTCTGGTTACGTCTGCGGCGCGATGTTCGTTCTGGGCATCAGCTCCTACTATATGCTGCGCGGTCGCGACTTCGCCTTCGCTAAACGCTCCTTTGCCATCGCGGCAAGCTTCGGTATGGCCGCTATTCTCTCCGTTATCGTTCTCGGTGATGAGTCCGGTTACGAAATGGGCGACGTGCAGAAGACCAAACTCGCGGCTATCGAAGCCGAATGGGAAACGCAGCCGGCACCGGCCGCCTTCACCCTGTTTGGTATTCCCGATCAGGATGCGCAAAAAAACCGCTTCGCGATTCAAATTCCGTATGCGTTGGGGATTATTGCCACCCGTTCCGTGGATAAGCAGGTTACCGGTCTGAAAGAGCTGCTCGTTCAGCACGAAGCGCGTATCCGCAACGGCATGAAGGCCTACACCCTGCTTGAAGAGCTGCGTGCCGGTTCGAAAGATCAGGCCGTTCGTGACGAATTCAACAGCGTCAAGAAAGACCTTGGCTACGGGCTGCTGCTGAAACGCTATACGCCGAACGTCTCCGACGCGACGGAAGCTCAGATTGCGCTGGCAACGAAGGACTCGATCCCTCGCGTGGCTCCGCTGTACTTTGCCTTCCGTATCATGGTTGCCTGCGGCATCCTGATGCTGGGTATCATTGCAGCCTCCTTCTGGACGGTTATCCGCAACCAGGTCGGCGAGAAAAAATGGCTGCTGCGCATCGCGCTTTACGCTATTCCGCTGCCGTGGATTGCCATCGAATCCGGCTGGTTCGTTGCTGAATACGGCCGTCAGCCGTGGGCGATAGGTGAGGTCTTGCCGACCGCGGTGGCGAACTCCTCGCTGACCGCCGCTGACCTGATCTTCTCGATG
Organism: Klebsiella sp. BIGb0132; assembly: GCF_024810075.1. NCBI lineage: Bacteria > Pseudomonadati > Pseudomonadota > Gammaproteobacteria > Enterobacterales > Enterobacteriaceae > Klebsiella > Klebsiella sp. BIGb0132. Next base: position 862,746 of record NZ_JANUDW010000001.1, on the reverse strand, counting down.
TTGCTGATTTGCGGTCTGTACACCCTGTTCCTGGTGGCGGAGCTGTACCTGATGTTCAAATTCGCACGCCGTGGCCCAAGCAGCCTGAAAACCGGTCGCTACCATTTTGAGCAGTCTTCCGCGACTACTCAGCCGGCACGCTAAGACAGGAGTCGTCAAATGATCGATTATGAAGTATTGCGTTTAATCTGGTGGCTGCTGATCGGCATTCTGCTGATTGGTTTTGCCGTCACCGATGGCTTCGACATGGGGGTGGGCATGCTCACCCGCTTCCTCGGTCGTAACGACACCGAGCGTCGAATCATGATCAACTCCATTGCTCCACACTGGGACGGAAACCAGGTATGGCTGATTACCGCGGGCGGCGCGCTGTTTGCTGCCTGGCCGACGGTCTATGCCGCGGCGTTTTCCGGCTTCTACGTGGCAATGATTCTGGTGTTGGCGTCTCTGTTCTTCCGTCCGGTTGGTTTCGACTACCGCTCGAAGATTGAAGACACCCGCTGGCGTAACATGTGGGACTGGGGCATCTTCATCGGTAGCTTCGTGCCGCCACTGGTGATCGGCGTGGCGTTCGGTAACCTGCTGCAGGGCGTGCCGTTCCACATGGATGAATACATGCGCCTGTACTACACGGGTAACTTCTTCCAGCTGCTGAATCCGTTTGGCCTGCTGGCCGGCGTTGTGAGCGTGGCGATGATCCTGACCCAGGGCGCGACCTACCTGCAGATGCGTACCGTCGGTGAACTGCACCTGCGTGCTCGCGTCACCTCACAGGTTGCGGCACTGGTCACGCTGGTCTGCTTCCTGCTGGCAGGCGTTTGGGTGGTCTACGGTATCGATGGTTACGTGGTGACCTCGGTTATCGACCGCGCAGCGCCGTCTAACCCGCTGACCAAAGAAGTGGCGCGTCAGGCCGGTGCGTGGATGGTCAACTTCAACAACATGCCGTCGCTGTGGGCCATCCCTGCGCTGGGCGTCGTGCTGCCGCTGTTGACTATTCTGACCTCACGACTGGAGAAGGGCGCTCTGGCGTTTGTCTCTTCCTCCATCACTCTGGCGTGTATCATCCTGACTGCGGGTATCGCTATGTTCCCATTCATCATGCCGTCCAGCACGATGATGAATGTTAGCCTGACCATGTGGGATGCGACCTCCAGCCAGCTGACGCTGAACCTGATGACCTATGTGGCGATTGTCTTCGTGCCGATTATTCTGGGCTACACCAGCTGGTGTTACTGGAAAATGTTTGGCCGCATCACCAGAGAAGACATCGAAAAGAACACCCACTCGCTGTACTAAGGTAAGGAGCTATATATATGTGGTATTTCGCATGGATTTTGGGAACGCTTCTTGCCTGTGCTTTTGGGGTTATCACCGCGCTGGCGCTTGAGCACGTGGAAGCCACCAAAGCAGGTAAAGAAGAACACTGATGAGAGTTATCGCAACGCGATATACGAAATCAGTCGGGTTGCATCGAGGCGGCAAGCCAGGGAATCCCCGGGAGCTTACGGAGGTAAGCGACTGGGGTAAGCGGACGCAGCCAACAAGGAGGCAACACGAATGATAAAATATATCTATGCGATAATGGATAAGCGCCCGCTCAGGGCGCTTTCTCTGGTGATGGCGCTGCTGCTGGCGGGCTGCATTTTCTGGGATCCGTCGCGCTTTGCGGCGAAAACCAGCGAGCTTGAAATCTGGCATGGTTTCCTGCTGATGTGGGCCGTTTGTGCCGGCGTTATCCACGGCGTGGGCTTTCGCCCGCGCGCCGTTTTCTGGCAGGGGATTTTCTGTCCACTTATCGCTGATATTGTCCTCATTACCGGGCTTTTCTTTTTCTTCTTTTGAAAGATAAGAGTATAAGAGAACTCTGGTAACCTCATGGGCTTGCATAAGCCCATAAAAATTTACTCGCCGTTTACTTTCTCCCATTCCAAACCACGATTCCCGCGCGTATAGTAGCGAAGTTTGAAAGCACTAATCTTTTTTTGCATTACCGGGATGTAAAGTGAACACAACGCGATATACAACGGCATTCTCAATGCATCGCGGCGGCAGGTACGCAAATCACCGGGAGCTTACAAGAGTAAGTGACTGGCGTGAGTGGACGAAGCCAACAAAGAGGCAGCAGGAATGAATAAGTATATGTTTCGATGGCCGGTTCGGGTCTACTACGAAGATACCGATGCCGGTGGTGTGGTTTACCACGCCAGCTACGTCGCTTTTTATGAAAGAGCACGTACAGAGATGCTGCGCCACCATCACTTCAGTCAGCAGGTTTTGTTGGCTGAGCGAGTTGCCTTCGTGGTTCGCAAAATGACGCTTGAATATTTTGCGCCCGCCAGACTCGACGACATGCTCGAAATCCAGACGGAAATATCTTCGATGCGAGGCACCTCTTTGGTCTTCACGCAGCGAATCGTCAACGCCGAGAATACAGTGTTAAACGAAGCTGAGGTTCTCATTGTGTGCGTTGATCCACTCTTAATGAAGCCTCGTGCGCTTCCCAAGTCTATTGTCGCGGAGTTTAAGCAGTGACTGACATGAATATCCTTGATTTGTTCCTGAAGGCCAGCCTTCTGGTTAAACTTATCATGTTGATTTTGATTGGTTTTTCTATCGCTTCCTGGGCTATCATTATTCAGAGAACGCGTATCCTCAATACCGCAACCCGCGAGGCTGAGGCCTTTGAAGACAAGTTCTGGTCGGGTATTGAGCTTTCTCGCCTGTACCAGGAAAGCCAGGGGCGTCGCGATAACCTGGCCGGTTCGGAACAGATTTTCTATAGTGGTTTCAAAGAGTTTGCTCGTCTGCATCGCGCAAACAACCATGCGCCAGAGGCGGTGGTTGAAGGGGCATCGCGCGCCATGCGTATCTCCATGAACCGCGAGCTGGAAACCCTGGAAACGCATATCCCGTTCCTCGGAACCGTCGGCTCCATCAGTCCGTATATCGGCCTGTTTGGTACCGTTTGGGGGATTATGCATGCCTTCATCGCCCTCGGGGCGGTGAAGCAGGCGACTCTGCAGATGGTTGCGCCGGGTATCGCCGAAGCGCTTATCGCCACGGCAATCGGCCTGTTTGCAGCAATCCCGGCGGTAATGGCCTATAACCGTTTGAACCAGCGGGTGAACAAACTTGAACTGAACTACGACAACTTTATGGAAGAGTTCACCGCGATTCTGCACCGTCAGGCGTTTACCAGCAGCGAAAGCAATAAGGGGTAAGCCATGGCCAGAGCACGTGGACGCGGACGTCGCGAACTGAAGTCCGAGATCAACATCGTTCCGCTGCTGGATGTCTTGTTGGTGCTGCTGCTGATCTTTATGGCAACAGCGCCGATCATTACGCAGAGCGTAGAGGTCGACCTGCCGGATGCTACCGAATCGCAGGCGGTTAAAAGCAACGACGAACCGCCGGTGATCGTTGAAGTTTCCGGCGTCGGGCAGTACAGCGTGAAAGTTGGCCAGGAAACGCTGTCGCAGCTGCCGCCGGAGCAGGTTATTGCCGAAGCGAAGCGCCGACTCGAGGCCAATGAGAAAACGGTGTTCCTGATCGGCGGTGCGAAGGACGTACCTTACGATGAAATTATTAAAGCGCTTAACCTGTTGCATAGCGCAGGGGTTAAATCGGTTGGCTTAATGACCAAGCCTATTTAATCGCTTCAGATATGTGCGCCCGCCGGACGCAGGCGACGAGATAAACAGGCTCGTCGCCTGCGAGAAAAGCGGGAACAGGCGAACAGTTTTTGGGAACCGATAGTGTCAAAGGCAACCGAACAAAACGACAAGCTTAAACGAGCCATCATAGTTTCAGTCGTGCTGCACATCATTCTGATCGCGCTGCTGATCTGGAGTTCGTTCGATGAGCATCTGGATACTTCGTCCGGTGGAGGAGGAGGCTCTTCCATTGATGCGGTGATGGTCGATCCTGGGGCGGTTGTTAACAACTACAACCGTCAGCAGCAGCAGCAGGCCAGTTCACGCCGCGCCGCGGAGCAACGCGAAAAGCAGGCTCAGCAGCAGGCCGAAGAGCTGCGTGAAAAACAAGCCGCAGAGCAGGAGCGCCTGAAGCAGCTGGAGCAGGATCGTCTGCAGGCTCAGGAAGCGGCTAAAGAAGCGAAAGAACAGCAGAAGCAGGCTGAAGAGGCGGCAGAGAAAGCGGCTGCAGCGGCGAAAGCGCAAGCTGACACTCAGGCAAAAGAAGCGCAGGAAGCGGCGGCGAAAGCCGCTGCCGATGCAAAAGCGAAGGCTGATGCCCAGGCTAAAGTAGCGGAAGCTGCGGCAGCCAAGGCCGCCGCCGATGCGAAAAGGCAGGCGGAAGCTGAAGCGGCGAAAGCCGCAGCTGATGCGCAGAAGAAGGCCGAGGCGAAAGCGGCGGCAGACGCGCAGAAGAAAGCTGAGGCCGATGCGGCTAAAAAAGCGCAGCAGCAGGCTGAGAAGAAAGCCCAGCAGGACGCGGCTAAACAGGCCGCCGCCGAGAAGGCTGCGGCAGAGAAAGCCGCAGAGAAAGCGGCTGCAGCCAAAGCCGCCTCTGAAAAGGCCGCGGCTGATAAAGCCGCAGCGGCTGCAGAGAAGGCAGCAGCAGCCAAAGCCGAGGCCGCCGAAAAAGCTGCCGCCGAAAAAGCGGCTAAGGCCGCCGCAGCGAAAGCCGCAGCCGGTAAAGCCGCTGCTGCGAAGAAGGCCGCGGCGGCTAAAGAGGCTGACGGCGTTGACGACCTGCTCGGCGACCTGAGTTCGGGTAAGAATGCGCCGAAAGGTGGCGGAGCGAAAGGTCAGGGGCAGCCGTCGAACTCAACCGGCACCTCGGGCAGCAACGGCGGGGCGTCTGGCGCAGATATCAGCGGCTACGCGTCGCAGATTCGTAATGCTATTCAGAGCCGATTGTACGGTGCTGATTTGTATGCAGGAAAGTCTTGTGTGCTGCATATCAAGCTGGGTCCTGATGGGCAATTGCTTGATATACAACAGGAAGGTGGGGATCCGGCTCTTTGCCAGGCAGCATTGACTGCGGCCAAAACGGCGAGGATTCCGAAACCACCTAGCCAGGCAGTTTATGAGAAAGTAAAAGATGCCAAACTAGACTTTAAACTGTGATAGTTTTCCCCGTGAAAACGGGGCAAAACAATCTATGGTTGTTACCGGGTTTTGGTAGTTTTGTGAATTTGAGTTTGTTAACATTCTGCTAAATTATCGTGGGCCTTCCGCCCGGATAAGGGAGATATGATGAAGCAGGCATTACGAGTAGCATTTGGTTTTTTAATGCTGTGGGCAGCTGTGCTGCACGCAGAAGTACGTATCGAGATCACCCAAGGGGTGGACTCGGCACGCCCGATCGGCGTTGTACCGTTCCAGTGGGCCGGACCGGGTGCTGCACCTGAAGATATTGGCGGTGTGGTGGCGGCTGACCTGCGCAACAGCGGTAAATTCAACCCGCTGGATCGCTCGCGCCTGCCTCAACAGCCGGGAACCGCGCAGGAAGTTCAACCTGCCGCATGGTCCGCGCTGGGTATTGACGCCGTGGTCGTCGGTCAGGTCACGCCAAACCCGGACGGTTCTTACAACGTTGCTTACCAGCTGGTTGACACCGGCGGTGCGCCGGGCACGATTCTGGCACAAAACTCTTATAAGGTGACTAAACAGTACCTTCGCTATGCGGGTCACACCGCCAGCGATGCGGTATTTGAGAAGCTGACCTCTATTAAGGGCGCGTTCCGTACCCGTATTGCTTACGTTGTACAGACCAACGGCGGCCAGTTCCCGTATGAGCTGCGCGTTTCCGACTACGATGGCTACAACCAGTTCGTTGTCCACCGTTCGCCGCAGCCGCTGATGTCTCCGGCATGGTCTCCGGACGGTTCTAAGCTGGCTTACGTTACCTTCGAAAGCGGTCGTTCTGCGCTGGTCGTTCAGACCCTGGCTAACGGCGCGGTGCGTCAGATTGCCTCGTTCCCGCAGCATAACGGCGCGCCGGCGTTCTCGCCGGACGGCAGCAAGCTGGCCTTCGCGCTGTCGAAAACCGGTAGCCTGAACCTGTACGTGATGGATCTGGGCTCTGGTCAGATTCGCCAGGTGACCAACGGTCGCAGCAACAACACCGAACCGACCTGGTTCCCGGACAGTCAAAACCTGGCCTTTACTTCTGACCAGGCCGGTCGTCCGCAGGTGTACAAAGTCAGCGTTGGCGGCGGTACTCCGCAGCGTATTTCCTGGGAAGGTTCGCAGAACCAGGATGCGGACGTCAGCAGTGACGGTAAATTTATGGTAATGGTGAGCTCGGCCAGCGGCCAGCAACACATTGCCAAACAAGATCTGGTAGCGGGTGGCGTACAAGTTCTGTCGTCAACGTTCCTGGACGAAACGCCAAGTCTGGCACCTAACGGCACTATGGTAATCTACAGCTCTTCTCAGGGGATGGGATCCGTGCTGAATCTGGTTTCTACAGATGGGCGTTTCAAAGCGCGTCTTCCGGCGACTGATGGACAGGTAAAATTCCCTGCCTGGTCTCCGTATCTGTGATAATAAATAATTGATTATTAAAGGAATCAAAGAAATGCAACTGAACAAAGTGCTGAAAGGGCTGATGATCGCTCTGCCGGTTATGGCAATCGCGGCGTGTTCTTCCAACAAGAACGCCAGCAACGACCAGAGCGGTGAAGGCATGCTGGGTGCCGGCACTGGTATGGATGCTAACGCTAACGGCGGCAACATGTCTTCCGAAGAGCAGGCTCGTCTGCAGATGCAGCAGCTGCAGCAGAACAACATCGTTTACTTCGATCTGGACAAGTACGATATCCGTTCTGACTTCGCTGCAATGCTGGATGCGCACGCTAACTTCCTGCGTAGCAACCCGTCCTATAAAGTGACCGTTGAAGGTCACGCGGATGAGCGCGGTACTCCGGAATACAACATCGCTCTGGGTGAGCGTCGTGCTAACGCCGTTAAGATGTATCTGCAGGGCAAAGGTGTTTCTGCTGACCAGATCTCCATCGTTTCTTACGGTAAAGAAAAACCTGCAGTACTGGGCCACGACGAAGCGGCTTACGCCAAAAACCGTCGCGCCGTACTGGTTTACTAAGAGAATTGCATGAGCAGTAACTTCAGACATCATCTGTTGAGTCTGTCGTTACTGGTTGGCATAGCGGCCCCCTGGGCCGCTTTTGCTCAGGCGCCAATCAGTAGTGTCGGCTCAGGCTCGGTCGAAGACCGCGTCACTCAACTCGAGCGTATTTCTAACGCTCACAGTCAACTTTTAACTCAGCTTCAGCAACAGCTCTCCGATAACCAGAACGATATTGATTCCCTGCGCGGTCAGATTCAGGAAAGTCAGTATCAGCTTAATCAGGTTGTTGAGCGCCAGAAACAGATCCTGCTGCAAATTAACGGTATGAGCAGCGGTGGGGCTACGCCGGATGCACAGGCGCCGGCGGCATCGTCCGGCGACGCGCAGGGCGCAGCGGCCGCTACGGCGGCTCCAGCGGCGAACTCCGGCGCTCCGGCGCTGACCGGAGATGCCAATACCGATTACAACGCCGCGATTGCGCTGGTGAAGGATTCGTCCCGCCAGGATGATGCGATGGCTGCGTTTCAGAATTTCGTTAAAAAGTACCCGGATTCAACCTATCAACCGAACGCCAACTACTGGCTCGGTCAGCTGAATTACAACAAGGGGAAAAAAGACGATGCGGCCTACTATTTTGCTTCGGTGGTGAAGAATTACCCTAAATCCCCAAAAGCGCCGGATGCGATGTTTAAAGTCGGCGTGATCATGCAGGACAAAGGTGATACCGCAAAAGCGAAAGCCGTTTACCAGCAGGTGGTCGGTAAATTTCCTGGGACCGATGGCGCGAAACAAGCGCAGAAACGCCTTAACGCGCTCGGATGATTATGCCATGACCAGAAATTGCAGTATTTCTGGTCGTGTCGCGTGAATCATAAGCAGTTAGATGTTTTTTATCGAAATACTTGTTGCGCTGAATTCTTAAATCAGTAATATATGCCGCCGTTGCCAAGGGATATCGAACAGGCCTGAAGTGACGAAAAAAGTGGGTCGTTAGCTCAGTTGGTAGAGCAGTTGACTTTTAATCAATTGGTCGCAGGTTCGAATCCTGCACGACCCACCAATCGTTCTGGTGGAACGCGATAGTAAAACGTGAAGGATAACGTTGCATTAGCAACGGCCCGTAGGGCGAGGCGCAGCCGAGTCATCCTGCACGACCCACCACTAGTTAATTACTAAGTTAATTAGTAGCAGTATCCAGCGTAGTATCGGGTGATTAGCTCAGCTGGGAGAGCACCTCCCTTACAAGGAGGGGGTCGGCGGTTCGATCCCGTCATCACCCACCACTCGGGTCGTTAGCTCAGTTGGTAGAGCAGTTGACTTTTAATCAATTGGTCGCAGGTTCGAATCCTGCACGACCCACCAATCGTTCTGGTGGAACGCGATAGTAAAACGTGAAGGATAACGTTGCATTAGCAACGGCCCGTAGGGCGAGGCGAAGCCGAGTCATCCTGCACGACCCACCAATTTTAACGTCTTACTCAGATGTTAACGTGAAGGATAACATTGCGCAGCAATGGCCCGTAGGGCGAGCGCAAGCGAGTCGTTCTGCACGACCCACCAATTTTATTGGTGACGAGTGATTCAGGTAGTACCCGAGCGGGTCGTTAGCTCAGTTGGTAGAGCAGTTGACTTTTAATCAATTGGTCGCAGGTTCGAATCCTGCACGACCCACCAACGCTTAGGGTATTTATCGGTAGAGATAGTGAAGGATAACGTTGCGCAGCAACGGCCCATAGGGCGAGGCAAAGCCGAGTCATCCTGCACGACCCGCCAGCCTGAATGATTAAAGTAGTAAACCCGCAAGGGGTCGTTAGCTCAGTTGGTAGAGCAGTTGACTTTTAATCAATTGGTCGCAGGTTCGAATCCTGCACGACCCACCAAATTTAGAAAAAAGCGCCTTTAGGCGCTTTTTTCGTTTCTGCGCACTATGCTCAACCGTGCAGGATGAGAACCTGCTGCAGGTTCGACAAAATCGCCGGGAGCGATTTTGCATCGCCACTGGTGGCGACCCGCAGGGCGAGTCTCAGGATGAGACGAGTGATATCCTGCACGACCCACCAATGTAGAAAGGTGCCCTAAAGGCGCCTTTTTACTATCTGCGATATATAAGATTCGAACCTGCAGCACGTTCGACAAAATCGCCACCTGTGGCGACCCGCAGGGCGAGTCTCAGGATCAGACGAGTGATATCCTGCACGACCCACCAATGTAGAAAGGCGCCTTTTTACTCTCTGCGATATACAAGCTTCAACCCGCCGCGTTATCCCTTTTTCTGCGGATAAATTCCCCACGACATTTTCTGTACAATCGGCTATCTTGTTTAGCATATAAAACACTACGGCCGTCCCGGTGCCGCGTGAAGGCATTTTAACGGTCTTTGAGTTAAGCCAGTAAAACGAGATTGCAAGATGAGCGTAATGTTTGACCCTGAAACGGCGATTTATCCTTTTCCGCCCAAGCCGATGCCGTTAAGCCGCGATGAAAAACACTTTTATCGCGAAAAGATCAAGCGCCTGCTGCGCGAACGCGATGCGGTCATGGTTGCCCACTACTATACCGACCCCGAAATTCAGCAGCTGGCGGAAGAGACCGGCGGGTGTATCTCTGACTCTCTGGAAATGGCGCGCTTTGGCGCCCGGCACCCGGCATCCACGCTGCTGGTTGCCGGCGTGCGTTTCATGGGGGAAACGGCAAAAATCCTCAGTCCGGAAAAAACCATCCTGATGCCGACGCTCCACGCCGAGTGCTCCCTCGATCTCGGCTGCCCCATCGATGAGTTCAGCCAGTTTTGCGATGCGCATCCGGACCGCACCGTGGTGGTCTACGCCAATACCTCCGCGGCGGTTAAGGCCCGCGCTGACTGGGTGGTGACCTCCAGCATTGCGGTTGAGCTGATTGAGCATCTTGATAGCCTGGGCGAAAAGATTATCTGGGCGCCGGACCGCCACCTGGGCAACTACGTGCAAAAACAGACCGGCGCAGACGTCCTGTGCTGGCAGGGCGCCTGCATCGTTCACGATGAATTTAAAACCCAGGCGCTGAGCAGAATGAAAGCGCTATACCCCGACGCCGCGGTGCTGGTGCATCCGGAATCGCCGCAGTCGATTGTGGATATGGCCGATGCCGTCGGTTCTACCAGCCAGCTCATCAATGCGGCGAGAACGCTGCCTCAGCGCCAGCTGATTGTCGCCACCGATCGCGGCATCTTCTATAAAATGCAGCAGGCGGTGCCGGAGAAAGAGCTGCTGGAGGCGCCGACGGCCGGTGAGGGCGCTACCTGCCGCAGCTGCGCCCACTGCCCGTGGATGGCGATGAACGGCCTGAAGGCGATTGCCGAAGGTCTGGAACACGGCGGCGCGGCGCACGAGATTCAGGTTGACGAGCAGCTGCGGACCGGCGCATTAATCCCGCTTAACAGAATGCTGGATTTTGCGGCTACACTACGGGGATAACCGACAACGCGTGCAATACGCTCTGGGGATAAGATGGATTTTTTAAGTACGCAGAATATTTTGGTACATATACCCATTGGTGCCGGGGGATACGACCTCTCGTGGATTGAGGCCGTCGGGACGATTGCCGGACTGCTGTGCATCTGGCTGGCGAGTCTGGAAAAGATCGGCAACTATGCCTTTGGGCTGATTAACGTCACCCTGTTTGCCATTATCTTCTTTCAGATCCAGCTCTATGCCAGCCTGCTGCTGCAGGTATTTTTCTTCGTGGCTAACGTCTACGGCTGGTACGCCTGGTCGCGGCAGACCAGCAGCCATGAGGCCGCGCTGCAAATCCGTTGGCTACCGCTGCCCAAAGCGCTGGGCTGGCTGGCGGCGTGCGTGGTGGCGATTGGCCTGATGACGGTATTTATCGATCCGGTGTTCGCATTCCTGACGCGGGTGGCGGTGACGCTAATGCAGGGGCTGGGGCTGCAGGTCGCTATGCCGGCGCTACAGCCGGATGCCTTCCCGTTCTGGGACTCCTGCATGATGGTGCTGTCGATAGCCGCCATGATCCTGATGACCCGCAAATACGTTGAGAACTGGCTGCTGTGGGTGATCATTAACGTGATCAGCGTGGTCATTTTTGCGCGCCAGGGCGTCTATGCGATGTCGCTGGAATACCTGCTGCTGACCTTTATTGCTCTCAACGGTAGCCGGATGTGGATCAACAGCGCGCGTGAGCGGGGTTCTCACGCGTTTTCTCGCTAATGATGATGCTGATGGGCGTGTCCGGAGTGAGCCATGTTAAGGCGGCACTCCGGGCCGCTGCAGGGCTGATACTCCATCTGCACGGTCGCGTGCTCAACGTCATACTTGTGGTGCAAAAATTCCTGAATACGATTCAGCAGGGCGTCGTGATCGTGCGGTGGGACGACCTGGACGTGCAGCGTCATCACCGTTTTTTCTCCGACCAGCCAGACGTGGACATGATGCACGTCGCGGACTTCGGCCACCGAGCGGCGTAAATCACGCTTCAGGAGTTCAACATCCAGCGAACGCGGCGCGCCTTCCAGCAGCTCGTTCAGGCTCTCCTGCAGCAGGCGCCAGGCGCTGCGCAGCACCAGGCATGAGACCAGCACCGACAGAATCGGGTCAATCGGCGTCCAGCCGGTGGTTAAAATCACTATTGCGGCGACGATCGCCCCTACCGAACCGAGTAAATCACCCAGCACGTGCAGCGCCGCGGCGCGAACGTTTAGGTTGCGATCCTCGCCGCCGCGGTGAAGGATCCAGAAGGCCATAATATTGGCCAGCAGCCCGGCAACGGCGATCGCCATCATCGGCGCCCCGGCAACGGGCTGCGGATGATTAAAACGCTGAATCGCTTCCCATACGATAAGAATGGTAATCACCACCAGCGCGATGGCGTTGACGAAGGCGGCGAGGGTCGTCAGACGCAGCCAGCCGAAGGTATGGCGGGCGTTGGGCGGGCGGTGGGCAAAACGGACGGCCAGCAGGGCGAAGAGCAGGGCGGCGGAGTCGGTGAGCATATGGCCGGCGTCGGCCAGCAGCGCCAGAGAGCCTGAGAGCGCACCGCCAATGGCTTCAACCACCATAAAGCCGGCGGTGATGATAAAGGCCAGCAGCAGGCGGCGAGCGTTATTATCCTGCGGCTGCTGAGCGGAAGTATGCGAGTGCGCCATGGTGTCATCCCCTGATTATTATCATTATTACTGTATGACATCATACCGATTTTCGGTGAATAAAATAAAAAAGGAGAGCCGCGGCTCCCCTTATTTTCAGCCCTTATTTCAGGCGTGGATGCTACTGTGTCGTCCCGTCCGTTTTGCTGCCGTTATCGCTCGGGGTGCTTTCCGGGCAGCGGCCATCCTTGCACATCGCGTTTTTATGCGCTTCGTCGCTGGTCATCCCGTCATGGTTCATGGTTGAACCGTCGGAGTTAAGCATCTTGTCGCCAGAGTTGATCTTGTCGTTATCAACCTTGTTTGGCGCGACGTTGGCGCGGGCATCAGGTGCGACCTGCCCGGCATCGGCGGAGGCGTTGGCCTGTCCGTTGTTGGATTGGGCGCCGGTATCTGCAGCCAGCGCGGCGGCGCTGCTCAGGCCAAGGGTGGCGGCTAAAAAGAGTGGGGTGAGGGTAGTCATTTTCATAGGATGCTCCTGTTATGGTCGATATGTCGGATAACCTCTTCCAACAGTGCATGTGCCAGCGCTCGCTCGCGCTCTATGGTTAAAAGATTCACATCAATAAGTTACATCAGCACGGAATACTGATTAGTGGCGTGAAGATTGCTCTTAACAGTTAAAAATTGTAGCTCATGGCCTGTTTTTCGCTTCTTTATGGCGAATTTTAATCTATTTTCAGGATTAATCTGTTGTCACTGTAAAATCACGTTTACACTTTTTGAACGAAGAGATAGATTGGAGGGATTGCATTTAAATAGATAAGATGGCAGAGCTGGAAAGAAAATGAATTATCAGAACGACGATTTACGCATTAAAGAGATCAACGAATTACTCCCTCCCGTTGCGCTTCTCGAAAAGTTTCCCGCGACCGAAAATGCTGCTAACACCGTTGCGCATGCTCGTAAAGCGATCCACCAGATCCTCAAGGGCAACGACGATCGCCTGCTGGTGGTGATTGGGCCCTGCTCAATTCACGATACAGCTGCGGCGAAAGAGTACGCTGAGCGACTGCTGACGCTGCGAGAAGAGCTGAAAGGCGAGCTGGAAGTGGTGATGCGCGTCTATTTCGAGAAACCGCGCACTACCGTCGGCTGGAAGGGGCTTATCAACGATCCGCACATGGATAACAGCTTCCGCATCAACGACGGCCTGCGCATTGCGCGTAAGCTGCTGCTGGAGATTAACGACAGCGGGCTGCCGGCGGCGGGCGAATTCCTTGATATGATCACCCCCCAGTACGTGGCTGACCTGATGAGCTGGGGCGCAATCGGCGCGCGCACCACCGAATCTCAGGTGCACCGCGAGCTCTCCTCAGGTCTCTCCTGCCCGGTTGGCTTTAAGAACGGCACCGACGGGACGATTAAAGTCGCGATTGATGCGATTAACGCCGCCGGGGCGCCACACTGCTTCCTGTCGGTGACCAAGTGGGGTCATTCGGCGATTGTGAACACCAGCGGCAACAGCGACTGCCATATCATCCTGCGCGGGGGTAAAGAGCCGAACTACAGCGCGAAGCACGTTGCTGAAGTGAAGGTCGGGCTGGCGAAAGCCGGTCTGCCGGCGCAGATCATGATTGATTTCAGCCACGCCAACTCCAGCAAACAGTTTAAGAGACAAATGGACGTGGGGAGCGACGTTTGCCAGCAGATTGCCGGCGGCGAGCAGGCGATTATGGGCGTGATGATTGAAAGCCATCTGGTGGAAGGGAGCCAGAGCCTGGAGAGCGGAGAGCCGCTGACCTACGGTAAGAGCGTGACCGATGCCTGCATTGGCTGGGAAGACACCGATACCATCCTGCGCCAGCTGGCGAATGCGGTGAAAGCCCGCCGCGGATAGTACCGTTCGCCGTCCGTGCGCGAAGCGCGGGCGGAATTAAGAACAAAAAAAAGCGTGGAGCAATCCACGCTTTTTTAATGCCAGCGAAAATTACTTCGCTTTACCCTGGTTCGCTACTGCCGCCGCTTTTGCCGCGATTTCGTCAGCGTTGCCCAGATAGTAGTGTTTGATCGGCTTGAAGTTTTCGTCGAACTCATACACCAGCGGTACGCCGGTCGGGATGTTCAGTTCGAGGATTTCTTCTTCACCCATGTTGTCGAGGTATTTAACCAGCGCACGCAGGGAGTTGCCGTGAGCGGCAATGATAACGCGCTCGCCGCTTTTCAGACGCGGCAGAATGGTTTCATTCCAGTAAGGCACCACGCGCTCGATGGTCAGCGCCAGGCTTTCGGTTACCGGCAGCTCGGCATCGGTCAGCTTCGCGTAACGCGGATCGTGGCCCGGGAAGCGCTCATCGTCTTTGGTCAGCTCCGGCGGCGTAATGGCAAAACCACGGCGCCACTGCTTAACCTGCTCGTCACCGTATTTTTCAGCGGTTTCCGCTTTGTTCAGACCCTGCAGCGCGCCGTAGTGGCGTTCGTTCAGTTTCCAGGATTTCTCAACCGGCAGCCAGGCCTGATCCAGTTCGTCCAGCACGTTCCACAGGGTATGGATGGCACGTTTCAGCACAGAGGTATAAGCGAAGTCGAAGCTGAAGCCTTCCTCTTTCAGCAGTTTACCTGCCGCTTTTGCTTCACCCACGCCTTTCTCGGACAGATCGACATCGTACCAACCGGTGAAACGGTTTTCGTTGTTCCATTGGCTTTCGCCGTGACGGACCAGTACCAGCTTAGTTACAGCCATTCTCTCACTCCTCAATACAACACGCCGTCCTTCGCGCTGTGGCTCAGCGGCCGCCCTGTTCATCCTGCGTGCATAGTTAGCTATGTTTTGCGGGACTCACTCAGTGGCCGAATCGATACAACCCGAACGCTGCGGTGTATGCGTTTATTGATTGATAACTATTCTCATTATATTGCTGTGATTTACCTCACGGCAACGCTTATCCCTAACCATAGCGAAAATAGTGGCTCAGTGTAAGATGCTTGTAAATCAGCGGTTATATTTTTGTCTGCAGGTGGCGCAATTTACGCCAAAGTGGCGAAAAAAAGCCCTCCATCAGGAGGGCGGGGGGATTATCTGGCGATAAACTGGTATTCCGTCAGGCTGACGTACTCCTCGCCCGGGCGCAATACGCAATCCGGCTGCGGCCAGTGCGGATGGTTTGGCGAGTCGGGCAGGAATTCGCTTTCGAGCGCCAGGCCCTGCCAGTCGGCGTACGGCTGCTCCGTGCGCGACGGCGTGCCGCCGAGATAGTTGCCGGAATAGAACTGCAGCGCCGGGGCGGAGGTGTAGACCGTCATCTGCAGCTTTTCATCCTGCGACCACAGGTGAGCCGCCGGCTGGCCTGCGTCGCCCTGCGCCTGCAGCAGGAACGCATGATCGTAGCCTTTCACCTTGCGTTGATCGTCATCGCTCAGGAAACGCTCCGCCAGCAGCTGAGGCTCGCGGAAGTCAAAGCTGGTTTCGGCCACGTCGCGCAGATCGCCGCCGGGGATCCCGTCGCTCTCTACCGGCAAATAGCGGTCGGCGAAGAGCTGCAGCCGATGCTGGCGAACGTCGGTCTGCTGGCCATCAAGGTTAAAGTAGACGTGGTTGGTCAGGTTCACCGGGCAGGGCCGATCGACGGTGGCGCGGTATTCGATGGCAATACGGTTATCGTCGGTCAGGCGATAGTGCGCCGTAGCCTGCAAAGCCCCCGGGAATCCCTGGTCGCCGTCGGCGGAAGAGAGTGAAAACAGCGCCTGACGCTCGTCGGCGCTGACTATCTGCCAGCGGCGCTTATCAAATCCGTCCGGTCCGCCGTGCAGCTGGTGGCCGGCGTCAGTAGACGGCACCAGGTTGACGGTATGGCCATCGAGCATAAAGCGGCTGTTGGCGATGCGGTTGGCATAGCGGCCGACCGAGGCGCCGAGAAAGGCCGCCTGGCGGGTATACTGCTGCGGCGAGGCGCAGCCGAGCAGGGCTTCGCGGACGCTGCCGTCAGCCAGAGTGACCCTGGCGGAGAGCAGCGTAGCGCCCCAGTCCATCAGCGTGACTACCATCCCGGCGTCGTTGCGCAGGGTAATGAGCCGCCACGGCTGGCCGTCCGGCGCGCGTTCTGTGGTTTGATTTAGCACTGGCCGGCTCCCTGGGAAGGTTTGCAAACGTAGAAGGTCTCTTTAATCCCGGTTTTCGCTTCATACTGCGCGGCAACGGCCTGCTGAACGGTATCCACCAGCTCTTCCGGTACCAGCGCGACGATGCAACCGCCGAAGCCGCCGCCGGTCATGCGTACGCCGCCTTTGTCGCCGATGGTGGCTTTAACGATCTCAACCAGGGCGTCAATTTGCGGGACGGTGATTTCAAAATCATCGCGCATCGAGGCGTGGGATTCCGCCATCAGCTCGCCCATCCGCTTCAGGTCGCCTTTCTCCAGCGCGGTTGCCGCTTCGACGGTACGGGCGTTTTCGGTCAGCACGTGGCGAACGCGCTGAGCAACGATCGGATCCAGCTCCGCGGCCACGGCGTTGAACTCGGCAAGGGTGACGTCACGCAGCGCCGGCTGCTGGAAGAAGCGCGCGCCGGTTTCACACTGTTCGCGGCGGGTATTGTATTCGCTGCCGACCAGGGTGCGTTTAAAGTTACTGTTGATGATCACCACCGCCACGCCTTTCGGCATCGAGACGGCCCTGGTGCCCAGCGTGCGGCAGTCAATCAGCAGAGCATGGTCCTTCTTGCCCAGCGCGGAGATCAGCTGGTCCATTATGCCGCAGTTACAGCCGACGAACTGGTTTTCCGCCTCCTGGCCGTTCAGAGCGATTTGCGCGCCGTCCAGCGGCAGATGATAGAGCTGCTGGAATACGGTGCCGACGGCAACCTCCAGCGAAGCGGAGGAGCTTAGGCCGGCGCCCTGGGGAACGTCTCCGGCAATAACCAGATCCGCGCCGCCGAAATGGCTGTTGCGCTTCTGCAGATGTTTCACCACGCCGCGCACGTAGTTGGACCACTGCTGGGTATCGTGGCTGACAATTTTCGCATCCAGCGAGAACTCGTCGGACTGATTTTCATAATCCGCGGCAATCACGCGTACCACGCGGTCGGTGCGCGGCGCGCAGCTGATGACCGTTTGATAGTCAATGGCGCAGGGCAGCACGAAGCCGTCGTTATAGTCGGTATGTTCGCCGATCAAATTAACGCGGCCCGGAGCCTGAATGGTGTGGCTGGCAGGGTAGCCAAATTTCTCGGCAAACAGGGCTTGGGTTTTCTCTTTCAGACTCATTGTTATTCTCCGGATTCGCGAAAATGAACGTCGCTGACCGCGCGCAGACGCTCGGCGGCTTGTTCCGCCGTCAGGTCACGCTGGGTTTCGGCCAGCATTTCGTAGCCGACCATAAATTTGCGTACCGTAGCGGAACGCAGCAGCGGCGGATAAAAGTGGGCGTGAAGCTGCCAGTGATTATTGTCTTCACCGTTAAACGGCGCGCCGTGCCAGCCCATCGAGTAGGGGAATGAGCACTGGAACAGGTTGTCGTAACGGCTGGTCAGCTTTTTCAGCGCCAGCGCCAGATCGCTGCGCTGGGCGTCGGTTAAGTCGGTCAGGCGCAGGACGTGCGCCTTCGGCAGCAGCAGGGTCTCAAATGGCCAGGCCGCCCAGTAGGGAACGACGGCCAGCCAGTGTTCAGTTTCGACCACCGTACGGCTGCCGTCGGCGAGCTCACGCCGGGCGTAATCCACCAGCATCGGTGAACCGTAGTCGGCGTAGTGCGCTTTCTGCAGGCGATCTTCGCGTTCGGCTTCGTTCGGCAGGAAGCTGTTGGCCCAGACCTGGCCGTGCGGATGCGGGTTGGAGCAGCCCATCGCGGCGCCTTTATTCTCAAACACCTGCACCCACGGGTAGTGCTGGCCGAGATCGGCCGTCTGTTCCTGCCACGCTTTAACCACGCCTTCCAGGGCTTCAACGCTCAGCTCAGGCAGCGTTTTGCTGTGGTCTGGCGAGAAGCAGATGACCCGGCTGGTCCCGCGCGCGCTTTGACAGCGCATCAGGGGATCGTCGCTTTCCGGTGCGTCCGGGGTATCGGTCATCAAGGCCGCAAAGTCGTTAGTAAACACGTACGTGCCGGCGTAGTTCGGGTTGGTATCACCGGTGACGCGGGTGTTACCCGGGCACAGGAAACAATCCGGATCGTGCGCGGGCAAGGTCAGTTTTGCCGGCGTCTCCTGCGCCCCCTGCCAGGGGCGCTTGGCGCGATGCGGGGAAACCAAAATCCACTGCCCGGTTAACGGGTTATAGCGACGGTGCGGATGGTCGACGGGGTTAAATACGCTCATGACGGTTCCTTAGTCTGGGTAACCCTGAGGATGACGGGACTGCCAGTGCCAGGTGTCCTGTGCCATCTCGTCAAGGTTGCGCGTGACGCGCCAGTTCAGTTCACGGTCGGCCTTTTCGGCGTCAGCCCAGTAGGCCGGGAGATCGCCTTCACGGCGCGGCGCGAAGTGGTAGTTAATCGGTTTGCCGCAGGCTTTGCTGAAGGCATTAATGACGTCAAGGACGCTGCTGCCCACGCCTGCACCAAGGTTATAAATATGCACGCCTGACTTACCGGCCAGTTTTTCCATCGCCGCAACGTGGCCGTCCGCAAGGTCCATAACGTGGATATAGTCGCGCACGCCGGTGCCATCCTCGGTCGGATAGTCGTTACCGAATACCGCCAGCGATTCGCGACGACCCACCGCCACCTGCGCAATGTACGGCATCAGGTTGTTAGGGATGCCCTGCGGGTCTTCGCCCATATCGCCGGACTGGTGAGCGCCAACCGGGTTGAAGTAGCGCAGCAGCGCAATGCTCCAGTCCGGCTGAGCTTTCTGCAGGTCGGCAAGAATTTGCTCGACCATCAGCTTGCTTTTGCCGTACGGGCTTTGCGGCGTGCCGGTCGGGAAGCTTTCAACGTAAGGGATTTTTGGCTGGTCGCCGTAGACGGTGGCGGAGGAGCTGAAAATAAAGTTTTTGACGCCGGCGGCGCGCATAGCGGCAACTAATTTTAATGTGCCGGTCACATTATTGTCGTAGTATTCCAGCGGTTTGGCGACGGATTCGCCGACGGCTTTCAGCCCGGCAAAGTGGATCACCGCCTCAATGGCGTGATCGTGCAGGATCTCGGTCATCAACGCTTCATTGCGGATATCGCCCTCAACAAAGGTCGCTTTTTTCCCGCCAAGACGTTCAATCACCGGCAGCACGCTGCGCTTACTGTTGCAGAGGTTGTCGAGGATAATCACCTCATGCCCCTGCAGCAGCAGCTGCACGCAGGTATGACTTCCAATGTAACCGCTACCACCTGTAACCAATACTTTCATGACTCGCTCCAATAGGCTTATCGTATGTGAAGACGATAGCATATCAAAGAACGAAAAAGTGTGACACAGACCAAATTGGTGGTATCGCTTACACTAAAATACATAAACGCTATATTTAAATTATTATCATTTTAAAACATGGTCTTAGTTGCTATTTGTGAACTTTTTCTGAAAAAAATCAGGGATCCGCAGACCCCTGAATTGGCCTATTTTGCCAGCGGACCGATTCGATAAGTGTAATCGTCTCCACTGGGGATAAACTCGAGGCGATGGGTGATGCAGTCCGGGGCATCCTCGGCGTGGTGGGAGACAAACAGCAGCTGGGTTGCCCCTTCGCTAATCAGCACGTCAACAAAGCGGCGTACCAGCTGGCGGTTAAGAGGGTCGAGCCCCTGCAGCGGCTCGTCGAGGATCAGCAGCGTCGGGTGTTTCACCAGCGCGCGCACAATCAGCGCCAGGCGCTGCTGGCCCCACGACAGGCTGTGGAACGGGGCGTCGGCGGTGCGGCCGTCGATACCCAGAATATCCAGCCAGGTCTGCACCAGCTTGCGCTGCTTATCGGAAACGGCCTGATAGATGCCTATCGAGTCGAAATAGCCCGACAGAATGACGTTGCGCACGGTGGTGCTGACGCGATACTCCAGGTGCAGGCTGCTGCTGACGTAGCCGATATGCTTTTTGATATCCCAGATGGTTTCGCCGCTGCCGCGACGGCAGCCAAACAGGGTCAGATCGTTGCTGTATCCCTGCGGATGATCGCCGGTTATCAGGCTGAGCAGGGTCGATTTCCCGGCGCCGTTGGGCCCGACTATCTGCCAGTGCTCGCCGGGATTGACCTGCCAGCTCAGGTGATTGAGGATTGCCCGGTCGTTATAGGACACCACCCCGTCGTTGAGGATAATGCGCGGCGTATCGGCGACCAGAGAGTGGCGGGCGGCAGGGGCATCCGGCTCCGGCAGTGCGATCCCGTCAAGCTGCTCGCTGTGGGCCAGCTGAGCGATCAGCGCCTGCTGCAGCAGGGTCTGCTTCTCCCCGATTTCGCTTAGCGTACAGTCCGCCAGCACGCCGGCAAACTGGACGAAGGCGGGGATCTCGTCGAACCGGTTGAGCACCAGCACGAGAGCGATGCCCTCGCCGTGCAGGGTCGCCAGCAGCTCGGCCAGCTGGTGGCGGGAGGCCACGTCAAGGCCATCGAAAGGCTCATCGAGGATCAGTAAATCCGGCTTCGCCATCAGCGCCTGGCACAGCAGCGTTTTGCGCGTCTCGCCGGTAGAGAGATATTTAAAACGGCGCTGCAGCAGGTTGGAAATGCCAAACAGCCCGGCAAGATGCGCGCAGCGCGCGGCATCCTTATACTCATCCTGGATTATCTCATGGGTAAAGCGGCCGGTGTCGTCTTCACCCGGGCTGAGCAGATCGGTGTTGTTGCGCTGCCACTCGTCGCTGACCAGCTTCTGTAGCTGTTCAAAGGAGAGGCGGGTGATGCGGGTAAAATCACTTTCACGCTCGCCGGAGAGCAGGGTGAGTTCGCCGGATAGCGCGCGGGCCAGCGCGGATTTACCGCTGCCGTTGCTACCGACGAAGGCCCAGCTTTCGCCGGCGCCAACGGTGAGGTGTTCAATATTTAACGTTTTTGTGTCGCTCAGGCGGAACGTGCCTTGCGATATTTGCAATGATGCCATTGTGTATCCCACTTTTTGCAGCAATATGCTTCAGGGATACGTCTTCAGGCGGGCAATGTCAATCCCGTCAGCACAAGGTGGCAATAATGATGCGGTCGGCATTGAAATAGGCGATCGCCTCGGCGCCTTCAGCCAGCCCTTCGGTCTGCTCCCGCGGCAGGGTTGCGCACAGGTTCTGACCGTCCGGCAGCGCCATCAGCACTTCGCACTGCTCCGGCCCGTATTCAATATGGTCGATCCGTCCCGTCAGCTGGTTGTCGGCCTCTGCCGCCACGGTCGGGTCCTGGGTCATACCGACCCACGGCGCTTTCAGCAAAACCAGCACCTCCTGGCCTTCATCCAGGCCGAGCCGTTCGGCGCTCCGGGCGGTGATCGCGACTTTTAGGCGGGTTTGGCCGTCGGCCAGCAAAACCTCAACGTGCTGCTGCACCTGCTGATGGTCGCGGCCGGTGATGGTGCCAAACCACTGGTTACGGGCGCTGGTTTGCAGGGAGAAGCGGGAGATGGCGGCGAGCAGGCTGTCGAGGGGCAGCGCGTCGTCGTCGCTCAGGACGTCAAACGCTTTCTGTTGGATCTGCGCCAGCAGGTCGTAAAGCTGGATCAGCCGCTGGCCGTAGCGGGTCAGCACCGCGCCGCCGCCGCCTTTACCGCCGGTGGCGCGGTCAACCAGCGCCTGCTCGCTAAGCTGATTCATTTCATTAATGGCATCCCACGCGCTTTTATAGCTGATGCCGGCATTTTTCGCGCCCTGGCTAATGGAACCCGTCTGGTCAATTTGCTTCAGCAGGGAGATGCGGCGAGGGTCGGCGAACAGGCGCTGCTGTAATTTCAGGGTGAGGAGAATTTCGGCCTGCATAATAATATCCTGGCAAAAAGGGTATTGTGACCGATAGCGGGCATCTTGCAAGATAGTTCTCTGGCGGTAGTCGGTGAGGCATCGCACAAATGGGGCGTGTTTTTCCTGCTGAAACGGTTACACTTAAGCATTCGTACTTTCTGGAGCCCACTATGTTAGAGCTATTGAAAAGTCTGGTTTTTGCCGTGGTCATGGTCCCGGTGGTGATGGCTATCATCCTCGGTCTGATTTACGGTCTGGGCGAAGTGTTCAACATCTTCTCCGGCGTCGGTCATAAAGATCGCGGCCAGCAAAAAAACTGATTTCCTGACGCCCGGTTTCGCCGGGCGTTTTTTTATCCCTCCCTTTTTATCTCTCCCTTTTGATCCTCATCTGGTTACCACCAATTGGCGCTGGGAAAACTCTGCGCACATCGTTATATTGTTGTTTACATAACGTACGCACAGGAGTTTCAGATGGCACGTCAATGGTTACGTTTTTTTGTTGGAGCAACCTTAACGCTCTCCGTCGCCGGGCAGGCGCTGGCAGAAGAGGGAAAGATAACGGTCTTCGCGGCGGCTTCATTAACCAACGCGATGCAGGATATCGCGAAGGCCTATAAGCAGGAGAAAAAGGTTGATGTGGTCTCATCTTTTGCCTCCTCTTCAACGCTGGCACGGCAAATTGAGGCGGGCGCTCCTGCTGACCTGTTTATCTCCGCAGACCAGAAGTGGATGGATTACGCGGTCGAGAAAAAAGCGATCGATACCGCCACGCGCGCCACGCTGTTGGGTAACAGCCTGGTCGTCGTTGCGCCTAAGGCCAGCACGCAAAGTGAGATTACCATTAGCAGCAAGACCGACTGGACCAGCCTGCTGAAGGGCGGCCGTCTGGCGGTGGGCGATCCGGAGCACGTGCCGGCCGGGATCTATGCTAAAGAAGCGCTGCAGAAGCTGGGCGCGTGGGATACTTTGTCAGCAAAACTGGCTCCGGCGGAAGACGTGCGCGGGGCGCTGGCGCTGGTTGAACGTGACGAAGCGCCGCTGGGCATTGTTTACGGCTCGGATGCGGTTGCCAGCAAAGGGGTTAAAGTCGTGGGCACCTTCCCGGAAGATTCGCATAAGAAGGTTGAGTATCCGCTGGCTATCGTTGATGGACATAAAAATGCAACCGTCAGCGCATTCTATGACTACCTGAAAGGGCCCGAGGCGTCAGCCATCTTCAAACAATACGGATTTACTACGCGCCAATGATTTTAAGCGATCCCGAATGGCAGGCGGTGCTGCTGAGCCTCAAAGTGTCATCCCTGGCGGTGGTGTTTAGCTTACCTTTTGGGATCTTCTTTTCCTGGCTGCTGGTCAGGCGCAGCTTCCCCGGAAAAGCGCTGCTCGACAGCCTTCTCCACCTGCCGCTGGTGCTGCCGCCGGTGGTGGTTGGCTATCTGCTGCTGATTGCAATGGGCAGGCGCGGGTTTATCGGCAGCTGGCTGTATGACTGGTTTGGCCTGACGTTTGCTTTCAGCTGGCGCGGCGCGGTGCTGGCGGCGGCGGTGATGTCGTTTCCCTTAATGGTACGGGCGATTCGCCTGGCGCTTGAAGGGGTCGATATCAAGCTGGAGCAGGCGGCGCGCACCCTGGGCGCCGGGCGCTGGCGGGTGTTCTTTACCATCACCCTGCCGCTGACGCTGCCGGGCATTATCGTCGGCACCGTGCTGGCCTTCGCCCGTTCGCTGGGCGAGTTTGGCGCAACCATTACCTTCGTTTCCAATATTCCCGGCGAAACGCGCACCATCCCCTCGGCAATGTATACCCTGATCCAAACCCCGGGCGGGGAGGGTGCCGCCGCGCGCTTATGCTTAATTTCCATCGTGCTGGCGCTGATCTCGCTGCTGGTTTCCGAATGGCTGGCGCGGCTCAGCCGCGCGCGGATGGGCAAATAACGATGCTGGAACTCGATTTTACCCAGACGCTGGGAACCCACTGCCTGAGCATTCAGGAGACGCTGCCCGCCAGCGGTATTACCGCGGTGTTTGGCGTATCCGGCGCCGGTAAAACCTCGCTTATCAACGCCATCAGCGGCCTGACCCGGCCGCAGAAAGGGCGCATCGTGCTCAACGGCAGGGTGCTGAACGATGTCGAAAAGCGCATCTGCCTGGCGCCGGAAAAACGGCGCATTGGCTACGTTTTCCAGGACGCCCGCCTGTTCCCGCACTACAAAGTGCGCGGCAATTTGCAGTATGGCATGGCGAAGAGTATGGCCGGCCAGTTCGATAAGCTGGTGGCGCTGCTGGGGATTGCGCCGCTGCTCGATCGTCTGCCGGGCGGGCTCTCCGGCGGCGAGAAGCAGCGGGTGGCCATCGGTCGGGCGCTGCTGACCGCCCCCGAGCTGCTGCTGCTTGATGAGCCGCTGGCCTCGCTGGATATTCCGCGCAAGCGCGAGCTGCTGCCCTATCTGCAGCGGCTGGCGCGCGAAATCAACATCCCGATGCTCTACGTCAGCCATTCGCTGGATGAGATCCAGCATCTGGCGGATAAGGTGCTGGTGCTGGAAAACGGCAGCGTGAAGGCGTTTGGCGATCTCGAAGAGGTGTGGAGCAGCAGCGTGATGCACCCGTGGCTGTCGCAGGAGCAGCAGAGCACGATTCTCACCGTTTCGGTTGTCGCCCAGCATCCGCAGTATGCGATGACCGCTTTGGCTCTCGGCGAGCAGCGGCTGTGGGTTAATCAGCTTGACCGGCCTGCGGGCGAATCGGCGCGCATTCGCGTTCAGGCCTCCGACGTATCGCTGGTGCTCGAACAACCGCAGCGGACCAGCATTCGCAATATTTTACGCGCGCAGGTCGTGCAGTGTATTGAAACCAACGGGCAGGTTGAGGTGCAGCTGGAGGTTAGCGGCCGCACGCTGTGGGCGCGCATCAGCCCGTGGGCCAGAGATGACCTGGGGGTGAAGCCAGGTCAGTGGCTGTATGCGCAAATCAAGAGCGTGTCGATTAGCGCCTGATTACAGCAGGTTGCGGTTGATAAAGTCGGCAATACTGTTGCTTTCGTTCTCGCCAATCACCACGTTCGCGCGCGCTTTGACTTCGTCGACCGCGTTACCCATCGCCACGCCGGTACCGGCGGCTTCCAGCATGCTGAGGTCGTTATAGTTGTCGCCGAAGGCCACTACGTCCTGCATTGATAGCCCCTGGGCTTCAACCCACTGCGCCAGGCGCTTGCCTTTGCTGTTGCCGGCGCGGGCAATATCGACCTGATCGTGCCACGACCACTCGCACTCCAGCCCCAGCGTCTGGCCGACGTGCTGCGCGAACTGCTGCAGCTTAGGAATGTTTTCGTCGGTGAGGGCGAACTTCCACACCGCCTTCACCTCGCGCGCCGCCTGCGCCAGGGAGTCAACCTGGGTGAAGACCGGGCGCTGCTCCGGCGGCAGCGACTCTGCCCAGCGGGCGGTACGGATGACGTGCCCGGTCGGGTGTTCGTAGAGCATGGCGTCGTCGACGTACATCAGGCCGTGAACGTCGTGGTCGGCGAGCATCGCGGTGAGGCTCAGCGCCTTATCGACCGCCATCGGATCGGCCTGCAGAACCTTTTTTGCCTGATAATCATACAAATAAGTGCCATTACAACAAATTGCAGGTGTATCCAGAGCCAGTGCCTGATAAAAAGGATGGATCGCGACGTGATGTCGACCCGTGACGACGATCACCCGGTAACCGGCCGCGCGGGCACGAGCCAGCGCCTCGAGCGAGGCGGGCAGGATGGTCTTGCTGGAGGTCAGTAGGGTGCCGTCTAAATCCAGGGCAATCACGCGTGAGGTCATGTGTTGTTTCCGGTTAATGGTGAAAAGTGAGCA
The DNA here is from genome assembly GCF_024810075.1 of Klebsiella sp. BIGb0132. NCBI lineage: Bacteria > Pseudomonadati > Pseudomonadota > Gammaproteobacteria > Enterobacterales > Enterobacteriaceae > Klebsiella > Klebsiella sp. BIGb0132. Next base: position 836,902 of record NZ_JANUDW010000001.1, on the reverse strand, counting down.
GGCCATGATGGTACACCGCTGTGCCTCAGGGGCAAATTTTTCAGCATCTACCGTTAAAAGAGTCTATACATTGCATCGAACCAGCAGTTTGATGAATGAAATGTATAAGTTTTCCACGTGCAGTGAGGAAAGGAGCAGTCATGAAACAAACCGTTTATACCGCCAGCCCGGAAAGCCAGCAGATCCACGTCTGGAGCCTGGATCTTGAGGGAAAGCTGACCCTGGTGCAGGTTGTCGACGCCCCGGGCCAGGTGCAGCCGATGGTGGTGAGCCCGAATAAAGAGTATCTCTACGTCGGCGTGCGTCCGGAGTTTCGCGTACTGGCCTACCGCATTGCGCCAGATAACGGGGCGCTGACCTTCGCCGGTGAAGCCGCGCTGCCGGGAAGCCCGACGCATATCTCCACCGACCGGCTGGGCCGCTTTGTGTTCAGCGCCTCGTATAATTCGGGCTGCGTGAGCGTCACTCCGCTGACCGACGGTCTGCCGGGTGAAACGGTGGCGGTCGTTGAAGGTCTGGAAGGCTGCCACTCTGCCAATATCTCTCCGGATAACCGCACGCTGTGGGTTCCGGCGCTCAAGCAGGACCGCATCTGTCTGTTTTCCCTCAGCGATGACGGTTTCCTGGCCGCACAGGATCCGGCGGAAGTCACCACCGTTGAAGGCGCCGGCCCGCGTCATATGGTGTTCCATCCGAACCAGCAGTACGGCTACTGCGTGAACGAGCTGAACAGCTCCGTTGACGTCTGGGAGCTGAAGGATCCGCACGGCAAAATTGAGTGCGTGCAGACGCTGGATATGATGCCTGCCGACTTTACCGGCGTGCGCTGGGCGGCGGATATCCACCTGACCGCCGACGGCCGTCATCTCTACGCCTGCGATCGTACCGCCAGCATTATCACCATCTTCAGCGTCTCCGAAGACGGCAGCGTGCTGGCGATTGAAGGCTACCAGCCGACCGAGGCCCAGCCGCGCGGCTTTAACCTCGATCACAGCGGCAAATACCTGATTGCCGCCGGGCAGAAATCCCACCACGTCGCGGTGTATGAAATCAGCGGCGAGCAGGGCCTGCTGCAGGAGAAAGGGCGCTATGCCGTCGGCCAGGGGCCGATGTGGGTCGTTGTTAACGCTCACTAAGCCAAAGTGGCCGACAAAACCTCGCTGCGGCGAGGTTTTTTTATGCGCCGAGCACCCTCCGAGCGGGCGGCGTTGCGCTTATGACAGCGCCGCCTGCAGCGTCCGGGCGCTGTTTTGCAGCTCTGCGCCGGGGTTGCGGCCAATTAAGACGAACTGATATCCCCGATCGTGCCACCAGGCGAGATTCATCCCGTGGCGCTGTTCGCTGCTAATCTCCGCGCTGCCCGGCTGGCGTTGCGCAGAGATGCACAGCGCCATGGGGCCATACTCGGCGTGCATCCAGGCAATCTGCGCGATGGAGGTGCTGTCGTAGCGCAGCATGCGGACCATTTTAAGCTCCGCGCCCTGCAGCCTGAGCTGTTGTTCATTGAGATGCAGGCCAAGATCCTCGGCGGTGCGCGTCAGCCCGCGCTGCAGAAGCGGCGGCGAGCTGTCGAGATCGAGCAGCGTTTCGGCGCTATAGAGCGACATGTAGCGGGCCTCAAGATCGCGAATGTTGTCGCTCTCATCCTGCTCGTCCGCCGCCGGGCGCGCCAGATAGCCGACTCCGCTACCGATCAGCAAAAAGCTGATCGACGCGGCAATCATTGCGCGGCGGCTAAACGACGGACGCGGCGCGGCCGTGCGGCTATCCTCGGCCTCTGCCAGCTGCGCGTCGAGCCTTGCCTGCATGCGCTCCAGCGGCGCCTCATCGAGCAGGGGCGCAAAGGCCTGGCGATAGTTCTCATTGCTGCTCATCAGCTCGGCGGTGCGGGCGGCAAGCTGGCCATCGCTCTTGAACGCTGCCTCGAAGCTGCGGGCGTCGGCGTTGCTCATCTCACCGTCCAGCCAGGCGACGATGGCTTCATCGTTATAGGGAGGCGTAAAACTTAACGATTTCAAGAGCGTTTCTCCTTCGCTGAGGGCGGGGTAGCTATCGATTTTGCCAGCGTCAGCCTTGCCGCCGCCAGCCGGCTCATAATGGTACCGACCGGCACCGACAGGGTGTCAGCCGCCTCCTGATAGGTAAAGCCTTCGACATACACCAAAAATACGGCATTGCGCTGGGCTTCCGCCAGCGCGCCCACGCGGCGCATAATTTGCCGGTACTGCAGGCTATCTTCCGCCATTTCGCGGTAATCAGGCGCAACCAGCTCTTCGCTGTCGACGAATCCTTGCCCCATCCGCACGTGGCGCGCGCGCAGCTCTGAAATCCAGATGGAGTGGAGAATAGAAAACAGCCATCTGTCGATACGCGTGCCCGGCGTATACTGCGCGCTCCTTTCGAGCGCGCGTACGCAGGTGGACTGTACCAGCTCCTCGGCGACATCGCGGCTGCGCGACAGGACCAGCCCGTAGCGCCAAAGGCGCGAGAGGTGCGCGGCGAGCTGTGAGCGAACTTCACTGGTTGTGATTTTCTTACCCTCGTGACGATAATCAGGATTCAGGATGCCCGTTAATGGCCGCCTGCAGATCGCGATACTCCTCGCAGCCCTGGCCGCAGATCCCGGCAATCACCTTCAGCTGCTCCTTGGCGAGATCCGGACGACCTTTTATCATCCATGCTTCACCCAGATACTCCCGGGCTTTGGCATAGTTCGGCGCCAGCGCCAGCGAGCGCTGATAATAACCGATGCCTTCGTCCGTGCGTCCGAGTTTGCGGGTCGCATAGCCGCGGTAGTTCCAGGCCTCGGCCGTATTGCCGTTTTTTAACGAATCCAGCAGGTTCAGCGCCGTCTGGTATTCGCCTTTTTTCGCCAGATGGTAGGCGTAGTTAGTTTTATCCTGGTCGCTGAGGCTGCTGGTTTTCTCCGGCACGCACTGTTTAGTGGCGCTGTCATAAACCTGCCCGCTCGGGCAGTCAGGCGTTTTACTCTCGGTACTATTATCGCCCATGGCAAAAACCGGCGGCACGGACAGGAAAAATAGCAGTGCCGGAACGGCCATGCGGCGCGAGGCAGGGCGTAAGACGGATGAAAGTACGTTCATTTTAGTCTCCAGAATGGGCGAATGCGCGACCGGGCGCGGCGCCTGGGCGTAGAGCCGAACCGCAGGAGGTAAGCGCCGTCGTTGTCTTTCATCGTGTAAACGCGCCAGCGGGCATTTTTATTCGCCTAAAAAGCGTCTTTTTTTGCGCAGGGGGAAAGCCGGGCGGGAAGAGGAGGGCAAAGGGGGAAGCGGCTCCCCCCCTTTAGGCAGGACGATTACTGCTTAGGTTCAGCCACGATAAAGCTTCCCACGCCGCGGTTGTTGTATTCCCACATGCGGTTGAAGCCGTCGTCGTTGAGGTTACGCTGCGCAACGCCTTTGGCGTCTACCGCGCCGGTATTACCGCTGAAGGCGCGGTTAGAGGCAGCCGCATCGGCCCACGGCTTAGCGATATTAAAGCCTTCGTTAATCACGCTATCGCGGATAACCACCTGACCGTTGGTGTTGCTATCAACGTCCAGAGAGCGGCCCAGCTGCGCGACGCCATCGCCGGAAGCGGTGAAGCGGCTGTTGATGGCGAGGAAGCCGTAGGTGACGCTCTTCAGCGTCGCCGGCGCAAAGACGTAGCCCTCTTTCTGCGTGCGGGAATTCACGACGCGGAAATCGGTGTTATCAAAGACAACGGCGCCGCGGCCGGCAACGATATCAACGTCGCCTTCAATATAGCTGTTGCTGACCAGCGTGCGGGTCTGGCGATCGTTCTGCAGACGGTTCTGCACGCCGCTGTTGGTCACGAAGAAGGTGTTCTGGCGGCCGAGAATATTGACGTTGTTAATCTGCACCTGGTCGCCATCGCTGCGCAGCGCGACGGCCTGGTGGGTGCCGGCATCAACGCTATCGCCGAGGTTGTTAGCGATGGTCAGGTTCTGCAGCTGCAGGCCGTTATTCTGCGACCAGAAGACCGCAGAGCACATCACGCCGACGGTGGCCGTACGCTTGCTCTGGCAGCTGTCGAACATATACCACGCCGGTTTGCCTGGCATATATTTTCCGGCCGGATTGACCAGATGACGCCAGCTGGTGACGTCCATTTCTGAATCGATCGCCTGGCTAATTTTCACATCCAGCGGCTTCTCGCCGGTACCGTAGAGGGTCAGCGCGCCGGGGGCGGCCGGGACATACACGGTACCGGTATATTCACCCGGCATAATTGCAATGAACTGACGGCGGTCAGAGTGACGGGCAATTGCCGCATCGACGGCGGCCTGGATCGTGGTGTGGGTCACGCCCTGAGTCCCCGCAGGCCCGACGACGAAGTCAGGCTGGGCCGGCGCGGCAATGGCCGCCGGCGTCCACGCCGCGGCGTTCGGATTGAGCGACTGGAAATAGCTCGCCGGCAGGAAATTCTTCGCTTCATCGGCGCTTAAAACGGGGCGAGAGGCGGTACCCGGCGCTGCCTGGGTAGAGGGTTTCTGATCGGCAGGGGTTGAGCTGCAGGCGGATAACGTCACGCCGAAGGCCAGCGCCAGCGTCAGTCGGGAAACTGAAAATGTGTTCATGTTGCTCCGGGCAAGAATCAATTAGCTATACCCGCCATACTTCAAGCCGCTTCTTTGCTGGCAGCGTGCGCCTGCCACCTCGATACGGGCCGAATTATTTGGGGTGTGTGAATAGATAAGCTCTTTAAAACCTGCTTTTTTATACTAAGTTGAGCAAAACGGGAAGACGCTGAGCCAAAAAGTTAGCGTTATGCTGTTTTGCACCCGCAGGCGGAGCCGTTCGCAGTCACAAAAAAATAACAATAATCCCTGCTTTTATTGACATTCATGGTGGAATGAAAATAAATGTCTATACAACCCATGACAAGCTGACCGCTATGACTGAAGCCACTTCCGATCTCGTTATCTGGCGAAACGCCCGCCTCGCCACGTTGAACCCACAGGACTCGCGGCCTTATGGCCTGCTGGATCGCCACGCGCTGCTGGTCCGCAATGGCCGGATTGAGGCCGTGATCCCCGAAGACGACGCCCCGGCAGGGCGCAGCGTTGACCTTGGCGGCAGGCTGGTGACGCCGGGGCTGATTGATTGCCATACCCACCTGATCTTCGGCGGCAGCCGGGCGCAGGAGTGGGAGCAGCGGCTCAACGGCGTCTCTTATCAGACCATCAGCGCTAACGGCGGCGGCATTAACTCGACGGTGCGCGCCACCCGCGAGAGCAGCGAAGCGCAGCTGCTGGCGCTGGCGCAGCCGCGCCTCGATCGCCTGCTGCGTGAAGGGGTGACGACGGTTGAAATTAAGTCCGGCTACGGGCTGGATCTGGAAAGCGAACGCAAGATGCTGCGCGTGGCGCGACGGCTGAGCGAAAGCAATGTGTTTGAGCTGTCGGCCACGCTGCTCTCCGCCCACGCGACGCCGCCGGAGTATAACGGTGACCCCGACGGCTATATCACCCTGGTCTGCGAAACGCTGCTGCCGGTGCTGTGGGAAGAGGGGCTGTTTGAAAGCGTCGACGTGTTCTGTGAAAACGTCGGCTTCAGCCCGCAGCAAACCGAGCGCGTATTCCAGGCGGCGCAGGCGCGCGGAATTCCGCTGAAAGGCCACGTCGAACAGCTCTCCTCCCTCGGCGGCGCCCAGCTGGTGAGCCGCTATCGCGGGCTCTCTGCCGACCATATCGAATATCTGACGGAAGAGGGCGTGGCGGCGATGAGCCACAGCGGGACGGTCGCGGTGCTGCTGCCCGGCGCGTTCTATTTCCTCAACGAGACCCGCCGGCCGCCGGTAGAGCTGCTGCGGCAGTATCAGGTCCCGATGGCGGTGGCGACGGACTACAACCCGGGCACCAGCCCCTTTGCCAGCCTGCATCTGGCGATGAATATGGCCTGCGTCAAGTTCGGTCTGACGCCGGAGGAGGCGTGGGCCGGCGTGACCCGCCACGCGGCGAGGGCGCTGGGGCGTCAGGCGAGCCACGGCCAGCTGGCGGCGGGATTCGTCGCCGATTTTGCCATCTGGGACGCCGAACATCCGGTAGAGATGGTGTATGAACCGGGGCGCAGTCCGCTCTGGCATCGCGTAGTACGAGGAGAGATGCAATGAAGCTGTGGCAACCGACGCCCGCCGGGCTGTGGCAAGGGCGTGACGACAGCGGCGAAGCCGCCAACGCGCTGCGCCTGTTTCAAACGATAGCGCGGGCGGAGCGTTTCGCCCCCGACGAGCAGCCGGGCGACATTGCCCTGCTGGGCTTTGCCTGCGATGAGGGCGTACGGCGCAACCTCGGGCGTACCGGAGCGGAAAAGGGGCCCGAGACGCTGCGGCGGGCGCTGGCGAATATGGCCAGCCACGGCGGCCACGACCGCTGCGTGGATATGGGCACCGTTAGCGTGATGGGCGAGGCGCTGGAGGAGGCTCAGCAGGTGCTGCGCGAGGCGGTGGCCGCCTGCCAGCGCGCCGGCAAACGCACTCTGGTGCTGGGCGGGGGCCACGAAACGGCCTTTGGCCACGGCGCCGGCGTGCTGGACGCGTTCCCCGACCAAAAGGTCGGCATTATCAACCTCGACGCGCATCTCGATTTACGCTTTGCCGAACGGGCCAGCTCGGGGACGCCGTTCCGCCAGCTGGCGCTGGAGTGCGAGGCGCAGGGGCGCGGCTTTCACTACGCCTGCATCGGCGCCAGCCGCGCGGCGAATACCCAGGCCCTGTGGGATGAAGCGGCGCGTCGCGAGGTGCGGGTCATTGAGGATCTGGACGTTCTGCAGGCCTATGACGAACGGGTTGCGCCGGAAATCGCGCGCCAAATCGCCCTCTACGATCGCCTCTACCTGACCATCGACCTTGACGTCATGCCGGCCCGCGAAATGCCGGCGGTCTCGGCTCCCGCGGCGCTGGGCGTGCCGCTGACCACGCTGCTGCGCATCGTTGAACCGCTGTGCCGCAGCGGCAAGCTGCAGGCGGTGGATCTGGTGGAGTTTAATCCGCAGTTTGACATCGATAGCCAGGGCGCCCGCACGGCGGCCCGGCTGGCATGGCAAATCGCCCATTGGTGGCGCTGACGATTCAGTATATTCTGATCGTTTCGCCGCCCATTGAGAATAAGGAAAGCCAGGCTATGTTTTCACAGCAATCTCGCTCCGCGCCGGCACCGTTCTATGAAAAGGTGAAGCAGGCGATCAGCGAAAAGATCCAAAGCGGCGTCTGGCGCCCGCACGATCGCATCCCTTCGGAAGCGGAGCTGGTGGCGCAGTTTGGTTTTAGCCGTATGACCATCAACCGGGCGCTTCGCGAGCTCACCGACGAAGGCCTGCTGGTGCGCCTGCAGGGCGTGGGGACCTTCGTGGCGGAGCCGAAGGGGCAGTCGGCGCTGTTTGAAGTCCGCAGCATCGCCGATGAAATCGTCTCCCGCCACCACCTGCACCGCTGTGAGGTGCTGCTGCTGGAAGAGACCCAGGCCGACCTTATTCAGGCGGCGGCGCTCAACGTCGCCGAAGGCACGCGGATATTTCACTCCCTGATGGTGCATTTCGAAAACGACGTGCCGGTACAAATTGAGGACCGCTGCGTCAACGCCACCGTGGTGCCGGACTATTTGCGCCAGGACTACACCGCCACCACGCCGCACGACTACCTGTCGCTGATAGCCCCGCTAACCGAGGGGGAGCATATTGTCGAAGCGGTGCAGGCGAGCGCGAAGGAGTGCGAGCTGCTGCACATTCATGCCCAGGATCCCTGCCTGATGATTCGTCGCCGCACCTGGTCGACGACGCATATTGTTTCCCACGCCCGCCTGCTGTTTCCCGGCAGCCGCTATCGCCTGCAGGGACGCTTCGGCTCCTGATCCTCAGCGCGTCGGCAAAAGCGTGATTGCTGACGCAATATAACAAAATTGTATCATTTCTGTTAAATCCTGGCTTGCGTAGAGTTGTATAGACAAGTATATGTATCTACGTAAACAACGTTAATAGTCAGGAGAAACCCCGATGTCGCAAAGCAAATACCGCCAGCTGGACGTCCGTGCACCGCGAGGCACGACGCTGAGTGCGAAGAGCTGGCTGACCGAAGCGCCGCTGCGTATGTTAATGAATAACCTCGATCCGGACGTCGCCGAAAACCCGCATGAGCTGGTGGTTTACGGCGGCATTGGACGCGCGGCGCGTAACTGGGAATGCTATGACGCTATCGTGAAGGCGCTGAAAAACCTGGAAAACGATGAGACCCTTTTGGTGCAGTCCGGCAAGCCGGTAGGCGTATTTAAAACCCATGAAAATTCACCCCGCGTGCTGATCGCCAACTCTAACCTGGTCCCGCACTGGGCGACCTGGGAGCACTTCAACGAACTCGACGCCAAAGGCCTGGCCATGTACGGCCAGATGACCGCCGGAAGCTGGATTTATATCGGCAGCCAGGGCATCGTGCAGGGCACCTACGAAACCTTCGTCGAAGCCGGCCGCCAGCACTACGAGGGCAGCCTGAAAGGCCGCTGGGTACTCACCGCCGGCCTGGGCGGAATGGGCGGCGCGCAGCCGCTGGCCGCGACCCTGGCGGGCGCCTGCTCGCTGAACATTGAGTGCCAGCAGAGCCGTATCGATTTCCGCCTGCGTACCCGCTACGTTGACGAGCAGGCGACGTCGCTGGATGACGCCCTGGCCCGCATCAAGAAATATACCGCTGAAGGCCGCGCCGTCTCTATCGCGCTGTGCGGCAACGCCGCCGACATCGTGCCGGAAATGGTAAAACGCGGCGTGCGCCCGGACATGGTCACCGACCAGACCAGCGCCCACGACCCGCTGCACGGCTATCTGCCGAAAGGCTGGAGCTGGGAAGAGTATCAGGAAAAAGCGGTCTCCGACCCGCAGGGCACCATTCAGGCCGCCAAACGCTCGATGGCCGACCACGTTCAGGCCATGCTGGCCTTCCATGAGATGGGCATTCCGACCTTCGACTACGGCAATAACATTCGCCAGATGGCTCAGGAAATGGGCGTCGCCAAGGCCTTCGACTTCCCGGGCTTCGTGCCCGCCTATATTCGCCCGCTGTTCTGCCGCGGTATCGGCCCGTTCCGCTGGGTGGCGCTCTCCGGCGACCCGCAGGATATTTATAAGACCGATGCCAAAGTGAAAGAGATTGTCAAAGACGACAAGCATCTGCACCACTGGCTGGATATGGCGCGCGAGCGCATCAGCTTCCAGGGCCTGCCGGCGCGTATCTGCTGGGTTGGCCTCGAGTGGCGCCAGAAGCTGGGCCTGGCCTTTAACGAAATGGTCCGCAGCGGCGAAGTCTCCGCGCCGATCGTTATCGGTCGCGACCACCTGGATTCCGGATCGGTGGCCAGCCCGAACCGCGAAACCGAATCGATGCGCGATGGCTCCGACGCGGTGTCCGACTGGCCGCTGCTTAACGCCCTGCTGAATACGGCCAGCGGCGCGACCTGGGTCTCTCTGCACCACGGCGGCGGCGTTGGCATGGGCTTCTCTCAGCACTCCGGAATGGTTATCGTCTGCGACGGAACCGACGAAGCGGCCGCGCGAATCGCTCGCGTTCTGCATAACGACCCGGCAACCGGCGTGATGCGTCACGCGGATGCGGGCTATGAGATTGCGATTGAATGCTCAGCGGAACAAGGACTGAATCTTCCTATGGTGTCAGCAACGCAGGGGCAACGCTGAAATGAAAACTTTAACTCTTATTCCCGGCCAACTGAGCCTGACGCAGCTGCGCGATATCTATAGCCACCCGCTGAACGTCGTGCTCGACGAGCGCGCCTTTGCGGCGATTGATGAGAGCGTGGCCTGCGTCAACGCGATCCTCGCGGAAGGGCGCACCGCTTACGGCATCAACACCGGTTTTGGCCTGCTGGCGCAAACCCGCATCTCGACCGAAGATCTTGAAAACCTGCAGCGCTCGCTGGTGCTCTCCCACGCCGCCGGTATCGGCGAGCCGCTGGATGAGGCGATGGCGCGCCTGATCATGGTGCTGAAGATTAACAGCCTCTCCCGCGGCTTTTCCGGCATTCGTCTGAGCGTGATCCAGGCGCTGGCGGAGCTGGTGAACAAAGGCGTTACGCCGTGGATCCCGGCGAAAGGCTCGGTGGGAGCATCCGGCGATCTGGCGCCGCTGGCGCATATGTCGCTGACGCTGCTGGGAGAAGGGAAAGCCCGCTGGCAGGGTGAGTGGATGCCGGCCGCGCAGGCGCTGGAAAAAGCCGGCCTCAGGCCGATTACCCTGGCGGCGAAAGAGGGGCTGGCGCTGCTTAACGGCACCCAGGCTTCGACGGCGTTCGCGCTGCGCGGCCTGTTTGAAGCCGAAGACCTGTTTACCTCCGCGGTGGTGTGCGGCGCGCTAACCACCGAAGCGGCGCTGGGCTCGCGTCGTCCGTTTGACTCGCGTATCCACGAGGCTCGCGGCCAGCGCGGGCAGATTGACGCCGCCGCGCTCTACCGCCACGTGCTGACCGACGACAGCGCGATTTCTCAGTCGCACCACGGCTGCACCAAGGTGCAGGACCCGTACTCTCTGCGCTGTCAGCCGCAGGTGATGGGCGCCTGCCTGACGCAGATCCGTCAGGCGGCGGAAGTGCTGTTGGTTGAGGCCAACGCGGTCTCCGACAACCCGCTGGTGTTTGCCAGCGAGAATGAGGTGATTTCCGGCGGCAACTTCCACGCCGAGCCGGTGGCGATGGCGGCGGACAACATCGCCCTGGCGATTGCCGAAATCGGCTCGCTCTCCGAGCGCCGCATCGCGCTGATGATGGACAGCCATATGTCGCAGCTGCCGCCGTTCCTCGTGAAAAACGGCGGCGTCAACTCCGGCTTTATGATTGCCCAGGTCACCGCGGCGGCGTTAGCCAGCGAAAACAAAGCGCTTTCCCACCCGCATAGCGTTGATAGCCTGCCGACCTCCGCGAACCAGGAGGATCACGTTTCGATGGCCCCGGCCGCCGGTCGTCGCCTGTGGGCGATGGCGGAAAACACCCGCGGCGTGCTGGCCGTCGAGTGGCTGGCCTCCGTTCAGGGGCTGGATATGCGCGAGGGTCTTACCAGCAGCCCGCTGCTGGAAAAGGCGCGTCATCTGCTGCGCGAGCGCGTATCGCACTACACCGAAGACCGCTTCTTCGCGCCGGATATTGAAAACGCTATTGAGCTTTTGGCCGCGCGTCACCTGACGCGACTGCTGCCTGCCGTACTGCCCGATCACAACTAACCATTCGCTGTTCTCTGTACCCGCGTCGGGGGGATGCCTTCCCCCCGACCGTCCTACACGCATATTTGTCGTCGTATAAAAATTATCAGGACACTTGCATATGCAACAACAATCGCAACAAAAGCCACATCTGCTGCGCGGGCTGAACGCTCGCCATATTCGCTTTATCGCGCTCGGTTCCGCCATCGGCACCGGGCTGTTCTACGGGTCGGCCGCCGCCATCAAGGCCGCCGGTCCGGCGGTGCTGCTGGCCTATCTTATCGGCGGCGCGGCGGTCTTTATCGTGATGCGTGCGCTGGGGGAAATGGCGGTGCGCAACCCCGTTTCCGGATCCTTCGGCAGCTATGCGCGCCAGTATCTCGGCCCGCTGGCCGGGTTTATCACCGGCTGGACCTACACCTTCGAAATGGTCATTGTGGCCCTCGCCGACGTGACCGCGTTTGGGATCTATATGGGACTGTGGTATCCCGACGTCCCGCGCTGGATCTGGGTGCTGAGCATTATCTTTTTCATCGGCGCGATGAACCTGTGCCACGTGCGAATTTTTGGCGAGATGGAGTTTTGGCTCTCGCTGATTAAAGTGGTGGCCATAATTGCGATGATCGCGGCGGGCGGCGCCATCATCTTCTTTGGCTTTGGCAACGCCTTTCCGGCGACGGGGCTGGAGAATCTGTGGAGCCACGGCGGCTTTGCGCCGAACGGCTGGCAGGGGATTATCGCTTCGCTGGGGATTGTGATGTTTGCCTTCGGCGGGGTCGAAATCATTGGCGTCACCGCCGCAGAGGCGCAGGACCCGAAAAAGGTGATCCCGCAGGCAATCAATACCATCCCGCTGCGCATCGTGCTGTTCTACGTCTGCACGCTGGCGATCCTGATGGCTATTTTCCCGTGGAACAGCTTTGGCGAGCAGGGCAGCCCGTTTGTACTGATCTTCAGCGGCCTGGGCATTCCGGCGGCGGCGACAATCCTCAATATTATCGTCATTAGCGCCAGCATTTCGGCCATCAACAGCGATATATTTGGCGCGGGCCGCATGATGTACGGCATGGCGAAAGAGGGCATGGCGCCGAAAAGCTTCCAGCGCATCGCCAGCAACGGCGTGCCGTGGATGACGGTGGTGGTGATGGGCGTGGCGCTGCTGGCGGCGGTGGTGCTGAACTACCTGATGCCGGAGCAGATCTTCGTGCTCATCGCCTCGCTGGCGGCGTTTGCCACGGTGTGGGTCTGGCTGATGATCCTGCTGGCCCACTTTGCGATGCGCCGCGGCCTGTCGGCGGAGGAGCGGCGCAATATCGAGTTCCCGGTGCCGTTCTGGCCGGTGGCGCCGCTGCTGACCCTGCTGTTTATGGGGCTGGTGATTGCGGTGCTGGGAATGGTGGAAGAGACGCGCATTGCGCTGATCGCCGGCCTGGTCTGGCTGGGTCTGCTGACGGTGGTGTGGTATGCGCGAGTGCGCAAAAACGCGGTTGTCGCGGTGACGGAGCAGTAATCAGATAGGCCCGGACCAGGCGTGAGCGCTGGCCCGGGGAAGCGCCGAGTTTAGCTAAACAGGGCGGTTATTGAGGCGCTGCCGAGGCTGTGGAAATGGACGTTAAAACCGACCATCGCGCCGCTTGCGCCTTCATCGACCTCAATTTTATCAACGTCCAGCGCGTGCACCGTAAAGATGTAGCGATGACTTTCACCCTTCGGCGGCGCCGCGCCGCCGTAGCCCGTCTGACCGAAATCGGTGCGGGTCTGAACCGCCTCTTCGGGCAGCGGCGCCAGGCCGGAACCGGCGCCCTGGGGCAGCACGCGCGTATCGGCAGGGAGGTTCGCCACAATCCAGTGCCACCAGCCGGAGCCGGTCGGCGCGTCGGGATCGTAGCAGGTCACCACAAAGCTTTTGCAGCCCGCCGGCACATCATCCCACGTCAGATGCGGTGAAATATTGTCCCCCGCGTAGCCCATACCGTTGAATACATGACGGTTGGGCAGCTTCTCGCCATCCTGCAAATCATGACTGATGAGTTTCATCGTCTCTCCTCAAGTTAATCGCCTGATTGGCAAAGAAGTGTAGCGCGCAGGGCGCGGCATTACCGTCTCTTAATCGCTAAAAAATGTTTCTTCCAGCACCGCGGCGTTAACCGCCCGGGTCAGGCGCGTCAGCTGTTCGGCGCTAATGATATACGGCGGCATCAGGTAGATAAGCTTGCCGAACGGGCGCACCCATACGCCTTGCTCCACGAAGAAGCGCTGCAGGGCGGCCATGTTCACCGGACGGCGGGTTTCTACCACGCCAATCGCGCCGAGCACGCGCACGTCGGCCACCAGCCCGGAGTCGCGCGCCGGCGCCAGCTCGGCCTTCAGCTGCGCTTCGATGGCGGCAACCTGGGTCTGCCACTCGCCGCTTGCCAGCAGGTTCAGGCTCTCTGCGGCCACCGCGCAGGCCAGCGGGTTGCCCATAAAGGTCGGGCCGTGCATAAAGCAGCCGGCCTCGCCGTTGCTGATGGTCTCCGCGACCGTGCGGGTGGTCAGCGTCGCGGAGAGCGTCATGGTTCCGCCGGTCAGCGCTTTGCCGAGGCACAGTATATCCGATGCGATGCCCGCATGTTCGCAGGCAAACAGCTTACCGGTACGGCCAAAGCCGGTGGCAATCTCATCGGCAATCAGCAGGATACCTTCGCGATCGCACATCTTACGGATGCGCCTTAACCACTCCGGATGGTACATCCGCATTCCGCCGGCGCCCTGCACGATGGGTTCGAGGATCACCGCGGCAATTTCATGGCGATGGGCGGCCATCAGGCGGGCAAAGGGAACCATGTCGAGCTCGTCCCACTCGCCGTCAAAGCGGCTTTGCGGCGCCGGCGCGAACAGGTTGTCCGGCAGATAGCCCTGCCACAGGCTGTGCATGGAGTTGTCCGGATCGCACACCGACATCGCGCCGAAGGTGTCGCCGTGATAGCCGTTGCGGAAGGTGAGAAAACGCCGGCGCGGTTCGCCCTTTGCCTGCCAGTACTGCAGAGCCATTTTCATCGCCACTTCGACCGCCACGGAACCGGAGTCGGCAAGGAACACGCACTCCAGCGAGGGCGGCGTCATCGCCACCAGCTGGCGGCAGAGCGCAACCGCCGAGGGGTGGGTGATGCCGCCAAACATCACGTGCGACATCTGGTCGATCTGCGCTTTCATCGCCGCATTCAGCCGCGGATGGTTGTAGCCGTGGATCGCCGCCCACCATGACGACATGCCGTCAATCAGCCGTTCGCCGCCGGCCAGTGAAAGCTCGCAGCCGTGGGCGGATTCCACCGGGTAAACCGGCAGGGGAGAGGTCATGGAAGTGTAGGGGTGCCAGATGTGGCGCCGATCGAAGGCGAGATCGTCCATTGTCATAAGCGACTTGTAAACCATTTTGAAAACATTTAGGTTTACGAGTATAAACCGAACCGACAGTTAACAAAACCCTTTGGAGAAGCCAATGGCTCACCACGCACGCTGGACAATGTCGCAAGTCACCGAGTTATTTAATAAACCACTGCTGGATCTGCTGTTCGAAGCCCAGCAGATCCATCGCCAGCACTTTGACCCGCGCCAGGTGCAGGTCAGCACGCTGCTGTCGATTAAGACCGGCGCCTGCCCGGAAGACTGTAAATACTGCCCGCAGAGCGCGCGCTATAAAACCGGCCTTGAGTCCGAGCGTCTGATGGAGGTTGAACAGGTGCTGGAGTCGGCGCGGCAGGCCAAAAATGCCGGTTCGACCCGTTTCTGCATGGGCGCGGCGTGGAAGAATCCGAATGACCGCGATATGCCCTATCTTGAGCAGATGGTCAAAGGGGTGAAGGCGATGGGGCTGGAGTCCTGTATGACCCTCGGCACCCTGACCGATAGCCAGGCGCAGCGCCTTGCCGGTGCCGGTCTCGACTACTACAACCACAACCTCGATACCTCTCCGGAGTTCTACGGCAATATCATTACCACCCGCACCTACCAGGAGCGCCTCGATACCCTCGGCAAGGTGCGCGGGGCGGGCATTAAGGTGTGCTCCGGCGGCATCGTCGGGCTGGGCGAAACGGAAAAAGATCGCGCCGGACTGCTGCTGCAGCTGGCCAACCTGCCGACGCCGCCGGAAAGCGTGCCCATCAACATGCTGGTGAAGGTGAAGGGCACGCCGCTGGCTGAAAACGATGACGTCGACGCGTTTGACTTTATCCGCACCATTGCGGTGGCGCGCATCATGATGCCAACCTCCTACGTGCGCCTCTCCGCCGGCCGCGAGCAGATGAACGAACAGACCCAGGCGATGTGCTTTATGGCCGGGGCCAACTCCATTTTCTACGGCTGCAAGCTGCTGACGACGCCGAACCCGGAAGAGGATAAGGACCTGCAGCTGTTCCGCAAGCTGGGGCTTAACCCGCAGCAGACGGCGGTGCTGGAAGGCGATAACGAGCAGCAGCAGCGTCTGGAGCAGGCGCTAAACAACCCCGATACCGAGGAATATTACAACGCGGCGGCGCTATGAGCTGGCAGCAACGCATCGAGCAGGCGCTGAGCGAACGGCGGCAGGCGGATGCTTTCCGCTCTCGCCAGCCGGTGGCGCAGGGTGCCGGGCGTTGGCTGACTCATGAGGGGCAGCGCTGGCTCAACTTTTCCAGCAACGATTATCTGGGCCTGAGCCAGCATCCGCAGATCGTTGCCGCCTGGCAGCAGGGCGCCGAGCGCTACGGCGTCGGCAGCGGCGGCTCGGGCCACGTTAGCGGCTACAGCGACGCGCATCGTCAGCTGGAGGAGGCGCTGGCCGACTGGCTGGGCTATCCGCGCGCGCTGCTGTTTATCTCCGGTTTTGCCGCTAACCAGGCGCTGATTGCCGCCCTGCTCGGCAAGGACGATCGCGCGGTAGCGGACCGTCTGAGCCACGCTTCGCTGCTGGAAGCGGCCAGCTTCAGCCCGGCGCAGCTGCGGCGCTTTCAGCACAACGACGTTCAGCAGCTGAAAGCGCTGCTGGAGAAACCGCTGGCGGGCCAGCAGCTGACGATCACCGAAGGCGTCTTCAGCATGGACGGCGATAGCGCGCCCCTCGGCCCCATTCAGCAGATCACCGCCGAAGCCGGCGGCTGGCTGCTGGTCGATGATGCCCACGGCATTGGCGTGCTGGGCGACGAGGGGAGGGGCAGCTGCGACGCGCAAAACGTTCACCCTGAGCTGCTGGTGGTGACCTTCGGCAAGGCCTTTGGCGTCAGCGGTGCGGCGGTACTGTGCAGCGAGGCGCTGGCGGATTATCTGCTGCAGTTTGCCCGCCATCTGATTTACAGCACCGCCATGCCGCCGGCCCAGGCCGTTGCGCTCAGCGCCGCGCTGCGCGCGATTCGCGGCGATGAGGGCCAGCGGCGGCGAGAGGCGCTGGCCTGCCGGATTGCCCAGTTCAGGGACGGTATGCGCGACTATCCTGGGCAGCTTACCGAATCGACCAGCGCCATTCAGCCGCTGATCGTTGGAGACAATGCGCGGGCTCTGCGCCTGGCAGCGCGCCTGCGCGAGCAGGGCTGCTGGGCGACGGCGATCCGCCCGCCGACGGTGCCGGTCGGCAGCGCCCGGCTGCGGCTGACCCTGAGCGCGGCCCATGAATCGGCGGATATTGAGCGTCTGCTGGAGGTCCTGCATGACGGCGGTGAATAAACGCGCGGTGGCCGCCGCCTTCGGCCGGGCGGCGAGCCGCTATACGCAGCACGATGAGCTGCAGCGGCGCAGCGCCGGGCTGCTGCTGCGCCAGCTTGGCGGCCGGCGCTTTGCCGAGGTTCTGGACGCGGGCTGTGGCCCAGGCAGCATGAGCCGCTACTGGCGCGAGGCGGGCAGCCGCGTCACCGCGCTGGATATCTCCGTTGATATGCTGGCGGAGGCCCGGCGCCAGCAGGTCGCGCACGGCTACGTCGAGGGCGATATTGAATCCCTGCCGCTGCCGGCGGTCTGCGTGGACCTGGCGTGGAGTAATCTGGCGGTGCAGTGGTGCGACGACCTCGGCGCCGCGCTGGCTGAGCTGTATCGGGTGGTGCGTCCCGGCGGACGGGTGGCCTTCACCACTCTGTTGGCCGGTTCGCTCCCCGAGCTCAACCAGGCCTGGGCGACGATTGACCGGCATCCGCACGCCAATCGTTTCCTCAGCGAGCAGGCGGTACGCAGCGTGATGAGCGGCTGGCGGGGCGAGGCGCAGGTGCATGCCGTGACGCTGCCGTTCCCCGACGCCCTGTGCGCAATGCGTTCGCTAAAGGGGATCGGCGCCACCCATTTACACCAGGGACGCAGCGCGGCACCGCTGAGTCGCACAAAGCTGCAGCAGCTTCAGCTGGCGTGGCCGAAACGGCACGGGCAGTGCCCGCTGACCTACCATCTTTTTACAGGAGTAATTGAACGTGATTGAGCGTTATTTCGTCACCGGAACCGATACTGAAGTCGGCAAAACGGTGAGCAGCTGCGCCCTGCTGCAGGCGGCAAACCTGCGGGGTCGGAACAGCGCCGGCTATAAGCCGGTGGCCTCCGGCAGCGAGTACACGGCGCAGGGCCTGCGCAACGACGACGCCCTGGCCCTGCAGCGCAACAGCCGCGTGGCGCTGAGCTACGAGCAGGTTAACCCGTTAACCTTCGCTGAACCCACTTCGCCGCATATTATCAGCGCCGATGAGGGGCGCCCCATTACCGCCGCCGCGCTCTCCGCCGGGCTGCGCGAGCTGGAGCCGCTGGCCGACTGGCTGCTGGTGGAAGGGGCTGGGGGCTGGTTTACGCCGCTGTCTGAAACCCTGAGCTTTGCCGACTGGGTGCAGGAAGAGCGGCTGCCGGTGATTCTGGTGGTAGGAATAAAGCTGGGCTGCATTAATCATGCCCTGCTGACGGCGCAGGCGGTGCGCCAGGCAGGGCTGCCGCTGGTGGGCTGGATTGCCAACGACGTCCAGCCGCCGGGGAAGCGGCATAGCGAATACCTCGCGACCCTCAAACGGCTGCTGCCCGCGCCCATGCTGGGCGAGATCCCGTGGCTGGAGGAGGCATCCCGGCGGGAAGACCTCGGCCAGTACCTCGATCTTAGCGCGCTGGATCGGGCGTCATCCACTGCGCCAGCAGCGGCTCATCCAGCTGTATAACGTCGCCCTGCGCCACGCTGCGCCCGCGGTGTAGCAGGCAGAAGCGGTCGGCCACCCGGCGAATGAACGGCAGGTGCTGCTCGGCGAGCAGCACCGTTAAACCGATATCCCGATTCAGGCGCACCAGCAGATCCCCCAGCTTATGCATAAAGTGCTGCCCGCTCCCGCGCGATGGCTCATCGAGTATCAACAGGCGCGGTCGGACGATCAGCGCCCTCGCCAGCGCCAGCTGGTACCTGTCGTCTTCCGAGAGCGCGGCGCCTTTGCTCTGGCGCAGGGCGTAGAGCTGCGGAAAGAGATCGTAAATCTCGCTATTCACCACGGCGCCGGGCGTGCCTCCGGCCGCCAGCGCAATATGCAGATTCTCCTCTACGCTGAGCTGCGAAAAGATGCGCCGGTCCTGCGGCACGTAGCCGATGCCGATGACGCTGCGTGAATGGGCGGAGAGCGGCATCAGGTCGCAGGGCGGCGCGCCGCGCTCCTGCCAGGTGATGCTGCCGCTGGCGACCGGGAGGTTCCCGGTAATGCAGTTGACCAGCGTGGTTTTCCCCATTCCCTGACTTCCCATCACGCAGGTACACTCTCCTGACCTGAGCTCAAGATCGACGTTCCACAGCGTGTGCTGGCTTCCATAGTACTGATTGACGGCGCGTAGACTCAACATAGACGTTTTCTCCTTTTTGACGACGGCGAGCGAGACAAACATTCTGCAAATCTCTTGCCAGGAAAAAGAAGTGACGGCATTTTTCCGCCAGCGCAGGTCGCGGCGGCCACCGCCGGCAGGGAACAGCGAAGCGGCTGCACTTTCCCGGTGCTAAACGGCGTGAAACGTGGTGCAGAAAGCAGCAAAAAGGCGGGCGTCCTTAGCTGATAAATATCAAAAATAATTCAATAATATTTTTTAGCCGCGTGATTTTTGCCAGCGGGCAATTTTGGCCGGGTGGCGGAGGTCATGGCCTGCAGCGAGTTATCCACTATTCCTGTGGATAACCTTGTGTATTAGAGTTAGAGAACTTGCGGTAAGCTAGAGATTACGCGGCCTGCGGCTGAATTGGCGCGAAACCCATCTTTTATTAAATTTTATTTAATATCAATTGGTTGTATAAAATCAATGGCTGTAAGGAAAGTGTCACCTGCTGCCATAAAAGATTCATCGCCTTGCTTGACAAATGTTAAATGACAAAATTTTCTGGGGATAACCTTACACAGTGGCGGATTATTCCGCATGGCGCGCTTTTTTTGCCCAAATGCGGCCGCCCGGGGCAAGGTCTACAGGGCAAACAGTAATATGATACTGGTTTTATATCCAGTATTATTTATTGGCAAAAGCGCTGGCGACGGGTAGAATTAAACACCTGCCGTTTCGCGCCGGGCGCTTCATCCTCCTTCAGGGTCAGACATATGAGTAAAACGTTCACGCTGCATTCCGCTTTCCGTCCCTCTGGCGATCAGCCAGAAGCCATTCGTCGCCTCGAAGAGGGGCTGGAAGATGGCCTGGCGCACCAAACGCTGCTGGGGGTAACCGGGTCGGGTAAAACCTTCACCATCGCTAACGTCATTGCCGATCTGCAGCGTCCAACGATGGTCCTCGCGCCCAACAAGACCCTGGCGGCGCAGCTGTATGGCGAAATGAAGGAGTTTTTCCCGGAGAATGCCGTCGAGTATTTCGTCTCCTACTACGACTACTACCAGCCTGAAGCCTACGTGCCGAGCTCGGACACCTTCATCGAGAAGGACGCCTCGGTCAACGAACATATTGAACAGATGCGCCTGTCGGCAACCAAGGCGCTGCTGGAGCGCCGCGACGTCATCGTGGTGGCCTCGGTCTCGGCGATTTATGGCCTCGGCGATCCTGATCTGTACCTGAAGATGATGCTGCACCTGACCACCGGCATGCTGATTGACCAGCGGGCCATTCTGCGCCGCCTCGCGGAGCTGCAGTACACCCGTAACGATCAGGCTTTCCAGCGCGGGACCTTCCGCGTTCGCGGGGAGGTCATTGACGTCTTCCCGGCGGAGTCAGACGATATTGCCCTGCGTATTGAGCTGTTTGATGAAGAAGTTGAGCGCCTGTCGCTCTTTGACCCGCTGACCGGGCAGGTTGAGTCGTCCATCCCGCGCTATACCATCTACCCGAAAACGCACTACGTTACCCCGCGCGAGCGAATCGTTCAGGCGATGGAAGAGATAAAAGTCGAGCTGGCGGAGCGGCGTAAAGTGCTGCTGGAAAACAACAAGCTGCTGGAAGAGCAGCGCCTGAGCCAGCGTACCCAGTTCGACCTCGAAATGATGAACGAGCTGGGCTACTGCTCGGGGATTGAAAACTACTCGCGCTATCTTTCCGGGCGCGGGCCGGGCGAGCCGCCGCCGACCCTGTTCGACTACCTGCCGGCGGATGGCCTGCTGGTTATCGATGAGTCCCACGTGACCATTCCGCAAATCGGCGGGATGTACCGCGGCGACCGGGCGCGTAAAGAGACGCTGGTGGAGTACGGTTTCCGCCTGCCGTCGGCGCTGGATAACCGCCCGATGAAGTTTGAAGAGTTTGAGGCACTGGCGCCGCAGACCATCTACGTTTCGGCGACGCCCGGCGCCTACGAGCTGGATAAATCCGGCGATGAGGTGGTCGATCAGGTGGTCCGACCGACCGGCCTGCTTGACCCGGTTATCGAAGTGCGCCCGGTGGGGACCCAGGTCGACGATCTGCTGTCGGAGATTCGCCTGCGCGCCGCCATCAACGAGCGCGTGCTGGTGACGACCCTGACCAAGCGGATGGCCGAAGACCTCACCGAGTACCTCGAGGAGCACGGCGAGCGCGTGCGCTATCTGCATTCGGATATCGACACCGTCGAGCGTATGGAGATCATCCGCGATCTGCGCCTCGGCGAGTTTGACGTGCTGGTCGGCATCAACCTGCTGCGTGAAGGGCTGGATATGCCGGAGGTCTCGCTGGTGGCAATCCTTGATGCCGACAAAGAGGGCTTTCTGCGCTCCGAGCGCTCGCTGATCCAGACCATCGGCCGTGCGGCGCGTAACATCAACGGTAAGGCGATTCTCTATGGCGACAGGATCACCGCCTCGATGGCGAAGGCCATCAGCGAAACCGAACGCCGTCGCGAGAAGCAGCAGCGCTATAACGAAGAGCACGGCATCACCCCGCAGGGCCTGAATAAGAAGGTGGTCGATATCCTGGCGCTGGGCAGCGGCCTGGCGAAGACCAAGGCCAAGGGGCGCGGCAAGTCGCGTTCACCGGTCGAGGCGGATACGCCGGTGCTGACGCCAAAAGCGCTGCAGCAGCGAATTCACGAGCTGGAAGGGCAGATGATGCAGCATGCGCAGAACCTGGAGTTCGAAGAGGCGGCCCAGATCCGCGACCAGCTGCATAAGCTGCGGGATCTGTTTATCGCCGCGTCGTAGGCCGTCGCGCCGGGCGTCTATGCTGTGGCCAGACCGGGCTCTGACCGGGCGCAGCGGTGGCGATCGACGGGCAGCGCCTGCGGATGCGAGGGCTGCCTGGCGCCAAACTGGCAAATAAAATAGCCCGGCTGGGCCGGCTCTTAATATCCACTTAATCTTGTTCGGGGACACTATCTTCATTCTAATGAGGATAGCACCATGCAAAAACTACACTTTCGCCAATATCTGGCCATTACCTGCGCCTTTATTATCGTCGTTGCCTTCTTCCATCAGTGGGTGCTGACCTTCTGACGCGACGGCCTCGGGAAAAGCACCCAGGCGCGAACGCCGGGGCCCGGCTGGCGGTTATGCAAAAAGAACTGGGTATCGTGCAGCTGGGCGATACGGGTGACGATGCTTAATCCCAGACCAATGCCGCCGTAGCGGCTGTCCATGCGGACAAACGCTTTGCTCAGCTCGCCGCTTTTCGCTTCATCAATTCCCGGCCCTTCATCCTCCACCGCCAGAATCGGCGTTGCCCCCGCCTGAATCGAGACGCGGATCGTTGAGTCCGTCGGGCTATAGCGGTGCGCATTCTCCACCAGATTGCGCAGCACCACGCGCAGCAGCGTGGCGTCGCCGGACACCATCACCTCCTCGTCCGCACCGGCTATCTCAAGCTTTTGCCGGCGCGGCGCCAGCATCGCTTCCAGCTCCTCCTCGAGCGGCTCAACGACATCCTCCATCAGCTGCACCTGCTGGTAGCTACCGGCGGAAAACGACTGCCCTACGCGGGCCAGCTGCAGGAGCTGTGAGATGCTGTTGGTCATCTGATCGAGGCGCTGAATAAGCGGATCGACCCCAACCCCGTGCACTTTGGCCAGCAGCTCGAGGTGCAGGCGCAGCCCGGCCAGCGGCGTGCGCAGCTCGTGGGCCACGTCGGCGGTAAACAGGCGTTCGCGGTCGAGCGTCAGGTTGAGGCGCGATACCAGCTGATTCAGCGCGGTGGTTACGGCGGTCACTTCCGGCACCGACTCGCTGAGCTCGATAGGCTGGAGGTTATCCGGGGTGCGGTTCTCCAGTTCGCTCTGCAGGCGAGAGAGCGGGCGGGTTATCTTTTTCACCGCCAGCAGGCTGATATAGAGCGCGAGGCCGATAATCAGCAGGCTTGGGATCAGCAGGCTGGCGACCGCTTCCCGCACCTCGTGCTCAACGTGCTTCTGGTTGTTGTGCCCCTCGATGGCGCTGGCCACCAGCAGCTGAATCTGCTCCTTGCTTTCATGCCACAGCCAGAACACGCTGATAATCTGGCAGACCGCCAGAATCGTGCCGATGGTCAGCAGCAGGCGAAAGCGCATGGTCCATTTTTCGGTGGCTAACAGCGGCATCTCTTTATGACTCCGATTCGGTATTGTTCACCAGCATATAGCCAAAGCCCCTGACGGTACGGATCCGCGCTTTACCGACCTTATCGCGCAGGTTGTGGATATGGACCTCGAGGGTATTGGTCGCCGGCTCGTTATCCCAGCTGTAGATATCGTTGTAGAGAATTTCCCGATGTACCGGACTGCCCGCCTTCATCATCAGGCGCGACAGCAGGGAGTACTCTTTTGGCGTCAGCTCCAGCGAATCCCCGCCCAGCCACACCTGACGGCGGGTGATATTGAGGCGCAGGTTGCCGACCACCATTTCGCTGTCGCCCTGGTTATTGTGGCGGCGGAGCAGCGCGCGGATGCGGGCGTTAAGCTCCTCCAGCGCAAAGGGCTTCACCAGATAGTCGTCGGCGCCGGTATCGAGACCGTCGATGCGGTCTTCGACGGTATCGCGGGCGGTAAGGATCAGCACCGGCTGGCTGAATTTCTCCCGCCGCATCCGCGCGAGGAAGTGCAGGCCGTCCTCATCCGGCAGCCCGAGGTCGAGGACCACCAGGCTGTAGTGGTTGCTGGCCAGCGACAGCGCGGCCTCATGCGCGCTGGCGACGCCGTCGCAGGCGTATCCTTCGCTCTGCATGGCCAGAATTAATCCCTGTAACAGGAGCGCGTCGTCTTCAATGACTAAGATTTTCATCTGCCGGCCTCGCTTATGCATGGCGTTAAAATATCGTCTGACGGCCGGTATTCGCGGGTATTGACCCCGAGCAGGCCGAGCAGGGTGGAGAACAAGTTATCCTGCGAATAGGGCGCCGTTTTTGCCTTTTGCTGCAGGCACCGGCTGGAGACGCCGTAGCGCTGCTGGTAATCCTGCGACAGCCACATCAGCATCGGAACGTGCTTTTGCGTATCCGGCGCGATGGACCACGGCAGCCCGTGCAGATACACGCCATCTTCCCCCAGCGACTCGCCGTGGTCGGAAAGATAGACCAGGCTGGTGGTAAATTTATCCTGCTTTGACTGCAGCAGCTTGATGGCCTTATCCACCACGTAATCGACGTACAAAATGGTGTTGTCGTAGGTGTTGGTCAGCTGCTGCTGCGTGCAGCCCTGAATTTCGTTGGTATCGCAGGTTGGGGTGAATTTTTTGAATTCAGCCGGGTAGCGATTGTAGTACGTCGGGCCGTGGCTGCCGATAGTGTGCAGAACGATAATGCCGTCCTGTTGCAAACCGTCGATGTAGCTTTCCAGATTATGGAATAAGACCTCATCGTAGCACTCGCCGTCGATGCACTGGCCCGTCAGTTTGAGATCGGTGACGTTCTGATGCGGAACGCGATCGCAGGCGCCTTTACAGCCGCCGTCGTTGTCGTTCCACAATACCTGAATACCGGCGCGCTGCAGAATGTCCAGCACGCCCTCCTGGTGATGCGCCAGCTCTTCATCATAGTGCTCGCGCGGCATGTTGGAGAACATGCACGGCACGGAAACGGCGGTGGCGGTACCGCAGGAGGTGGTGTCGGGAAAATAGATAACGTTATCCTGCTGCAGGCGCGGGTTGGTTTCGCGGGGGTAGCCGCCGAGGGAGAAATTTTGCGCCCGCGAGGTCTCACCCAGCACCAGAATGGTCAGGTTTTTTCGCGGCCCGTCGCGCATTTGCGGCTTCTGCTGCGCATCTTCGCCAATTTTGACCAGCGGCAGATTGTCCATCTTATTGTGTGCATACCACGAATTGATCGCCACGATGCTGTTTGACGGGCTCAGCGACTTCACCAGCTCTTTATTATTGCGGAACACCGAGGCGTAATCTTTATAAAACAGGGCGGCAATCAGCATGATAAGGAGAGCCGACAGCGCCACGTTGAGCAGCCGCACGGCGACGCCGCGGGCGAAGGTTTTCGGCTTACGCACCTTAATCCACCAGGCCGCCAGTACCGCCAGCACGCCGGAAAGCCCGAGCGTCAGCACCATGCTGCCCGACATCAGGGCGAAGCTCTCCGCCGGCGTGGTATCCAGAATGTTGGCGATCATCGCCCGGTCGATAATGACCCCGAAGGTCCAGATAAAATACTGCGCCGAGGCGCTAAGCAGAATAAACAGGGTGATAACGACCCGGTCGAGCTTCAGAAAAGAGGCCAGGGTAGTGAGGATATTCATCACGCTGAAGGCGACCAGCGGCATGCTGAGGAACACCAGCCAGCTATGCAGGTTATTGACCGGCAGCAGGGTGAAGACCTGGTGGTAGAAGGCGATATTGAGGAATAGCCCGACGTAGGCGGCAAAGAGAATCAGGTAAACCGTGCGGCTCACTACCGGTCGACGCAGTGGAAATAACGACATAGCAAAAGTCCTGGTGAAAACATGCTCGCTATGCTGCCACGTCTATTTTAAGACAACCTTAAGATTTTAATGTGGGGAGTCGATGCTCCCCACGCTATGCAGCCATTCGGAATTAGCCGGGTATCTGAATCGCTTTTTCCAGCGCGTTGCGCAGCAGCAGGCGATCGTGGCGATAGGGCACGTCGCTGGCATCCAGCGGCGTCTGGATGACCATCCGGTCTTCAAGGCCGCGGATATCGGCCTTTGGTCCGACGACCACGGCATCAATCACCCGCTTGCCCACGTGGTGCTCCATAATCGCGATGCGGTCCGCCAGCGTCAGGGTGGCGGCCGGGCTGTGCTCTTTGCCGAGGTTGTCGATAAAAACCATCGGTGCCGGCGTGCGGCGCAGCGCCTGCGCCATATCGTCGAGCAGCAAAATAGGCAGCAGGCTGGTGTAGAAGCTGCCGGGGCCGATCAGAATGAGATCGGCTTCGGCGATCGCCGCAACCGCTTCGCGGGTAGCGGGAACCGGCGGCGTCAGCATCAGCTCGCGCGGCACGCGGGGAAGCTGGTCGATATTGACTTCGCCATAAACTTCGTGGCCTTCGTCGTCAATCGCCATCAGGTCCACCGGTTGTTCGGACATCGGTATCAGAAATACGTCAACTTTTAGCAGGTTTCTGATTAAATTAATCGCCTCTAAGGGCCTGACGCTGAGGTGATCGAGGGCCTTTAACATCAGATTTCCGAGGTTATGCCCGGAAAGTTCGCCGTTACCGGCAAAACGGTACTCAAACATGGCGGATGCCACGCTGGGTTCGGCGATCAGCTGGTTAATACAGTTGCGCATATCCCCCCAGGCAATGCCGCCTTCGGCACGGCGAATACGCCCCGTCGATCCGCCGTTATCGGTGGTGGTGACGATGCCGGTCAGGCGCGATCCGAGCGATGAGAGTGACGACATCACCCGGCCCAAACCATGCCCTCCGCCAAGAGCCACTACCCGATCGAGGTCGGCGAAAGTCCGATTGCGCATACTAATTCCTTATCTCAAATGAACGGGCTCACAGTAACCGATCTACCCCTAAAAGACGATGCTCCGATCCTGACAAACTGACCGACATCAATGCAAAACCCTGAATTTTGGCTATTCTGTTACGAAAATGCACGATCGTAGCGATATATACATAATTATATAGCGAAATCGAAAATGGCGAAACGGTCGTTTCCGCGCTACTATCGGCATAAACCAGTTAACACTCTAGCCTCTGTGCCTGTGTCGCAAGATATGGTGCTTTGGCCGTGACAGCTCAGCTTGTCACCAGGGCGTGGGAAGAAATGACCGCGTCTCCCGTACTTGGAAAGGTGTATATGGCCTCACAGCTTACCGATGCATTTGCGCGTAAGTTTTACTACTTGCGCCTGTCGATTACCGACGTGTGTAACTTTCGTTGCACCTACTGTCTCCCGGACGGCTACAAGCCCGGCTCGGTGACCAATAAAGGCTTTCTCAGCGTAGATGAAGTGCGCCGCGTGACGCGCGCGTTTTCCGCCCTCGGCACCGAAAAGGTGCGCCTGACCGGCGGTGAACCCTCGCTGCGCCGCGATTTCGCCGACGTTATCGCCGCCGTACGTGAAAACAGCGCCATTCGGCAGATTGCGGTCACCACCAACGGCTATCGCCTGGCGCGGGACGTCGAACGCTGGCGCGACGCCGGGCTGACGGCCATCAACGTCAGCGTGGACAGCCTCGACGCCCGCCAGTTTCACGCCATCACCGGGCAGGATAAATTTCAGCAGGTGATGGACGGCATCGATGCCGCCTTCGCCGCCGGCTTTGAGAAAGTGAAGGTCAACACCGTGCTGATGCGCGATGTGAACCACCACCAGCTCGACACCTTCCTCGCCTGGATCCAGCCGCGCCGTATTCAGCTGCGCTTTATTGAACTGATGGAAACCGGAGAGGGCAGCGACCTGTTTCGCCGGCACCATATCTCCGGCATGGTGCTGCGCGACGAGCTGCTCAGACGCGGCTGGATCCACCAGATCAGCCAGCGCAGCGACGGCCCGGCTCAGGTCTTCTGTCATCCGGACTACGCCGGAGAGATCGGCCTGATCATGCCCTATGAAAAAGACTTCTGCGCCACCTGCAACCGCCTGCGCGTCTCCTCCGTGGGCAAGCTGCATCTGTGCCTGTTCGGCGACGGCGGCGTAGATCTACGCGATCTGCTGGCCGAGGACTGCCAGCAGGCGGTGCTGGAAGCGCGCATCTCCGAAGCATTAACCCATAAAAAACAAACCCATTTCCTGCATCAGGGCAACACCGGTATTACGCAAAACCTGTCGTATATTGGCGGATAATTGATTCTAAAGGAGCGAACAGATGAGTCAGGCCAGCGCTGAGTTTATCCCGACCCGTATTGCTATTCTCACCGTTTCCAGCCGCCGTGGCGAAGAGGACGATACCTCTGGCCACTGGCTGCGCGACGCGGCGCAGGAAGCGGGGCATGCGGTTATGGATAAGGCGATTGTGAAAGAGAACCGCTACGCCATTCGCGCCCGGGTTTCGGCGTGGATTGCCAGCGACGACGTTCAGGTGGTGCTCATTACCGGCGGGACCGGCTTTACCGAAGGCGATCAGGCTCCGGAAGCGCTGCTGCCGCTGTTTGATCGGGAAGTTGAAGGCTTTGGCGAGGTGTTCCGCATGCTCTCTTTTGAAGAGATCGGCACCTCGACGCTGCAGTCCCGCGCCGTTGCCGGCGTGGCCAACGGCACGCTTATTTTCGCGATGCCCGGTTCGACCAAAGCCTGCCGCACCGCGTGGGAAAATATCATTGCGCCCCAGCTCGATGCCCGCACCCGCCCGTGTAACTTTATCCCTCATTTGAAGAAATAATTTATGTCACAACTGACCCATATTAACGCCGCCGGCGAGGCGCACATGGTCGACGTCTCGGCGAAGGCCGAAACGGTTCGCGAGGCGCGGGCTGAAGTATTTGTCGACATGCAGGCGACCACGCTGGCGATGATTATCGACGGCAGCCACCACAAGGGTGACGTTTTCGCCACCGCCCGCATTGCCGGGATCCAGGCGGCGAAGCGGACGTGGGAGCTGATCCCGCTGTGCCATCCGCTGATGCTAAGTAAAGTGGAGGTTAACCTGCAGGCGCAGCCTGAACATAGCCGGGTGCGGATCGAATCCCTCTGTCGGCTGACCGGGAAAACCGGCGTGGAGATGGAGGCGCTGACCGCGGCCTCCGTGGCGGCGCTGACGATTTACGATATGTGCAAAGCCGTGCAAAAAGATATGACGATCGGCCCGCTGCGCCTGCTGGCGAAAAGCGGCGGTAAATCCGGCGACTTTAAGGCGGACGATGCTCATGATTAAGGTTCTGTTTTTTGCCCAGGTGCGCGAGCTGGTGGGCACCGATGCGTTAACCCTCGACGCGAGCGAGGCCGCGACGGTGGAGGCGGTTCGCCGTCAGCTCATTGCCCGCGGCGACCGCTGGGCGCTGGCGCTGGAAGAGGGCAAGCTGCTGGCGGCGGTGAACCAGACGCTGACCAGTTTTGATCATCCGGTCACCGCCGGCGACGAAGTGGCGTTTTTCCCGCCGGTTACGGGAGGCTGAGATGACGCAAACCCGCATTATCGTCAGCCCGGCGCGCTTTCGCGTTGGCGACGAATATCCGTGGCTTGCCGAGCGCGATGAGGACGGCGCCGTCGTCACCTTCACCGGCAAAGTGCGTAACCACAATCTTGGCGAGAGCGTGAAGGCGCTGACCCTCGAACACTATCCGGGCATGACCGAAAAATCGCTGGCGGAGATTGTCGAACTGGCGCGCGAGCGCTGGCCGCTGGGGCGGGTCACGGTGATTCACCGCATCGGTGAAATGTGGCCGGGCGAAGAGATTGTGTTTGTCGGCGTCACCAGCGCGCACCGCAGCAGCGCCTTTGCCGCCGGCGAATTCATTATGGATTATCTGAAAACCCGCGCGCCGTTCTGGAAGCGTGAGGCCACGCCGGAAGGCGAACGCTGGGTTGACGCGCGCGACAGCGATCGTCAGGCGGCAGAGCGCTGGTAGTATGATACGCTTAAAGGGTTAATTTCGTTAATCAGGAGATAGTCATGGACAGATTCCCCCGTTCCGATTCCATCGTCCAGGCGCGCGGCGGCCTGCAAACCTATATGGCCCAGGTGTACGGCTGGATGACGGTCGGCCTGCTGCTAACGGCGTTTATCGCCTGGTTTGCCGCCAACACGCCGGCGGTGATGATGTTTGTCTTTTCCAGCAAAATTACCTTCTTCGGGCTGATTATCGCCCAGCTGGCGCTGGTCTTCGTGCTCTCCGGGATGGTGCAGCGCCTGAGCGCGGGCATGGCGACGACGCTATTTATGCTCTATTCGGCGCTGACCGGGCTCACGCTATCCAGCATTTTCATCGCCTACACCTATTCGTCGATTGCCAGCACCTTTGTGGTCAGCGGCGGGATGTTTGGCGCCATGAGCCTCTACGGCTACACCACCAAACGCGATCTCAGCGGCTTTGGTAATATGCTGTTTATGGCGCTGATTGGTATCGTTCTGGCCTCGCTGGTGAACTTCTGGCTGAAGAGCGAAGCGCTGATGTGGGCGGTGACCTATATCGGGGTGATTGTGTTCGTGGGCCTCACCGCCTATGACACCCAGAGGCTGAAAAATATCGGCGAGCAGATCGACACCCGCGATACCTCGACGCTGCGCAAATACTCGATCCTTGGCGCGCTGACGCTGTATCTGGACTTTATCAACCTGTTCCTGATGATGCTGCGTATTTTAGGCAACCGTCGTTAAGATCGCAAAACCCCGGTGAGCCTTACGCCGCCGGGGTTCTCTTTCTCTCTCATCTCATCTCCTCTCATCCGTCCGCCAGCTTGCGCTGATTTTTCTCCCGCAGCTTTTTGGCCTGACTTTCCAGAATCAGATAGCCCATCGTGGCGATCGCCAGCGGCAGGAAGTAATAGAGCAGGCGGTACGCGAGCAGAGCGGCAATCACCGCTCCCCGGGAGACAGGCTCTGCGGAGAGCATCGCGATAAACACCGCCTCCAGCACGCCAATACCGGCGGGGATGTGCACCACCACCCCGACGATGCTGCTCACCAGTAGCGCTCCCAGCACGAGGAAGTAGCTCACCTCCTGACCCAGCAGCAGCCAGATAATGACCCCCATCACCAGCCAGTTGGTGCAGGAAAGCGCGGCCTGCAGCAGCGCGAAGCGCCAGGAGGGAAGCACCAGCCGCTGCCCCTTTATCGTCAGATGGCGGCGTTTGGCGAACGCGCAGGCCCACAGATAGAGGATCGAAATCAGCAGCATCGCGATGCCGATGATGCGCAGCGTCTCCTGGCTGATGTACCAGCGCGCAGGAAGCTGCACCAGACCGGCGCTAAAAACCACCCCGCCGAGCACTACGTAGCCCAGCCAGTTGGTGGTAATGCTCAGCGAAAAGATGCGGGTTATGGTTGCGCCACGCAGGCCGAGGCGGGAATAGAGGCGATAGCGCATCCCGATGCCGCCGATCCAGGTGCTAAGGGTCAGGTTAAAGGCGTAGCAGATAAACGACACCAGCATCACCTGGCGCTTAGCCAGCCGGTGCCCGCAGTAGGCGCGCCCGAGCAGGTCATAGCAGCCGTAGATCAGATAGCTGACGATAACCAGGCCAAAGGCGCCGAGCAGCGCCGCGCGGTTGTAGCCGCGAATCACTTTCCATACTTCCGGCCAGTCTATTTTTTGCGCATAGACCACCAGCAGTACGGCAACGGCGATAAAAAAAAGTCCGCTGAGGATGCGCCTGGCCAGCCGCCAGCGAGGGTGTGATTTGGCCATCAGGATTTTACCTCCGGGCTCTGCGTCTGCGTCCGATCCTGAGTTTCCATTTCCGGCTGCGCCGGCGGTTTGACCTGCGCCATCTTCGGCGTATGGGCGGGCAACCAGCCTACCCACGCCGGGAAGTGGCGCAGGAAGTGGAAGGCCAGCACGCTGCGGCCCAGATTCCACCAGCTGCGTTTGGGCAGCATGGAACGGTCTACCTGCTTGCAGTCCTGCTGGATAAGCGTATTCAGATTATCGCGCAGGGTTTGGTTGAACTCCCGGTCGTGAACGATCAGGTTGGCCTCGAGGTTTAATGACAGGCTGAGCGGGTCGAGATTGCTGGAGCCGACGGTAGCCCAGTGGTCGTCCGCGAGGGCGACCTTGCCGTGCAGCGGGCGGCGGCGATACTCAAAAACCTGCACGCCGCCCTTCACCAGATAGTTGTACAGCAGCCGCGCGCCAACCTTGACGATGGGAATATCGGGTTCACCCTGCACGATAAGCTTTACCCGCACGCCGCGCCGGGCGGCGCTGCGCATCGCGTGCAGCAGCCGGTAGCCGGGGAAGAAATAGGCGTTGGCGATAATCACCTCCCGCCGCGCGTTGGCCAGCATTTTCAGGTAGTGACGTTCGATATCGTCCCGATGTTCGAGGTTGTCCCGCCAGACGAACAGCGCCTGCGCTTCGCCGGGATGCTGGTTAACCTCCGGCTGGTGGCGACGTCGGCGCCAGCGACGGCGTCCGCCTTCGCTGGCGGGCAGGTTTTGCTGCACAAACTGCGCAATATCCAGCACCACCGGTCCCTCCACCTGGACGGCATAGTCCTGCTTAGCCTCCGGGCCGTAGTCGGTCATATGCTCCGCGGAGTAGTTAATCCCGCCAACAAACGCCGTGGTGTCATCCACGACGACAATTTTACGGTGCATGCGGCGAAACAGGTTGGTGCGCATCCCCAGCAGGCGCGGGCGCGGGTCGTAGTAGCGAAATATCACGCCCGCCGAGATGAGTTCGTTAACGAAGCCATCGCTCAGGTCAGGGGAGCCGTAGCCGTCGAGCAGCACCTCCACTTCGACGCCGCGACGCGCGGCCTTCAGCAGCACCGCGTGGAGCTGCCAGCCCACGTCGTCCTCGAACCAGATGAAGGTTTCAAGGGTTACCTTGCGCTTTGCGCGGTCGACGGCGCGAAACAGCGCCGGATAGTAGCTATCGCCGTTCTCCAGAAGCTGGATCCGGTTTCCATTCTGCCAGCTGCATTTCACAGATGAAGCTCCACGCTGAGCGGGGCGTGATCGGAAAGATGACGCCATTGCTGAAGATCCAACGCCCGTGGCTGACCGGCGTGGACGTTTTTGACATAGATGCGGTCAAGGCGCAGCAGCGGAAAGCGCGCCGGGAACGTGCGCGCCGGGCGACCGTGGGCGCGGGTGAAGATCTCCTCCAGCCCGGCCAGCGCCTTGAGCGGACGGTTAGCCTGCTGGCGCCAGTCGTTAAAATCACCCGCGACCACCACCGGCTCTCCCTCCGGCAGGCGGTTAACCCGCTCGGCCAGCATCGCCAACTGGGCCCGCCGCTGCCCCGCGCTGAGCCCTAAATGAGCGCA
The DNA here is from genome assembly GCF_024810075.1 of Klebsiella sp. BIGb0132. Classification (NCBI taxonomy): domain Bacteria; kingdom Pseudomonadati; phylum Pseudomonadota; class Gammaproteobacteria; order Enterobacterales; family Enterobacteriaceae; genus Klebsiella; species Klebsiella sp. BIGb0132. The sequence continues at coordinate 804,023 of NZ_JANUDW010000001.1, read as the reverse complement.
AATCAGATGCAGATTCACGCCGCTTTCCGGCACCACGATCCGACAGTAGAGCAGGCCGCGCTTTTCGCTCTGGCCGACTGAAATATCGAGATTCTCATAGTGTTCGATGGGGAATCGGGAGAGCACGGCGTTGCCGTGATGTCCCTGCGGGTACACTGCGTTGCGTCCGTAGGCATAATCGCTCCACATCGCATCGGCCAGAAACTCATAGTGGGTGGTATCCGGCCAGTTTTCGATATGCAGGGGGTGAATCTCATGCGCGCCCATCACCTCCTGGAGGCAAACAATGTCGGCGCCGATGCTGCGTACCGCGTCGCGAAGTTCGGGCAGAATGAAGCGTCGGTTAAACGTCGTAAAGCCTTTATGGGTGTTAATTGTCAGCACGTTTACTGAGAATAAAGGATTTTTCTCGGCCATATTTCTCCGGTTAACATCTCTTTCCTGAATGAAATAGTGTAGTAGCTGTCACAAAAAGATGCGGTGATACGGAATTTTCCGTAAAGTGCGGTACTCTGAGTTACAGATAAAGATCCTTCAGGAGAGAAGCCATGAAGTGGCAACAACGTGTACGCGTCGCAACTGGCCTCAGTTGCTGGCAGATTATGTTGCATCTACTGGTCGTGGCAGTACTGGTGATGGGTTGGATGGGCGGCGCGCTGGTTCGTGTCGGATTAGGGCTGTGCGTGCTGTACGGCGTTACGCTGCTGTCAATGCTGTTTTTACAGCGTCACCACGAAGAGCGCTGGCGCGATGTCGGTGATTTCCTTGAGGAACTCACCACCACCTGGTACTTTGGCGCCGCGGTTATCGTGCTGTGGCTGCTGTCACGGGTGCTGCACAATAATCTGCTGCTGGCGCTCGCCGGGCTGGTTATTCTGGCCGGTCCGGCGGTGGTATCGCTGCTGGCGAAAGATAAAAACCGCTACTCTAAGTTTGGGCTGCATCAGGGCGGCAGCGCCGCGAACCCGCCGAAGCATAGATAATAGCTATGTGGCCGGGGGCAAAGAAAGGCAAGCCAGCGCCGAGGCAGCCTGAGCAATGGCGGGGATCCCCTAAAGCGTTCGGACTGCATCAGGGCGGCAGCGCAGCGAATCCTCGTGATAATAGATAGCTGTGTGACCGGGGTGAGTAAGGAAGTCAACGCCGAGGCAGCCTGAACGATAGCAAGGATCCCCTAAAGCGTTCGGACTGCATCAAGGCGGCGACGCAGCGAATCCCCGGGAGCATAGATAGCTATGTGACCGGGGTGAGTAAGGAAGCCAACGCCGAGGCAGCCTGAACGATAGCAAGGATCCCCTAAAGCGTTCGGACTGCATCAAGGCGGCGACGCAGCGAATCCCCGGGAGCATAGATAGCTATGTGACCGGGGTGAGTAAGGAAGCCAACGCCAAGGCAGCCTGAACGATGACGGGGATCAGGCGATCTTCCTGCGAAACATCGCATACGCCGCTGACCCCGTGGTGGCCGCTATGACCAGTAGCGGCCACAAACTTCCCCACACAATCTCCAGACTCGCGTCCTTCAAATAAATCTGCTTGGTAATATCGGTAAAGTGACGAATGGGGTTTATCCACGTCACGTCCTGCAGCCATTGCGGCATGTTTTCGACCGGTGAAACGTAGCCGGAGAGCAGGATTGCCGGCATCATAAAGACAAATACGCCAATAAACGCCTGCTGCTGGGTCGAGCACAGCGACGAAATCAGCAGGCCAAATCCCACCAGCGAAAGCCCGTAAATCAGCATCGTAAAGTAAAACAGCAGCAGCGAGCCGGCGAAGGGGATCTGATAGGCCCAGATCCCGACCCCCAGCACGATGCTGGCCTGCAGGGTGGCAACGATCAGCGCCGGTATCGCTTTACCGACGAAAATTTGCCAGGTCGCCAGCGGCGAGACCAGCAGCTGGTCGAGGGTTCCCTGTTCGCGCTCGCGGGCAACCGATAGCGAGGTGACGATCATCACGCCGATGGTGGTGATCATGGCGATCAGCGACGGGACCACGAACCACTTATAGTCGAGGTTGGGGTTATACCAGTTGCGTACGACCAGCTCGCTGTTGTTAGGCCTGGCTTTCCCCTCCAGCAGCTCCTGCTGATACTCTTTGACGATTTGCTGCAGGTAGTTGGCGGCGATTTGCGCGCTGTTTGAGTTGCGGCCGTCCAGCAGCAGCTGGAGCGGGGCGGTCTGATAGTTATCGAGGTTGCGCGAGAAATCAGCCGGGAAACGGATCAGCAGCAGCGCCTTCTGCTCATCAATAGTGGGCTGGATCTCCTGCGGACTTTTGAGGATCAGGATGTGGGTGAAGGCCCTGGCGCGCGCAAAGCGCTGCGTCAGCTCAACCGCGTGGCTGCCATTGTCTTCGTTATAGATAGCAATGGTGGCATTGGTCACCTCCAGCGTCGCGGCGAAGGGGAACAGCAGCACCTGAATCAGCACCGGCATAATCAAAATCGCCCGCGTCTGCGGCTCGCGCAGCAGCGACTGTAGTTCTTTGCGAATCAACGTCCATAAGCGATGAAACATCTTCAGTTCTCTCTTTACGCTGCCCCCGGATAGCCACCGCAGGGGAATGGCTAATGCCCTAATCGAGCCGCCGTTTGGTTTTCAGCCACGTCAGGCCGATAAACATCACCGCCGAGGCGATCAGAAACATCACGTTTACCAGCAGCACCACCGGAATATTGCCTGCCAGGAACAGGCTTTGCAGGGTGCTGACAAAATAGCGGGCCGGGATAACGTAGGTCACCGCGCGGATTATCGCCGGCATGCTGTCTATCTGGAAAATAAACCCGGACAGCATAATCGATGGCAGAAAGGCGGCGTTGAGCGCCACCTGGGCGGCGTTAAACTGGTTGCGGGTGATGGTCGAAATCAGCAGCCCCATCCCCAGGGTACTGAGCAAAAACAGGCTGGTGATGAAAAACAGAATCACCAGCGAGCCGCGGTAGGGCACATCGAGAATAAACACCGCCACCAGCATGCACAGCAGCATCGCCAGCATGCCGAGAAAATAGTAGGGGATAAGCTTACACAGCAGCAGTTCGACGCGGGTAATTTCGGTGGAGAGCAGCGCCTCCATGGTGCCGCGCTCCCATTCGCGGGCGATAACCAGCGAGGTGAGGATCGCCCCAATGACCGTCATAATGATGGTGATCGCGCCGGGAATAATAAAATGCTGGCTGATCGCCGCCGGGTTAAACCAGTAGCGGGTCTGTACGTCGATCAGCGGCTCAAAGGTTTCACCGCGATCCTCCGCCCGCTGCTGCTGCCAGATCTGCCAGATACCTTCGATATAGCCCTGGGCAAAGTTGGCGGTATTGGGCTCGCTGCCGTCGGTAATGAGCTGAATAGGGGCATCGTCGCCGGGGCGGGCCATCTTCTGGTCAAAATCCGCCGGAATGGTCACCAGCGCGCGGATCCGCCCGGCCTGCATAAGCTGAATCAGCTGCTGGCGATTGTCGCTGATGGTGGCGTCAATGTAAGGCGAGCCGGTCATGGTGTGGACGAAATCCAGCGCCTCTTCGCTCTGCTGCTCCAGCAGCACGCCGACCCGCAGCCGGCTGGAGTCAAGGTTGATGCCGTAGCCAAAGATAAACAGCAGCATCAGCGGGATAACCACCGCAATCAGCCAGCTGCTGGGATCGCGTACGATCTGCCGCGTCTCCTTGACGCACAGGGCGCGCACGCGCCGCCATGACAGCATTTTAGCGCTCACTGCTGTTCTCCTTATCCCAGTCGTGAATCAGGGTGATAAACGCCTGCTCCATGGTCGGGTCCGGCTGCTCATCGCTGGCCGCCAGCGCTTTTAGCGCATCCGGGGTGCCGCTGGCGATAAGCTTGCCGCGATAGACCAGGCCGATTCGGTCGCAGTATTCGGCCTCGTCCATAAAGTGGGTGGTAACCATTACCGTCACGCCTTTATCGACCATGCTATTGATATGCAGCCAGAACTCGCGGCGGGTGAGGGGGTCGACGCCGGAGGTCGGCTCGTCGAGAAACAGGATATCCGGCTCGTGCATCAGCGAGCAGGCCAGGGCCAGGCGCTGCTTGTAGCCCAGCGGCAGCTCGTCGGCGGCGTGGTTGGCTATCTCCTTCAGGCCGAAGGCTTCGCTCATGCGCTCAATTTTTTCGTTCTGCACCCGGCCGCGCAGGCCGTAAACGCCGGAGAAGAAGCGCAGGTTCTGCTCAACGCTCAGGTTGCCGTAGAGCGAAAACTTCTGCGCCATATAGCCGAGATGCTGACGGGCCTTGCCGGAGCTGACCTTCAGATCCATGCCCAGCACCAGCGCCTTACCGGAGGTGGGCACCAGCAGGCCGCACATCATTTTAAAGGTGGTTGATTTACCCGCGCCGTTGGGGCCGAGGAGGCCAAAAATTTCGCCGCGCTTAACCTTGAAATCAACGTGATCGGTGGCGGCGAAATCGCCGAATTTTTTGGTGAGGGTTTGTGCTTCGATAACCGTTTCATCATGGGAGCCTTCGACGCTGTGAATAATAGCCCCCAGCGGCGACTCTGCGGTCCCGGCGCCGCCCAGCAGGTCAATAAACGCATCCTCAAAGCGCGGCGAGGTTTCGGCGATCTCCAGCGGCGGCAGGCTGGCGTGGCTGCGCACCTCCTCGATGCTGGCCTCCTTCTTGAGGATCAGGCGCACCGATTTGCCCTGAATGACACCGTCGCTGATTTGCTCCAGCTTCAGCGCCCGCTGCAGGAGGCGGCGGTTGTTCTCTTCGCGGCTGGAGACCAAAAAGCTGCGTCCGGCCATCGTTTGGGTCAGGGAACGGGGTTCCCCCTGATACAGCAGCTGGCCTTCGTTCATCAGCAGCACCTCGCGGCACTGCTCCGCTTCATCAAGGTACGATGTGCTCCAGAGGATCAGCATTCCGTCCCCCGCCAGCTCGTGGACCATTTGCCACAGCTCGCGGCGCGAGATGGGGTCAACGCCGACGCCCGGTTCGTCAAGCAGCAGCACCTTCGGCTCGCCCACCAGCGTACAGGCCAGCCCCAGCTTCTGCTTCATGCCGCCGGAGAGCTTACCGGCCAGCCGGTCGGTGAAGGGGCCGAGGGAGGTGAACTCGAGCAGGCGGTCGAAAATTTTCCGCCGCGCTTCGCCGGTCACGCTGCGCAGATCGGCATACAGGGTCAGGTTCTCCATCACCGTCAGGTCTTCGTACAGGCCGAACTTTTGCGGCATATAGCCGAGCACTGCGTGCAGGGCGCTATCGTCGCGAATCGGATCGAAGCCGATGACGCTGGCGCTGCCGCTGTCCGCCTTGAGCAGCCCGGCGAGCATGCGCATCAGGGTGGTTTTCCCCGCGCCGTCGGGCCCGACCAGCCCGGTGACGTAGCCGGAGCGCACGGTGCAGCTCAGCGGGGCAACGGCGGGCCGCGTCATGCCGGCGAAGCTGCGGGTCAGCCCGTCAAGGGTGATGAGCTCGTCACTCATGTCCGTTTCCGCTGCTGAAGGTGACGGTGACCGGCATCCCCTGGCGCAGCGCGTCGTCGGGGTCGGTCACCACGATACGCAGGCGGTAGACCAGGTCGGTTCGCAGGTCTGGCGTCTCTACGGTCTTCGGCGTAAATTCAGCCGTCGGCGAAACGAAGCCAATCCTGCCGCGATAGGGCTGACTGGGGCGGCTATCGGTGTACAGCAGCACCTCGCGTCCTGGCTGCGCGTTGCCGAGATTTTTTTCATCGATGTAGGCACGAACCCATACCGGGCGGGTTAACGACAGCGTCATGACGGTAGCGCCGGCGCTGAGCATGCTGCCCGGCTCAACGGCGCGGGTCATCAGCGTGCCGTCGGAAGGCGCGGCCAGCGTGGTATCGTGCAGATCGAGCTTCGCCTGCGCCAGGGCGGCCTGCGCCTGTTCAAGGTTGGCTTTGGCCTGGGCTATCTCCTGCGGACGGTTACCCGCGAGATACTGGCGCAGCTTATCCTGCGCCGATTTCAGCGTTGCCTGAGCCTGGTCGCGCGCGGATCGCGCGTTGTCGAGATCGTTGACGGAAATGGCGCTGCTTTTGCGCAGGCCCAGCTGGCGCTGATAGAAGTTCTGCGCGTATTCATAGGCCGCCTGCGCCTGGTTCACCGCCGCCGCGGCCTGGGCAATCTCTTCCGCCCGGTAGCCGGCCATCATCAGGTCATACTGCGCCTGGGCGGTTGAGACGTTGGCCTGCGCCTGCTGCAGCGCATTTTCATAAGGGGCGCGGTCGAGCTGGCCCAGAGTTTGCCCGGCCTTGATAGCGTCGCCCTCGTCCACGCTCAGCGAGGCCAGCCGCCCGCCGACGCGGAAGCTCATGTTAACGGTACGAATATCGACGTTGCCATACAGGGTCAGCCCCTTCTGCTGGCTGCTTTGATACCACCACCAGCCGCCGCCCGTAGCAACGATCAGCAGCAGCACCACCAGGACGACGATGAGCGGTTTTTTCATGATCCCAAACTCCTTTGCGATAATCCTTGCAGAACGAAATCGATATGGCAGGTAATAACCTGATAAATTTGCTCGGTTTTTTCAGCATCAAACTGCGCCCATCCGGTGCGCAGCAAAATGGTTTCTCGGCCAAGGCGAAAGGCGAGGATCTCCCCCAGCAGCGCGTGGGTATGCAGGACCATCCGCGTGTCGTCCGCCTCAAGCCCGGTAAAGGCGGCGATTAATCGCGTCAGGTAGCAGTGTAGCGGAGCGATCACCTGGTCATGGATTAACTGGTACGCCGGGGTGGGCGACAGCTGCTCCCGGGAGATAAATTTGCTCAGGTTGACCGTGTCATCCTGGGTGAGCAGCAGGATCATGTTCCGGCAGGCGCCGAGGATCAGCGTCCGCATGGCCTCTTTATCCGGGTGCGGCTCGGCAAGCAGCCGCTCCGCCGCTTCGGCGTGAGGGCGAAAATTGTGGCCAATAAAGTCGGCTATCCACTGCGCGCAGGCGAGATAGAGATCGTCCTTTGAGCCGAAGTAGTAAGGAATTGCGGCGATGTTTTGCCCGGCCTGGGCGGCAATATCGCGGGTGGTGGCATGCAGGCCATATTCGCCAAACTGGGCGATGGCTGCGCTAATCAACTGGCTTTTTGCCTGTTCGCCTTTGCTGGTCGCGGGAGTGGTATTCATCGCACCTGAAAAAATTAATCAATCGATTGATTAAGAGTATGACCAATTCGCGGAACTGTCCAGAATGGTGAATACTCTATTTATCGCCAAATAGAGGAGCTTGATTTCGCAGAAAAACCCCGAGGGGATTTTTATGCGATACGTCACAAAACCTGCTAGACTGCGCCCCTTCATGGCATTGTGGTTTTTGCCATCTCTTTCGCAATAATCTCCCCGAAAACTACGCCTGTAAAAGGCCGGGGCGGTTTGGAGTTGTTATGTCTTTTGATTCCCTTGGCCTTAATCCTGAAATCCTGCGTGCCGTAGCCGAGCAGGGTTATGTTGAGCCAACCCCCATTCAGCAGCAGGCTATCCCTGCGGTGTTGCAGGGGCGCGATCTGATGGCCAGCGCCCAGACCGGCACCGGCAAAACGGCGGGCTTTACCCTGCCGCTGCTTCAGCATCTGATCCAGCAAGAGCCGCACGCGAAGGGCCGTCGCCCGGTGCGCGCGCTGATCCTCACCCCTACGCGTGAGCTGGCCGCTCAGATTGGCGAAAACGTTCGTGATTACAGCAAGTATCTGAACGTTCGCTCGCTGGTGGTATTCGGCGGCGTGAGCATTAACCCGCAGATGATGAAACTGCGCAGCGGCGTCGATATCCTGGTGGCAACGCCGGGCCGCCTGCTGGATCTGGAACACCAGAACGCCGTCAGCCTGGATAAGGTTGAAGTGCTGGTGCTGGATGAAGCCGACCGGATGCTGGACATGGGCTTTATCCATGATATTCGCCGCGTGCTGTCGAAGCTGCCGGCGAAGCGCCAGAACCTGCTGTTCTCGGCAACCTTCTCCGACGAGATTAAATCGCTGGCGGAAAAGCTGCTGCATAACCCGCTGGAAATCGAAGTTGCTCGTCGCAACACGGCCTCCGAGCAGGTTAGCCAGTACGTGCATTTCGTTGATAAGAAGCGCAAGCGCGAGCTGCTGTCGCAGATGATCGGCGAAGGCAACTGGCAGCAGGTGCTGGTCTTTACCCGTACCAAGCATGGCGCCAACCACCTGGCGGAACAGCTGAACAAAGACGGCATTCGCAGCGCCGCCATCCACGGTAACAAAAGCCAGGGCGCGCGTACCCGCGCATTAGCTGATTTTAAATCCGGCGGCATTCGCGTGCTGGTGGCGACCGATATCGCCGCGCGCGGCCTGGATATCGAAGAGCTGCCGCACGTGGTGAACTACGAGCTGCCGAACGTGCCGGAAGATTATGTCCACCGTATTGGCCGTACCGGCCGCGCCGCCGCTACCGGCGAAGCGCTGTCGCTGGTCTGCGTTGATGAGCATAAGCTGCTGCACGATATCGAACGCCTGCTGAAAAAAGAGATCCCACGCATTAGTGTTGCCGGCTATGAGCCGGATCCGTCCATCAGAGCGGAGCCGATTCAAAACGGTCGTCAGCAGCGCAGCGGCGGCGGCGGCGGTGGTCGCGGTCAGGGCCAGGGACGCGGCGGCCAGAGTCAGGGTCGCGCCGGTCAGAGCCAGGGTCGTGGTCAGCAGTCTTCACCGCGCCGCAGCGAGGGTGATGCGCCGAAGGCGCGTACTCAGGACGGCAAACCGCAGCGTCGTCGCTCGCGCAAGCCAGCGGCCGCTGAGTAACCGCACTTCCGCAAACCCGCTATCCCCGCGGCAGCCCGACGCTGCCCGAGGGTACAGGTTTGCCTCTCCGGGCGGGTCTCCCTGCCCGGAACTCCCCCGCCTGATGCTAAACCTCGAGCACGATCCCCGTTTGTTCAGAAAGAAATTCCTCCAGCCAGGCAAAAAGTGTCACAATAGTGGCTGTTTATACAGTATTCAGGTTTTCTCATGGCTTTGACCACTGCGCTAAAAACGCAAATCGCCGCCTGGTATAAGGCGCTCCAGGAACAGATTCCGGACTTTATTCCCCGCACCCCGCAGCGGCAGATGATTGCTGACGTCGCGAAAACGCTCGCCGGGGAAGAGGGAAGGCACCTGGCGATCGAGGCGCCGACCGGCGTCGGGAAAACCCTGTCGTACCTGATCCCCGGTATTGCCATCGCCCGCGAAGAGCAAAAAACGCTGGTGGTCAGCACCGCCAACGTTGCCCTGCAGGACCAGATCTTCAGCAAAGACCTGCCGCTGCTGCGTAAAATTATTCCCGACCTGCGCTTCACCGCCGCCTTTGGCCGCGGGCGCTACGTGTGTCCGCGCAACCTCAACGCGATGGCCAGCACCGAGCCAACGCAGCAGGACCTGCTCGCGTTTCTTGACGACGATCTCACGCCGAATAACCAGGCGGAGCAGAAGCTGTGCGCCACGCTGAAGAGCGATCTTGATAGCTATAAATGGGACGGCCTGCGCGATCACAGCGACAAGGCCATCGATGACGCGCTCTGGGGCCGTCTGAGCACCGATAAGGCAAGCTGCCTGAACCGCAACTGCCACTACTATCGCGAATGCCCGTTCTTCGTCGCCCGGCGTGAGATTCAGGAAGCCGAAGTGGTGGTGGCAAACCACGCGCTGGTGATGGCGGCGATGGAGAGCGAAGCGGTGCTGCCGGAGCCGAAAAACCTGCTGCTGGTGCTCGATGAGGGCCACCATCTGCCCGATGTCGCCCGGGATGCGCTGGAGATGAGCGCTGAAATTACCGCCCCCTGGTATCGGCTACAGCTCGATCTTTTCACACGCCTGGTGGCGACCTGCATGGAGCAGTTTCGGCCGAAAACGACGCCGCCGCTGGCGAACCCCGAGCGGCTGAACGCCCACTGCGAGGAGCTGTCCGAGCTCATCTCCTCGCTGAATAACATTTTGAATCTGTATATGCCTGCCGGTCAGGAAGCCGAGCACCGCTTCCCGATGGGGGAGCTGCCGCAGGAGGTGATGGATATCTGCCAGCGGCTGGCCAAACTGACCGAGACGCTGCGCGGCCTGGCGGAGCTGTTTCTTAACGATCTCAGCGAAAAAACCGGCAGCCATGACGTGGTCCGCCTGCACCGGGTGCTGCTGCAAATGAACCGCGCGCTGGGCATGTTTGAAAGCCAAAGCAAGCTGTGGCGGCTGGCGTCGCTGGCGCAGTCATCCGGCGCGCCGGTCACCAAGTGGGCCTCCCGCGATCTGCGCGACGGCCAGGCGCATATCTGGTTCCACTGCGTCGGGATTCGCGTTAGCGAACAGCTGGAACGGTTGCTGTGGCGCAGCGTGCCGCATATTGTCGTCACTTCCGCCACCCTGCGTTCGCTGAACAGCTTTTCTCGCCTGCAGGAGATGAGCGGCCTTAAGGAGAAGGCCGGAGATCGCTTCGTCGCCCTGGATTCGCCCTTCAACCACGTTGAGCAGGGAAAAATTATCATCCCGCAGATGCACTATGAGCCGGTCATCGACAACGAAGAGCAGCATATTGCCGAAATGGCGGCCTGCTTTCGCGAGCACGTCGAGAGCAAAAAGCACCTCGGGATGCTGGTGCTGTTTGCCAGCGGGCGGGCGATGCAGCGCTTTCTCGAGCACGTCACCGATCTGCGCCTGATGCTGCTGGTGCAGGGCGATAAGCCCCGCTACCGGCTTGTGGAGCTGCACCGTAAAAAGGTCGAGAGCGGCGAGCGCAGCGTGCTGGTCGGGCTACAGTCGTTTGCCGAGGGGCTGGACCTCAAGGGCGAGCTGCTGAGCCAGGTCCATATCCACAAAATTGCCTTCCCACCGATAGACAGCCCGGTGGTGATCACCGAAGGCGAGTGGCTTAAAAGCCTGAACCGCTACCCCTTCGAGGTACAAAGCCTGCCGAGCGCCTCCTTTAACCTGATTCAGCAGGTCGGCCGTCTGATCCGCAGCCACAGCTGCTGGGGGGAGGTGGTGATTTACGATAAGCGTTTGTTGACCAAAAATTACGGCAAGCGTTTACTGAATGCATTACCCGTATTTCCGATAGAGCAGCCTGCCGTCCCGGAGGTTATAGTAAAAAGTAAAACCAAACAGACGCGTCGCAAACGTCGCTAGCGGCGCAGGTCGGCAATGTGAGCAGCACGACTCGTCCTCCTTCGCGCATCGGTAAAGGGCAGCCGCAAGGGTACTGTGGCCAGCCGTTTATCGCGTGAAGCAGGGCGGATAAGAGGAATCTTCGATGGATTACACCAAGATCGTTAAAGAAGTCGGGCGGGGGAAAAATCACGCCCGCGACCTGGATGTGGAGACCGCCCGCGCGCTGTACGTGCGGATGCTCAACGGTGAGGTTGCCGAGCTGGAGCTGGGTGCAATTCTGATTGCCCTGCGCATTAAGGGCGAAGGCGAAGCGGAGATGAGGGGCTTCTATGAGGCGATGCAGCAGCAAACGCTGCGCCTGACGCCGCCGGTGGCGCGGCCGATGCCGATTGTGATCCCCAGCTACAACGGCGCGCGTAAGCAGGCGAACCTGACGCCGCTGCTTGCCGTTCTGCTGCATAAGCTCGGCTTCCCGGTGCTGGTGCACGGCGTCAGCCACGATCCAACCCGGGTGCTGACGGAGACGATTTTTGAGCTGATGGGGATCCCGATTACGCAGCACGCCGGCCAGGCCCAGGCGCGTCTGGACGGCCACGAGCCGGTCTATATCCCGGTTGGTGCCCTCTGTCCGCCGCTGGAGAAGCAGCTGGCTCTGCGCTGGCGGCTGGGCGTTCGCAACAGCGCGCATACGCTGGCCAAGCTGGCGACGCCGTTTGCCGAAGACGCGGCCCTGCGATTGTCGAGCGTGTCGCATCCGGAATACATCGGCAAGGTGGCAAAATTCTTTAGCGAAACCGGCGGTCGCGCGCTGCTGATGCACGGTACCGAAGGCGAGGTGTATGCCAACCCTCAGCGCTGTCCGCAAATTAGCCTGATTGACGGGAGCGGAACGCGGGCGCTGTACGAGCGGCAGAATGATACACCGGCACAGGCCCCAGCGCTGCCTGAGTCAAAAGATCCGGCGGTGACCGCGCGCTGGACCGAGCGCTGCGCGGCGGGCCTTGAGCCGCTGCCGCAGCCGCTGCGGATCCAGCTGGCGTGCTGCCTGCTGGCGACCGGAGAGGTGGCATCTCTGGAGGCGGGGCTGGCTAAGGTTGCGGACCGCTGGTAGCGCGCGGACAGCTCAACGCTGTGGGAACATCAAGGAGCGCGGAGGGCATAGTGAACGGAACATTCCCTCTGCGCGAGCATAGACAGAAGTCAATCACGCGATAAGACTTTGCAATACCACCGCCTGAATGCATCACTCGGCCCAGAAAAAAACCAAAAAAAAGCCCGTCCGGTGGCACGGACGGGCAAAACAAGGGTATTAAAGGGTATTTCAGGGGTAATACAGTGGCACTACAGGGTCGGGCGGCGATTATTTATAGATAACCGCGGTACCGCTAACTTTGTTGTTGGTGTTAGCGGAGGTGATGCTGTAACCGGTCGCGCCAGCGGCATCCGCTTTAGCAGCCAGTTTGGCCTCCAGGCCATCCAGAGTCGTTGCGCCTTCAGCAGAAACGACGCCGATTTTGTTCATGCTCTCTGCCTGAGCCGGGGTGACCGACTGAGCGGCGAAAGCACCAAAGGACAGAGCGGACAGGGCGATAGCAGCGGCAGCATATTTGATGGTTTTCATAGTTAATCTCTCGCAGGTTGTTCTGTTAGGGTGACGATGTTCCGTCGATGTGAGAAGTATCACGTTTTTCTGCGAGATATAAAATCGAAGGAAATTAACAGTCTCCATCGAATTTTTTGAATGATTATTAATTTATTGATTATTAATAAATTATTTATCAGCAACGGGGCGTCGGCATTGGCAGAAAAGTGCTGCGGGCTTTTAGGGCACATTTTGCTACTTTATTCGCCAAAAAACGTGCGCGAAAAGATAATGCGATCTGTGGTAATGAACGGTAAAGGAAGGTCAGCGTAGCTGGCTATCCTTGGAACCACGACGATTATATCCTGAAAATGTATTGTTATGTAAGTCTTTATCCTGTTGGCATCTCACGCAGTACCTGACCCCGGCAATGGCCCTGCGTCGGGCCTCAGGAATGGGCTCCCCGCATTCATCACAAAATTTGTGGCTCTCGCCGCCCGGCAGCTCGCTTCGCGCCCGCGCAACCGCATCGTCAATCGTGCTGTCGATCTGCTGCTGCACCGCGTCATCATTTGCCCAGCCTGATGCCATGATGTACCTCCCAACTGATGCTGTATCAATTAACAAAGAGTCAAAATCGTTCACTCTGCCGCCTGGCGGCGGGGGCCGCGCTTTCCCGGAACGCGGAAAACGGCGCGGCGTGAGCGCGCTTTATCCGCGCGACGGCCGCCGGAAATAAGAAGAGTATAGATAAGATGGGGGCAGAAAAGGGTCAGACAAGGCTTAGATCTCTGACCATTCCCGCAGCAGGTTATGGTACAGGTTGAGCAGCGACAGGACCTCTTCACTCTCGCCGTGGCGGCTCTTCAGCGCCTGGATAGTGCCGTCCAGCTCAAACAGCATCGCGCGCCGTTTATCATCGCGGATCATCGACTGAACCCACAGGAAGGAGGCGACGCGGGCGCCCTGGGTCACCGGGGTCACGCAGTGCAGGCTGCTGGAAGGGTAGAGCACCAGATCGCCCGCCGGGAGCTTCACCGCGTGCTGTCCGTAGGTATCGTTGATCACCAGCTCGCCGCCGGTATAGTCCTCCGGGGCGCTCAGAAACAGGGTGGCGGAAAGGTCGGTGCGCATCCAGCCGCCCTGGGCCTGGCTGCGGACCGCGCCGTCAACGTGAAAACCGTAGGTTTCGCTCTGCTGGTAGCGGTTGAACAGCGGGCTGGAGAGAGTTTTTGGCAGCGCGGCGGCGAAAAACAGCGAGCTGCGGTTGAGCGCCGCCAGCACTTTACCCTGCAGCTCGTCGTACAGCGCGCTGCGGGTATCTACCTGCTGATTATTTTTTACCTGCGCGCCCTGATCGCCGGTGGTTGCGCGTCCGTCAACCCACTCGGCCTGCTGCAGCCGCCCGCTAAAATAGTCAACTTCCTGTGGGCTGAGGACGGCGGGAATATGGTACATCATGGTTATTTCTCCTGAACAAGCGGGGCGCAAGCGCCCCGCTGCGGATTAGAAGTGCATATTGGCGGTCAGCAGGAACGTACGCGGCTCGCCCGGATGATAACGGTAGCCGCTTTTGTTGATTGAGGCGACATAGTTGGTATCAAACAGGTTATAGACGTTCAGCTGCAGATCGAGGTTACGGTTAATGCGATAGCCGACCTTCGCATCTGCCACCCAGTAGCCTTCGGTATAGGACGGCGTGCCGACGGCGCCATCGCTGCCGCGGTGCATACTGCCGATATAGCGCGCGCCGGCGCCAAGGGCAAGGGCATCGGTGGCCTGATACTGGCTCCAGACGGTAAAGGCGTGCTCAGGCGTGTACGGCAGCGCGCTGGTGCCATCCTGGGCGACGTTGTTGCCTTCTCTGATGCTGGCGTGCTGCTGGGTATATCCGCCGATAACCTGCCAGTCCGGCGTGATGTTGCCTGCCAGCGACAGCTCGTAGCCTTCAACGCGTTTTTTACCGTACTGCGAGTAGGTGCCGTCGTCGTTTTGCTCGACTTCGTTTTCAATATCGGTACGGAACAGGGCCGCCGTCAGCAGCAGGCGCTTGTCCATCAGCTCCCACTTGGTGCCCACTTCGCTGGTTTTCGCTTTCTGCGGCTGGAAATCAGTGCGGTTAGCGCTATTTCCCGTTCCGCTCTGCGCCAGGGCAAAGTTGTTGCCGCCCGGAGGCTGCTGAGAGATGGCGTAGTTGACGTAGACGTTGCCGTTATCGGTCAGGTGATACAGCGCGCCGGCTTTCCAGTTAACCAGGTTGCCGCTGGTTGAGGTATCAACGGTGGTTACCGGACTGTTTCTTGCCACGCCGGCCGGGCAGGCCACTGCGCCACGACCGGTACCGCCGCACAGGCTCGCGCTATCGTATTTAGTCTGGTAGTTATCCAGACGAATGCCGCCGTTGATCTCAAAGTCCCGGGTAATCTGCAGGGTATCAAAGGCGTATACCCCGAAGGTGTCGGTCTGGCCGTTGGCATTGGCGCCGCTGCGATCCAGGCCGCCGATGGAGATCGCGCTGTTCGGGTGGTAAATATTCACCGCCGGAGGCGTGATGGGATAAACCCCGTAGTTGGTCTGCGTTTCGCGGGTCAGCTCGAAGCCGGTGCTGATGTCATGACCGATCGATCCGGTATAGAACTTTGTGGTCAGGTTAGTCTGGTTGGTCAGGATTTTGTTGCTGACGTCCTTGGTGTTAGCCAGGCGCGACCAGGTCCAGGTGCCGACGTCGTTCGGGTTCGGCTGGGTAATGTTCGAGGCGCCGCCCATCACCGCGGTGAGCAAATAATCCTGCTTCACGCGCGACCAGCGGGTGGTGTTGCGGATGGTCGTGGTATCGCTCAGGTCGTGCTCAAAGCGCATGGTCACCGTATCGGTCGTGGAATCGTCGTAATCCGACTCGGTGCCGTAGAAGTTGCTGGTTGCGACTTTACCGGAGTGGTTCAGGGCCGCGGTTCCCGCGCTCGGCGCGGAGTATCCCGGCAGGCCGATGGTCGGAATACCGCCGTCCGGCGTGTTGTGCTGGGTCACGTGCAGATAGTTGAGATAGAGACGGTTCTCAGTACCGAGGCCGAAGGCGGCCGACGGCGCAATCCCGTAGCGTTCATTTTTAACGTTATCGCGACCGGCGTCGTGGGTTTTCTCCCCCATCAGGTTCAGACGCACCGCGCTGGTTTCGCCGACCGCCTGGTTGATGTCGAGCGTACCGCGGCGGAACCAGGCGCTGCCGACGCTGGCGGAGGCGTCAATGCCGGAGTCCAGGCGCGGCTGCTTGCTGATCATATTGATCGAGCCGGTTGGCGCGCTGCGGCCGTAGTCAGAACCCGATGGCCCCTTAATGACTTCTACCTGCTCGGTGTTAAAGGTATCGCGGGTCACGCTACCGATATCGCGAACGCCATCAACGTAGATGCTGTTTGACGTATCGGCACCGCGCATATAGATGGAGTCGCCGGTGGAGGAGTTGCCGTTTTCACCGGCATAAAAGGCCCCCACGCCCGGCACGTTTTTCAACGCATCGGTGAGGTTGGTGACGCCCTGATCTTTCATCACCTGTTCGGAAACCACCGTTACCGTACGGGTGGTGTCGACCAGCGGTCGGGAAAACTTGGGGTCAGCGGACTGGGTTGGGGCATACAGCGAGGGCGCCTGCGCCTCTACCACCAGCGTTTCACCGCCGTTTTTTTCAGTGCTATCGGCTGCCAGCACCTGGCCTGTCGGCGACAGGCTCAGACACAGGCCGGTAAAGATCGTCAGCGAGCCAAAACTGCTGAACGGTAAATTATGTTTTTTATCCATATCCATGAGCAACTTATAGTTTTAATTTGAGCCATTAAGACCGCAGGCAAAGCCAGGCCGTGCCTCGGCCACTGCAGGTGTTGTTACAACAACAATGATTTTGATAATGATTGTGATAAGCATTATCAAATAACGGCAGATTTCTATCACTCATTTATAAAAAAATAAATACATTTGTTTACATTCACTGCATTTTTTCTACATAAACCGATTTTGTCAGCAGAGAACAGGGCGAACGCGGGCCAGAGAGGTGGGAAATTCGCTGCCTGTCCGGGCCGTCGGAGCGTTATTTATAGATGATGGCGGTGCCTGCCATCCTGTTTGTGCCGCCGGCAGCGTTGATTCGCCAGGCTATCGCCCCCTGCTGATGCGCTTTTTGCGCCAGCTGTGCCTGCAGATCGTCAAGATTGCTGGCGCCGGAGGCGGAGACGGTGCCTGAAGGCCGCAGCGGGCCGGTGTCGGCGGGAGCGGAGAGGGGGGCTGCGGGCTGGGCAGTAAAAGAGGCGGCGGCAAGGGCGACAGTCGCGAGTAGCAGCAGAGATTTTCTCATGAGCATATCCTCATTAACGGCATGGGACATACTCTAAGTTTAGGCCTTTGCCACAGGATATTCAGGATAAAAAATTGAGGCTAAACAACGATTCTTTGGGGCAAACGCCGCTCGCCGGCCCGTGCGAATAACGTCGCGTCGGACGGACGGCGAGTCGGCGCCGGGACAGCGCTAGCGGGCGTCGGGGCGGATCAGGTCAAAACGCTGGCTTTCATCAATACCGTAGTAGGCGCTCGGGCCACCGGCGCGCAGGATCGGCTGGGCTTTGGCGGTCTGATAGATGCCCTCTTCCAGCAGCGACTCGTCGATATGGACCGCGACAACCTCGCCAAGTACCAGCCAGCTGTCTACGGGGGTACCGTCGGCGGCGGTCAGGCGGATGCACTGCGAGAGGCGGCACTCAAAGTTCACCGGGCTTTGCGCAACCCGCGGAGCGGCGACGATCCGGCTGGCGGCGGCGGTCAGCCCGGCGCGGGTGAATTCATCTTCGTGGCGCGGGAGGCTGGCAGAGGTCTCGTTCATGGCTTCGGCCAGCGGGCGGGTCGCCAGGTTCCAGACAAATTCTTTCGTTTCGACAATATTCTGTACGCTATCCTTCCAACCGCTGCTGGCAAAGCCGATAATTGGTGGCCGATAGTTGAAGCAGTTAAAGAAACTGTAGGGCGCGAGATTGCGCTGTCCTGCCGCATCCAGCGAGGCGATCCAGCCGATAGGACGCGGCCCGATAATGGCGTTAAGCGGGTCGTGCGGCAGACCGTGTCCCTGCGAAGGTTGATAGAAATACATAGAATACCCGTAACCGAAGAGGAGATATCCAGACTCCCTTATTTACCGCGCCGCCGTCAACGGGTATCTTACGCGGCTGTTCAAAGGAGATTGCCATGAAAGCCCAGAAACCGGGGTTACACCCGCGTAACCGTCACCATCAACGTTATGATTTGCCCGAGCTCTGCCTGGCTCACCCCGAGCTCGAGGGTTTTATCACCCTGAATCCGGCGGGCGAGCAGACCGTTGACTTTGCCAACCCACTCGCGGTGAAGGCGCTGAATAAGGCGCTGCTGGCGCACTTTTACGCGGTGAAACACTGGGACATTCCGGATGGCTTCCTGTGTCCGCCGGTGCCGGGAAGGGCGGATTATATCCACCATCTCGCCGACCTGCTGGCGCTGGATACCGGCACGATCCCCGAGAGTGCGAGCATTTTGGATATCGGTACCGGCGCAAACTGCATC
Source organism: Klebsiella sp. BIGb0132 (assembly GCF_024810075.1). Taxonomy (NCBI): domain Bacteria; kingdom Pseudomonadati; phylum Pseudomonadota; class Gammaproteobacteria; order Enterobacterales; family Enterobacteriaceae; genus Klebsiella; species Klebsiella sp. BIGb0132. The sequence continues at coordinate 785,795 of NZ_JANUDW010000001.1, read as the reverse complement.
TATCCGCTGATCGGTGCGCATGAATACGGCTGGCGCTTTACCGGCAGCGAAACCAGCCAGGAAGCGCTTTCCAGCGCGCTGGCCATTATCAGCGGCAACCCGGGAATGAGCCGCCAGATTCGCCTGCGTCGTCAAAAAGACGCCACGGCGATCTTTAGCGGCGTAATCCATAAAAACGAATGCTTTGACGCGACGCTGTGCAACCCGCCGTTCCACGATTCTGCCGCCAGCGCGCAGGCGGGCGGCGAGCGCAAGCGCCGTAACCTGGGCCTGGGCGCCGATAGCGTGATGAACTTTGGCGGCCAGCAGCAGGAGCTATGGTGCGAAGGCGGCGAAGTGGCCTTCATTACCCGCATGATTGAGGAGAGCCAGCAGTTTGGGCGCCAGGTGAAATGGTTTACGTCGCTGGTCTCCCGCGGCGACAACCTGCCGCCGCTGTATCGTGCCCTGACCGAAGTCGGCGCGGTGAAGGTGGTGAAAAAAGAGATGGCGCAGGGGCAGAAACAGAGCCGCTTTATCGCCTGGACCTTTATGGATGAAGCAAAGCGCCGACGCGCGTTTTAAGCCGTTCGGCGCCTCTGCCTGGCGTTGTTAGCGCCCCGGTCTGCTCCGTGCTGCCGGGGTGCTATAGCGTTGGCTCCGCCGGGGCCGGCGGCCCGTCAACGGCGGCGGGCGTCATCGGCAGCAGCTGGTAGGTTTGCACCGGGGCGCGCACCCCGGCCAGGTCGAAATGCCTTTTAACCTGCGTATCCAGCGCAAAACGCACCGTCCACTGCTTCAGCGGCAGCGTGGTAAAGGTCACCCGTAGGGTAAAGGCGGTATTGCTCAGGCCGACAAGCCCGGCAAACGACGGCTCGCCAATCACCAGCCCGCGCACCTCCTCCTGGGCCATCACGTCCGCCACCGCATCCTTCAGCGCCTGATTGGCCTTATCCAGATCCTCATGGCGGTCGACGTCGTAGTTAGCCACCACCGAGCCGATCCCGCGCACGAAGTTGGCGAAGGTGGTGATCGAAGACCACGGAATAATGTGATAGGCGCCGGTATCCTGGCGCACCCCGACCGAGCGAATCGACATCCGCTCCACCGTGCCGGTTAACGGCCCGATCGTCACCAGATCGCCGGTGTTCATCCCGTTTTCAAACTGGATAAAAATGCCGGTGATAATATCTTTCACCAGCGTTTGCGCGCCGAAGGAGATTGCCAGCCCCAGCGCCCCCGCGCCTGCCAGCAGCGGGGCGATATTGACCCCCACTTCCGAGAGCAGGATCATCACGGTGATGGTGCTGATGATCACCGCCAGCGCGTTGCGAAACAGCGTCAGCAGCGTTCTCGCCCGGGCGCCGGGCAGCGGACGGCCGTGAATATCCGAGGCGAGGCGGTTTTCTATCAGGCTGGCGAGCAGCGTCCAGCCGATGGCGGAGAAGAACAGGATCAGCGCGATGCGGATCATCACATCTACCGCCTTCTGCCCGGCGCCGTTATGCATCCAGTTCCAGAAATCGAACAGTCCCCAGGCGCTGAGCAGCAGCATAATGGCGACGGCGACCACCAAAATGCGCGCCACCTTCAGCGCCACGGAGATCCAGCCGTTGAGCCGCTTCTGCAGCTCAGGATAGCTGCGCTGGGTTTGCGGCGACAGGGTGATGGTTTTGGCTATCCAGCGCGACAAAATGCCGGAGATCAGCGCCGCGGCGCCGACGATCGCCAGGCTGCGCACCGTGGCGCCCATCATAAACTTCAGGCTGTTGCCCGGGTCGAAAAGCGAAAAGAAAAACAGCACGATAAAATAGGCGCAGGCCAGCCAGTGCCAGACCAGCGCGAAGGCGCGGATAAACAGGCTGAAGAAGGCCAGCGAGCGGTCCGCCAGATGAATCAGCCCTTCGGTAATCACGTGCTTGTTATGAAAAATCAGGTACAGCGCCCACAGGGTGATGCACAGCATAATGGCCACGTTGGCCAGCGCGCCGACCTGGACGTTGACCTGGTTGGAGATAATCGGCACGGCGACGATCAGGCCGTAGCCAATCAGGCTGCTGAGCGCGCTCAGGCGCAGGTTCCAGTATTTTGCACTGTCATCGCTGAGGTTAAACGGCCGCAGATCCGCCACCCGTGGGCAGAAAATCAGCCGCAGAATAGCTTTGAAGAACTCGATCAGCGCGAAGGCGTTCAGGAACAGGCTTTGCTGGAAGGCGATGGTGCGGTTGCCGCCGTTGAGCCTGTCGCTGAGCAGCTGACCAACGAACAGCGTGAGCGCCAGCAGGATCAGGTCGAAGATAAAGGCGCCGGCAATCGTGGCCGGCAGCTGCAGCCAGTTGCTGCGATCGTGGTTTTTATGCCGCCCCCACTGGCCCATTTTGCGATACAGCGGCAGCGCGGCCAGCCGCACCAGCCACCAGAAGGCAAAGACCAGCGCTGCCAGCATCAGGAAGGTGCTTGCGGCGTGGCGGAAGGTATCGGCATGGAAAGGCTTATGCGGCGCGCCGGTAATATTGCGCCACAGCTGCGAGAAACGCGACGAGAAGCGCTCGCCGTATTCGCGGCTGATGTGGGTGACGTTTTCCAGCACCGTCGGCTGCTCTTCCTCTTTCGGCGGCGTCAGCGTTGGCGTGCTGGCCGGCGGCGGCGTGGCGGCGGCGGTGCGCAGCTGGTCGATGAGCTCCTTGCGAGCGGCGTCGTTATCCAGCACGTCGGCCAGCGCCGCGTAGGCGGCCTTTTTCTTCTCAAGGTCGGGTTCGTTGCTGGCGGACTGCTGCGGGGCGGCGGTCGGGACGCCGGGCAGGGCTGCGGCCGAAAGCGGGGCGGTAAATAGAGCGGCAAGCAGTAACAGGATCCACGGCACGAGCACCTCCATTGCGTCTCAAACCAGTAAGTATAGAAGACGATGTCGGGAGGACGGGGGTGGGATGAATCTGGAAAGCGGCTCCCCGCGACGGGGGAGCCGGTGGCTATCAGGCGACGTGCTGCAGGAATTCGCGCAGGCGCGGGCTTGGCGGGTTCTTGACCAGAATCTGCGGATCGCCATCTTCCGCGATACGCCCTTTGTCGATGAAGATCAGGCGCGAGGCCACTTTTTCGGCGAAGCCGATTTCGTGGGTCACGATAACCATCGTCATCCCTTCCTCTGCCAGATCCTGCATCACCTTCAGCACTTCATGACGCAGCTCCGGATCCAGCGCGGAGGTAGGTTCATCGAACAGCATCATCTTCGGCTTCACCGCCAGCGCGCGGGCGATGGCTACACGCTGCTGCTGGCCGCCGGAGAGCTCTGAAGGATAGTGGTGCGCGCGTTCCGCCAGCCCCACTTTTTCCAGCAGATCTTTCGCCAGCTTCTCGGCCGCCTCTTTCTTCGCGCCGCGCACGCGCAGCGGTCCGAACATGACGTTCTCCAGCGCCGTCAGGTGCGGGAACAGATAGAACTGCTGGAACACCATGCCCGCTTCCTGGCGGATCAGGCGATCGTCTACCTTCGGATCGTTGACCTTCAGGCCGTCGACGATCAGCTCGCCGCTGGTTATCTCTTCCAGTTTGTTGATGCAGCGCAGTAGGGTTGATTTACCGGAGCCGGAAGGCCCGATAATCACCACGACTTCACCTTGGTTAATCTTCAGATCGATATCGTGCAGCACCTTGGTTGGGCCAAAGTGCTTGGAAACGTTTTTAAATTCAATCACAGGATTTTCATCCTTCTTTCAAGACGGCGCAGAATAAAGCTCAGAACCAGGGTGATAATGAGATAGATAACGGCAACGGCGCTCCAGATCTCCAGCGCGCGGAAGTTACCGGCAATAATCTCCTGTCCCTGGCGGGTCAGTTCGGCAACGCCGATGACGATAAAGAGCGAGGTATCTTTGATGCTGATGATCCACTGGTTACCCAGCGGCGGCAGCATGCGGCGCAGCGCCAGCGGCAGGATCACGTGGCGAATCGTTTCGCTTCGTGACAGGCCGAGCGCCAGGCCGGCTTCGCGGAAGCCTTTGTGGATAGAGAGCACCGCGCCGCGGGTAATTTCCGCGATGTAGGCGCCGGAGTTGATCATGATGGTCACCACCGCGGCGGAGAACGGATCGATGCGCAAATCATTAAACGCCATCGGCAGGGCGAAGTAGATAAACATCACCTGCACCACGATCGGGGTGCCGCGAATAATTTCAATAAAGACCAGCGCGATGTGGTTCGCTATCCAGCCGCCAAAGCAGCGGGCGAAACCGGCGACGAGGCCGATTATCAGACCGCCAGCCAGGCCGAGGACCGAGATCCACAGCGTCATTTTGGCGCCTTCCAGCAAAATTGGAATGGCGGGCCAGATGGCACTCCAGTCAAACTGCATAATTCGTTCCTGTTACCGTGTCGAAAACAGAGGATGGCCCTCTGAGAAAAAATGACTCAGGCCTGCTGCGAGGCGATCCCCGGCAGAGGGCGCAAGCGCCTATGCCGGGCTACCAGACCTCAGCAGGCCGGTAAGAGATATATCCGTGCGGATACGGTCTGATTATTATTTTGGCTCAGTACCGAACCATTTTTTATAAATTTCGTTGTAGGTGCCGTTTTCGCGCAGGGTTTTCAGCGCGCCGTTCACTTTTTCACGCAGTTCGTCGCTGCCTTTCGGGAACGCGATGCCGTAGCTCTGCGCTTCCAGCGAGTCACCTACCGCTTTGAACTGGCCGTGGCCGGCGGTTTTGATGAAGTAGAGGATGTTTGGCGTATCGTGCAGCACGGCATCGGCGCGGCCGGTACCCAGCTCCATGTAGGCGTTATCGATGTTCGGGAACTGGCGCAGGTCTTTGGTTTTGATGTTAGCCTTGGCGTAATCAACGGAGCCGGTGCCGCCTTTAACCGCGACCACTTTGCCGTTCAGATCCTTCACGTCTTTGATATCGTTGTTGTTCGCTTTCACCATCACCAGCAGGCCGCTTTTATAGTAGCCATCGGAGAAGTCGATCGCTTTTTTACGCTCTTCGGTAATGGTAATCCCCGCCAGCGCGAGGTCGATGTTTTTCGTTTGCAGCGCCGGGATGATGCCGCTGAAATCCATTGGCTTCAGGGCATAGTCCAGCTTCAGCTCTTTGGCGATGGCGGCCCACAGGTCGACATCGAAGCCAACGTACTTATCGCCTTGCTTAAATTCAAACGGAACAAACGCCGTATCGGTCGCAACAATCAGTTGTTTTTCAGCGGCCTGGGAAGAAACCGCAAAAGCCAGGGTCAGTGCAGCCAGTGAAACTTTTAATACAGACTTCATAGCATTTCCTTTTATATCCACGGGACGATCCCCTGCGAGAACGAGTAACCCTATGAAAAAATCGTGCCAGTTTTACAACTTGTTGTTTTATAACAACCAGAGTGGTTCCTGTTGCACGCTTTCGGGTCTGGCAAACGCAATCTGCACCACGACGGGGCGTCGTTTTGGTGCGTCATAAATATGCCGAATAACAAGAGCATTTTTAACGCAAACACCGATGGGAAAACAATCTTGCTGTAACGATTGTGTGAGGTGATTATTACATTTGATTTACTTTAGTACGCATTTTGACCATTGTGATGCACTAAAATAGTGCGATGGAGCGAGGCGATAAAAAAAACGGGAAACGTGAGGCGAGGAGGGTGGGGCAATGCCGCCAGCGGAGCTGACGGCAGTCGGGGTGGTGATTATTCGATATTAGATTCGATAAACCACAGGAATTTATCCAGATCGCGAGAAGCGGCGGTGAAGATATCGGCCGTATCTTCGTCTTTTGCCTCGCTAATCGCTTTGCGCACGTCGTTCGCCACAATCGCGTAGCGGTCGGCCAGCTCTTTCAGGTGGTCCTGGACGGTGTGAATGTCCAGCGGGTAGCTTTTCAGCGGAGTTTTGCTGTTGATAACCTGAGTGGTACCCAGCGCAACGCCGCCGAGCTGGACGGCGCGTTCGGCCATCGTATCGAGGTGATCGGTCAGCGCCGTGCGGAAGCCGTCCAGCATTTCATGAACGGCAATAAAGTTGGCACCGCGCATATTCCAGTGAGCCTGTTTGGTGATCAGCGACAGGTCGATGAACTGGATAACCTGACGATTGAGCAGCTCAACGGTGGCTTTCTTTTCGCTGTCGGTCATATCGTTGCGGGTATAGAGCAGGTTAGATGCTTTAGTTTTAACCAGTTTTGCGGTACTCATAGTTTCATATCCTCTTGATATTTATACTCGTCATACTTCAAATCGAATTATATGGAGCGCTTGCCCCCGGTAACTCATGGGGACAAGTATAGCAACGGATACGCAGAAGGCGGTGTCGGTAGTCTCTATCGGTTTGATAGCGCAGGCTTGTTGATAATTTAAAAAGGTATTTAACTCAATGGGTTGAGTTTTTTATGCGTCAGCGCTGTACGGCGCGGCGGCCGTACAGAACCGTCTGACAATTTAGCCAATATCGACTTTTTTGAGCTTCGTTTCCCGCCGCATGGTCAGCGTCGAACCCATCGAGGCGAGGATAATTGCCCCCAGCGCCAGGGTTTGCGTGAAGGTCAGCGTCTCGCCAAGGAACACCATTCCCGACAGCGCGGCAAGGGCGGGCTCCATGCTCATCAGCGTGCCGAACGTTTTGGTCGGCATGCGGGTCAGGGCGATCATTTCCAGCGAGTAGGGGAGCGCGGTAGAGAGCACGGCGATCGCCAGGCCCAGCGGCAGCAGCGACCACTGGAATAGCGTATCCGTTGCCTGCAGCATACCCAGTGGCACAAAAATCACCGCGGCAATGAGCGAGCCCATCGCCACCGTTGCCGGGCCGTGCTCTTCGCCCGCGCGCTGGCCGGTAAGAATATAGACCGCCCAGCAGGCCCCGGCGCCCAGCGCCAACAGCGCACCGGTGAGATCGACCTGCGCCACGTCCTGCCCCAGCGGCAGGAGATACCATAGCCCCAGAACCGCCAGAACCACCCATACGAAGTCGAGCGGACGCCGCGAGCCAAAGAGGGCCACCGCCAGCGGGCCGGTAAACTCGAGGGCCACCGCAATGCCCAGCGGTATGCGCTGAATTGAGAGATAGAACAGATAGTTCATCGCCCCCAGCGCGAGGCCGTAAAAGAGCAGCGGCAGGCGCTGTTCGCGGGCGAAGCGCAGCCGCCAGGGCTTGAAAATGACCACCAGAATCAGGGTGCCTAGCGCCAGGCGCAGGGCCGTCACGCCGGGCGCGCCAACCAGAGGGAAGAGCGATTTCGCCAGCGACGCGCCGCTCTGAATAGAGATCATGGCGATTAAAATAACAGCCGTCGGCAACCACGCCGGGACCTTACGGGACGAGCCGGGCATCCTTTCTCCTGTCAAAATTTGTCAAAACCGGTAAAGGTTCCAGTGTAAATGAATTACCCAACCGCAGTTGAGCTATTGTTGAAAAAATCCCCGGAGAGAGGAGTACAATCGGAAGCGCGCCGCTGAAACACTCGTCTGGTGATTAGGAATAATCTGGATGCACGTCCGGCGAGCGACGCGCATAAATATGATTGTATCCGCTAAAAACGGTTGTTTTCCAGTTTGTTATAGTTTTGTGGAAACTTTTGGTTACATGAAAAAGTATGTTAGACAGTGTAAAGCGGAAAGAGTTTCCCGAAAGTTTTTGATATATTTAAGACTTAGGACTTATTAGAAACACATTTGAGGTGGTTATGAATAAAATTGCACGTTTTTCAGCACTGGCTGTTGTACTGGCTGCATCCGTAGGTACCGCGTTCGCTGCAACTTCTACCGTGACCGGTGGTTATGCTCAGAGCGACATGCAGGGCGAAGCGAATAAAGCAGGCGGTTTCAACCTGAAGTACCGTTACGAGCAAGACAATAGCCCGCTGGGTGTTATCGGTTCCTTCACCTACACTGCAAAAGATCGCACCGAATCTGGCGTATACGAAAAAGGCCAGTACTACGGCATCACCGCTGGTCCAGCTTACCGCATCAACGACTGGGCAAGCATCTACGGCGTAGTGGGTGTGGGTTACGGTAAATTCCAGGACAACAGCTACCCGAACAAAGCTGACATGAGCGACTACGGTTTCTCCTACGGCGCTGGTCTGCAGTTCAACCCGATCGAAAACGTTGCTCTGGACTTCTCTTACGAGCAGTCTCGCATTCGTAACGTTGACGTTGGTACCTGGATCGCGGGCGTTGGTTACCGCTTCTAATCACTTCGGTGATATAAAAAATCCGCCTCACAGGGGCGGATTTTTTTTGTCTGTCATTCGGTAAAACCCGTCGCCATCAGCATCCCGATGGCGAATGAGGTGGCCTACTGGGTGGTGAACAGGTCGCTACCCAGATGGGTATAGTCCACTTTTTGCAGCTGGAAGTTGGTGATGAAAACCGGTCCGGCCTTTTGCTCGGAGATAAAGCGATAGCGCGGCTTTATTTCCTCGGCGGCAATCCCGGTCCACTGCGAGAAGAAGCCGAGGAAATCGTTGGCCGAGCGGCGGGCTTTGATAACCTTGTGCGCTTTATCATCGCTGGACAGCACCATGAACGGCACCTGGAAGTTCTGCTGGAACTTATCGTCGTGCGCCAGGTACTGCACCTCTTTCCCGCGCTCCTTGAAGGCCAGGCCGTGATCGGAGAAATAGGTCATCGAGAAGCTGTCGCCGGAGTTCTGCAGCTGGCTATAGAGTTTGCCCAGCAGGGCGTCGGTTTGCGTCATGCTGTAGAGGTAGCACGAGGTCTCCTTCGACTGCACGAATACCGTATATTTTCCCCTGGTGCGGTCGCAGGCCTGCGGGTGTGAGCCCATCAGGTGCAGAACGATCAGCTGCGGCTGAGTGCGCTGGGTCGACAGGACCTGCTCGGTTAGCTTCAGCAGCTGCTCGTCCTGGGTGTTTTTGTTGGCCTCAAAATCGCCGTTTTTGAGGAACTGCACCTCGTCGGCGCGTTTGGCAATACTGGCAATCGCCGTATCGTACTCACCGATTTGCCCCTGATTCGAGAACCACCAGGTCTGGAAGCCCGCGCGGTTGGCCAGCGTGACGAAGTTATCCTGGTACTGCGGCTTGCCGTCAACGACCCGGTTAAGCGTCAGGCCCAGCGACTTTTGCGTTGAACCGCTGGCCGCAATGTAGTCGTTGAACAGATAGCCGTTCACCGAGCTGGCGAAAGGGGTGTTGTCCCAGTGGCCGCCGAAGGCGCCGAGCGCGTCGCGCCGCGCGCTTTCGCCAATCACCACCACGTACAGGTGATATTTGGGCTTCACCGCCACGACGTGCCAGCTGTCCTTGATATTCGCCAGCTGCGCCATGCGCGCCTGCTCATCCAGCACCTCGTTGTTATTTACCACCACGTCTTTGACGAAGCGCAGAGCCGGGTAGCCGGTATCAATCACCTTGAAGACGCCGCCCCAGGCCAGATTTTGTACCGGCTGGAGGAAGAAGATACCGACGCTGAACAGCAGGCCGAGGCTGTCCATTTTGCTCCAGCGCTTGCGTTCGTCCGGCTTGCGACGTACGGCAATGACGCCCAGCGCAAAAATAAACACCGCCAGCAGATAGCTGTACCACGGGAAGATGGTCAAAATTTCGGTGGATTCTTCGACGTTGGTGGCGTGCAGCGCCAGCAGCGTATTGAAATTGGGCGCACCGTAGGCCTGGCCAAACGGATAATAGAGCGCGGCAAGCAGCGAGTAGCCGCCGACCACTACCTTCTGCGCGCGCGGAAAGCTGCGCCACAGCAGATGTAGCACGCATGTAAAGGCAACGGCATAGAGCAGGCTAAAATCGTAGCCAAGGGCCAGGTTAATCAGCAGAGACTGTAAAAAGTAGAATCCGGTCCACGGGTTCAGGACCAATCCACGAGCGACCAGCGTTTCTTTCAGGGTGAGGTTCATAGTTAACAATCAAAAAGACGCCATGTGCATCCCCTGGCATCAAGGGGTAAAACCTGCTGGACAGTGCCGGAAGAGGGTCTCTGCGAGCCGCAGTAGTGGCAGGGCTGACAAACGATAGGGCTTGCAAATGCTAAGGTCAACTAGCCATAACGGATTGTTTTGGGAGAAAGCTTACAAAACTTGAAAAAAGCGGGTGAAAGGCGGGGAAACGGACCAGTATGACGGGGAATTATGACCGAAAAATGAAGCGGCGTGCCGCGACGCCGCGTTAGTTGCCCGGTTTGTCCTGCTCTTTTTTGCCGTTGAGCAGGTCACACAGCATGCCGATTAGCATTAAGCGTACTTTAAATGGAGAGTGGGTAAACACCTGTAAGCACCTCTTGAGTTCGTTCATCGTAACCTCCTGTGCTTTCGCCCTTCGTTCGCTGAAGGATGTCTGCATTACATACAGATATAGCACAGGCTATATTTTATAGCTATGGCTAAAAAGTTAATTTTTTGTGCTACGGGCCCAATCATTTACAATGGCCCTCTTTGAGATGACGCTTGCTGCGTCACACGTATTTGAGGAAGCACAATGAACCGTCGCGCAGGCAAACAAATAACAAAAAAAGTGACGCAGCTAGTGAATGTTGAAGAGCACGTTGAGGGGTTTCGTCAGGTGCGTGAGGCGCATCGTCGCGAGCTGATTGACGACTACGTTGAGTTGATTTCCGATCTGATCCGCGAGGTGGGCGAAGCGCGTCAGGTCGATATGGCCGCGCGTCTGGGCGTTTCGCAGCCGACGGTCGCGAAAATGCTCAAGCGCCTGGCCACCGTAGGTTTGATCGAGCAGATCCCGTGGCGCGGGGTCTTTTTAACCCCGGAAGGCGAGAAGCTGGCGCACGAAAGCCGCGAACGTCATCAGATTGTGGAAAACTTCCTGCTGGTGATCGGCGTCAGCCCGGAGATTGCCCGTCGCGATGCCGAAGGGATGGAGCATCACGTGAGCCAGGAGACGCTGGAGGCTTTTAGCCAGTTCACGCTCAAGTACGGGCCGCACGGAGAATGAACCTGCCCTTTATTCAGGCGCTGGCGGGTGACCGCTTCCTCCATTTACTGCTGATTATTGCCGGCGTATTAAGCATTTTTGTGCCCTTTGCCCCTGCCAGCTGGCCTCAGGCTATCGACTGGCAGACGATTATTACCCTCAGCGGGCTGATGCTGCTGACCAAAGGGGTCGAGCTGAGCGGCTATTTTGACGTGCTGGGCCGCAAAATGGCGCGGCGGTTTGTGACCGAACGGCAGTTGGCCATCTTTATGGTGCTGGCGGCGGCGCTGCTTTCCACCTTCTTAACCAACGATGTGGCGCTTTTTATCGTCGTTCCGCTGACCCTGACGTTAAAAAAATGGTGCGCTATTCCGGTTAACCGGCTGATTATTTTCGAGGCGCTGGCGGTGAACGCCGGCTCGCTGCTGACGCCGATCGGCAATCCGCAAAACATTCTGCTGTGGGGACGCTCCGGCCTCAGCTTCCCGGCATTTATCGGGCAGATGCTGCCGCTGGCGGCGGCGATGATGGTAACGCTGCTGGCGCTGTGCTGGTGCTGTTTTTCAGCCGTACGCCTCACTTATCACAGCGGCGAGCGGGTGCCCTCCTGGCGGCCAAAGCTGGTCTGGGGCTGCCTGGCGCTGTATCTGGTTTTCCTGACGGCGTTAGAGATGAAGCAGGGACTTTGGGGCCTCGCGCTGATCGTCATCGGCTTTTTGCTGCTGGCGCGGGTGGTGATTATCAACGTTGACTGGTCCCTGCTGCTGGTCTTTATGGTGATGTTTATTGACGTTCACCTGCTGATCCAGCTGCCGGCCCTGCATCAGCTGCTGAGCAGCGTCGGCCAGCTCTCCCCAGGCGGCCTGTGGCTGACGGCGATCGGCCTGTCGCAGTTCATCAGCAACGTCCCGGCAACTATTCTGCTGCTCAACTACGTTCCGCCGTCGACGCTGCTGGCCTGGGCGGTGAACGTCGGCGGCTTTGGCCTGCTTCCCGGCTCGCTGGCCAACCTGATTGCCCTGCGCATGGCGGCGGACAGGCGCATCTGGTGGCGCTTTCATCTTTACTCTCTGCCGATGCTGCTGTGGGCGGCGTTGGTGGGCTACGCCATCCTGCACTTCGGGTTCTGATATTCGGAGGATTGGGCAAGAAACGGACAGAATCTCCCCATTCGCACTCGTGCGGGCGGGAGTATAACTATAGCGCTGACGTTCATTATCCTGATGAGGAGAGTCCGATGCGTTATAAAAAACTCGGAAATACCGGTCTGTTTGTCTCTGAACTGTGCCTTGGCACCATGACCTTTGGCGGTGAAGAGGGGATGTGGGGCAAAATTGGCCAGCTGCGCCAGGCGGAAGCCGAGCAGCTGGTGGGCAGCGCGCTGGATGCTGGCATTAACTTTATCGACACCGCAAACGTCTATTCGGAAGGGCGTTCGGAAGAGATAACCGGCCAGGCGCTAAAAAATCTCAAGGTCCCGCGCGAAAACGTGGTGGTCGCCACCAAGGTGTTCGGTGAAACCGGCACCGCTGGCGTTAACTCCCGCGGTAGCTCCCGCTACCACATTCTCAGCAGCGTCAAAGAGAGCCTGCGCCGCCTGCAGCTCGATCATATCGATCTCTACCAGCTGCATGGCTTCGATCCGGCGACACCCGTCGAAGAGACCCTCTACGCCCTCGATACCCTGGTCCGCCAGGGGCACGTCCGCTATATCGGCATATCGAACTGGGCGGCCTGGCAGATCGTCAAGGCGCTGGGTATTGCTGAACGCCTCGGGCTGGCGCGCTTTGCCTCCCTGCAGGCTTACTACACCATCGCCGGGCGCGACCTCGAGCGCGAGCTGGTGCCGATGATGCAGAGTGAAGGGCTGGGGCTGATGGTCTGGAGCCCGCTGGCGGGCGGATTGCTGAGCGGCAAATATACCCGCGATGGCCAGGGGGAAGCGGGCGGCCGTCGGCTGGAATTTGATTTCCCGCCGGTGAATAAGGATCGCGCCTTCGATTGCGTGGACGCGATGCGCGAGGTGGCGGACGCCAAAGGCGCGACGGTCGCGCAGGTCGCGCTCGCGTGGCTGCTCCATCAGCAGGCGGTGACCAGCGTGATTATCGGCGCCAAACGCGCGGATCAGCTGGCGGATAATATTGCCGCCACTCAAATCCAGCTCAGCGAAGAGGATCTGCGGAAGCTGGATGCGGTGAGCGCGCTGCCGCGCGAATATCCCGGCTGGATGCTCGAGCGGCAGGGCGAATATCGCCGCAATCAGCTTAACGATTAATCCTGTTCGTTCCTCAACGGCGGGCGCTGTCCCGCCGCTTTCTACCCTCTCTTTTCGAAATCGCTCACAAAAACGACACAACCCCTTTGCGTGATTTATCATTTCATTCTATATGACTAGTCATGAATTTTTAATGACTAGTCATAGTAACGGAGCGAACGATGAAGGCACTGGCAAAGGATTTTTTATGGGGCAACTCGGTTTCCAGCATGCAGACGGAGGGGGCGTGGAATGAAGGTGGAAAGGGGATGTCGGTTTACGACATTCGCGAGCCCTCAGAGTTTGCCTCTGACTGGAAGGTGGCGACCGACTCCTACCATCGCTATGAAGAAGACTTTGATTTAATGCAGGATCTAGGGATGAACTGCTACCGCTTCCAGATTTCGTGGAGCCGCATTTGCCCGACCGGCGATGGCGAGTTCAACGAAGAAGGTATCGCCTTCTACCACCGCTTTATCGACGCTCTGATTGCCCGCGGCATTGAACCGATGATTTGCCTGTACCATTTTGACATGCCGCTGGCGCTGGCGAATGAGTACAACGGCTTTATCGATCGCCGCGTGATGGAGGCGTTTGTACGCTACGGCAAGAAAATGATCGACTGCTACGGCGACAAGGTGAAGTACTGGCTGACCTTCAATGAGCAGAATATTTTCCACATGCCGATTGCGTTCCGCATTGCGGGCTATATGCATGGCGATGAAACGCTCCGCGAGCTGTACGCGATCCAGCATTACACCATGATGGCGCACGTCCATCTGACCGCGTACCTGCACGAAACCCAGCCCGGCAGGCTGATGGGCGGAATGCTGGCGCATCAGCTTATCTACCCGGCGACCTGCCGGCCGCGCGATATTTTCTGCGCTCAGCAGCATGATGAGTTTCTCAACCAGAACCTGCTGCGCGTCTATGCCGGCCAGGGCTACAGCCCCGAGGTCATGGCCGTGGTCGCCCGTGAAGGCTTCGAGGATATCTATCGCGCAGAGGATTTAGCCCTGATTGCGCAGAATAAAAATGACTATATGGCCTTTAGCTATTACGCCAGCCGCACGCTCAGCAGCGATCCGATCCCGGAAGGCACCGAGGTGAACTACTACATGCAGTTTGGCGATAAGGACAACCCGTACCTGAAGTCTACGGAATGGAACTGGCAAATCGATCCGCTCGGCTTTCGTACCATCATCACCCGCTACTACAACGACTGGCGCCTGCCGGTATTCCCGATTGAAAACGGTATCGGGGTGATTGAGTCCTGGGATGGCGAAAACATGATTGCCGACGACTATCGTATCGCCTATCACCGCGACCATATCAACGCCATGAAAGAGGCGATTTTTGAGGACGGCGCGGAGGTGATTGGCTATCTCGGCTGGGGGCTTATCGACATTCTCAGCTCGCAGGGCGATATGCGTAAACGCTACGGGGTGGTGTACGTCAACCGTGAAAACCACGATCTTAAAGACCTAAACCGCGTGCCGAAGAAAAGCTATGCCTGGCTGAAACGTGCGATCCACAGCAACGGCGAAGAGATGTAGTTCGCGCGGGCCGCACCGGGTTACCTCCGTCAGATTTCAGGCTGCGGGCGCGCTGCCTGCAGCCTGACGGGGAATACGGGTAAGTGATGAAGAGGATTCTGCAAAATGTCTGATAATACAACGTCCAGTATGCAGTCTTTGACCGATCGCTTTGTTGAGTTTTCCGCGCGTATCGCCAACCAGGTACACCTGCGTTCGCTGCGCGATGCGTTTGCCGGGGTCATGCCAATTTTCATTCTGGCAGGGCTGGCGGTGCTGGTGAACAACGTGGTGTTTCCCTGGATCCTGGAGGGCGAGACGCTGGTGCGCTTTAAGGTATGGGGCGATGCGATTATCAACGGGACGTTGAATATCGCCGCGCTGCTGATTGCGCCGATGATCGCGTGGTCGCTGGCGCGCAACAAAAACTTCGCTAACCCGGTTTCGACCGTCGTTATCGCTATTTGCAGCTTTATTATTATGATGCCGATGCAGGTGGATCTGGTGCCGGTTGGCGGGAAGGCGACGGTCAGCCTGACGTCGGTACTGACCTTCGCCAATATCGGCTCTACCGGCATTTTCGCCGGCGTGCTCATCGGCCTGGTGGCGACGGAACTCTTTATGCGCATCGCCGGGATCAAGCGCCTGACCATCAATCTCGGGGAGAACGTGCCGCCGGCGGTGGGCCAGTCGTTTTCTTCGCTCATCCCAGCCATTCTTACGCTGTCGCTGTTTGCGGCGCTGGCCGCCCTGCTGAATAACCTGCTGCACACCGATCTTATCCATCTGATCACCACGCTTATCCAGCAGCCGCTGCGCTTGATTAATACCAGCCTGCCGGGGACTATTTTTATCTACAGCTTCGGCAACTTCCTGTTTACGCTGGGTATTCATCAATCGGTTGTGAATAGCGTGGTGCTGGAACCGTTCCTGCTAATTAATACCAACG
Source organism: Klebsiella sp. BIGb0132 (assembly GCF_024810075.1). Classification (NCBI taxonomy): domain Bacteria; kingdom Pseudomonadati; phylum Pseudomonadota; class Gammaproteobacteria; order Enterobacterales; family Enterobacteriaceae; genus Klebsiella; species Klebsiella sp. BIGb0132. The sequence continues at coordinate 770,198 of NZ_JANUDW010000001.1, read as the reverse complement.
AGAATATGCTGGCCTACGCCAGCGGCCAGCCGATTCCACATATTATTAACAATATTTTCGTGCCGACCTTCGGCATGGTGGGCGGCACCGGCAGCACCATTTCTCTGCTGATCGCCATTTTTCTCTTCTCGCGTCAGCAGGCCTCGAAGCAGGTGGCGCGTCTGGCCATTACCCCGGGGCTGTTCAATATCAACGAACCGGTGATTTTCGGTCTGCCGATCGTTTTCAACGTGCCGCTGATGATCCCGTTCGTGCTGCTTCCCGCCATCGGTATATTTTTCGCCTGGATGTGTACCACGCTCGGGCTTATGTCGCGCTGCGTGGTGATGATCCCGTGGACCACGCCGCCGGTACTCAGCGCCTGGCTGGCAACGGCGGGGGACTGGCGGGCGGTGGTGGTGCAGTTGATAATCATCATCTTTGGTGTATTCTTCTACCTGCCATTTCTCAAAATATCTGAGAGAGTGGCCTTAAAAAACAATGGGATAAATGAATAATAAGGAAGGACGATGGCGGCGAAGTATCTTTTGATCGCGCGGGAAATTAAAAAGCGGATTATCAGCCAGCAGTACCCCGCCAGCATGCCATTACCCGACCAGTTTGCGCTGGCGGCGGAGTTTAACACCAGCAGGATGACCATCCAGCAGGCGATGCGCCAGCTTATTGTTGAAGGATTGATTTATACCCGCAAGGGGCAGGGCACCTTCGTGCGTAAAAACTTTCTTCAGCTTTCGCAGTGGGATCTTCCGGGAAGCGACTATTTTGGCGCCACCAAAACCTGGGCCCACCTGGGGGCGGTCAGCAGCAAGGTGGTGCGCTTCGAGCTGCGCTTTCCCAGCGAGAAGGAGCAGACTTCGCTGCTGATTAATGCCGATTCGCCGGTTTATGACTTCGTGCGCCTGCGGTTGCTCAACGACGAGCCGATGTCGCTGGACGCCACGGTGATGCCGGTGAATCTGGTACCCGGCCTGAATAAAAGCCACCTCGAAAGCTCCGTATTCCAGTATGTTGAAACGCTTGGGCTGAAGATAATGGGGTCGTACCGCGTGGTGCGCGCCATTAAGCCCGGCGAGCTCGAACAGCAGCACCTGGTGTGCGAAGCCGGCGATCCGGTGCTGGAAGTTGAGCAGGTTATCTACCTGGAGGACGGTACGCCGCTGGAGTATGCCCACTGTCACTACCGCTACGATCACGGCGGCATCGTTATCGTGAACAACGGCTGACGTCAGGCGAAAAGAAAAGGGCGAGGTTTTCACCTCGCCCTTTTTTGCGCACGGCGCTCAGGATCAGTTCAGACGTACCGGCATACCGGAACGGTTCTGCACCGCCTGCTCAACCACGCTCTGATCGACGTCTGACTGGCCGGTGACGGCCTGTACGGATTTGTTCAGCGTAATCGGGACGATCTCACCGCCCTGGAACTGGGCTTCGGTGGTCGACAGCGGGTTGTGGACTTCAACATAGCGGCTGCCGTCCGGCTCGCTGGTGGCTTTCACCGGCTCATCGATAAATTCGACTCGGGTGCCGACCGGCACGTTCTCAAACAGGAATTTGATATCGTCGTTGCGCAGACGCACGCAGCCGTGGCTGACGCGCAGGCCGATACCGAAGTTGGCGTTGGTGCCGTGGATCGCGTACAGACGACCGATGTAGAGCGCGTACAGACCCATCGGGTTGTCAGGACCGGCCGGCACTACGGCCGGCAGCGGGTTACCGGCTGCGACGTATTCGGCGTGCATTTTCGCCGTCGGCGTCCAGGTCGGGCCAGCTTTCTTGCGCTCAACCTTGGTCACCCAGTTGATCGGCGTATCTTTGCCCAGCTGGCCGATACCAATCGGCAGCACGATCACGGTGTTGGTGCCTTTCGGGTAGTAGTAAAGACGCATTTCCGCGCTGTTGATCACGATACCTTCATGCACGGTGTCCGGCAGAATCAGCTGCTGCGGGATATTCAGCACGGTACCGCCTTTCGGCAGGTAGGTATCGACGCCCGGGTTCGCTTCCAGCATGTTGGACAGACCCATCTGGTATTTGGCGGCGAAGTATTCCAGCGGCTGTTTGTTGTCGTCCGGAACCGTGACAACCTGGTTCTGGCCAATCAGTCGGCTACCGTCGGTCGGCAGAGGATAGGTTACAGCGGATGCTGTGTTGCAAAAGCCCACGATGGCGAAGGCTGCCGCAAGGAGTGTCGATAATTTCATATTCATCATGTCGTGTGCGATGTTAAAGCCACACAGGCCTTTGTTAGATTTTTCAGGGAGTAGATGGGAGCGCATTATATGTGCATTCCCGCCAACAGGGAAATGAGATGTGTACGAAATCACACTTTTTTGCTGCTTGTTTCAAGTGTCGTCCTTTAACCGGCGAAGCCGCGCCGTCACAGGGGCGATCGCACGGCATGCCTGGGGCCGCCGGGCCGCCGCTGAGGCCTGCAGGACGCCGGCGGCGGGGGGCAAAAGGCGCCGTACGCGGCGTCAGCGGTAAGGGAATTCACCGCAGACCGTGAAAAGAGATGGTTTTGCTGGCATAATGTCCGATGTGTCACACTTCTCATTCTCTTTTTTCAGGATAACCCCGTGCTAGTATCCAGCAACGTCACCATGCAGTTTGGCAGCAAGCCGCTGTTCGAAAACATCTCCGTCAAATTTGGCGGCGGCAACCGTTACGGCCTGATTGGCGCCAACGGTAGCGGTAAATCTACCTTTATGAAGATCCTCGGCAACGATCTGGAGCCAACGCTGGGCAACGTGTCCCTCGATCCGAACGAGCGTATCGGTAAGCTGCGTCAGGACCAGTTCGCGTTCGAAGAGTTCACCGTGCTGGATACGGTCATCATGGGCCACGGCGAGCTGTGGGAAGTGAAGCAGGAGCGCGATCGCATCTACGGCCTGGCGGAAATGAGCGAAGCCGACGGCTATAAGGTGGCGGATCTGGAAGTGACCTACGGCGAGATGGACGGCTACTCCGCTGAAGCCCGCGCCGGTGAACTGCTGCTCGGCGTTGGTATCCCGGTAGAACAGCATTACGGCCCGATGAGCGAAGTCGCTCCCGGCTGGAAGCTGCGCGTCCTGCTGGCCCAGGCGCTGTTCTCAAACCCGGACATCCTGCTGCTCGATGAACCGACGAACAACCTCGACATCGACACCATTCGCTGGCTGGAGCAGACGCTCAACGAACGTGACAGCACCATGATCATCATTTCGCACGACCGTCATTTCCTTAACATGGTGTGTACCCACATGGCGGATCTCGACTACGGCGAACTGCGCGTGTATGCCGGTAACTACGACGAATACATGACCGCGGCCACCCAGGCTCGCGAGCGTCTGCTGTCTGATAACGCCAAGAAAAAGGCGCAGATTGCCGACCTGCAATCCTTCGTCAGCCGCTTTAGCGCCAACGCCTCTAAATCACGTCAGGCGACTTCTCGCGCCCGTCAGATTGATAAAATCAAGCTCGACGAAGTGAAGGCCTCCAGCCGTCAGAACCCGTTCATGCGCTTCGAGCAGGACAAGAAGCTGTTCCGTAACGCGCTGGCTGTCGAAGAACTGGCGAAAGGTTTTGATAACGGCCCGCTGTTTAAAAAATTCAATCTGCTGCTGGAAGTGGGCGAGAAGATTGCCATTCTGGGTGCCAACGGCGTGGGTAAAACTACCATGCTGAAAACCCTGGTTGGTGAACTGACGCCGGATAACGGTACCGTTAAATGGTCCGAGAATGCGCAGATTGGCTACTACGCGCAGGATCACGCCGAAGACTTCGATAACGATCTGAGCGTGTTCGACTGGATGAGCCAGTGGAAGCAGGATGGTGACGACGAGCAGGTTGTGCGCAGCTTCCTCGGCCGCCTGCTGTTCAGCCAGGACGATATCAAAAAGCCGGCCAAAGTGCTGTCAGGTGGCGAAAAGGGCCGCATGCTGTTCGGTAAGCTGATGATGCAGAAACCCAACATTCTGGTGATGGACGAACCGACCAACCACCTGGATATGGAATCTATCGAATCGCTGAACATGGCGCTGGAGATGTATCAGGGCACCCTGATTTTCGTCTCCCACGACCGCGAGTTTGTCAGCTCGCTGGCGACCCGCGTGATTGAAATTACGCCGCAGCGCGTCATCGACTTTAGCGGTAATTACGAAGATTATCTGCGCAGCAAAGGCATCGACGGTTAACGTCCGCCGCCCGCCCCGGCACGCGCCTGCGCTGCCGGGGAGTGAACATAAAGCCCCGGTCAGCCTCGCGCGACCGGGGTTTTTTATTGCCTTTAGTCCAGCAGCCACTCGCCGACGTCTTTACCATTCACCAACAGCCGGCGCTTTTCACCGGCGGGGAGCGTTATCTTCAGCGCCTTCCACGCCGGGCGGTAGCGGCCGCGCGCGTTCACCTGCAGATTGATGGTGCTGGCGCTGCAGGTCATCTCCCACCCCAGCCACAGCGCGTCGCCGTCGCGATAGCCCCAGCTCTCGCCGTCATCTTCAAAGAGCAGGCCGCTCGTTGAGCCCGCACCCTTGAGCGGAAACAGCTTCAGCTCGCGGCTGTCGTCTTTTTTGGCGTCAACGTGGACGATCCTCTCGCTGAGCGGCAGACCCGCCCCGGCGCGCACCATCAGCGGCAGTTTTTCCAGCGGCGCATCAAGCGTTATCCACTGGCCGCCGGCGAACCACTCCCCGCTATAAAAGTCGTACCAGCCGGACTCGTTTTCCGGCAGCCACGTCGGGCGCTGGCGCTGGCCGGGCTCCACGACGCTGGCGACGAGGAGATCGCGGCCGAGCAGGAAGTCGTCGCACTCCTCGAAGGTCTGCGGGTCATGCTGGTGATCGAGGAAGGTCGGGCGCAGCATCGGCTCATCGTCAGCGTGCGCCTGCCACAGCAGGGTGTAGAGGTAGGGCAGCAGGCGATAGCGCAGCTCAATCGCGCCGCGAATCGCCGGCAGGACCGCCGGATACATCCACGCCTCGTTGACCGTGCGATCGTCGTTCCATGAGTGGATCGTAAAGCGCGGATGCATCACCCCGTTCTGCACCCAGCGCACGAACAGCTCGGCGTCCGGCTTATCGCCGGAGAAGCCGCCGACGTCGTGGCCGACGTTATAGAGACCGGAGAGGCTCATTCCCAGCCCCATGCGGGTGTTGTAGCGCAGGGTATCCCAATTAGTGCGGTTATCGCCGCTCCAGGTTTGCACGTAGCGCTGCATCCCGGCGCAGCCGGAGCGTGAGATCAGGTACGGGCGTTTCTCCGGGGCAAAGCGCTGCTGGGCCTCCAGCGACGCGCGCATCATCAGCAGCGGCATTACCGGGCGGATATGCTTGATAGCAATCTCCTGGCCAAAACCGTGGCAGCGCGCCTCGCCGTCCCAGACTTCAAATTCGTTATTGTCGTTCCACGTCGAATCAATCCCCATCTCCAGCAGCTGAGCGGTGACTCCCTCCTGCCACCAGGCGACGGTTTGCGGGTTGGTGAAGTCGAGGTGCGACCCTTCGTCATCCCAGAAGCTGGAGCGCTCCGGGGATTCGCTTTCGGAGTCCTGAATAAACAGCCCGCGCTCCGCGACCTCGCGATAGCGCGGGTGATCCTGCAGCAGGCAGGGCTTGATGTTGGCCGCCAGCTTGATGCCCGCGTCGTGGAAGCGCTGGCTCATCACCTTCGGCTGCGGAACCTTGTCGTAATTCCAGTTAAAGACGTAGCGCTTACCGCCGATCGAGGTATAGCCGGAGGAGAGCTGGAACGAGTCGCACGGAATGGCGTGCTCTTCGCAGAGGCGGATAAAGTTCATCAGCTGGTTTTGCGCATCCGGCGCGTCGGTATAGTGCATCGTCGAGCCGCTGTAGCCCAGGCTCCACTTCGGCCCGAACAGCGTTTTCCCGGTCAGGCGGACAAAGGCTTTGGTGACGTCCAGCACGCGCTTGCCGGTAAACATGTAGTAATCAATATCGCCCGCTTCGGCCTGCCAGCGGCGATAGGCGGTGTGGTAGTTGTCGATTTCGTTGCCCAGATCCAGCCAGCAGCTGCTGAGGTTATCGTAGAACAGGCCGTAGCTGATATCGCTGCGCTGGGCGATGGTGAAGGGGATGTGCTTATACAGCGGATCGGTGCTGACGGCGTTATAGCCCATCGCATCCAGGTTGCGCATCTCGTAGCGATTCCCGTTGCGCTGCAGGTTGCCCGCCTTTTCGCCCAGTCCGTAGAAGCGTTCATCTTGACGCCGGCTCTGGTAGTGGGCGACGCCGTCGCTGTGGGCGTTGACCAGATAGGCGCTGGTCGGACGGTCGTTAACCAGCGGCTGCCACTCTCCGGCATCGTCGCGGTAGCTCCACTCCAGCCACAGCGGCTGGTGGACGGTGACGCGCAGCCGTTCGGTGGCCACCGTCAGGGTCTCCTGCTGCTGCTCCAGGCTCCAGGCGGGGAGGGTAAATCCGCTGATGTCGTCGCGGCTGCGCCCCTCCCAGGGGACGTCCTGCTGCGGGGCGATGCTCCAGGTGCGGTCCAGCGCCAGCTCTCCTCTGCGTTTAAGCAGGACGCGGAACAGGTTTTCTTCCAGCACGTACAGGCACAGGGTGTGCTGCCCGTCCACCGCCAGCTCAACGTGGTGGGCCAGCTGCTGTTGCAATTTCCAGTGTTTCAACGTTTTCATTTTTACATCCACTCTCAGGCGCGTTTGGCGCGACGTTCAGCAATAAAAGCGACCAGGAAGACCGCGCCAATCAGGTCAAAGAAGCCCATGGCGACGAATAGCGGGTTGAAGCCAATCTTGTCGGCGGTCACCCCGATTAATAAGGAGAACAGGAAGCTGGCGATCCAGGCGGCGGAGCCGCGCATGCCGTTGACGGTCGCCATCTGGCCCTTATCGAACGACTCCACCACCAGCGCGCTCAGCATGCAGGAGATAATCTGGTGGCCGAAGCCGCCGATGGAGATCAGGACGATGGTGACGTAGGGGTCGCGGGTAATGGCGACGAGGGCCAGCGAAATCATCAGGAACGCGCCGGTCAGCGAGCTTGCCACCACCGAGTTAACCCGTGAACAGCCGAACCAGCGGGTATAGAGTCTGGTCAGATAGCCGCTCACCACGCTGCCGAGATCGGCGGCGAGGAACGGCAGCCAGGCGAACATGGCTATTTGTTTGAGATCCATGCCGTGCTCTTTGGCGAGGTACAGCGGCACCCAAAAGCTCAGGACCGCCCAGGCGGGCTCAGCCATAAAGGCCGGGATCGCAATACCGTAGAAGCGCTTATTTTTCGACACGGTTTTCAGCGCGGTAAAGAACGGCAGCTTTACCGCCGGCGGCTCGTTATCCTGACGGATAAACTCCAGCTCCGACTTGCCCAGATTCGGATGCTTTTCCGGATTGTGGTAAAAGGCCCACCACAGGATCACCCACAGCAGCGCCAGCACCCCGGTGAACATAAACGCGCCCTGCCAGCCGAAAGAGGCGTGAGCAAAATAGATGATCGGCGGCGCCAGCATCGCGCCGATGGAGAAACCGACGCCGGCCCAGCCGGCGGCTATCGGGCGTTCAGATTTTGGAAACCATTCGCCGATGGTTTTGGCGTTGGCCGGGGTGGCGGCGGCTTCTGCTCCGCCCATGAAAAAACGCAGCAGCGCGAGGTGCAGCCAGCTGCCGGCACCGGCGTGGGCGATACAGGCGACGGCCCACAGGGTGGCGCAGATCATAAAGCCCAGCTTCAGGCCAATCACGTCAATCAGCCAGCCGCAGAGAGGCTGGAAGAGGGTGTAGGCCAGCTGAAAAGCGCCGACGATCCATGAGTACTGCTCGGTGGTGATGCCCAGCGTTGTCTTCAGCTCGGGGGCGATAATGCCTAAGGAGTTGCGGGTAATGTAGTTAACGGTGACGCCGAGCAGAAACAGGGTCAGCATCCACCAGCGCAGGTTTTTGACCACGCGGCGAGATTTGCTGACCGCCATATCGTTGTTGAGGCCTTGGCTCATAGAACTCTCCACAAGAACTTTGTAGGGGGAAATGACCGATGCTCAATCCCTGAGTTGTCATACCTGTTTTATTAACGTTATGAATATTATTGTTTTATTTATTCGTCTTTCCGTATAACTAGTATGGAAGTTATCGGACCAATTCAGGTTAAGATAGAAAATGAGCGGCCAATAGCCTTATTTATGCAAGTTTTTTCATGAGGTGAGGAGATGCTCACGACAGGTAGCGAATCTGGCTTGATAAACTGCTTTTTGGCGCCATGAAAATTCTTTCATTTGCAAGATAGAGCTGGATCACAAAATGGATAAAAAGCTGAGAATTGCCGAAATCGCGGCCCGTACGGGGATGTCGGCGAGTACCGTTTCCCGGGTGCTGGCGGGTAAAGCGAACACCAGCGAAAAGGCGCGCCAGCGGGTCCTGCAGTGTGCCCGCGAAATGGGGGTAATGGAGGGGCTCGCCGCCGGACGCATGCTGCTGAACAGCCTGGTGGTTTTCGCCCCTTCCCGGGCGTTTGATGAGCGCTCCGATATCTATTACTACCGCGTGATTCAGAGCATCAATAATGCGCTGGCGCCGCATGAGGTCCGCCTGCGGACCTGCGCGCTGGAAGAGAACGACAGCGACGCCAACCTGTTTTTGGCCCGCATGAACGAAGCGGAGACCGAGGCGGCCATTCTGCTGGGTATTGACGATCCGCATATTCACGATCTGGCCGCCGATTTTGCCAAACCCTGCGTGCTGATCAACTGCCGGGATGAGGGCATGCGCCTGTCGTCGATCGCCCCGGATCACCGGCTGATCGGCCAGTTTGCCGCGCGCTATCTGTTTGAGATGGGGCATCGGGCGGTCATGAACGTGATGTGCCTGCGCCGCTACACCATGGAGCTGCGGCTGGTGGGCATCAAGGAGGCCTGGCGCGCGCGCAACCTGCGTTTTACCGACGGGCGGGATCTGATCGGCGTGGCGAACTTCAGCGCCAGGGAGACGGAGGAGCAGGTGGGGGAGTGGCTCGACGCTCAGGCCGGGAAGCCGCTGCCGACGGCCTTTCTGGTCGGCGGAGACTATATGGCGGTGGGGGCCGTCAATGCCCTGCAAAAGCGCGGCCTGCGGGTTCCTCAGGACATCTCGGTCATGAGCATTGACGGGTTTAACCTCGCCGCCATCCAGGATGTGCCGCTTACCGCCGTTCACGTCCCGCGCGATGAGCTCGGCACGGAGGCGGTGCAGCTTCTGCAGCAGCGGCTGATCCGCCCCCAGGCCCCGAGCGGCTCGCTGCTGCTAAACGGCACGCTGGCGGTGCGGGATTCGGTACGGCGGATACGGCCCGGTAGCCGCCGCACCGCCGTTGAGCAACAGGGGCTGTACGACGATTAAACCTCGATGCCCAGCGCGCGTTTGCCGTGGACGTTGAGATCGTCGAGGGTAAAGCGCGCCTGCCAGTCGGCTTCATAGTCTTCACGCGGAAAATCACCCGGCGACGCGCCTTTCTCCAGCGCGATTTTAACCTTGTGCGCGTAGGCGAGATTCTTCTCGCACAGCGGCGCGGCGGGGATATACATCACGTTGCCCCAGCCCTGCTGGTTTTCGACCGGCGCCACCGAGTGGATCACGTCGCAGTGCCACCACACCGAATCGCCGGCGCTGATGGCCGGGATCGCGCTCAGCGCTTTAATCAGCAGCGGGTGCCATTTCTCGGAAATCGGCAGCACTTTACCCGGCGCCACGCCGCACAGCTCGTCGTCAGGGACGTCATCGAGCAGCGGACGCAGCAGAACGTAGGCCATCGCCTCCGGAATCGGCACCACGTGCAGCAGGCCCTGATCCGGGATCATATCGGAGAGCGCGGTCCAGCCCTGGAAGGTGCGGAATACCGAGCATTTGGTGGTGTTATCGACGGTGTACTCTTCCACCTCGGTGCGGTGCGCCGCATCCCACGGGTCGTAAGCGTCGATATTGCCGTTAAAGACGTTGGCAAACACCTGCTGATAAGCCGGCAGCAGCCAGCGCTCGAGGGCGCCTGAATCGGTATGCGCTCCCAGCCCCTTCGAGGTGGTGCCCGGCGGGCGGCGGCGGATGCGGTCAGGGTAGATAACGCTGACGTCAGGGTCGAACCACTGCTTGCCGTCCCGGCTAAAGGTCCACAGGCGGTTGAGGAACGACTGCACCGCGGCCATTTCGTCGCTCTGCCGCGCCTGCATCTGCGCCTGTGACCAGTAAATCGGGTAAATCTCCGGGCGCGAGGCGTCGAGGGAGCCGAAGAAGGTATCGCCCGGTCCTTTGTAGACGTCGTCGAAGCGGTTGAGGTCGAGGTATTCCAGCATCGAGTTGTCCCACGCCAGCGCCCGTTCGCGTGAGAAGTGGCCTCTGATCACCGCGCAGCCGCGGCGCCTGATGGCCTCGCGCTGGGCATCGCTCACTTTGCCCTGTGCAATATCGCTGAACGGGATAATCGGCCACACCTCTTCCCCGCGCGCCTTGACGGCGTCAATTTCGTCCAGACGTGCGCTAATCCTCGCCGTCAGCCGATCGAACACGGCCTGCACGTCGCCAATTTGCGCGCGCAGATCCTGTTTTATTTGTCGAATCGCCGCTTTGTGGTCGGCGGGGAGCGTTTCGCTGGTATGAATAACCGTCATGATGGCCTCACTTTGCTTTCATTCGAAAGTATTAAATCTTACAAACGTTAATTTAAGTTAAATTTAAGTTAATGCAAGTTTAAAAAAAGGATGGGGTTCACAAAATGGGAAAATCCGGGGCAGGGGGCCCCGGCGGCAGGCTATTCGTTGAAGGGGGCGGAGTGGTCCAGCACGGCCTGAATCACATTCAGTGCACCCTGGTGGTTATTGTCATCGGTGGCAAAGCGGGAGATGGCCTTGATGCTATCGGCGGCGTTGGCCATGGCGAAAGAGTACTTCACCAGCTTGAGCATTTCGGCATCGTTGCCGCTGTCGCCAATCGCCACGCACTCCTGGGGCGAGATCTGCCAGCGTTTCAGCAGGCGACTGATGCCGTTGGCCTTATGCAGGCCGGGGATAATTAAATCGACGAAGCCGAAGCCGCTGGTCACCGGCTTCATGATGCCGTCCAGCGAGACGTGCAGCTTATCAATGAGCTGTGGAATATCGCTGTCCGGCAGGTTAAGCGAGAACTTAAACAGCGTGTCGTCGATATCATGGTAGTTCGCGATGCGCTGCAGGCGGTGGTAGTGCTTTGACATCAGCGCGACGAAGCTGTCGGGCGCGCGGTCGCTGACGTAGGCGCTTTCAAGGCCGCAGGCGACGAAGTTGAGCTGCGGGTCTTTGAGCAGTTCGCCGATCACAATCTGCGACTCATGGCGGGTCAGCTCGCCGTGAAACAGCTGCTGGCCGTGCTCGTAGACCAGCGCGCCGTTCTCGGCGACGAACGAGATCTGCTCGCGAATTTCCGGGAAAAAGGAGATCAGCTGGTAGTACTGGTTGCCGCTGGCGACAACGAATTCAATACCCTGCTTGTTGAGCTGCGCGAACTGCGCGAGAAAACGCGAGCGGTCATACTGCTTGGCGTCATTGAGAAAAGTTCCGTCCATATCAGTGACGATAACTTTAACGGTCATACCTGTGCTCCTGGCTTAACTGCGACCAGTAACATTCTAATTACAATGTGACCCAAAGCACAAATTTATTTCGAATGAAAGTTTACCCGTCGGCTTTGGTGGCGTACTGCCGCTCAAAACCTAACGGCCAAACCCGCCGGGGAAGCGGGTAGCCCGGCCGGGCATCGCGCCAGCCGGGGGGGATTGACGGCGGGGAGCCGACCTACAGCGTATGCTCGGTACGGGCGATAATATCGTCCTGGGCATCCGGCGACAGGGCGGTAAAGAACGCCGAGTAGCCGGCGACGCGAACCACTAAATCGCGGTACTGGTCGGGATGCTTTTTCGCTTCCAGCAGCGTCTCGCGGGAGACGATGTTGTACTGAATATGCCAGCCTTTGTGCACCTCGAAGAAGGTACGCAACAGCACCATTAGCTTCTGCTTATCGGACTCGTTCTCCAGCGTTGCCGGGTTGAGCTTCTGATTCAGCAGCACGCCGCCGAGAATCGCCCCGGTTGGCAGCTTACCGACCGAGTTGATGACCGCGGTTGGCCCGAGGTGGTCGGTGCCGGAAGCCGGGCTCGCGCCTTCGGCCAGCGGAGAGTGGGCTTTACGTCCGTCCGGCGTGGCCATCGTCTGGGCGCCAAACGGCACGTTGGCGGAAATCGACGAGGTTCCGGCGTAGTAGTTGCCGCCTATCGGGCCGCGGCCGTAGCGCGGATTATGGTAATTCTTCAGCTCGTCGATATAGGTCTGGTAGGCGCGGGCCAGCAGAGTATCGACGCTATCGTCATCGTTGCCGTACTTCGGCGCGCCGTTGATTAAGCGCTGGCGCAGCTGCTCGTGGGTCAGCCCATCGAAGTCCTCCGCGAGGGCTTTCGCCAGCTGCTGCTGACCAATGGCGCCCTGGTCAAAGACCAGCTTTTTCACCGCCGCCAGGCTGTTGCCGAGGTTGGCGATCCCGACCTGCAGACCGGAAACCCAGTCATACTTCGCGCCGCCCTGCTTGATGCTTTTCGCCCGCTCGATGCAGTCATCCACCAGCGCGGAGCAGAGAATATCGTGCACGTTCTCCTCCAGCATGGTATCGACAACGTACTCAATCTCGATGGACTTGCGCGTGTAGTAGCGGATCTGCGTATCCCAGTCGGCCAGCACCTGCTCGAAGCTGCTGAAGTTGCCTTTCGATAGCGCATGCTCCTGCGGGAGGAAGATTTGACCGCTGGTGGCATCGCGGCCGCCTTCCAGCGTGGCCAGCATGACGCGGGCGAAGTTGATAAAGCTCATCCCGGTGCAGCGATAGCCCCATTTGCCGCCCACGGCGGTTTCGATACAGCCGATCGCCGCGTAGTCGTAGGCGTCCTGCGGCTCAATCCCGAGCTTGATAAACTCCGGGATCACTATCTCATCGTTATTGAACGCCGGCATGCCGAAGCCGCAGCGAATGACCTGCACGCAGGCGTCGAGGAAGTCGTTGCTCATCCCGGCGTGGTAGCGCACGCTCAGGTTAGGCTGGGTCGAGCGCAGGCGCCCGCAGGATTCGAGGATCGCGTACGAGAGCGGGTTTACCGCATCCTGCGGCTGGCCGTTGTGCAGGGTCTGGCCGCCGATGGTGACGTTCTGATACAGCGGGCTGCCCGCGGAGGCTTTGGAGTGCGAGCCAGAGCGGATCTTGTTCACTTCCAGCAGCTTCAGCCAGCAGCTGTGCAGCAGCTCGATGGCGTGCTCGCGGTCCAGCGACTGCTGGAGCTCAACGTCGCGACGGTAGTACGGGTACAGGTACTGGTCCATACGGCCGAAGGAGACCGAGTGGCCGTTGGATTCAATCTGCAGGATCAGCTGAATGAAGTAGCACAGCTGCAGCGCCTGCCAGAAGGTTTTTGGCGGCTCGTGGGCGATGATTTCGCAGCCTTCGGCGATAGTCAGCAGCTCGTCGCGGCGGGAGGGGCGGGTTTCTTCTGCCGCCATGGTGCGCGCCAGTTCGGCAAAGCGTCGGCTGTGATCGCTGACCGCCTCCAGCACGATATCAATGGCCTTCAGGAACTGCTCGCCGTGCAGATCTTCCAGCACGGTCAGGTTAATACGCGAGCGGCGTTCGGCGACCTTAGCGCGCATGCCGTCGAGGCCTTTTTCCAGCAGCAGCGGGTAGTTCACCGCGAGGTGAGCATCACCGGAAGTCATGTTGCCTTCCGCCTTAATAATCCCGGTGGCGAGCAGCGCTTTTTGCTCGTCGGTAAACATCCCGTAGCAGCGGTCCTGCACGGTCTGGCCGCGCCACCACGGGCAGATGTCATGCAGGATGCGCTTATTCTCTTCGCTGACCGCAAAGCCGGCGCCGGGGCGATCGGCGAGATCGTCAATCTCCTTTTCAATCCAGCTGACGGTGTACTCCGGGAAGATGGGCGCCGCGCGCACTTCGCTGGCCTGGTTGCCGACGATCAGCTCGTCGTGTTTGATCCAGATGGTGCGCTCTGCCAGATGGTGAGCCAGCGCCAGCGCGCGGCGTACCGGGATTGGCTTATCCAGGTGCTGCTGATAAGCGGCGGTGTAGTGACGGGCGCGCTCGGTGCACACCGGCGGCTTAACGATATGTACCAGCGCCGTTTTATGCGCCTGAATGCGGGCGCTTAGCGTGTCCAGTTTCAGAGTGGTCATCATTTTATCCTCGTAGAGTAGCCGTTAAACCTTTGCTCTGAGCGTAGTTCTGCGCGAAGGCGAGCAGCTCGGTGGCAGCAAGGGGTTTGTCCGGAGCGGTATAGGGCTGACTGAGTAGCTGATATTTGTTCATTCCCAGCGTGTGGTACGGCAGGAAGTGGATCTCGCCAACCCGCAGGCGGTCGGCGGCAAAATCGGTAATCGCGGCGATCGTCGCCTCATCGGCGTTAAAGCCCTGAATCAGCGGGACGCGGATGATGATTTTTTTCCCCGCCTGCGCCACGCGCTGCAGGTTATCGAGCACCCGACCGGCGCTGCCGTCGGTCCACTCTTTGAAAATGGCTTCGTTGACGTGCTTGAGGTCGGCGAGGAACAGGTCAACCCAGGGCAGCGAGGGCGCAACGTATTTCCACGGCACGTGCAGGCAGGTTTCAACCGCGGTGTGAATTTCCGCCGCGCGGCTGGCCTGCAGCAGCTGCTGCGCCAGCTCGGGATTCATAAACGGCTCGCCGCCGGAAAGGGTGACTCCGCCGCCGCTGCGATCGTAAAAAGGCTTATCGCGCAGCACCGTGGCCATAATCTGCGCCACCTCTTTTTCTTCGCCGCACACGCTGAGGGCGGTGGTCGGGCAGCAGTCGCGCAGCCGATCGTAGTGGTCTTCGGTGAGCTTCTGGCGGTGGATAATCAGGCCGTCGAGGCTGCGGGTTATGGCATCCGGCGCCGCCTGCTGGCACAGATTGCAGCCGGCAAGGCACAGGCGGGGGTCGTACAGCAGATCCGCGCTGCGGGAGCGGCTTTCCGGGTTTTGACACCAGCGGCAGCCCAGCGAGCAGCCTTTGAGGAATACGACGGTGCGGATCCCTGGGCCGTCATGGGTTGAGTAGCGCTGAATGTTGAAAATCATGAGACCCCCTTATTTTGCATATGAAGATTAAATTACTTTCGAATGAAGGTTGCATTGATGCAAATCAACAAGCAGGGCGGGTGGCTGCGCTGAAGAGGGGAATGTCGCCGTCGGTCACAAATTTTCCGGCGACGGCCGCCGCCGGAGAAGGATTAGCGGCTGGCGCAAACCTCGCACTGCGGGTCGCGCATCAGCTTCATTTCGCGGAACTGGCAGGTCATGGCGTCGTACATGACCAGCCTGCCCGCGGCAGGCGTGCCGTACTGGGCCAGGACCTTAATGGCCTCCATCGCCTGCAGGGAGCCAATGACGCCGACCAGCGGCGCCATCACCCCGGCCTCAACGCAGGTGAGGGCGTTCTCGCCGAACAGCCGGCTCAGGCAGCGATAGCAGGGCTCGTTATCCTGATACATAAAGACGCTGATTTGCCCCTCCATGCGGATCGCGGCGCCGGAGACCAGCGGCGTTTTATGCTGAAAGCAGCCGGCGTTAAGCTGATTGCGTATCGCCACGTTATCGGTACAGTCGAGCACCAGGTCGTGGGCGGCGATCTGCGCCGCCAGCGCCGGCTGGTCGAGCAGCGCATTAAGCGGGGTGAGCCGCACGTGAGGGTTGATTCGCGCCAGCGAGTCGCGGGCGGAGTCCACCTTCGGCAAACCAATCGTGGCATCGCTGTGCAGCGTCTGGCGCTGTAGATTGGAGAGCGAGACGCTATCGAAATCGAGCAGGGTAAGCGCGCCGACGCCGGCCGCCGCCAGATACTGGGCGGCAGCGCAGCCCAGCCCGCCGAGGCCGACCACCAGCACCCGGGCGCCCTTCAGCCGCTCCTGACCGTCAAAATCGAAGTTGCGCAGGATTATCTGCCGGTTGTAGCGCAGCATCTCCTCATCGCTCAGCTCGACGTCCATTACAGCCCTCCGAAGAGGTGGTTAAAGGGTTCGACTTCGACCCACTCGCCCGCTTCGACGTGACCGCGCTCGCGCTCCAGCACGATAAAGCAGTTACCCTGGCTGAAGGAGCTGAAGATGTGCGAACCCTGATGGCCGGTGGACGTTACCACCAGCTCGCCGTCCGGATTGCGCTGCAGCACGCCGCGCTGGAAGTCGAGACGCCCCGGGGATTTTTTCAGCCGCGTCGCCGCGCGCGCGCGAAGGCGCATCGGCTGCGCGCCGCTCGCGCTGCCGCTCAGTTTTGCCAGCAGCGGCAGCACCAGCTGGTAGAAGGTGAGGGTGGCGGAAACCGGGTTGCCCGGCAGGCCGCAGAACCAGCTGCTGCTGAGCTTGCCGAAAGCAAAGGGTTTGCCCGGCTTGATCGCCAGCTTCCAGAAGCCGATTTCGCCTAACTCTTCGAGGATCTCTTTGGTGTAATCCGCTTCGCCGACCGAGACGCCACCCGAACTGATAACCACGTCGGCCTGCTGGTCGGCAGCGATAAACGCCGCCCGTAGCTTTGCCGGGTCGTCGGCGATAATGCCGAGGTTGATCACCTCGCAGCCCAGCTGCTGAAGCATCAGGTGCACCGCCAGGCGGTTGGTATCGTAGATTTGCCCGTCGCCAAGCGGCTGGCCCGGCAGCTGCAGCTCGTCGCCGGTAGAGAAGACCGCCACGCGAACTTTACGCACCACCTCGACGTCGGCGATGCCCAGCGATGCCAGCACCGGCAGCTCCGCGACGGTCAGCGGCGTACCGGCCGGGAACACCACCGCGCCGTGAGCGATATCTTCCCCGCGCCGACGAATATTCTGTCCGGCCTTTACCGCGGCGATGAAGCGAACGCCGTCGGCGCTTTGCTCGGTCTCTTCCTGCATCACCACCGCATCGCAGCCCTGCGGCACCGGCGCGCCGGTCATAATGCGAATGCAGGTGCCTGCGGGCCAGGCATCGTGGAACGGCTGGCCGGCGAATGCTTTCCCGGCGATCGGCAGCGCCGCGCCGTCGGCAAGATCGGCGAGGCGTACGGCGTAGCCGTCCATTGCCGAGTTATCAAACCCGGGGACGTCCAGCGGCGAAACGAGATCATGGGCGGTGACGCGCGAAAAGGCCTGCAACAGCGGCACGGTTTCCACCGCATTCAGCGGCGTAATACGGTTGAGCATCTGGGTCAGGGCTGTGTCGAGAGGCATCAGTCCGGCGGTAAAATCCATGGGTTTCTCCTGCGGGCAAACATCGAAAACGCCTATTATGGCAGAAAAGTGCGGGCGGCTATATGCCACCTGGGTACAGGCTTTACATCACCGTCCGCTCTTTCTATATTCAAAAATTGTATAGGACAGTCAGCACGATAATGATATCTATACACTTTATTATTTAAGCTCGCTTTGCGAGGGCAGAGACCTGGTGCGGCGTGAATCAATAGCGCAACCCACGGCGGATCGGCGCAGCAGGAAGGAATGGCGGAATGAGCAAGGCGGTGATAGCAATTCACGGCGGCGCGGGGGCAATTAGCCGCGCGCAGCTGACGCCGGAACGCGAGCGGCAGTTCGTGGCGGCGCTGTCGGCGATTGTCGATAGCGGGCAGAAAATGCTGGCGGCGGGCGCCAGCGCGCTGGATACGGTGACCGAGGCGGTGCGCCAGCTGGAGGAGTGTCCGCTGTTTAACGCCGGCATCGGGTCGGTGTTTACCCGGGACGCCACCCATGAGCTCGACGCCTGCGTAATGGACGGCAACAGCCTGCACGCCGGGGCGGTTGCCGGCGTTAAGCATCTGCGCAACCCGATCCTGGCGGCGCGGCTGGTACTGGAGCAGAGCCCGCACGTGCTGCTGATCGGCGAAGGGGCGGAGGCGTTTGCCGCCTCTCACGGGATGGCGCGGGTGGAAAACGATCTCTTCTCGACGACCGAGCGCCGCCTGCAGCTGCAGCAGGCGCAGGCGGACGATGAGATACTCCTCGACCACGGCGTCGCGCCGCTGGACGAGCGGCATAAAATGGGCACCGTCGGCGCGGTGGCGCTGGATATCGCCGGCAACCTTGCCGCCGCGACCTCCACCGGCGGGATGACCAACAAGCTTCCCGGACGCGTTGGCGATAGCCCGCTGCCCGGCGCCGGCTGCTACGCCAATAACGCCAGCGTGGCGGTCTCCTGTACCGGCACCGGCGAGGTGTTTATCCGCACCCTGGCGGCCTACGATATCGCCGCGCTGATGGAGTACGCGAACCTGAGCCTGCATGAGGCCTGCGAGCGGGTGGTGATGGAGAAGCTGCCGGCCCTCGGCGGCAGCGGCGGCCTGATTGCCATCGACAGAGAGGGTAACGTGGTGCTGCCGTTTAACAGCGAAGGCATGTATCGGGCCTGGTGCTACGCGGGCGATACGCCCACTATTGGAATTTATCGGGAATAAGGGGGTAGGGACGTTGCCGCATAGTCAAGAAATCGACGCCAGTGATGTTCTGGTGGTGCGCGATCTGAACGTGGCGTTCAGCCAGGAGCAGCAGACCTTTTCTGCGGTGCGGCATCTTTCGTTCAACCTGCGGCGCGGCGAAACGTTAGCTATCGTCGGCGAGTCGGGCTCGGGGAAGTCGGTCACCGCGCTGGCGCTGATGCGCCTGCTCGATGACGCCGCCAGCCAGGTCAGCAGCGACGCGCTGTGGCTGCGTCGGCGCAATCGTCAGGTCATTGCGCTGAGCGACCAGTCGGCTTCGGCAATGCGCCACGTGCGCGGGGCGGATATCGCGATGATTTTCCAGGAGCCAATGACCTCGCTGAATCCGGTATTTACCATCGGGGAACAGATCGCCGAGTCCATTCGCCTGCACCAGAATCTGGGCCATGACGAGGCCCTGCGCGAAGCGAAGAAAATGCTCGACCAGGTGCGGATACCGGAGGCTGAAGCGATGCTGTCGCGCTATCCGCATCAGCTCTCCGGCGGGATGCGCCAGAGGGTGATGATCGCCATGGCGCTCTCCTGCCGTCCGGCGGTGCTGATTGCCGACGAACCCACCACCGCGCTGGATGTCACCGTTCAGGCGCAGATCCTCCAGCTGATTGCCGTGCTGCAAAAAGAGATGGAGATGGGGGTTATTTTTATTACTCACGATATGGGCGTGGTGGCCGATATTGCCGACCGCGTGCTGGTGATGTACCGCGGCGAAGCGGTGGAGAGCGGAACGGTCGAGGAGATTTTCCGCGCGCCTGCTCACCCTTATACCCAGGCGCTGCTGGCGGCGGTCCCGCGCTTAGGCTCGATGCGCGGCAGCGATTTGCCGCGCCGCTTCCCGCTGCTCAACCAGAGCGCGCCCGATGACGGCGAACAGGATACCGTCGTCGCCGGCGAGCCGATTCTGCAGGTGCGCGATCTGGTGGCGCGCTTCCCGCTGCGCAGCGGCATTTTGAACCGGGTGACCCGCGAGGTGCATGCGGTTGAAAAAGTCAGCTTTGACCTCTGGCCGGGGGAAACCCTGGCGCTGGTCGGCGAGTCCGGCTGCGGTAAATCCACCACCGGTCGGGCGCTGCTGCGGCTGGTGGCGACCGAGAGCGGGACTATCGTGTTTAACGGCGAGCGTATCGATACCCTGGCAAGCGGTAAGCTGCAGGCGCTGCGCCGCGATATACAGTTTATTTTCCAGGACCCGTACGCCTCGCTCGATCCGCGGCAAACGGTGGGCTACTCGATAATGGAGCCGCTGCGCGTGCACGGGCTGCTGGCAGGCGAGGCGGCACGTCAGCGCGTGGCCTGGCTACTTGAGCGCGTCGGCCTGCAGCCGGAGCACGCCTGGCGCTATCCGCACGAGTTTTCCGGCGGCCAGCGCCAGCGCGTATGCATTGCGCGGGCGCTGGCGCTGAATCCCAAAGTGGTGATTGCCGATGAGTCGGTTTCGGCGCTCGACGTCTCGATTCGCGCGCAGATTATTAACCTGATGCTCGATCTCCAGCGTGAAATGGGC
Organism: Klebsiella sp. BIGb0132; assembly: GCF_024810075.1. NCBI lineage: Bacteria > Pseudomonadati > Pseudomonadota > Gammaproteobacteria > Enterobacterales > Enterobacteriaceae > Klebsiella > Klebsiella sp. BIGb0132. The sequence goes on along the minus strand of NZ_JANUDW010000001.1, from coordinate 750,237 downwards.
ATCGCCTTTCTGTTTATTTCCCACGATATGGCGGTGGTTGAACGCATCAGCCATCGCGTTGCGGTGATGTATCGCGGGCGCATCGTTGAGATTGGCCCGCGCCGCGCCGTATTTGAAAACCCGCAGCATCCCTATACCCGCAAGCTGATGGCCGCCGTACCGGTGGCCGACCCGGCGCATCGTCATCCGCAGCGCGTACTGCTTTCAGACGAGCTGCCGGGCAACATCTATAAGCGAGGGGAAGAGGTAGCCAGCGCGCCGCTACAACAGGTAGGGCCCGGGCATTTCGTTGCCAGGGAACCTGCCGCCGACGTGCTGGGCAGATAACAACGACACCAATAACGCAGCATTTCAGGAGAACAACATGACACAACGCGTATCACGCAAATGGTTGCTGGCGCTGGGCGTCGCTTCGGCGCTGGCGACGGCGCCGGCGCTGGCCGCAAAAGATGTGGTGGTGGCGGTCGGCTCTAACTTCACGACCCTCGATCCTTATGATGCCAACGACACCTTATCCCAGGCGGTGGCCAAATCGTTCTATCAGGGGCTGTTCGGCCTCGATAAAGAGATGAAGCTGGAAAACGTTCTTGCGCAGAGCTATACCGTTTCACCCGACGGTCTGGTCTACACCATTAAGCTGCACCCGGGCGTCAAGTTCCAGGACGGCACCGATTTTAACGCCGAGGCGGTGAAGGCCAACCTCGACCGCGCCAGCAATCCGGAAAACCATCTCAAGCGCTATAACCTGTACAAAAATATCGCCAGCACCGAAGCGGTTGACCCGGCGACGGTAAAAATCACCCTTAAGCAGCCTTTCTCGGCGTTTATCAACGTCCTGGCCCACCCGGCTACGGCGATGATCTCTCCGGCGGCGCTGAAAAAATATGGCAAAGAGATTGGCTTCCATCCGGTCGGCACCGGGCCGTATCAGCTCGATACCTGGAACCAGACCGATTTTGTGAAGGTGACGAAGTTTGCCGGCTACTGGCAGCCGGGCCTGCCGAAGCTGGACTCTATTACCTGGCGTCCGGTGGTGGATAACAACACCCGCGCCGCGATGCTGCAAACCGGCGAAGCGCAGTTTGCCTTCCCAATCCCCTACGAGCAGGCGCCACTGCTGGCGAAAAACGACAAGCTGGAGCTGGTTGCCAGCCCGTCGATCATGCAGCGTTATATCAGCATGAACGTCACGCAGAAGCCGTTTGATAATCCGAAGGTGCGCGAGGCGATTAACTACGCCATCAACCGCCAGGCGCTGGTGAAGGTTGCCTTCGCCGGGTACGCCACGCCGGCGACCGGCGTCGTGCCGCCGTCCATCGCCTATGCCGAGACCTTTAAACCCTGGCCGTACGATCCGGCTAAGGCCCGCGAGCTGCTTAAAGAGGCCGGTTTCCCTAACGGATTCAGCACCACGCTGTGGTCATCGCATAACCACAGCACCGCCCAGAAGGTGCTGCAGTTTACCCAGCAGCAGCTGGCGCAGGTGGGCATTAAGGCGCAGCTGACGGCGATGGATGCCGGCCAGCGCGCGGCGGAAGTGGAAGGTAAAGGGCAGAAAGAGAGCGGGGTGCGCATGTTCTACACCGGCTGGTCGGCCTCGACCGGTGAAGCCGACTGGGCGCTGTCGCCGCTGTTCGCCTCGCAAAACTGGCCGCCAACCCTGTTTAATACCGCCTTCTACGGCAATCCGCAGGTGGATAAAGACCTCACCGATGCCCTGAAGACGACCGACGCGCAGGAAAAAACGCGGCTCTACAAGCAGGCCCAGGAGATTATCTGGAAAGAGTCGCCGTGGGTGCCGCTGGTGGTGGAAAAACTGGTCTCCGCGCACAGTAAGAAGCTGAGCGGTTTTTATATCCAGCCGGATACCGGATTCAGCTTTGAGCAGGCGGATTTAGCCCAGTGACGGTGGTTACCTTTATCCCAACCCTCTCTTTCGGAGAGAGGGTGCCGGGCCTTGCTCCCTCAGCCGTTCGCGCAGAGGGTTCGGGTGAGGAGGGGCGATGCTGAATTATGTGCTTAAACGCCTGCTGGGGCTGATTCCCACCCTGCTGATCGTGGCGGTGCTGGTTTTTCTGTTTGTGCATATGCTGCCCGGCGACCCGGCGCGGCTGATTGCCGGACCGGAGGCCGATGCGCAGGTTGTTGCGATGGTGCGCGAGCAGTTGGGGCTCGATCGGCCGCTGCACGTCCAGTTCTGGCACTATATCACCAGCGTGCTGCAGGGCGATTTCGGTACCTCGATGGCCTCGCGACGCCCGGTGAGCAGCGAGATCGCCAGCCGCTTTATGCCGACGCTGTGGCTGACGCTGGCCAGCATGAGCTGGGCGGTGGTGTTTGGTATGGCGGCGGGAATTGCCGCCGCGGTGTGGCGCAATCGCTGGCCGGACAGGCTGGGGATGGCGCTGGCGGTGACCGGGATCTCCTTTCCGGCGTTTGCCCTCGGGATGCTGCTGATGCAGGTCTTCTCCGTCGAACTTGGCTGGCTGCCGACGGTGGGTGCCGATAGCTGGCGGCACTATATTCTGCCCTCCGTGACCCTCGGAGCGGCGGTTGCGGCGGTGATGGCGCGTTTCACCCGCGCCTCTTTCGTCGATGTGCTGCACGAAGACTATATGCGCACCGCGCGGGCGAAAGGGGTCAGCGAGACGCTGGTGGTGCTTAAGCACGGCCTGCGCAATGCGATGATCCCGGTAGTGACGATGATGGGGCTGCAGTTTGGCTTCCTGCTCGGCGGCTCGATCGTGGTGGAGAAAGTCTTCAACTGGCCGGGGCTTGGCAGGCTGCTGGTGGATTCGGTCGAGATGCGCGACTATCCGGTGATTCAGGCGGAAGTCCTGCTGTTTTCGCTGGAATTTATTCTTATCAATTTAGTGGTGGACGTGCTGTACGCCGCCATTAACCCGGCTATCAGGTACAAGTAAGGTGCGATTGCTCAACTGGAGAAGGCAGGCGGTTATCAACGCCATGCCGGGGATCAAACCCGGTAAGATACGTACGCCGTGGCACGAATTCTGGCGGCGCTTTCGCCGTCAGCCGGTAGCGATGGGCGCCGGCGTGTTTGTGCTGCTGCTGATCGCGGTAGCCGTGGTGGCGCCATGGGTAGCGCCGTTCGATGCGGAAAACTACTTTGACTACGATCGCCTCAACGACGGCCCGTCGGCGCTGCACTGGTTCGGCGTTGATTCGCTGGGCCGGGATATCTTCAGCCGGGTGCTGGTCGGGGCGCAGATTTCGCTGGCGGCGGGGGTGCTGGCGGTGCTGATCGGCGCGGCAATCGGCACCGTGCTTGGGCTGCTGGCTGGCTACTATGAAGGCTGGTGGGACCGGATAATAATGCGCATCTGCGACGTGCTGTTTGCGTTCCCGGGGATCCTGCTGGCGATCGCCGTGGTGGCGGTCATGGGGAGCGGGATGTCGAACGTGATCATCGCGGTGGCAATCTTCTCCATTCCGGCGTTTGCTCGCCTGGTGCGCGGCAATACGCTGGTGCTCAAGCAGCAGACCTTTATCGAGTCGGCGCGCAGCATCGGCGCCAGCGACGCGACGATCCTCTTCAGCCATATTCTGCCCGGCACGGTGTCGTCGATTGTGGTCTATTTCACCATGCGGATCGGGGTGTCGATAATCTCCGCCGCCAGCCTCTCATTCCTCGGCCTCGGCGCGCAGCCGCCGACCCCGGAGTGGGGAGCGATGCTCAACGAAGCGCGAGCGGACATGGTGATGGCGCCGCACGTGGCGCTGTTCCCGGCGATCGCTATTTTTCTGACGGTGCTGGCGTTTAATCTGCTGGGGGACGGCCTGCGCGATGCGCTGGATCCGAAAATAAAGGGATAGGCTGAGAAGGAGTCCGGAGAGGACGCGCCGCGCCGCCTCCGGAAGGCTCCGGCTGGCGCTAACGCGTAGCCGGAGTAAGAAGCGGTTTAAACCCGGCTTCCCCACAGGTCGTACTCGTCGGCGTGCTCGACTTTAACCCGCAGCACGTCGCCCGGTTTGACCTTAGTTTCGCCGTTCAGGTACACCGCGCCGTCGATTTCCGGGGCGTCGGCCATGCTGCGGCCAATGGCGCCTTCTTCGTCAACTTCGTCGATCAGTACCATGATTTCGCGGCCAACCTTCTCCTGCAGACGTTCGGCGGAGATCTGCTGCTGCAGCTGCATAAAGCGGTTCCAGCGCTCCTCTTTCACCTCTTCTTCTACCTGATCCGCCAGCTCGTTGGCGGTTGCGCCATCGACCGGGCTGTATTTAAAGCAGCCAACGCGGTCAAGGCGGGCTTCTTTCAGGAAGTCGAGCAGCATCTGGAAATCTTCTTCCGTTTCGCCAGGGAAGCCGACGATAAAGGTAGAGCGCAGGGTCAGCTCAGGGCAGACTTCACGCCACTGCTTGATGCGCGCCAGCTGGCGATCGGCGGAACCCGGGCGTTTCATCATCTTGAGGATCCGCGGGCTGGCGTGCTGCAGCGGGATATCGAGATACGGCAGGATTTTACCTTCCGCCATCAGCGGGATCACGTCGTCAACGTGCGGGTAGGGATAGACGTAGTGCAGGCGCACCCAGATACCCAGCTTTGCCAGCTCTTCGCACAGGCTGACCATGCTGGTTTTCACCGGCATGCCGTTGTGGAAACCGGTGCGGTGCTTCACGTCAACGCCGTAGGCGGAGGTATCCTGAGAGATAACCAGCAGCTCTTTTACCCCGGCGTCGGCCAGGCGCTTAGCTTCTGACAGCACTTCGCCGATCGGACGGCTCACCAGATCGCCGCGCATGGACGGAATGATGCAGAACGTGCAGCGATGGTTACAGCCTTCGGAAATTTTCAGGTAAGCGTAGTGGCGCGGGGTCAGCTTAACGCCCTGTTCCGGCACCAGGCTCAGGAACGGGTTGTGCTTCGGCTTCGGCGTGTAGTGGTGGACGTGCTCAAGAACCTTTTCATAGCTGTGCGGGCCGGTTATCTCCAGCACCTTGGGGTGAACTTCGCGGATCTGGTCGACTTTCGCGCCCAGGCAGCCGGTAACGATCACTTTGCCGTTTTCTTTTAAAGCTTCGCCAATCGCTTCCAGCGACTCCTGAACGGCGCTGTCGATAAAGCCGCAGGTGTTGACGATAACCATATCGGCGTTCTCGTAGGTAGGAACCACGTCATAACCTTCGGTGCGCAGTTCGGTCAGGATGCGTTCTGAGTCCACAAGGTTTTTTGGACAGCCAAGGGAGACGAAGCCGATCTTCGGCTGGTGCGTTACATTGCTCATAGCTTAAAAATTCATCATAAAGGAAGGTGTCAGGGCGGGATTTTACAGGTGTTTATCAAAAAAAGTATAGCAATGGTGCGTCAGATGATGAAAAAGCCCGGGAAAGGCTCCCGGGCGCGATGAGACTCTAGGATTGGGCGGCGTCTCCCGCGGGCGCAGCGCCCGGTGCGCGGGGCTCTCGCTTATCACGCAGCGTGAAAACGGAGATCAGCGTGAACAGGCCGGCGATGCCGCCGAGGATATAATAGGTGCGGGCGAAGCCGATGGTGTCGTACAGATAGCCGGCCAGCGGAGAGTAAATGGCGGTGGCAATAGAGGCGACAAACAGCACCAGCAAATAGACCGTGGAGGACAGCTTATTATCAAAGTTGGCGGCAATAAACTTGAACACGGATACCAGGATCAGCGGCTTTTCAAGGGCGTGCATCATTTTCACCGCGCCAATCCACACCGGGCCGAGCGGGATCGCGGAGCCGACGATCCTGACCGACATAATCAATCCGGCGATAATCAGCGCCCATTTCGCGCCGGTACGGTTCACGAACCACGGCATCAGGCATAAAAAGAGCGTTTCGCCGCAGACCTGAATGGAGGCGAGGATGCCGTACCAGCGGTTACCTTCTTCCGGCGTGGCAAATTGCAGAGAAAAGTACTGGGCGAACTGCTGATCGTAGGTGTCGTAGATTTGCGTCACGAACAGGGTAAAGATTAGCAGCATCCAGAACTGACTGTTCTTCGCGAGCTCCAGCGCGTGGCTCACCTTCAGGGCGCTGGTTTTTTCAATCTCGGCCTCGGTCAGCTCGACTTTGGTCAGCATGAAGCACAGGGCGGCAATAACGATGGCAATGCTGGCCAGCCAGAAGGCGAGGTTGGGGTTGCTATCGATATATTTTCCGACGATCCATGCCGCCGCGGCCCAGCCTAAAGAGCCCCACATCCGCACCCGGCCATACTCAAAGTGATAGCGGCGGGAGATTTTGTCGATATAGGAATCGATAACCCCGCAGCCGGAGTTAAAGATAATCCCCAGGTAGACGCCACCCAGCAGCGCCCCCAGCCAGAAGCTGTGGACCAGAAGCGGGGCGTACAGATAGATAAAGAACGGGCCAACCGGCAGCAGCATGGCTACCAGAATCCAGATCAGCCGCTTTTTCAGGCCGAACTTATCAGAAATAAAGCCGAAGAAAGGCTGCATCAACAGGGCGATAAAGGCGTTTACCGAATACAGCAGGCCGGTTTTGGTGGCGCTGATTCCCAGATGCTGGGTTGTCCAGATAACGAAGAACGCCATGGTAGATGACCAGGCGAACAGGTAGAGGAAATCGAAAAGACTCAACAAGATATAGTTTCTTTTGCCGGGCGTAATCATTTCAGTTCCTTCAAACGGGTAGAGGTTAGCGCCGCGAAGCGGAGAGGTTCGCGTTTTTTATTTGTTTGTTATACGTATTACATTTAACGGAGTGATATGACACCCGCCGGCGCTAACGAGCAACAAAAATAGACGTTATTTGTGATCTTTGCTGCAAAAAATGGCTTTATGTCCAATCTTTCCAACCGGTGATAATTATTCTCAAAATGAGAGCGTATAACAAATTTGTGTTTTTTTGTTGGTTGTGTAACCGCGGAAGCAGCGCGTCTGACGCAGGCAGTGTAAACATTGCTGTAACATTGTAAATGATGTTAATTAACCGGGAATTATTGACCTCGCGCATGATTTTGCGCAAAAAACGACCATATTATGATTATGGTAATGGATGACAGAGGAGGAACCATGATGACCGTTGACAGACTGTATCGTAACCTTTTGAATAAGCTGATTAATGCCAACATTGATCTCGATGCTTATCTGCAGCTTCGTAAAGCTAAAGGCTATATGTCAGTCAGCGAGAATGAGCATCTGCGTGATAACCTGTTTGAGCTTTGTCGTGAATTGCGTGAAGGTGCGCCGCGATTGCAGCACGCCGTTACGCCGGAGGAAAGGGAAGCTCTTCGTCTTGCGGGTGAAGCCGTTGCTTCCGCGGCGGTTTGCCTGATGAGCGGGCATCACGATTGTCCGTCTTACATTGCGGTTAACGTAGAGACGCTAGAACGCTGCCTGGCGGGCTTGTCGCTAAACATTCATAAACTGAATGCATCAGCGCCAACGACCCGCGTCTGAACTCAGGGGGGCACGCCCCCCTGCTTAATGTTATGTAAAACTCCTCCTGCCGATCCCCTGCGCTGGCTACCCTTATCCCATTGCTGATAAAAGGAGTTCGCCATGCGCCAGACCGTCGCCCTGATAACCCTTGCCGCTCTGCTGTTACCTACCGCCGCTGTCGCCGCCCAGAAGGTGCGCGTCGAGGTCCTGCAAAACAAGCTCGACCATCCGTGGGCGCTGGCGTTTCTCCCCGACCAGCAGGGGATACTGATCACCCTGCGCGGCGGTGAGCTGAGGCTTTGGCGCCAGGGAGAGGGGCTGTCGCCGGCTATTTCCGGCGTACCGCAGGTGTGGGCCAGCGGGCAGGGCGGATTGCTGGATGTGGCGCTGGCGCCGGACTTTGCCCACTCGCGCAAGGTGTGGCTGAGCTACGCGGAGGCCGGGGAGGATGGCAAAGCGGGAACCGCGGCAGGATACGGTCGCCTGAGTGAGGATCGCCGGCGGCTGGAGAATTTCCGGGTGGTGTTTCGCCAGCAGCCAAAGCTCTCCACCGGCAACCACTTTGGCGGACGTCTGGTATTTGACGGTAAGGGGCATCTGTTTATCGGCTTAGGCGAGAATAACCAGCGCGCAACGGCCCAGGATCTCGATAAGCTGCAGGGAAAGGTGGTGCGCTTGACCGAGACGGGGGAGGTGCCGGCGGACAATCCGTTTGTCGGTCGCGCCGACGCCAGGCCGGAAATTTGGGCCTACGGTATTCGTAACCCGCAGGGGATGGCGATCAATCCGTGGAGCGATACCCTGTGGCTCAACGAGCACGGTCCGCGCGGCGGGGATGAGATTAACATCCCGCAGAAAGGTAAGAACTACGGCTGGCCGCTGGCGACGCACGGCATAAATTACAGCGGTCTGCCTATTCCGGAAGCTAAGGGGACGGCGGTGGACGGAACCGAAGCGCCGCTGTTTGTCTGGAAAACGTCGCCCGCCGTCAGCGGCATGGCCTTCTACGATTCGGCAACCTTCCCCCAGTGGCGGCACAAGCTGTTTATCGGCGCGCTGAAGGACCAGTCGCTGATTGTCCTCGACGTCAAGGGCGATAGCGTCAGCGAAGAGGCGCGAATTCTGCGCGATCGCGGCCAGCGTATTCGCGACGTGCGCGTCGGACCCGATGGCTATCTGTACGTCCTGACCGACGAATCCAACGGTGAACTGCTGAAGGTTAGCCCGCAGGGCTAGCCTCAGGTGACCGGGATCGCCACCACGCTGCGCCAGGCCTGACGTTCGCTAATCTGCTGATACCAGCGCTGCAGGTTCGGGCGCGGTTGCCAGCTCGGCACGATGCTCATCAGGTTATAGACGAACGGCGCAACGGCGATATCGCCGAGGCCGAATGATTCGCCGGAGAGCCATGGGAACGCCGCCAGCTCGTCGTCGAGGATGGCAAAGAGCGCTTCACAGGCGGCAATACCGGCGGCAATCGCTGCGGGATCGCGTTTCTCCTCCGGCGTTCTCACCAGCCCCATCAACACCGGACGGTGGGCGGGAGAGAGCGAGCCGTTGGCCCAGTCCATCCATTTGTCGCCCTGCGCCCGCCGTAGCGGATCGTCGACCCACAGGCGGTTTTGCCCATACTGCGCCGCCAGATAGCGAATAATGGCGTTCGACTCCCACAGTACGAGGTCGCCGTCCTTCAGCAGCGGCACCAGGCCGTTCGGGTTCATCGCCAGATACTCCGCGTCGTGATTCACACCAAACTCGAGCCCCGCCAAAATCTGCTGATAGGGAAGATCCAGCTCTTCCAGTACCCAGCGTACTTTTTTCACGTTAGTTGAATTGTTTCTGCCCCATAGCGTAATCATATCGGTTCCCGTTAGTTATTGAGCCGTCGTTGCAGCAAGGTGAGTCATCATGTTGGAATAAAGTTAATATATAGGCAATCGCGATCAAAAAAATTGCTCTGTTTTCAGCAAGACGCGAGGTTATTGCGTAAACTTTAAAAACTTTACCAACTCGCTGTTTCTTTAAGGTCATTTGTACGCTTTACTCACCGGCTGCTGCTGCGCCGATAGAGTGCTGCGGCATATTTTGTTTGGAAAGGATACTTGGGTGGCTCTTATGACGCATGATGCTTTTTCCCTTCGCGGCCTCGCGGCAGGCTGCGCTCTTCTCGTTCTCGTTGCACCTGCGGTACAGGCTGCAGACCAACTCCCCGACGCCCCTTCGATTGATGCGCGAGCCTGGGTCCTGATGGACTACGCCAGCGGCAAGGTGCTCAGCGAAGGCAATGCCGATGAAAAACTCGACCCGGCAAGTCTGACCAAGATTATGACCAGCTACGTCGTCGGGCAGGCGCTGAAAGCGGGCAAAATTAAATCTACCGATATGGTGACCGTCGGCCGCGATGCCTGGGCCACCGGCAACCCGGCGCTGCGCGGCTCGTCGGTGATGTTCCTCAAGCCGGGTATGCAGGTATCGGTTGAGGACCTCAATAAAGGCGTCATCATCCAGTCCGGCAACGATGCCAGCATCGCGATTGCTGACTACGTCGCGGGTAGCCAGGATGCGTTTGTTAGCCTGATGAACGGCTATGCGCAAAAAATGGGCCTGACCAATACCACCTTTATGACCGTCCACGGCCTTGATGCGCCGGGCCAGTTCAGTACCGCCCGCGATATGGCGCTGCTGACCAAAGCGATGATCCACGACGTCCCTGAAGAGTACGCCATTCATAAAGAAAAAGAGTTTACCTTCAATAAGATTCGCCAGCCGAACCGTAACCGCCTGCTGTGGAGCACCAACCTCAACGCCGACGGCGTGAAAACGGGCACCACCACCGGCGCGGGCTATAATCTGGTCTCCTCGGCCACGCAGGGCGATATGCGCCTGATTGCCGTGGTGCTGGGGACCAAAACCGACCGTATTCGCTTTAACGAGTCAGAAAAGCTGCTGACCTGGGGCTTCCGCTTCTATGAAACCGTGACGCCAATTAAGCCGGACGCCACCTTTATCACTCAGCGCGTGTGGTTTGGCGACAGCAGCGAAGCGAAGCTCGGTGCGGGTGAAGCCGGCTCGATTACCATTCCGCGCGGCCAGATGAAGAACCTGAAAGCCAGCTATGCCCTGAAGGATACGCAGCTGACGGCGCCGCTGACCAAAGGGCAGGTGGTAGGGACTATCGACTTTAAGCTCAATGACAAAACCATCGAGCAGCGCCCGCTTATCGTGATGGAAGCGGTCAACGAAGGCGGCTTCTTTAGCCGAATGATGGACTTCGTGCTGATGAAACTGCACGGCTGGTTCGGCGGCTGGTTCTCGTAATCCGCCGGTCGCGCCCTGCGGGGCGCGATCAGTACAGCAGTGAAATCTGTTTTTGCTTCGCCAGCGCCAGCAGGTCGTCGTCGGGACAGACGTCGCTGGCAATCACGTCAAAACGCGATAAATCGCCCATCCTCGCCGGCCTGACCTTACCGAATTTACTGTGATCCACCACCAGCACGTGGTAGCGCGCGCTGCTCATCGCCCAGTGCTTAACCGGCAGCTCCTCGAGGTTGTAGCAGGTCGCCCCCTGCTCGCAGTCAATGCCCGCCGCCGAGTAGAAGGCGATGTCCGGGCACAGATGGCTCAGGGTATCCTGCAGGCTCAGCGGCTTAAAAATCGCGTTGCTGGCGTGAAACTCGCCGCCGCAGAGGATGGCCCGACAGTGGGGCTTTTCCTGCAGCGCAAGAAAGGTATTCAGCGAATAGCAGACGCCGGTAAACGGCAGGGCGTTATCAATCGCGTCAATGATCCACGGCGTGGTGGTCCCGCAGTCAAAAAAGGCCATCTGGTGGGCTTCAAGCAGGCCGGCTGCGTGGCGGGCGGCGCGGCGTTTTTCATCCACCAGGCGCGTCTTCTGGTCGCTAAGCAGGTAGTGCGTGGCGCTGCGCGGCTCGAGGACGATGTAACCGCCCAGCAGGACAACGGGCCCATTATGGCCGTTCAGGTCGCGACGGATGGTCATTTCAGAAACGCCAAGCAGCGCTGCGGCTTCTTTTAGGTGAAGCTTATCGCTGCGCTTGAGTGCCTGAATAAGCTGGCTGATGCGTTCATCACGACGTGTTTCCATAATCCCTCTAAGCTGAAATCGCCCTGCATTGGCAGGGCGTCAGTGGGCAATTTTACCTGCCGGAAGGGGGTTAGTCACGCGTCTGCAATGCGCGCCAAACGAGGAGCCGCCCGGCGCGGGCTATTCGCTGACCCAGCCTTTGCGGATCGGCAGGGAGAAACAGAGGCGGTACAGGCGCTGTAGGTATTGATAGAGCGGACGGCCGCCGCTGTGCCACAGCAGCTGCGCGCCCAGGCAGCCGCACATGGCGGTCAGCAGGCCGCCGAGCATATCCATCGGCCAGTGCACGCCGAGATAGACCCGAGACCACGCGATAGCCGCCGCCGCGGCCAGCAGCGCGAGCCCGGAGCCCAGCCGATGCCAGAATAAGAAGGCCAGCGCGAAGGTAAAGCTGATGGTGCCGTGATTGCTGGGGAACGAGTTATTCGGCGAGTGGTGCAGGAACTGATAGCCAACGTCGGCGGCAAAGGGGCGCTCGTGCGGGAAGAGAAGGCCGAATATCCACGACAGCGTCAGGCTTATTGCCAGGGCCAGCATCACCTTAAATACCAGCTGGCGCTGATTCGGTCTCCACAGCCACAGCGCGGCCGTCAGTAGAGGAACAATCAAAATCAAATCTTTGGCGATCAGGGTGGCCAGCGTAATAGCCCATGAGGATGAGGCGGGCGTAGCGTTGATCGCGGCGAACAGCGCGTAGTTGATATTTTCCAGCATACTTTCAGGCTCTTGGGGTCCGATAACAATAAGCCGCCCACCTTAAGAGACGGAGGCGATGAATTAAAGCAGTATTGTCTTAATTATCAGCTTGTTATGATTTTTTTCGGCTGGCATCTTTGCTAACACGCCGGCTGCAATGAGTATAAGGCCTGTAACCTAATTGAAATATAAACGAAATATAGACAGGGATAATAAAAATTGCGCAGGGCGGGGGAGAGGTGAAAGGTTGTGCTATTTTTTTAATTGTCACTCACAATTCACTATCTCCCCGGCAAGACTTTCATTAAACTTTGCGCGATTTTTTATAAATAAGAGATTTCATGCAGAATTATTCGCTTTCAGGCAAACGCCTCGGACGGCAGGCGCTACTTTTCCCGCTGTGCCTGGTTTTATACGAATTCTCCACCTATATCGCCAACGACATGATCCAGCCGGGCATGCTCTCGGTGGTCGCCGAGTTTCAGGTCGGTAATGAGTGGGTTCCAACTTCCATGACCGCCTACCTTGCGGGCGGAATGTTTTTACAGTGGCTGCTCGGCCCGTTGTCGGACCGTATTGGTCGCCGCCCGGTCATGCTGACCGGCGTCGTGTGGTTTATCGTCACCTGCCTGGCGACGCTGCTGGCCCAGTCCATCGAGCAGTTCACGCTGCTGCGTTTTTTACAGGGCATCAGCCTGTGCTTTATCGGTGCGGTTGGCTACGCGGCGATTCAGGAGTCGTTTGATGAGGCGATGTGTATCAAAATCACCGCCCTGATGGCTAACGTCGCGCTGATTGCGCCGCTGCTCGGGCCGCTGGTCGGCGCGGCATGGGTCCACATCCTGCCGTGGGAAATGATGTTCGTGCTCTTCGCCGTGCTGGCGGCCATCGCCTTCTTCGGGCTGCAGCGGGCGATGCCGGAAACCGCCACCCGCATGGGCGAGAAGCTGTCGATGAAAGAGCTGGGTCGTGACTACGGCCTGGTACTGAAGAATCTGCGCTTTGTCGCCGGGGCGCTGGCCACCGGTTTTGTCAGCCTGCCGCTGCTGGCATGGATTGCCCAGTCGCCGGTCATTATTATCAGCGGTGAGCAGGCGACCAGCTATGAGTACGGCCTGCTGCAGGTGCCTATTTTTGGCGCGCTGATTGCCGGTAATCTGGTGCTGGCGCGGCTGACCTCCCGCCGCACGGTGCGCTCGCTGATTATTCTCGGCGGCTGGCCGATTATGTTTGGCCTGCTGCTCTCCGCGGTGGCGACGGTGGTGTCGACCCACGCCTATCTGTGGATGACCGCCGGGCTGAGCGTCTACGCCTTCGGAATTGGTCTGGCTAACGCCGGCCTGGTTCGCCTGACGCTGTTTGCCAGCGATATGAGCAAAGGGACGGTGTCGGCGGCGATGGGGATGCTGCAAATGCTGATCTTCACCGTTGGGATTGAAGTCAGCAAACATGCCTATGAGCTGGGGGGAAGCGGGATATTCAGCCTGTTTAACCTGCTAAGCGGCGTGCTGTGGCTGGCGATGATTATCTATTTTCTGCACGATAAAAGCGTCGGCAGCGGCCACGATCCGCAGTAGCCCATGCTAATAACCCCGGGTGCGGGCGACGCCTCACCCGGGAGCGTATCAGGCGAACGGCGCTTCGCGATTCAGCACCTTATCGATAATATGCAGCACCCCTTCCTCATTGTTATGCGGCGCATCGTAACCGGCAACGGCTTTTACCGGCGCGGCGGCGTTGGCCATGGCGTAGCCGAATCCGGCGTGTTGCAGCATTTCAATATCATTCCCGCTGTCGCCAAAGGCGACGACCTGATGATTTTCAATCCCCCAGCGCTCCTGCAGGATGCGCAGGCCGTTGGCCTTGTGCACGCCGGGCATAATCAGATCGATGCTGCCGTAGCCGGTGGAGACGGCGTTGACCATCTCGCCGAGCGCCGCATGCAGCTTTGGCTGCATCTCGGGGATCAGATTATCGGGCACGTTAAGGCCAAATTTAAGGATCGCATCGTCGAGGTTATTGAAGTCATCCACCAGCTCAAGGCGGTGATAATACTTTGCCGCGACCGCTTTTAGCTCATCATTGTAGCGATTGAGCGTATAGGCGCTGCGCTTGCCGCAGGCGATAATTTCAATTTCCGGCAGCGTCTGCAGAAAGTCGATAACCGCGTGAAAGTGATCTTTCGGCATCTGGCAGTTAAATACGTCATCGCCGGCGTTGACCACCCAGCCGCCGTTTTCGGCGACGAAGGCAATCTCATCCGCCACTTCGGGGAAAAACGAAATCAGCTGGTAGTACTGGTTACCGCTGGCGACGACGAAGCGGATATCCTGCTCGCGCATCCGCCGATACTGGCTGAGGAAGCGCTGGCGATTATAGGTTTTGGCATCGCTTAAAAAGGTACCGTCCATATCTACCGCAATCAGTTTGATGCTCATTAGCTGTTCTCCATGACAGGTTCAGGCTGCGGCTTAGCCACCGCACGAGCGACCAGAGCCGCCACCATGACCAGCCCCAGCACCACCATCATGGCGCTGCGCAGGCCGAAATGTTCGCCGAGGAAGCCCAGCAGCGGCGGCCCGACGAGGAAGGCGAGGTAGCCGGTGATCGCCACCACGCTGACGCGCTTCGGCGCATCCGGCCCGGTGTCGCTTGCCGCCGAAATGGTCAGCGGGAAACCGAGCGAAGCGCCAAGCCCCCAGAGCAGCACGGAGATCCCGGCGACCCATGGGTTATCAACAAAAATAATCAGACCAATGCCCAGCGCGCCCATTACCGCGCTGGCGCGCACCACCGTTACCCGGCTGTAGCGGTCAATGAACCAGCCGCCGGTAAAGCGGCCAACGGTCATGCCGAGGGTGAATCCAGCGTAAATTAAGGAGCCGGAGGTTGGGCTAAAGCCGTGGCCGTCCACCATCAGCAGCGGCAGCCAGTCGTTGGCGGAGCCTTCGGCAAACGCCATTGCCAGCACCACGACGCCAATCAGCAGCAGCTGAACGTCGCGCCAGACCGGCAGACCTTTTTCCCCCTGCTGAGCGGCCTCGGCGGCATTTTTGCCGGTACCGTCGGGGATCGCGCGGATGGCGATCGCAATGGGCGCGATGGCGACCAGCGCGGCCAGCAGAATGTGCGGCGCGGCGGGCAGGCCAAAGCCGGTGACCGCCATGCCGATACCGGCGCCGATCAGGGTGCCGAAGCTGTAGAAGCCGTGCATCATCGGCAGCACGGTTTTATTCATTTCGCGTTCGACGGCGGCGCCTTCAACGTTGATGGCCACCTCTGCCGAACCGAAGCTGGCGCCAAAAATCGCCAGGCCGATGGCAAACAGGGTCGCCGAAGCGAACCACAGCGCGACGCTCAGCACCGCCATGCCCACCACCGCACAGGACATGGTGGTGCGAATCACCTTGCGGGTGCCGAAGCGCTTAACCAGCCACGCCGAGCAGAGAATGCCGCTCATGGAGCCAATCGACAGGCCAAACAGAACGATGCCCATTTCCGCCGTCGATAGCGCCAGCAGATCGCGAATGGCCGGCGTGCGCGTGGCCCATGAGGCCATCAGTAATCCGGGGATAAAGAAGAACATAAATAGCGCCCATAGCCGAAGCTGGAGGGTTCTGCGGGAGTTTTGCGCTGTCATCCGTAAACGCCAGTGAAAGAGAAGATGCAGACAACACTAGCAAGTTTGTGTACATTTGTACATACACCGGATGGCCTTCAGGTTAGCGAATGTTTGGCCGTCGTTATCCCCATCATCACCCGTGATGGGGGCGCAATTGAAAAGAGATAAATATGGCCCGTCGACCGAACGACCCCCAGCGTCGGGAGCGCATTTTGAACGCGACCCTGGACACGATTGCCGCCCACGGTATTCATGCGGTCACGCACCGCAAGATTGCCTGCTGCGCCGAAGTCCCGCTGGGTTCGCTGACCTACTATTTCAGCGGCATAGACGCGCTGATTGAGGAGGCGTTTTGCATTTTTACCGTCGAGATGTCCGCTCAGTATCAGCAGTTTTTTGCCGGGGTGAGCAGTCGCGATGAGGCCTGCGACGCCATCGCCGAACTTATTTTTAGCGCCCAGGTGACCACCGCGCGCAACATGGAGCTGATGTATCAGCTGTATGCCTTCTGCAGCAGCCGTCCGGCGCTCAAGGCGGTGATGCAGAGCTGGATGCAGCGCAGCCAGCAGACGCTGGAGCAGTGGTTCGAACCGCAGACCGCCCGCGGGCTGGATGCGTTTATTGAGGGCATGACCCTGCATTTCGTCACCGACAGCGCGCCGCTGTCAAAAGAGGCGATTCGCCTGATGGTCGGCCGCCTGGCCGGGGAGGCGTAGCGCCGCCGAAGATCTGTCTTTAGCTAAGAGAGCTTCTGCCCCGTTAGCGCAAAACTATGGGGAATAAACGGCATGGCGCACGCCGGCGTCGGCGCTGTAAAACGGCGGGGTCATTCAGGATGGGGAATTTCAGGCAACAAAAAACCCATCAACCTTGAACCTAAGTGGCGGGGTTGATGGGCTCCACAAAATGGGGACATCAAAGAAAAGCAGTGGCACTACTTATGACTGATGCCCGTAAGAAAAGTTCTGCCGATGTGCATTTTTTTCTCAAAAAATTACTGAAGCCCTGGCCAGATGATGACAATCAGCGTCCCGGCGAGAGTTAGCAGCACGTTGGCTATCGCGTAGGTCCCCGCATATCCCAGCGCCGGAATGTTGCTGCGCGCGGTGTCGCTGATAATCTCCATCGCCGGCGCGCAGGTTCGCGCCCCCATCATCGCGCCAAACAGCATTGCGCGGTTCATGCGCAGAACGTAGGCGCCGAACAGGAAGCAGATCACTACCGGCACCAGGCTGACCACCAGGCCCGCCGCCAGCATCTGTCCGCCGACGGCGCCGAGGCCGTGGCCAATCCCGGCGCCGGCGCTCAGGCCGACCCCGGCCATAAAGACCATCAGACCGAACTCTTTCACCATATTCAGCGCCCCCTGCGGGATGTAGCCGAAAGTCGGGTGGTTGGCCCGCAGGAAGCCAAGCATGATCCCGGCGAACAGCAGCCCCGCGGCGTTGCCGATCCCGAAGCTGAACGAGCTGAACTGGAAAGTGATCATCCCGATCATCAGGCCGACGATGAAAAAGGCGCAGAAGGCGAGCAGGTCGGTGACCTGGCTGTGAATGGAGATAAAGCCGATGCGGTCGGCCACGGTTTTTACCCGTCGCGCGTCGCCGCTGACCTGCAGAACGTCGCCTTTGTTGAGCACCACGTTATCGTCAATCGGCATCTCAATCTGGCTGCGGATCACGCGGTTTAAGAAACAGCCGTGATCGGTCAGCTTCAGCTGGGCGAGACGACGGCCCACCGCATTGTGGTTTTTCACCACGATCTCTTCGGTGACGATGCGCATATCCAGCAGGTCGCGGTCGAAGACCTCCTTGCCGTTGCGAAAGCTGGGGTCGAGGCGGGCGTGGGCGTCCGGATAGCCTACCAGCGCGATATCATCCCCTTTCTGCAGCACCGCATCGCCGTCCGGGTTGGCCAGAATGCCGTTACGCCGAATACGTTCGATATAGCAGCCGGTCTGACGGTAGATGCCCAGCTCGCGCAGATTTTTACCGTCCGCCCAGGCCACCAGCTCCGGACCAACGCGATAGGCGCGGATCACCGGCAGGTAGACCTTACGCTTGGAGTCGGTATCCAGCCCGCGCTCGCGGGCAATCTGCTGGGCGCTGGTTTGCAGATCCTGATGCTGCAGCTTGGGCATATAGCGCGCGCCGACGATCAGGCTCACCAGGCCAACCAGGTAGGTCAGGGCGTAGCCGAGGCTCAGATGATCGAGCGAAAGCGCCAGCTGGTCGGCGGGCAGGCCGAAGTGGCGCAGCGTGTCGCCAGCGCCCACCAGCACCGGCGTGGAGGTCATGGCGCCGGCGAGCATCCCGGCGGTCAGGCCGATATCCCAGCCGAAGAGTTTACCCAGCCCTAAGGCCAGCAGCATCGCGCTGCCGACCATCACCAGGGCGAGCATCAAATAGTTTTTCCCGTCGCGGAAAAAAATAGAAAAAAAGTTGGGGCCGGCTTCGACGCCGACGCAAAAAATAAACAACATAAAGCCCAGATTCAGCGCATCAGTGTTAATACTGAAATGCTGCTGACCTAATAATAAGGAAACCACTAAAACGCCAATGGAATTACCAAGTTGTACTGACCCGAGGCGCAGTTTCCCGAGACAGAGACCGAGTGCAAGGACAACGAATAATAACAGGATGTAATTCCCGTTTAACAAATCTGCGACGTTTATATTCACGAAAACCAACTTCTCATTTACTAGTAAGTTGTTGAAGGAAATGGTTATTTGGTCTAAGGTTGCTCCAGTGTTCGCGTTGTCCCGAACCCTATTCTGGCATCCCGTTATAACCGGCAAAAATATAGTCGATAGTTTAATCCTTCCTGGATGCTGCGGCTAGTCACAATCGTATTTACTCCGGCGGGAGCCTTTATTGGCATGGATTGCCAGAATGCTTTATCTGACTGGGCTAATTGGAAGTGGGTTAGAGGCAGAATCAGGAGGATGTTGTGAAAGCTGAGCGTGCCTGGACGGGTGCCGTCTGCGGATTTTTTCTGTTTATCGTGGTCTGTTTATCGCTGTTACTACATATGAAAGGCACCTTTCGGGCTGGCGGTAACCCAGAGCTCGGGCTGCTGCTTTTTTTGCTGCCCGGTGCGCTGGCGAGCTCTCTCTCTCCGGGACGACGCGTGATACAGCCGCTGGTCGGCGCAATTCTGGCGGCGCCGGTTTGCCTGGCGATGATGCGGATTTTCTTTGTTACTCAGCGGACGTTCTGGCAGGAGCTGGCGTGGCTGTTTAGCGCGGTATTCTGGTGCGCGCTCGGCGCGCTGTGCTTTATGTTTATCTGCGCCTGGCTCGATACCAGACGCAGCAACTCATCGGAGCATTAAACCGTCTCAGGCAAACAGGCCGAGGTTCTCTTTGGCCCAGGCTTCAAAGTCTGTGCAGCCGCCGATGTGCTTCTGATCGACGAAAATCTGCGGCACGGTTTCAACCGGTTTACCTACGGTCTTTTCCAGATCGCTTTTGCTGATGCCCTCAGCGTGAATATCAACGTAGCGGTAGTTAAAATCGTCGCGCTCGTTGGTCAGCTTTTCAGCCAGCTCTTTGGCACGGACGCAATAGGGGCAACCTGGACGACCAAAAATTACGGTAAACATTATTTCTCTCCTTAAATCTCAGCCGGATGGCGAATGACCGCTATGATGCCGCGTTCTGCCGGCGAGTAAAAGAAGGTTCTGCCTTTTGCTTCGATGGTTTAAGGCTATGTTTGATAAATGGCTTTGCTTTTAAACCGTTATACTAACCTCGTTGCGCGACGATTTTTGCTTCGCCGCGCCAAGCCCACGGACTGGAGGAGAGCGATGCGATCGCCCGCTGTGTTACCCAAAAGCGTTCTGGTGATAGAGATCGTCGGCATCGTACTGCTGACGCTGGCCTGGCTCTCGCTTAATCAGTACCTGCAGCTGCCGGCGCCTTTTGCCAGCCCAACCGCTGCGCTAATAATGATCTTTGCCGGCGTCCTGCTGATGATCCCGGCCGCCATCGCGCTGGTGTGGCGGATGGCGAAGATCGTTGCTCCCCAGTTAACCGAAAGCAAAAAAACACCTTCTTCATTGTCAGACAGAGAAAAACGAGATGACGCCGACCATTGAGCTGCTGTGTAGCCACCGCTCCATTCGCCACTTTACCGACGCACCGGTCAGCGATGAGCAGCGCGCGGCGATTATTGCCAGCGCGCAGGGAGCCTCCAGTTCCAGCTTTTTACAGTGTACTTCGATTATCCGTATTACCGACCCGCGCCTGCGCGAGCAGCTGGCGGAGATGAGCGGCGGCCAGCAGCACGTGGTGCAGGCGGCGGAGTTTTGGCTATTCTGCGCCGACTTTAACCGCCTGCTGCAGATTTGCCCCGACGCCCAGCTGGGCCTCGCGGAGCAGCTTCTGCTTGGCGCCGTCGATACCGCGATGCTGGCGCAGAACGCGCTGGTGGCCGCGGAGTCGCTGGGTCTTGGCGGGGTCTATATCGGCGGCATTCGCAACAGCATTGAGGCGGTGACCGAGCTGCTGAACCTGCCGCAGCACGTTCTGCCGCTGTTTGGCATGTGTCTCGGCTGGCCGGCCGATAATCCGGACGTCAAGCCGCGCATGCCGGCGGCGATGCTGGTCCATGAAAACGGCTATCAGCCGGTCGATGACGAGGTGCTGGCCCAGTATGATGAGCAGCTGGCGCAGTACTACCTGTCGCGCAGCAGCAACGCGCGCCGGGATACCTGGAGCGACCATATCCGCCGCACCATCATTAAAGAAAGCCGCCCGTTTATTCTCGACTATCTGCATAAGCAGGGCTGGGCAACGCGCTGATTGCGTGTAAACTGCAGCCGGACTGGCATCCGGGGGTTGCGCCAGACCAGCGCGAATGTTGAGACTTATCAGCTATCAACGGCCCGTCTGAACGGGCCTTTTTGCCGAGGTGCAGGGTGAAAATTGCCATATTATCCCGGGACGGGACGTTCTATTCATGTCGCCGCCTGACCGAAGCCGCGCACAAATGCGGCCACCAGGTGGAAATCCTCGATCCGCTCTCCTGCTATATGAACGTCAGTCCGGTGGCCTCATCGATTCACTATAAAGGCCGCCAGCTGCCGCATTTCGATGCGGTGATCCCGCGCATCGGCTCGGCCATTACCTATTACGGTACCGCCGCGCTGCGCCAGTTCGAGCTGCTGGGCAGCTATCCGCTGAATGAATCCGTCGCCATTACCCGCGCGCGCGACAAGCTGCGCTCGCTGCAGCTGCTGGCGCGTCAGGGGATCGACCTGCCGCTGACCGGTATTGCCCACTCCCCGGACGACACCAGCGACCTGATCGCCATGGTCGGCGGCGCGCCGCTGGTGGTCAAGCTGGTCGAGGGCACGCAGGGGATCGGCGTGGTGCTGGCAGAGACCCGCCAGGCGGCGGAGAGCGTGATTGACGCCTTCCGCGTGCTCAACGCCCATATTCTGGTGCAGGAGTATATCGCCGAGGCGAAAGGGCGGGATATTCGCTGCCTGGTGGTGGGGGACGAAGTCGTGGCGGCCATTGAGCGGCGGGCGAAAGAGGGCGATTTCCGCTCCAATCTGCACCGCGGCGGCGTCGCTACGGTGGCAACGATTAGCGAGCAGGAGAGAGCGATCGCCATCAAGGCGGCAAAAACGCTCGGTCTGGACGTTGCGGGGGTCGATATTCTGCGCGCTAACCGCGGGCCGCTGGTAATGGAGGTTAACGCCTCGCCGGGCCTTGAGGGCATTGAAACCACCACCGGGGTGGATATCGCCGGGCACATGATTGCCTGGATTGAGCGCCAGGCGACGCCAGAATTCTGCCTGAAAATGGGCGGATAGCGCGCATTGATGACACTTTCATGGTATGCGCCGCGTTTTTTGCGTAAGCTATGACGTCGTTTTTCCACAGCAAGAGGTTACAGGTCATATGGATTCTCTGGTCGTTCCGGGTCTGGATACGTTACGTCACTGGCTCGACGAATTAGGCATCAGCTTTTTTGAGTGTGATTCCTGCCAGGCATTGCACCTGCCGCACATGCAGAACTTCGACGGCATTTTTGACGCCAAGCTCGATCTGGTGGATAACGTGGTGCTCTTTTCCGCGCTGGCCGAGGTGAAGCCGTCCGCGCTGCTGCCTCTGGCGGCGGATCTCTCGGCGATTAACGCCAGTTCGCTGACCGCCAAAGCCTTCCTCGATATCCAGGACGACAATCTGCCCAAGCTGGTGGTTTGTCAGGCGCTGCCGGTGGGCGTCGGCATTACCCTCGAGCAGTTCGGCTGGTTCTTCCGCCAGGGCGAGGAGCAGATCTCGATGGTTATCCTCGAAGCCGCGGCCAACCAGCTGCTGTATAAGGCCGATGAGGAAGATGATCTCGCGGTGCAGGAGGTTCAGCACCATTTTCTTCACTAGCCTCGCCGGTGAATAGCGCAGCCACTGCCAGAGCGGCTGCGTATTACACGCTTTTATTCTGCTATTAACCCGCCGTTAAAGAATTATTCACCGCCATTCTGCCGCTTTCGGCTTATCACATAGACCCATATTGCATAAAAAATTGATAAAAGCCGTTATTTTACCTGGGCTATAGCCTCTTATTCTGGCTACAGTTATTCTGACGCTGCTTCCAGTTGCGGGCAACCATTCCGGGAGAGGTCCTCTCTCCTTTTCTTAGACAATGAAAAAATATGCATGATTTTTGCATGCGGATAATTGCGTATATTAAGTCCGTGGTTAACGGGCATTGAGAAGGAATAAGAGATATGACCGCCTTTGGTAAAAAATGGTTAACAGGCTTGGTTACCGGCGCGCTGATGGCCGTCTCTGCCGGTTCGCTCGCCGCTGAACAGAAAACCCTGCACGTTTATAACTGGTCTGACTATATTGCCCCGGACACGGTGGCCGATTTTGAAAAAGAGACCGGGATTAAAGTGGTGTACGACGTTTTTGATTCCAACGAAGTGCTGGAAGGCAAACTGATGGCGGGCAGCACCGGCTTTGACCTGGTGGTACCCTCAGCCAGCTTCCTCGAGCGCCAGCTGGCGGCGGGCGTGTTCCAGCCGCTGGATAAAAGCAAGCTGCCCAACTGGAAAAACCTCGACCCGGAAGTCTTAAAGCTGGTCGCTAAGCACGACCCGGAAAATAAATACGCGATGCCGTATCTGTGGGCCACCACCGGGATTGGCTATAACGTCGATAAAGTGAAGGCCGCGCTGGGTAAAGACGCGCCGCTGGATAGCTGGGATCTGGTGCTGAAGCCGGAAAACCTCGAAAAACTGAAAAGCTGCGGCGTCTCCTTCCTTGACGCACCGGAAGAGATTTTTGCCACCGTGCTTAACTACCTCGGCAAAGACCCGAACAGCATGAAGGCCGATGACTATACCGGTCCGGCGACCGACCTGCTGCTCAAGCTGCGGCCGAACATCCGCTACTTCCACTCCTCGCAGTATATTAACGACCTGGCCAACGGCGATATCTGCGTCGCGATCGGCTGGGCGGGCGACGTATGGCAGGCCGCAAACCGCGCCAAAGAGGCGAAAAATGGCGTCAACGTCTCCTACTTTATTCCGAAAGAGGGGGCGATGGCGTTCTTTGACGTCTTTGCGATGCCGGCAGATGCGAAGAATAAAGATGAAGCCTATCAGTTCCTTAACTATCTGATGCGCCCTGAAGTTATCGCTAAGATTAGCGATCAGGTGTACTACGCCAACGGCAACAAGGCCTCAACGCCGCTGGTCAGCGAAGCCATCCGCAGCAATCCGGCAATTTATCCGCCGGCCGACGTGTTCGCCAAGCTGTTCACCCTGAAGGTGCAGGAGCCGAAAATTGACCGCGTGCGCACCCGCGCGTGGACCAAGGTAAAAAGCGGGAAATAAAACCTGATGGCCCGGTTCGCCGGGCCTGAAAAGGGTATAAATAGCCGGAGTATTGCAGTATGCCCGGCTAAAAAAACGCACCAGGATGGTGCGACTGCACGATAAAGAATGATGTATGGCAACCGGGCCATACGGTGGTGAGTTTTTGCCGGAGAGCGCTTAAGTGAATGACCTAATTTCCCGCCCACAAATGAAAGCCCCGAAAGCGCTGACCCCGCTGCTGGAAATCCGTAACCTGACCAAATCGTTCGATGGTCAGCACGCCGTCGATGACGTCAATCTCACGATTTATAAAGGCGAAATCTTCGCCCTGCTGGGCGCGTCCGGCTGCGGGAAATCAACGCTGCTGCGCATGCTGGCGGGCTTTGAGCAGCCGACCGCCGGACAGATTATGCTCGATGGCGTCGACCTGTCGCGCGTCCCGCCGTACCAGCGGCCTATTAACATGATGTTTCAGTCCTACGCGCTGTTCCCCCATATGACGGTGGAGCAGAACATCGCCTTTGGCCTGAAGCAGGACAAGCTGCCGAAAACCGAAATCGCCAGCCGGGTGCAGGAGATGCTGGCGCTGGTGCATATGCAGGAGTTTGCCAAACGTAAGCCGCACCAGCTTTCCGGCGGCCAGCGTCAGCGCGTGGCCCTGGCCCGCAGCCTGGCAAAAAGACCGAAGCTGCTGCTGCTCGACGAACCGATGGGCGCGCTGGATAAAAAGCTGCGTGACCGAATGCAGCTGGAGGTAGTGGACATCCTCGAGCGCGTGGGGGCGACCTGCGTCATGGTGACCCACGATCAGGAAGAGGCGATGACCATGGCGGGGCGCATTGCGATCATGAATCGCGGCAAGTTCGTGCAAATCGGCGAACCGGAGGAGATCTACGAGCACCCGACGACCCGCTACAGCGCGGAGTTTATCGGCTCGGTCAACGTCTTCGAAGGGCTGGTGCAGGAGCGGCTGGAGGACGGCCTGGTGCTGAAGTCGCCGGGGCTGGTGCATCCGCTCAAGGTTGACCCCGACGCTTCCGTCGTCGATAACGTGCCGGTGTGGGTCGCCCTGCGTCCGGAGAAAATCATGCTCTGCGACGAGCCGCCGGCGGACGGCTATAACTTTGCCGTCGGGGAAGTTATCTACATTGCCTACCTCGGCGATCTGTCTATCTACCACGTGCGCCTGCAAAGCGGGCAGATGCTCAGCGCCCAGCTGCAGAACGAACATCGTCATCGCAAAGGTTCGCCAACCTGGGGTGATGAAGTCCGTTTATGCTGGGACGCGGATAGCTGCGTTGTTCTGACGGTGTAAGGAGAGGGCGATGAGTACATTAGAACCACCGGCAGGGGCGAAAAAGCCGGGCGGCGCAACGCCGTGGCTAACGCGCCTGCAAATGGCCCACGGCCGCAAGCTGGTGATTGCGCTGCCGTATCTGTGGATGACGCTGCTGTTTCTGCTGCCGTTCCTGATCGTCTTTAAAATCAGCCTCGCGGAGATGGCGCGGGCTATTCCGCCCTATACCGATCTGCTGGAGTGGGCCGACGGTCAGCTGACGATTACCCTTAATCTGGCGAACTTCCTGCAGCTCACCGACGATCCGCTCTACTTTGAGGCCTATTTGCAGTCGCTGCAGGTGGCCGGGATCTCCACCTTCTGCTGCCTGCTGCTGGGCTACCCGCTGGCGTGGGCGGTGGCGCACAGCAAGCCCTCAACGCGCAATATCCTGCTGCTGCTGGTGATCCTGCCGTCGTGGACCTCGTTCTTAATCCGCGTATACGCGTGGATGGGGCTGCTGAAAAGCAACGGCGTGCTGAATAACTTTCTGCTGTGGCTGGGGGTTATTGACCAGCCGCTGGAGATCCTGCACACCAACCTGGCGGTCTATATCGGCATCGTTTACGCCTACCTGCCGTTTATGGTGCTGCCTATTTACACCGCGCTGACGCGCATCGACTACTCGCTGGTGGAGGCCTCGCTGGATCTGGGCGCTCGCCCGCTGAAAACCTTCTTCCAGGTGATCGTGCCGTTAACCAAGGGCGGAATTATCGCCGGCTCGATGCTGGTCTTCATTCCGGCCGTGGGCGAGTTCGTTATCCCTGAGCTGCTCGGCGGCCCGGACAGCATCATGATCGGCCGCGTGCTGTGGCAGGAGTTCTTTAACAACCGCGACTGGCCGGTCGCGTCGGCGGTGGCCATCGTGATGCTGCTGCTGCTGATCGTACCGATTATGTGGTTCCACAAGCATCAGCAAAAACAGATAGGGGAACACGGATGAATGATTTGCCGGTAGTGCGTTCGCCGTGGCGAATATTAATCCTCGTGATCGGGTTTACCTTCCTGTATGCGCCGATGCTGATGCTGGTTATCTACTCGTTTAACAGCTCGAAGCTGGTGACGGTGTGGGCCGGCTGGTCAACGCGCTGGTACAGCGAGCTGTTCCACGACGATGCGATGATGAGCGCCGTGGGTCTGAGCCTGACTATCGCCACCTGCGCGGCGACGGCGGCGGCGATCCTCGGCACCATCGCCGCGGTGGTGCTGGTGCGCTTTGGCCGCTTTCGCGGGTCGAGCGGCTTTGCGTTTATGATCACCGCGCCGCTGGTGATGCCGGACGTGATCACCGGGCTGTCGCTGCTGCTGCTTTTCGTCGCGTTGGGACACGCGATTGGCTGGCCGTCGGATCGCGGTATGCTGACCATCTGGCTGGCGCACGTGACCTTCTGTACCGCCTACGTTGCGGTGGTGATTTCGTCGCGGCTGCGCGAGCTGGATCACTCCATCGAGGAGGCGGCGATGGATCTGGGCGCCGCGCCGCTGAAGGTATTTTTCATCATCACGCTGCCGATGATCATGCCGGCGGTGATTTCCGGCTGGCTGCTGGCATTCACCCTGTCGCTGGACGATCTGGTGATTGCCAGCTTTGTTTCCGGTCCTGGCGCCACCACGCTGCCGATGCTGGTTTTCTCCAGCGTGCGCATGGGCGTCAATCCGGAAATCAACGCCCTGGCGACGCTTATCCTCGGCGTGGTCGGGATTGTTGGTTTTATCGCCTGGTATTTGATGGCCCGCGCAGAAAAGCAGCGAGTACGCGATATCCAGCGTGCAAGACGCGGCTGAAGCCCCTAAAATCGATAACAAGACCTGGTGCCGGCGTCGCGATTGTGCGACGCCGTTTTCATGGAAGACTCAACCGTTGGGATTGTTTACTAAAGCTCGCTCATCTCATGCTCGCCTGAACGTCCCTGCGCTGGTGCAGGTGGCGGCGTTCGCCATTATTTTAATTCGCGCCCTCGACCTGCTGATGATCCTCAATCAGCTTGGCGTGCGGGGGATGAGTGAGTTTATCCACCGCAGCGTGCAGACGTGGCCCCTGACGCTGGTTTTCTTCTCAAGCCTGCTGCTGGTGTTTATTGAAATCTGGTGCGCGTTTTCCCTGGTCAAAGGGCAGAACCGGGCGCGCTGGATCTACCTGCTGACGCAGATTATCGTCAGCGGCTATCTGTGGGCCGCCTCGCTGGGCTACGGCTACCCTGAACTGTTCAGCATTGCCGGCGAATCGAAGCGGGAAATTTTCCGTTCCCTGGTGATGCAGAAGCTGCCGGACCTGCTGGTGCTGGCGCTGCTGTTTATCCCGGCATCGTGCCGACGCTTTTTCCAACTGCAATAACGGTGATACAATCCCCGCCCCTGATTTTTTGAAGGTCTTTTTATGCACTGCGCACTCTATGACGCGGGCCGCTGCCGCTCCTGTCAGTGGCTGGAACTGCCGGCAGAACAACAGCTCGCCGATAAAATGGCCGATCTGCGGTCGCTGCTGGCAGAACGCCCGGTGGCGACGTGGTGCCAATCGGTCTCCGGTCCAGAAACCGGCTTTCGCAATAAGGCCAAAATGGTGGTCAGCGGCAGCGTTGAGCGCCCGCTGCTCGGCATGCTGCACCGCGACGGCAACCCTGAAGACCTCACCGATTGTCCGCTCTACCCGGCAAGCTTTGCGCCGGTCTTCGCCCTGCTGAAGCCGTTTATCGCCCGCGCCGGCCTCACGCCCTATCAGGTGGCCCGCCGACGCGGAGAGCTGAAGTATCTGCTGCTCACCGAAAGCCGCCTCGACGGCGGCATGATGCTGCGCTTTGTGCTGCGCTCTGAGGCGAAGCTCGCCCAGCTGCGCGCCGCGCTGCCGTGGCTGCAGGCGCAGCTGCCGCAGCTGAAGGTGATTACCGCCAATATTCAGCCGGTGCATATGGCGATTATGGAAGGGGAGCAGGAGATTTTCCTCACCTCGCAGCAGGCGCTGGCGGAGCGCTTCAACGAGGTACCGCTGTGGATCCGCCCGCAAAGCTTCTTTCAAACCAACCCCGAAGTCGCCAGCTGGCTGTACGCCACCGCCCGGGACTGGGTGCGCCAGCTGCCGGTAGACCACATGTGGGATCTGTTCTGCGGCGTCGGCGGTTTCGGCCTGCACTGCGCCACCCCGCAGATGCGGCTGACCGGCATTGAGATTGCGCCAGAGGCCATTGCCTGCGCGCGGCAGTCCGCCGCCGAGCTTGGCCTCAGCAACCTCCGCTTCCAGGCGCTGGACTCCACCCGTTTTGCTACCGGCGAGGGCGAAGTTCCGCAGCTGGTGCTGGTGAACCCGCCGCGTCGTGGGATTGGCAGCGAGCTGTGCGACTACTTAAGCCGCATGGCTCCGCCCTATATCATCTACTCCAGCTGCAACGCCCGCACGATGGCGAAAGATATCGCTCAGCTGGCGGGCTATCGCACCGAGCGGGTGCAGCTGTTCGATATGTTCCCCCACACCGCGCACTATGAGGTGCTGACGCTGCTGGTCCGCGAAGTTTAAACAAAATGTGAACTCTTCTGCCGGCCAAAATCGGGTAAGCTTTGCTAATAAGAGCATGATATTAGCGGAGCGACACCGGTGGCGAAGAAAATCCTGTTAGTTGAAGATGACGATGATATTGCCGCCCTGCTGCGCCTGAATTTGCAGGACGAGGGGTATCAGATTGCCCACGTAGCGGACGGCGCAGAGGCCCTGAGGCTGCTGGAAAAAAGCCCCTGGGATGCGGTGATCCTTGACCTGATGCTGCCGAACGTTGACGGCCTGGAGATCTGCCGGCGCATCCGCCAGATGACCCGCTATCTGCCGGTGATCATCATCAGCGCCCGATCCAGCGAAACCCAGCGCGTGCAGGGGCTGGAGATGGGGGCGGATGATTATCTGGCCAAACCCTTCTCCGTTCTGGAGCTTATCGCCCGCGTCAAAGCGGTGTTCCGCCGCCAGGAGGCGATGGGGCTAAATCTGCTGATGGATGCCGGGCGCATCGCCTGCCACGGCCTCAATATCGACCCGCTGTCGCGCGAAGTCAGACTGCGCGGCGAGCCGGTTGATTTGACCCCGCGCGAGTTCGATCTGCTGTACTACTTCGCCCGCCATCCGGGAGAGGTCTTCTCTCGCCTCTCCCTGCTCGACAGCGTCTGGGGCTACCAGCATGAAGGCTACGAGCATACGGTCAATACCCATATCAACCGCCTGCGCAGCAAAATCGAGCACGAGCCGACGGAGCCTGAAATTATCCTCACCGTGTGGGGAAAGGGCTATAAGTTTGCCGTGGAGCGCAAGGAGGTGGGGCAATGATGCGCCGTCTCAGCCTGAGCCAGCGCCTGGCGCTGGTCTTCACCTCGCTGCTGCTGCTGTGCGCGGCGGCGGTGTGCCTCGTTCAGCTCTATACCAGCGCGCAGTACGGTAACGCGATGGTGCAGCGTCTTTCCGCCGGGCTGGCGCAGCAAATTGTCGCCCGCGAGCCGCTGCTGGATGCGCAGGGGCAGGTCGATCGTCAGGCGCTGAAGCCGCTGTTCGATCGGCTGATGGTGTTTAACCCCAGCGTTGAGCTCTATCTGGTTTCTCCCGACGGCGAGCTGTTAGCCGATGCCGCGCCGCCGGGCCATATCAAACGCCAGCGCATCGATCTGGCGCCGGTGCAGGCGTTCCTCTCCGGCGCCGCGTGGCCGGTGTACGGCGACGATCCCCGCAGCCTCGGGCAGCAGAAAGTCTTTAGCGTTGCGCCGCTGCGCCAGGAGGGCCAGCTGCGCGGCTATCTCTATATTATTCTGCAGGGCGAAACCTTTAACGAACTGGCGGCCACGGCCTGGCAGCAGACGCTGTGGAGTCTGCTGCTGTGGACGCTGCTGCTGGTGGCGCTGTTTGGCCTGCTGGCGGGCGGGCTGGCGTGGTTCTGGGTCACGCGCCCGGTGCGTCAGCTGACCGCCCAGGTAGCGATCTCCGGCCCGGACAGCATGGTGGCGATCAAAGCGCTGGCGGCCCAGGCGCCCGACCCGCATCCCGGGAATGAGGTGGCGATCCTGCATAATCGCTTTATTGCGCTGGCCCGCCAGATTGCCGACCAGTGGGATCGTCTGGCCGATAGCGACCGCCAGCGGCGCGAGTTTATCGCCAATATCTCCCACGATCTGCGCACGCCGCTGACCTCGCTGCTGGGCTATCTGGAGACCCTGACGCTGAAGGCTGACCGGCTCAACGCCGAGGATCGCCAGCAGTATCTGAATATCGCGCTGCGCCAGGGCAATAAGGTTCGCCATCTGTCGCAGCAGCTGTTTGAGCTGGCCCGGCTCGAACACGGCGGCATCAAACCGCAGCCGGAGAAATTTATCTTCGCCGAGCTGGTTCAGGACGTCGCGCAGAAATTCGATTTGGCGATTGCGACCCGCGGCATCGGTTTACAGCTGTCGCTGGCCGAGGGATTGCCGCCGGTGGTGGCCGATTTATCGATGATGGAGCGGGTGCTGACCAATTTGCTCGATAACGCCATTCGCCACACGCCGCAAGGAGGAGTGATTCGCCTGACGGCGCGCCAGCAGGCGTCGCAGATAGTGGTTGAGGTGGCGGACAGCGGCCCCGGCGTCGCCAGCGAGCTGCGGGCAACCCTCTTCGAACGGCCTTCGGTACTTGAACCTGGTCAGCGTCGGGAGTCTGCGGGGGGATTGGGGCTGATGATCGTGCGCCGCATGCTGCAGCTGCACGGGGGCGATATTCGCCTGCAGGAGGCGGCGGCAGGGGCCAGCTTCCGCTTTACCCTGCCGCTGTAAGGTTTTCCCGGCCGCGCCGTGCTGGCCGGGCGCCCGCCTCAGGCGCTCACGCCCGGAGTCGGGAAGGGCCCGCGCTTACTCAGGGAACCACTGGCTGCTGATTTTCTGATAGGTGCCGTCCGCTTTAATCGCTTTCAGCGCGCCGTTCAGCTTCTCCAGCAGCGCTTTGTTATCCGGACGAACCGCGATCCCAAGGCCGGTACCGAAGTACTGCGCATCGGTTACTTTCGGCGTGGCGACGCCGAGCTGCGGGTTGGTTTTCAGCCACTCGTTAACCACCGCGGTATCGCCAAATACGCCATCAATACGGCCGTTTTTCAGGTCGATAAACGCATTCTGGTAGCTGTCATAGGCGACGGTTTTCACTTCAGGATGCTTATCCTGCAGGTATTTCTGATGAGTGGTGCCGTTTTCCATGCCGATACGTTTGCCTTTCAGATCGGCAAAGGAGTGGAAGGCGTCTTTTTTGGCGATAACCAGCGCGGAGTTAGCGTAGTACGGGTCGGTAAACGACACCTGCTTGCTGCGCTCCGGAGTAATGTCCATGCCGGAAATCACCGCATCATATTTTTTAAATTTTAGCGCCGGGATCAGGCTGTCGAAGGCGTGGTTGGTAAAAGTACACTCCGCCTGCATCTGTTTGCACAGCGCTTTCGCCAGATCGAGATCGAAGCCAACGATCTGATTATTGGCATCCATGGATTCAAACGGTGGATAGGTAGCGGAAACGCCAAAGCTGATTTTTTCTGCGCCAACGGCGCCAAAAGCGAAAGTGGAAAGCAGTGCAGCCAGAACTAACTTTTTCATCGTCGAACTCCCGTCGGTCAATCTTATGATGTCGTGCCGTGCTTGCGGCCGGGTTTCACAATGCCATTAAATGAATTTATATTCAATAAAGATGTATAAGTATTTTTTATTTATATGAAAAAGGCGGGTAATTCATCAGCATTACCCGCCTTTCTATTTACTAATTATGCATTTCAGAACGTTAGCTTCGACGCTCAAATGCCAGCGCCCTGTGCTCCACCAGACGCATGAGCAGCGTCAGCAGGCCGTTGACGATCAGGTACACGATACCGGCCGCGCCGAAGACCATAACGTCGTAGGTTCGTCCGTACAGCAGCTGGCTGTGGCCCATCACCTCCATCAGCGTAATGGTATAAGCCAGGGAGGTACTCTTGAAGACCAGCACCACCTCGTTGGAGTAGGAGGAGAGGGCGCGCTTAAAGGCGTACGGCAGCAGGATCGCCAGGGTGTCCTTCTTGCTCATCCCCAGCGCGCCGCAGGATTGCCACTGGCCCTCAGGAATGGCGCGTATCGCGCCATAAAAGAGCTGGGTGGTATAGGCGGCGCTGTTGAGCGACAGGGCAATCAGGGCGCACAGCCACGGCTCAGAAATCAGATGCCACAGCACCGGGTACTCCTGCAGCGACGGAAACTGGCCCGGACCGTAGTAAATCAGGAAGATCTGCACCAGCAGCGGCGTACCGGTAAAGAGCGTGATATACCCGCGCACAATCCATACCAGCACCGGCGTTTTCAGCGTCAGGATGATGGTAAAGATCAGCGACAGAATCAGCGCGACGACGATCGAGGCCGCGGTCAGCGTCAGGCTGGTATGCAGCCCTTTGAGCAGTTCTGGTAAGTAGTCGAGCATCAGCCGGGCCTCCGTTCAAAGCGCGTCGCACGCTGGTCAATACGCTTGAGGATGTACTGACTGAGCAGAGTGATCACCAGGTAGATTGCCGCCGCGATGATGTACCAGTTAAACGGCTCCTGGGTGCGGGTGGCAATGCTCTTGGTTTGCAGCATCAGATCGTTAACGCTGATTAAGCTGACCAGAGCGGTATCTTTAAGCAGCACCAGCCACTGGTTGCCGAGCCCCGGCAGGGCGTGACGCCACATTTGCGGCATCACCAGGCGGAAGAAAATCGCGCTTTGCGACAGCCCCAGCGCCTGGCCCGACTCCCACTGTCCCTGCGGCACCGCTTTCAGCGCGCCGCGCAGGGTTTGCGAGGCGTAGGCGGCGTACAGCAGAGAGAGCGCCACCGCGCCGCACAGGAACGGGCTGACGTCGAAGTTCTCAATCTGCATCTGCACCGGGATCTGCGCAAAGCCGAGATTGAGGGTAAAGCCGTCAGAGAGCGTGAGCAGCAGCTGCGACGATCCGAAATAGATAAACAGGACCACCAGAATTTCCGGCAGCCCGCGGAGGATCGTTACCACGCCGGTGGTCAGCCACGCCAGCGGGCGCCATTTGACTGACTCCAGCACGGCAAAAAGCATCGCCAGGGCGAGGCCGATAATCAGCGCGCAGACCGCAAGGCCGACGGTCATCCCGGCGGCGCTTGCTAATGGAAAAAATTCGTTCATTGAGGATTACTTCTGAAACCATTTGCTATAGATGGTCTGGTAAGTCCCATCCTTTTTCACTTTTTCCAGCGCAGCGTTAAATTTCTGCTGCAGCTCGGTATTGCCCTGACGAAGCGCAATGCCAAGGCCGGTACCGAAGTAGTCTTTGTCCGTCACCTTATCGCCCACCGCTGCCAGCTTCGGATTGCTCTTCAGCCATTCGGTGACCACGGCGTTGTCGCCAAATACGGCATCGATGCGGCCGTTTTGCAGATCCAGCTTCGCATTCTGGTAGCTGTCGTACGGAACGGTGGTGATTTCCGGATGCTTGTCGTTAATGAACTTCTGGTGGGTGGTGCCGTTCTGGACGCCGACCTTTTTGCCCTTCAGCTGCTCGATGCTGGTAAATTTGCCCTGCTGGCCCACGAACAGCGCGGAGTTTTCATAGTAAGGGGCGGTAAACAGCACCTGCTTTTCGCGCTCAGGCGTAATGTCCATCCCGGCCATCACCGCGTCGAAGCGGCGGAATTTCAGGCCAGGGATCAGGCTGTCGAAAGCCTGGTTGGTAAAGGTACAGGTGGCATCGATCTCTTTACACAGCGCGTTAGCCAGATCGACGTCGAAGCCGACGATTTTGTTGTTGGCGTCGGTCGTTTCAAACGGAGGATAGGACGCCTCGGTGGCAAAACGGATGGTCTGGGCTGCGGTAGCAGAAAGGCTCATGCTGGCCAGAAGCGCGGCAATCAGTACTTTTTTCATCGTCATTTCCCCGAAAAACATCAATGTGAAAGATAGTTTTTAAACGCGTCGGTCTGCGGATGCGCGAAGCAGTCAGCATTCCCTTGTTCAACGATATGGCCATTTTCCATATACACCACGCGGCTGGCCGTTTTACGCGCCACTTCCACTTCGTGGGTGACGATGACCTGCGTAATGCCGGTACCCGCCAGCTCGCGGATAATGCTGACGATCTGGGCGGTAATTTCCGGATCGAGCGCCGCCGTTGGCTCATCAAACAGCAGCACCTGCGGCTCCATCATCAACGCCCGCGCAATGGCGACGCGCTGCTGCTGGCCGCCGGAAAGGTGCAGTGGATAGCGGTCGCTGTAGGGTTTCAGGCGCAAACGTTCCAGCAGCTTATCGGCGCGGGCCAGAGCGCTATCTTTGCTGAGACCCAGCACGCGGCAGGGAGCTTCAATCAGGTTTTGCTGCACGGTCAGGTGCGGCCACAGATTGTACTGCTGGAAAACCATACCGACGTTCTGGCGCAGCTCACGGATGGCTTTGTCAGACGGCGCTTTGGTAAAGTCGAAGTGGTTACCGGCGATATGTAGCGTACCGGAACGCGGCATCTCCAGCAGGTTGAGTACGCGAAGCAGCGAGCTTTTCCCGGCGCCGCTTGGGCCGAGCAGCACCAGCGTTTCCCCCTGCGGGCAATCCAGCGTGATGTCGAACAGCGCCTGGTGCGCGCCGTAGAAGCAGTTAATGCCGTTTAGTTTAATACTCATCTGGGCAGTCTGATACGAATAGCTATTGAGGCCGCAAATACTACCTTTGACAGAATAGTTATGCAATATTTATGCGTTAAAAGTTAAATGTAACCCGCATTTACCTCTAAACTTAGCACAAAATATGGGTTCGTGGGGGAGGCGGGAGCAAATGTCGGCATTACCGCATGAAATACCGACATTTTACCGGGGTTATCGGTTTTGTAGAGCAGGTTCAGCGCCCTTATCCGCGTTTTTCGAGACTCTGTTGCAGTGAACCCGCCGGCGCGTGGGCGTTAATGCCGAGGTAGCGAACGTCATCTACCGCCCAGCACTGGCCTTCCTGAATCATCAGCACCTCATCTTTCCAGATTTTGCTGCCCTGCCTGAACTCAACGCGCAGCGGAATATTGCGCGCATCGCTGTTCGGGATGGTGGAGGCGCTGGCGACATCCGCGCTATCGGCCGGGGTGGCCGAGCTGGAGAACGGGTTGGACTGCAGCACGGCGTTGCGGGAAGGATCCTGGCGCGCGTCGTTGAGCAGCTTCGCCAGATCGTCGCTCAGGTAGGGACGCAGCGCCGTCAGGTCACTATTGCGGTGCTGGATCTGATAATCATAAAATTTCTGCGCAACCGCGTCCGGGCCGCCTTCGATGCAGGGACCGCTGCGGGTGCCGTTATCTTTATAGGCCGGCGTGACGGTGGTACAGGCGCTAAGTACCAGCGCGCAGGGGATAATAAAGGCCATGATTTTGTAGCGCATGATGATTTCCTTATAAGCTCACTACGTTATTAGTTGCTGTTCAAGCATAGCGCACTGGCTCCAGAATGCGCTTGACTCTAAGAGCTAAGCTATTAAGTTATCGCCGTTATCCGACTGCATTAATGCATCTGGCTCAGCGCGAGCGCTATTTTCTGGTGCCAGAACGCAGCTTTTATATTGATAAATGCCGCTTTGTAAAACCTGTTCTTAGCTAAAAATAAACCACCGATCGGGCTTAATGCTAAAAGATTGAGTCAATCTCAGGCTATATTTATAGCCAGTATTAACCTACCTCGACGGAATATATTATGTTAAGAAAAACGCTGGCCAGCCTGAAGGCCAGGATCTGGGCCGCGCATTTACCAAAGCTGGTGGCCAAAAATGAACGCGGCGGCGATCCTTACGATTATTACGCGGTCTATTTTGCCGACGTTGAGCGTAACCGCTATCAGTTAACGGGTTTTAACGGCAGCGATGTCAGCATGCGCTGTTTAAATCCAACTGGGGCCGCTGCCAATAGCGATATTGCTTTCCCTGTCGCCCGCCTGGCCGCAATGGAGAGTGAGATTGTTAGCTATAAAAAATATGGCAAGATAACCTTCACAAACGTTTTTGGCTATTTTGTTAACTGCTACCTACCTATTTTTAATATAAAAACAGCCCTCTTAAGGGGTAAGGCTGCGGTGGTGTCCGCTTTTTTCCGCGAGCGCGAGGTGAGGAGCCAGGACCGTATTTACCTGCTCGGCCTGATCGTTAACGAGTTTGTGCATCAGCGGCCTTCAAGGCTCTCATCCGGGATTACGGTCGATGAAGTTATCGATATTTTATACGGCAAGCTGTGGTATCAGCATATTCGCAACGAGCAGTTTCGCCGGAAGGTGACGTTGTTAATGGCGTCGCTGGTTTTTTCCGGCGAGCTGGCGGTAGATAATAACGTATATAGGGTCCAGGGAAACGCCATTGCCACCCTGGTCGAGCATGAGAAGGATGAGCGCCGGGCGAAGCAGCAGGATAAAATTCAGCGTAATATGGTGCGCCTGATGTTGATCATTACCGCTGCGACGGTACTGATTACGCTGGCACTGCTGGGGCTGGCGGGAGTGATTGATTTACATAAAATCTGGCAGGATATTCTGCAGATTAAACCGGTAAGATTTCTATTCAAACTGATTTAAGTCCATGAAAATATTGCCCGATGCGCGATGGAGCAGCGGGCGATATTCGCTATCAGAACTGGTAGCTGTAGTTGACGCTGGCGAACCACAGGTACGGATGATCGTAATCCCCGGCGATAATTTCCGGCGATTTCACGTGCGACGACTGCATGTGCAGGTAGGAGACCGCGACGCCGATATTGCTTGCCGGCGTAATTTGATACTGCGCGCCGGTGGCAAAGCGCCATTCGTCGCCGGTCGGAAGAGTGAGCGCCACGTCGCTCTGCGAGTCGTATACCGTGCTATCGAAACCTACCCCGGCGTTCAAACGCCACTGCTCGGTCGGCCGGTACTGGACGCCCACCGCGGTATGCCAGGAGTCCTTCAGGCGGTTTTGTTTGTCGCTCTCCTTGCCGGCAACGGTGATTTGCGGGCTACCGAACTGGCTCCAGTCCTGCCAGCCTAAATCCCCCATCACCGACCACTGCTTGTTGATGTCGTGCACAAGGCTCAGCATGATCTGCTGCGGTGCGCGAACCTGGGCTGAAATCGGCAGGTCGTACTCGGTATTCGGCAGATTGGGTAAGCGGGCCTTACCGTCAATATTGAAGTTGTAGTCCGTCTTGCTGGTCCAGGTGATACCGGCGCGGGTTTGCTCCGTCAGCTGCATCAGCAGACCCAGGCGATAGCTCATGGCCCAGTCGTGATCTTTGTCCTTTTGGTCGGTTCCATCAACGCTGCGGGTCAGGGAAAGGAAGCCGTAGTTAAGGTTAGCGGACGCGCCAATGGAGAGACGGTCGTTGAGCTTATAGGCCAGCGACGGGCTCAGCGTCATCGCGACCATGGTGCTTTTCTTGATCAGCCGATCGCCCGCCCAGTTGCCAAAATCGATCCCTAAGCCGTAGTTGCCGTAGAGACCAATGCCGGCGTAAAGGTCGTCATTGATTTTTTGCGTATAGAAGCCGCTGGCGTTAGGAAATACGTTCATCACGTTGCCGGGGCTGCTTCTGCCGTTCTCATCCTTAAGCTGATACGAGATATCCCCGCCCATCGCCTGCATCCCGCCGGTGAACATATGGTCCGGCAGGCGGGTCATTCCTGCGGGGTTAGTCACGATCGTTGACGCATCCTGCGCCCTCGCGGCCTGGCCCGCGCCGGCAAGGCCGACATCTTCGGTACCTATTTCATAAAAATAGAGCGCGCTTGCCTGTGAAAGACCGGAATAGAGGAGCCCAGAGATAATTAACGCGATTTTTTTCATTTTCTACCTGCAATGTTTAAAATTGAGTCTCATTTTTATACCCCAGAAGTATAGACAGCATTGACTCACCGGCAGGGGCTTATGCGTTTAAACATGAGTTTGCTGGAAAACATAAAGACGCTGGCGCAGCGATTGACTTTCTGCGTGACGTTTGAGCGTTTGATTCGGGGACGTTGCGGGTATTTGATGACAGAATGCGATAGCGGTAAATAGTCATGCTATCTAAAAATAAATATTGCTCGCGCGGTTCTGGATGGGAAACATTATCATCTGACGATGATAATGTTTCTTTCGAAAAGAATTAATTACTTCTTCTTATAGATATTGGCGCTGACGTGCAGCTTTTTATCAGTATTGCCGGAGGACAGAACGATAACGTCTGCGCCTTTTTCATCGGCTTTCTTAATCAGCTCAGCACGCGCATCGCTTGGTGCGGTCTGGCCGGTAGAAGAGATCGTACCGACTTTCTGATACTGAGTCTCAACCTTGGCAAAATCTTCTTTAGATAAGATTTCTGCGGAGAAGGCGTTTGCGGTCAAAAACAATGCTGCACCTGCCACTAAAGCTGCATATTTCATATTTTTAAACTCCATTGTTTATCTTGCTATCATCATGCTCTTATTTTAACTACTCATGAGCGAACTCAGATTGAATCAAATAAGAAAAAATTTCAAGCAAAATACTACAAAACCATGACCGCTAACTCGCGAATTCGTAAGGAAAAGATGAACCCGGCTTCGTTGCAGGCGGCGACCTGCATGATGCCTGTGGTTGAGCATCGTCTTATCATCATTTTATAACTGTCGTTAGTATAAATTTATCTTATATAAAATGGTCGTTCCGATCGTTGAATCACCCCTGGCAGACAGCGCCGAGCTTATCGTTTATCATAAA
Source organism: Klebsiella sp. BIGb0132 (assembly GCF_024810075.1). Taxonomy (NCBI): domain Bacteria; kingdom Pseudomonadati; phylum Pseudomonadota; class Gammaproteobacteria; order Enterobacterales; family Enterobacteriaceae; genus Klebsiella; species Klebsiella sp. BIGb0132. The sequence continues at coordinate 711,570 of NZ_JANUDW010000001.1, read as the reverse complement.
ACAGGTTGTTATTAACGCCGCCGCAAATGGGAAAACGTATTTGTTGCCGTCCGTAATTATTATAATTTCGTGTTAACGGTTGCACCTTTTACTGAATGCGGGAGAGATGTGAGCGCTTTGCCCCGCCTTATGTCGCAACGCTCAGGCTCTCTTAGGCCAAAAGGAAGGATTTTGTGATGGTATGTTTCACCGCACGCGCCGGGAGGGCCTCCCGATGAAGCTCAGGGGAGTGATGGTTCTCGTTGCGCTGCTGTTGGCCGGCTGCGCAACGGAAAAGGGGATTATCGATCGTGACGGCTATCAGCTGGATACCCGCCATCCGGCGCAGGCCGCCTACCCGCGGGTGAAGGTGCTGGTCATTCACTATACCGCCGATGATTTTGACGTCTCGCTGGCGACCTTGACCGACAACCAGGTGAGCTCCCACTACCTGATCCCTGAACGACCGCCGCTGCACCGCGGTAAGCCGCGCATCTGGCAGCTGGTGCCGGAAGAGGATTTGGCCTGGCATGCGGGGATTAGCTTCTGGCGCGGCAGTACGCGCATTAACGACACCTCTATCGGCATTGAGCTGGAAAACCGCGGCTGGCAGAAAGCGGCGGGGGTAAAAAGCTTTACGCCGTTTAGCCCGGCGCAGATTGATGCCCTGATCCCCCTGGCGAAGGATATTATCGCCCGCTACCACATTGCGCCGCAAAACGTGGTGGCTCATGCCGATATTGCGCCACAGCGTAAGGACGATCCCGGGCCGCTATTCCCCTGGCGCCAGCTGGCCGAACAGGGCATTGGCGCCTGGCCGGATGAAGATCGGGTCGCGTTTTATCTCAACGGTCGCCCGACCTGGCAGCCGGTCGATAGCGCAGAGTTGCTGGATTTACTCGCCCGTTACGGCTATCAGGTGACGCCGGAGATGACGCCAGCGCAGCAGAAACGGGTGATGATGGCCTTTCAGATGCATTTCCGGCCGGCGCGCTGGGACGGCGTCGCCGATGCGGAAACCCAGGCCATCGCCGAAGCGCTGCTGGAGAAATACGGCCAGGGTTAATTTGGCGCTAGAGGTGCAGCTTGCCGTGATCTTTCAGCCAGGCCGCGGTGCGGATAATTCCCTCATCCAGCGTCACTACCGGGCGGTAGCCCAGCTCTTCCTCAGCGCGGGAAATATCAAGGGTAAAATCAAAGTTCAGCTTGGAGACGCCGTAGTGGGTAAAGGCCGGCTCCTTGGCTGACTTATTGCCAAAATGCTCCATGCTGCGGGCGATGATATCCAGCATCGGATAGGGGACCGAGCGAATACGGCACTTTATTCCCAGCTCATCAATCAGCTTTTGCACGATGCTGCGCAGGGTGCGCGGTTCACCGTTGGTGATATTCCACGCCCGGGCGGAAGGCAGGTGGTCGCACTGCGGCTGGCTGGCAAGCCACATCGCGTGCACCGCATTCTCATAGTAGGTCATATCAACCAGCGCGCGGCCGCCGCGGGGCAGCATTACGCTGCCGTAGTGCTGCATCATCTGCGCGAGGCGGGGGATGAACACTTTGTCGTGGGCGCCGAACAGACCCTGCGGGCGCAGGATGGCAAAGCGGGTATTGGGGTTCGCCTGGGCCAGCAGATTAATCACCTCTTCGCTCGCCGCCTTGCTGCGGGCAAATTCGTTGGCAAAGCGGTGCGGGCGAAAATCTTCCTGTACGTCGCGATGGTGGTGATAATCAAAATAGAGCGAAGGAGAGGAGATATGAACGAAGTTGCGTACGCCCCAGGCCACGGCCCATTCGCCAAGGCGACGGGTGGCGCGGACGTTGGCTAAATCGAAGGCCTGCTGCGTGCCCCACGGCGAGGTAAAACTTGAGCAGTGCCATAGGGTATCGATACCGGCAAGCATCACCTTGGCCTGGGATGAAACCAGTTCGGTTAAATCTGCAGGGACAAATTCGGCGCCCATTTTGCTCAGAAGCTTGCCCATCGCTTCGTTTCGCCCGGTCGCTCTGACGCTGATGCCTTTGTTACGCAGATATTCCACCGCGTTGCGGCCTAACCCGCTGGTCGCACCGGTAACCAGTACCTTCATATCAACCTACTGTCCCAGAAAAGAATTTCGTGCGCATTTTTCCGTGATTCTCCTCACGATGCAATGAGAATGATAGCAGAATGACGTAGATACTTCCTATTTGCCTGTGATTTGCTCTGCCAGCCGGACAATACGTCGCGCCATGCCGCGAAAGATAAACAGATGGGCGGGGATCATCAGCAGCCAGTAGAACAGCCCCGGCATACCGTGAGGGTGCCACCAGGCCCGGACGTCGAGCTCGCGGTGGTCGCCTTTATCGCTGAGGGTCAAGCTCAGGCGCCCCAGGCCGGGCGCCTTCATGCCAAAGAGTAAGGTGAGCTGCTTTTCCGGTTCGACAATAATCACCTTCCAGCTGTCAACCGCGTCGCCGGTCTGCAGAAGGTCGCGCGACGGTCGGCCTTTCGCCAGGCGATGGCCTACCAGCAGGTCCATGGCGCCGCGAATTTTCCACAGCGCGTTGCCGAAGAAGTAGCCCTCTTTGCCGCCGATCTGGTTGACGACCTGCCAGATTGCCGCCGCGCTGGCGGTGGTGCTAACCGTGCAGCCGGCCTGCTTAGGGTAGTAGCCGTACTCCGGCCGCCAGCGGGCGAAGGCCTGCGCGTCGTAGCCCCAGTCGCTGGAGTTCACGAGCTGCTCCTCTTCTTTAAGCGTGCGGCGTACCGCTTCGTCAAAGGAGATCAGCGGCTGGGGGATCAGCGCCCGTAGCGCGCGATCGTCGGCGATCAGATCGTGCTTCAGCCCCTGAATCAGCGCCTTGGCGATGGTCGGCGGAACCGAAGTAATCACGTTGAGGAACCACACCGAAATCCAGCGGGTGGGAAAAGGGATCGGGATCAGCAGGCGATGCTTGCCGCTGACCGCCATAAAGTGGGTGAACTGCTGCTGGTAGCTTAAAACATCCGGCCCGGCGGCTTCGAAGACGCGATGTTCCGCGCACGGATGGTTGAGCAGCTGCACCAGATAATAGAGCAGGTTTTCAAGATCGATAGGCGTGGTGCGCGAGCGCACCCAGCGCGGCGGTGTTAAAACCGGCAGGTTGTAGACCATGTCGCGCATCACCTCGAACGCGGCGGAGCCGGCGCCCACGATGATGCCCGCCCGCAGCTCGGTGACCGGCACGCCGGACTCGCGCAGAACGTCGGCGGTGACCTGCCTGGCGCGCAGGTGGTCAGACTGTTCCGCCGCCGGTACCTGCAGCGAGCTGAGAAATATCAGCTGCTTTACCGGCGTCGCGCGCAGGGCGTCGCGCACGTTTTGCGCCACCTCGCGCTCGTGCCGAATAAAGTCGCCGCCTTCGCCCATGCCGTGCACCAGATAGTAAACGGTGTCCGCCTGCGCCAGCAGGGCAGAAAGCCCCTGCGGCCGGGTGAGGTCGATGGCATGGCAGCTCACTCCCGGGAGATTGCGTTTTTTTAGCCGCTCGATATGGCGCGCCGCCGCCAGCACGCAATAGCCCCGATCGCTCAATGCCTGCACCAGATGCTGGCCGATATAGCCGCTGGCGCCGAGCACCAGAATTCGTTGCGACACGCCTGACTCCTTAGCGGTTCAAAAATTCCTGCCAGTGGCCAACCACTTCCGCCAGCTGTTGACGATTGACGTCGATATGGGTGACCAGACGGACAACCGGCGAGGCGTTGATCAGCACGCCGCGCTGCTGCATAAACGCGCCCAGCGCCTGGGCCTGCTCTTCGCCAACGCGGATGAACAGCATATTGGTGTCGTTGCGGGTGACGTCTGCGCCGATGGCGCGCAGCTCCCCGGCCATCCACGCGGCGTTGTCGTGGTCCTCCTGCAGGCGCGCGACGTTATTTTGCAGAGCGTACAGGCCCGCAGCCGCCAGAATTCCGGCCTGGCGCATGCCGCCGCCGACCATTTTACGCCAGCGGGTGGCGCGGTGAATGTAGTCGTGGCTGCCGACCAGCAGCGAGCCTACCGGCGTTCCCAGACCTTTAGAGAGGCAGATGGTGAAGGAGTCGCAGTATTGGGCGATATCGCGCAGCTCGCAGCCGTACTCCACCACCGCGTTAAAGATGCGCGCGCCGTCGACGTGCAGCGCCAGGCCGCGTTCGCGGGTAAACTCCCACGCCTGTTTGAGGTATTCGCGCGGCAGCACCTTGCCGTTATGGGTATTTTCGAGGCTCAGCAGGCGAGTGGGGGCAAAATGGACATCGTCAGGCTTAATCTTTGCCGCGACCTTATCCAGCGGCAGGGTGCCGTCAGCCGCCGCGTCGATGGGCTGCGGCTGAATGCTGCCGAGCACCGCCGCGCCGCCGGCTTCGTACAGATAGTTATGCGCGCCCTGGCCGACGATATACTCTTCGCCGCGCTGGCAGTGGCTCAGCAGGCCCACCAGGTTCGCCTGGGTGCCGGACGGCAGGAACAGCGCCGCCTCTTTGCCGGCCAGCTCTGCGGCGTAGCGCTGGAGCGCGTTAACGGTCGGGTCGTCGCCATAAACGTCGTCGCCGACCGGGGCTGACATCATGGCATCCAGCATGGCGCGCCCCGGACGGGTTACGGTATCACTGCGGAGATCTATCACGGCATTTCCTTGTTAGTGTTTCATCCTTCACGCTGTATCCGCGTTAGCCGCATAAACCACCCCAGCGGGGCCTTCGATGCATCATGAATGATGTTGTGTGGGCTCAAAAGGATGTTTTACCTGAGCCAGTTGGTTTTCGCCAGTTCGATAACTTCATCTCCGCGTCCGCTGATGATGGCGCGCAGCATATACAGGCTGAAACCCTTGGCCTGATCCAGCTTGATTTGCGGCGGGATCGCCAGCTCTTCCTTAGCGACCACCACGTCGACCAGCACCGGGCCGTCGGTGCTAAACGCGGTTTGCAGCGCCTCGTCAACCTCAGAGGCTTTTTCGACGCGAATGCCTTTAATGCCGCAGGCTTCGGCAATGCGGGCGAAATTGGTGTCGTGCAGCTCGGTGCCGTCGGTCAGATAGCCCCCGGCCTTCATCTCCATTGCGACAAATCCCAGCACGCTGTTATTAAAGATCACGATTTTTACCGGCAGCTTCATCTGCGCCAGCGAGAGGAAGTCGCCCATCAGCATGCTGAAGCCGCCGTCGCCGCACATCGCCACCACCTGACGCTCCGGCGCCGTTGCCTTCGCGCCAATCGCTTGCGGCATGGCGTTGGCCATTGAGCCGTGGTTAAACGAGCCGATCAGCCGGCGCCTGCCGTTCATCTTCAGATAGCGGGCGGCCCAGACGGTTGGCGTACCGACATCGCAGGTGAAAATGGCATCGTCAGCGGCGAAGCGGCTAATCTGCTGCGCCAGGTACTGGGGGTGAATGGCCTTATCGCTGGGCTTGGCCAGATCGTCGAGCCCCTTACGCGCCTCGCGGTAGTGCTCAAGCGCTTTGTCGAGGAAGCGGCGATCCGTCTTCTCTTCCAGATGCGGCAGCAGCGCTTTTAGGGTCGATTTGATATCGCCGATCAGCGCCATATCGACTTTGCTGTGCGCGCCGATGCTGCCGGGATTGATATCAATCTGAATGATTTTCGCGCTGCTGGGATAGAAGGGCCGGTAGGGGAACTGGGTGCCGAGAAGCACCAGGGTGTCGGCGTTCATCATGGTGTGGAAGCCGGACGAGAAGCCGATCAGCCCGGTCATTCCGACATCATAAGGGTTGTCGTACTCAACGTGCTCCTTGCCGCGCAGGGCATGGACGATGGGCACCTTGAGCTTAGCGGCGAACGCGACCAGCTTCCGGCACAGCCGCTGCCGCACATCAGGGCAATGTTGCTGGAGTAGCGCAGCAGCTGCGCCAGGCGAGCGATCTCTTCCGCCGGCGGCGTCACTTCCGGCAGCGGGGCGGAGTACCAGTGGCTGCTGGCGCCTTCCGGGGCCGCCTTCAGAGCCACGTCTCCCGGCAGCACCACCACCGAAACGCCGCGGTTGAGGACCGCTTTGCGCATGGCGATGGCCAGCACCTGCGGGATCTGTTCCGGGGTGGAGACCAGCTCACAATAGTGGCTGCATTCGCGGAACAGCTCCTGCGGATGGGTTTCCTGAAAATAGCCGCTGCCGATTTCGCTGGAGGGAATGTGGGCAGCGATGGCCAGCACCGGAACGTGGTTGCGGTGACAGTCAAAAAGGCCGTTGATCAGATGAAGATTGCCCGGGCCGCAGGAGCCCGCGCAGACCGCCAGCTCGCCGGTAAGCTGGGCTTCGGCGCCGGCGGCAAACGCGGCAACTTCTTCATGGCGCGTCGGCATCCATGCAATGGTGCCCATGCGGTTCAGGCTGTCGCTCAATCCGTTGAGTGAATCGCCGGTGACGCCCCAGATGCGCTTCACGCCGGCCTGTTCAAGAGTTTTCGCTACGTATGCGGCCACGGTCTGTTTCATGGTTCTCCATCTCCTTTATGTGATAACGCTTACAAGCTTAGATGAAACTCATCGTTACGCCCGCATCTCCCTCCCATTTTCAGCTGGTATTCTTGTGCGAAAATTGCGCATAATCTGTAACCACTAAAGGGGTAAACAGGAATCATTTCAAATGGTTAAATCACTGTTAAATGCTGTTAATAAAATGCTAGCTCACGACGATTTTGGCAAACTCTTGTTACGACTTGCCGTGGGCGGGCTGATGCTATTCCACGGGCTGCATAAGCTGTTTGACGGCGTCGCGGGGATTGGCGGGATGCTGGTGGCGAAAGGGGTACCGGGCTTTATTGCCTATGGCGTGCTGGTGGGCGAGGTGCTGGCGCCGTGCCTGCTGATTCTGGGGATCCTCACCCGACCGGCGGCGCTGGTGCTGGCGTTTACCATGGTGGTGGCGTGGCTGATGGTCGGTACGGGAGAAACCTGGCAGCTGGATAAAACCGGCGCCTGGGCGATTGAGAGCCTGGTCTACTTCTTTATTGGCGCGCTGGCGATTGCCTTTATGGGCGCCGGCCGCTATTCGCTGGTAAAAGACCCAGCGTGGAAATAAAAAAAGCCCCGCCAGGGCGGGGCTTGCCGTTGAGGATGATTCCCCGCTAGGCCAGAACCAGATCGCCCTGCGGATGGCAGGAGCAGGCCAGCACGTAGCCGTCGGCGATCTCCTGCCCGGTCAGCGTCATGGTGCTGCTGACCGTATAGTCGCCGGCAACGACTTTGGTTTTGCAGCAGCCGCAGACGCCGGCACGGCAGGCGACGGTAACCGGAACCTTGTTGCTTTCCAGCGCCTCCAGCAGGGTGGTGCCTGGCGGCGCATAGAACTCCTGCGCCGGCTGCAGTTTGGTAAACTTCAGCCCGCTGGTGGCCGCCTGGGCAACCGGCGTAAAGAACTTCTCTTTAAAGAAGCGCGTGACGCCCAGCGCGCTGACCTCCCGCTCAACCATTTCCATATAAGGCGCAGGCCCGCAGGTCATCACGGTACGCGAGGCCAGATCCGGTATGCTTTTCAGCAGATCGGCGGTCAGGCGGCCGGCAACAAAGCCGTGGGTGGCGTTGTTTTCCGCCACCAGGGTGACCGCGTACTGGCGCCACTCTTCGGCGAAAATAACGTCCTCAGGCGAACGCACGTTGAAAATGACCTGCACATCCGCCTCGGGGCGGTACTTCGCCAACCAGCGACGCATCGACATAATCGGCGTCACGCCGCAGCCGGCTGCCAGCATCAGGAAACGGTCCGCCGGCTTATCTGCACAGGTAAACTCACCCATCGCATCGGACAGCCAGATATAGTCACCGCGCTTGACGTCACGGGTTAACCACTGAGAGCCGGCACCGTCATCAATACGACGCACGGTCAGCGTAATGTACTCGCTGACGCCCGGCGTAGAGGAGATAGTGTAGGCACGCAGCGTATCCGCCGAGTTGCGTACGCTGACCAGCGCATACTGCCCGGCCTGATAGGGATAGTAGTCGTGGCACAGCAACGATACCGTCCAGACGTCGGGGGTTTCCTGATGGATGTGGTGTACCTGCATCCGCCATGGGCACTGCTGGGTTGGCATAGTCATTCGATCGCTCCTTACGCGCTCAACAGTTGCTGCATGTCTTGTTCAACGGTCGTCACAGAGCGCAGGCCAAATTTCTCGTTGAGGATTGCCAGCAGATCCGGGGTGAAGAAGCCCGGAGCGGTTGGGCCGGTGACGATGTTTTTCACGCCGAGTGAGAGCAGGGTCAGCAGGATAACGATCGCTTTCTGTTCGAACCAGGAGAGCACCAGCGACAGCGGCAGGTCGTTCACGCCGCAGCCCAGTTTTTCAGCCAGGGTGACGGCCAGAATAATAGCCGAGTAGGCGTCGTTACACTGACCGGCATCCACCAGGCGCGGCAGGCCTTCGATATCGCCGAAGTCGAGCTTGTTGAAGCGATATTTACCGCAGGCCAGGGTCAGGATCAGGCAGTCGTCCGGAACGCTGGTCGCGAAGTCGGTGAAGTAGTTGCGCTCGCCGCGCGCGCCGTCGCAGCCGCCGACCAGGAAGATATGACGCAGTTTTTCGCGGCTGACCAGGTCGATCAGCGTATCCGCCGCGCCCAGCAGGGTCTGACGGCCGAAGCCTACGGTGATCAGGTGCGGAATTTCGCTATACGGGAAGCCCGCCATCTGCTGCGCCTGGGCGATCACCGGCGCGAAGTTTTCGCCTTCAAGGTGGCTCACGCCCGGCCAGCCGACGATGCTGCGGGTCCAGATACGGTCGTCATAGGCGCCAACGGTCGGATCGATAATGCAGTTGGAGGTCATCACGATAGGGCCAGGGAAGCGGGCAAATTCAACCTGCTGATTCTGCCAGCCGCTGCCGTAGTTACCGACCAGGTGTTTGAATTTACGCAGCTCGGGGTAGCCGTGCGCCGGCAGCATTTCACCGTGGGTATAGACGTTAACGCCGGTGCCTTCGGTTTGTTCGAGCAGGCTATACAGATCTTTCAGGTCGTGACCAGAGATCAGGATGCACTTACCTTCAACCGACTTCACGTTGACCTGAGTCGGGGTCGGGTGGCCGTATTTGGTGGTTTCACCGGCGTCCAGAATGCTCATCACTTTGAAGTTCATCTGGCCGATTTCCATTGAGCACTCCAGCAGAGCGTTCAGATCGGCAGGCCAGGTGCCCAGCCACGCCATAATTTTGTGGTACTGAGCGTAGATATCGTTGTCGTACTGACCCAGAACGTGAGCGTGCTCCATATAGGCCGCGGCGCCTTTCAGGCCGTACAGGCACAGCAAACGCAGGCCGAGGATGTTTTCGCCGATGGTTGCTTTGTCTTTGTTGGGGGTAAATTCTGCCGCCTGACGCTGCAGGTCGCCCAAATCGTCGCTAACCAGCTCCAGGCTGGCCATCGGGTTGTCTGGCGCCGCGCCGGCGTCAATATTCAGGCACTGGGCCTTCAGCGCATCGCGCATCGCGATGGCCTCACGCGCGTAGCCCACGATGCGCGGAGAGTCGAAGTTAACGTTGGTCAGCGTGGAGAAGAAGGCACGCGGCGCAAAATTATCAATTTCATGGTCAACGATGCCATATTCACGAGCCTTAACGGCCCAGGCGGAGAGGCCCTGCAGGGAGGCAATCAGCAGATCCTGCAGATCGGAGGTTTCGGCCGTTTTACCGCACATACCCTGCGCGTAAGAGCAGCCGTTCCCTGCGGGGGTACGGATGGTTTGTTCACATTGCACACAAAACATGGTCACACCTTTTTTAAAGTTATATTTAATATACATGTTTAAGGTTATGCCCGGGCGCGCAGGGATTAAAGGGATTTCTAATACAATTTACAGGGAGATTGATTTAGCGCAATTTTGGCGGTAGATGACTACCGCCACAGGGGTATTAAGCGGAGAAAAAGGCCATCAGCACGGGCACCAGCAGGCTGAGAATAAAGCCATGAACAATCGCCGCCGGCACGATTTCAACGCCGCCGGAGCGCTGTAATACCGGCAGCGTAAAGTCCATCGAGGTCGCGCCGCAGAGGCCTAAGGCCGTTGAGCGGCTGCGGCGAACCAGGCCGGGAATAAGCATAATCGCCAGCAGCTCACGGGAGAGATCGTTAAAAAACGCGGCGCTGCCAATCACCGGCCCGTAGGATTCGGTCAGCAGGATCCCTGAGAGCGAATACCAGCCAAATCCTGAAGCCATTGCCAGCCCGGTTTTGAGCGGCAGGTCGAGAATAAAGGCGTTGATCATCCCGCCGAGTAATGAGCTGGCCATGACGACGACCGCCACAATCATTCCCCGGCGATTAAGCACTATTTGCCGCAGGGTCATACCGTTATTGCGCAGCTGAATACCAATCAGCAACAGCAGGAAAATCAGCGTATATTCGCTGGCTTCGGTGGCGTGCTGCAGAAATGACAGACCGCTTAAGCCAATCAGGAAACCAATAAGTACCACGCCGCATAGCTGCAGTGATTCCATTGCCATCGCCACGCGCGAAGGTAATTTCTCCTGCCGATGCTGGCTGCGCCACGGCATCTTCTGCTCGAGCCACATTAATGCCGCAATATTACACAGCATAATAACGACGACGCTTACCGCGGCGTAATGAAGAATGGAAAGCAGGTTGCTGGCTAAATTGTCGAGGAAGGCGAGGCTGATCCCCATGAAAAAGAGGATAACGTAGACAATCCAGCTCAAAAGTCGCGCGATGACTTTAAGCGCTACCGGCTGACGAAGTGGAATGATATAGCCGATAATCAACGGCAGCAGAATGATTAATAATCCCGAAAACATGAACGGCTGGTCCTTGCAGAATGAAAATAGCGCCACTGACACTACCCAAATCATGGTACCGAGTAAAGCCGTCACCAAAAAGAAAGGCCCGGCATAGCCGGGCCTGAGCGCAAGTCTACGGTGAGACTAGCTGCGTTTTTCCAGCAGCGTGCGGTAGAGCACGCCGCCGAGGATCCCGCCGATGATTGGCATCACCCAGAACAGCCACAGCTGCTGCAGCGCCCAGCCGCCCTGGAAGATAGCGACCGCGGTGCTACGCGCCGGGTTGACGGAGGTATTGGTTACCGGAATGCTGATGAGGTGAATTAAGGTCAGCGCCAGGCCGATAGCGATCGGTGCAAAGCCCGCCGGGGCGTTTTTATCCGTTGCGCCGTGAATAACCAGCAGGAAGCCGCAGGTCAGCACAATTTCGATGACAATCGCCGAAAGCATTGAGTAGCCGCCCGGAGAGTGTTCGCCAAAGCCGTTGGACGCAAAGCCGCTGGCCGCTGCGTCAAAGCCCGCTTTACCGCTGGCAACCACGTACAGAACGCCCGCTGCAATAATACCGCCAACTACCTGGGCGATAATATAACCGATCACGTCCTTGGCCGGGAAACGACCGCCGGCCCACAGGCCTAAGGTCACCGCCGGGTTAAAGTGCCCGCCGGAAATATGCCCCACGGCAAACGCCATCGTTAATACGGTTAAACCAAAGGCCAGAGCGACCCCGGCAAACCCTATTCCCAGCTCCGGGAAGGCTGCTGCCAGAACTGCGCTACCGCAGCCACCGAACACAAGCCAGAATGTACCAAAACATTCCGCTGCTAATTTTCTAAACATAACCACCTCAAATAATAATGTTAATGAGCACGATTTAACGTGCCGATCTTTATTTATCAACTAAAGGATGAAGATAAAAATAAAGCGTCGCTATTTTATGGACGATCGTCATCCCGTAACCAGTTAAATAAATAGATGTAATTTGATTTAGGGCAAGGTGATGTTAATCCTTATACCATTCACTGTGCAAGAAAAGAGTAGTACAAAAATAATAGATGTAACCACTGCAATGAATGAATTATTTTTTAAACAAATACCCTTATCAATAATCATATTGAAAACGTTATTTTTCGCCTCTGCTGATATTGGCGTTTGCGGTAGTGTCATGTTCCAGCATGTGTCGCTATACTGCTGATAACTGAAGGAGAAAGTGGTGACTGAGCGGAGGGGATATGCTTCTTGAGCGCGTGGAGATCGTCGGTTTTCGCGGTATCAATCGTTTATCATTGATGCTGGAGCAAAATAACGTGCTGATCGGCGAGAATGCGTGGGGAAAATCCAGCCTTCTGGATGCCCTGACGCTGCTCTTGTCGCCAGAGTTCGAGCTTTATCATTTTGTCCGGGATGATTTCTGGTTTCCGCCCGGCGACGTGCAGGGACGTGAGCACCATCTGCACATCATTCTGACCTTCCGCGAGAGCGAGCCTGGCCACCATCGGGTGCGGCGCTTTCGCCCGCTCAGCGACAGCTGGGTCCCCTGTGATGACGGCTATCAGCGAATTTTCTATCGCCTGGAGGGCGAGCTGGCCGATGACGGCAGCGTAATGACGCTGCGCAGCTTCATTGACGGCAAAGGGGAAGCGCTGGAGCTGGAGGATATCGACGAGCTCGTGCGCCACCTGGTGCGCCTGATGCCGGTTCTGCGCCTGCGCGACGCCCGCTTTATGCGGCGCATTCATAACGACAGCGTGCCGCACTCTCCGCAAATTGAAATCACCGCCCGCCAGCTGGATTATCTCTCCCGCGAGCTGGTGAGCCATCCGCAAAATTTAACCGACGGCCAGATTCGTCAGGGGCTGTCGGCCATGGTGCAGCTCCTTGAACACTATTTTGCCGAGCAGAGCAGCGTGCAGTCCCGCAACCGCCTGATGCGCCGCCATTCCCACGATGAACAGCGCAGCTGGCGCTATCTGGATATCATCAACCGGATGATTGATAAGCCCGGCGGGCGAAGCCACCGAGTCATCCTGCTCGGCCTGTTCTCTACTCTGCTGCAGGCCAAGGGCACGGTCCGGCTCGACCGCGACGCGCGGCCGCTGCTGCTGATTGAAGATCCGGAAACCCGGCTGCACCCGATTATGCTCTCCGTCGCCTGGCATCTGCTCAACCTGCTGCCACTGCAGCGCGTGACCACCACCAACTCCGGCGAGCTGCTGTCGCTGACTCCCGTTGAGCACGTCTGCCGCCTGGTGCGCGAATCGTCGCGCGTCTCGGCATGGCGGCTTGGGCCGGGGGGAATGAATGCCGAAGACAGCCGGCGCATCGCTTTTCACATTCGCTTCAACCGCGCTTCGTCGCTGTTTGCCCGCTGCTGGCTGCTGGTGGAAGGGGAGACCGAAACCTGGGTTATCAACGAACTGGCCAGACAGTGCGGGCATCACTTTGATGCGGAAGGGGTGAAGGTCATTGAGTTTGCCCAGTCGGGACTAAAGCCGTTGATTAAGTTCGCCCGCCGGATGGGTATTCAATGGCACGTTCTGGTCGATGGCGACGAGGCAGGGAAGAAATACGCCGCGACGGTGCGCAGTCTGCTTAACGACGATCGCGACCTGGAGCGTGACCATCTGACAACGCTGCCGGCGCTGGACATGGAACACTTTATGTATCGCCAGGGCTTTAGCGATGTTTATCATCGGGTGGCGCAGCTGCCGCCAAACGTGCCGATGAATCTGCGGCGGGTGATCACCAAAGCTATCCATCGCTCATCAAAGCCGGACCTGGCGATTGAAGTGGCGATGGAAGCCGGGAGGCGCGGGGTTGAATCCGTGCCGGCGCTGCTGAAGAAAATGTTCTCCCGCGTGCTGTGGCTGGCGCGTGGCCGGGCGGATTAAGCGCGCTGGCGGTAAGGATGCAGCAAATTCAGGGTTATGTTTTCGCTATCTCCAGATAGAATCATCGGCTTGCGCTGCGGTTTAAAACATCAGGAATTTTTATGAAGCTCAATGGAAAACGCAGGAAAGTCTGGTGGCTACTGGCCATTATCGTACTGGCTCTGGCCATCTGGGGATGGCGGGTGCTGAATGCGCCGCTGCCGCAGTATCAGACTCTGGTGGTGCGTAAAGGCGATCTCCAGCAGAGCGTGCTGGCGACCGGTAAGCTGGACGCGGTACGTAAAGTCGACGTTGGCGCGCAGGTGAGCGGGCAGCTGAAAACGCTGCGCGTGAGCATCGGCGATAAGGTACAGAAGGATCAGCTGCTGGGGGTTATCGATCCCGAACAGGCGGAGAACCAAATTAAGGAAGTCGAAGCGACGCTGATGGAGCTGCGCGCGCAGCTGAATCAGGCCCGCGCCGAGCGTCAGCTGGCCGCCGTGACCTTAGCCCGTCAGCAGCAGCTGGCGCAGCGCCAGCTGGTCTCGCGTCAGGAGCTGGATACCGCGGCCACCGATTTAGCGGTCAAAGAGGCGCAGATTGGCACCATCGAGGCGCAGGTTAAGCGCAACCAGGCCACGCTGGATACCGCGAAAACTAACCTCGATTACACCAAAATTCTGGCGCCGATGTCCGGGGAAGTGACGCAAATCACCACCCTGCAGGGGCAGACGGTGATTGCCGCCCAGCAGGCGCCAAATATTCTGACCCTCGCCGATCTCAGCACCATGCTGGTGAAAGCGCAGGTCTCTGAGGCGGACGTGATCCACCTTCGCGCCGGGCAAAAGGCGTGGTTCACCGTGCTTGGCGACCCGCTTACCCGCTACGAAGGGACCCTGAAAGATATTTTACCCACTCCGGAAAAGGTCAACGACGCTATCTTCTACTACGCCCGCTTTGAGGTTCCGAACCCGCAGGGGATCCTGCGCCTCGAAATGACGGCTCAGGTCCATATCCAGATGGCGGAAGTGAAAAACGTGATCACTATTCCGCTGAGCGCGCTGGGGGATGCCATCGGCGAAAACCGCTATCGCGTGCGGCTGCTGCGCACCGGCGAGGTCAAAGAGCGCGAGGTCACCATCGGCGCGCGCAACGATATTGATGTGGCGATAGTCAAGGGCTTAGACGAAGGCGATGAGGTCATCGTCGGGGAAAGCGCGCCCGGGACGGCTAAATGACGGCCCTGCTCGAACTGCGTGATATACGCCGCAGCTATCTCTCCGGCGACGGGAGCGTCGATGTCCTGAAGGGGGTCACGCTGAGCATCAACGCCGGAGAGATGGTGGCCATTGTCGGCGCTTCCGGCTCCGGTAAATCGACCCTGATGAACATCCTCGGCTGCCTCGATAAGCCGAGCAGCGGCACCTATCGGGTGGCGGGAACCGACGTATCGCGGCTCAACGGTGACGAGCTGGCCCGGCTGCGGCGAGAGCATTTTGGCTTTATCTTCCAGCGCTACCATCTGCTGTCGCACCTGACGGCGGTACAGAACGTCGAGGTGCCGGCGGTCTACGCCGGTACTGAGCGACGGGCTCGCCTGGAGCGCGCGCGCGAGCTGCTGGTGCGCCTGGGGCTCGGCGATCGGGCGGAGTATCAGCCTTCGCAGCTCTCCGGCGGCCAGCAGCAGCGGGTGAGCATTGCCCGTGCGCTAATGAACGGCGGGGAAGTTATTCTGGCGGATGAGCCGACCGGCGCGCTGGACAGCCATTCCGGCGAAGAGGTGATGGCTATCCTGCATCAGCTGAAATCGCAGGGGCATACGGTGATCATCGTCACCCACGATCCGCTGGTGGCGGCGCAGGCCGAGCGGATCATTGAGATCCACGACGGCGAGATCGTGCGTAATCCGCCGCCTAAGGGCGCGAGCAGCGCCGGCGTTATTCGCCAGAGCGCTGCGGCCGAACCCTCCGCATGGCGTCAGTTCAGCAGCGGCTTTCGCGAAGCGCTGGTAATGGCCTGGCGGGCAATGACCGCCAATAAAATGCGCACCCTGCTCACCATGCTCGGCATTATTATCGGCATCGCTTCGGTGGTGTCGATTGTGGTGGTGGGCGATGCGGCGAAGCAGATGGTGCTGGCGGACATTCGCGCCATCGGCACTAACACGATTGATGTCTATCCCGGGAAGGATTTCGGCGATGACGATCCCCGCTATCAGCAGGCGCTGAAGTATGACGATCTGCTGGCTATTCAGAAGCAGCCCTGGGTCAGCTCGGCGACGCCTGCAGTATCGAAAAACCTGCGCCTGCGCGCCGATAATATCGACGTTGCCGCCAGCGCCGAGGGCGTCGGGGCGCAGTATTTCAACGTCTACGGCATGACCTTTAGCGAAGGCAATACCTTCAATGAGCTGCAGCTAAGCAGCCGGGCGCAGGTGGTGGTGCTGGACAGTAATACCCGACGCCAGCTCTTTCCGCACAAGGCGCGGGTGGTGGGCGAGGTTGTTCTGGTTGGCAATATGCCCGCGACGGTGATTGGCGTGGCGGATGAGAAGCAGTCGATGTTCGGCAGCAGCAAAATCCTCCGCGTCTGGCTGCCTTATACCACCATGGCCGGGAGGGTGATGGGGCAGTCGTGGCTGAACTCAATCACCGTGCGGGTACATGAAGGATACGATAGCTCAACCGCCGAACAGCAGCTGCTGCGTCTGTTCGAACTGCGGCACGGCAAAAAAGATGTTTTCACCTGGAATATGGACAGCATCTTGAAAACGGCGGAACGGACCACACATACACTACAGCTGTTTCTGACTTTGGTGGCGGTTATCGCGCTGGTGGTTGGCGGTATTGGCGTGATGAATATTATGCTGGTATCGGTCACCGAACGGACCCGCGAGATAGGTATCCGCATGGCGGTCGGGGCGCGGGCCAGCGACGTGCTGCAGCAGTTTCTGATTGAGGCTGTTTTAGTCTGTCTGGTGGGCGGCGCGCTGGGTGTGACCCTATCGCTAATGATTGCCTTTGTGCTGCAGCTCTTTTTACCCGGCTGGGAGATTGGCTTCTCACCGCTGGCGCTGCTGACGGCGTTTTTATGTTCGACGCTAACCGGCGTGCTGTTTGGCTGGCTTCCTGCGCGAAATGCCGCACGCCTTGACCCGGTGGACGCGCTGGCTCGCGAGTAGCGCTAAAAAAATGCCAGTCAGAAGGACTGGCATTTTACTGGCGGGATGTACACAATGAAGCGAAAGAGTTATGCAGCCGCTTCCGCTTCTACAG
Organism: Klebsiella sp. BIGb0132; assembly: GCF_024810075.1. NCBI lineage: Bacteria > Pseudomonadati > Pseudomonadota > Gammaproteobacteria > Enterobacterales > Enterobacteriaceae > Klebsiella > Klebsiella sp. BIGb0132. The sequence goes on along the minus strand of NZ_JANUDW010000001.1, from coordinate 694,700 downwards.
GAACAATCACGCTGGCGTGATTACCTTTCGGTCCCTGGTGAACATCAAACTGAACGGCTTGTCCGGCTTTTAGCGTTCTGTAACCATCCATCTGGATGGTCGAGTAATGGGCGAAAATGTCTTCGCCTCCGCCCTCAGGGCAAATAAAACCAAACCCTTTGGCATTGTTGAACCACTTAACAGTACCCATTTCCATACTTCGACATCCTTCGTAATTCTTTATAAGTAAGATGGAATGAACCGGTAGTGGAGTGACGAGTTGTTCAAATGCTCGCCAACTCTCGCCAGTACAATTTAGAGAAATACGAAAAGGCGTCAAGCGATTGACGCCAGGGGACGGTGAAAAATGCGTCAAAATTTGAAGCAGTTAACGCTATTGCCGGGGAATGTGACAGACATCGCGGATGGAAGTAATAGATGATAGTTATCTATGATCTATTGTAGATTTGTGATGGGCATAACTTTTGGTCATCGACAGGCCACCGCCTGTTGGCAACAGCAACCGATGATGAATACTGACGATGAGTAAGAGAGATTGGCTGGACTTCGATCAGCTGGTAGAAGACGAAGTACGTAATGAGCTTAAACCACCATCGATGTATAAAGTGATATTGCTCAATGATGACTACACTCCAATGGAGTTTGTTATTGACGTGTTACAAAAATTCTTTTCTTATGATGTAGAACGTGCAACGCAGCTGATGTTGACGGTTCACTATCAAGGTAAAGCGATTTGTGGTGTATTTACCGCAGAGGTTGCGGAAACCAAAGTTGCGATGGTGAGCCAGTATGCGAAGGAGAACGAGCATCCATTGCTGTGTACGCTAGAGAAAGCCTGAAGACAGGCAAGAAAATTGGGGGAGGTGCCTATGCTCAATCAAGAACTGGAACTCAGTTTAAACATGGCTTTCGCCAGAGCGCGCGAGCACCGTCATGAGTTCATGACCGTCGAGCACTTGCTGCTGGCGTTGCTCAGTAACCCTTCGGCCCGCGAAGCGCTGGAAGCGTGTTCCGTGGACCTGGTGGCGCTGCGTCAGGAACTTGAAGCCTTCATCGAACAGACCACGCCTGTTCTACCCGCCACGGAAGAAGAGCGCGACACTCAGCCGACGCTGAGCTTCCAGCGTGTACTGCAGCGTGCCGTCTTCCACGTACAATCCTCTGGCCGCAGCGAAGTGACCGGTGCCAACGTTTTGGTCGCTATTTTTAGCGAGCAGGAGTCGCAGGCGGCCTATCTGCTGCGTAAACATGAAGTCAGCCGCCTTGATGTGGTGAACTTCATCTCTCACGGTACGCGTAAAGACGAGCCGAGCCAGCCTTCCGAAAACAGCGGAAGCCAGCCCAGCAACGAAGAGCAAGCAGGCGGGGAGGATCGTATGGAAAACTTCACCACCAATCTCAATCAGCTTGCTCGCGTTGGCGGAATCGATCCGCTGATTGGTCGCGAAAAAGAGCTGGAGCGTGCCATTCAGGTTCTGTGCCGCCGTCGTAAGAATAACCCGCTGCTGGTGGGTGAGTCCGGCGTGGGTAAAACCGCGATTGCCGAAGGGCTGGCATGGCGAATCGTGCAGGGCGACGTGCCGGAAATCATGGCCGATTGCACGATCTATTCGCTGGATATCGGCTCCCTGCTGGCAGGGACAAAATACCGCGGCGATTTTGAAAAACGCTTCAAAGCGCTGCTGAAACAGCTGGAGCAGGATACCAACAGTATTCTGTTTATCGATGAAATCCACACCATCATCGGTGCGGGCGCCGCATCCGGCGGCCAGGTCGATGCCGCCAACCTGATTAAACCGCTGCTCTCCAGCGGCAAGATTCGGGTGATGGGTTCGACGACCTACCAGGAGTTCAGCAATATCTTCGAAAAAGACCGCGCGTTAGCCCGGCGTTTCCAGAAGATAGACATTACTGAACCTTCGGTAGAAGAGACGGTACAGATTATTAACGGCCTGAAGCCGAAGTACGAAGCGCACCACGACGTGCGCTACACGGCGAAAGCGGTGCGTGCGGCGGTTGAACTGGCGGTGAAATACATTAACGATCGTCATCTGCCGGACAAGGCGATAGATGTTATCGACGAAGCGGGCGCGCGGGCGCGGCTGATGCCGGCCAGCAAGCGTAAGAAAACGGTTAACGTGGCGGATATCGAATCGGTGGTGGCGCGCATTGCCCGCATCCCTGAGAAGAGCGTCTCCCAAAGCGACCGCGATACGCTGAGAAATCTTGGCGATCGGCTGAAAATGCTGGTCTTTGGTCAGGGCAAGGCGATTGAGGCGTTAACCGAAGCCATCAAGATGGCGCGTGCCGGACTGGGCCATGAGCATAAGCCGGTGGGCTCCTTCCTGTTCGCCGGACCTACCGGCGTCGGGAAAACCGAGGTCACCGTACAGCTGGCCAAGGCGCTGGGTATTGAGCTGCTGCGCTTTGATATGTCCGAGTATATGGAGCGTCACACCGTGAGCCGTTTGATCGGTGCGCCTCCGGGCTACGTTGGTTTCGATCAGGGCGGGCTGCTGACCGATGCGGTTATTAAACATCCGCACGCGGTGCTGCTGCTTGATGAGATTGAAAAAGCGCACCCTGACGTCTTTAACCTGCTGCTGCAGGTGATGGACAACGGTACGCTGACCGACAACAACGGCCGCAAGGCGGACTTCCGCAACGTGGTGCTGGTGATGACCACCAACGCCGGCGTGCGCGAAACCGAGCGTAAGTCGATTGGCCTTATCCATCAGGATAACAGTCCGGATGCGATGGATGAGATCAAGAAGATCTTCACGCCGGAGTTCCGTAACCGCCTCGACAACATTATCTGGTTCGATCACCTGTCAACGACGGTCATCCATCAGGTGGTGGATAAGTTTATCGTCGAGCTGCAGGTTCAGCTGGATCAGAAAGGCGTGTCGCTGGAAGTGAGTCAGGAAGCGCGAGACTGGCTGGCAGAGAAAGGCTATGACCGGGCGATGGGCGCGCGTCCAATGGCGCGGGTGATTCAGGATAACCTGAAGAAACCGCTGGCCAACGAGCTGCTGTTTGGGTCGTTAGTCGACGGCGGCCAGGTGACCGTTGCGCTGGATAAAGAGAAGAGTTCGCTGACCTATGATTTCCAGAGTGCGCAGAAGCACAAACCGGAAACAGCGCATTAATTCTTACTCTGAAACGTCAAAAACCGGCCTGTGGGCCGGTTTTTTTATATCCGCAGTCGCTTAGCGGAAAGGGGATGTAAAAAGACCGGGAAATATCCCGGCCTTTAGCATCTGACGCCACGAGGGCGGAAAACTATCAGCGACTACGGAAGACAATGCGGCCTTTGCTCAGGTCGTACGGGGTCAGCTCAACAGTCACTTTGTCGCCCGTCAGAATGCGGATGTAGTTCTTACGCATTTTACCGGAAATATGCGCAGTTACCACGTGACCGTTTTCCAGTTCTACGCGGAACATTGTGTTAGGCAACGTGTCAAGTACGGTGCCCTGCATTTCAATATTGTCTTCTTTGGCCATCTAGTCCTCTGGGGTATCACTACCGTAGTTTTGAACCGGCAAGATAATGCCGAAGTTCAGCGAGTAAGTAAAGTTTTACGTTTATACCCGTCACACTTCGCGTTGCGTCCACGTTGGCTGCGTTCTTCGATCCCGGCTACTTTTTTCAGTAAGCGCTGGGGATCCGTTCACTTGCCGCCCGCCTGCAACCCGAGCTGTTGCGAGTCTATATACTTTATCTTTCTGGCTGTCTTAGTTCTCACGGTCACATAGTTATTGATGCTGCCTGGCGTTTGGTTTGTCGTCCCGGCGCATCATGAATAAGTTTGGGTTTAAATCACTGAAGTAGTTTTGGCGCATTGCCCGGAACGCACGCGGATAAACCGCACGACAGGCGCAAACGTAAAGGGGGAGTGACAGAACGATGGGCGTTATCTGACTCTTATTATTCCCAAACGGCGGCGGGGCAACGGGCAGAAGCTACTCTACCGCGCAATTATACCATCCCGGCGAAGAATGTGCTGAAAACATTTACACATTGCCGGTAAATAGCACCCTCGGCACCCAAAATCTTTCCGGTAAACGCTGGCTGCGCAATTGCGCCAGCCGATCGAGATAGTCGCGGCGGGGAATTTCAACGGCGCCCAGCGACGCGGTATGGTTATTTAGCACCTGACAGTCAATTAACTGGCCACCGTCGCGCATAAATGCCTGGCAGAATACCAGCAGGGCCGTTTTCGACGCGTTTTCCGCGTGGCTGAACATCGACTCGCCGCAAAACAGCGCCCCCTGAGCCACGCCGTACATGCCGCCAACCAGCGTCTCATCGCGCCACACCTCAATTGAGTGCGCGTGCCCGAGCTCGTGCAGCTGGTGATAGGCCTTGACGATGCTGGCGGTTATCCAGGTGCCCTCATCGCGATTGGCGGCGCAGCCTTCAATCACCTCGCCAAAAGCATGGTTCAGCGTCACGCGATAGGGAGAGTGCTGGTGGAAGCGTTTCATGCTGCGGCTGAGATGAAACTGCCCGGGCCACAGAACCGCGCGGGGATCGGGAGACCACCATAAAATAGGATCCCCCGGTGAAAACCACGGAAAGATGCCGTGCTGATAGGCCATAAGCAGGCGCGCGGGGCTAAGATCGCCACCCAGCGCCAGCAGGCCGTTCGGTTCACGCAGGGCGCCTTCCGGCGCGGGGAAGGCAATGGACTGACGGGAGAGCTGAACCAGACGCATTTTAACCTCAATACGCACCAGCAATTGTCCAGTATATTCGCTGTCTTTCAGGCGTCAGCGCAGTATGCGCGCACCTGAAACTCATAGAGTATATACACAAAATCATTCGGGATGCCCTGCGGCGATGGCCCGATAACGACTGACCTACAGGCGCTGCTTAAACTGGTAGTAGCGCCCTTGTTGAGCCAGCAGTTCTGCGTGACTACCTTGCTCAATAATCTTGCCGTTGTCCATGATAATTATCTGATTAAAACGCGCCAGCCCGCGCAGGCGGTGGGTGACCATCAGCACGGTTTTTTCTTTCATCACTTCGGCCAGTAAATCAAGGATTTGGCTTTCGGTCGTGGCGTCCAGGCCTTCGGTCGGCTCATCAAGCAGCATCAGCGGCGCGTCGTGAAGGAGGGCGCGGGCAATGGCTAACCGGCGCAGCTCGCCGCCGGAAAGCTGGCGACCGCCTTCTCCCAGCCAGCTGTTGAGGCCGCTGTCGTCGAGTAGCTTGCCGAGCCCAACCCGCTCGAGGATGTTGACCAGGTGCGCATCGCTCGCCTGCGGTGCCGCCAGCAGCAGGTTGTCGCGCAGCGTTGCGCTAAACAGGTGCACGCGCTGAGGAACCACGCTCATTGCCCGGCGCAAGGTTGTCTCGTTGAGCTGCGCAAGCGGCTGGTCGTTGAGTAAAATCTCGCCCTGGGCCGGATCCCAGGCGCGGGTAAGCAGCTGCAGCAGGGTTGATTTCCCGCAGCCGGTGCGTCCGAGAATAGCGATATGATCGCCGGCAGAAACCTGTAAAGAGATATTCTCCAGCGCCGCGGTGGGCTGCTGCGGATAGCTAAAGGTGACCTGATTCAGCGTCAACGCCACGCGTGAGAAGGTCTGGTCCGCGCTCTGCGCAAAGGAGACTTCCGGCTGCTGCTCGGTGATTTGCGTAATCCGCCGCGCGGAGGCGATGACCTGCCCGAGGTGCTGGAACGCGCCGGTGACCGGTGCCAGCGCCTCAAACGCCGCCAGGGCGCAGAAAACGAAGAGCGCGATCAGCGCGCCCGGCTGGCTATTGCCGCCCACGCCGGCGGAGGTCAGCCACAGCATCGCAATCACCGCAACGCCGCCAATCAGCAGCATCAGCGCCTGGGAAAGCGCGGTGAGTTCGGCCTGACGGCGCTGGCCATCCTGCCAGCGCTGTTCGGTTTTCTCCAGCTGCTCGCGGTAGCGATCGCTGGCGTTAAACAGCATCAGCTCCGCCTGGCCCTGCAGCCAGGCGGTGAGCTGCTGGCGGTACTGGCCGCGCATTTGGGTTATGCACTCACCGGCGGGCTTACCGGCACGGTAAAACAGCGGCGGGAGTATCAGCACGGTTAGCAGCATGATGCCGCCCAGCATCAGGGCCAGGGTGACGTCCAGAATACTCAGGCCGGCGGTGACGACCAGAATGACCACTAGCGCCCCAACCAGCGGCGAGATGACCCGCAGATAGAGGTGATCCAGGGTATCGACGTCGGCAACGATGCGGTTAAGCAGCTCGCCCTGGCGAAAACGCGCCAGCCCGGCAGGGGAGAGCGGCAGCAGCTTGCTGAACGTGAAAACGCGCAGATGTTGCAGGACGCGGAAAGTCGCGTCGTGGCTCACCAGGCGTTCAAAGTAGCGCCCGGCGGTACGAATAATCGCCGCGCCGCGTACGCCGGCGGCGGGCAGCATATAGTTAAAGCTGTAAATACCGGCAACGCCGACAACGGCCGATGCCGAGAGGAACCAGCCCGACAGCGTCAGCAGCCCGATGCTCGCCAGCAGGGTGACGATCGCCAGCACCACGCCGAGCATCAGCAGCCATATGTGCCGCTTGTACAACGCCAGATAAGGTAATAATGCGCGCATTTAAATCTCCTCCTGACGATGGGCCAGCAGGGTCGCGAAGGGCCCTTCGGCGGCGGCAAGCTGCGAATACTCGCCCTGTTCGACAATCTGTCCGTTTTGCATTACCCAGATAGCATCCCAGCCGGCTATACCTTCTAGCTGGTGAGTGACCATCAGCGTGGTTTGCTGCGAAGAGGCGTTTGACAGGGCCTGCATCACCCGCTGTTCGCTGTGGGCGTCAAGGCTGGCGCCAGGCTCATCGAGCAGCAGCAGACGGCAGGGAACCAGCAGCGCACGCGCGACGGCGATGCGCTGCGCCTGGCCCACCGATATGCGGGCCGCCTGATCGCCCACCGGCGTATTAATGCCCTGCGGCAGCTGCGAGATGAATTCGCTTACCCAGGCTTTATCCAGCGCCAGCTGAAGCTGCGCCTCGGTTGCTTCAGGCCACGCCAGAAGCACGTTTTCACGCAGCGTGGCCGCCGGCAGCTGCGGGTTTTGTCCAACCCAGCTCAGCATGCGATGCCAGCGCTGGCTATCAAGATCGCGCAGCTCAACGCCGTTGACCATCAGCGAACCGTCATAGGGTAGAAAGCCCGCCAGCGTATTCAGCAGCGAGCTTTTGCCTGAGCCGCTTTGCCCAACCAGCACCACCCGCTTACCGGCAGGCAGGGAGAAGTTCAGCGGCCCTGCCAGCACCTTGCCTTCCGGTGATTTGATCCGCAGATCGCGCGCTTCAAGACTCACCAGCTCGTTGTCGCTAAGCACCTTCTCGCCGCGCTCGGCCTGCGCCAGCGGCGTTTCCATAAAGGTTTTCAGGCTGTCCGCCGCGCCGATAGCCTGCGCCTTAGCGTGGTAGAAGGTGCCCAGATCGCGAAGGGGCTGGAAAAACTCCGGCGCGAGGATCAGGGTCAAAAAGCCGGCCATCAGGGTAACGCCTGCGCCGTAATGACCAAAGTTCAGCTCGCCCAGGTAGGAGAAACCGAAATAGACCGCCACCAGCGCAATGGAGAGGGAAGTGAAAAATTCCAGTACCCCGGAGGAGAGGAAGGCCAGACGCAGGACGTCCATCGTGCGCTGGCGGAAATCCTGCGAAGCCTCGCGGATATTGTCGGTTTCCGCGGCGCCGCGGTCGAAAATACGCAGCGTTTCCATACCCCGCAGGCGGTCGAGGAAGTGGCCGCTCAGCCGCGCCAGCGCCTGGAAGTTGCGGCGGTTTGCATCCGCGGCACCCATTCCGACCAGCGCCATAAACATTGGGATCAGCGGCGCGGTGCCGAGAAGGATCAGCGCTGCCGCCCAGTTAATCGGGAAAATAGTGATAACGATGAGCAGCGGCACGCACGCGGCCAGCGTCATCTGCGGCAGATAGCGCGCATAGTAATCGTGCATATCGTCGATTTGCTCGAGGATAAGCGTGGCCCAGCTGCCCGCAGGCTTGCCCTGGATCCAAGCCGGACCGGCCTCCTGCAGGCGGTCGAGCACCTGGCGACGGATCTCATAGCGGATATGCTGCCCGGCATAAAATCCGACCCGCTCGCGCAGCCATACCACCCACGCGCGGAGGACGAAAATCAGCACCAGCACGGTAAACGGCAGCACCAGCGCCGTCGCCGGAATATTCTCCATGATCATGCGGTGAAGGATCCGCGCCAGCAGCCAGGCCTGAGCGACGATCAGCAGTCCGCTAATGACGCCCAGCGTGCGGGAAATCATCAACCAGCGACGGGAGAGAATGCTCTGTTCTTTTAACCAGCGGGTTAACTCTTGTTGACGGGTTTTATTCATTGCGCACTTAGCAGGTGGAGTTATAGGTTTTTGGGCACGGCAATGTTACAACGCGGAAAAAATAAAGGCGACTTTTCGTCGCCTTCTTTACCTTTGTTACTGACTTGTAAAGATTATTTGCAAGCGTCAGCCAGGCCGTCGAGATAGCGCTCGGCGTCCAGCGCGGCCATGCAGCCGGTGCCGGCAGAGGTAATAGCCTGACGGTAGATATGGTCCATCACGTCGCCGGCGGCGAAGACGCCAGCAACGCTGGTTTGGGTCGCGTTGCCGTGAATGCCGGACTGAACTTTGATATAGCCGTTTTCCAGCTCCAGCTGACCGGCAAAAATCGCCGTGTTCGGGCTGTGGCCGATAGCGACAAACAGGCCCGCGACTTCCAGCGATTCGACGTTGTCAGTATTCTGCGTATCGCGCAGGCGCAGGCCGCTGACGCCCATCTGGTCGCCGGTCACTTCTTCCAGGGTGCGGTGGGTATGCAGCACGATGTTGCCGCTTGCCACTTTGTCCATCAGGCGATTGATAAGAATTTTTTCAGCGCGGAAGGTGTCGCGACGGTGGATCAGGTGGACCTCAGACGCGATGTTAGAGAGATACAGCGCTTCTTCAACCGCGGTGTTGCCGCCGCCGATAACCGCGACCTTTTGGTTACGGTAGAAGAAACCGTCGCAGGTGGCGCAGGCGGAAACGCCGCGGCCCTTAAAGGCTTCTTCAGACGGCAGGCCGAGATAGCGCGCGGAAGCGCCGGTAGCGATAATCAGCGCGTCGCAGGTGTATTCGCCGCTGTCGCCGACCAGGCGGAACGGACGGTTCTGCAGATCGACGCTGTTGATATGATCGAAAAGAATTTCGGTTTCGAACTTGGCCGCATGCTCGTGCATACGTTCCATCAGCAGCGGCCCGGTCAGATCGTTCGGATCCCCAGGCCAGTTTTCCACTTCCGTGGTGGTGGTCAGCTGACCCCCTTTTTCCATCCCGGTAATCAGCACCGGATGCAGGTTTGCACGTGCGGCATAGACCGCAGCGGTGTATCCCGCAGGTCCAGAACCAAGAATTAGCAGCTTACTGTGTTTGGCCGTGCCCATGAGAACCCCATAATTTATTGGCATACATTGGGCTGGATTGTAGGGAATTTGTTGGCGTAAAAAAAGAGCATAGCGATTTTGTTAACGATATGTGCAATAGCATCCGCCGATGAACTGGCGATTTAACGAACGGAGAATATAACTAATTCTACTGTCAGCAGCACAATTATAAGAGGAAAACATGAGAATCAACGGGGGGGGATAATGAATATCTGGCATCTTGTACTAAAAATCGATGTTTTGCTTTGACAATCCCCTGTGCTTTTGCGAAAACATTCATGGAAGAAGAAAAGCAGCGTTTTGCGTGTGGCGAATTTTCATGCATGCAAATGCCATTTTTATCCGGGTTAGCGAAATCTACGCATGGTGTGGACAGACGCCATGCGTGATGTCGGTGGCTGCCGTCAGGCAACGGGCTTCTCACGTACCCCTGGGTTACTCAAGTCGTACGGGTAAGAACAGGATGGGCTCTGGCAGTGAAGGCTCAGAGTCAGAACAGGAGTAGGGAAGGAATACAGAGAGACAATAATAATGGTAGATAGCAAGAAGCGCCCTGGCAAAGATCTCGACCGCATCGATCGTAACATTCTGAATGAGTTACAAAAAGATGGACGTATTTCTAACGTCGAACTTTCTAAACGGGTGGGACTTTCTCCGACGCCTTGCCTTGAGCGCGTGCGTCGACTGGAAAGACAGGGTTTTATTCAGGGCTATACGGCGCTGCTTAACCCGCATTATCTGGATGCATCACTTCTGGTATTTGTTGAGATTACTCTGAATCGTGGCGCGCCGGATGTGTTTGAGCAATTTAACGCCGCTGTGCAAAAACTTGAAGAAATTCAAGAGTGTCATCTGGTATCCGGCGATTTCGACTACCTGTTGAAAACTCGCGTACCGGACATGTCAGCGTATCGTAAACTACTGGGCGAAACCCTGCTGCGCCTGCCGGGCGTAAACGACACCCGTACCTACGTGGTAATGGAAGAGGTCAAGCAGAGCAATCGTCTGGTAATTAAGACGCGCTAACACGGAACAGGTGCAAAATCGACGTAGTTTGATTACACTCCTGTTAATCCATACAGCAACAGTGCCGGGGAGACCCGGCACTGTTGTCCGTTTTAGCAGCAGGCAGGAAACAGCCTGATACCTGGAGAGCCTTTTTTGAGCCAGGAATACACCGAAGACAAAGAAGTCAAACTGACGAAGCTAAGCAGCGGGCGCCGACTCCTTGAGGCGTTACTTATCCTTTGCACCCTTTTTGCTATCTGGCTGATGGCGGCCTTACTCAGCTTTAATCCCTCGGATCCAAGCTGGTCGCAAACGGCCTGGCACGAGCCTATCCACAACATCGGCGGTACGCCGGGAGCCTGGCTTGCCGATACGCTATTTTTCATTTTTGGCGTAATGGCTTACACCATTCCCGTGATTATTATCGGCGGCTGCTGGTTTGCCTGGCGCAATCAAACTAACGACGAATACATCGACTATTTCGCCGTTTCGCTGCGCTTAATTGGCGCGCTGGCGCTGATCCTCACCTCCTGTGGCCTGGCCTCTATCAATGCCGATGATATTTGGTATTTCGCTTCGGGCGGGGTCATTGGCAGCTTGCTGAGCACCACCCTGCAACCGCTGCTGCACAGCAGCGGCGGAACGATTGCGCTGCTCTGCATCTGGGCGGCGGGTTTAACCCTGTTTACCGGCTGGTCGTGGGTCAGCATTGCCGAAAAACTCGGCGGCGTGATCCTTTCCGTCCTTACCTTTGCCAGCAACCGTACCCGTCGGGACGACACCTGGGTTGATGAGGACGACTATGAGGATGACGAAGACGACGATACGGCGAAACCGCAGGGCTCGCGTCGCGCGCGAATTCTACGCAGCGCCTTAGCGCGTCGCCAGCGTCTGGCAGAGAAATTCTCCAATCCGCTGGGGCGCAAGACCGACGCCGCGCTGTTTTCCGGTAAGCGTATGGATGATGCCGAGGAAGAGGTTCAGTTCAGCGCCAACGGCGCGCCGGTTGCGGCAGACGATGTGCTGTTTTCTGGCGCCAGCGCCGCGCGCCCGACAGATGCGGACGATGTCTTATTCTCCGGTGCCAGCGCAACGCGTCCGGGGGATTTTGACCCCTACGATCCGCTGCTGAACGGCCATAGCATTGCCGATCCTGTGAGCGCGGCTGCGGCAGCCACCGCGGCGCCGCAGGCGTGGGCTGAGCCGGTAGCCGGCCAGGCTCCACAGGCCGGCTGGCAGCCAGAGGCCCAGGCTTATCAGCCTGGGCAGGCGCCGGTACAGCAACCGCACTACCAGCCGGAAGCCGCATATCAGCCGCAGCAGGCTTATCAGCCTGAACAGGCGCCGGTACAGCAACCTCACTACCAGCCTGAAGCCGCATATCAGCCGCAGCAGGCGTATCAGCCTGAACAGGCGCCGGTACAGCAGCCTCACTACCAGCCGGAAGCCGCATATCAGCCGCAGCAGGCTTATCAGCCTGAGCAGGCGCCGGTACAGCAGCCTCACTACCAGCCTGAGGCCGCGTATCAGCCGCAGCAGGCGTATCAGCCTGAGCAGGCGCCGGTCCAGCAGCCTCACTACCAGCCTGAAGCCGCGTATCAGCCGCAGCAGGCGTATCAGCCTGAGCAGATGCCGGTACAGCAGCCTCACTACCAGCCTGAAGCCGCATATCAGCCGCAGCAGGCGTATCAGCCTGAACAGGCACCGGTACAGCAGCCTCACTACCAGCCTGAGGCCGCATATCAGCCGCAGCAGGCGTATCAGCCTGAACAGGCGCCCGTCCAGCAGCCTCATTACCAGCCGCAAGCCGCTTATCAGCCTGAACCTTCTGCCGCCTCGCCTGTTATTGAGCCAGAAGCTCCCCAGGAAGAGGTCAAGCCGCAGCGTCCGCCGATGTACTATTTCGAAGAGGTTGAAGAGAAGCGCGCGCGTGAGCGCGAACAGCTTGCCGCCTGGTATCAGCCGATTCCGGAGCCTGCGAGTCCGGTTGCGACACGGCCTGTCTCGCCGCCGCCATCTTCTCCGGTTGATGCCGCCGCGGTGACTACGCTCGCCGCCAGCGTACATCAGGCCGCGGGCGCTGGTGCAACCGCCGCCGCGGTGGTCTCCGCTGCCTCATCCGCCGCGCCGCTGTTCAGTCCGGCCGCGGGCGGGCCGCGCGTGCAGGTCAAAGAGGGCATTGGTCCGAAGCTGCCGCGTCCTAACCACGTTCGCGTACCGACGCGCCGTGAGCTGGCATCGTATGGCATTAAGCTGCCTTCGCAGCGCATCGCGGAAGAGCGCGCCCGCCAGGCGGAGCTTGATCAAAATTATGACGATGAGCCGCTCACCGATGAAGAAGTTAACGAGCTGGAGCAGGGCGAGCTGGCGCGTCAGTTTGCCGCCACCCAGCAGCAGCGCTACGGTGAGGTCTACCAGGCTGACGACGGCGGAGATGACGATTCAGCCGCCGAAGCCGAGCTGGCTCGCCAGTTTGCCGCCACCCAACAGCAGCGCTACAGCAGCGAGCAGCCGCGCGGGGCGAATCCGTTCTCTCCGGCTGATTATGACTTCTCGCCGATGAAAACGCTGGTGGACGACGGCCCGAGCGAGCCGCTGTTTACGCCGATGCCGGAGGTTCAGCCGTCGGCACCGCAATACCAGCAGCCGGCGCAGCATCAGCATCAGCCGGTACAGCAGCCGCAGCCCGTGCAGCACTATCAGCAGCCGACGCCGCAGCCTGCTTACCAGCAGCCTCAGGCTCAGCAGCCGGTACAATCTGCGCCAGCGGCGCAGAGCTACCAGCCGCAGCAGGCCCCTCAGGCCCCGATACAGCCGCCGGTCCAACAGCCGGCGCCGCAGCCGCAGGAGAGCCTGATTCACCCGCTCCTGATGCGTAACGGCAACAGCCATCCGCTGCAGCGGCCGACGACGCCGCTGCCGTCTCTGGATCTGCTGACGCCGCCGCCGAGTGAGATAGAGCCGGTTGATACCTTCGCGCTGGAGCAAATGGCGCGCCTGGTGGAAGCTCGCCTTGCTGATTTCCGTATTAAAGCGGACGTCGTGAACTACTCGCCAGGCCCGGTTATCACCCGCTTTGAGCTGAACCTGGCACCGGGCGTTAAGGCCGCGCGTATTTCTAACCTGTCGCGCGACCTTGCCCGTTCGCTCTCTACGGTTGCCGTGCGCGTCGTGGAAGTGATTCCCGGCAAGCCGTACGTTGGCCTGGAGCTGCCGAATAAGAAGCGTCAGACCGTCTACCTGCGCGAAGTGCTGGATAATACCAAGTTCCGCGATAACCCCTCGCCGCTGACCGTGGTGCTGGGCAAAGATATTGCCGGCGATCCGGTGGTCGCCGACCTGGCAAAAATGCCGCATCTGTTGGTTGCCGGTACCACCGGCTCCGGTAAATCGGTCGGCGTCAACGCCATGATCCTCAGCATGCTCTACAAGGCACAGCCGGAAGACGTGCGCTTCATTATGATCGACCCCAAAATGCTCGAACTGTCGGTCTATGAAGGGATCCCGCATCTGCTGACGGAAGTGGTTACCGATATGAAAGACGCCGCCAACGCTCTGCGCTGGAGCGTGAACGAGATGGAACGCCGCTACAAGCTGATGTCAGCGTTGGGCGTGCGTAACCTGGCGGGCTACAACGAGAAGATTGCCGAGGCGGCGCGCATGGGGCGCCCAATTCCGGATCCGTACTGGAAGCCGGGCGACAGCATGGATGCGGTTCATCCGGTGCTGGAAAAACTGCCTTACATCGTGGTGCTGGTGGATGAATTCGCCGACCTGATGATGACCGTGGGTAAAAAAGTGGAAGAGCTGATTGCTCGTCTGGCGCAGAAAGCGCGTGCGGCGGGTATTCACCTCGTGCTGGCGACCCAGCGTCCGTCGGTTGACGTGATCACCGGCCTGATTAAGGCCAACATCCCGACGCGTATTGCGTTCACCGTGTCGAGTAAAATTGACTCGCGTACCATTCTTGATCAGAGCGGTGCCGAATCGCTGCTGGGGATGGGGGATATGCTCTACTCCGGGCCGAACTCCACGATCCCGGTGCGCGTTCACGGCGCATTCGTACGCGATCAGGAAGTCCATGCGGTAGTCCAGGACTGGAAAGCGCGCGGGCGTCCGCAGTATGTCGACGGCATCACTTCGGATAGCGAAAGCGAAGGCGGCGGCGGTGGATTTGACGGCGGAGAAGAGCTGGATCCGCTGTTCGACCAGGCGGTTAATTTCGTGACCGAGAAGCGTAAAGCCTCTATCTCCGGGGTTCAGCGTCAGTTCCGTATCGGCTATAACCGCGCCGCGCGCATCATCGAACAGATGGAAGCGCAGGGGATCGTCAGCGAGCAGGGCCATAACGGAAACCGCGAAGTGCTGGCGCCGCCGCCCTTCGAGTGAGTGCAAAGTTGGGTAAATAAGAGCAAAATCAGCCTATTCTTCTGTCCCGCCGCGCCAGGCGGTCCTACATTAGGGGCAGAAGAGGCTCCCGCGCAGGGAGCGACGCACATTGACGGACATTAAGGAATAACAATGAAAAAACTCGCAATCACCTGTGCATTACTGTCTGGATTTGTTGTCAGCCAGGTTTGGGCTGACGCCGCCGGCGATTTGAAAAGCCGTCTGGATAAGGTGAGCAGCTTCCACGCCAGCTTTACGCAGAAAGTGACCGATGGCAGCGGCAATGCGGTACAGGACGGACAGGGCGACCTGTGGGTGAAGCGCCCGAATCTGTTCAACTGGCACATGACCCAGCCGGATGAAAGCATTCTGGTCTCTGACGGCAAAACGCTGTGGTTCTATAACCCGTTCGTTGAGCAGGCGACCGTCACCTGGCTGAAAGATGCCACCAGCAACACGCCGTTTATGCTGATTGCGCGTAACCAGTCTAACGACTGGCAGCAGTACAATATTAAGCAAAACGGCGATGACTTTGTCCTGACGCCGAAAAGCGGCAGCGGTAACCTGAAGCAGTTCACCATTAACGTAGGGCGTGATGGCACCATTCATCAGTTCAGCGCGGTAGAGCAGGACGACCAGCGCAGCAGCTACCAGCTGAAGTCGCAGCAAAACGGTGCGATAGACGCATCCAGGTTTACCTTTACGCCGCCGCAAGGGGTTACGGTGGACGATCAACGTAAATAGAGGCGAATGTGGGCAATCTGTCGCTCGATTTTTCCGACAATGCGTTTCAACCTCTGGCCGCCCGTATGCGGCCAGAAAATTTAGCGCAGTACATCGGCCAGCAGCATCTGCTGGCACCGGGTAAACCTTTGCCGCGGGCAATTGAGGCCGGGCATCTTCATTCGATGATTCTGTGGGGTCCGCCGGGTACCGGGAAAACGACCTTAGCGGAAGTGATTGCTCGCTATGCCAGCGCCGACGTTGAGCGTATTTCGGCCGTGACCTCCGGCGTGAAGGAGATCCGTGAAGCCATCGAACGCGCCCGGCAGAATCGTAACGCCGGTCGGCGCACCATCCTGTTTGTCGACGAAGTCCACCGCTTCAATAAAAGCCAGCAGGACGCGTTTCTGCCACATATCGAAGATGGCACCATCACCTTTATCGGCGCGACGACGGAAAATCCCTCTTTTGAACTCAACTCCGCGCTGTTATCGAGAGCGCGCGTTTATCTGCTGAAATCACTGACCACGGAAGATATCGAGCAGGTGCTCACGCAGGCGATGAGCGATGCGGGCCGCGGCTACGGCGGGCAGAATATTGTACTGCCTGACGACACGCGTCGGGCGATCGCCGAGCTGGTAAACGGCGATGCGCGCCGGGCGCTCAACACGCTGGAGATGATGGCCGATATGGCCGAAACCGACGCCGCCGGTCAGCGGGTGCTGCAGGCCAAACTGTTGACCGAAATTGCCGGCGAGCGTAGCGCGCGTTTTGATAACAAGGGCGATCGCTTTTACGATTTAATTTCGGCGCTGCATAAGTCCGTGCGCGGCAGCGCGCCGGACGCCGCGCTGTACTGGTATGCGCGGATCATTAGCGCCGGCGGCGATCCGCTGTACGTTGCTCGCCGCTGCCTGGCGATTGCTTCGGAAGACGTCGGCAACGCCGACCCTCGGGCCATGCAGGTTGCTATCTCTGCCTGGGACTGCTTTACCCGAGTCGGCCCTGCGGAAGGCGAGCGGGCGATTGCTCAGGCCATTGTGTACCTCGCCTGCGCGCCGAAGAGCAACGCGGTTTACAGCGCCTTTAAGGCCGCAATGGCCGATGCCCGCGAACGCCCGGACTACGACGTGCCGGTCCACCTGCGCAACGCGCCGACGAAGCTGATGAAAGAGATGGGCTATGGCCAGCAGTATCGCTACGCCCACGATGAGCCCAACGCCTATGCCGCCGGCGAGGAATACTTCCCGCAGGAAATGGCGCAAACGCGCTATTATCGGCCAACAAACCGAGGGCTTGAGGGGAAAATTGGCGAAAAGCTCGCCTGGCTTGCCGAACAGGATCAAAATAGCCCCACAAAACGCTACCGCTAACAGAGGCGTTGCGGTAAGGTTACCAGGATATTCCGGTGGTCGTAGTCTGCGGCCACTTTTCATTTTATTAATTCGATAAGCACAGGATAAGCATGCTCGATCCCAATCTGCTGCGTACCGAGCCAGACGCAGTCGCTGAAAAACTGGCACGCCGGGGCTTTAAGCTGGATGTAGATAAACTGCGCGCTCTGGAAGAGCGTCGTAAAGTTCTGCAGGTTGAAACTGAAAATCTGCAGGCGGAGCGTAACTCCCGATCGAAATCCATTGGCCAGGCGAAAGCGCGTGGGGAAGATATCGAGCCGTTACGCCTGGAAGTGAACAAGCTTGGCGAACAGCTGGATGCGGCGAAAACCGATCTGGACGCGCTGCTGGCCGAGATCCGCGATATCGCGCTGACCATTCCTAACGTCCCGCATGATGACGTTCCGCTGGGTAAAAGTGAAAACGACAACGTCGAAGTGAGCCGCTGGGGAACCCCGCGCGAGTTCGATTTTGACGTACGCGATCACGTGACTCTGGGCGAAATGCACGGCGGGCTGGACTTCGCTGCGGCGGTTAAACTGACCGGCTCGCGCTTTGTGGTCATGAAGGGCCAGCTGGCTCGTCTGCACCGCGCGCTGTCGCAGTTTATGCTGGACCTGCATACCGAACAGCACGGCTATAGTGAAAACTATGTCCCGTATCTGGTAAACCAGGAAACGCTGTATGGCACCGGCCAGCTGCCGAAATTCGCCGGCGACCTGTTCCATACTCGTCCGCTGGAAGAAGAGGCGGATAGCAGCAACTATGCGCTGATCCCGACTGCCGAAGTTCCGCTGACTAACCTGGTTCGCGATGAGATCATCGATGAAGACGATCTGCCGATCAAAATGACCGCGCATACGCCGTGCTTCCGCTCTGAAGCGGGATCCTACGGTCGTGATACCCGTGGTCTGATCCGTATGCACCAGTTCGACAAAGTTGAGATGGTGCAGATCGTCCGTCCGGAAGATTCCATGGCGGCGCTGGAAGAGATGACCGGCCACGCGGAGAAAGTTCTGCAGCTGCTGGGTCTGCCATACCGTAAAGTGGCGCTCTGCACCGGCGATATGGGCTTCAGCGCATGCAAAACCTACGATCTGGAAGTGTGGGTACCGGCGCAGAATACCTACCGCGAAATTTCGTCCTGCTCGAACGTCTGGGATTTCCAGGCGCGCCGCATGCAGGCACGCTGCCGCAGCAAGTCTGATAAGAAAACGCGCCTGGTCCATACGCTGAACGGCTCTGGCCTGGCAGTGGGTCGTACCCTGGTTGCGCTGATGGAAAACTATCAGCAGGCTGACGGCCGTATTGAAATCCCGGAAATTCTGCGCCCGTATATGCGCGGCCTTGAGTTCATCGGCTGATTTTTCTACCCCCTTCTCAAAAGCGCCTACGGGCGCTTTTTTTTCATCTCCTTCTTGATGCCGGGCAATAACCCGTCCGTTCAATACCCCCATACTCCCTTGGTGTTAAAGCAGCATAAAAAACTAATAAAAGCTAGTTACGTTATATATAAGTCTATATAGCGATTATCAGTAAATTGTGAGCAACCAAAGCGAGTATCCATGAAAATTAAAGCCCCCGATGCTTTACTGGCTGCCGAAGTAAGCCGGCGTGGTTTAATGAAAACCACGGCGATTGGCGGTCTGGCAGTGGCCAGTAACGCATTTACTTTACCCTTCACGCGCATTGCCCATGCCGCAGACACCCTGTCACCGGCAGGCGAAACGGTGACCTGGAGCGCCTGTACCGTGAACTGCGGTAGCCGCTGCCCGCTGCGCATGCATGTCGTTGATGGCGAAATTAAATACGTTGAAACAGACAATACCGGTGACGATAACTACGACGGCCTGCACCAGGTGCGTGCGTGCCTGCGCGGACGCTCGATGCGTCGTCGCGTCTACAATCCCGATCGCCTGAAGTACCCGATGAAGCGCGTGGGTAAACGCGGCGAGGGGAAATTTGAGCGCATCAGCTGGGAAGAGGCGTTCGATACCATTGCCGGCAATATGCAGCGCCTGATCAAAGACTATGGCAACGAGTCTATCTACCTGAATTACGGCACCGGAACCCTGGGCGGGACTATGACCCGCTCCTGGCCGCCGGGAAAAACGCTCATTGCTCGCCTGATGAACTGCTGCGGGGGCTATCTTAATCACTACGGCGACTACTCCTCCGCGCAGATCGCCGCCGGGCTGAATTACACCTACGGCGGCTGGGCCGACGGCAATAGCCCGTCGGATATTGAAAACAGCCAGCTGGTGGTTCTGTTTGGCAATAACCCGGGCGAAACGCGGATGAGCGGCGGCGGAGTGACCTACTATCTGGAGCAGGCGCGACAAAAATCCAATGCGCGGATGATCATTGTCGATCCCCGCTATACGGATACCGGGGCCGGTCGTGAGGACGAGTGGATCCCGATTCGCCCGGGTACCGACGCGGCGCTGGTCTCCGCGCTGGCGTGGGTGATGATTAGCGAAAACCTGGTCGATACCCCGTTCCTCGATAAATACTGCGTTGGCTATGATGAGAAAACGCTCCCTGCCGATGCGCCGGCAAACGGCCACTATAAGGCCTGGATCCTCGGCCATGGCAGCGACGGTACCGCTAAAACGCCAGCATGGGCGTCAACCATCACCGGCATTCCGGCCGATCGCATCGTCAAGCTGGCGCGTGAGATTGCCAGCGCGAAGCCCGCCTATATTAGCCAGGGCTGGGGGCCGCAGCGCCACGCTAACGGTGAAATTGCGACTCGGGCGATCTCGATGCTCTCTATTCTTACCGGCAACGTCGGCATTAACGGCGGCAACAGCGGCGCGCGAGAGGGCTCATACGATCTGCCGTTTGAGCGTATGCCGACGCTGGAAAACCCGGTTGAGACCAGCATCTCCATGTTTATGTGGACCGACGCCATCGAGCGTGGTCCGGAGATGACGGCGCTCCGCGACGGGGTTCGCGGCAAAGACAAGCTCGATGTGCCGATCAAGATGATCTGGAACTATGCGGGCAACTGCCTGATTAACCAGCACTCTGATATCAACCGCACCCATGAAATTCTGCAGGACGACAAGAAGTGCGAGATGATCGTGGTGATCGATTGCCATATGACCTCGTCGGCAAAATATGCCGATATCCTGCTGCCGGACTGCACCGCCTCCGAACAGATGGACTTCGCGCTGGATGCCTCCTGCGGCAATATGTCGTACGTTATCTTCACCGATGAGGCGATTAAGCCGCGCTTTGAATGCAAAACGATTTATGACATGACGACGGCGCTGGCGAAACGCATGGGCGTGGAGCAGCAGTTTACGGAAGGCCGTAGCCAGGAAGGCTGGATGCGCTATCTGCACGAGCTCTCCCGCAAAGCGATCCCCGATCTCCCGGACTTTGAGACCTTCCGCAAGCAGGGGATCTATAAGCAGCGTGACCCTGAAGGCCACCATGTTGCCTATAAGGCGTTCCGTGAAGATCCGCAGGCTAACCCGCTGACCACGCCGTCGGGAAAAATCGAAATCTATTCGCAGGAGCTGGCGAAAATTGCCGCCACCTGGGAGTTACCCGAAGGGGACGTTATCGATCCGCTGCCGATTTATACCCCCGGCTTTGAGAACTATAACGATCCGCTGACCGAGAAGTTCCCGCTGCAGCTGACCGGCTTCCACTATAAATCTCGCGTGCACTCGACCTACGGCAACGTAGACGTGCTGCAGGCGGCCTGTCGCCAGGAGATGTGGATTAACCCGCTTGATGCGAAGACGCGAGGTATCGCCAACGGCGACCGAATTCGTATTTTCAACGCCCGTGGTGAGGTACATATCGAAGCCAAAGTGACGCCGCGTATGATGCCTGGCGTTGTCGCGCTGGGTGAGGGCGCCTGGTATAGCCCGGACGCAGGCCGCGTGGATCAGGCGGGGAGTATTAACGTGCTCACCACCCAACGCCCGTCGCCGCTGGCGAAAGGAAATCCGTCGCATACCAACCTCGTCCAGGTTGAAAAGCTGTAAGGAATAACCGATGACAACTCAATATGGATTTTTTATCGATTCCGCCCGTTGCACCGGTTGTAAAACCTGCGAACTGGCTTGTAAAGACTATAAGAACCTGACGCCGGACGTCAGCTTCCGCCGCATTTATGAATACGCGGGCGGCGACTGGCAGGAGGATAACGGCGTCTGGCAGCAGAACGTGTTTGCCTACTACCTCTCTATCGCCTGTAACCACTGCGAGGATCCGGCCTGTACCAAGGTCTGTCCGAGCGGCGCAATGCACAAGCGCGACGATGGCTTTGTGGTGGTGGATGAAGACGTCTGTATCGGCTGCCGCTATTGCCATATGGCCTGTCCGTACGGCGCGCCGCAGTACAACGCGGCGAAAGGGCATATGACCAAGTGCGACGGCTGCCACGAGCGCGTCGCCGTTGGGAAAAAACCGATCTGCGTCGAGTCCTGCCCGCTGCGGGCGCTGGACTTTGGCCCAATCGAAGAGCTGCGGCAGAAGCATGGCAAGCTGGCCGCCGTTGCGCCGCTGCCGTCGGCGCATTTTACGCAACCCAGCATTGTCATTAAACCGAACGCCAACAGTCGTCCGTGTGGCGATACAACCGGCTATCTGGCCAACCCGAAGGAGGTGTGAGATGGGAAGTGGATGGCATGAATGGCCGCTGATGATCTTCACGGTCTTTGGTCAGTGCGTAGTGGGGGGCTTCATTGTCCTGGCGCTGGCGCTTATGAAAGGCAGCCTGTCGCGTGAGCAGCAGCAGCGCGTGGTGCTGAGTATGTTTGGCCTGTGGGTGCTGATGGGGATTGGATTTATCGCCTCGACGCTGCACCTGGGGTCGCCGATGCGGGCCTTCAATTCGCTCAACCGCGTCGGAGCATCGTCGCTGAGTAATGAAATCGCCAGCGGAGCGCTCTTCTTCGCCGTTGGCGGCATTGGCTGGCTGCTGGCGGCGGTTAAGAAGCTTCCGGCCGGGCTGCGCAGCCTGTGGCTGATCGTCACGATGGTGCTGGGCGTCATCTTCGTCTGGATGATGGTGCGGGTGTACAACACCATTGATACGGTCCCGACCTGGTATAGCGTCTGGACGCCGCTGAGCTTCTTCCTGACGCTGTTTATCGGCGGACCGCTGCTGGGCTATCTGCTGCTGCGCGTGGCCGGCGTGAACGGCTGGGCGATGCGTCTGCTGCCCGTCGTCACGCTGGTGGCCCTGGTGGCGAGCGTGGCCGTGGCGCTGATGCAGGGAAGCGAGCTGTCGACTATCCACAGCTCTATCCAGCAGGCGTCTGCGCTGGTGCCGGACTACGGCTCGCTGATGGCGTGGCGCGTTGCGGCCCTGGCGCTGGCCCTGGCGTGCTGGGTTGCGCCAATGCTTAAAGGATATCAGCCGGCGCTGCCGCTGCTAGGCCTGGCATTTGTGCTGGTGCTGGCGGGTGAGATGGTGGGCCGCGGGGTCTTCTACGGTCTGCATATGACGGTGGGTATGGCGATCGCCAGCTAAGCCTTTATTCGCGCCGGAACTTCGCGGTTCCGGCGCGATAAAAAATGCGCTCTCTTCATGAAATATTTCAACTGATATTCCCGCCCGTTAATTCCAATAAATTAATAAAAACAATGGAATAATATAAAGAATAATTCTGCCGCCTCGCCGATGGATAAAAAACTTCAATCGTTGCCCGACAAACCGCGTCCTGCCTGATTTCAGGTGGATTGACAATGTTTATAGCGGTGGCATGATGCGCACGAAATCCGAACTTCCTCACGGTTTATATCCATGTCCATCTACACCCGGCCGGTGCAAATGTTGCTCTGCGGCCTGCTTTTGTTGACGCTGGCGATAGCGGTTTTAAATACCCTCGTCCCGCTGTGGCTCGCCCATGAAAACATGCCTACCTGGCAGGTCGGGATGGTCGGTTCATCCTATTTCACCGGTAACCTTGTCGGAACCCTGCTGGCCGGATGGGTCATTAAGCATCTCGGATTTAACCGCAGCTACTATCTTGCCTCGCTGATTTTTGCCGTCGGCTGCGTTGGGCTTGGCGTAACGATGGGGTTCTGGACCTGGTTCAGCTGGCGCTTTGTGGCCGGCGTGGGCTGCGCAATGATTTGGGTTGTGGTAGAGAGCGCGCTGGTGTGCAGCGGTACCTCCCGCAGCCGCGGTCGCCTGCTGGCGGCGTACATGATGGTTTACTACGTCGGTACCGTGCTGGGCCAGCTGATGGTGAGCAAGCTGCCGACGGATCTGATGAGCGTTCTGCCGTGGGTGACCGGTCTGGCGCTGGCCGCCATCCTTCCTCTGCTGTTTACGCGCGTGGTCAATCAGACGGACGAGCCGCACGAGCCGGCGCGCATCTGGCCAATGCTCAGGCTGCGCCAGGCTCGCCACGGCGTCAACGGCTGTATTATTTCCGGGATCGTCCTCGGCTCGCTGTACGGACTTATGCCGCTGTGGCTGAACCATCAGGGAGTGAGCGACGCCGGGATTGGCTTCTGGATGGCGGTGATGGTGAGCGCCGGGATCCTCGGCCAGTGGCCGGTGGGTCGCCTGGCGGATCGCTATGGTCGCCTGCTGGTGCTGCGCGTTCAGGTGTTTATCGTCATTCTCGGCTGTCTGGCCATGCTTAGCCAGGCCGCGATGGCGCCCGCGCTGTTTATCCTTGGCGCCTCAGGCTTTACGCTGTATCCGGTGGCAATGGCCTGGGCATGCGAAAAAGTTGAGCGCCATCAGCTGGTGGCGATGAACCAGGCGCTATTGATGAGCTACACCATCGGCAGCCTGCTTGGGCCAACGCTGACCGCGATGCTGATGCAGAACTTCTCCGATAACTTGCTGTTTATTATGATCGCGAGCGTGTCGTTTATTTACCTGCTGACGCTGCTGCGCAAAGCGGGGCACCACCCGACGCCGGTGGCCCACGCCTGATTTTCTCAAGCCATAGCCGGCGGGATACCTCCGCTGGCTATGGCTGAGAAGCGATAAGCGCCGCAAGCTGGCTGCGCTCCTCAATCGCAGCGAGCCGCTGTAGCCGGTTCTCCTCATCTAACCAGCACACCAGTCGCTGGATCGTTTGAATATGCTGTTCGCTATCCGCGGCCGCCAGCACGACTATCAGCCGGATAGCGGAATAGCCGGGAAACTCAACGCCTTCCCTGCAACAGAGCAGCGAAAGCGTGCTGCTGTGGCTTAACACCCCGTCTTCCGGTCGCGCGTGCGGTAGCGCAAATTCAGGGCTCAGTATGTACCAGGGACCGTGCTGTTCCGTGGCGCTGATAATCGCCTGTGCATATTCCGCGGTGACCTTTCCCTGCAGCTCTAAAGGCTGACAGGCGAGCCGAACAGCGCTGCGCCAGTCGAGAGCGTGCTGCGTATACTGGCAGGCGGCAAAAAGCTTGTCGTCCATATCGATTCCTCAGATAACGAGCCGGCCACGGCCGGCTCGTACTGCGCCTTAGCTCAGTGCGTGATACAGCGCCTCGCCGGAGATGCCATATTTCTCTTTTAGCTGACGGCTATTGCCAGATTCGGTGAAGGTATCCTGAGTTCCCAGGCGTATCAGACGCGCCGGGTGGGCCGCCTGCGCCATCGCTTCGGCAATCTGGCCGCCGAGGCCTCCGTTTACGCTATGATTCTCAAGGGTGGCGATGAGCGGACAGTCGGCAACCAGCGCAGCGAACGCCTTATGGTTGAAGGGTTTGAGCTGCGCCACGTGAATCAGCCTGCCTCTTTTACCGCTGGCGAGCAGCTTCTCGTAGCCATCGGTGGCCTGCTCCAGCACCGTACCTTCAAAGAGAATGGCAAAATCGTTCCCGCTGCTGGCGATGGCCGCGATATCCGTAACCCGCGGAATCGTGCTCTTATCGCGAACCGGCATCGGCTCGCGGGCGACGCGGATATAGACCGGACCCGTAATATTGGCCGCCTGTTCGAAGGCTTCCGCAATTTCTTCGGCATCCGCAGGCGTCAGGACCGTCAATCCAGGCAGCACGCGGGTCAGGGCGAGATCTTCCAGCGCATGGTGCGAGGCGCCGTCCGGTCCGTCATCCATACCTGGATGGCTACCGACCAGCTTGACGTTAGCTTTGGCATAGCAGGCCTGCCGCAGCTGAGTCCAGGCGGTGCCCGTTACAAACATCGCAAAATTGACGTAGAAGGGCATAAACCCCTCAAGCGCCTGGCCGGTAGCGAAGCTCATTGCCGAGCCCTCCGCAATACCCATTTCGAAAAACGCCTCGGGATAGAGGGCCTGAAACTGGTCCGTGCGGGTTGAGCTGGCTAAGTCGCTGTCGATGGCAACCACGGGATAGCCCTTTTGTTTCAGGGCGATCAGCGCGTTACCGATTTCATCGCGTGGGGCTTTCATCACTGTAACTCCTCCATTGCCTGCTGATACTGTTCCCGGGTGGGGGTTTTTGAGTGCCAGTCACCGTTATTTTCCATATAGCTAACGCCGGAGCCTTTGGTGGTATGCGCAATAATAGCCACCGGCTTGCCTTTTAGATGGCGGGAGAGCATCAGGGTATCGGCAACCTGGTGCATGTCATTGCCGTTAAGAAGCTCCAGCACATGCCAGCCAAAACAGCGGATTTTGTCAGCCAGCGGCTCGAGGTTGACCACCTCATTGACCGGATCGTGTGACGAGAAGCGGTTGTAATCGACGATGGCGACCAGGTTGTCCATTTTCATATGAGCGGCCTGCTGCAGGGTTTCCCAGATTTGCCCTTCGTGCATCTCGCCGTCGCCGAGGATCGCAAATACCCGATGGGGATCGTTACGGCGCTTTTTCGCGGCCGCCATTCCCAGGGCAACCGACAGGCCCTGGCCGAGCAGGCCGGTGGTGGCATCGACGTCGGGTAGCGCCTTGATGCTGGGGTGGCCCTGCAGGCGGGAATCGATCTGGCGGAAGGTGCTGAACTCCCGGCGTTCAATTTTGCCCATCTGATAAAGCATGGCGTACTGGGCGGCGACGGCATGGCCTTTACTCATGACGATGCGCGAACGGGGGGAGCGACTGAGGTCCACTTCCTCATAGTAGAGCCAGGTCAGAATATCGATAATTGACAGGGCGCCGCCCGGATGGCCGATCCCTGATTCATAGATCATGCTAACGATATCGCGTCGTGCAGCGAGCGCGTGGGACTTTAGTTCTGCAATATTCACGTATTTTCCTCCTATGGCAGCATTTTGCCGATGTAGTACACGACCAGGCCAAGCGCGACGAAATCCGTTTCCGGGAAGCTGGTTCCCGACAGCCCAACGGACTCCATAATCGGGTAGATCAGGGCCGGTCCGATGCCGATGAGGATCCCGGTGATAAAGCTCCCGGCAATCGCGCCTTTCCAGCCGCCGGACGCGTTACCAAACACCGCGGCGGTGGCGCCGATAAAGAAATAGGGGATGGCAACCGGGATAATGACGGTTTGACCGAGGATCGCGAGGAACCCCATCACCACCAGCCCGCCGATAAATGAAGAGATAAATCCCAGCACCGTAGCGGTTGGCGCGTAGGGGAAGACCACGGGACAGTCGAGCGCGGGTTTGGCGTTAGGAATGAATTTCTCCGAAATACCGAGGAACGCGGGGACGATTTCGGAGAGCAGCAGGCGTACGCCGGTAATAATGATGTACAGCGAAGCGGTGAACGTCAGCGACTGGAACAGCGGGTAAACCAGCCAGTGCATCCCGCCTGCCGCCGCCGTTACGGCCTCTTTTCCGGCCGCGAGAGCGGCGATGTAGTAGAAGATACTGACCGAGATCGAAACGGAGACAATATAATCTTTAAAGATCCCCAGCCAGCCGGGCAGATTCAGCTTCTCCGTCGACTGTTTCGGATCGCCGACTTTCGAACCAATCCATCCTGATGCCGCGTAGGCCAGCGTAACGTAGTGCCCCATGGCGATTTCGTCATTGCCGGTGATTTTCCTCATCCAGGGTTGGGCGATGGCCGGATAAAGGCACGCGGCGAGGCCAAGCAGAACTGAGCCGACAATAATCGTGGTCATATCGCTATAGCCAAGCGCTTTCAGCGTGACGGTGAGCAGGGCCGAGAGATAGAGATTATGCTGCCCGGTGAGAAAAATGTACTTAAACGGGGTGACGCGAGCAAAGAACAGATTCCAGCCAAAACCGATGACCATAATCAGCGACACGCACATCGCGAATTTAGTCTGCGCCAGCCCGGTGAGCGCTTCCGCCAGCGGCATCACGCCTTTCAGACCAAACCCATCGCTGAACAGCGTCTGAAAGTTGCCAAGTGAGGTTACCGCCAGCCCGGCGCCGCCAGCAAAAACCAGAAACCCGACGATAGTTTTGAAAGTGCCGGAGAGCACCTTTTCAATCGGTTTGCGTTGAATTAACAAGCCAATTAATGCGATAAAACCAACTAAAAGTGGGGTAACGCCCAGAATGTCGAATACAATAAATCTGAGGAAATCCATATTGCCTCCGGGAGAATTTAGTTGCCCTGGATGACGCTGATGAGCGCAGATTCCATCTCTTCGCTGTTCATCAGATCGGTTATCCCGATGGCCCTGAACCCAGCGGCTTCGACTTCATCGGTGAGATCGCGCATAGTGATAACGAAATCGATATCTCGCCAGGTCCTCAGGCCGGAGAGTACGTCATGTTCCAGTTCGACATCCCAGCGGTGCTTATCGATGATTTTTTGTGCTTTTATTTTGAGCATCAGAGAGCTGCCCATACCGGTACGACAGACGATGAGACCTTTCATTAGATGTTCTCCTGTTTGTAAAAATAATTATTTTTATTTTGTCTTGTGAGATAATAATTATTATCCTCGATGTGAGATGAAAGATGTGACTGTGTTTGCATTTTGAGCAATAAAGGCGAAAAATGAGCCATATAGACAGTAATTTATTGATAAACATAAGAAATGAGTCTGCAGGCCTTAGCCCGATACTGGAAAAGGTCGGCCGCTTTATCACCGAAAATCCTGATTTTGTGATGCGGCATACCATTTCGGAACTGGCCGACTCCGTCGATACCAGCGAGGGCAGCATTACGCGTTTTTGCCGGGCGTTTGGCTTTAAAGGCTTTTCTGATTTCAGAACGGCGTTGGCGATTGAGCAGGGGGCGACGCGATCGGAGGACGGCGGTAATGAAGAGATAGCTCCCGTGCTGGCAAGCATTCGTGATAGCAACGCCATCATTGACGCTCAGGAGCTTCAGGCTGCGGCAATTTGGCTTAATTCGCTGAATAATATTGCAATTTATGCGGTAGGTACGGCGGTGCCGGTGGCGCTATTTCTCCAGATGAACTTAATCAACATGGGGAAAGCCGCTAGTTTTGTCGATCGCTCTTACCCGGCGGCGCTGCCGATGTCGTCTGATAGTCAAAAAACCGGGATTATCGTTATTCATACCGAGCAGGCCTCGGCGGATATGATGCAGGCACTATCGCTGGCGAAGCTGCAGGGGGTTAAAATACTGTCGCTGACTCGCGGTACGTTTGCGCCCCTGGCGCGCCTCTCTGACTGGAATCTACAGGCAGCCGTGGCTTTACAGGGGGAGGGGGAATCAGGGTTTGCCGAGATTGCGGGGGCAATGATGGTGGCCGATCGGATCCTTAGCGCCCTGGAGGAGCAGGACGAGCGCTACGCTGAGTACCGTAAAGCGCATCAAAAACGTATTTTCTCAATTGAGAGCGTGACCAGCAAGCTGTCGCAATACTTTATGTCCTGATACCGCTGAAGAAAGGCCTGGCCCGGATAGGACCTCCAGCGTCGTTATCCGGGGCTCTTGCTAAGAGGCAAGCTTTAGCTAGTACATCACCTTATGACCATACTGCTCGAGAATGCCTTTTACGCGCTCCATGGTCTCTTTCTTCGGCGGATGCACGCCGTCAAGCTTGTACTCTTCACCCATCGCCACCCATTTATGCTTGCCCAGCTCGTGATACGGCAGTAGCTCGATTTTTTCGACGTTGCCCATATCGCGGGTAAACTCGCCGAGGCGGTGCGCGGAATCATCATCATCTGACCAGCCGGGTACCACTACATAGCGGATCCAGACGTTGATATTTTTGTTCGCCAGATAGCGGCAAAACTCCAGCGTACGGTGGTTAGAGACGCCGACCAGATTTTGGTGGATTTCATCATTCATCTGCTTAAGGTCAAGCATCACCAGATCGGTCACTTCGAGCAGCTCGTCAATCACCGGATCGTAGCGACGAACGAAGCCGTTGGTATCGAGGCAGGTGTGGATGCCCTCCTTGCGGCAGGCGCGGAACCAGTCGCGTACGAATTCAGCCTGCAGGATAGCCTCACCGCCGGAGGCGGTCACGCCGCCGCCGGATGCGTTCATAAAGTGACGGTAGGTGACAACCTCTTTCATCAGGCTTTCGACGGTGACTTCGGTACCGCCGTGGGTATCCCAGGTATCGCGATTATGGCAGTACAGGCAGCGCATCAGGCAGCCCTGGAAGAAGGTGATGAAGCGGATCCCTGGCCCATCGACGGTGCCACAGGATTCAAAGGAGTGAATGCGACCAATAGTTGACATTGCGGTGGTATCTCCAGATTCGGCCCGTCCGGGACCTGTGATGCACAGCTCAAACCGGCTGTGTTAAGTCTGTTTTGGCAGTTATCCATTGAGTATAGATAGCGGACAAAAGAGACTGGGGGGCAGGGAGGTATTGCTAAAAAGGCCCCACTTGCGTGGAGCCTTTATTGTACGCTTTTTATATCGCGATTTCAGTCAAAACCCGTTACATGGTCTGAGTGAAGGTACGAGTGATAACGTCCTGCTGCTGCTCTTTAGTCAGGGAGTTAAAACGTACTGCATAGCCGGATACGCGGATGGTCAGCTGCGGATATTTTTCCGGGTTTTCCATCGCGTCGAGCAGCATTTCACGGTTCATAACGTTGACGTTCAGGTGCTGACCGCCTTCGATAGAAGCTTCGTGGTGGAAGTAACCGTCCATCAGACCGGCCAGGTTAGTTTTACGAACTTCGTCGTCTTTACCCAGAGCGTTAGGAACGATAGAGAAGGTGTAAGAGATACCATCTTTAGCGTACGCAAACGGCAGTTTTGCAACGGAGGTCAGAGAGGCAACGGCACCTTTCTGGTCACGACCGTGCATCGGGTTAGCACCTGGTCCGAACGGAGCGCCAGCGCGACGGCCGTCAGGGGTGTTACCGGTTTTCTTACCATACACAACGTTAGAAGTGATGGTCAGAACGGACTGAGTCGGGATAGCGTTGCGGTAGGTAGTCAGTTTCTGAATTTTCTTCATGAAACGTTCAACCAGATCGACCGCCATGTCATCTACGCGAGAGTCGTTGTTGCCAAACTGCGGGTATTCGCCTTCGATTTCGAAGTCGACAGCCAGACCGTCTTCGTCACGAATCGGTTTAACTTTCGCATATTTGATAGCGGACAGGGAGTCAGCGGCAACGGACAGACCGGCGATACCACATGCCATGGTGCGAACAACGTCACGATCGTGCAGCGCCATCAGAGAAGCTTCGTAGCTGTACTTGTCGTGCATGTAGTGGATGATGTTCAGCGCGGTGACGTACTGTTTAGCCAGCCAGTCCATGAAGTGATCCATGCGATCCATGACTTCGTCAAAGTTCAGAACGTCGCCTTTGATCGGTTCAGACTTAGGACCAACCTGCATTTTCAGTTTTTCATCAACGCCGCCGTTGATAGCGTACAGCATGGTTTTCGCGAGGTTAGCGCGAGCACCGAAGAACTGCATTTGCTTACCAACAACCATCGGGCTTACGCAGCAAGCGATAGCGTAGTCATCGTTGTTAAAGTCAGGGCGCATCAGATCGTCGTTCTCATACTGCAGAGAAGAGGTATCGATGGAGACTTTAGCCGCGTATTTTTTGAAGCTCAGCGGCAGTTTTTCAGACCACAGAATAGTGATGTTCGGCTCCGGAGACGGCCCCATGGTGTACAGGGTGTTCAGGAAGCGGAAGCTGTTTTTGGTTACCAGAGTACGGCCATCAACGCCCATACCACCGATTGATTCAGTTGCCCAAATCGGGTCACCGGAGAACAGTTCATCATACTCAGGAGTACGCAGGAAGCGAACCATACGCAGCTTCATGACCAGGTGGTCAATCATTTCCTGAGCGTCTTGCTCGGTGATTTTACCGGCTTTCAGGTCGCGTTCGATGAAGATATCCAGGAAGCTGGAGGTACGGCCGAAGGACATTGCCGCGCCGTTCTGAGACTTAACGGCAGCCAGGTAACCGAAGTAGGTCCACTGGATAGCTTCCTGCGCGGTTTTTGCCGGAGCAGAGATATCGCAGCCGTATTTGGCCGCCATTTCTTTGATCTGGCCCAGCGCACGGTACTGCTCGGAGATCTCTTCGCGCAGACGGATGGTTGCTTCCAGATCTTCGCCGTTTTCCAGTTTGCCTTGCAGAGACAGGAACTGAGCGTATTTGTCTTTCATCAGGAAGTCGATGCCGTACAGCGCAACGCGGCGGTAGTCACCGATGATACGGCCACGGCCGTAGGCATCCGGCAGACCGGTCAGCACGCCGGATTTACGGCAGTTCAGGATGTC
Source organism: Klebsiella sp. BIGb0132 (assembly GCF_024810075.1). Lineage (NCBI taxonomy): Bacteria > Pseudomonadati > Pseudomonadota > Gammaproteobacteria > Enterobacterales > Enterobacteriaceae > Klebsiella > Klebsiella sp. BIGb0132. The sequence goes on along the minus strand of NZ_JANUDW010000001.1, from coordinate 663,215 downwards.
TTTGGTGTAAACATCAAAAACGCCCTGGTTGTGAGTTTTACGGTACTCGGTGAAGATTTTTTTCAGCATCGGGTCCAGCTCGCGATCGTACGCTTTGCAAGAACCTTCAACCATTTTAATGCCGCCGAACGGGATAATGGCACGTTTCAGCGGAGCTTCAGTCTGCAGACCAACGATTTTCTCGAGCGCTTTCTCGATGTAGCCTGCGTCGTGAGAAGTGATGGTGGATGCAAGGGAAGTGTCAAAATCAACAGGCGCGTGAGTGCGGTTTTCCTGTTTAACACCTTCCATTACGTTGTCCCACAGCTTGGTGGTCGCGTCAGTTGCGCCAGCCAGGAAGGACTCGTCACCTTCGTACGGGGTATAGTTTTTCTGGATAAAGTCACGGACGTTGACTTCGTTCTGCCAGTCACCTTTCGCAAAACCTTCCCAGGCTGTGGCTAACTTTTCATTAAGCTCGGACATGTAACACCTACCTTCTTAAGTGGATTTTTTATTTACTGCCTGAAACAACCCTTAGTGATGGTCGTCGCCACGCAGGTAAATGACCCAGTATGTCAACCCAACCAGCAGACCACCGCCAATAATGTTCCCGATAGTTACCGGAATCAGGTTATCAGTGATGAAGTTCATGACGGTCAGGTGAGAGAAACTTTCCGGAGTTGAACCAACGGCGGTCCAGAATTCCGGGCTTGCAAAGTCGCGGATTACGATACCCATCGGGATCATAAACATGTTAGCGATACTGTGCTCAAAGCCGCTGGCAACGAACATGGCGACGGGCAGAACCATAATCATTGCTTTGTCCATCAGGCTGCGGCCGGAGTAGCTCATCCACACTGCGAGGCAGACCATCAGGTTCGCCAGGATACCGAGGCAGACGGCTTCAATAAATGTATGATGCATTTTGTGGTCAGCGGTTTGCAGGACGTTGAGCCCCCAACCGCCGTTAGCGGCCATATATTCACCCGATAGCCACATCAGCAGCACGAACAGCAGCGCGCCTATCAGGTTACCAACATAGACGTTGAGCCAGTTTATTGCCAGTTGACCCCAGGTAATCCTGCCGCTGGCTTTCGCCACAACGATAAGTACGGTGGAGGTAAACAGGTCAGCACCGCAGATGACGCACAGAATCAGGCCGAGTGAAAAGCAGATCCCCCCAATAAGCTTGGCAATACCGAAAGGCATCGCGGCAGTACCGGTCGTCGCGGTGATGTAGAAGACAAAAGCAATGGAGATAAAGACACCAGCGGTAATCGCCAGATAAAAGGTCTTCATCGGGTGCTTTGTCGCTTTATAGACACCCGCTTCTTCGGCGACTTTCGCCATCGCAGCGGGGAGTAATAGATCAAAAGGGTTGTCAGCTTTCACACTAACTCTCTCTTTATATAAGTTGGCGGTGAGATACTAACAAAGCATTATAGAAGGGAAATTGATGTAGATCATATCCCACCGGAACTATAAGCCCGTTTAGCGTATGGTTTTTGCGGTAATTAATGATAATTTATTGTTTTTTAAAAAGAAAATAAAGTTTAATATTTATAAATTATGTTGATTTTTTTCATTTTTGGGCACAGGCCACGGTTAATTAAAATGGGGTATTTTTATTAAAATTAACATCTCCAAACTGTTGCGCGATCAATTTTCACTGTAAATTAACTTCACAACTACAAATTATTGGTCCCGTGAATAAAATATAAAAAAACGGAGCCGTAAACGACTCCGTGATGGGGCACTTCAGGCGGCGCTAAAGGCTATTTAGCCCAGTACGCCGCTTTAGCACGCTGCAGCTTCTCGTAGGCTTTCAGTAAGGACTGATGGGCCGGGAACGCATGCAGATCGCTATCTACCGCCTGCAGGCCGTAGAACGGCGCTTCGCCGCTTAGCGCAGCGCTGGCGGCTTCCACCGCATCTGCGCCGTACATGCGCACAAAGGCGTTCAGGTACTGCAGCGGCTGACGCTCTTCTTCCTGGCTCAGCAGCAGCAGCGTTTGCAGGCAGCGGTAGTAGTTGGCGCGCTCTGCGCTGAAGATTGACGCATTGAACTCGATCGTCCACTCCGTCCAGATCAGCGCCTGCTCCAGATCGCCGCCGGCCAGCGCCAGCATCGCTTTCAGTTCGCCAATACGCAGCGTATACCAGCCGTTGTCTTTGCCCGTTGCCAGGCCCAGCAGTTCGCGAACGCGGGTGAAGTCGTCATTACCTTCATCGTCCAACTGCTCAATCAGCGCCAGATAGTCCTCTTTCTCCCACTCGCTGCCCGGCAGAGAGAGGAGCGTTTCGCGCAGATGGCTGCCCATGCTGTTGTTCGCCAGCCACAGGTCTTCTGCCGGATAGATATCCGACATCCCCGGAACGATAATCCGGCAGGCGTAGACGCTCAGGTGCTCGTAATCGGCGATGTAGACCTCTTTATCTTCTTCTTTAAAGATGGCCATCAGGGTAGCGAACTCTTCTTCCGTGGTACCGGAGAAGCTCCAGTCGACGAACGGATAGTCGGCATCCTGTTTGAACATATCCCAGGAGATCAGGCCGCTGGAGTCGATAAAGTGGGTTTCAAGGTTGGCGTGTTCAGCCACTTCTTCGTCATCGAAGGTTGGCGGCGTGAAGACGTCGAGATCCTTCAGGCTACGGCCCTGCAGCAGCTCGGTGACGGTGCGCTCCAGCGCGACGCCGAAGTCAGGGTGCGCGCCGAAGGAAGCGAAGCAGGTTCCGTTTTGCGGGTTAAACAGCACCACGCAGATCACCGGATACTTGCCGCCCAGCGAGCCGTCGTAAGCAAAAATTGGGAAACCTTCCGCTTCCAGCTTATTAATCGATTCCACCACGCCCGGATAGCGGGCCATCACTTCGGCAGGGATCTCCGGCAGGCTGATACTCTCAGCAATGATGCGGTTCTTGATATGGCGCTCAAAGACTTCCGACAGGGCCTGAACGCGCGCTTCGTTCGCGGTGTTGCCCGCGGACATCCCGTTAGAAACGTACAGGTTGCCAATGATATTCATCGGAATATAAACGGTTTCGCCATCGGATTGACGGGTGAACGGCAGGCCGCAAACGCCGCGATCGTCATTACCCGACTGCAGGTCAACCAGCATGCCGGCGGTCAGCTGATCGTCAGGATCGTAGAAGGCGCGCAGGCGAGGATCGAGCAGCCCCTGCGGAACTTCATCATCTTCGGTCAGCGGAAACCATTTTTCGTTTGGATAGTGAACAAACGGCCCGTTAGCGATGGTTTCGCCTAACCAGAAGTCAGCGAAGAAATAGTTGGTCGACAGACGTTCGAAGTACTCGCCCAGCGCAGAGGCCAGCGCCGCTTTTTTGGTCGCGCCTTTGCCGTTGGTGAAGCACAGCGAGCAGGCTTTATCGCGGATATGAACTGACCACACGTGCGGTACCGGATTCAGCCACGAGGCCTCTTCAATATCAAATCCGAGGTCGAGCAATTTCTGCTGGAAGCGAGCGATGGAATCTTCCAGGGCGGCGTCTTTGCCGGGGATAAACGTTTGAGTCATAGCGGTCACTTTTTTCGTACGTAAAGCGCGCAATGATACGGGGTTTGTGTGTCAGGCGCTATCTTCGTGAAGGCCCCGGCGAAAATAAAAGCCTGGGCTATGCTTACAGGCAGTAACCTACTGTTAAGGCATTAAAAAAATGAAAGCGTTCGATCTTCACCGCATGGCGTTTGATAAAGTTCCGCCGGAGTTTTTAGGGGAGGTCGCGCTGCGCAGCCTCTTTACCTTCCTGCTGGTTTTCCTGTTCCTGAAAATTACCGGACGGCGCGGCGTCCGCCAGATGTCGCTCTTTGAAGTGCTGATCATTTTGACGCTAGGCTCTGCGGCCGGTGACGTTGCCTTTTATGACGACGTGCCGCTGATCCCGGTATTCGTCGTGTTTGTCACCCTGGCGCTGCTCTACCGGCTGGTGATGTGGCTGATGTCAAAAAGCGAGAAGCTGGAAAACCTGCTGGAAGGGAAGCCGGTGGTCATCGTCGAAGAAGGGGAGCTGGCGTGGGAGAAAGTCCACAGCGCCAATATGACCGAGTTCGAGTTTTTTATGGAGCTTCGCCTCTACAGCGTAGAGCAGCTCGGCCAGGTTCGGCTGGCGATAATGGAAACTAACGGCCAAATCAGCATGTACTATTACGCTGATGAAGAGGTTAAGCCGGGGCTATGTATTCTGCCGGAGAGCTGCTATGAACGTTTTGTGACCATTCCTGAGACCGGCGAATACGCCTGCGTGCGCTGTAGCCAGGTGATCGTCATTCAGGCCGGTAAAAAACAATTATGTCGGCGCTGTCAAAATCCAGAATGGGCGAGGGTTAGCAGAGCTAAACGCATCACCTGACAGCCTTTTTGTCGGTTTTGTTACGGAGGGCTAGTGAATTGTTTTGTGTGAAGCCGATCATATTTTTCCGCTCATAAGTTTTAAGCATTGCGATGCGTGTCGCTGAATGATAAAACCGATGTACCCGTCATACTTCAGGCTGCATGTGCGCTGGCCGCACTCGTGCAAGCCGGCCGCTGACTTCAGCAGGCGCCAGCGGAAGAATCCACTGGCCGTCCGTCCGCAGCTCGAATTATCATGGTTCAGATACCGGAATAACTTATGCACGCGACGGTTCGCGGGCAAATAACATAGCAACGTGGTGAGGGGAAATGGCTCAGGTCTATAACTTTAGTTCGGGCCCGGCAATGCTGCCGGCGGAAGTTCTCAAACTGGCTCAGCAGGAGCTTTGCGACTGGCAGGGTCTGGGAACGTCGGTAATGGAGATCAGTCACCGTGGTAAAGAGTTTATCCAGGTGGCCGAGGCGGCGGAGCAGGATTTTCGCGATCTGCTCAACATCCCCTCCAACTACAAAGTTTTATTCTGCCATGGCGGCGGTCGCGGCCAGTTCGCCGGCGTCCCGCTGAACCTGCTCGGCGATAAAACCACCGCTGACTACGTTGACGCTGGCTACTGGGCAGCAAGCGCCATCAAAGAAGCGAAAAAATACTGTTCGCCAAATACCATTGACGCCAAAGTCACCGTTGATGGCCTGCGTGCCGTCCGGCCGATGAGCGAATGGCAGCTGACCCCGGGCGCGGCCTACCTGCACTATTGCCCGAATGAAACCATCGACGGCATCGCCATTGACGAAACGCCGAACTTTGGTGATGACGTCGTTGTTGCCGCCGATTTCTCCTCGACTATTTTGTCCGCGCCGATCGATGTTAGCCGCTTTGGCGTTATCTACGCCGGTGCGCAGAAAAACATTGGCCCGGCAGGACTGACGCTGGTGATCGTTCGCGAAGACCTGCTGGGTAAAGCGAACGTCGCCTGTCCGTCAATACTCGATTACTCCGTGCTTGATGCCAATGATTCCATGTTCAACACGCCGCCGACCTTTGCCTGGTACCTCTCTGGCCTGGTATTCAAATGGCTGAAAGAGCACGGCGGTGTGGCGGCAATGGATAAAATCAACCAGCAAAAAGCCGATCTGCTCTACGGCACCATCGACGGCAGCAGCTTCTATCGTAACGACGTCGCGGCGGCCAACCGCTCGCGCATGAACGTTCCGTTCCAGCTGGCCGACAGCGCGCTGGACAAGCTGTTCCTCGAAGAGTCCTTCGCCGCTGGCCTGCATTCACTGAAAGGGCACCGCGTCGTGGGCGGCATGCGCGCATCTATCTATAACGCAATGCCGCTGGCGGGCGTGCAGGCGCTGACCGACTTTATGCAGGACTTTGAACGTCGTCACGGCTAATCAATGTTGTGCTTTTCATCCCCGCAGCCGGCCTGCGGGGTTTTTATTCCGTTTTTTTGAGAGTTGAGTTTGATGGAATCCCTGACGTTACACCCCATCGCGCGCGTGGATGGCACCGTAAACCTGCCTGGGTCTAAAAGTGTCTCTAACCGCGCTTTGCTGCTGGCGGCATTAGCCCGTGGCACCACGGTGCTGACCAACCTGCTGGACAGCGACGATGTTCGCCACATGCTGAATGCCCTGAGCGCCCTGGGAATTCATTACACCCTGTCCTCCGATCGTACCCGCTGCGAAGTGACCGGCAACGGTGGTCCGCTGCGGGCGAATAGCGCGCTGGAGCTGTTCCTTGGCAACGCCGGGACCGCCATGCGCCCGCTGGCGGCAGCCCTGTGCCTGGGCAGCAACGATATCGTGCTGACCGGTGAACCGCGGATGAAAGAGCGTCCGATTGGTCATCTGGTTGATGCGCTACGTCAGGGGGGCGCCCAAATTGAGTATCTGGAGCAGGAAAACTATCCGCCTCTGCGCCTGCGCGGCGGCTTTGCCGGCGGCAGCGTTGAGGTTGACGGTAGCGTTTCCAGCCAGTTCCTTACCGCTCTGCTGATGGCTGCGCCGCTGGCGCCGCAGGATACCGTTATCACCATTAAAGGCGATCTGGTTTCCAAACCGTATATTGATATTACGCTGCACCTGATGAAGACCTTCGGCGTGGACGTTGAAAACCAGTCCTATCAGCGTTTTGTCGTTCGCGGCAATCAGCAGTACCGCTCTGCGGGCGACTACCTGGTTGAGGGCGATGCCTCTTCGGCATCCTACTTCCTCGCGGCGGGCGCCATTAAGGGCGGTACGGTGAAAGTCACCGGTATCGGTCGTAACAGCGTGCAGGGCGATATCCGCTTTGCCGACGTGCTGGAAAAAATGGGTGCTATCGTCAGCTGGGGCGATGACTATATCGCCTGCACCCGCGGCGAGCTGAACGCCATCGATATGGATATGAACCATATTCCGGATGCAGCCATGACTATTGCCACCGCGGCGCTGTTTGCCAAAGGCACCACCACGCTGCGTAATATTTATAACTGGCGGGTAAAAGAGACCGATCGTCTGTTCGCGATGGCCACCGAACTGCGCAAAGTCGGCGCTGAGGTGGAAGAGGGCGAGGATTACATCCGCATTACGCCTCCGCTGGCGCTGCAGTTCGCTGAGATTGGCACCTATAACGATCACCGCATGGCGATGTGCTTCTCGCTGGTGGCGCTTTCCGACACGCCGGTGACGATCCTCGATCCGAAGTGTACGGCAAAAACCTTCCCTGACTACTTCGAGCAGCTGGCGCGGATTAGCACCCAGGCGTAAGCGCCTGCGGTTGCGCCAACGTAAAGCTTTGTCATCTGCGGGCTGATATTCCGTCAGCCCGCTATAATTGCGCAATTATTCTGCATTTCATTTCCGGTCGTCCGTATTTTGCATCCAATGCTCACTTTCCGTCGTATAGATGCGTATAATGCGCGGCGTTTATATTCTATGCGCCTTGCTGAAGGAGAAAAAGATGACGGCAGCTATTCCGGTAATCACCATTGATGGGCCTGGCGGTGCGGGTAAGGGAACGTTGTGCAAGGCGATGGCGGAAGCGTTAGGCTGGCATTTGCTCGATTCCGGCGCCATCTATCGCGTTCTGGCGCTGGCCGCGCTGCATCATCATGTGGACGTCGAGTCTGAAGAAGCCCTGGTGCCGCTGGCCGCGCACCTGGACGTGCGCTTTATTTCCACCGATGGCAGCCTCGAAGTTATCCTTGAAGGTGAGGACGTCAGCGCGGCAATCCGCACGCAGGAAGTGGCCAATACCGCTTCGAAAGCGGCGGCTTTTCCTCGGGTGCGTGAAGCCCTGCTGCGCCGCCAGCGTGCGTTTCGCGAACTGCCGGGTCTGATTGCCGACGGACGAGATATGGGCACCGTGGTGTTCCCCGATGCGCCGGTGAAAATTTTCCTTGATGCGTCCGCGCAAGAACGTGCGCATCGGCGCATGCTGCAGTTGCAGGAAAAGGGCTTTAGTGTTAACTTTGACCGCCTTTTATCCGAGATAAAAGAGCGTGACGACCGCGATCGTAATCGCAGCGTGGCGCCACTTGTCCCGGCTGCCGATGCTTTAGTTCTCGATTCAACTGAACTAAACATTGAGCAAGTAATTGAAAAAGCGCTACAATATGCGCGCGAGAAATTGGCAGTCGCTTAACCGTTACCGGCAAAGCGCAGCGGCCTCCGAATTATAGCAGTACCCCCGCAGCAACGGAGTGTTAGCGGGTATGTTAAACAACCCCATCCGGCACGGAGCCAGGTGGACGTTAAATATGAAACCTGAAGATTAAACATGACTGAATCTTTTGCTCAACTATTTGAAGAATCCTTAAAAACAATCGAAACCCGTCCGGGTTCCATCGTTCGTGGTGTTGTTGTTGCTATCGACAAAGATATCGTACTGGTTGACGCCGGTCTGAAATCTGAGTCTGCCATTCCGGCAGAGCAGTTCAAAAACGCCCAGGGCGAGCTGGAAATCCAGGTCGGTGACGAAGTTGACGTTGCTCTGGATGCAGTAGAAGACGGCTTCGGTGAAACCCTGCTGTCCCGTGAAAAAGCTAAACGTCACGAAGCTTGGATCACGCTGGAAAAAGCTTACGAAGAAGCTGAAACTGTAGTCGGTGTTATCAACGGCAAAGTTAAAGGTGGCTTCACTGTTGAGCTGAATGGTATTCGCGCGTTCCTGCCGGGTTCCCTGGTTGACGTTCGTCCGGTTCGCGACACGCTGCACCTGGAAGGCAAAGAGCTTGAGTTCAAAGTAATCAAGCTGGACCAGAAGCGTAACAACGTTGTTGTTTCCCGTCGTGCCGTTATCGAATCCGAGAACAGCGCAGAACGCGATCAGCTGCTGGAAAACCTGCAGGAAGGCATGGAAGTCAAAGGTATCGTTAAGAACCTCACTGACTACGGCGCATTCGTTGATCTGGGCGGCGTCGATGGCCTGCTGCACATCACCGATATGGCGTGGAAACGCGTTAAGCACCCGAGCGAAATCGTAAACGTTGGCGACGAAATCACTGTTAAAGTGCTGAAGTTCGACCGCGAGCGTACCCGTGTATCTCTGGGCCTGAAACAGCTGGGCGAAGATCCGTGGGTAGCTATCGCTAAGCGTTATCCGGAAGGTACCAAACTGACCGGTCGCGTGACCAACCTGACCGACTACGGCTGCTTCGTTGAAATCGAAGAAGGCGTTGAAGGCCTGGTTCACGTTTCCGAAATGGATTGGACCAACAAAAACATCCACCCGTCCAAAGTTGTTAACGTTGGCGACGTAGTGGAAGTTATGGTTCTGGATATCGACGAAGAACGTCGTCGTATCTCCCTGGGCCTGAAGCAGTGCAAAAACAACCCATGGCAGCAGTTCGCGGAAACCCACAACAAGGGCGACCGTGTTGAAGGTAAAATCAAGTCTATCACTGACTTCGGTATCTTCATCGGCCTGGACGGCGGCATCGATGGCCTGGTTCACCTGTCTGACATCTCCTGGAACGTTGCAGGCGAAGAAGCAGTACGTGAATACAAAAAAGGCGACGAAATCGCAGCAGTTGTTCTGCAGGTTGACGCAGAACGTGAGCGTATCTCTCTGGGCGTTAAGCAGCTCGCAGAAGATCCGTTCAACAACTGGGTTGCACTGAACAAGAAAGGCGCAATCGTAAACGGTAAAGTCACTGCAGTTGACGCTAAAGGCGCAACCGTAGAACTGGCTGACGGCGTTGAAGGTTACCTGCGTGCTTCTGAAGCATCCCGTGACCGCGTTGAAGATGCGACTCTGGTTCTGAGCGTTGGCGATGACGTTGAAGCTAAATTCACCGGCGTTGATCGTAAAAACCGCGCAATCAGCCTGTCTGTTCGTGCGAAAGACGAAGCTGACGAGAAAGATGCAATCGCAACTGTTAACAAACAGGAAGATGCAAACTTCTCTAACAACGCAATGGCTGAAGCTTTCAAAGCAGCTAAAGGCGAGTAATCTTAGTCTTTCGGGTTACAACAACCTGAATTACGACGAGTTTACTTGACAGATTGCAGGATTCGTCCTGTAATCAAGCACAAAGGGCGGCTACGGCCGCCCTTGTTTAAAGCTGTTAGCTAATCTGGCCTTGAAGGAAACCGGAGGAAAAATGACCAAGTCAGAATTGATAGAAAGACTTGCCAGCCAGCAATCCCACATTCCTGCGAAAGCGGTTGAGGATGCTGTTAAAGAAATGCTGGAACATATGGCCTCAACGCTTGCTCAAGGTGAGCGCATTGAAATCCGCGGTTTCGGCAGCTTCTCTTTGCATTACCGAGCACCTCGCACCGGGCGTAACCCGAAAACTGGCGATAAAGTCGAACTGGAAGGCAAGTACGTTCCGCACTTTAAGCCTGGGAAAGAACTACGCGACCGCGCCAATATTTACGAAGAGTAAGTTCCGCTGAACGGCGTTAACCTACTCCGAAGATAAAAAAAGCACCTGAGGGTGCTTTTTTTATGCCCGCAATTCGACCTTCCTCGCAAACCTCTGCCTGCTCTGGCGCAACGCGCCGATATTCCCGGAAGCCGGCACCCGCGCCGCGACGTTGCTGGATGACTATCGACTGACCCGACGCGATACTTCCCTGAAACAGGGAGGTTGGCATGCGTTTACCCCAGCTTGCGGGTTGTGCGATCGTCGGAGTCTTGCCGCTGCTGCTGCTCGCGCGGCTGCCCGAGCTGGCTACCCTGTGGTGGCTGACGGGCCTGGCGCTTGTGCCATTGCTACTGCGCTGGCGGCCCCTGCGCTTTGCGGCGCTGACGCTGCTTTTTTTCCTCTGGGGCGTGCTGAGCGCTCACCAGGTCATCTGGCCGACGCAGGCTTTACCCGGTAGCCCTCGGCGGGTAGAGGTTGAGCTGACGGCGACGGACGAGGGGACCCGCCATCAGGCAAATATCCTCCGGGTGGAGGGGCGGCGGCTGTTCCCGGCGCCGGGGATCGCGCTCTACGGCCAGGCGTTTCCCGAACCGCCGTGCGCGGGGCAGCGCTGGATGATGACGGTTCATATTCGTCCGGTACACGGCCAGCTTAACGACGGCGGTTTTGACAGCCAGCGCTTTGCCCTGGCGCAATACCGTCCCGTGACCGGGCGCTTCACGTCCGCACAGGCCCTCGACCTGCGCTGCAGCCGACGCGCAGCCTATCTGCGCTCGTTAACCCGCACCCTCGATGCGCTGCCGTGGCGGTCGGTGATATTAGGATTAGGGATGGGGGAGCGGCTGGTGGTGCCGAAGGAGATCAAGCTCCTGATGCAGCAAACCGGGACCTCCCATCTGATGGCCATCTCCGGTTTACATATTGCGTTGGGTGCCATACTGGGTGGGCTACTGACTCGCGGCGCGCAGTTCTTTCTCCCCTGCCGCTGGATTGTCTGGCAGCTGCCGCTGCTGATTGGCCTGGCCTGCGCGCTGTTCTATGCCTGGCTTACCGGCATGCAGCCACCCGCGCTGCGAACCTGCGTCGCACTTGCCGTTGGCTGCGGGCTGCGGCTATCCGGCAGGCGCTGGTCGTCATGGCAGATAGGGATATGCTGCGTGGGTGCTATTCTGTTTGCCGATCCGCTGGCCGCACTATCCGACAGCCTGTGGCTCTCGGTGTTTGCCGTGGCGACGCTCATTTTTTGGTATCAGCTGGTGCCGCTGCCCCCGACATCGCGGGGCTGGCTGCTGCGCCAGCTGCTGGGGCTATGCCACCTGCAGTTCGGGCTGATGCTGCTGCTGTTGCCGATGCAGATTGTTATCTTTCACGGTATCAGCCTGACCTCGTGGCTGGCGAACCTGGTTGCCGTGCCGCTGGTCACTTTTGCCATCGTGCCCCTTATTCTGGCGGCGATGCTGCTGCACCTCTGCGGGCCTGCGCTGGTTGAGATGGCGCTATGGCTATCGGCAGATCGCCTGCTGGCGGCGCTGTTCTGGTTTCTACGCGGGCTGCCGCAGGGCTGGCTGCCGCTGGATTCTCGCTGGACGGGCGTCAGCGTGCTGCCCTGGCTGCTACTGATTGTCTGGCGCTTTCACGCCTGGCGCTCGCTTCCGGCGCTGTGCCTGAGCAGCATCGTGCTGCTGAGCTGGCCTTTCTGGCGGCCGATGGCGAAGGAGGAGTGGCGCGTGACGATGCTGGACGTTGGGCAGGGGCTGGCGATGGTCATCGAACGGCAGGGAGCTGCAATCCTCTATGACACCGGCCTGGCCTGGCCCGAGGGCGACAGCGGTCAGCTGATTATCATCCCCTGGCTACGCTGGCACCATCTGCGGGTAGAAGGGATTATTTTGAGCCATGAGCATCTTGACCATCGCGGCGGCCTGAATTCGCTACGCCAGGTCTGGCCAGCGGCCTGGGTACGCAGCCCTCTGGGGTGGGTGGGGCATCGCGCGTGCAGAAGGGGAGAGCGCTGGCGGTGGCGGGGCTTAACCTTTAGCGCGCTTTGGCCGCTGCCGGGAGCGACCGCAGCCGGCAATAATCGCTCCTGCGTGGTACGCGTGGATGACGGTCGGCGCAGTATTTTGCTTACCGGTGATATTGAAGCGGTAGCAGAACGGGCAATGCTGAGCCGCTACTGGCAGCATCTGGCGTCTACACTTATCCAGGTTCCACATCATGGCAGCAATACCTCTTCGACCATTGCGCTGCTGCAGCGCACCGGCGGCGAGGCGGCGCTGGCCTCGGTATCCCGCTATAATGCGTGGCGGATGCCTTCGGATAAGGTTGTCCAGCGCTACCGACAGCAGGGTTACCGCTGGTTCGATACGGCCCGTCAGGGGCAAATTACGGTTGTTTTTTCCCCGGATGGTTGGCAAATCCTTAGCTTACGAGATCAACTTTTACCTCGTTGGTATCATCAGTGGTTTGGCGAGACCGAGGATAACGGGTAGAATATGCGGCTATTTCAACATAAGCTGGTTTACTGAATGCAGAATGATAAAGATCTCTCCACGTGGCAGACCTTCCGCCGCCTCTGGCCGCTTATTGCGCCATTTAAAACCGGACTGATCGTCGCGGCAATTGCGTTAGTCTTTAACGCGGCTAGTGATACCTTCATGCTATCGCTTCTTAAACCGTTATTGGATGATGGTTTTGGTAAAACGGATCGCTCAGTGCTGCTATGGATGCCGCTGGTGGTGATTGGGCTGATGCTGCTGCGTGGCGTCACCAGCTATATTTCGAGCTACTGTATCTCGTGGGTTTCCGGCAAGGTCGTGATGACCATGCGACGCCGTTTATTCAGCCACATGATGGGGATGCCGGTCTCCTTCTTCGACAAACAGTCCACCGGTACGCTGCTGTCGCGCATCACCTATGACTCCGAACAGGTTGCCTCGTCCTCTTCCAGCGCGCTGATCACCGTCGTGCGCGAAGGTGCGTCGATCATCGGTCTGTTTATCATGATGTTCTACTACAGCTGGCAGCTGTCGCTGATCCTGATCGTGCTGGCGCCAATCGTCTCTATCGCGATCCGCGTGGTCTCGAAGCGTTTTCGTAATATCAGCAAGAATATGCAGAACACCATGGGTCAGGTGACCACCAGCGCGGAACAGATGCTCAAAGGGCATAAAGAAGTGCTGATGTTTGGCGGCCAGGCGGTAGAAACCAAGCGTTTCGATAAGGTCAGCAACAAAATGCGCCTGCAGGGGATGAAAATGGTCTCCGCATCGTCGATCTCTGACCCTATCATTCAGCTGATCGCCTCTCTGGCGCTGGCCTTTGTGCTCTACGCCGCCAGCTTCCCAAGCGTTATGGAAACGCTGACTGCCGGTACGATTACCGTGGTCTTCTCCTCGATGATCGCCCTGATGCGTCCGCTGAAGTCACTCACCAACGTCAACGCGCAGTTCCAGCGCGGGATGGCCGCCTGCCAGACGCTGTTTGCTATTCTTGATTCCGAGCAGGAAAAAGACGAAGGCAAGCTGGTTATCGAGCGCGCGAAGGGGAGCCTTGAGTTCAATAACGTCACCTTTACCTATCCTGGCCGTGAAACGCCGGCGCTGCGTAACATCAGCCTGAATATTCCGGAAGGTAAAACCGTGGCCCTGGTGGGGCGTTCGGGATCGGGCAAATCGACAATCGCGAGCCTGATCACGCGCTTTTATGATATCGATGAAGGCCAGATCCTGCTCGACGGTCACGACCTGCGCGAATACACCCTGGCCTCCCTGCGCGATCAGGTCGCCCTGGTTTCGCAAAACGTGCACCTGTTCAACGATACCGTAGCCAACAACATTGCCTACGCGCGCAACGAAGAGTACAGCCGCGAGCAGATCGAAGAGGCGGCGCGGATGGCCTACGCCATGGACTTTATCAGTAAAATGGATAACGGCCTCGATACCGTCATCGGCGAGAACGGCGTGCTGCTTTCCGGCGGCCAGCGCCAGCGTATCGCCATCGCGCGTGCGCTGCTGCGCAACAGCCCAATCCTGATCCTCGATGAGGCAACGTCGGCGCTGGATACCGAATCTGAACGCGCCATTCAGGCGGCGCTGGACGAGCTGCAGAAAAACCGCACCTCGCTGGTTATCGCTCACCGCCTGTCAACCATCGAGAAGGCCGATGAAATCGTGGTGGTCGAAGATGGGCGCATCGTTGAACGCGGCAGCCACGCTGACCTGCTGGAACATCGCGGCGTTTACGCTCAGCTGCATAAAATGCAATTTGGCCAATGATCGCGCGCATCTGGTCCGGTGAGTCGCCTTTATGGCGACTGCTGCTTCCGCTCTCCTGGCTTTACGGACTGGTGAGCGGCCTGATTCGTCTCAGCTACCGGCTGGGGCTGAAGAAGGCCTGGCGCGCGCCGGTTCCGGTTGTTGTTGTCGGAAACCTCACCGCCGGCGGTAACGGCAAGACGCCGGTTGTCATCTGGCTGGTGGAGCAGCTGCAGCAGCGCGGGATCCGCGTTGGTGTCGTTTCTCGCGGCTACGGCGGCAAGGCGGCGAGCTATCCGCTGGTGCTCAACAGCACCACCGGCACATCGGAAGCCGGCGACGAGCCGGTGCTGATTTATCAACGCACCGGCGCGCCGGTGGCGGTCTCCCCCCAGCGCAGCGAGGCGGTGCGGGCATTGCTTGCCGTACAGGATCTGCAGCTTATCGTCACCGACGATGGCCTGCAGCACTACGGGCTGGCGCGCGATAAAGAAATCGTGGTTATTGACGGCGTACGCCGCTTTGGCAACGGCTGGTGGCTACCGGCCGGGCCGATGCGCGAACGCGCCTCGCGCCTGCGCAGCGTCGACGCCATTATCGCTAACGGCGGCGTCGCGCGGCCGGGAGAGATAGCCATGCAGCTGCGCCCCGGGCAGGCGGTGAATGTGCTTAACGGCGAACGACGCGACGTGGCGAGCTTTGATAACGTTGTGGCGATGGCCGGGATTGGCCATCCGCCGCGCTTTTTTGCCACCCTCGAAAGCTGCGGCGTGCGGCCGGTAAAAACCGTGGCGCTGGCCGATCATCAGGCTCTCACCCGAGCCGACGTTGCCGCGCTGGTGACCGAGCGGCAAACGCTGCTGATGACCGAAAAAGACGCGGTGAAATGCCGGGCCTTTGCCGAAGCCAACTGGTGGTATCTGCCCGTCGACGCCATAATGACGGACGAACGCGCGCAGCGGCTGCTTACGGATCTGGCGACGCTGGCGCAACGTTAGTTTTCGCCACGCCTGCTTTCGGTGCCGCTGTATCGGGATCCACAACGGAGAACCTGCATGTCGGTACTAACGCTTTCACTTAAAGAAGCCCGCCATCTTCACCTCGCGGCGCAGGGCCTGCTGAAAAGGCCCCGCCGTCGCGCCCAATCGGCCGATATTCTGCAGGCTATCCGCCAGATGTCGCTACTGCAAATTGATACCATCAACGTTGTCGCCCGTAGCCCCTATCTGGTGCTTTTCAGCCGCCTTGGCAGCTATCCGCAAAGCTGGCTGGACGAGGCGCTGCGCGCGGGCGAACTCATGGAGTACTGGGCTCATGAGGCCTGCTTTTTACCGCGCAGCGATTTTTCGCTGGTGCGCCACCGCATGCTGACGCCGGATAACATGGGCTGGAAGTACCATAAGGGGTGGATGACGGAGCATGCGGATGATATCCAGCTGCTGCTGGAGCACATCGCGCAAAATGGCCCGGTACGCTCGGCCGACTTTAGCCATCCGCGTAAAGGTGCCAGCGGCTGGTGGGAGTGGAAGCCGCACAAGCGTCATCTGGAGGGGCTGTTTACCGCCGGCGAAGTGATGGTTGTGGAACGGCGCAACTTTCAGCGGGTTTACGACCTGACGCAGCGGGTGATGCCGCACTGGGACGATGAGCGCGATGCGCTGTCGCAGGCACAGGCTGAAGAAATCATGTTGCGCAATAGCGCCCGCAGCCTGGGTATTTTCCGCCCGCAGTGGCTGGCCGACTATTATCGCCTGCGGCAACCGGCGCTCGCGAGCCTGCTGGCAAACTGGCAAGAAGAGGGGCTGGTGACGGCGGTGAACGTCGAAGGGCTCGGCGATATGTGGCTGCAGCGGGAGGCTCTGCAGCAGCTGGAGGCGGCGCCGGGTGGCAGGCTTTCGGCGAGCCATAGCGCGGTGCTGTCGCCGTTCGACCCGGTCGTCTGGGACCGTAAGCGCGCCGAGCAGCTGTTTAATTTTAGCTATCGTCTTGAGTGCTACACGCCGGCGCCAAAGCGCCAGTATGGCTACTTCGTGCTGCCGCTGCTGCATCAGGGCAGGCTGGTGGGCCGCATGGACAGCAAAATGCATCGCAAAACCGGGGTTCTGGAAATTTTCTCGCTATGGCTGGAAGAGGGCGTGAAGGTGACCTCTGGCCTGGAGAGCGGGCTGCAGCGGGCCATCGACGATTTCGCCCGCTGGCAGGAAGCCGAACGCGTGAGCTTCGGCCAACTGCCGCCGGAACTCTTTGCCGACCGCCGGCAGGGCTGGCAGCTCGAAGCGAGTTGAGCGCCGGCATCCGTCCGGTCGCATCGCCAAACGCCGCGCGGCAGCGGCACGTCGGCGGGTTTTCGCCCCTTCGCTGCTCGCGCAAACGGATCCCGGTGTCAGGTATCCTGTGCTATGCTGCTGCGGAATCTATTCGGTCCATCAGGAGGAAACATGGATCACCGTTTACTTGAAATTATCGCCTGTCCTGTTTGCAACGGTAAACTGTATTACAGCCAGGATAAGCAAGAGCTGATCTGCAAAATTGACAGCCTGGCCTTTCCTCTGCGCGACGGTATTCCCGTATTGCTGGAAACCGAAGCCCGCTCGCTAGCCGTTGGAGAGAGCCACTCATGAGTTTTGTGGTCATCATTCCTGCGCGCTTTGCCTCCACGCGTTTGCCCGGCAAGCCATTGCAGGATATCAACGGCAAACCGATGATTGTCCACGTGCTGGAGCGTGCGCGCGAGTCCGGGGCCGAGCGTATTATCGTCGCTACCGACCATGAAGAGGTGGCGCGTGCGGTGGAAGCTGCCGGCGGCGAAGTGTGCATGACGCGCGCCGATCATCAGTCCGGCACTGAACGCCTGGCGGAAGTTGTCGAGAAGTGCGCCTTCAGTGATGAGACGATTATCGTCAATATTCAGGGCGACGAGCCGATGATCCCGCCGGCGATTGTACGCCAGGTGGCCGAGAATCTGGCCTCCAGCACCAGCGGGATGGCGACGCTGGCGGTGCCGATCCACGATGCCGAAGAGGCGTTTAATCCGAATGCGGTGAAGGTGGTGATGGATGCCGAAGGCTACGCCCTCTACTTCTCCCGCGCCACCATTCCCTGGGATCGCGATCGCTTCGCGCAGTCTCGCGACGCCATCGGCGATTCGCTGCTGCGTCATATCGGCATCTACGGCTACCGCGCAGGCTTTATCCGCCGCTATGTCAGCTGGGCGCCGAGCCCGCTGGAGCAGATCGAAATGCTCGAGCAGCTGCGCGTGCTGTGGTACGGCGAAAAAATCCATGTCGCGGTAGCGGAAGTTGTCCCGGGCACCGGCGTCGATACGCCGGAAGATCTGGAGCGCGTTCGCGCCGAGCTGCGTTAATTCCCCGATCCCCTCCGTCAGGAGGGGATATCCTCAGGCTATTTTTCCATACTTTTCGCCGCAATTTTTGATCTCACCCGATGACAACCTCGCGACCGACGCTCATGATGAAACCAGTAGTGTTCATGAGGGTAATTCAATGGAACAGTTGCGAACCGAGCTGAGTCACCTGCTGGGCGAAAAGCTCAGCCGGGTAGAGTGCGTGAGCGAGAAGCCCTTAACGGCGCTGTGGGCGCTCTATGATGCACAGGGAAATCCGCTGCCGCTGCTTGCGAGAAGCTTCACCACGCCCGGCGTTGCGCGCCAGCTGGCGTGGAAGATATCAACCCTTGCCCGCAGCGGCTCCGTGCGTATGCCGGTGGTCTACGGCGTGATGACGCATGAGGAGCACCCCGGGCCGGACGTCCTGCTGATTGAGCGGCTGCGCGGCGTCTCCGTCGAAGCTCCGGCCCGCACCCCCCAGCGCTGGGAGCAGCTGCAGGAGCAGATCGTCGAAGCGCTGCTGTCGTGGCACCGTCAGGATAGCGGCGGCTGCGTCGGGGTGGTGGATTGTACGCAGGAAAATCTGTGGCCGAACTGGTACCGCCAGCGGGTGGAGGTCCTGTGGGGAACGCTTAACCTATATCAGGATACCGGCCTGACGATGCAGGACAAGCGGATCCTCTTCCGCGCGCGCGAGTGCCTTGGCGAATTATTTAAAGACTTCAACGACAACTGCGTGCTGGTGCACGGCAGCTTCACGCTGCGCAGCATGCTGAAGGACGCGCGTAGCGACCAGCTGCTGGCCATGGTGGGGCCGGGGATGATGCTGTGGGCTCCGCGTGAATATGAGCTGTTTCGCCTCTGCGACGGCGGCCAGGCGGAACAGCTGCTGTGGCACTATCTGCACCGCGCGCCGGTCGCGGAATCCTTCCTCTGGCGGCGCTGGCTCTATCTGCTGTGGGACGAGGTCGACAGCCTGGTCAACACCGGGCGCTTCGATCGCGCCCGCTTTGATTTGGCCGCCAAATCACTCCTGCCCTGGCTCGCCTGACGCGCCTTTGAGCCACTGCCAGATGCGCCCCAGCGTTTCATAGCCGACGCGATCGCTGTGCATCAGCCAGAAGGGCGACGGGATTGCGCGCTCCCAGGGATTTAGCGGCGATTCGATAGCCAGCTGGTTGGCCGGCGCCGGCAGCGGGTTTAGCCCGGCATTGCGAAAGAAGATCATCGCTCGCGGCAGATGCGACGCGGAGGTGACCAGCAGGAAGGGCGCATCGCCAATCGCCTGTTTTACCGCCTGAGCCTCTTCTTCCGTATCCTTTGGCCGATCGAGGACGATAATGTCGCTGGCCGGCACGCCGAGGCTCTCCGCCACGCGGGCGCCGGCCAGCGCGGTGCTGACCGGGTTGGTTTTCGCCGCGGCGCCGGTAAAGATCATCTTCGATCCCGGATTCTCGTGCCACAGGCGGATCCCTTCGGTCAGCCGCGGCAGGCTGTTGTTAATCAGGTTCGAGCTGGGCGCCCACGCCGGATTCCACGTATACCCGCCGCCGAGCACCACCACATACTGAACCTTTTCGCCGCCGCGCCATGTCGGATAGGTATCTTCAATCGGCTTGAGTAAGCTGTCGGCCACCGGCTGCAGGCTGAGCAGGGCCAGCACCAGCCAGCCGATGCTGACGCAGGCCTTGCCGGTTTTTTGCCAACGGCTAAACCACAGTAGCGCAATGCCGAAAGCTATCAGCATCAGCAGCAGGGGAAGGGGCAGCATCATGCCGCCCAAATACTTTTTCAGCGTAAAAAGCATGCCAGATGGGTCCTTTTTAACCACATAACCAAACTTATGCCCCGATCTTATAACAGATCGCTTCACTCTCAGCGCGGGTATGACAAAATAGCGGCTTTGTGTTGGCTTGTGGAGTCGCCCGTGCAGGATCGCAATTTCGATGACATTGCCGAAAAGTTTTCGCGCAATATATACGGCACCACCAAGGGCGAACTGCGCCAGGCTATCCTCTGGCAGGATCTGCAGCCGCTGCTGGATCGGCTGGGTCCCGGGCCGCTGCGCGTTCTTGACGCCGGCGGCGGCGAAGGGCAAACGGCGGTAAAGGTGGCGCAGATGGGTCATCACGTCACGCTCTGCGATCTTTCTGCCGAGATGGTTGCCCGCGCCCGACAGGCGGCAGTCGATAAAGGTGTGATCGACAACATGCATTTTGTACAATGCGCGGCTCAGGATATTGCGCAGCATTTGGAAAGCCCGGTCGATCTGATACTGTTTCATGCGGTGCTGGAATGGGTGGCCGAGCCTCAGGAGATGCTGCAGGCGCTGTGGTCGGTGCTGCGTCCCGGCGGCGCTCTGTCGCTAATGTTCTACAATGCTAACGGTCTGCTGATGCACAACATGGTTGTCGGAAACTTCGATTACGTGCAGATCGGGATGCCAAAAAAGAAAAAACGCACGCTATCGCCGGACTATCCGCGTTCCCCGGAGCAGGTGTACGGCTGGCTGGAAGAGCAGGGCTGGCAAATTACCGGCAAAACCGGCGTGCGGGTGTTTCATGACTATCTGCGTGAAAAACGCAGACAGCGCGACAATTTTGCGGCGCTGCTGGAGCTGGAGACGCGCTACTGTCGCCAGGAGCCGTATATTAGCCTGGGTCGCTATATTCACGTCACCGCGATGAAGAACCAGGCTCAGAGCTGCAGATGCAAGGATAAAGTATGAGTGAATTTTCCCAGACAGTCCCCGAACTGGTTGCCTGGGCCAGAAAAAATGATTTTTCTATTTCGCTGCCGGTCGACAGACTCTCTTTTCTGCTGGCGGTTGCCACGCTGAACGGCGAGCGGCTTGAAGGGGAAATGACCGAGGGAGAACTGGTGGACGCGTTCCGCCACGTTAGTGATGCGTTTGAGCAGACCAGCGAAACCATCAGCCAGCGCGCCAATAACGCGATTAACGATATGGTGCGCCAGCGTCTGCTGAACCGCTTTACCAGCGAACTCACGGAAGGCAACGCTATTTATCGCCTGACGCCGTTAGGTATTGGGATTACCGACTACTATATTCGCCAGCGCGAGTTCTCCACGCTGCGCCTGTCGATGCAGCTCTCGATCGTCGCCGGCGAGCTCAAGCGCGCCGCCGATTCTGCGGAAGAGGGCGGGGATGAGTTTCACTGGCATCGTAACGTCTTCGCGCCGCTGAAATATTCGGTCGCGGAAATTTTTGACAGCATCGATCTGACCCAGAGGATCATGGATGAACAGCAGCAACTGGTGAAGGACGACATCGCCCAGCTGCTGAACAAAGACTGGCGAGCGGCGATCTCCAGCTGCGAGCTGCTGCTTTCGGAAACCTCCGGGACGCTGCGCGAACTGCAGGATACGCTGGACGCGGCGGGCGATAAGCTGCAGGCTAACCTGCTGCGGATCCAGGACGCAACTATCGCGCGGGACGACCTGCATTTTGTCGATCGCCTGGTGTTCGATCTGCAAAGCAAGCTGGATCGTATCGTAAGCTGGGGCCAGCAGGCCATCGACCTGTGGATCGGCTACGATCGCCACGTGCACAAGTTTATCCGTACCGCCATTGATATGGATAAAAACCGCGTCTTTGCTCAGCGTCTACGCCAGTCGGTGCAGACCTACTTCGATGCGCCGTGGGCCCTGACCCACGCCAGCGCCGACCGCCTGCTCGATATGCGTGATGAAGAGATGGCGCTGCTCGACGAAGAGGTCACCGGGGAGCTCCCTGAGGATCTGGAGTACGAAGAGTTTAATGAGATCCGTGAACAGCTGGCGGCCCTGATTGAAGCGCAGCTGGTTATCTATAAAGACAAAGGTCTGCCGCTGGACCTCGGCCTGGTCGTTCGCGAGTATCTGGCGCAGTATCCGCGCGCGCGGCACTTCGATGTGGCGAGAATCGTCGTCGATCAGGCGGTACGCCTGGGCGTAGCGCAAGCAGATTTCACCGGACTGCCGGCACAATGGCAGCCGATTAATGATTACGGAGCCAAGGTACAGGCGCATGTCATCGACAAATATTGAACAAGTGATGCCAGTTAAGCTGGCGCTGGCGTTGGGCAATCCGTTATTTCCGGCGCTGGATAGCGCCCTGCGTGCGGGCCGCCATATCGGCCTGGACGAACTGGATAATCACGCATTTTTGATGGATTTTCAGGACTACCTGGAAGAGTTTTACGCTCGCTATAACGTTGAGCTGATTCGCGCGCCGGAAGGGTTCTTCTACCTGCGTCCGCGCTCCACCACGCTGATCCCGCGCTCGGTGCTGTCAGAGCTGGATATGATGGTCGGCAAAATTCTCTGCTACCTCTATCTTAGCCCGGAGCGTCTGGCGAATGAGGGGATCTTCACCCAGCAGGAGCTCTATGACGAGCTGCTGAGCCTGGCGGACGAAGCCAAGCTGCTGAAGCTGGTGAATAACCGCTCCACCGGCTCCGACCTCGACAGGCAGAAGCTGCAGGAAAAAATGCGCGCGTCGCTTAACCGCCTGCGCCGTCTCGGCATGGTGTGGTTTATGGGCCATGACAGCAGCAAATTCCGCATTACCGAATCGGTGTTCCGCTTCGGCGCTGACGTTCGCGCCGGCGACGATCCGCGCGAGGCGCAGAAGCGCCTGATCCGCGACGGCGAAGCGATGGCGCTGGAGAATCACCTGCAGCTCAACGATGAGAATGAAGAGAATCAGCCGGATAGCGGGGAGGAAGAGTAATGATTGAACGCGGTAAATTTCGCTCGCTAACGCTGGTTAACTGGAACGGCTTTTTTGCCCGAACGTTTGACCTGGATGAACTGGTTACCACGCTTTCTGGGGGGAACGGCGCCGGGAAATCAACCACCATGGCGGCCTTCGTCACGGCCCTGATCCCGGACCTGACCCTGCTGCACTTCCGTAACACCACCGAAGCAGGCGCCACCAGCGGCTCGCGCGATAAGGGCCTGCACGGCAAGCTTCGCGCCGGGGTGTGCTACTCGGTGCTGGACGTTATCAACTCTCACCACCAGCGGGTGGTGGTGGGCGTACGCCTGCAGCAGATCGCCGGTCGCGATCGCAAAGTGGATATTAAGCCGTTTGCCATTCAGGGCCTGCCGGACGCTATCCAACCGACGCAGCTGCTGACGGAAACCCTTAACGAACGCCAGGCGCGCGTCCTGAGCCTCAACGAGCTGAAAGATAAGCTGGAAGAGATCGAAGGGGTGCAGTTCAAGCAGTTCAACTCGATAACCGACTACCACTCGCTGATGTTCGATCTGGGCGTGGTCGCCCGTCGTCTGCGCTCGGCCTCTGACCGTAGCAAATACTATCGCCTGATCGAAGCCTCGCTGTACGGCGGGATCTCCAACACCATTACCCGCTCGCTGCGCGACTACCTGCTGCCGGAAAACAGCGGCGTGCGTAAGGCGTTCCAGGATATGGAAGCCGCGCTGCGTGAAAACCGCATGACCCTGGAGGCTATTCGCGTCACGCAGTCCGACCGCGATCTGTTTAAGCACCTGATCAGCGAGGCCACCAACTACGTGGCGGCGGACTACATGCGTCACGCCAACGAGCGTCGCGTCCATCTGGATAAGGCGCTGGAGTATCGCCGCGATCTGTTCACCTCCCGCGCACAGCTGGCGGCAGAGCAGTATAAGCACGTCGATATGGCCCGCGAGCTGCAGGAGCATAACGGGGCAGAAGGCGATCTTGAGGCCGACTATCAGGCCGCCAGCGATCATCTGAACCTGGTGCAAACCGCGCTTCGCCAGCAGGAAAAAATCGAGCGCTACGAAGCGGATCTCGATGAGCTGCAGATCCGTCTTGAAGAGCAGAACGAAGTGGTGGCGGAAGCGACCGATCTGCAGGAAGAGAACGAGGCTCGTGCGGAAGCCGCAGAGCTGGAAGTGGATGAGCTGAAAAGCCAGCTTGCCGACTACCAGCAGGCGCTGGACGTCCAGCAGACCCGCGCGATCCAGTACAACCAGGCGCTGCAGGCCTTAGACCGTGCGAAGGCGCTGTGCCATCTGCCGGATTTAACTGCGGAAAGCGCCGGCGAGTGGCTGGAAACCTTCCAGGCGAAGGAGCAGGAAGCGACGGAGAAAATGCTGTCGCTGGAACAAAAAATGAGCGTTGCGCAAACCGCGCACGGTCAGTTTGAGCAGGCTTTCCAGCTGGTGGTGGCCATCAACGGCCCGCTGGCGCGTAATGAAGCCTGGAACGTGGCGCGCGAGCTGCTGCGCGACGGCGTCAACCAGCGCCATCACGCCGAACAGGCCGCGGGGCTGCGTAGCCGCCTGACCGAGCTGGAGCAGCGCCTGCGCGAGCAGCAGGAAGCTGAACGCCAGCTCAACGAATTCTGCAAGCGCCAGGGCAAGCGTTACGATATTGACCGCCTGGAAACGCTGCACGAGGAGCTGGAAGCGCGAATTGCCTCCTTGTCCGACGGCGTCTCCTCCGCCAGCGAGCAGCGAATGACGCTGCGTCAGGAGCTGGAGCAGCTGCAGTCCCGTACCCAGACGCTGCTGCGTCGGGCGCCGATCTGGCTGGCGGCGCAGAACAGCCTCAGCCAGCTTTGCGAGCAGAGCGGGGAGCAGTTTGAATCAAGCCAGGACGTGACCGAATATCTCCAGCAGCTGCTGGAGCGCGAGCGCGAGGCTATCGTTGAGCGCGACGAAGTCGGCGCGCGTAAGCGGGCCATTGATGAAGAGATTGAGCGTCTTAGCCAGCCGGGCGGCTCGGAAGATCCGCGGCTGAATGCCCTGGCAGAGCGTTTTGGCGGCGTGCTGTTGTCGGAAATTTATGACGACGTTAGCCTCGAAGATGCGCCGTACTACTCGGCCCTGTACGGCCCGTCGCGTCATGCCATCGTGGTTCCCGACCTGTCGCAGCTCACCGGGCAGCTTGAAGGCCTGGAGGATTGCCCGGAAGACCTCTACCTGATCGAAGGCGATCCGCAGTCGTTCGATGACAGCGTCTTTAGCGTTGATGAGCTGGAAAAAGCGGTGGTCGTCAAGGTTGCCGATCGCCAGTGGCGCTACTCGCGCTTCCCGACGCTGCCGCTATTTGGCCGCGCCGCCCGTGAAAGCCGTATTGAAAGCCTGCACGCCGAGCGGGAAGATCTCTCCGAGCGTTTTGCGACCCTGTCGTTCGACGTGCAGAAGACCCAGCGTCAGCACCAGGCCTTCAGCCGCTTTATCGGCAGCCATCTGGCGGTGGCCTTTGAAGACGATCCGGAAGAAGAGATCCGTAAGCTGAACGGCCGCCGCGGCGAGCTGGAGCGGGCGCTTAACGCGCACGAGAGCGATAACCAGCAGAACCGGGTGCAGTACGAGCAGGCGAAAGAGGGCGTTTCCGCGCTTAACCGCCTGCTGCCGCGCCTTAGCCTGCTGGCGGACGATACGCTGGCCGATCGCGTCGACGAAATTCAGGAGCGCCTCGACGAAGCCGAGGAAGCGGCTCGCTTTATCCAGCAGCACGGCAATCAGCTGGCGAAGCTGGAACCGATGCTCTCGGTACTGCAGAGCGATCCGCAGCAGTTCGAGCAGCTGAAAGAAGATTACGCTTACTCGCAGCAAACCCAGCGTGAAGCGCGCCAGCAGGCGTTTGCGCTCAGCGAAGTGGTGCAGCGTCGCGCTCACTTTAGCTACTCTGATTCCGCCGAGATGCTCAGCGGCAACAGCGATCTCAACGAAAAGCTGCGCCAGCGTCTGGAGCAGGCGGAGGGCGAACGCAGCCGGGCTCGTGACGCCACGCGTACGCATACCGCGCAGCTGAACCAGTACAACCAGGTTCTGGCCTCGCTGAAAAGCTCGTATGACACCAAAAAAGAGCTGCTGGGCGATCTGTATAAAGAGCTGCAGGATATCGGCGTGCGCGCCGATAGCGGGGCGGAAGAGCGCGCCCGCGTGCGTCGTGATGAGCTGCATACGCGCCTGAGCAATAACCGCTCGCGGCGCAATCAGCTGGAAAAAGCCCTGACCTTCTGCGAAGCGGAGATGGACAACCTGACCCGCAGGCTGCGCAAGCTTGAGCGCGATTACTGCGAAATGCGTGAGCAAGTGGTCAGCGCCAAAGCCGGCTGGTGTGCGGTGATGCGGCTGGTGAAAGACAACGGCGTTGAGCGCCGACTGCACCGTCGCGAGCTGGCCTACCTCTCGGCAGACGAGCTGCGTTCGATGTCGGATAAAGCGCTCGGCGCGCTGCGTCTGGCGGTCTCCGATAACGAACACCTGCGCGACGTGCTGCGAGTCTCTGAAGATCCGAAGCGTCCTGAGCGCAAAATTCAGTTCTTCGTCGCCGTCTACCAGCACCTGCGCGAGCGTATCCGTCAGGATATTATCCGCACCGACGACCCGGTCGAGGCGATTGAGCAGATGGAGATCGAGCTCAGCCGTCTGACCGAAGAGCTGACCAACCGCGAGCAGAAGCTGGCGATCAGCTCCCGCAGCGTGGCCAATATCATCCGCAAGACCATTCAGCGCGAGCAGAACCGTATTCGGATGCTCAACCAGGGTCTGCAGAGCGTCTCCTTTGGTCAGGTCAACAGCGTGCGTCTCAACGTCAACGTGCGGGAAACCCACTCGATGCTGCTCGACGTGCTGTCTGAGCAGCATGAGCAGCACCAGGACCTGTTCAATAGCAATCGCCTGACCTTCTCGGAAGCGCTGGCGAAGCTCTATCAGCGCCTCAATCCGCAGATTGATATGGGCCAGCGTACCCCACAAACCATCGGTGAAGAGCTGCTGGACTACCGCAACTATCTGGAGATGGAAGTGGAAGTTAACCGTGGCTCCGACGGCTGGCTGCGCGCGGAGTCCGGCGCGCTGTCGACCGGGGAAGCGATCGGTACCGGGATGTCGATTCTGGTGATGGTCGTTCAGAGCTGGGAAGACGAGTCCCGCCGCCTGCGCGGTAAAGACCTGTCGCCGTGCCGCCTGCTGTTCCTCGACGAAGCGGCGCGTCTTGACGCCCGCTCTATCGCCACCCTGTTTGAGCTGTGCGAACGTCTGGAAATGCAGCTGATTATTGCCGCCCCGGAAAATATCAGTCCGGAAAAAGGCACCACCTATAAGCTGGTGCGTAAGGTGTTCAATAACCATGAGCACGTGCACGTGGTTGGCCTGCGCGGTTTCGCGGCCCAGCTGCCCCAAACGCTGCCGGGCACGGCGGACGCTTCCTGACCGATCTGCTGCGGTAGGGAGTGAGTAGTCTAAAAGGGCGACATGATGTCGCCCTTTTTGTTAGCCGGTATGATGTGTTAACGTTGTATAATCTTTAAACTTCTTTACATTTGGGAAGGCAAAAGCGTTTTCGCCTTTATATACTGAGAGTGAGCCCTATTTTTAAGGGCGGCAATGTGTCAACAGGGGGGCAAGGGATGTTGCTAAAGAAACGGTATGGTCGTCAATTGTCGGCGCTGAGCTTGAGCCTGGCTTTTGCATTTGCTCCACTGTTCAATGTCCAGGCCGAAGAGCCTGAAGTCGTACCCACGGACAGCTCCGCCACGCTGGGAGAGCTTTCGTCAGCGCTGCTGCAAAACAACGGCCAGTCTGCCACGGTGGCGAAAATGGCCGGCGAGCAGCCTCTGGCGACCGAGGTCGCCGCGAAAAGCCGGGCTGAGATTGAAGCACTGCTTCCGGCTGGCTATAAGCCCGTCTTTATGAATCCGCTGGTGTCGCTGTATGCGGCCAGGGATATGAAACCGATGTGGGATAGCCGTGAGGCGGTGCAGGCGTTTCAGCAGCAGCTGGCCGAAGTCGCTATCGCCGGTTTCCAGCCGCAGTTCACCACCTGGGTGAGCCTGCTGACCGATCCTGCGGTGAGCGGAATGGCGCGTGATGTCGTGCTGTCCGACGCCATGATGGGCTACCTGCATTTTATTAGCGGTATTCCGATTCAGGGCAACCGCTGGCTATACGGAACCAAACCCTACGTCATGGCCACGCCGCCGCTATCGGTCATCAATCAGTGGCAGCTGGCGCTGGACAACGGCTCTTTGCCGCAGTTTATTGCCGGACTCACGCCGCGTCATCCGCAGTATGAAGCGATGCATCAGGCGCTGCTGCAGCTGGTGGCCGATTCGCGGCCGTGGCCGCAGATGACCGGCAGCGCATCGCTGCGTCCGGGCGAGTGGAGTAATGATATCGGCGCGCTGCGCGAGATATTACAGCGTACCGGCATGCTGGATGATTCGGCGAAAATTACCCTCCCGGGCGACGTTGTCAGCCCGTCGGCGGGCAAGAAAAGCAAGCCGGCCGCCCGCGGCATTTACGATCGCCAGCTGGCTGAGGGCGTAAAGCGCTTTCAGGCCTGGCAGGGGCTGGGCGCGGACGGCGTGATCGGCCAATCTACGCGCGATGGGCTGAACGTCTCCGCGGCGCAGCGTGCCGGGGTGGTGGCGCTCAACATTCAGCGCTTGCGCCTGCTGCCTGGCAAGCTGTCGACCGGCATTATGGTGAATATTCCGGCCTTTTCGCTGGTCTATTACCAGGACGGTAGCCAGGTGCTGGCATCGCGGGTGATCGTCGGTCGTCCGGACCGTAAAACGCCGATGATGAGCAGCGCGCTGAATAACGTGGTGGTCAATCCGCCGTGGAACGTGCCGCCGACGCTGGCGCGCAAAGATATTCTGCCGAAGGTGCGCAACGATCCGGGCTATCTTGAGCAGCATGGCTATACCCTGATGCGCGGCTGGAACAGCAAAGAGGCGATCGACCCTTATCGCGTTGACTGGTCGACAATCACCGAGAGCAATCTTCCGTTCCGCTTCCAGCAGGCTCCGGGCGCGCGCAACTCGCTGGGGCGCTACAAATTCAACATGCCGAGTTCTGACGCTATCTATCTGCACGATACGCCGAACCATAACCTGTTCCAGAAAGACGTACGGGCGCTGAGCTCCGGCTGCGTGCGCGTGAATAAGGCCTCCGAGCTGGCAAATATGCTGCTGCAGGATGCGGGCTGGAACGATACGCGAATTTCCGCCGCGCTTAAGCAGGGCGATACCCGCTATGTGAATATCCGTAACAATATCCCGGTGAATCTTTATTATCTCACCGCCTTTGTTGGCGCTGATGGACGCACACAATATCGAACAGATATTTACAATTACGATCTCACCGCGCGATCTGGCGCACAAATTCTGGCAAAAGCCGAACAATTAATCAGGTAAATGAAGTAGTTCAACGGATATCGTTGTCCTAACTCTGGGTGAAAACAGGCGCTGTTCGTCTACAGGGCCCGTTTTCACTGGGGTTAGGCCGCCTTGACGTTGGCAATAATGCCCGGTAAGGTGCCTTTCGTGCGCCAGAAGTGCATATTACACAACACCATTAAAACTGCATTGAGGTGACAGGTCTGGGAACCTCCTGACGCTTGCTACGGTGAGTGCGCGGGGGAGAAGACGTCGCCAGTAAAGAGGCAGCTTGAAGGATGGCGTGTATATTTCGATTCATTTACTTGTAGACCTGATTATCATGGACAAATTTGACGCTAATCGCCGCAAACTGCTGGCGCTAGGTGGCGCTGCGCTAGGTGCAGCAGCCATTTTGCCTGCGCCGGCATTTGCCACCCTCTCGACCCCCCGACCGCGTATTTTGACGCTGAATAACCTGCATACCGGTGAATCACTCAAAGCGGAGTTCTTCGATGGCAGAGGCTATATTCAGGATGAATTAGCAAGACTTAACCATTTCTTCCGTGATTTCCGCGCGAATAAAATAAAGTCCATCGATCCGAGCTTATTCGATCATCTTTATCGCCTGCAGGGATTACTTGGCACCAGTAAGCCTGTCCAGCTTATCTCCGGCTATCGCTCCCTCGATACCAACGATGAGCTACGTGCACGAAGCCGCGGTGTAGCCAAACATAGCTACCACACCAAAGGCCAGGCCATGGATTTTCATATTGAAGGCATTTCGTTGAGCAATGTTCGCAAAGCGGCGTTATCTATGGGCGCGGGTGGTGTAGGATACTACCCACGTAGCAACTTTGTGCATATTGATACCGGTCCGGTAAGGCACTGGTAACGAAAGGAGCGTCATGAACTATCGTATTATTCCGGTTACCGCGTTCGCCCAGAACTGCTCTTTAATCTGGTGTGAGCAAACCCGACTTGCTGCGCTGGTCGATCCTGGCGGTGATGCAGAGCGAATCAAACAGGAAGTGGCGGCAGCGGGCGTTAGCCTGATGCAGATTTTGCTCACTCACGGTCATCTCGATCACGTTGGTGCGGCAGCCGAGCTGGCGCAACATTACGGCGTGCCGATTATCGGGCCGGAAAAAGAAGATGAGTTCTGGCTGGAAGGACTCCCTGCGCAAAGCCGGATGTTCGGCCTGGAGGATTGCCAGCCGCTGCATCCTGACCGCTGGCTCAATGAAGGCGATGTCGTCAGCGTGGGGAACGTTTCTCTGCAGGTTCTGCACTGCCCGGGCCATACGCCGGGACACGTTGTTTTCTTCGATGACGCGTCGCGGCTGCTGGTTTCCGGCGACGTTATCTTTAAAGGTGGCGTCGGGCGTAGCGACTTCCCGCGCGGCGACCACGGCCAGCTGATCGACGCGATTAAACGCAAGCTGTTGCCTTTGGGCGATGACGTGACGTTTATCCCCGGCCACGGGCCGATGTCAACGCTGGGTCATGAGCGTTTGCACAATCCCTTCCTGCAGGATGAAATGCCGGTCTGGTAACCATGCCGGACGCTAAATACAAAAAAGGCCGCAAATGCGGCCTTCTTTTTTTAGGGTCCTGCGGCGTTACAGTACGGCGACGATCGCTTCACACAGCGGCGCCATGTTGTCCGGCGTCATGCCAGCAACGTTGATACGCCCGGAAGCCACGGCGTAAATAGCGAACTCTTCGCGCAGGCGCAGAACCTGCTCTTTGGTCAGGCCGCTAAACGAGAACATGCCGTTTTGCTTAATGATGAAGGAGAAGTCGCGGTTAGCGCCTTTTTCCTGCAGGGTATTGACGAACAGCAGGCGCATACGCTGAATGCGCTGGCGCATATCGGTCAGCTCCTGCTCCCAGATAGCACGTAGCGCATCGTTGCTGAGGATCGTTGCCACAACGGCAGCGCCGTGCGCCGGCGGGTTGGAGTAGTTAGCGCGGATCGCTGACTTCATCTGGCTGAACGCGCGGTCAACGGTGTCGCTATCGCTCGCGACCAGCGTACAGGCGCCAACGCGCTCATTGTACAGGCCGAAGTTCTTCGAGTAGGAGCTGGCAACCAGCAGCTCTTTGTGCAGCGCGGCAAAGGCGCGCAGGCCTTCGGCATCTTCTTCCAGACCGCGGGCAAAGCCCTGGTAGGCGAAGTCGAACAGCGGCAGCCAGCCCTTATCAACCGAGAGCTGTGCCAGCTGTTGCCACTGCTCCAGCGTCGGATCGATACCGGTTGGGTTGTGGCAGCAGCCGTGGAACAGAACAACGTCACCCGCCTGAGCTTCATTGAGGCTTGCCAGCAGGCCGGCAAAGTCGAGCGTGCGGCTAGCCGCATCGTAGTAGGTGTACTCGCGAACCTCGAGGCCGGCGGAATTGAATACGCTCTTGTGGTTCGGCCAGCTCGGGTTGCTCACCCAAACGCGCTTAACGTCGGTATTTTTGGCAAGGAAGTCGGCGGCAACGCGCAGGGCACCGGTACCACCAGGGGTTTGGGCGGTACGCGCACGCCTGTCGCTGATGATAGCGCTTCCTTTACCGAACAGCAGCTCCTGCGTGCATTGACCAAATTCCGGAATACCGTCGATACCCAGATAATTTTTTGTGGTCTCATTCTCCAGCAGATATTGCTCTGCCTTCTTCACGCTGGTCAGGACCGGGGTTTTACCCGTTTCATCTTTATAAACGCCAATCCCGAGGTTAATTTTTGTAGGACGGTCATCGGCACGAAACAGATCGGCCAGGCCCAGAATAGGGTCGGCAGGGGCGGCAGTAATGTTCTCAAACATGACGAGGTTCCATTGTGATTACTGAAGGGAGTTCCGCTATCAGGGTAACGGGAGAATGACCAATTGCCAACCGTTTGCGACAAAAAGCGCGAAGGTTTTCCAAAGTTACGATCTTTGCCTTAGTAACGTAGAAAAGCAGGACCGAAGTCCTGCTTTTTAGGCATATCACGAAGGGGTGTACTGCTGAAAACTTAGAACTGGTAAACGATACCCACTGCCGCCTGGTCGTCGGTGGCTACGCCAGCAGTTTTGGTGTATTCGTTGTCGTCCAGCAGGTTGAATTTGTATGCTGCGTAGACGTTCATGTTCTTGTTGAAGTAGTACCAGGTACCCAGTTCTACGTATTTAACCAGGTCAGCATCGCCGCCGGAGAAGCCAGCGCGGCCCTGCAGGTCTTTGCCTTTGGTCTGAACGTAGCCCACGGACGGACGCAGACCGAAGTCGAACTGGTACTGAGCAACGGCTTCAAAGTTCTGAGTTTTGCCAGCGAAGTAGTTAGCCTGGTTTTCCGGAGTCATGTTGTAAGTCTGGGAGTACATCACTGCCGCATAGACGTTGTTTGCATCGTACTTAGCGGAGGTTGCCCATGCTTCAGCTTTGTCACCGTTGCCATCAGCTTTCTGAGCGATGCTGCGGTTAGAGCTCGCGTAGCCTGCAGACAGCGCGATACCGTTTTCGAATGCGTAGGTTGCAGAGGTGCTGACGCCGTCGCCGTTTTGTTTCTGGATAGCACGGCTTGCGTCGTTTTTACCCTGATACTGCAGCGCGAAGCTCAGGCCGTCAACCAGACCGAAGAAGTCAGAGTTACGGTAGGTAGCAACGCCGTTGGTACGGCCAGTCATGAAGTTGTCGGTGTAGTTCCAGCCGTCGCCGCCCCACTCAACCAGCATATCGGTTGCAGCTTCAACGTCATAGATGGCACCGTAGTTACGGCCGTAGTCGAATGAACCGTATTCGCCAGCCTTCAGGCCTGCGAATGCCAGACGGGTTTTAGTCCCCTGGGAACCTTCAACGTTGGACGCATCCATGTTGTATTCCCACTGGCCGTAACCGGTCAACTGATCGTTGATCTGGGTTTCGCCCTTCAGGCCGATACGTGCATAGGTGGTGTCGGAGCTGTTGGTGTCGCCGTTTGTTGTCCAAACGTGCTCGCCAACCATTTTCCCGTAAAAGTCCAGTTTGTTGCCGTTTTTGTTATAGATTTCTGCAGCATTTGCTGCGCCGGCTACCAGCAGAGCAGGGATTACCACTGCCAGAATATTGCGCTTCATCATTATTTATTACCCTCATTAGTATTTTTATATGAACACTTGCCACTGCCGTCAATACATTCTGTCAATAAAAATTTACAGAACCATTGATGATAGTTTGGTGTCTGAAGGCATCTTTCCATCCGAGCCAGCGTTTCGCTAGCCTGAAAATGCTACCAATGTCGCATATGAGTAACAATAAGAAAGAGTGTGTAACTAAATGTGAATTTTTGGGAACTTTGTGAACTCAATCAAAATTCCGTTCCACTTTGCGCATAAAATCACCATGTCTTATATATCTATATGAATTAATTATGATTAATTTAGATAAGTGGCGATTTGTGCATTTTGTGGCTGGATTTCGCTTTTTTTTCACGCAGCATTTGTCTTTGCATGTTGTGCGGCGAGTGATTAAAAAATGAGCAAAACAATCAGTCATTTCACCGATGAATGAACATAAGGTGCGCTTTCTTGTTTCGATGGAGGTCGAAATAGTGAGTAACATAAATGTGACGCGGAAGGGTTGATGTTTAAGTTTCTAGATATTCGTTAACAATAATTGACATAAAAAAGGGCCAGCTTACGCTGACCCTTTTTGCAAGGCGGGAATAAAAATCAGAATGTCGCGCTGCGCGGAGTACGCGGGAACGCAATCACGTCGCGAACGTTCTGAACGCCGGTGACGTAGGCAATCAGACGCTCAAAGCCCAGGCCGAAGCCAGAGTGTGGCACGGTGCCGTAGCGACGCAGGTCGCGATACCACCAGTAGTCTTCTTTATTAAGACCCATTTCCGCCATACGTGCGTCAAGCACGTCCAGGCGTTCTTCACGCTGCGAACCACCGATAATTTCACCGATGCCCGGTGCCAGAACGTCCATTGCGGCGACGGTTTTGCCGTCTTCGTTAAGGCGCATGTAGAACGCCTTAATGTCTTTCGGATAGTTTTTGACCACCACCGGCGCTTTGAAGTGCTCTTCTGCCAGGTAGCGCTCATGCTCGGAAGAGAGGTCCACGCCCCAGTACACCGGGTTTTCGAACTGCTTGCCGCAGTTTTCGAGGATCGTGACCGCGTCGGTATAATCGACCTGGGCGAAATCGGCAGAGACGAAACGCTCGAGGCGGTCGACCGCATCTTTATCCACGCGCTCGGCGAAGAATTTCATGTCGTCCGCGCGCTCTTCCAGTACGGCCTTGAAGACGTACTTCAGCATCGCTTCAGCCAGACCTGCCACATCGTTCAGGTTGGCGAAGGCCACTTCCGGCTCCAGCATCCAGAACTCCGCCAGATGGCGGCTGGTGTTGGAGTTTTCCGCGCGGAAGGTCGGGCCGAAGGTGTAGATTTTCGACAGCGCGCAGGCGTAGGTTTCGCCGTTCAGCTGGCCGGAAACGGTAAGGAACGACTCTTTGCCGAAGAAATCCTTATCGAAATCTACTTTGCCCTGGTCGTTACGCGGCAGGTTTTCCAGATCCAGCGTCGAGACGCGGAACATTTCGCCTGCGCCTTCGGTATCAGAAGCGGTGATCAGCGGAGTAGAAACCCAGAAGAAGCCCTGCTCGTCAAAGAAACGATGCAGCGCCTGCGCCAGGGTATGACGCACGCGGGCAACCGCGCCAATCAGGTTGGTACGCGGACGCAGGTGGGCGACTTCGCGCAGATACTCGATGCTGTGGCGTTTGGCCGCCATCGGGTAGGTATCCGGATCTTCGACCCAGCCGGTAACTTCGACGCTGCTGGCCTGAATTTCGAAGCTCTGGCCCTGGCCCTGAGATGCCACGACTTTACCGGTGACGATGACCGAGCAGCCGGTAGTCAGACGCAGCACTTCCTGATTGTAATTGGGAAGAGAATTACTAATGACGGCCTGTACAGGATCAAAGCAGGAACCGTCATAGACGGCCAGGAAGGAAAAGCCAGCTTTTGAATCTCGGCGGGTACGTACCCATCCGCGGACGGTGACTTCGCTGTCAACCGCAACACGGCCCTGGAGTACGTCGGCTACAGGCACAACGCTCATAATAGTCTCTCTATTCGTAGTCCAATAAAAATATCTGTTTCCCCCTGCAATGGGGGGATATCTATGTTACCTGTCATCTTCCGTCAGACAAGCAGATTTCGCACCGCGAGAGGGAGTTTTCGGAAATAAATAAAGAACAAGGAGCCAGAACGGCTCCTTGTGGTGATTAACTGGCCTTTTTGATCGGCGGCAGGTCGAAGGCTTCGCGCAGGGCGCGCACGAATGCTTTATCGTGACAGATGGTCTTGCCAGGGCTGTCTGAGAGCTTGGCCACCGGCTTGCCGTTGCACTCCACCAGCTTTATCACGATATTGAGCGGCTTAACCTGTGGAATATCGCAGGTTAAGCGCGTTCCGATGCCAAAGCTGAGATTCACCCGCGATGAGAAGTGACGATAGAGATCGACGGCTTTCGTCAGATCGAGGTTATCGGAGAAGACCAGTACCTTACTCAGCGGGTCGATACCCAGCTTCTGGTAATGGGCAATGGCTTTCTCGCCCCATTCAACCGGGTCTCCGGAGTCGTGGCGCAGCCCCTGATAGCGTTCGGCGAATTCCGGGCCGAAATCACGCAGGAAGGCATCCATCGTAATACAGTCGGTCAGGGCAATACCCAGCTGGTCCGGATACTCTTCCAGCCAGGCGGCAAGGGCCGCGCGCTGGCTGCTGGCAAGGCTTGGGCTGATCTGCTGATGGGCCTGGAACCACTCATGAGCCTGGGTACCCATCGGCGTAAGATGCAGGCGACGCGCCAGGTCGTAGTTGCTGGTGCCGGTAAACCACGGCTCCTGCTGCAGGCGTTTGACGATAGCCTGCTGGACCTCGCGCGAGAAGCGACGACGGGTGCCGAAGTCCATCAGACGGAAGCGGCTCATATCGATATCGGCGGTGATTTCCCTGAAGTCGCTCAGCTTGCGCTCGAGGGTCTCCAGCGCCAGCTCAACGCCGATTTCCGGCGAGCGGTAGTGATGAACCAGCTCGCTGATCACCGCCAGCAGCGGGACTTCCCACATAATCACTTCGCGCCAGGGGCCGGATAGACGAATGTTCAGCTTGCCGTTGTCGTTGCTGACGGTGACCTGCCGCGGGTCGTAGCGGAAGTCGCGCAGCCAGTCGAGGTAATCCTCGGCAAAGAACGGCAGGGTCGACAGCCAGTGATACTCATCGTCCTGCAGCTTCAGGTCGCGCATAGTCTCAACCTGTTCGCGAATCGCGTCGGCATAGATGCCGAGCAAATCATCCCCGCGGCAGCGGAACTCCGCCGCAACGTGTACCTCGTTATAGCGGTGGAACACGGCCTGCTGCATGTGCAGCTTATAGGCATCCGTATCAAGCAGCGAGTGCAGTACAGGAGCAGTGAATTGTGTCATGGTGCGCAGTAGCATCCTCTCACTGGAGCGTATCCATCAAAACCAGAGCAGAAAAAAGGAGGCGGAGTATAGCTTTATTCCCCGACTCTGTCCCGCAGTGAAGGCCGATGGCGACGCTGACGGTCATTTGCGAGGCCTAGTTTAATATATTGAACACGGATCACACCACAAGCTTTGCACCGGGTCGAGCGCATTTCGTGCCTCCTGTGTTATCAATATGTAGCGATTTTCGTGTTTGACGTTGAAAAGATGAAGATTCTGCATAGCGAGAACATCACAACAGGAATAGACTGGGTTTGACACTTTATGGAACATGCTAAAGGTTTTTTATGACACAACAGCCCCAAGCCAAATACCGCCACGACTATCGTGCGCCGGACTATCTGATTAGCGATATCGATTTGACCTTTGACCTGGATGCCGCGAAAACCGTTGTTACGGCCGAGAGTAAAGTCTCCCGTCACGCGGCTGCGTCTGATGTGCCATTGCGTCTGGATGGCGAAGACCTGACGTTGGTCTCTCTGCAGGTTAACGGTCAACCGTGGAGCGACTATAAAGAAGAAAATAACCAGCTGGTTATTGGCGGATTACCGGAACATTTCACCCTGACTATCGTCAATGAAATCAGCCCGGCGGCCAATACCGCGCTCGAAGGGCTGTATCAGTCTGGCGAAGCGCTGTGCACGCAGTGTGAAGCGGAAGGTTTCCGCCATATTACCTGGTATCTGGACCGCCCGGACGTTCTGGCGCGCTTCACCACCAAAATTATCGCCGATAAGGCGAAATACCCGTACCTGCTCTCTAACGGCAACCGCGTGGCGCAGGGCGAGCTGGAAAATGGCCGTCACTGGACTCAGTGGCAGGATCCGTTCCCAAAACCGTGCTACCTGTTCGCGCTGGTGGCCGGTGATTTCGACGTTCTACGCGATACCTTCACCACCCGTTCCGGACGCGAAGTGGCGCTGGAGCTGTTCGTCGATCGCGGCAACCTTGACCGCGCGCCGTGGGCGATGACGTCGCTCAAAAACTCGATGAAATGGGACGAAACCCGTTTCGGCCTCGAGTACGATCTCGACATCTACATGATTGTCGCCGTCGACTTCTTTAATATGGGCGCCATGGAGAACAAAGGGCTGAACGTCTTTAACTCTAAATACGTGCTGGCCCGCACCGATACCGCCACCGATAAAGACTACCTCGATATCGAGCGCGTGATTGGCCACGAATATTTCCACAACTGGACCGGCAACCGCGTGACCTGCCGCGACTGGTTCCAACTGAGCCTCAAAGAGGGGCTGACCGTGTTCCGCGATCAGGAGTTCAGCTCCGATCTGGGCTCGCGCGCGGTGAACCGTATTAACAATGTCCGCACCATGCGCGGGCTGCAGTTTGCCGAAGACGCCAGCCCGATGGCCCATCCGATTCGTCCGGATAAGGTTATCGAGATGAACAACTTCTACACCCTGACGGTATATGAAAAGGGTGCGGAAGTGATCCGCATGCTGCATACCCTGCTGGGTGAGGCCAACTTCCAGAAAGGCATGCAGCTGTACTTCGAGCGCCATGACGGCAGCGCCGCCACCTGCGACGATTTCGTTCAGGCGATGGAAGACGCGTCGAACGTTGACCTGTCGCACTTTCGCCGCTGGTACAGCCAGTCCGGTACGCCGGTGGTGAGCGTGCATGACGACTACAACCCTGAAACCGAGCAGTACCGGCTGACCATCAGCCAGCGTACGCCGCCGACCTCCGAGCAGGCGGAAAAGCAGCCGCTGCATATTCCGTTCGATATCGAGCTCTACGATAACGAAGGCAAGGTGATTCCGCTGCAGAAGGGCGGGCACCCGGTGCATCACGTGCTGAACGTCACCCAGGCCGAGCAGACGTTTGTCTTTGATAACGTCTACTTCCAGCCGGTTCCGGCGCTGCTGTGCGAGTTCTCCGCGCCGGTGAAGCTGGAATATAAGTGGAGCGATCAGCAGCTGACGTTCCTGATGCGCCACGCGCGCAACGACTTCTCCCGCTGGGATGCCGCGCAGAGCCTGCTGGCGACCTACATCAAGCTCAACGTCAATCGTCATCAGCAGGGCCAGCCCCTGTCGCTGCCGGTTCACGTCGCCGATGCGTTCCGCGCGATCCTGCTGGATGAGAAGATCGATCCGGCGCTGGCGGCAGAGATCCTGACGCTACCGTCCGCCAGTGAAATCGCCGAGCTGTTTGCGATTATCGATCCGCTGGCCATTGTGGCGGTGCGCGAAGCGCTCACCCGCACGCTGGCGAAAGAGCTGGCGGATGAGTTCCTCGCTATCTACAACGTCAATAAGCTCGACGGCTATCGCGTAGAGCATGCCGATATTGGCAAGCGTTCGCTGCGCAATACCTGCCTGCGCTACCTGGCGTTTGGCGACGCAGAGCTGGCGGATAAGCTGGTCGTCGCCCAGTACCATCAGGCCGATAACATGACCGACGCGCTGGCGGCTCTGTCGGCAGCGGTGGCGGCGCAGCTGCCGTGCCGCGATGCGCTGATGCAGGAGTATGACGATAAATGGCATCAGGACGGCCTGGTGATGGACAAATGGCTGATCCTGCAGGCCACCAGCCCGGCGGATAACGCCGTGGAGACGGTGCGCGCGCTGCTGAACCACCGTTCGTTCAGCATGAACAACCCGAACCGCGTTCGCTCGCTGATTGGCGCCTTTGCCGGCAGCAACCCGGCGGCCTTCCACGCCGAAGATGGCAGCGGATATCAGTTCCTGGTGGAGATGCTGACCGAGCTCAACAGCCGCAACCCGCAGGTGGCGTCGCGCCTGATTGAGCCGTTGATTCGTCTGAAGCGTTATGATGCCAAACGCCAGACGCTGATGCGCGCGGCGCTGGAGCAACTGAAAGGTCTGGAGAATCTCTCCGGCGATCTGTTCGAGAAAATCAGTAAAGCGCTGGCGTAATAGCGTCCCGCTCCCGAAGTGCGGCGTCGGTGCCGCGCTTCGGGAGTCGTTTAGCCATGACTAAACAGGCGCGGGGAGGCTTCGTGCCTGCCGCGCTTCATTACCCGGTTGAGAACCTCAGCCTCCAGCTCCGCCAGCCGCGCCGAACCGGTATGCCGCGGGCGCGGAATATCCACCGTAACGTCCAGCCCAATCTTGCCCTCTTCAATCAACAGCACCCGATCGGCCATCGCCACCGCTTCGCTCACGTCGTGAGTCACCAGCAGGACGGTGAAGCCATGTTCCTGCCAGAGCGAGACGATTAAATCCTGCATCTCGAGGCGGGTGAGAGCGTCCAGGGCGCCGAGCGGCTCGTCGAGCAGCAGCAGGCCGGGGCGATGGATCAGCGTCCGGGCCAGCGCCACGCGCTGCTTTTGTCCGCCGGAAAGCGCCGCCGGCCACTCGTTGGCGCGGTTTTCGAGGCCGACGCTGGCCAACGCCTGCAGGGCCGCCTCACGCCACGAGCCTTTAAGCCCGAGACCGACGTTATCGATCACCGTTTTCCACGGCAGCAGGCGCGAATCCTGAAACATCATGCGGGTATCGTCCTGGATTTGCGCCAGCGGCGTGGATCCCGCCAGCAGCTCGCCGGCGTTGGGTTTCTCCAGTCCGGCCAGCAGGCGCAGCAGGGTACTTTTACCGCCGCCGCTGCGCCCGACCACCGCGACGAACTGCCCGGTAGGAATATGTAAATCTAGCGCGTTA
Organism: Klebsiella sp. BIGb0132; assembly: GCF_024810075.1. Taxonomy (NCBI): domain Bacteria; kingdom Pseudomonadati; phylum Pseudomonadota; class Gammaproteobacteria; order Enterobacterales; family Enterobacteriaceae; genus Klebsiella; species Klebsiella sp. BIGb0132. Next base: position 623,134 of record NZ_JANUDW010000001.1, on the reverse strand, counting down.
AGAATGGTGTTTTCGCCGTAGCGTTTGGTCACGCCGTTAAGCAACAGCGGGATCCCTGGGTTCAGACGGGCGGTAGTCATGCGTTAGCCTCCTGAAGATGATAGGCCGGATTCCAGCGCAGCCAGACGCGTTCCAGCAGCTGCGCGCTGAAGTCGGCCAGTTTGCCCAGAATGGCGTAGAGAATGATGGCCACGACCACCACGTCGGTTTGCAGAAACTCGCGCGCGTTCATCGCCAGGTAGCCGATGCCGGCGTTTGCCGAGATGGTCTCGGCGACGATCAACGTTAGCCACATCAGGCCGAGTGCGAAGCGGATACCGACCATGATTGACGGCAGGGCTCCGGGAAGAATCACGTGACGAAATAGCGCAAAGCCGGATAAGCCGTAGCTGCGCGCCATCTCGACCAGCCCGCGGTCAATGTTGCGGATACCGTGCCAGGTGTTGATATAGATTGGGAACATGGTGCCCAGCGCGACGAGAAAAATCTTGGCGCTCTCGTCGATGCCGAACCATAAAATAACCAGCGGGATCAGAGCCAGGTGCGGCACGTTGCGCAGCATCTGAATCGAGGTGTCCAGCAGACGCTCTCCCCAGCGCGAGAGGCCGCTGATCATCCCCAACGCCAGCCCAATGGAGCCGCCGATAGCGAAGCCAAGCAGCGCGCGCCACGAGCTGATGGCCAGATGTTGCCAAAGCTCGCCGCTGGCGGAGAGCGTCCAGAAGGCTTTCAGCACCCCTTCCGGCGAAGGCAGGATCCGGGTGGAGAGCCAGCCCACCGAAGAGGCGAGCTGCCAGACGATAACGGTGCCGGCCGGTAAAAACCAGGGGGCAAGGCGGATCAGCAGTTTTTGCCCAGCAATAGCCATATGTCGCTCCTCAGCTCTGCGCCGCTTTACGCGGGATAAATTCATTCGCTACCGCTTCGCCCTGCGGACGCAGGCTCTGCGGCTGCGGGATTGACGGAATATTGACATCCAGCAGCGGGAACAGCAGCTCGCCGACGCGCAGGGCTTCCTCAAGGTGCGGATAGCCGGAAAGCACGAAGCTATCGATGCCGAGTTCGGCATATTCGTTGATGCGTTCGGCAACCGTGGCGGCATCGCCGACCAGCGCGGTTCCGGCGCCGCCGCGCGCCAGTCCGACGCCGGCCCACAGGTTAGGGCTGATTTCGAGCCTGTCGCGCTGGCCGTTGTGCAGGGCGGCCATGCGGTGCTGGCCGACGGAATCGGTTTGCGCAAAGGCGGCCTGCGCCCGGGCGATGGTGTCATCATCCAGATGGGAAATTAAGCTCTCTGCCGCCTGCCAGGCCTCTTCGTTGGTTTCACGCACGATGACGTGCAGGCGGATGCCGAAACGAACCTTACGGCCGTGACGGGCGGCCTTTTCGCGCACCTGGGCGATTTTTTCCGCCACCTGCACCGGCGGCTCTCCCCAGGTCAGATAGAGATCGACCTGCTCGGCGGCGAGATCCTGCGCCACCTCAGAGGATCCGCCGAAGTAGAGCGGGGGACGCGGCTGCTGCAGCGGCGGGAACATCAGCTTCGCACCGCGCACGCGCTGGTGCTTGCCGTTGAAGGTGACGGTTTCGCCCTCCATCAGCCGGCGCCAGATATGGGTAAATTCCGCCGAGGCTTCATAGCGCTCGGTATGATCGAGGAATACGCCGTCGCCGGCGAGCTCCTGCGGATCGCTCCCGGTCACCAGGTTAAACAGCGCCCGGCCGTTGGAGAGCCGATCCAGCGTCGCCGCCTGGCGCGCGGCGACCGTTGGCGACACCACGCTCGGACGCAGGGCGACGAGAAACTTCAGGCGCTGAGTCACCGGGATCATCGAGGCGGCCACCAGCCAGGCGTCTTCACATGAGCGTCCGGTGGGGATCAGGACGCCGGTATATCCGAGGCGATCGGCGGTCTGCGCAATCTGCTGCAGATAGCCGTAATCAACCGGACGCGCGCCTTGCTCGGTACCAAGATAGCGGCCGTCACCGTGAGTAGGTAAAAACCAGAACATATTCAGACTCATGATTTCGCTCCCTGAAGGGCTGCGGGCTGCCAGATGCGCGCGCGGATATCGACTTTTTTCGGCACCAGCTTGTTCTCATAGAACAGGTCGGCGGTTTGCTGCTGGCGAGCGGCGGTTTCGGCGCTAACCGGCGTAATGGTGGTCGGCGGGCGATGGTCGAGATAGCTGGCTATCACCGCCTCAGGAAGACCCATGATTTTGGCTAACAGGGTGATGCTTTGCGCACGCTGGCTGAGCGTCAGCGCATCGGCCTGGCTAAAGGTCTGCAGCACGCCCTCAATAAAGGCGCCGTTTTTTTGCGCATAAGGGCGTGAAGCGAGATAGAAAGAGCCGGTTTGCTTCAGGTCGGTACCGTCTTTCAGAACTCGGGCGCCGCCCTGCTGGAGAGCCGCGGAGTAGTAGGGGTCCCAGATGGCCCAGGCGTCGACGTTACCCTGCTGGAAAGCCGCACGCGCGTCGGCGGGAGCAAGATAAACCGCCTGGATATCGCTGAACGTCAGGCCCGCCTGCTGTAAGGCGCGCAGCAGCAGGTTGTGGGAGCTGGAGCCGCGCTGAAAGGCGACCTTACGGCCCTTTAGCTGGGCGACGTCTTTGATCGGGCTGTTTTCCGCCACCAGAATCACTTCGGCTTTGGGTTTCGGCGGTTCGGCGCCGACGTACACCAGATCGGCCCCGGCGGCCTGGGCAAAGATAGGCGGAATATCGCCGGTGCTGCCAATATCAATACTGCCGACGTTTAACGCTTCGAGCATCTGCGGGCCGGCGGGAAACTCCACCCAGGAGATTTTGGTGCCCGGGTAGCGCTGTTCCAGCAGCTGGTGGCTTTTTGCCAGCACCATGCTGACGCTGCCTTTTTGATAGCCGATACGCAGCGCGTCCGGTGCCGACTGCGCCGCGTGGCTCAGGGCGGAGAGCATCAGCAGCCCGCCGAGCGCCAGGGGAGCGAGGAGTTTACGCATGTTCGACTCCGTGAGTTGCTTTCAGGGCCGGCGCGCGGCTGGTTGGCCGATGAAGCGCCTGCCAGAAGGTCTCCAGGGCGTGGTCGAGGCGACCCTGCAGGTTTGGCGTAAACTGCGGCTTGTGCTGATAGTCAGTCACCTGGCTATCATCGGCAAACACGCCGTGGAGGATCTCCTGGGCCTTCAGGGCGTTAAGAACCGGCTTCAGGGCATAGTCCACCGCCAGCATATGGGCGATGGTGCCGCCGGTCGCGAGGGGCAGGACGATTTTGCCTTCCAGCGCGCGTTCCGGCAGCAGGTCGAGCAGCGTCTTCAGCGCGCCGGAAAAAGAGGCCTTGTAGACCGGGGTGGCGATAATCAGGCCATCCGCGCCGGCCAGCTGTTCATTAAGCGTCTGCAGCGCCGGATTATCGAAACGCGCATAAAGAAGATCTTCCGGATCAAAATTCTGCAGGTGCCAGTGGCAGACTTCAACATCAGCGGCGGAGAGCGTCTCTCTGGCATATTCCAGAAGGGCGCTGGAACGGGAAGGGTAGCGCGGGCTGCCCGCAAGTGTGATGACACGCATGTTCTCTCTCTCCTTATAACCAAATGTTCGCATTTATCTATTATTGATAACATTTACCGGCAGTGTGACAGAGGCGATTTATTTACCTAAATGATTTTTCCACCCTTGTTTTGTCAGAATTTGCATAAAGCAGGGCGGAAAAGTAAACGTTTGCGTCGGATGGACGATTTTTTGTCACAGGTCAATTCCCTTTCCGCTGAGGATCGAACATAATACGCCCCCGGTTTGCACACCGGGAATCCAGGAGAGTTCATGTACTACCCCTTCGTTCGTAAAGCTCTTTTTCAGCTCGATCCTGAGCGCGCTCATGAAGTAACCTTCCAACAATTACGCCGTGTATCGGGAACACCGCTTGAAATGCTGATCCGCCAGAAGGTGCCGTCTAAACCGGTGACCTGCATGGGGCTCACGTTTAAGAATCCGCTGGGCCTTGCCGCCGGGCTGGATAAAAACGGCGAGTGTATCGATGCGCTCGGGGCAATGGGTTTTGGTTCAATCGAAATTGGTACCGTGACGCCGCGCGCGCAGCCGGGGAACGATAAGCCGAGGATCTTCCGCCTGGTGGCGGCAGAAGGTTTGATCAACCGTATGGGCTTTAATAATCTCGGCGTTGATAACCTCGTCGAGAACGTTAAAAAGGCGCATTTTGACGGTATTCTTGGGATTAATATCGGGAAAAATAAAGATACCCCGGTTGAGCAGGGCAAAGATGATTACCTGATTTGTATGGAAAAAGTCTATCCCTACGCCGGCTATATCGCCATTAATATCTCCTCACCGAATACCCCAGGGCTGCGTACTTTACAATATGGCGACGCGCTCGATGATTTACTTTCCGGTATTAAAAATAAGCAGCTTGAGCTGCAGCAAAAGCATCAAAAATATGTCCCGGTGGCCGTGAAGATCGCCCCGGATCTTTCCCTTGAGGAATTGATCCAGGTGGCCGATAGCCTGGTTCGCCATAATATTGACGGCGTGATTGCCACCAATACCACCCTCGATCGATCGCTGGTGCAGGGAATGCAATATTGCGATGAAACCGGTGGCCTCAGCGGTCGTCCTCTGCAATTAAAAAGCACTGAGATTATCCGCATGCTGGCGACAGAATTAAACGGCCGCTTGCCAATTATCGGAGTCGGCGGGATTGACTCTGCGATTGCGGCTCGGGAAAAAATCGCCGCCGGCGCGACGCTGGTTCAGATTTATTCTGGCTTTATTTTTAAAGGTCCGCCGCTGATTAAAGAAATTGTTACCAATATCTAATCTTTTCCCCCTCTGAAACACCACCAGGGCTTTATTTCCGGCCCTGGTTGTTTTATATTCCCTCATTGTTGCTTATTTAGACATTTTAGTCTTTTCTTAATTTTGGAAATAATTCTGTTGCCGTATGCCGTGCATTACAGATGGAAGTGAAAGAGGACGGGGGAAAAATGCGGATTAAACCTGACGATAACTGGCGTTGGTATTACGATGAAGAGCACGATCGTATGATGCTCGATTTGGCCAATGGCATGTTGTTCCGCTCGCGCTTTGCGCGCCGGATGCTCACGCCCGATGCATTCGCGCCATCCGGATTTTGCGTTGACGACGCCGCTCTTTATTTTTCCTTCGAAGAAAAATGCCGGGATATAGAATTATCTAAAGAGCAGCGCGCTGAATTAGTCCTTAACGCGCTGGTCGCCATTCGTTTTCTTAAACCCCAGATGCCGAAAAGCTGGCATTTCACCAGCCATGAAGAGAGCTGGCAGCCCAGCGGCGGCGATACCGCCAGCGCCTGGCTCAGCGATACCGGGCAGCAGGTGAATCTGCTGGTGGTGGAGCCCGGCGAAAACGCCGCGCTGTGCCTGCTGGCCCAGCCGGGGTTAACCCTGGCCGGACGGGTGATGCAGCTTGGCGACGTGATTAAAATTATGAACGACAGGCTGCAGCCCGCACCGGGTCTCTCCAGCTACAGCCTCGGCGAGGCGGTTTAGGCCGACGAGTCTCTTTGCCCGCCAGCCGCTGCAGGCCTCAGGGCGCCAGGCGCAGGTCGGTCTTCGGTACGCAGCTGCAGCACAGAATAGTGCCATCCGCCGCCACGGCGTTTTTCTTCAGCGGGTTGACTTCCCCCTCTTCAAGCCGAATGCGGCAGCTGCCGCAGATGCCCGCCCGGCAGGAGTAGGGCACGCGGATCCCCTGTTGCTCGAGCTGTTCCAGCAGAACCTGCTGGTTATTCCCGGTAAAGCGCTGCCCCTGCCACTCAATATCAACCGTCGCTTCCTGCTGGGCTGCGGTGGGTTCACCGTCATCGCTTTCGCCCGCGCCGTAGGCCTTCGCCGGGCCACGCGTCAGCACCTCGACTTCGTCACCGACGCGAATAACGCCGCTGCTGCGGGCAATCAGGTTTTGACCGAAATCGACATCGCCATTATCCACCGCGGTGCGGAAGCGTTGCAGCGTGGTCAGCGGCTCGCCGGACGGGTGCTTTTGCCCGCGTTCCGGGCTGACGGTGGTAAAAATGCAGCGGCTGCAGGGCTTAGCGACATCAAAAATCACTTCGCCAATGCGGATCACCTTCCAGCTATCCTCCTCCCACGCCTCGGCGCCGGTGACCACCAGGTTAGGGCGAAACTGCTCCATACGGACGCTGGCAGGACAGCGCTGCTGCAGATCGCGCAGCGAGGCTTCGTTGGTGAGTAAATAGGGGTAACCGTCGGCAAAGGTGAGCGGGACGGCGTCATGGCGCTTCACGCGGCGGGTCAGCTGCGGGCCCAGCCAGCGAAGCTGAACCTGGCGATTAAAGAAGCCGCTTAGCCAATGGTTAACCGTTGACGGCGCCACCAGGGCGGTGAAATGGTTTCCCCACACCTCGGTAGGCTCGCCCTGAGGCGCAAAATCAGCGAAGCGAACGATCGCGCTGCTGCCGTCAGGCGCGGTCAGGTGAATGCCATCCTGCAGCACAGAGGGGGTGAATTTCACCATTTGCGGAAACTGGCGGGCGGTAATGAAGGTGCCATCCGTTTCCGTCACCATAAACAGGCGATCGAAGGCGAGGCCGCTGATATCGGCAAACGCGTGCGTCAGGCCAATTCCACGCATGGATTTGACGGGATGAATAAAAAGTCGCGATAGCGTTTTCATGCGGAGTCTCTGGGCTTAAAAATAAGCCTTTAACTTTATGACATGAGGCTCATATTGGCTATAATGCGCACCAATTTTCTTTTAGTAAAAGTGACGATATGAATTCTCTGTTTGCCAGTACGGCTCGTGGGCTTGAAGAGCTGTTAAAAACTGAACTGGAATCACTTGGCGCAGCGGACTGCCAGGTAGTCCAGGGCGGGGTCCATTTTCAGGGAGATACGCGCCTGCTGTATCAAAGCCTGATGTGGAGCCGGCTGGCCTCACGTATCATGATGCCGTTAGGCCAGTGTAGCGTGTATAGCGATTTGGACCTTTACCTCGGCGTACAGGCCATTCCATGGACGGAGATTTTCACCCCTGACGCCACTTTCGCCGTGCACTTTAGCGGCCTGAACGAAGAGATTCGTAACAGCCAGTACGGTGCGCTGAAGGTAAAAGATGCCATCGTCGACAGCTTTACGCGTAAAAATCTGCCGCGGCCGAACGTCGATCGTGAAAATCCCGATCTGCGGATCAACGTCTGGCTGAACAAAGAGACGGCGCACATCTCGTTAGATCTGAGCGGCGAAGGCCTGCATCTGCGCGGCTACCGTGACGGTACCGGTATGGCGCCAATCAAAGAGACGCTCGCCTCGGCGATCGTCATGCGTTCCGGCTGGGTGCCGGGTACGCCGCTGCTCGATCCGCTGTGCGGTTCCGGTACCCTGCTGATCGAAGCCGCAATGCTGGCTACCGATCGCGCACCGGGCCTGCATCGCGGCCACTGGGGCTTCAACGGCTGGCTCCAGCACGATGATGCGGTATGGCAAGAAGTGAAAACCGAAGCCCAGACCCGCGCTCGCGCAGGCCTCGCGGCGTATGAGTCCCGCTTCTACGGATCCGATGTCGACGCGCGGGTTATTGAACGCGCGCGCAGCAACGCCCGTCGCGCGGGCGTAGGCGAGCTGATTACGTTTGCCGCTAAAGACGTTGCTCAGCTGAGCAACCCGCTGCCGAAAGGCCCGTACGGAACGGTGATCGGTAACCCGCCGTACGGCGAGCGTCTGGAGAGCGAGCCGGCGCTGATTGCGCTGCACAGCCTGCTTGGCCGGACGATGAAAAGCCAGTTTGGCGGCTGGAACCTGTCGCTGTTCAGCGCTTCTCCGGATCTGTTGAGCTGCCTGCAGCTGCGGGCCGACAAGCAGTTTAAGGCTAAAAACGGCCCGCTGGACTGCGTGCAGAAAAACTATCACATTGCCGAAAACGAAGGCGGTAAAGCGGTTTCGCTTGCCGAAGATTTCGCTAACCGTCTGCGTAAAAACCTGAAGAAATTTGAGAAATGGGCGCGCCAGGAAGGTATCGAATGCTACCGCCTGTACGATGCCGATCTCCCGGAATATAACGTCGCTATCGACCGCTACGGCGAGTGGGTCGTCGTGCAGGAGTACGCGCCGCCGAAAACGGTCGACGCGCATAAAGCCCGCCAGCGCCTGTTTGATATTATCGCCGCGACGATTTCGGTCTTAGGTATCGCGCCGAATAAGCTGGTGTTGAAAACCCGTGAACGGCAGAAAGGCAAAAACCAGTACCAGAAAATGGCCGAAAAAGGCGATTTTATCGAGGTGCAGGAGTATAACGCTCGTCTGTGGGTCAACCTGACCGATTACCTCGACACCGGTCTGTTCCTCGACCACCGCATCGCGCGGCGTATGCTTGGCGAGATGAGCAAAGGCAAAGATTTCCTCAACCTCTTTGCCTATACCGGCAGCGCCAGCGTTCATGCCGGTCTCGGCGGCGCGCGCTCAACGACCACCGTCGATATGTCTCGCACCTACCTTGAGTGGGCCGAGCGAAATCTGCGCCTCAACGGCTTAACCGGCCGTTCGCACCGCCTGATGCAGGCCGACGTGCTGGGCTGGCTGCGTGAGAGCGATGAACAGTTTGACCTGATCTTTATCGATCCGCCGACGTTTTCTAACTCAAAGCGTATGGAAGAAACCTTCGACGTACAGAGCGATCACCTGCGCCTGCTGACCGATCTTAAGCGTCTGCTGCGTAAAGGCGGCACGATTATGTTCTCGAACAATAAACGCGGTTTCCGTATGGATCATGACGGGCTGGCGCAGCTTGGCCTGAAAGCGCAGGAAATTACGCAAAAAACGCAATCTCAGGATTTTGCCCGTAACCGTCAGATTCACAACTGCTGGCTGATTACCGCAGCCTGAAAGGAATAAAGAATGTCATTAATTAGTATGCATGGTGCCTGGCTCTCCTTCAGCGACTCTCCGCTGCTGGATAACGCCGAGTTGCATATCGAAGATAACGAGCGCGTGTGCCTGGTTGGGCGTAACGGCGCGGGCAAATCCACCCTGATGAAGATCCTCAACCGCGAGCAGGGTCTGGATGACGGGCGCATTATTTATGAACAGGATCTGGTTGTTGCGCGTCTGCAGCAGGATCCGCCGCGCAATATTGCGGGCACCGTGTACGACTTCGTTGCCGAAGGCATCGAAGAGCAGGCGGCGTACCTTAAAGGCTATCACGACGTTTCGCGTCTGGTGATGACCGACCCGAGCAATAAAAACCTCAACGAGCTGGCGCGTCTGCAGGATCTGCTGGATAACCTCGGTCTGTGGCAGCTGGAGAGCCGCATTAACGAAGTGCTGGAGCAGCTGGGCCTCGATGCCAACGCCGAGCTGGCTTCGCTGTCCGGCGGCTGGCTGCGTAAAGCGGCCCTCGGCCGCGCGCTGGTTAGCGGCCCGCGCGTGCTGCTGCTGGATGAACCGACTAACCACCTCGATATCGAAACCATCGACTGGCTGGAAGGCTTCCTGAAGACCTTCAAAGGCACCATTATTTTCATTTCGCACGACCGTTCATTTATTCGCAATATGGCAACGCGGATCGTCGACCTCGATCGCGGCAAGCTGGTGACCTATCCGGGCAACTACGATCAGTATCTGCTGGAAAAAGAAGAAGCGCTGCGCGTTGAAGAGCTGCAGAACGCGGAGTTCGATCGCAAGCTGGCGCAGGAAGAGGTGTGGATCCGTCAGGGGATCAAAGCGCGTCGTACCCGTAACGAAGGCCGCGTGCGCGCCCTGAAGGCGATGCGTCGCGAGCGCGGCGAGCGCCGCGAAGTGATGGGCAGCGCGAAGATGCAGGTAGAAGAGGCGTCACGCTCGGGTAAAATTGTCTTCGAGATGGAGAACGTTGACTACCAGGTTGGCGGCAAGGTGCTGGTCAAAGACTTCTCGGCGCAGATCCAGCGCGGTGACAAAATAGCGCTGATTGGCCCTAACGGCTGCGGTAAAACGACCCTGCTGAAGCTGATGCTCGGTCAGCTGCAGGCGGACAGCGGACGGGTTCACGTCGGCACCAAGCTGGAAGTGGCCTACTTCGATCAGCACCGCGCCGAGCTGGATCCGGACCGCACGGTGATGGATAACCTCGCTGAAGGCAAGCAGGAAGTGCTGGTTAACGGTAAGCCGCGCCACGTGCTGGGCTATCTGCAGGACTTCCTGTTCCATCCGAAGCGGGCGATGACGCCAGTTCGTGCGCTCTCCGGCGGGGAGCGTAACCGTCTGCTGCTGGCGCGTCTGTTCCTGAAGCCCAGCAACCTGCTGATTCTCGATGAACCGACCAACGACCTGGATGTCGAAACTCTGGAGCTGCTGGAAGAGCTTATCGACGGCTATCAGGGCAGCGTGATGCTGGTCAGCCACGATCGTCAGTTCGTCGATAACACCGTGACCGAATGCTGGATCTTCGAAGGTGAAGGGCGCATCGGTCAGTACGTTGGCGGCTACCACGACGCGCGCGGACAGCAGTCTCAGTCTTTGGCGCAAAAACAGTCCGTGGCTAAAAAAAATGTTGAAGCAACGCCGGCGAAAACGGAAAGTGTCAAACGTGCAGCGAGCAAACTAAGCTATAACCTGCAGCGCGAGCTGGAGCAGCTGCCGCAGCGTCTGGAAGAGCTGGAGGCCGAGCTGCAGAGCTTGCAGGATCAGGTTGCCGACGCCTCCTTCTTTGGTCAGTCGCATGACCATACGCAGCAGGTGCTGGCGCAGCTGTCTGAAGCGGAACAGGCTCTGGAAAAGGCCTTTGAGCGCTGGGAATATCTCGAAGGATTAAAAAACGGCGCATAAGCTGAGGAGTTTTCATGTGCGATCATCATCATGCTGCGCGGCATATCCTGTGTCCACAATGTGATCTTCTGGTGGCTTTGCCCCAGCTGGAGCATCGCCAGAAAGCCGTATGTCCGCGCTGCGGAACAACGTTAACGACTTCATGGGACGCGCCTCGGCAGCGTCCCACAGCCTATGCGCTGGTCGCGTTGTTTATGCTGCTGCTGGCAAACCTGTTTCCCTTCGTCTACATGAAAGTAGGGGGCCTCAACAGTGAAATTGGGCTGCTGGAGATCCCCGACGTGCTGTTTAGCGAAGATTACGCCAGCCTCGGCACCTTCTTTCTCCTCTTTGTGCAGCTGGTGCCGGCCTTTTGCCTGATATCGATTTTGCTGTTGGTCAATCGCGTTCATATGCCCGCTGGGCTAAAGGCTTTCCTCGCGCGAATCCTGTTCCACCTCAAAACCTGGGGAATGGCGGAAATCTTTCTCGCCGGGGTGCTGGTGAGCTTCGTGAAGCTTATGGCCTACGGCGATATTGGCGTTGGCCTGAGCTTTTTCCCCTGGTGTATGTTCTGCCTGCTGCAGCTGCGCGCGCTGCAGTGCGTAGACCGACGCTGGCTGTGGGACGACATTGCGCCAATGCCTGCGGTTAAACAGCCGCTGAAGATTGGCGTCTCGGGCATTCGCCAGGGCCTGCGCTCCTGCTCCTGCTGTACGGCCATTTTACCCGCTGACGCCGCGGTATGCCCGCGCTGCCAGACGAAAGGGACGGCGCGGCGCAAGCATAGCCTGCAGTGGACGCTGGCGCTGCTGATAACCTCGTGCCTGCTCTATCTCCCCGCCAATATCATGCCCATCATGATAACCGACCTGCTGGGCGATAAAATGCCGTCGACGATCATGGCCGGGGTGATCCTGCTGTGGAGTGAAGGATCGTATCCGGTGGCGCTGGTGATATTTATCGCCAGTATTATGGTGCCGACCTTAAAAATGATCGCGATTGGCTGGCTGTGCTGGAACGCCAACGGCAATGGTTCGCGTGATTCAGAGCGCATGCATCTGATTTATGAAGTAGTGGAGTTTGTTGGCCGCTGGTCAATGATTGATGTCTTTGTCATCGCGGTACTCTCGGCGCTGGTGCGCATGGGAGGGTTGATGAATATCTATCCTGCGATAGGGGCGGTGATGTTTGCGCTGGTTGTTGTGATGACAATGTTTTCGGCGATGACGTTCGACCCTCGTTTGTTGTGGGACCGTGAACCAGATTCAAGCCATGAGGAAATACAGCAGCATGGAAAATAATAGCGGAGAAGCAAAAGTGCAAAAGGTGAAGAACTGGTCACCAGTATGGATCTTCCCCATCGTCACTGTGCTAATCGGCGCGTGGATTCTTTTTTATCACTATAGCCATCAGGGGCCGGAGGTGACGCTGATCACCACCAACGCCGAGGGCATTGAGGGTGGTAAAACCCGGATTAAAAGCCGCAGCGTTGACGTCGGCGTGGTAGAAACCGCCACCCTGACGGACGACCTGACGCACGTAGAGATTAAGGCTCGCCTGAACTCCGGTATGGAGAAGCTGTTGCATCAGGATACGGTGTTTTGGGTGGTAAAACCGCAGGTCGGGCGTGAAGGGATCAGCGGGCTTGGCACGCTGCTATCCGGCGCCTTTATCGAGCTGCAGCCGGGAACGAAAGGCTCGGATGCTGCGCAGTACCCGCTGCTGGACTCGCCGCCGCTGGCCTCGCCGGATGCCAAGGGTATCCGCATCCTGCTGGAAAGCAATAAAGCCGGCCAGCTCTCTCCAGGCGATCCGGTGCTCTTTCGCGGCTATCGGGTCGGGTCGGTTGAAACCAGCACCTTCGATCCGCAAAAGCGCAATATTACCTATCAGCTGTTCATCAACGCGCCGAACGATCGGCTGGTTACCACCAACGTTCGCTTCTGGAAAGACAGCGGTATTGCCGTGGATCTGACCTCCGCCGGGATGCGGGTAGAAATGGGATCGCTGTCGACGCTGTTTGGCGGCGGGGTGAGCTTTGATATTCCGGAAGGGCTGGATCTTGGCGAGCCGGTGGCGAACAAAACCGGTTACCATCTTTTTGACGATCAGAAAAGTATTCAGGATTCGGTCTTTACTCAGCACATTGACTACGTGATGTTCTTTAAAGATTCGATTCGCGGCCTTCAGCCCGGCGCGCCGGTGGAGTTCCGCGGGATACGCCTGGGCACGGTCGGCAAGGTGCCGTTCTTTATTCCAGGACTGCATCAGCGGCTGAATGACGATTATCGTATTCCGGTAGAGGTGCGCATCGAGCCGGAGCGGCTGATCAACCAGCTTGGCGGCGATCCGGATATCCGCACCCATATGGACGATCTGATCAATCGCGGCCTGCGCGGTTCGCTGAAAACGGGCAATCTGATCACCGGGGCGCTGTTTATCGATCTCGACTTCTATCCGAAAGCGCCGCCGCGCGGCAAGATGCATGATTTTGGCTCGTATCCGATCATTCCAACGGTCAGCGGCGGTCTTGCGCAAATTCAGCAGCGCCTGATGGATGCGCTGGATAAGATTAACAATCTGCCGATTAACCCGCTGCTTGAGCAGGCGACCAGTACGCTGGCGCAGAGCGAAAAAACGATGCAGCACGTTCAGACGACGCTGGATAGCCTGAATAAGATCACCTCAAGCCAGTCGATGCAGCAGCTGCCTGGCGATATGCAGAATACGCTGCGCGAACTGAACCGCAGTATGCAGGGCTTCCAGCCGGGGTCTGCGGCATACAATAAGATGGTTGCCGATATGCAGCGACTGGATCAGGTTCTTCGTGAACTGCAGCCGGTACTGAAAACGCTCAATGATAAGAGCAACGCGCTGGTATTTGAGGCCAAGGGTAAAAAAGATCCGCAGCCGAAGGGAGCGAAATAATGAAAAAGTGGTTAGTAGCGGCAGCGGTATGCGTGCTGGCGGCCTGCAGCAGCAGCGGGGAGGATAAAACCTACTATCAGCTGCCGGTTGCCCAAAGCGGTGCGCAAAGCGCCGCCCATCAGGGGAAGAATCTGCTGTGGGTTGAGCAGGTCACTATCCCTGACTATCTGGCGGGTAACGGGGTGGTCTACCAGACCACCGACGTGCAGTACGTGATCGCGAGTAATAATCTGTGGGCCAGTCCGCTCGATCAGCAGCTGCGCACCACCCTGGTCGCTAATCTGAGCAATCAGCTGCCCGGCTGGGTGGTGGCATCGCAGCCGCTGGGCAACGATCAGGATACGCTGAACGTCTCGGTTAACGGCTTCCATGGCCGTTATGACGGGCGAGTTATCGTCAGCGGAGAGTGGCTGCTGAAGCACCAGGGGCAGCTGATTAAGCGTCCGTTTAATATTGAGCTTAAGCAGCAGCAGGACGGCTATGATGCGATGGTGAAAACGATGGCCCAGGCCTGGACTCAGGAAGCGACCGCTATTGCCAACGAGCTGAATCGACTGCCATAAGTATAATTAATGAAGCTAAATAGCCGCCGTGGTCTGAAAAACCGCGACGGTTTTTTTATTTGTCCCGTCAGATTGTTACTTGTGCTGGTTCACAGTTTTTGTACAAATGAACTTTCATGTAGCTCACAAATATGACAATGGCGTGAATTTTGCGCATTGACGTTACCTCTGATTCGCGGTATTCGTTAACCGTGGTTGCATATTTAGTGACCACTGTTTTCTTTTCCACCAGATCAAAGAATGAGGGAAACGAGGCATGAAGAGACAAAAACGAGATCGCCTGGAACGGGCACATCAACGTGGATATCAGGCCGGGATAACCGGAAGATCGAAAGAAATGTGTCCTTACCAGACCCTGAATCAAAGGTCATACTGGCTAGGAGGCTGGCGAGAAGCCATGGAGGACAGGGTACAAACTGCCTGACTGTCTCTTTAAAAAAGAAGCCTCCGCAAGCGGGGGCTTCGCCTTTTTTAAGCGTTACTGCTTATCAGAACGCAGAAGTGTCCTGGAACAGGCCCACTTTCAGATCGGCTGCGGTGTAGATCAGACGATCGTCAACCAGTACTTCACCATCCGCCAGGCCCATAATCAGACGACGGTTAACAACGCGTTTAAAGTGAATACGATAGGTCACTTTCTTCGCAGTCGGCAGTACCTGACCGGTGAATTTAACTTCACCTACGCCCAGCGCGCGGCCTTTGCCTTCGCCGCCGAGCCAGCCCAGATAGAAGCCGACGAGCTGCCACATTGCGTCGAGGCCCAGACAGCCTGGCATCACCGGATCGCCGATAAAGTGGCAACCGAAGAACCACAGGTCCGGGTTGATATCGAGTTCTGCTTCGACATAACCTTTATCGTAGTTGCCACCGGTTTCGCTCATTTTGATGACGCGGTCCATCATCAGCATACTTGGCGCGGGCAGCTGCGGGCCTTTTGCGCCAAACAGTTCACCACGGCCAGAGGCAAGAAGGTCTTCTTTCGTATAGGATTCGCGTTTATCTACCATGTTTTCAGTAAGCCTTATTTTGAGTTCGGGACGCAGGATAGCTAACACGTGTAAGCTGAACAAGTCCGATCAGTTAGAACCTGAACCACCTAACCAGCGTAGCGGCCACGGAAAACGATGACGACTCTCTTGCTGCGTCGCCTGCGCAATCCGCTCCTGAATGGTTTGCCGTAAGGTTTGCCCTTCACCATCCCACAACAGCTGGGTCAGCATAGGCAGCGCTTCCGTGACGTCTTCCACCGCCCAGATGAAAAACTTCTCTTCAGCGACAGCCTGCTGTAGTTCTGGCGCCAGGCTCAGATGGCGAACATTCGCCGCAGGAATGATGACTCCCTGTTTGCCGGTCAGCTCGCGCTGCTGGCAAATGGTGAAGAAGCCTTCAATTTTTTCGTTAAGCCCGCCCACCGGCTGTACGCGGCCGAACTGGTCGACTGAGCCGGTGACGGCGATACTTTGGTTGATAGGCACGCCGGCGAGGGCGCTGATTAAAGCGCACAGTTCGGCCATGGAGGCGCTATCGCCGTCCACTTCGCTGTAGGATTGCTCGAAGGTCAGCGATGCGGAGAAGGGGAGCTGCTGCTCGAGTTCCAGTTCGGACATCAGGAACGCCTGCATAATCATCATGCCTTTGGCATGGATGTTACCGCCCAGCTCGGCCTTGCGCTCAACGTCGATGAATTCACCGTCGCCGATATGGACGACGCAGCTGATGCGTGATGGCTCACCAAAGGCCCGCGGATGACCGGGGAATTCGATCACCGACAGCGCGTTGATTTGCCCGATGCATTCGCCATCGGTCTCAATCAAAATTTGCTCTTGCAGGATTTCGTCCTGGATCCGCTCGGCAAGGTAGCCTTCGCGCCATTCACGACGAGCAAGCATGGTCTGCATCTCTTCCGCGGAGATAAGCTCACCTTCGCTGAAAGCGGCGGCTTCGCGCAGCTGGCGGGCAATCCACAGCGGACACAGCGGCAGGGTTTCCTGA
Source organism: Klebsiella sp. BIGb0132 (assembly GCF_024810075.1). Lineage (NCBI taxonomy): Bacteria > Pseudomonadati > Pseudomonadota > Gammaproteobacteria > Enterobacterales > Enterobacteriaceae > Klebsiella > Klebsiella sp. BIGb0132. The sequence goes on along the minus strand of NZ_JANUDW010000001.1, from coordinate 606,874 downwards.
TCGCCGGTATAGCGTGCGCCTTCCTGAATCAGCAGCGGCCAGGCATCGGCGGCCGGCCCAGGCAGCTCAAGCTGCTGCGCGTTTTGCCATACCCACTGACACCACTGTTTCAGGGTGTCGCCGTCGGCGATTTGCAGGTTGTCTTCATACTCGCTGTAAATCGCCTGGGCCGAGAGCTCAGGTTCCATATCCTGAAAATCAGCCAATGAATCGCGTTCACCGACCAGAATAATCTTCAGGTTGAGCGGCATCGACGGAATGCTGACCGGCAGCGGGCGAGACTCATCGATGGAGAGCCAGTCAAAGCGCTGGCGGGTAACGATGTTCTTCAGGCGCATCCACAGCAGCGGTTGGGCTAATAACGCGCGCAGGGCGATAATAAGCACGCCGCCGTTGCTGCGATGGACCAGACCCGGCTGCAGGGATATTTCGCCGTTAAACTGGCGCACGCAGCCAAAAAGCTGCTCTGCTTCAATCCAGTCGGCTGATTCAACCGGCGCGGTGCTGGCAAAATTATCATCGGCGCTTTTGGCTGGCGAAAGGGTGACGTTTCCACCGTTCACCTGGTAGCGCACGCCGTATAGCGGCGCGGCCGGTTGGTATAGGCTGCGAGTCTCTGCCGCTAACCACTGCAGGTATTCCGGCTCTTCCGGGGCCTTAACCAGCATGAACGGTGAAATGGTCGGAGTCACCAGTAGCTGCTCCAACGCATAGAATAAACGGGGCTGCAGTTCGCCTGACAGGGAAGCCTCTGGCTGGGCTAAATCAGCTTGTGCAAACAGCGCCTGATAACTTTCCGTATCAGGAGCAAGGTCGTTTCGGGTAAGTTTCGTAATGGTCAAAGTCGCTGTTTTTTAGTGAGATGTAAAACGCGCGATTATACCTTATGCCGCGTCCGAGCACACGGAGGATCGTGTTTGCGTTAACGATAACGACGCAACGCAGGTCACGAATGATGATTTATTCTCAGCACAGCGAGAAAAAACTGATATCCTGAAGTGAGTTACACGGTCACATTGAGATCGCAATGAAATATCAACAACTGGAAAATCTTGAAAGCGGCTGGAAATGGAAATACCTGGTTAAAAAGCACCGGGAAGGTGAGCTGATTACCCGCTATATTGAAGCCAGCGCAGCGCAAGCCGCGGTCGATGTCTTGCTGACGCTCGAAAATGAACCGGTTCTGGTGAACACCTGGATTGATCAGCATATTAATCCGGAGCTAATGAACCGGATGAAGCAGACTATCCGCGCGCGTCGCAAGCGTCATTTTAACGCTGAGCATCAGCATACGCGTAAAAAGTCTATCGACCTGGAGTTTGTGGTTTGGCAGCGTCTCGCGGGTCTGGCGCAGCGACGGGGAAAAACGCTGTCGGAAACTATCGTACAGCTGATTGAGGATGCTGAGCATAAAGAGAAGTATGCCAGCAAGATGTCCAGCCTGAAGCACGACCTGCAGGTATTGCTAGGTAAAGAGTAGTCCGCAAGGCTGATAGCGCGATACGCGAGCGTTTTTCGCGTTAGCGCCAAATTTGAGACAAAAAAAACCCCGCATCAGCGGGGTTTTTTATCGGTAGTAAAACTTAAGCCTGCGGCTGAGCTACTACTTCTTTGTAACCTTTAACTTCGATCTCTACGCGACGATCCGGACCCAGGCAATCGATCAGTGCAGCGCGAGCTTTCACGTTGTCACAGGTGTTGCCAGTAACTGGGTTGGATTCGCCCATACCGCGAGCGGAGATTTTACCAGCCGGGATACCTTTAGATACCAGGTAATCAACAACGGACTGAGCACGTTTCTCAGACAGCTGCTGGTTGTAAGCGTCAGAACCGATGCGGTCAGTGTAGCCCAGAACAACTGCGGAACCGTCTTTCGGATCCATGTTGCTCAGCTGGGTGTACAGCTGATCCAGAGCCTGCTGGCCTTCCGGTTTCAGAGTAGATTTGTTGAAGTTGAACAGTACGTCAGACTTCAGAGTGAAGTGCTTGGTAGTCACTTCCGGAGCCGGAGCCGGAGCAGGAGCTACAACCGGAGCTGCTTCTTCCTGACCGAAACGGTAGGAAACACCTACGCTCAGCATGCCGTTATCAGGACGTGCGCCAACGGTACCTGCATCACCGATGTTGTTAACCCACTGGTATTCCAGACGGGTAGCGATGTCGCGAGTCATTGCCCACTCGATACCACCAGCAAATACTGGGGATACGCCAGTGTCGTGTTCGCTGCGGGAAGTACCGGTAGAACCGTAGTTGCCGTCAGCATCTGCACGCCAGACCATCCCACCCAGACGGGTGTAGATGTCCAGATCGTCAGTGATCGGGTAACCCAGTTTAGCTGTCAGCTGAACGCCCTGAGCTTTGAAAGCACCGTTATCAACGCTGCCTTTATATGCTACGCGGCCCAGCCAGTCGTAACCCATTTCAAAACCGAGGTACGGGTTAACCTGGTAACCACCGAACGCACCAGCACCGAGCTGGCTGTTGTGGGTCGGGCCATTGTTGTTCTGGAAACCGTTACCGTAGAAACCGGTATCGTGATACTGGGACCAACCCAGTTTACCACCTGCATACCAGGTGTTATCTTTCGGTGCGGCCTGCGCTACGGTAGCGAAGCCAGCCAGTGCCACTGCAATCGCGATAGCTGTCTTTTTCATTTTCTGCGCCTCATTATCATCCAAAATTCGCCATGAAGGTACAAAAGACCTCACGGTTAGATCCTTCACCCGGGGCGTGACTTGTTGTTAACTATGCTGATACATGCAGCGTAAGCCGATCACCCCTGGCGATGTAAAGTCTACAACTTAGTTCGAAACTTACAAGTGTGAACTCCGTCAGGCATATGAAAAAAAAGGGTTGTATACACAATATTTAACAAATATGGTTGGTTTTCGTTCACCGGAGAAACCTGCGAGACCGCATCAGACAGGCATCCGCACAAAAACAACCCTTATAAAAGTATGCCTTTGGACTGCGCAAAAAAAATTCCAGGATTAATCCTAATTTGCCTTAATGATACAAATTAGAGTGAATTTTTAGCCCGCTCAGTTGTCTCCCATGCTGGCTCGTATTTCCTACAGGCCTCATGATGAACCCCATCGCATGACCTTCTTCCGCGGCACTAACCAGCCGTTCATGTTCTTCGGCCGTCAGCTCATCCGCCAGCCAGCCGATTACCACGCTATAGTTACCTGTGCGCAGGGCGCGAATCATCGACTCTACCGTGTTGTAAGGGGAGAGCTGGTTTATCTGCATGACTTTCGACAGCGGCAGGCCGGAGGATTGCACCCACTCGCGGCTCAGCTTCTGCTTTGGCGTAAGCCAGAGCTGCCAGCGGGATTGCTGGCCCAGCTGCTGTAATAAAGGAAGTAGCAGCAGCTGCGTCATCATCGGCTGGTCTTCACGGTAAACAATCTCACTAATCAGCCCGCTGGCTGGTTGTTCGACGGCGTCATGGGAGTGGCGACGTACTGAAGCAGAAGTCAGTGATGAACGATTTGCGTAAGCTGAAGTAAGCATTGTCTATTTCCGCTGTGGTTACTGTATGCATATACAGTATATCCGAGCAGCGAAAAGATCAACCTCATTTATCGTGTTGTCGCTCGAAATTTGTTCGACGTTGTCGGCCATGCCCACCGCGACCTGCTCTCGCCAGGCTAAAGCCGTGGCATAAATTTTTGCGCAATAAACAGCAAGTCCTGCGAGCCTGGTCGCACATTTTTACGATGCTCCAGGTTTAGCGCTGCTCTCACTGAGCACAAACTATTTGTGCGACTATTAATTAATGCTCCGTTTATATTTTATCTTTAATACATCAGGCTTCGCGCAGGCGTAATTTCTTGAAAGCACCTCGCAAAATGGCGAGTTGATTGAGCCGAACGTTAAAATCACCTTGCTGCAATAAAAGAACTCACTTATTTTCTGAACTAACGGATCCGTTAACTAAATGACTCAGTATTCGCATGATTAACCAAGGAATAATCATGAAAAAAATATCATCCCTACGGTTTCATAAATTTCAGAAGTGCTTGTCGCCATTAGGAAAAATAATCTGCCGTCCTTTGTTTGGTGGCTATAGCCTGGCAATAGACGACACCGTATTTGCGATGGTTGCAGAGGGGGAGATCTATCTTAAGATTTGTGAGCAGGGCGCCGCATATTGCGTTGCTCATGAAAATCCGCTTTTAAAAATGCGAAAAAACGGGCGGCCAATTTTGCTTAAATATTATCAGATAAATGAAACGCTTTGGTGTGACAGTAAAATGCTTTTTAACCTATCGTCGCTTTCATTACAGGCGGCGCAAAAAGAAAAGAACCAGCAGCGTTATTCCGGCAGGTTGAAAGATCTGCCAAATATTAGTTTTCATATGGAGTTACTATTAATTAACTCGGGGGTAATAGATCAGCAGGCGCTGCGTCATATTGGTGCACAGCGTGCGTGGCTAAAGCTGCGAGAGTCGAATAAGGCCGTCACGCTGAATATTCTCTATTCACTGGAAGGGGCAATTACCGGCGTTCACGCCGCTGCGCTCCCGACGGCACGGCGTCAGGAGCTGCAGGAGTGGGCGCTTAACCAGCGGTAAGGCTGGCCGCTATTTACTCTGGCCGAACTGCCACCTGCTGCTGCAGGCGGCAGATTTCAGGTAATAGTGCTAACAACAGACCGATTTGTTGGAGCACCAGCGGCTCTTTGCTATCGGCGCGAGGTTCGAGGTGTTGGATCCGGGTCTGCAGGCGGGTGAGAGCCTGCTGGACCCGCAGTTCGTCGGCCGGGGAATGATGGAGTGCATCATCTACGTAGCAGACTGCGTCGTCCAGCAGCGCCAACGTCTCCGGCGTAGTCAGCTTCTCCCGATGCGCCCCCAGCGCTGAAATGTAGCTGGTAAAGGTATGATTCAGGCAGAGCAAGCGGAAGGCCGTTTCACGAATATCGGCATTAGCCCGGGGCTCCGTTGATAAATTCGATACCACTGAAGCCAGCTCACCGTCCCGGCTATGGGCATCCCGTCGCGCAACCCGATACGCCAGGCGGTTATCGCGCCCCTGGTGATACTGTTCAAGAATGGCGTCGAGGTATCGGCAGTTGGCGTTTATGGCCTGATCCAGAACCCGCGGCAGGTTACGGAATTTCCAGTCCGGCCAAATAAAGCTGACCGCAGCCCAGGCAATCGCACAGCCGATGAGGGTATCGAAGATGCGCGGCAGAGCGACTTCAAAACCTTCCCCCAGCAGGTTAAAGCAGAGCAGAACCAGTAGGGTAATAAACATTGTGGCGTGGGCATATTGTACATTGCGAAAGGCAAAGAACAGGACGCCGGTAAGGACTATCAGCAGCAGCTGGCCTTCGACCGAGGGTACCAGCAGCAGTATCGGTAGACCGATGGCCACCCCTACCAGGGTGCCAATAATCCTCAGGGCCAGGCGGTGACGGGTGGCGTTATAGTTTGGCTGACAAACAAACAGGCTGGTAAGCAGTATCCAGTAGCCGTGATTAAGCCCGGTTAGCTGGATAAACGCATAGCCTGCGCACAGTACCAGCGACATTCTCACCGCGTGGCGGAAGAGGGCCGATTCCGGTGACAGATTGCGGCGTAAGCGTAGCCAGATATCGCTGAATCCGCTAAGACGGTCCTCTGCGAGTAAATTTTCCGTCGTCCCGTGCGCGGGTGCGGCAACCTGAGCGGACTCGATGGTTGCCAGCTGAGCATCAATTGCTCTCAGGTTGTTCAGCAGGAAGCCCAGCGCTTTGACCTGCTCTAACGGCTCTCCGCTGGCCCGTACGCGGTCGAGTGCGGCGTCAAGATGCATAAATGCGCGCTCGAAATGCGCATCGTGCTGGTAGGGTTCGCGCAGCAAAATAGCGCGGGATAACTTCTGACACGCCTGAGCCTGCATCGATAGCATGCGCTGAAAGCGGAACATGATGTCGCTGTAGCGAAAACGGTCGCGGAGCGTTTGGTACTGGATATGCGACGAGCTGGCGCGTTCGTGGATATCCTGGGCAACGAAGTAATACTGCAGCGTCCGTCGGGTACCTCGCTGCCCGCGGTCGCCGCGCAGGCGGGTGAGCAGCGAGGTTTTTGTCTGGTTAAGCGTCGTAACCAGCTGGCCATTAGCGATAGCGAGATCGTAGAGTGGCGCCTGGCTTTCGTCTTCAATATCCGGGTCAAACATGCGTGATTTGAGATCCAGATAGCGCGCCAAGAGCTCATAGCTGCGCGCAAGGTTGTCCTGAAGCGGGCGAATCGGGAAAATTATATGTCCGGCCAGCGTCAGCAGGTTGTACCAAACGGCGCCGGTCAGCAAAAATAACGGCTGTAGATACCAGCGATCGTAGAGCGTGACCCCCAGCATGGTGTAGATAGCGATCAGCAGAGCGCCGAAGGCAATCGTGGCGTAACGCTGCCCCAGACCGCCGAGCAAAATAAACCCGGTGGTCGAGAGGGTTAAACCGATAGCAAATAGCCACGGCCAGGGAAAGAGCAGCTCCACCGAAGCCGATGCGATAAAAAAGCACACCAGGGTGATGGCCAGATTGCGCAACCGCCCGGTCAGGCGGTCATCGAGATCGGTTAACGCGGCGGCAACGACTCCGAGCGTTAATGGAATCGTTAGTTTTACTTCGCCAAGCCACCATGGAACGGCGGTTGTGCCGCAAAGTGCGATGAAAATCCTGGCGTTATAGAGCCAGGCGCTGTTCCATGTATAACGGCGTAGCAGGGGGCTAAGCATGTCAGTATTCCGTCCGATTACTGGAAGCGACGGCGCGCATTCGCTTCACGCGCGGCGCGGGCGGTTTCGACGGAAACAACCCGGCGTCCCACGGGCCACAGCGCAATAGCGGCAATTTTAAAGTTAGCGATGCCCACCGGGATACCGATAATGGTCAGGCACTGGGCGATACCGCTAAAGATATGCATCAGGCACAGCCACCAGCCGAAGAAAATAAACCATAAAATATTCAGCACGGTACCGCCTGCATTCAGCAGGCTATTCTTGCCCTGCGGCTCGAGCTCATCGACGTGAATGGCTTCATTCCCATAGGGTAAAAGAGAGAGTCGGGTAATTTCCCAGCATGAGCGGGTCAGCGGCAGCGTGAAGATCAGAATGATGCTGACCAGCGTCGCCAGCAGCCAGCCCAGCGTAGTGGCGAAACCGCCGAGGATAAAGTTCAAAATATTCAGAATGGTACGCATAAACCCTCCGTTCACTCCTGTGGATAATAAGACCCGGCCATTGTAACGTTTTTTACGCTGGAGCACCCGGTCACTGGCGGTTAAACTTAAAAACATCCAACCTGATTGAAATTCGGCATGATATGGAACTTAAAGCGACAACATTGGGCAAACGCATGGCGCAGCATCCCTATGATCGGGTGCAGCTGCTTAACGCCGGGGTAAAAGTTTCCGGCGATAGCCACGAGTATCTTATACCTTTCAATCAGTTATTGTCAGTTCATTGTCGGCGTGGGCTGGTCTGGGGCGAGCTTGAGTTCGTGCTGCCGGATGGCAAGGTTGTGCGTTTGCATGGTACCGAATGGAATGAAACCCAGCGTTTCTTTCATCATCTGAATACGCTCTGGCAGCAGTGGAGCGCGGACATGAGCGCCATTGCCGCCGACGTGCTGAGCCAGCAGCTGGCTGAGATCGCCCGCTCCAGCGCAGAAGGCAAGTGGCTGACCCGTCAGCAGGTCAGCGAGGTGCAGGGGAAAATTCGGCGGGCGCTCACCGGACTGCCGATACCGACCAGCCGGCTTGACGCTTTCGACAACTGCCGCGAGCTGTGGCGTCAATGTCAGAGCTGGCTGGGTGATACCGAGGTGGCCCGGCTGGCCCACAATCAGGCTTTCACGGCCTCGATGCTTGAGCAGTACGGCGCATTTTTTGCGGGCGTGGAGTCGTCACCGCTTAACCCGGCGCAGGCGCGAGCGGTAGTTAACGGCGAGCGCTCTCTGCTGGTTCTTGCCGGCGCCGGCAGCGGCAAGACCTCGGTGCTGGTTGCCCGTGCCGGATGGCTGCTGACCAGAGGTGAAGCGGCGGCGGAGCAGATCCTGCTGCTGGCGTTTGGTCGTCAGGCGGCGCAGGAGATGGATGAGCGCATCCGCGAGCGGTTGGGCTCCGAAGATATTTCGGCGCGGACATTTCACTCCCTGGCTCTGCATATCATCCAGCAGGGCAGTAAAAAAGTACCGTCTATTAGTCGGCTTGAGAGCGATAGTCCGGCGCGCCAGGCGCTGCTGCTGAAAAACTGGCAGCAGCAGTGCCGCGAGAAAAAAGCTCACGCCAAAGGTTGGCGACAGTGGCTGGAAGAAGAGATGGGCTGGCAGGTTCCGGAAACCGATTTCTGGCAGGACAAAAAAATAGAGCGGCGAATGGCGAGCCGCCTCGATCGCTGGGTCAGCCTGATGCGTATGCACGGCGGTTCACAGGCGGAGATGATCGCCGGCGCGCCGGAGGAGATACGCGAGCTTTTTACTAAGCGCGTAAAATTAATGGCGCCGCTGTTGAAAGCGTGGAAAACGGCGCTGAAAGAGGAAAGTGCGGTCGATTTCTCCGGCCTGATCCATCAGGCCATCAATATTCTTGATAAAGGCCGCTTTGTCAGCCCGTGGAAGCATATTCTGGTCGATGAATTTCAGGATATTTCACCGCAGCGGGCCTCACTGCTGGCCGCGCTGCGCCGGCAGAATACCCAGACCACGCTATTTGCGGTTGGCGACGACTGGCAGGCAATCTATCGCTTCAGCGGTGCCCAGCTTTCGCTGACTACCGCTTTCAATCACTACTTTGGCGAAGGGGACTGCTGCGCGCTGGATACGACGTACCGCTTTAATGGTCGCATTGGTGAAGTGGCGAACGGTTTTATTCAACAGAACCCGCACCAGTTAAGCAAGCCGCTCAACAGCCTGACCGCCGGGGATAAAAAAGCCGTTACGCTGCTGGCGGACGATAAGCTTGATGATTTGCTCGATAAGCTGAGCGGCTACGTGAAACCAGACCAGCGGATCCTGCTATTGGCGCGCTACCATCATCTGAAACCCGCCGCGCTGGAGAAGGCCGCTACGCGATGGCCGAATCTGCAGCTCGATTTTATGACGATTCATGCCAGCAAAGGGCAGCAGGCAGATTACGTGATTGTCCTTGGGCTTCAGGATGGTGATGATGCGTTCCCGGCTCCGGCGCGGGAGTCGATCATGGAAGAGGCGCTGCTGCCGCAGCCGGAGGATTTTCCCGATGCAGAAGAGCGGCGCTTGCTGTACGTTGCCATCACTCGTGCACGTCTTCGCGTTTGGCTGCTGTTCAACAAAGAGCGGCCGTCTGCGTTTGTGGAGATGCTGGAAGCGCTGGATGTACCGGTAGCAAGAAAACCTTAACGGCTGGCGGCCTGGCCGCCAGCAGGGGCTACTTAAGGCGTTCCGCCAGGTAACGCTGATAATCCGGGATCAGAATATCGAGAGGCTCGCCAAAGTGCGGCGACAGGATAATAAAGTCGGCGGTTGAGGCATTGGTCGCAACGGGAATATTCCATACCGTCGCCAGACGCAGCAGCGCCTTAACGTCCGGGTCATGAGGCACGGCGTTTAGCGGATCCCAGAAGAAAATCAGCACATCAATTTTCCCCTCTGCAATCAGCGCACCGACCTGCTGGTCGCCGCCCATCGGGCCGCTCAGCATCGCGTTCACTTCAAGCCCGGTTGCCCTGGAGATAAGGTTTCCGGTAGTACCTGTTGCGTAGAGTTCGTGTTGAGCCAGCAGCGCCTGGTGGCGAGCAACCCACTTCATCAGCATATCTTTACAGTGATCGTGAGCAACCAGAGCGATATGTTTGCGCGCGGGTAGCGTACGTGTCGTCAGTTCCATAATTTCATTCCACATTTTAGCCTGCAGACAGATTACTGGAAGTGACTGCTGCTGCAAGCATCAGGGTGAAAAATTTTGACGTAGCCGCTAGTCAGAGTGGATGGCCGGTTAGCCTGGATTAGCTTACACTTGGGCTAAATAGCGGGAGGATAAAATGAAAGAGAACGATATCGCAGGCATTCTGACCTCAACACGGACGATTGCGCTGGTGGGAGCCAGTGACAAACCGGACCGCCCAAGCTACCGGGTGATGAAATATCTGCTGGAGCAGGGGTACCACGTGATCCCGGTTTCACCGAAGGTGGCGGGTAAAACGCTCATGGGGCAACAGGGCTACGCAACGCTGGCAGATGTTGCGGAAAAAGTGGATATGGTCGACGTCTTTCGCAACTCCGATGCGGCGCTGGGCGTCGCTCAGGAGGCCATTGCCATCGGTGCGAAAACGCTGTGGCTGCAGCTAGGCGTGATTAACGAGCAGGCGGCTGTTCTGGCGCGAGAGGCAGGGCTAACCGTAGTGATGGACCGCTGTCCGGCGATTGAAATCCCGAGATTAGGTCTGGCGAAGTAAATAAAAAACCCCGCCGTTGCGGGGTTTTTTCTGCTAGTTGCGCAGTCGAGGCGCCTGAAGCTGCTGGCGAATGGTCCTTGCCAATTCGTCCATTGACGGCTGCTCCGGATGCTCATCGCTGGGCTCGCTGCTGAGCTGAGCTTCGGCAAGATAGGTATGAACGGGCTGACCATCCTCATCTTCCATCACCACATGATACCAGGGCAATGCCCGCAGCTCGTCGTTAGCCGCAATTTCGTCCTCCGCCGGCTCTGCAAGCGAATATTCTGGATCGATATCAACGACCACGCCGAGGAAGCCTAACAGAGTATGGCGAACCTGCTGGCCGATACCGAATTTGCTGGCAATCATAGGCACCTCCTGGGAAACGTTATTACCTGCTATATGCGGGCAACGTTGCGCTTTTCAAGTTACATGATGCGGCAGGCAAACCCTTTCAGATACAAACCTTCCGGGTAGGTTGCGATCACGGGATGGTCGGCAGCCTGGCGGAACTGTTCTATAAATTGTACATCACGTCCGGCGTCAATTGCGGCATCGGCGATGATTTTCTGAAATAAATCGGTAGCCATCAGACCCGAGCAGGAGAAGGTCAGGAGGATCCCGCCGGGATTGAGCAGCTGGATAGCCAGCATGTTGATATCTTTATAGCCGCGGCAGGCGCCCATCAGCTGGCTTTTGTTCTCAACAAACTTCGGCGGATCCATCACGATCACGTCAAATTTTTCATTCTGGTCACGATACTTACGCAGCAGCTTAAAGACGTCATCGCGGACAAATTCAGCCTTGGAGAGATCGAGCTGGTTCAGCTCGATATTCTGCTTCGCCACGTCCAGCGCTTCCTGAGAGGTGTCCACGCTGATGACCTGGCTGCAGCCGCCCATCAGGGCAGAAACGGCAAAACCGCCGGTATAGGAGAAGCAGTTGAGGACGCGTTTGTCGGCAACATAGCGGCGGGTCGCCAGGCGGCTATCGCGCTGATCGAGATAGTAGCCGGTTTTGTGGCCGCCCTGAATATCAACCAGCAGCTGCATTCCGTGCTCGGTGATGGGCAGCAGCGCAGGCGGCATTTCGCCGGTAACCAGGCCCTGTGCCAGATCCAAACCCTCTTTTTTACGTACCGCGACATCGCTGCGATCGTAGATGGAACAGGTCGGGAACAGCGTTTGTAGCGCGCTAACGATAGAGGCACGCTGATATTCTGCGCCAGCGCTAAGCAGCTGCAGAACGAAAAAATTGCCGAAGCGGTCGATAGTCACGCCCGGAAGCCCGTCAGACTCGCCGGCAATCAGACGATAGCTGTCGAGGCCATCGCGCTCCGCCAGCCATTCGCGCCAGGTTTGCGCCTGCTGCAGACGGCGTTCAAAAAAGGCAATATCGATCTCCTCGCTGCGGTCAAAACTCCAGACGCGAGCGCGGATCTGCGACGAGGGAGAGAACGCGCCGCGAGCAAGCCATTTCCCCTGCGAATCAACGATATCGATAGTTTCGCCGGAACGGGCTTTACCTTCCATACGGGCGACGGCGCCGGAGAAAATCCAGGGATGGCGACGCAGCAGGGATTTCTCGCGTCCTTTGGTCAACACTAAGCGGGGGAAAATGGAATCTGTCATGGGGCTACCTTTAGCAACGGGAATGTCGGCACCGAAAAATGGCGCGTAGGTTAGCACATGTGGCCGCCGCAAGCACCATGCCCGCAGTGCAGGCAGGTGAGCGTTTCGGCACAAAACACAGGCACTTTGGCACAATAAAAATCACCTGCGGATCTTACAGTGTTTTCCTCAACCCAATGGAGGAAAATACAATGAAAACAGGATCCGGCTTAGCAGCGGTTTTGATGTTAGCGATAAGCGGCAGCGCGGCAGCGGCGCAGTTTCAGGTCACCAGCGGCGATATGCGTGATGAAGGCAGCCTCGCTCAGATACATTGGTTCAGCGGTTTTGGCTGCACCGGCGGCAACGTCTCCCCGCAGCTGGCCTGGCAAAACGCGCCGTCGGGGACCCGCAGCTTTGCCGTCACCGCCTACGATCCGGATGCACCAACCGGCAGCGGCTGGTGGCACTGGACGGTGGTGAATATCAGCAGCAGCGTGACGAGCTTAGCCGCTGGCGCCGGAGATAAAAACAGCGCTAAACTGCCGGACGGAGCGGTTCAGGGGCGCAATGATTTTGGCTATGCCGGATTTGGCGGCGCCTGTCCGCCCGCTGGCGATAAGCCTCACCGCTACCACTTTACCGTGTGGGCGCTTGATACGCCGACATTACCCATCGATGCCCAGGCCAGCGGTGCGCTGGTGGGATTTATGTTGCATAGCCACGCTATCGCCAGCGCGCAGCTGACGGCAAGGGCAGGGCGCTAACCCCGTAAGGATGGCCAGATGCAGAACATAAACTTTCGCCATAACGCCTTAAGCGCGGCGGAAATTACCTCCAGGCGCCTGTATAAACTGCATCGCGTGACCCTATTTACCCCCGCGCTGTGCCGGGTCAATCGCGGTAGCAAAATTATCGTTCAGGGCGTTAGCCAGATGCTGGCGACGCCGCAGCAGCTGATTATTCTGCCTGCCGATCTTGAGCTCGAGGTGATAAATCAGCCTGATAACGGACTGTTTTGCTCCGATCTGCTCTCTCTGACGCCGGACCTGCTGGTGGATTTTAAAGCCCGCTATATGAGCGAGCCGCAGCCCGGACGGCTCACCTCCCTGTGCGCACCGGCGACCCCGGACCTGCTGTTTATGTGGCAAAACGTCCTGCAGGCGGTGCGCAGCGGGCTGTCGGCAGAGCTGCAGCATCATCAGGCTATGGGGCTGCTGCTGGCGCTGCATCAGGCGGGCTACGCCGGGCCGCTGCTCAATGAGCGCCAGCAGAACCTGAGCGGTCAGGTGCGGCAAATTATCATGCTGTCGCCCGCGCAGGCCTGGAGCGTCCCGCGGGTGGCGAAGATGCTGTTTCTTGGGGAATCGACGCTGCGCCGTCGCCTGCAGCAGGAAGATCAAAGTTTTCGCCAGATTGTTGAGGAGGTGCGTATGGCCTATGCCCTCGGCCAGCTACAATCGACCTCGTTACCGATAGGTGAAATCGCCCTCAACAGCGGCTATCAGTCCGGCTCGCGCTTCACGGCGCGCTTTCGCCAGCACTATGGCCTGTTGCCGAAGCACGTACGCTAGCCAGAATTTGCTATTCTCAGCGTAGAGTTATTGGCAATAAAAGGAGAGCAATCATGGCGACACTCTGCACGATGGCATGGGTATATGGTTCAGTTCAGGGGGTTGGCTTTCGCTACACGACGCAGCGGGAGGCGTTACGCCTGGGGCTGACGGGCTACGCGCGCAATCTGGACGACGGCAGCGTCGAGGTTTTGGCCTGCGGCGAGGCGGAGCAGGTAGCGGCGCTGGTGAGCTGGCTGAAGGAGGGCGGGCCTCGCAGCGCGCGGGTCGACCGGGTGCACACCGAGCCCCATCAGCCCACCAGAGAGTGGCAAAAGTTCTCTATTCTGTACTAGATGCATTTCACCGGTTTGGGCAGCCCGGCAATTTTCGTTGCCTGTTTGGCGGGGCCTTTGGGGAACAGGCGGTAGAGATAGCGGCTGTTGCCTTTCTCCTCGCCGAACTTATTTGCCATCGCCTTCACCAGCATCCGAATGGCCGGCGAGGTGTTGAACTCCAGATAAAAGTCGCGGACAAAACGCACGACCTCCCAGTGTTCAGTCGACAGGACAATACCTTCCCGCTCGGCAATGGCGGTCGCCAGGGCTTCGCTCCAGAGGGTGGTATCCTTCAGATAGCCTTCGCTATCGGTCTCAATTTCATTGCCTTCAAAGATAAACATAATTCTTCACACACAGCTAAAACTGGCGGCAGTTTAGCAAAAAAAAAGGCCCCGCATAAGCAGGGCCCGAGAAGAACGTAGGAGAGATTAGTCTTTGCTGGCGAAGCCCAGAATGCTGAGCAGGCTGACAAAGATGTTGTACAGCGATACGTACAGGCTCACGGTGGCGCGGATATAGTTGGTTTCACCGCCGCGGATGATGTTGCTGGTTTCAAACAGGATGGCGCCGGATGAAATCAGAATAAACACCGCGCTGATGGCCAGATGCAGAGCCGGCAGCTGCAGGAAGATATTCGCCACCATACCGATCAGCACCACCACTACGCCTGCCATCAGCATTCCGCCAAGGAAAGACATATCTTTGCGGGTCGTGAGCACATAGGCCGAGCAGCAGAAGAACACCAGTGCCGTACCGCCCAGCGCCAGGCCGATCAAATCTCCCATACCCGCCGACAGATAGGCGTTAAGCATCGGCCCAAGGATATAGCCCAGGAAGCCGGTAAAGGCGAAGGCCGCGAGGATGCCCGATGGCTTGTCGGCCAGCTTATAGGTCAGGAACATCAGCCCGTACATGCCGACCAGGGTCAGAATCAGCCCGGGAGACGGCAGCATCAGGACCGTGCTTGCCGTTGCCGTAATGGCAGAAAATGCCAGCGTCAGGCTGAGCAGGAAATAGGTGTTCCGCAGAACTTTGTGCGTGCTGAGCAGCGATGAACGGTCACGCGACGACGTAATTATACGATCCATGAGTCACTCTCTTATGACAGATGTTATTAATAACGAAGCATAAAAAAACCACGCCAGAAGCCATAGTGCTTTTACCCATCTTTACTTAGACCTCAGCGCAGAGAACCAGCATATTATTCTAATAAATGACGGTAAGGCGGCGCGTTTGTGCGTTTGGCGTCAGGAACCCGATCGGAATCTGATAGGTCACTGAAAAATATTGCGTTATGGCGATTCTGTGGCTAAGTGTGGAGAGGGTACAAACGAAGCACCATAAAGGCAAGGGATATGAAATTACAAAAATATAACGACATCACGCGGGCGCTACTGGTGGTGGGTTTACTCGCCGCAGCGGCGCCGACACTCGCTGCACAGGTCCCGGCCGGCACCGCGCTGGCAGAGAAGCAGGAGCTGGTCAGAAATAACGGCAGCGAGCCCTCATCGCTGGATCCGCATAAAGTCGAAAGTGACGTTGAATTCAACATCATCAGCGATCTCTTCGAAGGGCTGGTCAGCGTCTCTCCGGCAGGCGAGATTCAGCCTCGTCTGGCGGCAAAATGGGAGAATAAAGATAACACCGTCTGGACGTTCCACCTGCGTCCTGGCGTCACCTGGTCAGACGGGACCGCGATTACCGCCCAGGATATTGTCTGGAGCTGGCAGCGGCTGGTTTCCCCGGCGACGGCATCACCCTATGCCAGCTATCCGGGAAATATGCATATTGTGAATGCTCAGGATATCGCGCAGGGTAAAAAAACGCCCGATACGCTGGGGGTGAAGGCTATCGATGACGCCACGCTGGAAGTCACCTTAAGCCAGCCTAACGCGGCGTTCTTGCCGATGCTGGCGCACCCGTCTCTGGTACCGATTGATAAAGTGCTGGTCAGCCGCTTCGGCGAGAAGTGGACCAAACCGGAGCATATGGTGACCAGTGGTGCCTATAAGCTGTCCCAGTGGGTGGTGAACGAGCGCATCGTGGCCGAGCGCAATCCGCGCTATTGGGATAATGCCGACACCGTCATCAATAAAGTGACCTATTTACCTATTAGCTCCGAGGCGGCAGACGTTAACCGCTATAAGGCGGGAGAAATCGACATCGTTTATACGGTGCCGATCAACCAGTTCACGCAGTTGAAAAAAACCATGGGCGATCAGCTGGACGTCTCCCCGCAGCTGGCGACGTACTATTACGAGTTCAATACCACTAAGCCGCCGTTTAACGATCCGCGAGTGCGGCTGGCGCTGAATATGGCGCTGGATAAAGACATCATCGCAGAGAAGGTCCTGGGGCAGGGGCAGCGTCCGGCATGGTTAATTAGCCAGCCTGATATTGGCGGCGTAAAGCTGCATAACCCGGACTATGCCAGCTGGCCGCGCGACAAGCGTATTGCCGAGGCTAAAAAGCTGCTGAGCGAAGCCGGTTATAATGACAGCCACCCGCTGGTGTTTAATTTGCTCTACAACACTTCTGAATCGCATCAGCGCGTGGCCATTGCCGCCAGTTCGATGTGGAAGAAAAACCTCGGCGTTGAGGCGAAGCTACAAAACCAGGAGTGGAAAACGATGCTCGACACCATGCATACGCATAATTTTGATGCGGTGCGCTACGCGTGGATTGCCGATTATGACGATGCCGCCACCTTCCTCAATAACTTCCGCACCGGCGATAGTGAAAATACCAGCCAGTACAGCAACCCTGCGTACGATGAAGCGTTGCGTAATGCGGCCAAAGCGCCGGACGTAGCCACCCGCGGCAAGTTTTATCAGCAGGCAGAGGATCTGTTGGGCAAAGATGTCCCGGCAGTCCCGGTTTACCACTATGTCCGTACGCATCTGGTGAAGCCGTGGGTAGGCGGGTTTACGCCGGATAAGCTGGGGTATTACTTTACCCGCGATATGTACATCAAAAAACATTAACGCCGGGAGGGCGGTTGGCGCTGGAATTCTGCGCAAACCGCCTGATTTTCAGACGAATAACACGGTTTTGTTTGTTTTTAAGGCAGTTGAACGAAATCGTGCTTTACAGCCTGAACAGAGGTGTTTATAGTGCGCCCCATACCGGAAGCGTGGCCGAGCGGTTGAAGGCACCGGTCTTGAAAACCGGCGACCCGAAAGGGTTCTAGAGTTCGAATCTCTACGCTTCCGCCAAATATAAGCCCCAAGCTATTAATTAGCTTGGGGCTTTTTGTTTTATGCGGTTTTTGTTGTGCCATTTTTCTTTAGTCTGGAGCGTTCCAGGCTAGCTTGCATCGGATAAAGAATGAGTTTTTAGCTCTGTGTTGATACATCTTCGGATAGGCTCCGGCGATAGAATAGGGAGCACTACAGGCGGCTGGCGATAAGCCGTTTTAGGCGATCGCTTTAGCGACCGCCTAAAACATGGTGACAGTGACACTGAATTATTAACAGGCTCAAGCAGGCCTACGTATCAAATCGTTGAAGTATCAATCACGTAGCGATAACGTGCTTTCTTATTGACAACGCTTTCCCATGCCTCATTAATTTGTTCAGCTTTAATTATCTGAATTTTCGGCACGATTTTATTATCGGCACAATAGTTGACGACCTCCTGAGTCTCTTTCATTCCCCCAATCAGTGAGGCATTGAAGTTAACTCTGGATGCAGCCAGCCCGATCGCGCTTACGGTCAGTTGAAAGCCCTCGGGCATTCCAACCTGGGTAAACGTTCCATAGGGTTTGACAACAGAGACATAGGCCGCAACATCATACTGATAGGGGATGGTGGAAATCATATAATCCAGTTTCCGCTGATATGGCGCCATTTTTTCAGGTCCATCCACCACAATCACTTCTTTAGCCCCGAAGGATAAAATGTCCTGGACCTTGGATGCTGAAGTGGTAAAGGCATAAACTTCAGCACCCAGTGATACCGCCAGCTTGATTGCCATGTGTCCCAATCCGCCGATACCTGCAACGCCGACTTTCGTGCCTTTGCTAATGTTGGCTTGCATTAACGGGGAATAGGTCGTAATTCCTGCACAGAGCAAAGGAGCCGCTTCTTCGAAGCTGATATTTTCCGGGATATGTACGGCGAAATGGTCACGCACGACGATGTTTGTCGAATATCCCCCCTGGGAAATGCCGCTCGGGGAATCCGCCTCGGGGTAGCCATAGGTAAATATTGTCGCAGGGTCATATTGTTCAATGTTTTCCAGACGTTCAAGTTGATTTCTGGAAAGCGTGCTGTTCACCATACATCCGACACCTGCACGATCGCCGGGCTTGAAGCGGGTGACATTTTTCCCGACGGCGGCGACCACGCCGACAATTTCATGACCCGGGACCTGAGGATATTTCTGTACGCCCCAGTGTCCTTTCATTTGGTGAATATCAGAGTGGCAGATACTCGCATATCTGGTCTCTATAAGGATATCGTTATCACCCAGAGGACGACGTTCGAATGACCATGGCGCAAGTTTACCTGAGGTATCAAATGCGGCATAACCACGGGATTTAATATTTTCATGGGGATTATTTGCCGCCAGCGCCGTTAATGGACTATTTAGTAACATGCCCGCACCAATGACGGCACCGGAACGGACAACAAAATCCCTGCGGCTCAACTTGTTATCTTCAGCCATATTTTTTCTCCTGCAATAGACGGTCTAGTCTCAATTAAGGGGCGGCCGCCGCGGCCCTGGTGTTTTTAAACCAGGCAGAAAACACGGGTCAAAAATATCCTATCGAGTGGGGTTGGTTATCGATAGACAAAAACGGTGAATTTATTGCCCGATCCTCCAGATTTTCCGTTTACAGGTAGTGCTGAGTTGGTGATGGAATATACTAGACCGCCTAATCATCCAGAGACATTACGATGCCTGTAAAATATCCATCGACGCTAAGCGAGGGGGCTGTATCTGAATACTTACGTACAGCGATGACGGAAAGTATCGCGCGGCGCACGGTTGGTAATAGCGATATTCCTTGCGATTTTGCAGGATTGACGCTGTTTCGTCGTGAGATGCCAATGCCACCTACACTTTGCCTTGTTGAGACCAGCATCGTTTTCGCGGTTCAGGGGGAAAAGCAGATGTTGGTGGCCGGTAAAAGCTACCCTTATAACGCCGAGCGCTTCTTAATTACTTCGCTGGATATTCCAGCCAATTCGCAGGTGCTGGAGGCCAGTCAGGAGAAGCCATGTCTGGGTTTTTCCTTCCGGCTTGATTTGCGGATTATGGCAGAGTTGATGGCGCAGGATGGGGTAAACGACTCAGTCGATCGTTCAGAGGGTGAGGCGTCAGGGATTGGTCTGGGAGTCGTAACGCCTGCGCTACTGGGGACATTTAAACGGATGATCGACCTGTTGGATGAGCCTCAGTCAATCCCCGTACTTGCACCATTGATTGAACGAGAAATCCATTATCGATTGATTCAGAGCGATCAAGGTGCACGTCTACGAAATATCGCATCAGTGGGTAGTCAGGGGCACAGGATTGTCCGCGCGATTAGCTGGCTTAAGTCAAATTACTGTCAGACGATGCGTATCGAAGAACTCGCCGCACATGTGCAAATGAGCCCATCCAGTTTGTATCAGCATTTTCGCCAGCTAACGTCCTTAAGCCCTTTGCAATATCAGAAATGGCTGCGACTCAATGAGGCGCGTCGCCTGATGTTTAGCGAGGGAATGAATGCCGCCAGCGCGGCTTTTCAGGTCGGCTATGAGAGCCCTTCGCAGTTCAGTCGCGAGTATACAAGTTTGTTTGGTGCTCCCCCGCGTCGTGATATCGAAGCGTTACGCCGGAAGTTGTTTGGCCAGAATATTGAGATGTAAGAGGGGGAGCGCAGTCATGATACCTGCGATTTATTAAATTTGTTCATTACTGATATTTCTATTGCGTGGTTGTGTCGATGTCGTGGTTGTTGATACCGTTATTCAGCGTTACGACGAGGGTTTCTTAATTAATTCATTGATGCTGGTTCGCCCGAAGCGTTAATTATTCTGCTTTGATGTCGTTTATTCGCTGTGCTACCTGGATGATAATGCAGAATTATTCATATCCGGCTTGCGGTTTGGTGTGCTCAGGAAATAAATCCATTTTTTCACGGCTATATTTTCTTGATTTCAGTATTTTTCACATCAGCGCTTGCCATTATATAAGGTCTTTTATGAAAACGGTTGGTTATGCAGCACACTCTCGCGATGCGAAACTGGTTCCTTATCATTTTGAACGTCGTGATTTACGTGAAAACGATGTTGTGATTGAAATTCTCTACTGCGGCGTGTGCCATTCAGACTTACACACGGTGAATGGTGACTGGGGCGTGCAGCCTTATCCATTGGTTCCTGGCCACGAAATTGTCGGTATCGTGACGTCAGTCGGTCCGAGTGTCACCAAATATCATCAGGGTGACCATGTTGCCGTTGGCTGTATGGTGGATAGCTGTATGCACTGCGATCAATGTGAGCACGGTGAAGAACAGTTTTGCCGTCACGGGATGACGCCAACGTACGGCGCGCCAGACCGGATTAGCGGCGAAGTGACTCAGGGCGGTTACTCCAAACATATTATTGTGCGCGAAGAGTTTGTGCTACGGATCCCGGAAAATATGGATTTGGCGAGAACCGCGCCGATTCTTTGCGCAGGTATCACCACTTTCTCCCCGCTGCGTACCTGGAATATCGGCCCGGGAAGTCGTGTTGGCGTTATCGGTTTGGGCGGGTTAGGTCATATGGCCGTTAAGCTGGCCGTTGCGATGGGCGCCGATGTTACCGTCATCAGTCGTACTAACAGCAAAGAGAAAGAGGCCAAAGCGCTCGGTGCGAAAAGCATCTTGCCTTCTTCTGACTCGCAGGCATTACAAGCATCAGCGTGCGCATTCGATTTAATCATCGATACAGCACCCGTTAAGCATGATCTGAATATTTATACTCCGCTGTTAGATATTGATGGTTCGTTAGTTATTGTCGGCCAAATTGGCCTGATGAATGAACCGCTGACGATCCCGCTGGTTATGGGGCGCCGTCGGGTTGCTGGTTCGCTGATTGGGGGGATTGCCGAAACTCAGGAAGTTCTGGACTTCTGCGCAGAGCATAACGTTTATCCTGAATGCGAAATGATCAATATTGATCAAATCAACGATGCTTTCGCACGTCTTGAACAGGGCGATATGGCGCATCGTTTTGTTATTGATATGGCATCATTGAACGCAGGGTAACCTGCCGTTCAGCGACTGTAGCGCGATCCTACCGCCGCTGATACATAAACCAGCTGCCAGCAATAGCGCTGCACGATTAATGAAATTTACTCATTATTCTATTCTGATAACAGCTATTAACAGGCTGTATTATTCGGTTAAGAATAGGTGCAGGTACCCAGGGCGAGTGGTTTCTCATGCTTAATGATGCTAAAGCACAACGTGTTTTACCCGGGCGTTCACGATGGTTAGTGCTGATATTGATATCGGTATTTGCGCCTGCGGTAATCGCGAGTCATACACAGGTAAACCCGATGAAGTTAAAAATAATACTCCAGAACAAGACTCTTACGGCAACGTTGAATGATAGTCAAACCAGCCGTGAATTTGCTGCACTGCTACCGCTGACATTACAGCTGAAAGATTATGCCGCGGAGGAGAAAATAAGCGATTTGCCCGCCAGGCTGACGACGGCAGGCTCACCTGCAGGGACGGCAGCAAAAAAAGGCGATTTAACGATATATGCTCCATGGGGAAATCTGGCTATTTTCTATAAACCTCATGGCTATGTGACCGGTTTAATTAAGCTGGGGCAACTAGATCAGCCGGATGCTTTGCCTGTACAACCTGATTCATATACTGCCAGATTTGAATTGCAAACTGAAGAATAGTCACCAGAGCATGCTGTCACCGGCATCGCCATCATTTTAATTTACCAGCGTCTTTTCACCATAATGCGTTAAATCCTTTTCTATTCCCGGTACTGGGTTAGCCGTTTCATTCACAACAGGAGAGTATGATGATCCGTTTCACCTCTGTAGCAGCATCACTACTGTTATTTGCAGGTATGTCCGCGCACGGCGAAACCGCCACCTCAGCTCAGATGACCCTGTCGGAAACCGGCAGTCGCGCAACGATTGCCGAACCCGCTGACCACTTTACCGGGCGTGCTTATATTGACCCTCTTTTTTCGCCTGTCGCACCACAAAGAACCGGGGCCGCCTATGTGACCTTTGTACCCGGTGCGCGCTCTGACTGGCATATCCATCCATTGGGACAAACGCTGGTTATCACATCCGGTACGGGCTGGGTTCAGGAGTGGGGCGGGGAACGAAAAACGGTACACGCAGGAGACGTTATTCAATGTCCGCCAGGCGTTAAACACTGGCATGGCGCAACGGATAAAACCACGATGGTTCATCTCGCGATTCAGGAGTCGAATGACCAGGGGGAAAACGTAAACTGGCTTGAAAAAGTCAGCGATGAACAATACCTGCGGGCGGGCGAAATGTAATGATCAACAAGAAATTTATGGTCATTTTTTCTATGATATTGATGAGTGGATGTGTTTCCCAGACCACGCAAAACAGGAGTTCAAAAGTGATACCAGAAGATGCGAAACACGCAGTAGCAGAAGTCGCACCAGCGATGGCGGCGTATTCTGCGCGATTTATCGAAAAAGACCTTTGGAATCGCCCGGAATTATCGCGTCGCGACCGTAGTCTGGTGACGGTTACCGCATTGATCGGTCGCAATGATACAGCTGAACTTCCTCATTATCTCAATGTGGCGCTGGATAGTGGTGTAAAGCCTGCCGAAATATCCGAGATGATTACCCACTTAGCTTTTTATGCCGGCTGGCCGAATGCCACCTCGGCGGCGTTGGTCACCCGTGATGTATTTGCTCAACGCCATATTGATACCGCGTCATTGCCGGGTGAGAAAGTGGATTTTCTGCCGCTAGATAAAGAGACGGAAAACAAACGTGCCACGCTGGTTGAGTCAAACTTTGGCAAGGTATCACCAGGTGTGGTGAAGTACACGACAGATGCACTGTTTCAGGATCTGTGGTTGAGACCTGGCCTGGCACCACGGGACAGAAGTTTGGTGACGGTCAGTGCGCTGGTTACCGCCGGGCAAGTGGCTCAGGTTCCCTATCATCTCAATCGGGCGATGGATAATGGCTTGACGCAGCTCCAGGCCTCTGAGGTGTTGACGCAACTGGCTTTTGTTGCGGGCTGGCCAAATATTTTCTCAGCCTTACCGGTATTTAAAGAGGTGTTTGCCGGTAGAAACGCTGCCTGACAATCAACAGATAACACAAACAAGCCAGACCGCTGATGCAGGGTCTGGCTTTTCTGCTTTGTAAATCAAAACGCTGTAGCGCTAATTTTTTTGCCAGAGCATCGCGTCAGGGATGTTGGTAGTGGCGTAGTGCATCAATAACGATCTGGAATGCCTTCGAGAGATTTCGGTTTTCCGGGTAGTAGATGTAATAACCGTCCCAGTAAGGACACCAGTCGTCCAGTACGCTAATTAGTTCGCCGCGGGCAATGTGCTTTTCAGCGATGTCGCGGGGAACATGCGCCAGCCCGTATCCTTCCACGGCGGCCTGAAGATTCTGATAGATGCGGCTAAACACCAACTGACCGCTCACTTTGACATTCAGGCTTTTTCCCTCTTTTTCGAACTCCCAGACGTACAGATTGCCGTGGGTGGGAAATCGCAAATTAATGCAGTTATGATCGATAAGATCGTTAGGATGCTGCGGGCAGGGATATCGGGAAAAATAATCGGGAGAACCGACGACCGCAAAGCGAATGTCCGGACCGATACGCACTGAAATCATGCCATTGGATATTTGCTCTCCGAGGCGGGTTCCTGCATCAAACCGACCGGACACAATATCTGTCAAGGCATAGTCATCGATCAGCTCAATATTAATTTCAGGGTATTCTTTCAGCAGCGGTTCAAGTTTTGGCCAGATGACAGAGCCGAGAGCGTAATCCGACGTTGAGATACGCACGGTTCCTGCTGCCTGACTGTTGAGATCTTTTAGCGATTGCAATCGTCGCTGGATGCCATCGATATAGGGGCCGAGGTCATCCAGCATGGCTTGCCCGATATCCGTCAGCGAAATACTTCGGGTGGTGCGGGTCAGAAGCTTCATCCCCAGTCGGGATTCAAGGGTTCGCATGCTGTGGCTCAAAGCCGACTGGGAGACACCTAAATGAGCCGCCGCTTTGGTGAAACTCTTTTCACGCGCGACGACAATAAACGCCATCAAATCATTAAGGTTTTCTCTTGCCAATCTGCGTCCCTCATTGCTGAAAGAGAATAATGTCCCAGTGTATCGTAACTAACGCATAAATGGCGCGTCTCAGGCGATGCATTTTACGGCGTTAACATTCTTTCAAAAGCCGCTTTGATTCTGTTCAGACCGTCGAGTAGACGGGATCTCGGGCAAGCAAAATTTAACCGGATAAAGTGCTCACCTTCTTCCCCATAGATTGTGCCTTCGTTCACCCACAACTTTTCTTCTGCTTTAAGCAAGGCGGTGATTTCTGCAGATGAACAAGAAAGGGCTCGGCAATCTATCCAGGCCAGATAGGTACCCTCAAGTGGAATAACCGGGAAGGCGGGTAGGTGCTGATGAAAGAATGCTTTCAGACACTCGAAGTTGTCATGCAGATACAGATTCAGGGCATCCAGCCACGTTTCACCATGATTCCATGCGGCAATCAGCGCCTCTACTGCGAAAGGATTAATCTCACAGACTTCATGGATGTTCAGGACGTTATCGATTTTCTGGCGCATGTCGTCATTTGCCGTATGAATAGCGGCGACCTGTAACCCGGCCAGGTTGAATGCCTTACTGGGGGACATACAGGTTATGGCATTTTGCATGAAACGTTCATTCACGGAGGCAAATGGCGTATAGCGAAAGCCGGGTTGCACCAGATCGCCGTGTATTTCATCGGCGATCGCAATGACGTTGTGTTGCAGGCAGATCTCCCCGATACGCAGCAACTCTTCCGGTTTCCATACCCGGCCGACAGGATTATGAGGATTACACAATAACAATAATCTGGCCTGCGGATCGGCCGCTTTCTGCTCCAGATCGTCGAAATTGATTGTGTAGGTATCCCCTTGACGCAGCAGAGGGTTGGTGATTATCTCGCACCCCTGGTTACGTACAGAGGAAAAAAAACAATTATAAACCGGCGTTTGAACAATAACTTTTTCGCCGGGTTGTGTCAGGGCGCGCACCACAGCGGATAGCGCCGGTACCACACCGGTGGTGTAGAGCAGATGCTGTGGATTCAGGGTAAAGCCATGCCGGCGAGAAAACCAGTTAACGATTGCGGCATAAAAATCCGGCGGGACCTGGGTATAACCGAAAATCCCGTGCCTGGCGCGAGCTTCCAGGGCTTTAATGACCGCAGGGGCGGTGCGGAAATCCATATCGGCAACCCACATTGGCAGAATATTATCTTCCGCTGCTGCATCCCATTTGACGGCATTTGTCCCGCGACGGATGATTAACGGATCAAAATCATCATTCATGATTGTGCCCCGGCATTGGTGGATACCACGATTTCACAGTGCCCGGGATCAATGCAGTTCTCGTCAATAACGATCTCTTCGATGCGTTCAGCGTGGATAAATCCTCCCCGTGGGTTTTTTACGCTCAGTATCGTTCCGCGAATATCCGCCCGCAGCGTGCTGTACTCAAAGCAGAGATCGGTATCGACCATCGTGCAATTTTCCATTACCAGGTCGGTGGCATAGCATAAGGGTTGTTCACCTGAAATCGTGCAGTTAACCAGACGCAGATTTTTGGAATGCCAGCCCAGATACTCGCCGTTGATCACCGAATCATAGACAGTGACATTTTCGGTATTCCAGAAGGCATCTTTTGAATCGAGATGGGCATTTCGAATAACAACGTTACGCGCATCCTGAAACGCATAGTTTCCCTGCAGGCGAAAACCATCAATATCTATTTCTGTACCATTCATAAACAGATAGTCGCCACCGTGGATCTCAACATGACGAAATTTTGCATGGTGACAATTCCAGCAGCATTCGGCGGCATTAGCTAAGCGCGTATTTTCAAGATAAAAGTGGCTTACTTCGCGGAACATTTTCGGCGCATCAACCGTACAGTTAATCATCCGGAGATGACTGGAGTACCAAATCGCTGCACGTGAGTAGACGGTAAACCGGCAGTCTTCGATCTCGGTATTGGTATTATGCCAGAAAGGATATTTCCCCATAAATTCACAGTGTAATGCCTTAATATTTTCGCTCTGCTTCAGTGCTGAATCTCCCGGGTAAAATTTGACATTTTCCAGGCTGATGTTCCGGGAGGAAAACAGGGCGCGCTCACCTTCATAAAAAGTATTTCGGATAGTATTCATTGGTTCACTTTTTCCCATTTGGATGGTGTCCTTCGCCGCAATAGAAGCACAGATGAGTCCCCAGTACTGTCTGATACGAGGACGGCTGGCGAGGTCTGGCATTTATCGGAATCCCGCGGTTAACCTGCTGACGATCGTAAAATGAGAGGCTTTAGAAAATAAACAGGCTAAAACGGCATTCAAATATGAGAAATTTTCATATATATACCGGCATGAGAAGGCGAGGGGTTGACGGGTGACGTCTAAACTGGCGGTGAGGGAGAAATCGACGAAGGCAGAATGAATTATGAATTTTACTCATTACTTCATTTCGATTTATGAGGTTTTAACTCTCACCAGATTCAACCACAATGGATTTA
Source organism: Klebsiella sp. BIGb0132 (assembly GCF_024810075.1). NCBI lineage: Bacteria > Pseudomonadati > Pseudomonadota > Gammaproteobacteria > Enterobacterales > Enterobacteriaceae > Klebsiella > Klebsiella sp. BIGb0132. The sequence goes on along the minus strand of NZ_JANUDW010000001.1, from coordinate 580,178 downwards.
CTCAATGTTAGATGATGCCATTAACATGGCGGAGGTATTCAACAGTGGAATATTCAGTATTAAGCAACAACCTTAAAATGCCGATGGCTGGTTTTGGTGTCTTTCAGGTAACCGATAAAGAAGAATGCAAACAGTCAGTGTTGAGTGCTATTCGTGCTGGCTATCGTCTTATTGACACTGCCGCAGTGTACGGCAATGAAGATGCCGTGGGTGACGCCGTTCGTGAAGCCATTGCGTTAGGTTTGTGTCGCCGTGACGAGCTCTTTATTACCTCAAAACTGTGGGTGCAGGACATGGCCAGCTACGATATGGCCAGCGCAGGAATTGAGGCATCGTTAAAAAAATCAGGGTTGGAGTACTTTGACCTGTATTTATTGCATCAGGCCATGGGGGATTATTTCAGCGCCTGGCGTGCGTTGGAAGATGCCTACGACGCAGGAAAACTGAAAGCGATTGGGGTGTCCAATTTCTACGCTCATGTGTTAGTCAACTTCTGCGAAACGGTCAGAATCAAGCCGATGGTGAACCAGGTCGAATTGCATCCTTACTTTGCGCAACCTGCGGCACTTGAAACAATGAAGCAATATAATATTCAGCCAGAAGCATGGGCGCCACTAGGTGGCGGCAGACATAAGCCATATGAAAGTGAAATGCTTCAGGGGATTGCTGATGCCCACAACAAAACGATTGCTCAGGTTGTGCTTCGCTGGAACGTGCAGCGTGGCGTCACCGTCATCCCTAAATCCACTCGTCAGCAGCGTATTGAAGAGAACATGGCTATCTGGGATTTCGCACTGACGGATGCTGAAATGGCTGAAATCGATACCCTTGATTTAGGCTACGTTGGTGATGCGGTAAAACACTTTAACCCTGAATTTGTTCGCGGTTGCCTTGGCTTAAAAATCCATGATTGATTGCCGTCATTCTTGATGTCTTCCCTCCAGCAAGGGTAAAGATAGCGGCAGGCATTGATCTGAAGAGTACCGCCATCTTTCCCCCTTGCTGGAGCGAATTACTGTTTAAGACGCTCAATCAACTGACGCTGGTACTCCGGCAACTGACTGCTGCTGGCTCCCTCAAAGACCAGCGGCGGCAGCCAGGTCATGCCGGCGTGCAGGGCGCTGGCTTTCATCGGTAAAAACACATCTGCAAGCGTCACACCGATCCTACCATCAGGGCCATAAGTCGATGCACCGCCCGCCGCCGTACTGACCACCATCATCTCTTTTCCTTGCCATAAACCGGGTCCTACGCTCCCCCAGGTTTCGTTCAGCCAGGCTTTCATCATTGGCGTAATATTGAACCAGTGGGTCGGGAACATAAACACGATACGCGTATGTTCGCGCATCATTTCTCGTTCTGTTTCACCATTAATATTTCGGGTGTCAAAACCATACAGTGTTTCAAGATTACGCACCGTCACGCCCGCTATGCTTTCTGCTGCCTCCTGTAATCCTTTGGTTAAAACCGAACGCTCGGGATAGGGATGGGAGACAATAACGAGCGTTTTAATATCGGTTTTTTCGCGACTCAGGGCGTGACTGACGGGGAACAGGCCGATAATAACTAAAATGAGACAAAATTCGACCGCCCTGCGTAAGTGTATCCAGTTCATAAAAGCTCCCTCCTCCGGTGTGCAAATGTGCAAGGTATGCGGGTTCTTTAGCGCGTCCACACCTGTTTTGCGTCTTTGGTTCGCAGAGTGTTTTGCGCCATGATCCCGGTCAGATCATGCGGCTGGTAGCACGCTTCCAGATACTGAATATCCTCGGGGAACAGCTGCAGATCGACCGCGTCTGTTGCACCGTCAATGTGCTGTTTTCGAGTCGCACCGACGACCGGCGCAGTCGCTTTTGTCAGCAGCCATGCGAGAGAAACAGCAGTCATGGAAACCTGATATCGTCCGGCAAGTTCAGCTACACGGTCAATGATCTTGCGATCCAGATCCGCCGTTGCATCGTACTTCCCTTTGGCATAATCATCCTCAGCGGCTCGTAGGGTTTGAGTATCAGCCTGACGGGTAAGACGACCACTGGCCAGCGCACTGTAGGGCGTCATCGCAATACCGTCCTCAGCGCATAAGCCGAAAAGCTCCCGTTCATCTTCACGCATAATCAGGTTGTAGTGGCTCTGTACGGAAACAAACGGGGTCAGTCGATGGTGTGCGGCAAGGGCGTTTGCTTTAGCCAGCTGCCATGCAAAGCAGTTGGATATACCAATGGCGCGGATCTTACCGGCGCTAATGGCCTCATGCAGCGCTTCGAGCACCTCAATAATCGGCGTGTTATAATCCCAGATGTGATAGATATAAAGATCGATATAGTCCATGCCGAGATTGCGCAGGCTCTGATTAAGCGACTGTGCAATGGCCTGTTTACCGCTGACGCCGTTGGCAATCTGTTCCGACGTACGGGGCAGGAACTTAGTGGCGACCACCACGTCTTCACGTTTTGCCATGTCACGCAGCGCCTTGCCCACGTATCGCTCGCTGGAGCCGTTTTGATAGGCAATGGCGGTATCGTAGAAATTGATGCCCCGCTCAAGACCATAGCGAATAATGTCGCGGCTTTCTGCTTCGCCCAACGTCCAGCGATGCTGGCCCGTCGACGGGTCGCCAAACCCCATGCACCCCATACAAATACGGGATACCGTTAAGTCACTTTTACCAAGCCGGATATATTGCATTGTTTTTTACTCCGTCTTATCTGGTTCAGGAATGAGCTTATGATTGCTGAAGCTATTGCTGAAGCTGATGCAGGTTTTCCGCAACCATTGCGGGCACAAACTCCCGGATGTCATACGTCGCCATGTCGGGGTAATAGGGATCCTCTTCCAGGATCGCCATCAGGGCATCGCGGCTTTCTGTGTTGGCCATAATGACTCCCGATCTTTCGCGGTCGCTATAAGGCCCGACGACCACAAATGCACCGGTTGAGAAATGATGTCTGAACCACTGAACATGCCCGGGGAACAACGAATCATGCTGTTCTGGTGAGAGCGCATCGCTGACCGTAATGGTGATGATAAACATCGTCTTTTCTCCTTAGCCGGCCACATTCGTGTCAACAGATAAGGTACTCAGCATTGCGACCAGGCGAGAGGCGTGGTCTTGAGCAAGGATTTTCTGTTGGGTGATTTTATCTGTATCCCTGTCGGCATAGCTGATGCCGCAGGTATAAACCGGTTTTTGCCATTGCAGATTGCAAAGTCTGGCCGTGGTTTCGAACGGGGCGAGGTAATCCTCGACGTTGTGTTCAAAGAAGCCATCTGCTGAATACAGTGCCTGTGGCGCGCCGGTTGTGAATGACAGGATCAGTTTTTTACCACCCAGTTTTGCCGTTGAGCCATGCGCGAAGCCATGAACAAAAACCTCGTCCAGCCAGCATTTCATGAGCCCAGGGAGCCCATACCAGGAAAAAGGGAACTGCCAGACAATCACATCTGCCTTCAGCAGGCTTTCCTGCTCAGCGCTAATGTTGATTTTGCCGTCAGGATATAACCAGTCCAGTCGGCGTATTTCAGCGTCAGGCAGGGCAGTCGCCACCTCGTCCAGAATGGTGGCATTGGCCACAGAGTGGTTCAGATCTGGATGCCCGGAAACGATCAGGATATTTTTCATTTTCAATGTGTTAATTAGCCGTTGTTTATCTTGTATTCAGTATAGGGCGACAGCATTGTTTTTTTTAGAGCAGTAATGGCTTAATCACTTTTAGCCTGTAGCTAAAAGTGATTTTTCCTCATTCCAGGATATGTTCCTGAATCCTCACCTTCGAGGATAGCGTGATGAGCTGACCACGCTTCCATGCGTGAAGGTATGGCAAGTGCCATTGACTTGGGTATATTTAGCCTGTAGTTAAAAATTGGCCGGCCATTGCTTAAGGATGATCCTATGAATAACGCCATTTATAATCAGATACGTATCTTTCAAAGCATTGCGCGTGAAGGCAGTATCTCGGCGGCGGCCAGGAAACTTGAAATTACTCCGCCATCGGTCAGCAATGCCCTCAAGCTTTTAGAACAGCACATCGGGCATCCTCTTTTCCTGCGCACCACCCGACGTATTGAGCTGACAGAAACAGGACAACAGTTGCTTGAGCAAACCGCAGCAGCGGTGGACTCGCTGGAAAAGTCGCTGGAAAGTATCCGCGACCAGAATCAGGAACCGTCGGGCCTGGTGCGGATTACGCTCTCACGCTTCGCCTATCTGTTGATTTTTAAGCCCGCGATGGCTGAATTCTGCCGTGAATACCCGGGTATTCAGCTTGAGGTTTCGGTCTACGATGGCACCGTGAACATCATCGACGACCGTTTTGATCTGGGGATTCGCTTTGGCGATATTCTGGAGGGCGGGGTGGTGGCGCGTCCTTTAATGAAACCGTTTCGTGAAGGACTGTATGCTTCTGCAGCCTATCTTGCCGAATATGGTATGCCTGCGGTGCCGGCCGATCTCCGCCAGCACCGGCTTATCGGCTATCGCTTCATCACCAATAACCGCATCCTCCCTCTGATCCTGAATGACAACGGAGAACAACTGACCGTTGAAATGCCCGGCCAGCTTATCAGCAACGATATTGACGTCATGGCCGACGGTATCCGCAACGGGCTGGGGATTGGTCGCTTATTCGAACCCATTCACCGGTTACAGCCAGACAGGGGGACGTTCCTTCCCGTCATGGAGCGCTACTGGAAAACTTATCCCCCGGTTTATCTCTATTACCCGAAAAGCGCAGGCAAAATGAAAAGAGTGAAGGCCCTCATTGAATTTCTGATCGCTCATACAGAAAGATCGAAAGAATGAGTGGCTCTCTCGTTTATACGCCATGACCCGCAGCGAGCATTCGGATGTCATTATTCAGAGTTAAAACAGCGCTTTTGCCTGACATAATGAATATTCCTTACCCGTTTTGGGATTAATGAATTTTTTCTCTCAGCGATCGATCGCTGCCTCCCGTTCCTGGGGATAAAGCTCCCTGGATATCAATGGTCGAAAATTGAGTATCGATTTGTTCTAAATCGGTTTCGCTCAACTCCAGGCTGGCTGCGGGCAAGTTGTCATCCAGATGCTCAATGGTGGTCGCCCCTGGGATGGGAACAACTCAGGACTTTTTAGTCAGCAGCCATACTCAACATATCGCAGTCATCATTGAGCCAGACCGTGGGCTGGCTTGAGGCCGGGCCGGCATCGCTGCCGTTCTTCGCCTGTCGCGCCACGGCTCGTGATTTCTGCTGCCGTTTCCGGATGAAATAACCTAAGAGCCGCGTCAGCGAGGGCGCGGCGATCGCCTGTTTACTGCTTAACCCACACTAACCGATCGACCCGGAAGCCCAGAGCACGGGCGGTGTTAAGGTAGTCCTGCTTGACTGCTTCCGGAAGGGTTGGCGTACGCGACAGGATCCACAGATAGTCGCGGTTCGGGCCGCTGACCAGCGCGTACTGGTAATCTTCATCGAGCTTAATCACGTTATAGCCGCCGTAAAACGGCCCAAAGAACGAGACCTTCAGCGCCGCAGTGGTCGCCGGACCGGTGAAATAGGCCTTTCCTTCGCTCTCATTCCACCTGTTTTTCTGCGGATCGTAGCCGCGGTTCAGCACGCTAAGACCACCGTCGCTGCGTTTGCCGTAGGTGGCGCTCACCTGCTCAAGGCCGCGCTCGAAGCGGTTTTCCAGGCGCGCGATTTCGTACCATTTACCCAGATAACGGCCAGCGTCAAAGCCGGTGACAGGCTGCACACCTTTTGGCGGCGTGGGGGATTTACAGGCCACCAGGGTCAAGGCGATTGCAACACCGGTTGCAACGGGCCATAGCTTCATGAGAACTCCTTTCATCTGCGCAGTTGGGAGTAAAGTGTAGTGCAAACTTTCCGCACTTCATTCAACCCGAAATGATTCGTAGTATATTGAGAGTATTCTTTATGATCAGGTACCCGCTATGTCTTACTCCATCGGGGAATTTGCCCGGCTTTGCGGAATCAACGCCACCACGCTTCGCGCCTGGCAGCGTCGCTACGGCCTGCTAAAACCGCTGCGCACCGACGGCGGACATCGCCAGTACAGCGACGACGATATCCAGCAGGCGCTAAAAATTCTCGACTGGGTCAAAAAAGGGGTGCCTGTCAGCCAGGTTAAGCCGCTGCTGGCCCGCCCCGGCCCGCGACGTACCAACAACTGGGTCAACCTCCAGGAGACGATGCTACAGCGTCTCAAAGAGGGGAAAATCGAATCCCTGCGCCAGTTTATTTACGATTCTGGCCGCGAATATCCTCGCCCTGAGCTGGTCACTGAAGTGTTGCGCCCCCTGCGCAGTAAAGTCTCGGCCAATGTTCCTGCCATGATGACCCTGCGCGAAATCCTCGACGGCATTATTATCGCCTACACCTCGTTTTGCCTTGAAGGGGATAAAAAAGCGCCCGGCGATAACGTCCTGATTACCGGCTGGCACCTGGCCGATCCGTGTGAAATCTGGCTCGAAGCGCTCAAGCGCACCGGCCAGGGGCAGCGCATTGACGTACTTCCCGTCCCGCCCGCCGCGCTGGCTCCGGAAATCTTCCCGGAGCGCAAATGGCTGCTGGTCACCAGCGGCAAGCTTACCGCCGTTCGCAAAAAGCAGATCGTTCTCTGGCAGCAGGGCGTTTCCCTCGACGTTATTTCTCTGTAGTTTCTTTCGTCCACTGCCGATGTTGTTCCTCACGCGCCACCGCAAAGGTGGCGTGCCTGCGTGTGATTATCAGAAATTAAGCGCCTAAAGAACTTAATTTAATTGATTGAAATACATTAAGTAAAAAAATAATATCATTATAAACTTGGACAAATAAACTTAATTGTCTAAGTTTTAACTATGCGAGTGCGCTACGTTGTTTAACGTCAGGGTGAGACTTATGAGCACAATGCCGTCCGTTATCAATCGGTTTGTTGAGTACTACGCCGGACTGGATAACCAGCCGCCATCGGCGCTGGCCGCGCTCTATGAGGCTGACGCCACGCTTATCGATCCGTTTGGCGAGCACCGGGGGCTTTACGCCATCCAGCGCTACTTCACCCATCTTCTGGCCAACGTGGAGCACTGTCGCTTTTCCATCGATCCGCCGCTGTGCGACGGCCACTTTTTTGTCGTGACCTGGACCATGCACTGGTCGCACCCGCGCATTGACGGAGGCGCGATCCTGACGTTGCCGGGATGCTCGGTAGTAAAGATTCAGGGCGAGATGATTACTAGCCAGCGCGACTACTACGATGCTGGCGAGATGATCTACGAGCACCTCCCGCTGCTGGGGTGGGCGGTGCGCAGCGTGAAGCGCAGGGTGCGCCCATGATGACTGTCCTCATCACGGGCGCAAGCTCCGGGATTGGGGCCGGACTCGCCAAATCCTGGGCCGATGACGGCTACCGCGTCATCGCCTGCGGGCGGGATCGGGCCCGCCTGGAGGCCCTGCAGCGCTGCAGCCCAAACATCGCCATACGCCTGTTCGATATGACAGACAGGGACGCCTGTCGCCAGGCGCTGGCGGGCTATTCCGCCGAGCTGACGATCCTCTGCGCGGGGACCTGTGAATATCTGCAAAATGGGGTGGTGGATGCCGCCCTGGTGGAACGGGTCATCACCACCAATTTTCTGGGCCCCGTCAACTGCCTGGCCGCGCTTGAACCGCAGCTGGTTTCGGGAAATCGCGTGGTGCTGGTCAGCTCGATGGCGCACTGGCTGCACTTCCCACGCGCCGAGGCATACGGTGCGTCAAAAGCTGCGTTGACCTGGTTTGCTAACAGCCTGCGGCTGGACTGGGAGCCCAGGGGTATCGCCATCACCGTGGTTTCGCCGGGCTTTGTCGATACCCCCCTGACGCGTAAAAATGATTTCCCTATGCCCGGACGGGTCAGCGTGGAGAGCGCAGTGAAGGCTATCCGGCGCGGCTTGTCCAAAGGGAAAGACGATATCGCTTTCCCGACGGGGTTCGGTCTTATCCTGCGCCTGCTTGCTGCTCTTCCTGTCGGTCTTCAGCGTACATTTCTGCGCAGGATGGTACGCTCATGAACATCGCCATTATCGACAGCGGCATCGCCGGGCTGACCTGCGCCTGGCGGCTCGCCGGGCATCATCAGGTGACGCTTTTCGAAGCAGAGCCCACTGTTGGCGGGCATACCGCGACGGTCGATGTCGCGACGCCGCAGGGCATCTGGGCCATTGATACCGGGTTTATCGTCTACAACGACCGCACCTATCCCCGTTTTATCGGCCTGGAGTACAACGAACATACCTTAAGCTCGTTGTTTGCCCGGCGTCGCAATCTGGTGAGCCCGAGGTTCTGGGGATTGCTAAAAGAGATCGCCCGTTTTAATCGGCTGGCAAAAGGGACGTTAGGCAACGTCGATCGGCACGCCACGCTCGCCACCTTTCTGGAACAGCACCGCTTCAGCGCGTTTTTCGCCCGCCATTACATTCTGCCGATGGGGGCCGCTATCTGGTCATCGTCGCTGCATGTGGCTGTATTACCTCAGCTACTGCGAAGCGGGGTTCAACGCCCGCACCATTAGCGTGGTGCAACTGACCGCAGAACGCGTATGAAGCGCCGCTATTTGCCGGTCTTTTAACAAAACCGAGATGAAGAAATTCGACCTAACCGTGGGAACCGCCACGCTTTTCTTCACACGCAAAACGCCGTAAAGAGGATAGAGTCATGAATACGCAACCTGTTGTTGGGATCAGCGGCTGTTTAACCGGCTCGGCCGTACGGTTTGATGGCGGACATAAGCGGATGGCCTTTGTGATGGATGAGCTGGCACGGTGCGTGACCTTCAAACCCATCTGCCCGGAGATGGCCATCGGCCTGCCGGTTCCTCGCCCGGCGCTGCGTTTGTTGCAAACTCGGGAAGGGGATATTCGCATGCGTTTCAGCCACGCACCGCACGACGATGTCACGCAGAAAATGGCTGATTTCACCGAGCATGCTCTTCCGCGCCTGGGCGAATTGTCGGGGTTCATCGTTTGCGCTAAATCGCCGAGCTGCGGCATGGAGCGCGTGCGGCTGTACGATGAAGAAGGCAATCGCGGGCGTAAAGAGGGCGTGGGGCTTTTCACCAGGGCGCTGCTGGAGAAATACCCGTGGCTACCGATAGAAGAGGATGGCCGCCTGCACGACCCGCAGCTGCGTGAAAATTTTGTCGAGCGCGTTTTCGCCCTGCATGAGCTCAATAGCCTACGAGCTAACGGCCTGAATCGTCGTGGTCTGCTCGATTTCCACAGCCGCTACAAACTGCAGCTGCTTGCGCACCATCAGGCGCGCTACCGTGAGATCGGGCCGTTCGTCGCCTCGCTGCACGAATGGCAGGATCTGGACGCTTTTTTCGTGGCCTACCGCGAAAAACTGATGGCGATCCTCAAGCAACCCGCTTCGCGGAAAAATCACACTAACGTGCTGATGCATATTCAGGGCTACTTTCGTGAGCAGTTGAATACCCGTCAGCGCGGTGAACTGCGCGACGCAATCCTCCACTATCGTGCCGGGCTGCTGCCGTTACTCGCTCCCTTAACGCTGCTGAAGCATTACCTGGCGGAATACCCGGATCGCTACCTGTTAACGCAGAACTACTTTGATCCCTATCCGCAGGATTTAGCCCTGCGCCTGACGGTAAATTAAACCGGCCGCCCGGCATAGCGCCTTTCTGAGCCACTATTTTACCGGTACTTAACGTCGCTAACGCGCGTTTTGAAATAACAGCATCACTTTTGTGCTTAACTTTTTTTGTCATGAACCAGGTTGCTGAGCTTATTTTTTTCATCATCAATGCCGATGCTGTTTATTAATATGGTTGACGACAGTTCCGGCGATAAATAATGAAAGCGGGCTTTTTCAGGCGCATCGTCCCTTGAGGTACAAGAAGGGGCGACGCGCGCGCTGGCGGCGGATGCGGCGAAACTACGGGCCAGAGATGCTTGTGGCAAGAGCGGTAGCGATGGGTTACATTGTGATTAACACATTTTCACATTTCTGTTCCGTGATTCTGTCAATACACTGCTACGCCGTTGGGTTGGTTTATATGGATAACAGAATGTTAACTGATATTTCATATCGTCATTTCGTCGAAAATGTGAAAGATTACGCTATCTATATGCTGGAGTTGGATGGGACGATTGCCAGCTGGAATGAGGGCGCGCGCCAGGCTAAGGGCTACACCAGCGATGAGATTATTGGCAGTAACTTCAGCATATTTTACAGCGAAGGCGAGCAGCAATCAGGAGAGCCGGCGAGAAACCTGGCGCTGGCGTTGAAAACCGGCAAATTCGAGGGGGAAGGGTGGCGCTACAGAAAGGACGGTTCGTCATTTTGGGCGCACGTAGTAATAGACGCTATCCGCAATGACGACGGGACTTTACAGGGTTTCGCCAAAATAACCCGGGATATTACCGAACATAAGCAAGTGATAGATAAGCTCTCGTGGATGGCGAGGTATGATTCTCTGACCGGGCTACCTAATCGGGTGGCGTTTTTTGCGTTTGTCGAAGGATTGATCGCGGGTAATAACTATCCTCAGCTGGCTATTTTCACTATAGACCTTGATAAGTTCAAGGAAATAAATGACGTTGAGGGCCATCTTATTGGCGATCTGCTGCTGCAAAGAGTTTCGGCAAATGTCGCTAAAATGGTCAAGAACGATGAGCTGGTGGCCCGGTTTGGTGGTGATGAGTTTGTGGCGGTAAAGCCGTTTGAGTCTGCTGAAGAACTCGATCTCTTTACCGAGAAGCTGCAGGGGTGCTTTAGCGGAATACATGATTTTGCCACTACCTCGGTTTCAGTCATTGCGAGCATCGGCTTTTCTGTTTTTCCTCGCGACGGTACCGATCTTAATACCTTAATCAGCAACTCAGATCTGGCTATGTATCGTGCCAAATCTGATATCGACAATAAGGTATGCCGCTACGAGCCTGAGATGGACGAGCGAACGCGTAAGCGCAATCAAATGATTTCGGATATCAGGCAGGGGATCAAGGAGGACCAGTTTTATCTGCATTATCAAGAAAAGCGCTCGATCTCCGGAAAGCAGGTGACGGGATATGAGGCTTTACTACGCTGGCAGCACCCAGAACTCGGGCTGATATACCCTGACGAATTTATTCCCCTGGCGGAAGAGAGCGCGACGATTATACCGCTGGGCTATTGGGTATTAGAGCAGGTATGTCGTGAAGCACTGGTGAATAAAATTCACAAGAAGGTTTCGGTAAATATCTCTCCGGTGCAGCTGCGCCATCGTGATTTTATAGACAACGTCCGCGGAATTTTAATGAGAACCTGTTTTCCGGTTAGCCTCCTTGAATTCGAGGTCACGGAGACGGCGTTTATTGTCGATAAAAAGCTGGTGTTTAACGTTCTCAATCAAATAAAAAACATGGGGATCAGTATCGCCCTTGATGATTTTGGCACCGGCTACTCCTCCATTAGCATGCTGCGTGAATTTCATTTTGACCTCATCAAAATGGACCGCAGTTTTCTGCAAAACATTGAGAACGACACCGAAGTTCGCTCCTTCGTGAGGGCGGTTATCTCGCTCAGTAAATCGATTAATACCCCGCTGATTGCCGAGGGCGTTGAGACCCTGGAGCAGCTGAAAATCCTGAAAGATGAAGGCTGCAACGAAGTCCAGGGCTTTCTTTTTGGCAAGCCGACGATCATTGGGCAATTAAAAAAGTAGCCTCTCAGGCCCTTCATCGCGGCGCCGTAAGCGGGCCCGAGAGGTCTGCCTGCCGGCAGGAAGCCGGCTTCTGCTGCGGCTCACTCAGCCAATAAAACCTGCCAATGAAAAACCTCCGGACCCCCGATGGGGCAAGCGCGAGAGCATTGACATTAAAACTACCAACTAGTAGGTTTGTTTTCACCGATCGCAAAATCACCCGCCGATTATGGCCGATGCGCGTCGGTTGATTAACGCCAGCCTCGGCCTTTAAAGCGGCTGGCGGCCATTAGATTTTTCCTGCGGGAATCGCTTCTCGCGTTTTTGTTTGTCGGTTCAATGTTAATAGTGTGAGCGAAAATATGACAACCTCTTCACTTTCCGCTGGCCAGAAAATAGCGCGCCTGCTGCTGGTGGGCCTTATTCCTTTAGGCGTGATACTGCTCTTTCTGTGGGCTGGCGGCTGGCTGGCACCGAACCGCCTCAGCGCAGACAAGCTGGTGACGGTTCTGCAAAAATCGGGCGGCGAGCACCCGGGCTTTCGACGCAATCATGCCAAAGGCGTCTGTGTTGTGGGCCGTTTTATCTCTAACGGCAACGCCAGCGGGCTGTCGCGTGCGGCGCTGTTCGCCGCCGGAGAAACCCCGGTAACGGGCCGCTTTGCCATCGCCGGCGGCAACCCCAACGCGCCGGATTATGCCGTTCCCGTGCGCAGCATGGCGCTGGAGTTCAGGCAGGGGAACGGGGAGCAGTGGCGCACGGGAATGAACGCCATGCCGCTGTTCCCGGTCTCCACCGTGGAAGAGTTCTACGAACTGCAAACCGTCACTTTGCCCGACCCGGCAACCGGCAAGCCTGACCCTGACAGACTGAAGGCGTTTGTCGGCTCGCACCCTCAGCTGCAGCGCTATCTGGCCTGGGCAAAGCAGTACGTCCCCTCGTCCAGCTGGGCGAGCGATCGCTATAACAGCCTGAATGCGTTTCGCTTTATTGATAAGGCCGGGGCCGGGCATCTGGTTCGCTGGAGCATGGTGCCGCGTACCGGCTATCAGCCCCTGAGCGAGGCGGATAAAAGCGATAAGGATTTCCTGCAGCACGATATCACGCAGCGCCTGGCTCAGGGGCCGCTGCGCTGGGATCTGCTGATTACCGTCGCCCAACCGGGGGATGCAAGCAACGATGCGGCGAAGCTCTGGCCTGACGATCGCCAAACCATCAATGCCGGTACGCTCGAGCTGGTGAGCGCCACCGCGCAGGAGAGTGGCCCCTGCAACGATATCAACTACGATCCGCTGATCCTGCCGACCGGGATCGCCGCCTCGGACGATCCTCTACTCAACGCGCGGTCGTCGGCCTACGCCAAATCGTATAACGCGCGCACCCGCGAACAGTCCCAACGGTCAGGAGCCCACTTATGAAACAGGTAACCCATTTTCATCCGGCGCTGCGCTGGCTGCACTGGCTGATGGCCGCGGCAATCGTGGCGATGCTGTTTATTGGCGTGGCGATGGTGTCCACGGTTTCGTCCCTGCACGCGCTGCTGGTGTCCATTCACAAGCCGCTGGGCCTGATGATCCTGCTGCTGGTGGTGGCGCGGCTGTGGCTGCGTTTTTACACCGCGGTGCCGCCTCTGCCGGGCACCATACCCGGCTGGCAGCGGCGGCTGGCCCATCTTTCGCACTGGATGCTCTACGCCATGATGATCCTCCAACCGCTGGTCGGCTGGGCGATGCAGTCGGCCGCGGGGTATCCCGTCTCCGTCGGCGGGGCCTTTATTTTACCGCCGATCGCGCCGGTGAATAATGACTGGTATGCGCTCCTGCGCCCGCTGCACTCAGCGGTTGCGTTGCTGCTGTTTATCACCGTGATGCTGCATCTGGCCGCCGCGCTATTTCATGCTTTAGTGCGCCGCGACGGCGTCTTTGAAAGTATGTCCGGCGGCGGCAGGCGATAAGCGCCTGAGGTCGGCGAAAACCGTGCCGAACGATTTTCGGCACGGGGCAGGGGGGATTAATCCGGGTTCATGGCGCGGAAAAGCGTATCAAACGAGCCCTCTTTTTCCGCCCAGCGGCGGCCTTTATCGCCGTCAAGCAGGATCTCCCCGCGCGGGTGCTGTTGGTTTTCAATTAATACCATTACGCGGGAGATGTATTCCGCCAGCGGCATCGCCCTCGGGTCCACGGCCTGCGCGCTGCCCGTCAGCCCGGTCTGCACGTACGGCGGCGACAGCTCAAGAACCTCAACCGGGATATGTCGCATCTGATGACGTAACGAGATCAGCCACGAGTGCAGGAACGCCTTGCTGGCGCAGTAGGTTGGGAAATCTGCCTTAGGCACAAATGCCAGCGCGGAGCTGGTTGCCATAAAGGTGGCGTCAGCCTGGCCCTGAATCAGCGGCAGGAAGGCCGCCGCGAAGCGGAGGGTGCCAAGTATGTTGGTCCTGACTATCTCCTCTGCGACGGACGTATTCCCGCCGTCGGTGAGGAAATTTTCGCTGCGCGAAATACCGGCGTTGGCGATCAGCACGTTGAGCTGCGGAAAGCGCGTTTTGACCTCTGAGGCCACGGCGGCAGGCATCGTCTCATCGTCCGTATCGAGCCTGAAGCCCGTCATTCCGGGATGCGCGCGGGTGATGTCATCGAGCAGGGCCCGGCTGCGCCCGGTGATGATGACCCGGTTGCCGCGGGCGTAAAACGCTTCGGCCAGCGCGCGGCCGATACCGCGGGTGGCGCCAGTAATCAGAATGGTGTTACCGCTAATATTCATAACATTGTCCTCTCCGGATAGAGCAGATGGAAAGGCGGCGAGGGGCTATCGGATCGGTTGTCGTCGCTGATAGCCGCCTGAGATGGGAACGTCGCCGCAGAGATCCCCTATTCTCTGCTGAGACCCTGGGGTATCCGGGCGCGTTGGATGACGGTAACGCCTACGGCATTGTGGCAATGCCCGATGAGTATATTGACGCCCTCTGAGATCGGCAAGTGAATTATCTGGCCAGCGACCGTCGGCTCGATCCCGGCCCCAGTTTGGGCATTAGCAGGTCTACCTGTTGGTAGGTTTCCTGCCAACGCTCTGATAATATGCACCTTATTCAGTACGATATGCACATGCGGATCCGACTATGACGACTGAGCGTTCACCGAAAGCAAACGAGATTATTTCCTATACCCGACAGCTACTTACCTCCGGTGGCTACCAGAGCTTCAGCTTTGCCGATATCTCTGCCAAGGTGAATATTCGCAAGGCGAGCATTCATCACCACTTCCCGAGCAAGGCGGAGCTGGTGAAGGTGGTGGTCACCGAGTATCGGGAAGAGGCCCGGGCCGGAATGCAGGCGATGACCCGGCAGATGAATGACCCGCTGGCTGAACTTCAGGCCTACGTCGACTACTGGGCGACCTGCATTCGCGAGGGCTCCTCACCGTTTTGCATCTGCGCCATGCTTGCCGTTGAGCTGCCGACGCTGCCGGCGGAAGTGGCCCGCGAAGTGAGCGGTCATTTCGCCGATCTTAGCGAATGGCTGGCCACGTTGCTGCGCAGAGGGGAAAGCGAAAAGCGCCTGCGGCTCCCCGTCAGCCCTGCGGATGAGGCTAGCCTGCTGATGGCCACGGTGCACGGCGCGATGCTGTCGGCGCGCGCCTTTAACGATGCGGATATTTTCCGCAGGATCGTGCAACCGCTGATCGACAACCTTCACGCATGATCCTGCTCCGTAGCGGTTAATGGATGCTGGTATGTCGCCTTTAGAACGTCGGAGAGGCCTTGCGCCAGCAGCTGACGCGGGGCATCGCTCCCGTCAACGGGGAGTAGCGTCCTGCTGCATATTCTCCAGCGTCCGTCGCGGCACTCAAGCTCCCAGCGGTTAACGACAACCCGATGGATGCGGTATCCGGTGGAGGTGCCGTGGTTGGCCATTTCCCGCGGCGTGCCTTCTTTATCCAGCTGCAAAAGCTGCAGATAGGAGGTGACCACCGCCGTATCGCCGCGCAGGTCGATAAGCGGTAATCCGGCAAAATGCGCCAGCCCGCCCTGGATAGCCTCTTCGTGCTCCGGCCTGAGAATAAAGGCCGCAATCGCCTCCACGCCCTGCGCGCCGTCCAGCCCCGCGCCGCGGTTGAAAACGCCGTCCTCGGTATAGACGGACGCCGTATATTCAGCGACCCCGCTGTCGGCGCTGGGCGGATGAGAAGCAATAAGTTCATAGATCGCTAATTTGGCCTCGATTATTCGCAGCCGTTGTTCGGTCGTCAGTTGATTTTCATTAGCCATACGGCGTCTCCTCCTGGTATTGCAAACCTGATTGAAGCGGTATGAGCATAATAATTGTTTTGTACGGCTATATAATCGGCTACAAACTTGATGCAGTGATTAGCCAGATTTAATAAAGGAGCGACGGATGATAAGCCGCGCGCAGTTCCCTGCGCTTAATACCTTTGTGATGGTCGCCGAGAAGCTCAACTTCAGGGCCGTTGCGGACGCCCTGGGCGTCTCCGCATCCGCCGTCAGCCAGCAAATTAACGGCCTGGAGGAGCAGCTGGGGCTGCGGCTTTTCAACCGAACAACGCGTTCCGTCAGCCTCACCGAGGACGGCAGGGGGCTGTATCTCCAGGTCGCCCCGCTGCTGGAGAACCTTGCCGGCGCGCTGATGCAGGCGCAGTCCCGCAGCCGAATCATCAAGGGGCATATTCGTCTTCACGCCTTTCGCTCGGCGGCGGAAATGTTCCTCGACGGCAGGATCCCCGCTTTTCTTGCCGCTTTTCCCGACGTGCACGTGGATATTGCTGTCCACGATTCTCCCGTCGATCTCATCGCCGGCGGGTACGATCTTTCGCTGCGCCTCGGGGAGGTGCTGGCGCCCGGATTAGTGGCGGTCCCGGTCGGCGGGCCGCTGCATCAGATAGTCGTGGCAGCGCCCTCCTGGCTGCAAACGCATGGCGGCATCGAGAGGCCAGAGGATTTAAGCCACCACAACTGCATCGGCTGGCGGTGGCCGGGCGCGGCAGTGCCGGAGCCCTGGCAGTTTTCTTATAACGGCCGGCTAAAAAATATTGCGGTGAGCGGGAATCTGGTGGTGGACGATCGCGAGCGCCAGTATCAGGCGGCCATCGCCGGCGTCGGGGTGGCTCAGGTTACCGCAGAGAGGGTGAGGCCGCACCTGCTTTCCGGCGCCCTGCAGCGCATTCTTAGCGCCTGGGAAACGGAATTCGCCGGATATTACCTGTGCTGGACGGCGGGGAGGGCGATGTCGCCGGCGATGAGGGCCTGTATCGACTGGTTACGCGATGAGCCGCAGATGTCTCAGGCCTCAGGCGGCTCTTGTCCGGGTGGAGAACCTCAAGGAAAATTACCCTGAGGCGGGCGGCTCCTTGCCGAATTTTTCATGAAATCTGCGCACTATGCCGCCAAGATGCCAGTGCAGCTTCTCCTGCGCCTGCTGGTCCCGCTCCTGCTCCAACAGCCCAACGATGGTTTCATGATCGACCTGGGAGTTTTGAAACTCTTCCGGCGTTCTGGTCAGATGGTTCAGGAAGGCGCGGATGCGGTTGATGCTGGTTTTATAAAAGCCGATCAGCTCCCGGTTCTGGCTGGATTCAATAATCGCCATATGGAACGCTGCATCTGCCTGGCGGTAGCTCTCCGGCGCGTTTTGTAGCGCCTCGCGTCCCCGGGCTACGTGCTCTTTCAGCAGAGTGATTAGCGCGTTGCGGTCGTGGCGAAGCGCCAGCGTTAGCGCGCCGGCCTCCAGAATTTGCCGCATTTCGCAGGTTTCCCGCATCTCCTGCTCGTTGAACTCAAACACGAAGGTGCCGCGCTGGGGGAATATTTGTACCAGGCGTTCCATTTCCAGCTTTTGCAGCGCGGCTCTGACCGGCGTACGGCTCACGTTGAGCTGGGCCGCAATATCATTTTCTGAAATTAACGAGCCGGGCTCTATTTGGCAATTAACGATGAGGTCACGAATGTGATCGGCCAGAATACTACTCAGTGACTGAGGGCGGATTATCTTCTTTGAGGACCAGTCAATAAGTAGTTTATCGGAGGACATAGCGTGGCGTACTTCCTTAATACAAATAGCCTTTATTGCCGCCATAGTTGCACGATCCGATTTAAGATGCAAGGTGTAGTATACAAGATACATCCCCCTCAAACGGTGGCCCATTCGCCGTGTGAGGGGGAGAGAATCAGGAGGTGAAGAGGTACTCCTGATGCCGGATGTGCTCAGGGTTGAGCGCCATCCCCATGCCCGGCACTTCAGGCACCCGAATCAGGCCATTTTCCGGGACCAGCGGTTCGCTGAGGAAATACTGGTGAATATCGTTCCACTTCACCAGGTACTCCTGATACGGCGTGTGGATCGGCGACTGGGTGCTGGTAAAGTGGGCCGTCGCGATGGTGGAGTGGCCGTGCGGAATGACCTGCAGGTCGTACATCGTGGCGGCCGCGGCGATTTTTAAGGTTTCAGACAGGCCGCCGCACCAGTAGATATCCGGCTGAATAACGTCCAGCACGTCGGCCTCAAAGAAGCGTTTGAAGCCCCAGCGGGTATATTCATGCTCGGCCCCAGCCAGCGGGATAGTCAGCCGCTCCTTCAGGCGGCGCATGCTGTCGATTCTGTCCGGCATCACGCACTCTTCCAGCCAGCGCGGGCGGTAGGGCTCGATGGCCTTTGCCAGTTCGATGACGTAGGTCACGTCCATCGACTGCCAGCAGTCAAACATCAGATCGTAATCCTCGCCCACCGCCTCGCGCAGGGTTTTCACCAGCTCAACGTTCTTCTTTAATCCCTCTCTGCCGCTCATCGTGCCGTGGCGGAAGAACCATTTTTGTCCGCGATAGCCCAGCGCTTTATACTGCAGCGCGCGCTCGCGCACTAATCCCATATCCTGGACGGCAAAGCCCAGCATCGAGGCGTAGGCTGGGATCTCCTCGCGAATCGAGCCGCCCAGCAGACGATAAACCGGCTGCTGCATCCACTTGCCGCGAAGGTCCCACAGCGCGCAGTCGATCGCGCTGATCGCCAGCATGGCGTCGCCCTGGCGGCCGTGAATCAGCGCCCGATGCATCTGGTCCCACAGGCGCTCGCTGTCGCGCGGGTCCTGGCCCAGCAGTAAAGGGCGCAGCTGGCCGTGGACAATCGAGGCGACGGCGTGGGGAACGGGGCCCGCCAGCCCTTCAACGCCTTCGTCGGAGATAATTTCCACAAACACGGTGGAGATAGAAAATCCCTCTTTCAGCTGCACGCCGCCGTCATGGTTGTCGACGACGCGATACTGGGCGTACACGTCGGTCGGACGAGCGAGGCGCTCCTCCCAAAAATCCACTTCCCCGGGCAATACGCCCTTAACCTGAAGTAACCGGACGTCGATAATCTTCATCTTACTGACCCTCACGTTGTTCATTGCTGTTTTGATATGCCGATGATTGCTGGCGACGGAAAATGATGCTCAGGGTGATGATGGAGAGCAGGGCCATTGCCGCCAGCCAGTAGAATCCGCCGTTATAGCTGCCGCTGCGATCGCGGATCACGCCGATGACCCACGGGTTAACGACGCTGGCAATGCTGCCGAGGGCGTTAATCAGCGCGATGCTGCCCGCCACCACCGAGGCGGGGAAGAACTGCGCCGGCAGGCCCCAGAACACGGGCATCGCGCCGAAAAAGCCGAACGCCGAGCCGCAGAGGAACGCCATTTTGAGCAGTGAGTTATCGAACCACGCCACGCAGAGCAGCCCGAGGCATGAGATAAGCAGCGCGGCATAGTTAGCCAGCAGCCGTGAGCCGGGACGGTCGGCGATGCGCCCCAGTACCAGCATGCCAATCAGGCCGAAGATGTAGGGAATGATGGTGATAAAGCCGGTTTGCACGTGGCTTAAACCCGTTTCGCTGATGATTAACGGCAGGAAGGTGCTGACCGCGCCGTTGAGGTTAGCCAGCCCGTAGTAGGTGAGGCTGAATAGCAGCACCAGCGGGCTGAATAGCGCTTTGAGCAGGCCGCCGTGTCCGCGCGGCGGCAGCTTTTTTTGTTCCGCGGCGAGGGTGGCCATCAGCCAGCGCTGCTCCTCTGCTTCGAGGAATTTGGCATCTTTGGGCTTGTCGGGCAGCGCGAAGGGGACAATCAGCCCCAGAACGATGGCCGGAATGGCTTCGATCAGGAACATGATCTGCCAGCCGCTAAGCCCCATCCATCCGTGTAGCTCAAGCAGCAGGCTGGAAATCGGCGTGCCGATAATCAGCGCAATCGGGATGCCGGTCATGAAGGAGGCAATAATGCGTCCGCGCCAGGCGGCAGGGAACCACATGGTGAGGTAAAAGACGATCCCGGGGAAAAAGCCGGCTTCGGCGGCGCCGAGCAGGGCGCGCATGACGTAGAGGCTATTTTCGTTCCAGACGAAGATATGCGCGCCGGAAATAATCCCCCAGGTCACCATAATTCTGGCTATCCACCAGCGGGCGCCAATCCTCTCCATCAGCAGGTTTGAGGGCAGCTCAAGCAGCGCGTAGGGAACAAAAAACAGCCCTGCGGCCAGGCCAAAGCTTGCGGCGCTGAGGCCGATATCCGCATTCATGGTTAACGCGGCCACCCCGATATTGGCGCGATCGATAACGGCGATGACGTAGCAAGCAATCAGCAGCGGGATCAGCCGCCAGGAAAGTTTGCGTATAACCCTTTTTTCAATTTCAGAATCTGTGGTTTGCATGGTGTGTCCTGATGATGAGGTTATAAGTACCTAAGGTTCTTGTATACAAGTTCTGTTGTATTCATCTCCGGCCTGGAGTTCAACATCGTCATTAGCGAAATGAGATATGAAACGTTTCAGCAGGCGATTCTTGACCCGGCGCGATCGCTAACTCTGAGCGGGAGCGGTCAAAGTGTGGGGTGGGGTTTGGCGCCAGAAGCCGCAGCGCAGCCCGATGAGCCAGAGAAGCGGGAAGAACAGGCGTGGAGAAAGGAACGAAGAAGGACTGGAGAAGCTACGGCGAAGGCGCGGAGAGTGGCGCGGGCGATGAGCGGCTGGCGCCCGCAGATCGGCTGGCGCCAGCCGCTACTTCGCCGGAGCGTGGGGAAAGAGCAGCCAGAAGCGCGTTCGCCGCTGCCCGGAGCTTACGCCGCAGCGCCCCTGGTGCAGCTGCATAATTCCGCGCACGATAGACAGCCCCAGCCCGCTGCTGTTGTTCGAGGCGTGGCGGGCGCTGTCGGCGCGCCAGAAGCGATCGAACAGTCGCTCCTGCTGCTCCGGCGAAATCACCTCGCCGCGGTTGGTGACGCTAAGCAGCACGCCATCGGGCTGGTATTGCGCCTCAACCTGGACTTCGCTATCGCCGTCGGCGTAGCGAATCGCGTTATCGAGCAGATTGGCGACCGCCCGCCGGAGCAGGTCGGCATCGGCGGTGATCCCCCCGCTGGCGGAAAAGCGCAGGGCTATCCGCCGCTCTTCCGCCGGGCCTTCAAAATATTCCGCCAGCGGAAGCAGAACGTCATTCAGCGACAGCGTCGCTTTGTTAATCGCCTGGCTGGCGTTTTCCGCCCGGGCGAGGAACAGCATTTTGTCGATCATGGTGGAAAGGCGCACCAGCTCTTCAAAGTTGGAGCCCAGCAGCGCGGTGTAATAGGCTGCGCTGCGCTTTTGCGTCAGGGCGATTTCGGTCTGCCCCAGCAGATTGCCGATAGGCGTGCGCAGATCGTGGGCCATATCCGCGCTGACCTGGCTGAGCTGCTGAAAGCTGTTTTCCAGCCTGTCGAGCATCTTATTAAAGGCGCTGATAAGCGGCTGCAGCTCGGCCGGCGGGTTGGGCAGCGCGATACGCCTTCCCAGGTGACGTACGTCAATCGTCGAGGTCTCCTGGGCTAGGCGCTGCAAAGGGCGCAGGCTGCGCCGGGCAAACAGGGCGCTGAGCGCGACGGCCGCCAGGGCCGCGCACAGCGTGATCAGCGCGATCTGGCGCAGATAGCCGGCCTGGGTTTGCGTACGCTCGGTCATCAGCCTGCCGGTAATAATTTCCAGCTGGCGGGAGGGCGCGTGGCCGGTAACCGCCATTGCGGAAGCCGAGATAAAGGGCACGCCGCCCGGCGTCTGCTGGTGGTGCACGTCCTGGGGGACGATGGGCCGGCTGGCGGCCACCGGCACGATGTCCGGCAGCGGGCGCCTGCCCGGATTGACCTCAATCAGCGGCGGCTGCCCTGGAAAGCGCAGCACCAGCAGCGATTCGGTGTTGCCCAGCATGTTGGTAAACAAATGCGGCTTTTCGCGGATCATCCGCTGGACGTCCTCGTTAAGCACCAGCGTGCGGATTTGATCCAGGCGGTTGGTTAAGGCGATGTCGTCGCGGATGCTGAGCTGCTGGCAGAGGGAGCGGTAGAGCGCGGTACCGACGCCGAGCAGCACCAGCAGAACCGCGGCGCCCACCATCAGCGATAATCGGGTGCTGATCGACAGGCCCTTCATTTCTGCTCCTCGCAGCAGTAGCCCACGCCGTGAACGGTATGAATCAGCGGAAGGTCAAAGGGCGCATCGACCTTTTGCCGCAGACGGCGCACCGCCACGTCAACCACGTTGGTGTCGCTATCAAAATTCATGTCCCAGACCCGCGAGGCGATCAGGGTTCGGGTCAATACCTGCCCGGAGTTGAGCATAAAGAGCTGCAGCAGGTTGAACTCTTTATTGGTCAGGTCCAGCCGCACGCCGGCGCGCTCCACCCGCCGCGTGGTGATGTTGAGACGCAAATCGCCGACCGTCAGCTGCTCTTCGCGCTTCGCCTGTCCGCCGCGGCGCAGGGCGGTGCGGATGCGCGCCAGCAGCTCGGCAAACGAGAAGGGCTTGACCAGATAGTCATCGGCGCCGAGCTCCAGCCCTTTGATTTTGTCCTCGACGGTGCCTTTGGCGGTGAGGAAAATCACCGGGGTATCAAGCTGCTTGTCCAGCTGCGCCATCACCTCCCAGCCGTTCATCTGCGGCATCATCACGTCCAGCAGGATGAGATCGTAATGGTGCTCCCGGGCCATAAACAGCCCCTCCTGGCCGTTTACGGCAACGTCGACCACGTAGCCGGACTCGGTCAGGCCGCTGCGCATGTACTCACGCGCTTTGGGTTCGTCTTCTATCACCAGTATTTTCACCATGGCTCCTGAACGCGTTTCCCCGCGCAGCGGCAGCGACTCACTTCTGCGCGCCGTTGGCCGCCTGCTCAATCAGCGCGGCGACCTCTTTGGGATGAGACTGAAAAACGGAATGGCTGCCGTCAACTTCCACGGTATGGCTTTTCGCGCGTTTAGCGTACATGCGCTCCAGATCGGGGTTAATAATTTTGTCCGCTTTCGCCACCATATACCAGCTCGGCTTGGTTCGCCACGCGGCCTGCGTCACCACGGCAGCAAGCGAGGTCGGTGAGGTGGGGATTTGCGACTGGGCGCCAAACTGAGCCTGCTCGCGCGGCAGGTCGGCGGCAAAATCCTCCGGGAAGTAGCGAGGATCGAGCATCACGTAGCCGTCAGACGTCTTGATAAACGGGTGCGCGGAGTTGGGATATTTTTTGCTAACTTCTGCCCGGTTCTCTCCGGCATCCAGCGCGTGGGCGGCGATATAAACCAGCCCGGCCACCTTCGGGTCATTACCGGCCTGGGTAATAATCGCCCCGCCGTAGCTGTGGCCGACCAGAATGACCGGACCCTCCTGACGATCCAGAATACGCCGGGTGGCGGCGACATCGTCGGCAAACGAGGTCAGCGGCTCCTGCACCAGCGTGACCCTGTAGCCGTCGCGGCTCAGGATGTCGTAGACCGGCTTCCACCCGGAACCATCAACAAAGGCGCCGTGCACCAATACGATATTTTTCACCGGCGCGGCCTCGGCCGCGTGGCTGGCGCCGGCCATCATCATGGCCGCGGCGACAAGGCTCATTGCAGCTTTATGTTTTATTTTCATGCTCATTCTCTCCTCAACGGGGATTTGTTCGATGTGGGAGTGAGTGTAGCGAGAGGGTTCTGACAGGAAGGTGAGTCAGTTATGACAAAAAAATGACGGGCCGGGCGCGGGCCTTTGGCGCACGGGGAGAGGTGCGGAGGCAGACGTGGCTAAAGGCGCGCGGCGGCGTTTAGGGCCCTGTTCGTGACCCGGAGAGCCGCCTGGGGTTCACGGCATTACCGCGCGTGGCGACTTCAGCGCTCGCTGATACCAACGAGAAACAGGTTAACCAAATGTTCGATGCGCGACGGCGGCGAGCCATCCTGCTCCGCGGCCAGAGAGATTGCCGTGACGACATACACCAGATCGTCAAAGGTCACGTCGCGACGCAGGATGCCGGCCTGCTGCCCGCGGCGCAGCAGGCGCTGACCCTCTTCGGTTATCGCGTGGCAGCCGGGCGTCCCGCTTTGCAGAACCGTTCCGAGCGAGGCGGCAAGGCTGCGATAGAGAGTGGTGTTGGTCACCAGCTCTTCAAGGTAGAGGCGTACGGCGCTGCCCGCATCGACCTCGGCATCCCGGACGCGGCTGGCCTCAGCCAGCGACAGGAACCGCTCGCTGCAGGCGGCTGCCAGCAGGGCTTCACGGGTCGGAAAGCGCCGATAGAGCGTACCGATGCCGACGCCCGCCCGTTTCGCCACGTCCTCCAGCGACACGGCGGCGCCCTTGGTCAGAAAAATCTCTTCAGCGGCGGCAAGAATACGCTCGCGGTTGCGCAGCGCGTCAGCGCGCAGTATGGATTCGTCGTTCAATTTTCTCTCTCCCTTTGACAAGTGGAGGATACCTCCGTATTTTAAGTGGAGCAACACTCCACTTATTGTTTGAGAGGGCGATAAAATGACGAAGCGGTTTGAGAACAAGGTTGTGGTCATCACCGGCGGCAGCGACGGGATTGGCCTGGAGACGGCGAAACGGTTCGCCGCTGAAGGCGCCCACGTCTATATCACCGGGCGCCGGCAGGAACATCTTGCTGCCGCCGTGCGGGAGATTGGTAACGGTGCGGTGGGCGTGCAGGGGGATGTCGCCATCGCCGCCGATCTCGATCGACTCTACGCGCGGATCCAGCATGACCACGGCAGGGTGGACGTTGTCTTTGCCAATGCGGGGATTGCCGAAACGCAGCCGCTGGAGGCGATCGATGAAGCCCATTTCGACCGAATGTTTGCGGTGAATGTTAAAGGCCTGCTTTTCACCGTGCAGAAGGCGCTGCCGTTGATGGGCGCGGGAGGGGCGATCGTTCTCAACGGATCGGTTGCCGGCAGCAAAGGCTTTGCCGGCCAGTCGCTGTACAACGCGAGCAAGGCCGCGGTGCGCTCGTTCGCGCGAACCTGGACCAACGATCTGAAAGAGCGGGGCATTCGCGTCAATGTCGTCGCACCGGGCGGCACGGAAACGCCTCTGATGCGCGGCGTTCTTGACGCGCGTCCGGGATTTGAAGAGGCGCTGAATCAGCAGGTTCCGCTCGGCAGGCTGGGGCGGCCGGACGAAGTGGCTAAGGCCGTGCTGTTCCTGGCATCCGCTGAGAGCAGCTTTATTGCCGGCAGCGAACTCTTTGTCGATGGCGGCAGCCTCGCCGTTTAGCCGCCTGGCGCAGAGCCTTCGATAAAACAAAAGCGCGGGGAACGATCCGTGCTTCTGTTTTTATGGGACGCTATCTTTCAGTTTTATTACCACGGGGCCGCCTTTACGCACCCGAACGGCAATACATTTTATTTCGACCAGCAGGCCCGGATGGGCCAGACTCGTCACCTCTACGCAGGTCCATGCGCTTCTGCCTCGCGGGAAAAGGCCGTCCTTCACGCGGCGAAAGGTGCCCATATGTTCAGCCATATTGACGTGATAAGTGGTCATCTCCACCACGTCATCAAAGCTACAGCCCGCTTCGTTGAGCACTAATTCCAGGTTGCGCCAGCAGGCAATAAACTGCTGCTCCGGGTCGCTAATCACCTCGAGGTCGGCCGTGCGGCCCACCTGCCCGGCGCAGTACAGCGTGTTGCCGACCAGCACGGCGGGCACGTAGCCGGTGCGTTCCGAAAGCGTCCGCATGGTGGCGGGGATAATGAATGTTCTATCGGTCATGACGTCTTTAATCCTTCGTTGCGCGGCGGGCGGCTTGCGTTTGTCCTTCAGCCGCTGTTAGTATAGGAACCAATCGGTTTATAATCTAAGCCTCTTATCTGGGTTTATCAATGAAAAATCTGCCTGCTATCGGGCGTCCGCGGGAGTTTGAGCTTGAAGAAGCCGCCCGCGACGCGATGAACGTATTTTGGGATCTCGGCTATGAGGCGGCGTCGCTGCCGGATCTAATCGCCGGGACCGGCCTGTCGCGCGGCAGCCTTTACAAGGCGTTCGGCGATAAAAAGGGGCTGCTGCTGGCGGCGCTGGATCTCTATACCGCCGACGGGCTGAAGGCGACGGCGGATATTCTGTCGCAGCCCGGCTCCGTCGCCGAGGCGATCCGCGCCTCGCTGCTGCGCTATGCCGCGCTCTCATCGGGCGAGAAGGGGCGGCGCGGCTGCCTGGTGGTGTCGCTGACCACCGAAATGGCCGCGCGCGACGAGCAGGTGGCCGAGCGAACCGGGCGCATGTTCCGCCGGCTGCAGCAGCTCTACGCCGCGGCGATCGTGCGCGGTCAGATCGGCGGCGAGCTGCCCGAGTGCGATGAGCAGGCGATGGCGCGTTTCCTGGTTTGTCAGATTGAAGGTATGCGGGTGCTGGGCAAAACCGGCGCACGCGAAGAGGAGATGCTCGCCGTGGTTGATTGCACGATGCGCGTTATCGCGGGTTAAATTTTTATCTAATTTGGAACCGATTAGTTCCATTTGGAGGCCGTATATGTCCCACTTAAATCCTGACTCAGCCGAGCCTCACCGCTGGGCGATGTTTATTGTCCTGCTGGTGGGGGCCTTTTTACCGCCGCTGGATTTCTTCATTGTGAACGTGGCGCTGCCTTCTATTCAGGGGGAGCTGGGGACCTCGGCGTCGGCCGAGCAGTTCGTGATATCGTCCTATGCAGGATTGTATGCCGTGACGCTGATCACCGGCGGGCGGCTGGGCGACCTGTTTGGCCGCGGGCGGATGTTTTTCACCGGCTTGATTGGCTTTGCCGCGGCGTCGGCGCTGTGCGGTTTTGCCTGGTCACCCGGGGCGCTGATCGGCGGCCGCGTGTTGCAGGGAATCACCGCCGCGATTATGGCTCCGCAGGCGCTGGCGTCGATTCAGGCGATTTTCCCGGAAGCGGAAAAATCGCGTGCGCTCGGCCTTTACGGGGCGGTATTCGGCCTGGCATCGGTTATCGGCCAGGCGTTGGGCGGCATTCTGATCTCTTTAAATCTCTTTGATAGCGGCTGGCGGGCCATTTTCCTCGTCAACCTGCCGATTGCGCTACTGGTCCTGCTGTTCGGTATTCCACTAATCAAAGAGACTCGCGCGCGGCAGGCCCGCCGGTTAGACATGGGCGGGATGGCGCTCTCCGTCATCGCCCTGGGTCTGCTTATCGTGCCGCTGATCGAAGGCCGGGAAGCGGGCTGGCCGTGGTGGTCCTGGCTGGCGCTGGCGCTCACCCCGGCCGCCGCCTGTCTGTTCTGGCGCTATGAAAACCGGCTTGCGCGCCGGGGCGGCGATCCGCTCATCGACCCGATAATTTTTCGTCAGCCGGGCATGGGGCTCTCCCTGCTGTTGGCGCTGCTGTTCTACTCGATCGGCGTCTTTTTCCTGCTGTTTTCGATCTATTTACAGAGCGCTCTGCAGCAAAGCGTGCTGCGGGCTGGCCTGATCTTTCTGCCGTTCGGCATCGGTTTTTTGCTGGGCCCGCTGTCAACGCCGTTTGGCAGACGGATTGTCGGTCCTTACGTCAATCCCATCGGCATGGGGCTGGAAACGCTGGGTCTGCTCGGTTTTGCCGGGCTGATGATGACGACGGCGGACGGTATCCCGCCGGCGGCGGCTCCTCTGTCAGCGGCGCTGTTCATCATCGGCTTCGGCCAGGGGCTGGCGCTCCCGACGCTGATGCACATTATTACCGGCCGCGTTGCGCCGGCCTACGCCGGGATGATTGCCGGCGTGGTTAGCTCAACGCTGCAGCTCAGCACCGCCCTTAGCGTGGCGATTATTGGCGGCATTTTCTATGCCGTGCTGGGTTCTCGCGGCGATCCTGGTGCCATCACCCACGCGTTTATCGTCGCCGTTCTGTGCATCGCCTGCTGCCTGGCGGCCGGGGCAGGGTTGAGTATCAGCCTCGCCCGGAAGTCGGCGGCTGCGCTGAAGCTTAGCCAATCGAACGCATGAGTCATCCCGGCCGCGCTTAGGCGAATCCTGCTGCTGCGCGGCTATTTCAAAATCCCTTTAACAGAAGAGCATTATGAATACAGAGAATACGCAGGTTGTTATCTATGTCAGCTACCAGGGCCGCGCGGAGGATCGTTTCGATCGGCAATACTATGTTGACGGCCACCTTCCGCTGGTGATGAAGCTGTGGGAAAAATATGGCCTGGTCAGCGTGGCCGCCTTCTTCCCATTGCGGGAGCAGCCGGGAACCCTGGCCATTTGCGAATGCATTTTCCGCGACGAGGCGGCGGTGACCGCGGTATTTTCCTCGCCGGAAGTCGCCGAAGTGATGGCGGACGTGCCGCTGTTTACCGAGATCCACCCCGTGCGTATGCGGGCGCGTCCTCTTTGATTATGTAAATAAGCCACCTGCGGGCAGGTGGCATTCATCTACTTTGCGGAAATATTCAGAACCTTATGGGCGCGACGACAGGGGGCCGTATGCTCAGGCACAGGCCCAAAACCTGGCGCTCCAGACCCGCCGCCACTCGGTCAATTTATTTGATGCATTATGTTAAACAAACGATATTTATTCCCATCAGCGAATGCGTAAAGTAGACGTAAACCTCGGCAGGCGCTGATTTACGGCATCGCGGTTAATGCCGGCCTGCGGATAATTTCCCTGCAAACCAGGATCAATACGTCATGAAAAAGATTGGATTTTTGTCATTTGGCCACTGGACGCCGTCGGCGCAGTCCGCCACCCGCTCGGCGGCTGACGCGCTGCTGCAGTCCATCGATCTGGCGGTTGCCGCCGAAGAGCTGGGCGCGGATGGCGCCTATTTTCGGGTGCATCATTTTGCCCGTCAGCTCAGCTCGCCGTTTCCTCTGCTGGCCGCGATAGGCGCAAAAACCAGCAGGATTGAAATCGGCACCGGCGTTATCGATATGCGCTATGAAAATCCGCTCTATATGGCCGAGGATGCGGGGGCGGCGGATCTGATCTCCGGCGGTCGCCTGCAGCTTGGCATCAGCCGCGGCTCTCCGGAGCAGGTGATTGACGGCTGGCGTCATTTTGGCTACGTGCCCGCCGACGGAGAAAACGAGTCAGACATGGCGCGTCGTCATACCGAAGTGCTGCTGGACGTGCTGCGAGGGGAGGGGTTTGCCCAACCGAATCCGCAGCCGATGTTCCCCAACCCGCCGGGCCTGCTGCGCCCCGAGCCGTATGCCGAAGGGCTGCGCGAGCGTATCTGGTGGGGCGCGGGTTCCAACGCCACGGCGGTGTGGGCGGCGAAGCTGGGGATGAACCTGCAAAGCTCGACGCTGAAAGATGACGAAACCGGCGAGCCTTTCCATATTCAGCAGGCAAAACAGATCCGGGCATACCGCGAGGCCTGGGCGCAGGCGGGGCATTCCCGTACGCCGCGCGTCTCGGTCAGCCGCAGTATTTTTGCCCTGATGAACGATCGCGACCGGATGTATTTCGGTACAGGTCGGGATGACGGGGATACGATTGGCCAGCTTGATGAGAAAACGCGGGCGATTTTCGGGCGCAGCTATGCCGCCGAGCCGGACCGGCTGATCGAGCTGCTGAAGAGAGACGAAGCGATTGCCGAAGCCGACACCTTATTGCTGACCGTGCCGAATCAGCTGGGCGTGGATTACAACGTGCACGTTATTGAGTCGATCCTCAAACAGGTTGCGCCGGCGCTGGGCTGGCGCGACTAATAGGCGATCGCGCCAGCGCCCCGTGAGCCATGCGGGGCGTTAACCCCTACGGCTGAGCCGGCGGCTGGAGCTGATAGATCCACGCGGACAGGCGCCGACCATCGGCCGTCGTCACCTCAACTTCCACCCGGTCGTAGCCCTCTTCAAACTCGTCCAGCGCGGGCCAGAACTCCGCCAGCTTTGCGGACGCAAACAGATAGCCGTGGACCTGCGGCCCGCTTTCACTCAGGACGATCCCCGGAAAATCAGCGGCAGCGCCCCAGCCGCGCGCATAAAAGGTTCCGGTCACCGTGCCTGGCAGCCACTCTCCGCCGATATTTTCCAGAATATAGGCATTCGCGTGGCCCGGACGCAGCGTACCGTAGACAAATAAGCGTTCCATTATTCCTCATTAAGCAAGGTGATAAATTCCCCGGCGGGCGGGGGAGATAGCTCATACTGGCGGAATAATGACGTTTTTTAAAGCGCTACAGGCGGCTCAGCCGCTGAACGTTCAGACTCTCCAGCCTGCCGTCGAGGATCGCGAGAAAATCATCGTGGTAGGACATGGCGACGTGCTTTTTCAGATCCTCCTCTGACTTCCAGCGCTCGATAAAGATAAATGACGCCTTGCCCTCATTCTGCAGCTGGCGGACGTCGGCAATCGCCCGGCTTTCATGCAGATCGTACTGCAGACAGCCTGCTTCCTGATGCGTCAGGGGGACCATTTCCAGGGCAGCGGCCCTGACCGCTTCGATATGCTCAGGGAGCGGGGTTAGGGTGGCAATAATATTGACTTCGCTCATGGGGGCTCCTTCGACTCAGCGATAAGAATTCCCGGCTGAGCGAGCAAAAAGCGCAGCCCGGGAGTGAATTATTCAGCGTAGCGATGAATTGAGGGATCCACCAGCCGCGATGAAGAAGCGCGGTTCGCCGGAAAGGTTCAGAATTACCGTCACCTTTTGCTTGCCGTGAGATAAACGACGGCAGCAGGAGAGCAGCCACCCGGCCAAAGCGCGCATCGCTATTCCCCTGCCGGTCGGGCGGCCATTGAGGATAGATAATCTGATTTTTGCGGCTTTAGGATTTTTAGCACAACTTTATGATTGCTGATGATAAAAAAAAGGATATTATCGGGACTGTGAATGGATTGAATTTATCAGCTAGCGATTAGCGCCAATATATCATTTTTTCGTTCTCTGCCTGCCGCCGCTATCGTATTTTTTATCGTAAGTGAAATGCGAATTATTCGCCCTTATTTCCTTTAACGAATAACCCACCGTCTATCCTTTTAGCGCTGCAGGGAGTGAGAGTATGCTGTGTCGCAAAATAATTATCCCTGAAGCCGATCGGCTGTTGAACTATTGTTAATATTGTTATGAAATACGTTATTCAACATACCATTTATTATGATTCTCTGGAAGGAACGCTGCGCTCTGATAATACGGATGAGGATATCGTCACGTTGACGAAAACGGCCTCGGCATTATTATCCGTATTACTTGATAACGACGGGGTGATGACCCGCGAATTTCTGCTGACGCACGTCTGGGAAAATCAAGGACTAAGCGGCAGTTACAACAATCTTAATCAGTATCTGAGCATATTGCGCCGCGTTTTTCGGCGCTATGGGCTTGACGATATTATTATTTCGCTGCCGCGCCTCGGTGTGCAGCTGAATCCCGATATCCACGTTAGCCGAGCGGCTAATGCACCGGTGAATATTGCCGAAATTATTCCGCCAGAAGCGGATGCGCTACCGCTAACAGAAACGCCCGCGGCGGGCGCCAAAGCGCGTCGCGCAGCAAAAAAACCGTATGTCTGTCGCTATTGTTATCATATTGTCCCCGGCGTGATTCTCTTAGTCCTCTCTTTTATTATCCTCTTTTATCTCGTCGACTCCTCTGCCTCCTCGCCGGCGCCCTATCTGAGCGCGCTGCCGGTGCCGAACTGCCGCGTCGATGCTTTAGAAAATGTGCAGAACAAATGGCGACCGGTGATTGCCGATGATTTTTCCCGCGTACGGCGGAGCCTGTCGCTGGCGTGTAATGAATACCATCATTTCTTTTTTTATTATGACGCCAGACTTAAAAAGGGCGGGATGGGGAATACCTTGCTGTCGCAGTGTATTCCGCGAGGCGATAACCCTGACGGCTATTGTGATAGCTATTTTTTCTATAACTGGAAGGACCATGAGTCATAAAAGCATAACGTTCCTTGGGCTCTCTATTGCTATCTTCACCCTCAGCAGCGCGGCTCTGGTCTGGCAGTGGCTGGATAAAAGTGACGATACTTTTCGCTGCTCGGGCGATTTGTCGATATATCAGGATAACGTCTCCTTACCGCTAATTAAGGGCCGGCTGTCTATTACCTTTGAGCCGGGGGGAAAAGGATATATTCGCATGGACGGTATTTCCCACCTGCAAACGGAAAAGGCGGCGCTGCATCGTTTTATCTTTTTTGATTATCGGGTTGGACCATCGCCGTTCGGCGATGACTATATTATGGAAAACTATCGTATTGTTCGGGCTCCGGCCGACGCCTCGGCTGACAAGACGTTTCTTGGTCTGGTCAATATCATCAGCCTGGGTTCGCAGAAGCTGCGAGTTCGGGTGCGTAAACTCAATCCGAGAACCAACCTGATCGGTTCAGTTAACTCCCCTCTGCTGGTTTGCACCTCCTATTAAGCCTTTTTGTCCGCAGCCTCCCTCTTTAGCGTCCGGAGGAGGCGCGGCGTTCCCTTCATAAATATTTCATGCCCGTCAATGACCCATTGCGCTGGGGGATACGCCACGTAATGCCCCGGGGTTTCTCGGTATAAAAAGCTTAATATTTCTTAAATATGGTTGTGATTTGGAGTTTTTAAATAAATATAGCATTACAATTAGAATAATGTTTTGCGTGTGGCTTCCTGTTGGCATAATGAGCGCAACAAGGAGGTGATGCATGATGTATATCCTGTCGGATGACGATTTTTTTTCGCTTGGCGTAAGGTCTGTATTCAGAAAAGCAGGTGAAGAGGTGTCCGTTCTGCTGTTTGATCGGGATAGCTGGCGGACGCAGGTGTCGAAGATCGATGATGGCGATATTCTCCTGCTGGCCGTTGATTTTATTGATGTGGTTAACGAAATCCTCCAGGGCGTCTCTGGAAAAGATATCAAGATTTGTTTGTTTATTAATAGCGCCAGCGGATACGACAGCTTTACCGGCGCGCAGGGGATTGTTTCCCGAGGTATCCCGCTTAATCTTATCGTCTGGGCCGTTAATCGGGCGGTGAGAAAAAATGCCTTACGCCGGATCACCGAAAGGCTGACGCCTGCAGAACGCGTGGTCATGGACCAGCTGGCGACGGGATTAACCGTTTCACAGGTGGCGACGTGCCTGAATGTGGGTGAAAAAACGGTATATAGCCATAAGCGACGGGCCACCGAACGAATGGGTATCAATAAATTAAAGGCGCGCTCAGTACTTATTTATGACTGCGTCAAGCATCTTTTTTCGCACCCGGCGGTTGATGACTGCGTAAAGGTTTAATGGCCTGTGATGCCTGGTGCTGAATAATAAAATCAGCGATTAAGCGCTGCTATAAATTATGCAGCTGGCAGCCTGTTTTCTGAGGGGAGTCGCTGTAAATATCAGCTTCTATATTCGTCGAAGTGCGTAAGTTAATTCTGAGTTGCTCTCGACGGCTGTGCGGGAAATAAAAGCTGAACCTTATATAAAATCTATCCCATGCGGCATGAAGCTATGTCTGTAAGCGGTAGTGGTGAGCCTGGAGAAAAATCTCGGGTGAATGTTATCAATAAAAGGAGTTTTATAATATGAAACTGAAAAGTGCAATGGTTTCCGCCGCCGTGACAACGGCATTAATGGCCTCATCCGCGTTGGCAGTTGACGGCACGATTAATTTCCAGGGAGAACTGGTGGCCAGCACCTGTGATATTACGGTGGATGGTATGGCTTCTCCGGCAACCGTAGTTCTGCCTACCGTATCGGCAGCAAGCCTGGCGGCAGCTGGCTCAACCGCAGGCAAAACCCAGTTTGATATCGGGCTGACAAACTGTCAGGGCGTGACCAGCTCCACCACAGCAGCGGCGTTCTTTGAAAACGGCTCTACGGTCCATACCAGCACCTTCAACCTGATTAACACCGATACCAGCGGCGCTGATAACGTTCAGCTGCAGCTGCTGGACGCGACTACCAGTACGGCGATTAACGTCGGTAACAGCAATCAGAAAGCGAATACCAGCCGCATTAGCGCCGATACTCCGTCGGTGGTGCTGCCGTATGCCGTTCAGTACTACTCGATGGGTGCGGCGACCGCTGGCAATGTGCAAAGTCAGGTCAACTTCAGTATCGACTACGACTAATTGCACGATGCGGTTGAATACAAGACGGCGGCATTTATGCCGCCGCTATAGATAGCGGAAGAATATGATGAAAAGGAATTTACTTTGCGCCCTGGCGCTATTATCGCTCGCCAGCTTTGTGCTCCCGGCTAACGCTACGGTGGTTATTACCGGCACGCGGATTATCTATCCGGCAGCGGAAAAAGAAGTGTCGGTGAAGATGAATAATAACGGTTCCTCGCCGGTGCTGGTCCAGTCGTGGATCGATGATGGCGATCGCGATTCGACGCCAGAAACGGCCAATGCCCCCTTTTTTATTACCCCGCCGGTGAACCGCGTTAACGCCGGTCGCGGCCAGGTATTACGCCTTCGCTATACCGGCGAAGCGCTGCCTCAGGACAAGGAATCCGTTTTCTACCTTAACGTCCTGGAAGTCCCTCCAAAGGTAAAAAGCAGCGAAGGAAAGAACATGCTGCACATGGCCTTCCGTTCGCGCCTGAAGCTCTTTTTCCGCCCGGCCGGGCTCACCGGTAGCGCGCTTGAAGCGCCGGATAAGGTGACCTGGAGCCGGTCCGGAAACCGCGTCTCAACCCATAACCCAACGCCTTTTCATATCACCGTCGCGCTCTTCACCGAAGACCTGAAAGGGGAAATTCCGATCGGCGAGGGCGGCATGATTGCTCCTGGCAGCACCCGAACCTTTACGCTCGGCAAATCTTCGACCCGATTCTATCCGGTCATTATCAATGACTATGGGGCTATGAAGGTCATAAAACCGCAGGGAAATCGATAACGGATAGCGCCCGGCCCCTTCTCCGGGCGGGTAATGACGGGATAAACGGAGCATATTCATGTCTGACAGACCGGTACTCAGGCCATTAGCCGCTGCCATCGCCTTATTTGCGGGCCAAACCGGTGCGGAAGAGGTTGAGTTCAACACCGCCTTTATGAGCCCTGGCAGCCAGCAAAAAATCGATATCAGCCGCTATGAGCGCGGTCTGGCGGTCCCCGGCGTTTATCGGGTCAGGATCCTGGTGAACGGCGTATCGCGCGGCGTCCACGACGTCACGGTTCAGCATGACGGCCCGGTACGCCACGCGACGCAGCTGTGCCTGGCGGCCCGTACGCTGAATCAGCTCGAACTGGATGTCGACAAGCTGGAGCCCGCAGCTGGCGAGCGGCTACGGCACAGCGAGCCCGATACCTGCCTGCCGCTGAAAGAGATTATCCCTCAGGCTACGCTTGCTTTTGAGGCTGGCGAACAGCTGGATATTGATATTCCCGGTCTCTACTTACAGCATAATCCGCGCGGCTATGTGAACCCTGAGCGTTGGGATCGCGGCATTACCGCCGGCATGCTGAGCTACAACGCTAACTACTACGGCTCGCAGAACCACGCCAGCAATATGGATAGCGCCTACCTTGGCCTAAACAGCGGTTTTAACCTCGCGGGCTGGTACCTGCGGCATAACGGCAGCTGGAGCTGGAGCAACAGCACCGGCAGCAGCTATCAAACCCTTGATACCTACCTCCAGCGGGATATCCCGGCGATTGAGGGGCGCCTGACCCTCGGCGACACCAGCACCAGCGGAGAACTGTTCGATACCCTGGCGTTCCGCGGACTGCAGCTGGCAAACGAGACCCTGATGCGGCCAAATTCGCAGCGCGGCTATGCGCCGCTCATTCGCGGAAACGCGCGCACCAACGCCAGGGTGCAGGTGATGCAGCAGGACCGCCTGCTGTACGAGACCACCGTCCCGCCGGGCGACTTTGAGATAAACGATCTTTACCCCACCGGCTACGGAGGCGAGCTGGAGGTCGTTATCCTCGAAGCCGACGGAACGACACAGCGTCAGACTATCCCGTTTGCGCCGACCAGCAACCTACTGCGGCCGGGCATGAGCAACTATAGCGCCACGCTGGGCAAGCTCAGAAAAGGGTGGATCGGCAACGAGCCGCTGCTGGGTGAGGTAACCTGGCAGCGGGGGCTGAACAACTTTCTTACCGGCTACCTCGGCCTTCAGGGAAATAAAGATTATCAGGCCGCACAGCTGGGCTCCGCGCTGGGCACGCCGGTAGGGGCATTCTCTCTCGACGTGACCCATGCCAAAGCGTCGCTGGCAGAGGAGATGAGCGGGCGCAAGGAGATGAGCGGACAGAGCTATCAGCTGAAGTATAGCCAGCATATCCAGCGCACCAACAGCCACGTTAGCCTGGCGGCGTACCGCTTTTCTACCGCCAGCTATCTTGACTACGTCACCACCATGCAAATTCGCGAACAGCAAAGCCGGGGGGATAACAGCGACCTGATCCAGCGGCCAAAAAGCCGCCTCGGCATCACCGCGACGCAGATCCTGGCGGAAGGCTGGGGGAGTTTTTACCTCAACGCCTACCAGCAAAACTACTGGAACACCGGCACCCGCGATCGCCAGTATCAGCTGGGTTA
The DNA here is from genome assembly GCF_024810075.1 of Klebsiella sp. BIGb0132. Taxonomy (NCBI): domain Bacteria; kingdom Pseudomonadati; phylum Pseudomonadota; class Gammaproteobacteria; order Enterobacterales; family Enterobacteriaceae; genus Klebsiella; species Klebsiella sp. BIGb0132. The sequence goes on along the minus strand of NZ_JANUDW010000001.1, from coordinate 543,793 downwards.
CAACAATCGCCTGGGGAAATGGAGTTACAGCATCAGCGCCAGCCGGACCCGCAACGGCAGCAACGACTTTGAAAACCGCTACATGCTGAACGTCAGCATTCCGCTAGGCAGCGAAGGGCCGTTCCGCCAGATGTCGGTAAATATGAGCCGCGAACCGAAAGGCGTCATGCGTGAGCAGGTCAATATGAGCGGATCGGCGCTGGCCGATAGCGCCCTAAGCTATAGCCTCTCCGGGTCCGGTTCGAATAAAGGCGGGTCGCCTGGCGTTTCGGCCAGCAGCGCGCTGCGTACGGTGAACTCGACGCTGCAGGCCTCCGCCGGCAGCGGGAAAAACTACCACAACTACTCGCTGGGCATGAGCGGAGCGGTTATCGCCCACGGCGGCGGGCTGACGCTTACGCCCTACAGCGGAGACACCCAGGCGCTGGTGGAGGCAAAAGGCGCCAGCGGCGCGGCGGTTAGCGGCTATCCCGGGGTCCGAATTGATGACGCCGGCTATGCGATTGTGCCCTATCTGAACGCCTATCAGATCAATGAAATCAGCATCGATCCGAAAGGCCTGTCGCAGGACATCGCCCTCGATGACACCAGCCAAAAGGTGGTGCCGTACAACGGCGCGGTGGTGAAGCTGCGTTTCAATACCACTCAAGGTCGTGCGGTGATGATCCAGCTGCAGGGTAACGATGCGCTGCCTTTCGGCGCCGACGTGCTGGACGAACAGCAGAACGTGGTGGGCGTCGTAGGGCAGGGGAAACGCGCGTTTGCTCGGCTGGAAAACGACGCGGGCAAGCTGACCGTCCGCTGGGGTGGCGCCGAGGATGAACGCTGCCGGATAACCTACCGGCTGCCCGCCAAAGGCCCGGATATGACCGTGATGACGGCACTCTGTCGCTAACGCCGCGACGCGGTCCGCAGGATTAAGAATTAAGGATGAATGATGATGATTTTACGCTTACTGATACTGCCGCTGCTGTGCCTGTGGTCGGCAAACGCGCTGGCAACGGGCTGCTACGTGGCGCTGGGAAGCATTGTGAATAAAGAGAGCTCGCTGGGGAATGTGACTATCTCCGTGCCGCCTGACGTGCCGATGGGGACGGAGGTCTACCGCATCCGCGCGGTGAGCCCGACAGAAGCCGGCGACGCGGGGATTATTTGCTCTGCGTTGGAGCCGGTGTACTGGTATTTTGATTACGGGGACATCATGTACCCCGAGTCCGCGGCGGCGAGTCCCTACGGCGGGCGGATGTTTGAGACCAATATTCCCGGGATCAGCGTGGTCTATCTGGCCAGCGGCGTTGTCTCCAGCGGCGGCTATACCCGAGGTTTTCCCTATCAGCACGCGCCCGGACCCTACTCCGATATATTTTTGAAAAATAACCCGGTAGTCAAAGAGTTTGCTCTGATTAAAACGGCAGAGGTCCAGCCGGGGATCATCACCGGTGCCAGCCTGCCAACGGCGGTATTTTCGGGCGGACAAAGCGGGGATATGCATGAATTTTTAAAATATCGCTTCACCGGCCACATCACCGTTACCGTACCGACCTGTCAGATAGAGTCGCCCAATCGGGTCGTGCCGATGGGGCGTCATTTTATCGGCGGCACGTTTAGCGGCATCGGGTCGGCGACGGAGTGGCAGGATGCCAGCATTCGACTGATCAACTGCCCGACCTTTTACGGCAACCGCGGGCGGCCTGAGGGGCTGACCTCGTACGGCGTGGCGCCGGCGAGGGCCAACGGCTGGGCGCTATCGCTGCAGCCAGTATTTGGCACCATTGACGACGAGCGCGGGATTATCAGCCTTGATAGCTCGGCGGCGGGCAGCGCCAGCGGAGTGGGGATCCAGCTCTCTACCGCGCAAAACGAGGCCGCGTTCATCAGGCTAAATCAGGAGCTGAGCGGCGACTTTCCCCTTGACGGCAGCGCGTCGGTGACCGTGCCGGTCTACGCCCGCTACATTCAGACCGAAGCCAGCGTCCAGCCGGGCCGGGCCGACAGCAGCATTATTTACCGACTGGAGTACCGCTAGCTTGGGCGATGCCGGGCTACACCGGATACTGGGTGTTGTGATGGGCGTTGCTCACCAGGCGATTTATTTTCAGGTACGCCATGCAGTGCAGAATACCTTTATCGTTGATGTTGGCTAAACCAAAGCGGGTGAACACTCTTTTCTTGAGGTTATAGAGGTTAAAAAGATTAAGGTTAAATATTTCAACCGCCGCCTGCGTCGAGGTGCCGCTATAAAGGGCTTTAAAAATAGCGTAGGTATTATCAGAAACTTTTCCCGGAGAAGGGTAGCATCTTATTTTGCTGCTGACGGCGAGGATCTCATGCAGCGTTGAGCGGGAGCATATTCGCAGCGGATAGGATGCGGCCATATCGTGCTCGAATTCAGAATCGACCATAATGACAATATGGCTGGAAATGAGCGCCAGGCGGCTGAGGATAGCCATTCTTGTTGCTTCATTGTAAATGAAGATAATAATCCCCGCATTACGGGCGATCTCATGCTGCGCAAAGTTAATATCATGCGTTTTTATTGGCGGGTATTCCGCCGAGGGAGGCGTGGTTGCGACCTGTTCAATAATGCCGCGCAGAAATAAAGGATTATCTGAAATAATATGAATCGTCATGTCCGGTGAACTTGCCGCTGGTGGTGTTGTAGACTAGAATTAAATGTTAAATATCAATGCTAACAGTCGTTTAAAAAACGTTCCGCAGTGATTTTATCGGGCGAAGGGCATGAGGATAAATAACCAATTTTGGATTATTTTTAAGAACCAGTTATGAAAATTAATACACTGACGATGAGGTTGGAGAAAAAACCTGCTATTTATAAGCAACTTTTTGAATTCATTAAAGGAAATATCATTGAGGGGCGCTTTTTACCCGGTGATAGCCTGCCTTCCAGTCGCAACCTCGCCTGCGATATGTCAATCTCGCGAACCAGCGTGCTCAATGCCTATAATGCACTGATTGCTGAAGGATTTATCGTCAGCCAACAGGGCTCGGGTTACCGAGTAAACGCCCGGCCCGGCGGTACGCCTGCTGGCGCAGCGCACGCTCCTGCCGTCGCCCGCAGCCACCGTCAGCGCTATTTACCCTTTAGCCCGTGGCCCGTTGATACCTCTTTTTTCCCCGCGCATAAGTGGGCGAAAATAATAGCGAAAGTCGCCCGAACCACGCCCCTGTCGCTGGTTAACACCAGTCAATATGACCAGTTTGGCAATCGTCAGTTGCGTGAAGTGCTGTGCCATTATCTGTATGAAAAGAAAGGCATAATTTGCACTCCGCAGCAGGTGATCGTGACGACCGGATCGATGGAGTCGCTGGAGATGTGTCTCAATGCCGTCACCGCCGCCGGACAAATGGTCAGTATTGAAGATCCGTTCTATCCTTCGCTGCGCCGCTATCTGCTGAAAAATAACCGCCTGGTCCACTATATGGCGGTGGACGAGCAGGGCGCCCGCTGCGACACAATACCGGGCAATAGCCGCCTGGCGATTATTACCCCGGGAAATCAATTTCCGCTAGGCGTCACCATGTCGACACCACGAAAGCGCGCGTTCGCTGAATGGGCCGAGCGAAACCACGCCTGGATTATTGAAGATGATTACGATACTGATTTTAATCAGCAGCCGCAGCCGGCGCTTGCCGCCGAGGATAAATATCGCCGAACCATCTATCTGGGTAATTTCTCCAAGCTGATTACCAGCGATCTGCGGATCGGATTTATTGTGTTACCCGAAGGCCTGGTGCCCTCGTTTCAGCGCATGGAGTATGCGTTAAAAACCTCCTATCTGCCCCAGCTTATCCTGGCCGAATTCATTCGCAGCGGTGATTTTTATCGCCACCTGCTGAAGGCCAGAAGCATCTATAGCGAAAAGCGGGCCTTTTTTATCAGCCTGCTGGAAAGGGAGCTGGCGGCTTACGGACGGGTATTCAGGGACCCGGCGGGCAGCCTGGTGGTGTTTGAGCTGGCCCCGGAGCGGGTGGATACCGATATCGCCCGGCGCGCCGAGGAGCAAGGCCTCTCTCTGCGGGCGCTCTCGCCGCTGTGTCAGGATGTAAGGCGCAACGGTCTGGTGCTCGGCTTTATCTACTTTAACAGGGAAGTGCTCAGAATAGCCGTTCGGGAGCTGAAGAGTATTCTCGCCGGAAGTGCTAAAGATGACCTGCCGGGCGTGGCGCAATAAAATGCCACGCCGCGCGTATTTTTAAATATTGTGCTTAAAAATCAATATCGTCTTAAGCTTTAGTTGTTCCTTAATTTAAAACAAGAATAATCAAACAACCGGTCTGTTAAACGGAGTGTTTTTAACCATGTTATTTTGATGGTTATTTTTTTCATTATCATTCCCGTTTCGCTATGCTTTGGTTGCCATTTCCGCCTATAACTTCCCACCTCTTATTCTGTTGCTCTGCGGCTCTGGTCGCTTCGGCAATGTTCCTTGCAGCGCAGGTTTTGGCAGCTGATAGCGGCGAAGGCATGCTATTTATAATGCGCAGCATAAAAACTGGGTTAAGTCGTGGGGAGGTGGCTTTACTTTACCAAAGGGACCGGTATGAAAGTGACCTTAGGTAACGGTAGCGACAGCGAGCTGGGCAACCAGCTGGTGCAGGGAGGGGCGGCATCGCCCGCAGACGTCTTCCTGATCGAAAACTCGCCGTCGATGGTACTGGTTGATAACGCCAGACTGTTTGCCCCCCTTGATGCCGATACCCTGAAGCAGGTGGCGCCAGAGTATCGCCCGGAACATGGGCGCTGGATTGGCATTGCCGCACGCAGCACAGTGTTCGTCTAAAACCCGCAAAAAATCAGCGAATCTCAGCTGCCGCTCTCGCTGATGGATCTGGCAAAGCCGAAGTGGAAAGGGCGCTGGGCGGCCTTTCCGTCAGGGGCAGACTTCCAGGCTATCGTTAGCGCGATGCTGGCGCTGAAAGGCGAGAAGGCCACCCTCGACTGGCTCAAAGCCATGAAAGCCAACTTTGTGGCCTATAAAGGCAACAGCACGGTGATGAAGGCGGTCAACGCCGGCCAGATTGACGGCGGCGTTCTCTACCACTACTACCGCTTTGTCGATCTGGCTAAAACCGGCGAAAACAGCAAGAACACCGGGCTCTATTACATCAAACATCAGGACCCGGGCGCATTCGTCAGCATTTCCGGCGGTGGCGTCCTGGCTTCCAGCAAGCATCCTCAGCAGGCTCAGCCCTTTATCAAGTGGCTCACCGGCAAGTAGGGCCAGGAAGAGCTGCGCACCAATAACGCCTTTGAATATACCGTATGCGGTCTCCAACCCGAAGCTGACGCCGCTGCGTGAGCTGGATGCGCCAAAAGTTGAGCCTTCTTCGCTGAACGGTAAAAAGGTTATCGATCTGATGACGCCGGCTGGCCTGCTGTAATCTCTGCTGAAGTGAAAAATTTATGTCTGGTCTGAGTCTTATACTTGGAAAATAAGTTGGACGCCTGCCTGAGCGCAGGCGTCCTGCGTTTCCGATGGTGGCATTAGCCGCTCTGTTTTCATTACTTGCGCTGCTGCCGTCCGGTTTTGTCATCGCCGTCGGCATTGAAACCGGCTGGGAGACAATCAAGGCGCTGGTATTTCGCCCGCAGGTGGGGGAGTTGCTCAGCAACACGCTGTGGCTGACCGCGCTGACGATCCCGCTGTGCATTACGCTCGGGCTGACGAAGCGCACGACGCTGGCGGGGCGCGGGGTATGGTCGGCGCTGGCCGTTGCGCCATAACCAGCTCGCTGCCGGGTATCGTCACGGCGCTGGTGACGGTCACCATCCACTACGCGCGGCCGGTCTATCCGCGGCCGCCGCGCCCTACGCGATGTTAATGATTCTGATCTCGCTTCCGCTGACCGGCATTCTTTATGTACAGTCGAAAAAAATTGCAGGTTTTTAATATGCTGGAACTCACCGCGCTCTCTAAATCTTTTGCTGTGCTCAGGTGCTGGATAACCTCAATCTGACGGTGGCTCCGGGCAGCCGTACGGCGATCGTCGGGCCTTCAGGCTCCGGAAAAACCACCATGCTGCGCATTCTTGCTGGATTTGAAACCCCGGATACGGGGCGGATCGTGATGCAGGGGAAAACGCTGTACGGCGACGGGATTTTCATTCCCGCTCACCAGCGTGGTATCGGCTTTGTGCCGCAGGAGGGGCGCTTTTCCCTTATCTTAGCGTGGCGGACAATAATGCCTGGGGGCTGGACGATACCCGTCAGGAGAAGCGGCGTGAGGTGGCGTCGTTTCACTCAGGTCGGTAGCCCCTTCACGGTTTACTCGCAACCGGTCGATGAAGCGACCGCGCTCTTTCTTGGCGATGCCCTGGTGCTTCCCGCCCGGCTCAGCGCCGGCCGCGCGGAGTGCATTATTGGCGAGGTGCTCACCGATGGTGACCATGCCACGGGGAGCGGCCGGATTATGCTGCGTCCGGAGGTCACCCTCTGTCAGGAGGATGAAAGCGCCATGGCCATCGTTGACGTTGATTTTTATGGCCATCTCTCAACTCTCAGTCTGGCTGCTCCGGGGATGAGTGAACCGCTGATCCTCAAAACCGTCAGCCAGGCAGGTTGGACGACGGGGGCCAGGGTGCGTTTAGCGGTCGCCGGGAAAGCGCGGGTATTTATGCGTTGAAAGAGCGATACTTTTTTGTCGAGGATTGTTCTGCCCGGGACGCTAAATGAGCGGGCAGAGCGCTGCATATCTGCGGCCAGATAATGATAACGCGATATTTTTGCGGTGAATGCGCCATATTACGCTGCGGTTGCTTGCTATAAAATAGCTGAAATCCGCAGCGTAACGGCGTATTGATTACCCTTGAGTTCACCCAATGAATGGATTACTGTAGAGCGCGCCTGTTTATTATTGCACGTTATTGCACGCTCCGTGCCTCCGACGATCGGCGTAAAAATACTAATAAGATAATCCTTGCCCGCACCCATTATTGGGGAGGCGGCGCTGTTCATTTTTACACACAACAAATCATAATGCGGCTGCTGGAGTTCATATGTGGACGGTGATTGGCATTCTAATTGTGCTGGCTGTTATTGGTAATTTAATAAAAAAGAAGGACGTTCCCCCTACTAAATCAGGTAGTCAACCGCCGGTCGTGCGGCCGCCGACGATCGTAAGGCCTGAGTCGCGCCAGCGAGAGGCAGACCCGTTCCGCGAGACGGCACAGCGGCGCAATTCGCTATTTAATAATCTCGATGTCGTTAATAAAGAAAAACCGGCGCTAAGTAGCGAGCCTGATAATGGCGCAGTGTCGATTACGATGACCGAGGCGTTGGCTATTATTATGCATGTCGTCGGCTTTAAGGACTATATGCTCACGCGCTACGCGATTACCGGGTTGACCAATTTGGCACCGGCCTATACATCTGATTTACACTACGCATTTATGCAGCAGGTTCCGGGCAAACCGTTCTATGCCATTCAGCAATTTAACTGGGCGCGGGCGATAGATTTTTCACAGATAAAACGCCGAAATATCTCTGCGCTATATCACTTTACGCACCTGGATAATTTAAAAGGGATATTTTCCTTAGGTATTATGACGCGCCAGCAAATTGAAAGTGCGGGTTACCCCTTTCATTATAATGACGAACTGCGGCTGGATGGGGTACGAGACTCAATCTCTCTGTCGGTGGGGCATATTAATAATAAGATGCTCTACAAATATTCTCAGGGGTTAAGCCACGGCGATTGGGTGATTTTGAAGATCAAAAAAGAGCTAATCAGCGGACCGACCCAGCCCTCATTTGATTTTTCACAGCTGCTTAACCGGGCCGTATTCTGCAAAAGCAACGCGGCGTCGAATGCGGTGAGGGCCGTCAGCCTCGGCGAGCGTAAAAAGCATACGGCGTTTCAAACCATGTTTGTTGGGGATAATGACGAGGAGTCCGGGGATCGCCCGCATGATATTCAGGCGGAAATTCTCTATCTTGGCAATATTCCCCCCGGGTTTATCAGTGAGGTTATTTTCTACAGCGCCGATAATATTCCTTTATGGCTACGCGAGAGTCCGGTGATAATCACGGTCGATCCTTCTCGTTTTTCTTTCAGGTGAATTTATGGCCGTACGCCCCGTGTTTATCCCGAGAAGCCAGGGGGATACCCTGGTTGATATCGCTAACGTCGATTTCAGCTGGTCTGCCGGGCTGGCGGTGACGCAAAAGCAGAAATCAATTGCCTCCCTGCACGAGAACTATCGGCTACATGCCCCGGGCGCGAAAATTCTTGAGGTATCGAGTAAGTCCACGCAGACCCTGGGCCGGGAGCTGAGCGCCTTTAATATGGGCGTGCAGAGCAGCGGCGGACAGTTTATTAGCGTGGAATCGCTCTTTCAGTCTTCGAAAGTATTTACTGACAGCGGGATGGTGCGTGGGCCTTTCCGCGAACTGATGCGCATGTCGCCGAAAGAGGCAAAGCGTGCGGAGCAGTTGAAAATATCCGGGCGACTGGCGCACTTTTCCTTCCAGCCGAACGAACAGCGCGCGGCCATCATCTGGGAATTAGAACCGAAAACCGCTTTCTACGACTGGCTGTACCTCAATGCCCTCAACCATTCGCCGATTAAAGAGAGCGTGCTGGAGTACTCGGCGTTTACGGATATTGAATTCAATCCGGAAAAATCGGTGAATTGTCAGGCCTACTCGGTGGCGCTGTGGTGCGCCCTGAGCCAGCGTAAGCTGCTGGCGAACGGAATCCCGCCGCGCGACGAGTTTATTGAGCTGATCGAGCAATTCACGATTTACAACACCAGCGACGGCGATCTGCGCAATATGCGCCTGTTTTAAACTATCAGGAGGCTCTTATGGTCAGGCGACTCCCTGGCACGCTTTTCCCCCCCGACTCGTCAGCAACGGACGCCTTTACCGATATTCCCGCCGAGCGGCGACGGGAGATCCGGGCAGAAGTGCAGCAGGCATACTTCGACCGCGTGAACGCGGTTAAAAAAGAGCTGGATGCCCTGAGCGTCGCCCAGCGTGATATGTTTCATCGCCAGCTGGCAGAGACGCTGATGCTGGCCTCGGCCGGGGGAACTGAGCAATGAGTGAGAATAAAATACTGGCCGCCGTCGCCGAATCGCTGCAAAAAAGCAGCACCGCGATTAACCAGGCCAATAGCAAAATGGGCGTGCTGGCGCGGGAGTTTCTCTATCGCTCAAAGCTTGAAAGCGAGCTGGCAGGGGAGCTTATTGCCATGGAGGCGGCGCTAAAGTCGGTGCAGGAGAGTATCCGCAGGCAGGCGCAGCGCGAGGCGCTGGTGGCGGAGTTAGACCCGCAGAGCCGCGAGACGTTTAACGCGCTCTTAGCGCAAAACCGCGCCAGATTAAGCGACCTGCTGAAAAACGAAAAATCAGGCCGGTAACGGCCAAAAAAAGCCAGCCAAAAGCTGGCTGGCAAATACTCGGATAGTACTCAATTTTATAGTGGATGTTCAGAATGTTCCCTGAGCACCGGTCTGGAAGCTGCGACAGGCAATATCCAGACAGCTGGTCAGGTTCGTCACGCTTATTGTGCGCCGGGAGAGATCGTCTCTTCCCCTCAGCCAGCAGCAGGCGTCTGGCGATGCCGGATTTGTCATACAAATATGACGGCATTTTATTCAGAAGGGAAATGAATAATTTTTATTAAAATTATTCGATTAGGGAATGATTGGCCGGTTTTTGATGGCTTTTAAGATTTGTCAGCGAGCAGGGCGCCAGCCTGCTCCACGGCAGCCCGGCGCCGGTGAAAAGCGACCCCGCTAGAGATCGATCACCAGGTTGGGCGAACGGCTGCGGGAGCAGCAGAGCGCGATGCGCTGCGCGGCGGCGGCTTTCTCCGCCGGGGACTGCACCGTATCCCGGTGATCGACCACGCCCTCGATAACCGGCGTGAGGCAGGCGCCGCACATTCCCATCTCGCACGAGAGCGGGACCGCAACCCCCTGCTGCTGGAGCACCTGGGCAATGGTCTGGTGCGCCGGCACCGGCCACTGTGCGCCTGACGACGCCAGGGTGACGGTAAAGGTATCGGCCTCGCCGCGGGCGTCGGCGACCGGCGCGGTTGCCTGAAACGCTTCGCTGTGGATCTGCGCCTCCTGCCAACCCTTTTGTACCGCGACCTCGCGCGCGCAGGCCATAAAACCCTGGGGCCCACAGAGGTACAGAAGCTCTCCGGCCTGCGCCCCGGCGAGCGTCGTGGCGAGGTGCTGACGCGGGCTTTGCCCCTCCTCAGAGCAGTAAAGGGCGCCGCTTCCCTGGCTGAAGCGCTGCGCCAGCGGGCGGACGAAGGCCGCGTTTTCGCGACGCTTGACGTAGTAGTGCAGCTCACAGGGCACGCCATCCGCTTCGAGCTGCAGCAGCATCGCGTACAGCGGCGTAATGCCGATACCGGCGGCCAGCAGCACAACGCGCTCCGCGGGCTGCAGCATAAACAGGTTGCGCGGGGGAGAGATGCGCAGCGTCTGCCCCGGGCGCAGCGCCTCGTGGATATAGCGCGATCCGCCGCGCGATTTACGATCCCGCGCGACGCAGATCAGATAGCCCTCAGCGCCGGTCGTGGGGCCGGTCAGCGAGTACTGGCGCTGTGTCCCATCCGGCAGATGCAGATCGATATGCGCCCCTGGCCGCCACGCGGGCAGCGGCTCCCCGCGGCTGGAGACCAGCCTGACGGCGAGGCTGGTATCGCCCTCGCGCCACATTCCGTCAACGACTACCTGCAGCAGTTCACTCATTTACGCCTCCGCCTATACGAGGAAAAAGTCGCCAAAGCCCATCTTCTGCAGCCCGCGACGATAGGCAATCGAGCTGCGGTCGGCGGGAATGTGCGCCTCAAGGGTTAAGTCCAGCGGCAGCCTCTCCGGACGCTGGGTTTCGACCATCAGCCGGTCCTCCTCGAAGACGCGCAGATTGAACGCGTGCACGTCCGCGACCGGAACGTGGAGATCGAAGTTGCGCGCAATCGGGGCGAACATGCGGGTGATGCGCGATGATACCGGCGAAGCGGCGTTCATAATCACCAGCCGGGCTTCGCCGGGGAAGTGGATGGTTAGCGTCGCGGTGAAGGGCAGGTGCATCTCGAAATGACGCAGCCACTGAAACCCTTCCGGCGCGTGGAAACCGGCGCTGGCCGGATAGTTGCCGACCGAGCTCCAGTAGTCGGCAATAAAGCCGAAGGGCGTCTCCTGCGGGCTGTAGGCCGGCACTTCCTGATTCTCCGGGTCGGCGAAGGTATCGGTATGGATCCACGCGAAATGGGCCACGTCGAGAAACCCCTCCACCTGGCGGCCGGCGAAGCCGTTGACTTCAAACGCCGGGCAGTTGATCTGCTGAAACCCCTCATCGTGCCAGTGCGGCATGGTGGGCAGCGGCATCGGGTTCTCCGGGTCGAAGGCCATGCACACCCAGATCAGCCCAAAGCGCTCCTCCACCGCGTAGTGGGTCAGGTGGAGCCTGGCCGGCACCGGCTGGTCGGGGCTGGAGGGGATCCGGTTGCAGCGCCCCTCTTCGCCGAAGCGCAGGCCGTGATAGGGGCAAATAATCCCTTCGTCGTCGTGCGAGCCGAGGGTCAGCGGGACGCCGCGATGAGGGCAGACGTCGCGGGCCGCCACCACCGAACCTTTAATCCGGTAGAGAACCAGCGGTTCGTCCAGCAGGGTTGCCTTCAGCGGAGCGCCGCCGACGTCCTCGGCGCGGGCGACCGGGTGCCAGCATTTCGCCAGCCGGAGCCAGTCGTCCGGCTCGAAGGTGCAGCGGGCCGGTGGGGTGGGATGGGTTCTGTTCATCATGTTCCTTCCTGCTCACGGAAAAGCATTTGTTTAATTGTTGTGAGTTTATTGTTGTCATATTAGGGTGTTGACATCCATCGCCATTAATTCACTAACCCGTTGCAAAAAAGAGTACAGGGGGAATATGAGTCCGTTTTCGCGTTTCGCTATCTATTTCGCCGCGGTGGCACGCTGCGGCAGCCTGCGCCGGGCGGCTGAAAAGCTGCATATCTCGGCCTCGGCGATAAACCGCCAGATCCTGCAGGCCGAAGAGGAGTTCGGCACGCCGCTGTTTGAACGGCTGCCGGAGGGGCTGCGCATGACCACCGCCGGAGAGCTGCTCTATGACAACCTGCTGCGCTGGCAAAAGGAGTTTCAGCTGACCCGCCAGCAGTTTGACGAGCTGCAGGGGCTAAAGCGCGGCAGCGTCAGCATCGGCATGGTGCAGGCGCTGGCGGAGGGCAGCTTTGCCGCGGCGCTGGCCGATATCATTACCGGGTGGCAGTGGCTGGAGCTCAATCTACGGGTGGCGGATAGCCACGCGGTGAGTGAAAAGGTTCGCCAGGCTGACGTCGATTTTGGCCTGATCCTCGACCCGGAGGGCCAGGCGGGGCTCAGCGTGCTGGCGTTCGTTGAGCTGGCGATGGGGGTGGTGATGCGCCCGGACTGTGCGCTCGCGCAGGCTGCGGCGCTGTCGTTAGGCGACCTTAGCCACCTGCGGCACATCGTTCCCGGCGCGCCGCTTATCGTGCACGATCGGGTGGCGATGCTCTATCGGCACTACGACTTTTCCCCGGCAAACAGCATCAGCTGCAATGATATTCGGCTGATTAAATCGCTGGTCCTCAAAGGCAGCGGCGTAACGATCCTGAGCCTGCTGGACGTGCTGGATGAGGTCAACAGCGGGCAGCTGGCGTTTATCCCTTTGCGCAACAAGCTGCTGCGCCCGCTGACCCTGGCGCTGTGCACCGCGCCATCGCGCCAGCTCTCTCGTCCGGCGCAGATGGCGATTCAGAAGCTGACGGCGGTGATGGAGGCGATGCGGGCCGTCGGCGAAAGCCGGGAGCCGCGGCCCTGAAGGCGGCTAGCCGAGCGGGCCGCCCTGTATCGTCTCGCACAGGCCGTTGATGATCCGCTCGCCGCTCTCCTCTTCAAGCTCCCGGTACCAGGCCTCGGTGAGCGCCATCTCCTTGCCGTGGGTGATATCGCAGCGCTTGCGCGCTTTCAGGATTAGGTCGCGAACCCGCTCGCAGCGCCGGGCTTCGTACTGGCGCAGCGCGGCGGCGATATCCCCGCCGTCGCGGAACGTCTCCCCCAGCACCACCGCGTCTTCCAGCGCCGCGCAGCCGCCCTGGCCGATATCCGGGGTGGTGCTGTGTCCGGCATCTCCCAGCAGCGCCACCCTGCCGCGTACCAGGCGGTCGAAGGGCTCAATATCGTGAATTTCGATTCGGTTGGTGGTGGCCGGATCGAGGCGGGCGATCAGCTCTTGCACCGGCGCTGCCCAGCCGCTGAAGTAGCGGCTAAGATCCGCCTTCAGGGTGCTACGATCTTCCGCCAGCCCGGCCGGCAGAGGGACATCAAAGAAAAAATAGAAGCGCCCGTTGGCGACCGGCATCAGCGAGACGCGCTTGCCCTCACCGACAAAGGTGGTCCACTGATCGGCGGGGGCGATGGCCTCATCAATCTCCACCAGCCCGTTCCAGTTAACGTAGCCCGCGTAGCGTCGTTCGGGGGTAAAACCGAGCACGTACGGGCGCAGGGCAGAGTGGCTGCCGTCGGCGGCGATCAGCATATCGCCGCGGGCGGTGGTTCCGTCGCTAAACCATGCCGTCACGCCGTCATCATCCTCCTCCACGCGGGTGGCCCGCTTACCGAACCGTACCGCGTCGCGGCCCCAGAAGTTCAGCATCTCGCCCTGCAGCTCGCTGCGCGAGACCGGGCAGGGGCGGCCGCCGGTGCGTTCGACCAGCGGCGCAAGGCTAAAGCGGGTCAGGGTTTTGCCATGTCGGTGATCCTGATAGGCCATATAGCGCAGCGGCCCGCCGTAGGTCTCGGTGATGTCACCCATGCCCAGCAGGTTCATGCACTTCACCCCGTTGGGCCAGATTGAGATGGCGGCGCCAACCGGCTTAATCTCCTGCACTGCCTCAAACACCTCACAGCTAATTCCGGCCGCTTTAAGCGCGACCGCCGCGCTCAGGCCGCCGATACCGGCACCCATCACTAATGCTTTCATCATCTTCTCCTGTGGCATGCGTAGTGAAGAGCCGAGCAATTTGCGTACCAGCTTGCCGGCAGGCGCCACGAGGCGGCTGCCGGAGGCGCCGGCGGAGGTTATGCGCTAAAGTGGTGCGTTATCGGGCAATAATTGCCTTTTATTGCATCAAAAATTTTAAACCGGGCACTTGCGAATCGACCGTTTCACCCGCCCGCGGCATCCGGACCCGCACGGAGGGAATGTGGCCTGCTTTGTGCAAGCCGCTTTATGTAAGCTGATTTGCGCAATATTGCGCTAACGCTATTAACGACGGGCCGCATGGGCCGTTTGGTATAAGGAGCGACAACATGTCCGAAGTGGCCGCGACGATCGCGATTGAGGACTTTAACCGGCTGGACGACGAGGCGGCCTGCGGCCTGCTGCAGCCCTGCGTGGCGATCCCCGCCTGGGTGACGGCGCTGGTGCGGGGCCGTCCCTATCCTGACCGCGCCGCGCTGCTGGCCGCCGCGAAGGAGGCCGCGGAGCGCTGGGGAGAGGCCGAGCTGGATCGGGCGCTGAGCGCCCATCCGCGCATTGGTGAAAAGCTGCCCGAAGAGAGGCCGCACGCCGCGCTGTCGCGGCACGAGCAGGGGGCCATCAACGATGAAGATGCGCCTCTTGCCCGGGCGCTGAAAGAGGGCAACGCCCGCTACGAAGCCCGCTTCGGGCGGGTCTTCCTGATCCGCGCCAAAGGCCGCAGCGGGGAAGAGATCCTGCAGGCGCTGACGCAGCGGCTGAACCACGACGAGGCGGAAGAGACGCGGGTGGCGCTGGCGCAGCTGCGCGAAATTACCTTATTAAGACTGACGGGAGTCATAGGCGAATGAATACGTTGAGTACCCATATTCTCGATATCTCCAGCGGCAGGCCCGCACAGGGCGTGGCGGTGAACCTGCTGCTGGGCGGGCAAACGATCGCCAGCGGGCTGACCGATGAGCAGGGCCGCATTGCGCTGCTGGCGCCCGGTATGCTGAGCGCCGGGCGCTATCGGCTGGTGGCGGAGATCGGTGACTGGTTTTCGCGCGACGGGCGGGAAACGCTCTACCTCAGCGCGCAGATCGATTTTGCGATCGCCGAAGACGCCGATGAGCACTTCCACCTGCCGTTTTTGATTGCCCCCGGCGGCTGGTCGACCTATCGGGGGAGCTAATGTTGCGTTCTGGCCCGGCGGGGGCGTCAGCCCTGCTGGTGCCAGACGCGTTCGCCGTTGACCCAGGTCTCGCTGATATTGCGCTCGTCGCCGAGGGTCATCAGCACAAACAGCTGCTCGTAGATATCTTTGCAGCGTCCGATGCGCAGCCGCTGTAAAGGGGTGGCGGCCGTGTCGATAACCACGAAGTCGGCCTCTTTTCCCGGTTCGAAATTACCAATTTTATCGTCAAGGCGCAGGGCGTGCGCGCCGCCGAGCGTGGCGTGGTAAAAGGCCTCGCAGGCGGGCAGGCGATAGCTCTGAAGCTGGGCAACTTTATAGGCTTCCCCTAGCGTGCGCAGCATGCTGAAGGTGGTTCCCGCCCCCACGTCGGTGCCAATGCCGATCCGCACCCGCTGCTGCCAGCTGGCGGGCAGGCGAAACAGGCCGCTGCCGAGGAACAGGTTTGAGGTTGGGCAGAAGGCCAGCGCGGAGCCGGTTTCGTGCAGGCAGCGCCACTCGGCGTCGGCGAGGTGAATGCCGTGCGCAAATACGCTGCGCTCGCCGGTCAGCCGGTAGTGGTGATAGACGTCGAGATAGTGCTCATGCTCCGGCCACAGGCTTTTCACCCACGCGACCTCGCTGAGATTTTCGCTCAGATGGGTGTGTAGCCAGGTATCCGGAAACTCCTCCCGCAGTTGCTGAATGGCCGACAGCAGCTCCGGCGT
Source organism: Klebsiella sp. BIGb0132 (assembly GCF_024810075.1). Lineage (NCBI taxonomy): Bacteria > Pseudomonadati > Pseudomonadota > Gammaproteobacteria > Enterobacterales > Enterobacteriaceae > Klebsiella > Klebsiella sp. BIGb0132. Next base: position 527,911 of record NZ_JANUDW010000001.1, on the reverse strand, counting down.
GGAGGTGGGGGCAAAGCGCGGGGTAATGGCGTAGCCCAGGCGCCCGCAGTGGTGCCAGCGCTGGATCAGCTCACGGGTTTGCCGGTAGCTTTGTTCCGCCGTTTCCGTCAGGTATTCCGGCGCGTGGCGGTCCATCATCACCTTCCCGGCGAGAATGCGCATATTCAGCCGCAGCGCTTCGCTAAACAGCGCATCGACGGACTCGGGATGCAGAGTGCAGAACACCAGCGCGGTGGTGGTGCCGTGGCTGAGCAGCTGGTTGACAAAAAAGCGGGCGATCTCCGCGCTATAGGCCTCGTCCGCGAACTGGCTTTCGACCGGGAAGGTGTAGGTGGTTAACCACTCCAGCAGCTGTTCGCCGTAGGCACCAATCATCTCCGTTTGCGGATAGTGGACGTGGGCATCGATAAAGCCCGGCAGCAGCAGCCTGCCGCGCAGGTCGGTGTATCCCTTGTGCGGATGGAGAAACTGCTCTCCCTCCTGCCACGGCAGCAGCGTCTGGATCGTGCCGTTCTCAATAAACAGCAGGCCGTCGGCAAGATAGCGCGCGTGGCGGGCGATATCGTCGGCGCCGTCGGCGACCCGGGCGATATCAAAAAACGCCCCGCGAATTGCAGCATCGTACGACTTGATGGTTTCCGCCATGTTGGCTCCCTGTTGAATCGCGCATTGAGCAAGATCTAAAGCAATATTAATGCCAGCCGTCGCGGTTGCGGGGTATGCCGCGCCGGCGGGCGCGGCCAGAGAGGGGAAACTACTCTTTCTGCGCCACGGCGCGGGCGTCATAGCGCGCGGTGGCGGAGAGGGCGACGCGATCGTCGCGGGCAATCCAGCGGTAGGCGGCGCCGCTCAGGAAGACGCCGATAAACCAGCTGAAGTTGGCGACCTCATGCAGGGCGGGGATAAAGCTGATCGTCAGGCCGATGGCCACGGAGGGGACCAGCGCGGCGATGGCCTTCGGGTTAAAGCCGCTGCGATACCAGTATTGCCCTTTCGGCGTATCGTCAAACAGATCGTCCACCGAGATTTTCCCGCGCTTAATCAGGTAGAAGTCGACCAGCAGAATGCCGAACAGCGGGCCGATAAACGCCCCCAGCACGTCGAGGGTGTAGTGGATAAGCTCCGGGGAGTTAAACAGGTTCCACGGGGTGAGCAGGATTGAACCCACCGCGGCGATCATCCCGCCGGTACGGAAGCTGATTTTCTGCGGCGAGCAGTTGGAGAAGTCGAAGGCCGGGGAGACGAAGTTGGCGACAATGTTGATCCCGATGGTCGCGGTGATCATCGTCAGCAGGCCGATGGCCACCGCCAGGTCGTTGCCTACGCGGCTTACGGTTTCAATCGGGTCGGTTATCATGCGGCCGAACAGCGACTGCGTCCCGGAGACAATCACCACGGTAACGATAGAGAACAGCAGGAAGTTGAACGGCAGGCCCCAGCGGTTGCCGCGGCGGATTTCACCCATGCTTTTGCCATAGCGCGAGAAGTCGCCAAAGTTAAGCAGCGGGCCGGAGAAGTAGGAGACCACCAGCGCGGTCGCGGTGATCATCTGCCAGGTTTGTTCCCCGGCGCTCAGCGACTTGCTGGCGAGGGTAAAGGAGATCCCGTCGAAACCGGTCTTGTATACAATCCAGCCCGCCAGCGCCAGCATTACCACGTAGACCGCCGGACCGGCGATATCAATGAAGCGCTTGATGGCGCTCATCCCGTGCCAGAACACCATCGCCTGCAGCAGCCACATGGTGGCGAAGCACAGCCAGCCAAGATGCGACAGCCCGAGGAAGCTGCTCGCGGTGAGCGTCGCCAGCGACGGCCAGAACTTTAGCACCACCAGCATCAGCGCGTTGGCGGCCAGATAGGTCTGGATCCCGTACCAGGCAAAGGCGATAAGCCCGCGGATCACCGCCGGAATATTGGCGCCGAAGACGCCAAACGCCTGGCGGCAGATCACCGCATAGGGCACGCCCGCCATCTGGCTCGGCCGGGCCACCAGGTTGGCGCACAGCTGAACGATACAGATGCCGACCAGCAGGCACAGCAGCACCTGCCAGCTGGCTAAGCCCAGGGTAAAGAAACTCGCCGCCACGACGTAGCCCCCCATGCTATGCACGTCCGACATCCAGAAGGAAAAGATGTTGTACCAGCTCCAGTTCTGGTCGCGCGTCGGCGCCAGATCCTCGTTGCACAGCCGTGGACTGTAGCCGGCGCTGGAGCCCGCGGCCTTAACCTGATGCGTATTTTGTGAATGTGGCATGAAACCTGCTCCTCTTGATGAAACCCCTGAATATGGATTGCTGAGGCTGTTGCAGGAATTAGGCCAAAATAGTTAATCTTGTATGCAATATTTAATTTTTATGTATACAGTCTGATATCGAAACGTGAATACGGAGCCGGTTAATGAGTCACGAAAATAGTCTGCACGCCGCGTCAGGCCTGCAGGACAAGGATGAAGCCATCTATCAGGCGCTGATGACCGCCATCGTTGAACACCAGCTGCCGCCGGGCAGCAAGCTGCCGGAAGAGGCGCTGGCTGAGGTCTTTGGCGTCAGCCGCACGGGGATCCGCAAGGTGCTGCAGCGACTCGCCGCTGTGCAAATGGTCACCCTGACGCCCAAGCGTGGTGCACAGGTTGCCAGCCCCACGGAAGAAGAGGCGCGGGAGATCTTCCGCACCCGAGAGCTGCTGGAGGTCGCCAATCTGCCCGACGTGCTGGCCCGCTGCCAGCCGCCGCATCTGGCGGCGCTGGAGGCGATTATTCGCCAGGAGCAGCAGGCGCATGAGGCCTGCAACGGCCCGGCGGCGATCCGCTACTCCGCCGAATTCCATATTCAGCTGCAGGCGATCTCCGCCAACCAGGTGCTTACCGAGATGGTCACCCGCCTGAGCCAGCGCTCGTCATTAGCCGTTGCGGCATGGGGATCGCCGTGGCGACAGGGCTGCCGCTGCGACGATCACGGGCAGCTGATCGGGCTGCTGCGCGCCGGGGCGCTGCAGCCGCTGAGCGCGGCGCTGACCCACCACTTTGCCCATATCGTTGCCAGCCTGCGCTTTGACACCGCGGGCGTTTCCCTGCCCGATTTCGCCCGGCTGTTTGCCGGCTACAAGGAGTCGTAATGTCCTCTGTTTGTATACAAGTGATTAATCCCAACACCAGCCGCGCCATGACCGAGACCATCGGCGCCGCCGCGCGGGCGGCCGCCGCGCCGGGGACCGAGATTGTGGCGGTCTGCCCGACGGAGGGCGTGCCCTCCATCGAAGGGCACTTCGATGAAGCCATCGCCGCGGTCGGGGTGCTCGAACAAATTAAGGCCGGGCGCCAGCAGGGGGTTTCGGGTCATGTGATCGCCTGCTTTGGCGATCCGGGGCTGCTGGCGGCGCGGGAGCTGGCGCAAGGGCCGGTGGTTGGCATCGCCGAGGCGGCGATGCATATGGCCACCCTGGTCGCCACCCGCTTTTCCATCGTCACCACGCTGCCGCGCACGCTGATTATCGCCCGCCACCTGCTGCACCAGTATGGCTTCTACCACCACTGCGCCGGGCTGCACGCTATCGATCTGCCGGTGCTGGCGCTGGAGGACGGCAGCGGTCGGGCGCAGGAGCAGGTACGTCAGCGCTGCGTTCAGGCGCTGAAGGAGGACGGCTGCGGGGCAATTGTGCTGGGCTGCGGCGGGATGGCGACGCTGGCGCAGGAGCTCACTCGCGAGCTGCGGGTGCCGGTCATCGACGGCGTCAGCGCGGCGGTAAAAATGGTCGAGTCGCTGGTGGCGCTCGGCCTGTCGACCAGCAAGCAGGGCGACCTGGCCTTCCCGGAAGCGAAAGATTTAGGCGGCAGGTTTCAGTCATTTAACTGATGGTGATGAGTAAAGAGGTGGGAGATGGATCAGCAGTCAGCGCTTTTTAATCAGGATTATCCTCGCGATCTGCGCGGCTATGCCGGCCAGACGCCGCGCGCGCCATGGCCGCAGAATGCGCGTATCGCCGTACAGTTTGTTTTAAATTATGAAGAGGGGGCGGAAAACCACGTCCTGCACGGCGACGCGGGCTCCGAGCAGTTTCTCTCCGACATTATCGGCGCGGCCAGCTACCCTGACCGACATATGTCGATGGACTCGCTGTATGAGTACGGCAGCCGCGCCGGGTTCTGGCGCATTCACCGCGAGTTCAGCCAGCGCGGGCTACCGCTGACCGTGTTCGGCGTGGCGATGGCGCTGGCGCGGCATCCCGATATCGTGGCGGCGATTAAGGCCGCCAACTACGATGTGGTCAGCCACGGCTGGCGCTGGATCCACTATCAGCATATGGATATCGAGACCGAGCGCGCGCATCTGCAGCAGGCGGTGCAGGTGTTAACCGATCTCTTCGGCAGGCCGCCCACCGGCTGGTACACCGGGCGCGACAGCCCCAATACTCGCCGGCTGGTGGTCGAGCACGGCGGCTTTGATTACGACAGCGATTACTACGGCGACGATCTGCCGTTTTGGGTCGAGGTGCCGTGCGGCGACGGTTCGCGCAGGCCGCATCTGATCGTGCCCTATACCCTTGATACCAACGACATGCGTTTTGCCACCGCGCAGGGGTTCAATACCGCTGAGCAGTTTTATACCTACCTCAAAGATAGCTTTGACGTGCTGTATGAAGAGGGGCGCGAGGCGCCGAAGATGATGTCTGTCGGCATGCACTGCCGCCTGCTGGGCCGGCCGGGGCGCTTTCGGGCCCTGCAGCGCTTCCTTGATTACGTCCAGCAGCATGAGCAGGTGTGGGTCTGCACCCGCCAGCAGATTGCCGACCGCTGGCGGGAAAACTATCCGTTTCGTCGCTAGCCGATAGCCGGGCCGGAGTTCGCTCCGGTCCGGCCAGGGCGGCCGCGTTCATTAGCTCATCAGGCTCACCTGGGCGGCGACAATGCGCCAGCCGAAGGGAAAGCGCACCCAGGTCTGCTGCTGGCGGCCCACGCGATCGCTGCCCTCGCGGGTGAACTCGGTGCTGCAGACCGCGTAATCCTCGCCGAAGCTGACGATCACCGTGTGGCGCAGTTCGCGCTGGAGTCCGGCCGCCGGACGGGCGGCGCGGAAAGCGCGGATCTCGTCGGCACCGTAGAGATTCTCCCCGGCGCCGAGGCGCACCGTGCGTTTATCCTCCCAGAACAGCTCGTCGAGCACCGCGACGTTGTTGCTGACCAGCGCCTCTTCATAGCGATAAAAGGCGGCCGTGACCTCGGCCAGAACGCGAGGCCGGTTAATATTGTCCTGATCGATCATGCTATTACCTCCGCAGGGCTGGCATCGGTCAGCCCCATCTCTTCCAGTACGCGCGCCGCCCGCAGGCAGGCCTGTTCATTAAACGGGGCCGCGATCAGCTGCAGGCCAATCGGCCGCCCGGCGGCGCTGCGCAGCGGCACCGTGGTGACCGGCAGGCCCACGAAGGAGATGGGCTGGGTGAGCATCCCCATGCTGGCGCGGACCGGCAGCTGCTGGCCGTTGATCTCCATGGTCTGCTCGCCAATGAGCGTGGCGCTGCACGGCGTTGCCGGCGCGATCAGAATATCGGCGTGGGCAAACAGCACCTGGAACGCCTGCCGGGCGTGGCGGCGAAAGCGCTGGGCCTGAATATACCAGCTCGCCGGGACCATCGCCCCGGCCAGCAGCCGCTCCCGGGAGTGGGGCTCGAAGCGCTCCGGCTCGCGGCGCAGGGCGGGCAGGTAGTGGTTGCCGCCTTCGGAGGCGCTGATGATAAACGCCGCCGAGCGGGAGAGCTCGGCTTCGGGGAACTGCAGCTCCTCGCGGGCGTCGAGCGCCTGCGCTACCCGGGCGACGGCGGCGCGGGCGTCGTCATCGCACCAGCGGCTAAAATAGCCGCCGAGCACCGCGCAGCGCAGGCCTTCGAGACCGCGCGGCAGCAGGTTGCTGGTGCGCTCGCTGGCCTTATCGGCCTGGAAACCGTCGCCGGGATCGCGCCCCTGCAGCGCATCGTAGACCGCGGCGAGGTCGCCGACGCTGCGGGCGAGGGGGCCGATGTGGTCGAGGCTGGCAACAAACGGATGGCTGCCGGATCGCGACAGGCGGCCAAAGGTCGGCTTGAGGCCAAAAATACCGCATAAGGAGGCCGGCACGCGGATGGAGCCGTTGGTATCGCTGCCCAGCGCGAACTGCACCAGCCCGGCCGCTACCGCCGCCGCCGAACCGCCGGACGAGCCGCCGGCGATGCGCGCCAGGTCGTGCGGGTTACGCGTCGCGCCGTAGTGGCTATTTTCGGTGGTAAAGCCGTAGGCGTAGGCGTCCATATTCAGCATCCCTGACAGCAGCCCGCCCGCGGCGTGGAGCTGGCGCACCGCCCAGCCGTCGGCCGCGGCGGGGGCGCGTTCGCTAAACAGCCGGGCGCCGGCGAGGGTGGTCTGTCCGGAAACATCGAACAGATTCTTTACCGCGTAGGGGACGCCGGCCAGCGGCGGCAGCGGCTGCTTGCCCCGGCGCAGGGTATCAATGCTGTCCGCTTCGGCCAGCATTCGCGCTTCCGTCACCGTGGTCCAGGCGTTGATGTGCGGGTTGACCCGCGCAATGTCGTCCAGAGTCCGGCGGGCGATCTCCCGGGCGCTGAGCTCCCCGGTCTGCAGGGCGCGCTGGATCTCGCTAATCGTCATTTGGTTAAGCGTCATGCTTTATACACTCCGGCGATTTCCAGGCGTTCGTCGAGGGGGAAGGCCATCAGCGGTTCGGCCATGGCGGCGATGCGGCTGAACTGCAGCTGAAGCTCGGCGCGGCGGGTTTCATCCAGCTCCAGGCCGAGGATCTGCTCCATTTGTGCCAGGTACGTGCTCCAGTCGAGCGTCACTTTTTGCATGCTGAACTCCTAATAACCGGCGGCTGAGCCGTTGCTGCGCGGATCGGATGCCCCTTCGAAGAGGCCATTTGGATGACGGACGATGGCGCCGGCGTGGCCCATGGCCTCGCTGAAATCGTCCAGCACTTCGACCTCATGCCCCAGCGCCCGCAGGCGGGCGATGCTCTGCGGCGTAAAGCGGCCCTCCAGCTTCAGCGAGTCGGAGGTTTGTCCCCAGGTGCGGCCCAGCAGCCAGCGCGGCCGGGAGATGCTCTCCTGCAGCGGCACGCCCTGCAGGATGTAGCGGGTAAAGAGGGCGGCCTGAGTCTGCGGCTGGCCGTCGCCGCCCATCGAGCCGTACACCATCACCCGGCCGTCGCTGAGGCGGGCCGCCGCCGGATTAAGGGTATGGAACGGCTGCTTGCCGGGGGCCAGCGCCAGAAGATGCTGCGGATCGAGGCTGAACGAGGCGCCGCGGTTCTGCCAGACAATCCCGCTCTCCGGCAGCACCACGCCGCTGCCGAACTCGTGGTAGATACTCTGAATAAAGGAGACCGCCAGCCCGCTGTCGTCCATGACCCCCATCCATACGGTATCGCCGGGACCTTTGCCGGCGCCCCACGGGGCGGCCTGCTGGTCGCTGACCCGCTCAGCCAGCGCCTGCAGCGCCGCCGGTTCCAGCAGGCTCTGAATATCGACATCGAGGTGGCGCGGGTCGGTGATATGGGCGTCGCGCAGGCCAAAGGCCAGCTTGGTGGCCTCAACGATGCGGTGGACGGTCATCGCCTCGTCGGCCTCGGCCATCGCCAGGCGGTCGGTAATGCCGAGAATGGCCAGCGATACCAGCCCCTGGGTCGGCGGCGCGAGGTTCCACAGCTCGCCGTTCTGATGGGTCAGTTTCAGCGGCGCAGGGCGGCGGGCGCGGTGCTGGCGGAGATCGTCGAGGGTGACGGGCAGTCCGTACTGCGCCATGCCCCCGGCCAGGGTTTCAGCCAGCGGGCCGCGATAGAAGCTGTCCAGCCCCTCGTCGACCAGCCGCCTGAGGGTGTTGGCCAGCGCGGGCTGGCGAAAGCGACTGCCGGCAACCGGCGGCTGGCCGTCGACCAGAAAGGTTTCGGCAAATCCCGGCAGCGAGCGGAGCTCGGCAAACTTGCCGGCGGTGGCGCTGGCCTGGGATTCGGTGACCGGGATCCCGTCGCTGGCGTAGCCGATAGCGTCTTCCAGCAGACGCGCCAGCGGCAGCGCCTTGCCGCTCAGGGAGTGCGATACCCGGAGCGCTTCGTCCCAGCCGCTGACGGTCCCGGCGACGGTCAGCGCGGCGCGCGGGCCGCGGTGCGGGATCTGCCTGAGGTCGGAATAGGCCTCAGGCGTCGCCCCCGAGCCCGCCGCGCCGCTGGCGTCTATTGCTATCGGCTCCCCTTGTGGAGGGACGATGAGCCAGAAGCCGTCGCCGCCGAGCCCGTTCATATGGGGATAAACCACGGCGATGGTGGCCGCCGCGGCGACCATTGCTTCGATTGCGCTTCCGCCTTCGCGCAGTACGGCAAGCGCGCTTTGGCTGGCAAGGTGATGGGGGGCGACCGCCATCCCGCGGGTGGATACATGACTGTGCATTCGTTGTCCTCGTGACGCGATGTATTCTCTCAGACTGCAAAAGCCGTTCCACTTCTGAACCCAAAGTTTCATTCCCTGCCGCCGGCGCTTTTTGCCGGAGTGGCACGCATCGTGAAAGGAGAGGTATTCAAGGTCATACGCGCCGCGGGTCGGGTATCAACGGCGACAACCGCGCGAGACGCAGCGCCAGCGCATAGGCAACGCGGAGTATGACGGGTATAGTGCGATGAAACAAAAGTTACAGGGGCCTTATGCAACAGCTTGATGAACGACTCAAAGGGCAGTACGCCTCCCTGTCGCCCCAGGAGCAGCGGGTGGCGGATTTTATTTTCGATCACTTTGACGACCTGATTAGCTACAACAGCGCCGAGCTGGCGCAGCTGAGCGGGGTGTCAAAAGCGACGGTGAGCCGCCTGTTCAAGCGGCTGGGCTACGAGAAGTATAAGGATATGCGCGACGAGCTGCGCACCCTGCGCCAGAGCGGGATGCCGCTGACCGATAACCGCGACGCGGTGCAGGGCAACACGCTGCTGGCGCGCCATTATAAGCAGGAGATGGCCAACCTGACCCAGTGGGTCAACGCCCTCGACGCGCGCCAGTTTGCCGAAGCGATTAACGCGATGGTGAGCGCCGAACGGGTGGTCATCGTCGGCATGCGCAACGCCTATCCGGCGGCGCTGCACCTGCGCCAGCAGCTGCTGCAGGCGCGCGGGCAGGTGCAGGTGCTGCCCCAGCCGGGGCAAAGTTTAAGCGAGGAGCTGGTGGATCTGTCGGCCAGGGATGTGGTGGTGGTGATGGCCTTTCGCCGCCGCCCGCGCCTTATTCGGCCGCTGCTGCAGCAGCTCCAGGCCAGCGGCGTGCCGGTGCTGCTGATGTGCGAGCCGCAGGCACACGGCCTGTTCCCGCTGGCGCGCTGGCAGCTCTGCGCGCCGCTCGATAGCGTCTCGGCCTACGATAGCTACGCCTCGGTCAACAGCCTGATCAACCTGCTGGCCAACGCTTTTCTGCATGAGATCCTCGATAAGGGCCGCCCGCGGATTCACGATATCGCCACCCTTTATCAGCAGCTGGACGAGCTCGAGCAGCGATAATGGGGCGTCAGTCTGGTGCTTTGCATTATTTTAGTGCGGGTTTCCGGCGGTGAGAGAAGGCGATATTGCCGCGCATTCTCTCTCTCTTCCTTGTTTCATCACTCTTTTATGGCATCTTCCGCCTCGGCAGCGGCGCGGCGTATATCTGGCACATTAGTTGCAGAAGTTTATTTAAAGAATCTTTTGTTTCATACTAACGTAACGGGTAAACATCATGAAAAAACTGTTGATCGCACTGGCCGGGGCCGCCTGTCTGTTTACGCAAATGAGCGCGGCCAGAGCCGACCAGCTGCAGGATATCGAAAAGCGCGAGGTTATCCGTATCGCGGTGCCGCAGGATTTCCCGCCGTTTGGCTCGGTGGGCACCGATCTCCAGCCTCAGGGTTATGACATCGATATGGCTCGCTACCTGGCGAAGCAGATGAAGCTCAAGCTGCAGCTGGTGCCGGTAACCAGCGCCAACCGGGTGCCCTATCTGCAGACCGATAAGGTCGATCTGGTGATCTCCAGCCTCGGCAAGAATGCGGAGCGCGAGAAGGTGATTGCGTTCAGCCGCGCCTACGCGCCGTTCTTCCTCGGCGTTTTCGGGCCGAAGGGTGCCGAGCTGAAGGATGCGGCGGCGCTGAGCGGGAAAACCGTCGGCGTCACCCGCGGCGCGGTGGAGGACATGGTGCTGAGCGAGCTGGCGCCGAAAGAGGCGCAGATCAAGCGCTACGAGGATAACAACACCACGCTGTCAGCCTACCTCTCGGGGCAGGTGCAGTACCTGGCGACCGGCAACCTCGTGGTGGCGGCTATCTCCCGGCAAAATGCGCAGAAGGCGCCGGTACCGAGCTTTATGCTGAAAGATTCGCCGTGCTTTATCGGCCTGAAAAAGAACGAGCCGGCGCTGAAGGAGAAGGTGGACGCGCTGATTGAGCAGGGAGTTAAGGACGGCACGCTCAACGCGCTGTCGCAGCAGTGGCTGAAAGCGCCGCTGCCCGCAGGCTTTGGCGCATAAGGCCCCGGCATGACGGAGCAACTTCATTTTTCTGAGCTCTGGCCACACTGGCCAGAGCTGCTGGCGGGGCTGTGGGTCACCGTGCAACTGACGGTGCTGGCGACGGCGGGCGGCCTGGCGATAGGCATTTTCGGTGCCGCCATTCGCAGCGGGCGGGCGACGTGGTTCAGCCGCATCTGGGGCGGCTACGTGGAGCTGATACGCAATACGCCGTTCGTAGTGCAGCTGTTTTTTATCGTCTTTGGCCTGCCCAACCTGGGCTTAAAGATGACCGCCGGTGAAGCCGCGCTGCTGGCGATGGTGATCAACCTCGGGGCCTACAGCACCGAGATCGTGCGCGCCGGGATTCAGGTGACCCCCAAGGGGCAGTGGGAGGCCGGGCGCGTGCTGGGGCTGAGCCGCACGCAGACCTTTATCCAGGTGGTTCTGCCGCCGGCACTGCAGCGGATTTATCCGGCGCTGGTGAGCCAGTGCATCATCGTGATGCTGGGATCGTCGGTGGTTTCGCAGGTTTCCTATGAGGAGCTGACCTTCGCGGCGAACCTGATCCAGTCGCGAACCTTCCTCAGCTTTGAGGTCTATCTGGTTACCACGGGGATCTACCTGGTGCTGTCGATAACAATGCGCCAGCTGCTGATGGCAGCAGGGCGAAAATGGCTGGGAGTACGGGCATGATGGTCACCTTTACCGACTGGGACATTATTCGCAATCTGCTGCTGGCCGGGCGCTGGACGGTGCTGCTGTCGCTGGTGGCGTTTCTCGGCGGCGCGCTGGTGACGCTCCCGCTGCTGCTGCTGCGCCTCACCGGCGGCCGCCAGGTCAGGCGGCTGATCCGCGGCTACGTTGAGCTGTTCCAGGGAACGCCGCTATTAATGCAGCTGTTCCTCGCCTTCTTCGGCGTGGCGCTGTTCGGCATCGACGTCTCGCCGTGGACCGCCGCGTCGATGGCGCTGACCTTCTACACCAGCGCCTTTTTACTCGATATCTGGTTCGGTAGCATCCGCGCGCTGCCGAAAGGGCAGTGGGAGGCCTCGCGCTGCCTGGGGCTGAACTTCACCCAGACGCTGTGCCGGGTCGTTGCGCCGCAGGCGCTGCGCATCGCCATTGCCCCGACGGTGGGCTTCGCGGTGCAGGTGGTAAAAGGTACCGCCCTGGCGTCGATTATCGGCTTCGTCGAGCTGACCAAGGCCGGGACGATGCTGACCAACGTCACCTACCAGCCGTTTAAGGTCTTTGCGCTGGTGGCGCTGGGCTACTTCATTCTGTGCTACCCGCTGTCCCGCTACAGCCGCTATCTGGAGAACAAATTCAATGCCTCTCATCACCATTAATCAGATGCAGAAGTACTACGGCGACAACCACGTGCTCAAAGGCGTCGATCTGGATATCGATATGGGCGAGGTTATCTCGATTATCGGCCGCAGCGGGTCGGGTAAAAGCACGCTGCTGCGCTGCATCAATGGCCTGGAAGGGTATCAGGACGGCAGCATTAAGCTGGGCGGGATGACCATCACCGACCGCGATTCGCAGGCCCGCGAGATCAGCCGCTCCGTCGGGATGGTGTTCCAGAACTTTAACCTGTTCCCGCACATGACGGCGCTGGAAAACGTGATGCTGGCCCCGCGGCGGGTGCTGAAAAAGAGCGCCGCCGAGTGCCGCGAGCTGGCGCGGCAGATGCTGGAAAAAGTGGGGCTCGGCGACCGCCTGGACTACTATCCGGCCAATCTTTCCGGCGGCCAGCAGCAGCGGGTGGCGATTGCCCGGGCGCTGGCGATGTCGCCGAAGGTCCTGCTCTGCGACGAGATAACCTCGGCGCTGGACCCCGAGCTGGTTGGCGAAGTGCTCAAGGTCCTTGAGCAGCTGGCCGCCGAGGGCATGACGCTGATCCTCGTGACCCATGAAATGAATTTTGCCCGTGAAGTGGGCGACCGCGTGGTGTTTATGCATCAGGGGCGCGTCTGGGAGCAGGGCGACAGCAAGACGCTGTTCGCCAACCCGCAGACCCTCGAGCTGAAGCAGTTTATCTCCTCCGTGCGCGGTCTCAGCTAAGAGCCTGACCGCCGGGCTATTTTATTCGGCAATTTGAACCTGGGCTGCGCTCAACATCCTACGGACTGCGGTTACGCTCCGGTTTTTCCGCGCTGTCCGTGTTCAAACTGCCTTCAACAATTACGCCTACCGGGATAGGCACACTAAGGAAACTAAGATGGATATCGCTCAATTTGCTCCCATCAACCCGCCGCCGCGCCTGCTGATGGGGCCGGGACCGATCAACGCCGACCCGCGCGTGCTGCGCGCCATGTCGAGCCAGCTTATCGGCCAGTATGACCCGGCGATGACCCACTATATGAACGAAGTGATGGCCCTGTATCGCGGCGTGTTTCGCACCGATAACCGCTGGACGATGCTGGTAGACGGCACCTCGCGCGCCGGCATCGAGGCGATTCTGGTCTCCGCCATCCGCCCCGGCGACAGGGTGCTGGTGCCGGTATTTGGCCGCTTCGGCCACCTGCTGTGCGAAATCGCCCGCCGCTGCCGCGCCGAGGTCCATACCATTGAGGTGCCGTGGGGAGAGGTCTTCAGCCCGCAGCAGATTGAGGATACCATCCGGCGCGTGCGCCCGCGCCTGCTGCTCACGGTGCAGGGCGATACCTCCACCACCATGCTGCAGCCGCTGGCCGAGCTGGGCGAAATCTGCCGCCGCCACGACGTGCTGTTCTATACCGATGCCACCGCGTCGCTGGGCGGTAACGCTCTCGAAAGCGATGCCTGGGGGCTGGATGCGGTATCGGCGGGAATGCAGAAGTGCCTTGGCGGCCCGTCCGGGACCTCGCCCGTGACCCTGAGCGCGCGGATGGAGGAGGCTATTCGTCGCCGCCGGTGCGTTGAAGAGGGGATCCGCACCGAGGCCCATCTCGACGGCGTTGATGAGGCTATCTACTCCAACTACTTCGATCTGGGCATGATCATGGACTACTGGGGGCCGGAGCGCCTCAACCACCATACCGAGGCCACCTCAGCGCTGTTTGCCGCCCGCGAATGCGCCCGCCTGATCCTTGAGGAGGGGCTGGATAACGGCATTGCCCGGCATAAGCTACACGGCGATGCGCTGCTGAAGGGGATCCAGGCGATGGGGCTGGAGACCTTCGGCGACCTCAGGCACAAGATGAACAACGTCCTCGGGGTCGTTATCCCGCAGGGGATCAACGGCGACCAGCTGCGTAAAATCATGCTCGACGATTTCGCGATAGAGATTGGCACCTCGTTCGGCCCGCTGCACGGCAAGGTATGGCGTATCGGCACGATGGGCTACAACGCGCGCAAAGATTGCGTGATGACCACCCTCAGCGCCCTTGAGTCGGTGCTGAACCACCTCAAGTTTGCCACCACCCAGGGCGCCGGCATGCAGGCGGCATGGGATCACTACCGCAGCGAGACTCCGCAATGAGCCAGGCGGAGTGGGCGCAGGCTGCGGCGAGGGTGATGGCGCGGGCCGACGAGCTGGCCGCGATCAGCGAAAGCGCGGATGCGCTGACCCGGGTCTATCTTTCACCGCAGCATCTGCAGGCTAACCAGCAGGTCGCCCGCTGGATGAGCGAGGCCGGGATGCGCGTCTGGCAGGATAGCGTCGGCAATATCTGCGGCCGCTACGAAGGTGAGCAGGAGGGAGCGGCGGCTATTTTGCTGGGTTCGCATCTCGATACCGTGCGCAACGCCGGGCGCTACGACGGCATGCTGGGGGTGCTGACGGCGATCGAGGTCGTACACCGCCTCTATCTGCAGGGACGACGGTCGGCGCGGGCGATTGAGATTGTCGGCTTCTGCGATGAGGAGGGGACCCGTTTCGGCATCACCCTGCTCGGCAGCCGGGGGGTGACCGGCACCTGGCCCGAGGGCTGGCTGGCGCAAACCGACGCCAAAGGTATCAGCGTGGCGCAGGCGATGGCGCAGGCCGGGCTCGATCCGACGCGGGTCGCGCATTCTGCCCGCCGGGTGGAGGAGATTGCCGCCTATCTGGAGCTGCATATTGAACAGGGGCCGTGCCTCGAACAGGCGGGGCTGGCGCTGGGCGTGGTTGAGGCCATCAACGGCGCACGCCGCCTGAACTGCCGTTTTCTCGGCGAGGCGGGCCACGCGGGGACGGTACCGATGAGCCACCGCCGGGACGCGCTGGCCGCCGCCGCCGAATGGATGACGCTGATTGAGAGCCGTACCCGCCAGCAGGGGGGCAACCTCGTGGCGACGGTGGGCACCCTGCACTGCGCGCCGGGGGCGGTCAACGTGATCCCCGGCGAAGTCACGCTGAGCCTTGATATTCGCGGCCCGCACGAGGATCCGCTGGAGGCGCTGCTGGATACGCTGCTCGACGATGCGCACAAGGTTGCCGACCGCCGCGGCCTGCAGTTTGGCTGCGAGGAGTTCTACCGGATTGCGGCCACCGCCTGCGATGAGCGGCTGCAGCAGGTGCTGAGTACGGCCGTGTGCCGGGTGCAGGATTGCTCCCTGTCGCTGCCGAGCGGCGCCGGACACGACGCCATCGCGATGGCCGAACGCTGGCCGGTAGGCATGCTGTTTGTCCGCTGCAAAGGCGGCGTCAGCCATCACCCGGCGGAGTCGGTGACGGCGGCGGACGTTGCGCTGGCGATCGCCGCGTTTAGCCAGGCAACCCTCGCCCTGAGCGATATGACCTGACGCTCTTCCCCCCGCGTTGGCACGGGAAAACCGGGGGGATGTGTAAAGAAATTAGCACTAAAAGCTAAAAATGCCGCAGGCGATCGCTATACCATCCGCGGCACTGACCTCGTCGCCATGGATTGGTAGTCAGTTGGAAAAATTCCGCGGGGTCAGTCCACTCTCTTCCTCCACCGTTGATACCCCCTTAGTGCCCCTGATTTACGCTGCCGCAATGCGGGTTTTTGATGTGCCGAATCTCATCGGGCTGGTATGCTGCGTTTTGAGAGAGACAACGTTGTTTGAGAGACATGCCAATGCCTGATTTACAAAAACATTTGCCTCCCAAGGCCCCGCTGGCCGCTTCCCGGGCCAACCTGCTGCCCGCGCTATTGGTGATTATCGCCGTATCGGCGCTCTGTATTTTCATCTCAAAACCTTTAGGCCCCTGGAACGTGATATTTACCAACTCCGGACTCTATATCGATCTGCTGGCCCTGCTGTTTCTGGTGTTTATGCTGTGGAATTCGGCAAAAGTGAGAATGAGCCACGTGGCGGTGAACTGGGTGCGCTACGGGCTGCTGCTGTGGATCGCCGGCGGCACCTTCGATTTAATGGATGAGATTTTCGTCCAGCCGCGATGGATGGGCTACTACTGCGAAGATCTGCTGCGCCTGTCCGGCATGCTCCTGACCACTATCGGGATCTACAAAATTATCGATCGCATTAACATCCTCTACGTCGACGCGCGCTCGCAGTCGCTGAAGGATGAATTAACCCAGCTGCCCAACCGGCGCTTCTTTATCGATACCATTCGCGAAAAGCAGGGCCACCAGCTGGCGCTGATGATTCTCGATATCGACTTCTTCAAGAAAATAAATGACACCTACGGCCACCTGATGGGCGATGAGGTGCTGTTTGCGCTCGGCAAGCAGCTGGCAAAATTAACCAGCGACAAAATACAGCCGGCGAGGATTGGCGGGGAAGAGTTCGCCATTATCGTTGACGGGATGTCGCCAGAAGAGGTGCGCAGCCTGGCGCAGTCGATTCTGGAGAACGTCCGCACCATTCTGATTAATAGCGACTATCCGCTGTCGGTGAGCATTGGCGTCGGCATGCGCGGGCGCGATGAGCCGCAGGATGCGTTTATCAAGAAAGTGGATGAAGCGCTCTACAAGGCGAAAAATAACGGCCGCGGCCGGGTGGAGTGGGCCGCAGCCTGAGGCGGATATTACGCCTGCTGCGCGCTGCGGCAGTGGCGACGATATTCTGAAGGAGAGCGCTCGGTGTAGCGTTTAAAGACCCGGCAAAAATAGTTGCTGTCAACGAAGCCGCAGTTATGGGCGATCTCTTTGACCTTTAAATCATAGCCGCGCAGCAGCTTTTTAGCTTTTTCCAGCCGGACGCTGGTCAGGTATTCGTTGAACCCAACGGATCCCGATTTCTGGAATATATGCGAGAGGTAGTTGGGGGTAATATGGAAACGTTTTGCCACCGACTCCCGGGTTAAGGGCTGGCTGAGATTGTCCTCCAGAAAATCCTGGACGGCCAAAAACAGATCGCGGCTCCGGCTGACCTGCATCTCAAGGCCGACGAGCTGCTCAAGACAATGGTTTAATAGTGCAGACACCACCAGCCTGGCGGTGACCGGGTCCGGCTGAAGGCAGATCTCATTCAGCGCCAACAGCAGATACGATCCGACGCGAGGCCCCAGTCGGGCGACGTTCTGCTTCTCCGTGTGCAGCTGCTTGCCATCCCAGCGCTGGATACAGAATCCCAGCTTTTGCCTACCGAACAGGATACTCAGCGTAGAAGCCGGGCCGGTCCACTCCGGTAGCGTCCATTTACCTGCCTGCACGTACAGCACCTGCGATAGCGTTAGCTGGCTATCAGACAGCGGCAAACCGCGCTCTTTAAGCTCGCCATCGAGGACAATTTCCAGCCGAGGGAAGGGTACTTTATAGGCCAGATCGGGGACCGATACGTCCGGCTCCGGGAATCTGACCTGCAGCGTATCCTGCTGATTGACCAGGCGATGTAGAATTTCAGGCAGATCCGCAATCATCCTCTAAACCCCGAAAGATAGCTATTATCCTTTTGATTATAAACTATTTTATAAATTAATGACGCTATTGGATCACCTTGCAGCGCGCCGACTTCACCGCGGGCGGTAGCAGATGCGGAGATTTTGATGGCAATCACAGTTTGCTCTCCCGCGTACGGATATCCAGTTTTTCGTAGGATTAGCCTCATGTATTTCCGCAGGCCGGCGTTTAAAGTTTATTTCGTGTTATCGAAAGGTTAAAGGAAATAAATATGGAACATCAGTCTGCCGTATATCTGGATGCGCTTGGCGCCAATATTGCGCTCACCGAAAAGATGAAAGAGGAGCTGAATACCCTCGGCTACACCGTGGTGCATCGCGTCGCCGATCCGCAATGGCTGGAAGCAATGCGGGACCTTATCGACGCGATTGTTGAGAAAGAGGGGGATAATCTCGCCATCGAACACCATCAGGAAGCCACGGCGACCCGTATTGCCAACCTGATTAATAAGGGGGTGATTTGGGAGAAAGTCTGGTCTCATCCGCTGATCCTCTCCGCCTGCCGCTATATTTTTCAGGGCGATTTTAAGGTTTCCAGCCTCAACGCGCGGGAAGCGTTGCTCAACGGCGGCAGCCAGCCACTACATGCCGACTGGAAAAAGCCGCGGCCGGATTTTCCGAAGGTGCATCTGGTCAATACGATTTGGGCTATTGATGATTTAAGCGCCGAAAATGGCGCACCGCGCATTATTCCCGGCACTCATCTGCGGCCGGAACTGCCGGAGGAGGTGCTGGAGGACCCCGAGCAGCCGCATCCTGACGAGGTGGTGTTCGCCGCGCCAGCGGGAAGCGTGATGATTTATAACGCCCATACCTGGCATGGCGGCACCTGTAATAACATCGGCAGCAGAAGGCGCGTGCTGCACGGCCTCTATATTGACAGACAGGATACGCCGCAGCAGGATCAGCAGCGCTGGCTCAGGCCCGAAACGGCAAGTCGTCTCACGCCGGCGCAAAAATGGTTGCTTGATGTGAAGTAGTCCGGCGCAATAAGGGCGGATTCAGGGGATCCGCCCTTTTCTGAAGAGAAGCTCAGGGAATGTCCAGATAGACGACCGGTTTTTTCATGATGCACTTCACCGCCTCAATAACCTGCTGCGGCTGAAGTAAAAAAGTTTTGATGCTGGTTTTAATGGTTCGTACGCCGATAAACCGTTGCGCATCGTCAATTTCAATATCTGTCACCAGCAGCACCACGTCAGCACGGGTAATATCGTCAGGGGTGATCTTATTCTCAACGCCTAATGCGCCCTGGGTTTCAATTTTCATATGCCATTTTTCATGGTGCGCGACTTTTACCAAACGTTCCGCCGCCATATAGGTATGCGCCACGCCGCTGACGCAGGCGGTCACCGCTACGATATTCAGTTCCATATTCTCCTCCGGGCGCTAGCCGCCGATGGTGACGTGAAAACCCGCTTTCTCAGCCATAATCCTGAATGGCTCAATCTGTGACGCGTCCGGGGCCTTAATTTTCGCCATCGACCACTTCCTGCCGAGCAGCGCGTATTTAGGCTCGCCATATTGATGGAACGGGAGAAGATGGATTTCAGGAAGCTTAAAGGGTGCCAGAAACGCCAGGATTTGCCGGAAATTCTCTTCGCTAAGCGTGTACCCGGGAATGAGCGGGACCCTGGGAATAACCTGAATATGCTTGTCCACCAGCCTGCTGAAATTATCTAACACCCGCGGTACATCGATCCGCAGTAGAGTCTGCGCTTGTTCAATATCCATGATTTTCAGATCGAACAGCACCTCATTGCACTGTCTGGCGAGCGGGTAAAAGCGGCTGAATGCCGCATCGCCTGCCGTTTCAATTGCCGTGCGTATTCCCAGCTGGCGTAAGGTTTGCAGGAAGCGGGTTGCAAACCCGGCCTGCATTAATACTTCGCCGCCTGACAGGGTGACGCCGCCGCCGGAGGCGCGAAAGAAAACGTCATCCTTGAGGACTTCCTTAACTAAATCACTTAGCGTGACGTCGCGGCCGATTTGCTCCCATGCGCCGGAGGGGCACTCTTCGACATCCTGCTGGCAGCGCGTACAGCGCAGGCATTTGCTCTCCCGGCGTACGGTCTCTATTTTAGCTGAGATCGATTCCGGGTTAGCGCACCACGGACAGACGTGCGGGCAGCCTTTAAAAAAGACCACCGTCCTGATCCCCAGGCCGTCGTTCAGCGAGTAGCGCTGGATATTAAAAATGCGCGCCCGATCGGCGCGCGTCTCCAGAACCTCACAGCTGATGCGCGGTGCGGTGGATAATGTCATCCTGAATCTCCTTTGATAGCTCGACAAAGAAGGCGCTGTAACCGGCGACGCGTACCACCAGACCGGCAAAATCCTGGGGACGCTGCTGCGCTTCGCGCAGGGTATCGGCATTGACCACGTTGAACTGGATATGCTGAAGCTTGAGCTTGCTGAATGCCTGCAAAAAGTCAGCCAGCTTGTTGAGGCCGCCGTCGCCGGCAAGGGTAGCCGGCGTAAACTTCACGTTAAGCAGCGTACCGTTGGATAAAAGATAGTTATCCAGCTTGCTGACGGATTTCAGTACCGCCGTCGGCCCTTGAGAGTCCTGGCCGAACATGGGTGAGAGCCCGCCGTCGGCTAGCCGATCGCCGGCCAGACGACCGTCGGGCGTTGCGCCGACTACGGACCCCAGGGGCACATGCGCTGAGACGGTGTAGGAACCCGGCGTGAAATGTCCGCCGCGCGGATTGAGATGTTGCTCGACTTCTTTACAGTAAAAACGCAGCAAATCGGCGCTGATATTGTCGACTTCATCGATATCATTGCCATATTTTTCAAAACGGTTAATCAGCCGCGCGCGGATTTTTTCCCCTTCCTTGGTTTTGAAATTGGCCTTAAGAACCTGGATGAGCTCATCAAAACTCATCCGCTGCTGCTCGAAAACCATTCCCTTTAGGGCATGCAAAGAGTCGCTAAGGTTGGCGATACCAATGCCCTGCACGCCGGAGAAGTTATAGCGCGCTCCGCCCTCGGTGATATCTTTACCGCGTTCAATACAGTCCAGAATAAAAGAGGAGAGCAGGGGAACCGGCGCCTGGTCGCGATGGCCGATATCGCAAATATTGCTGCCGTTAATCATCAGCTTGATGTAGTGGCGAATTTTTTCGCGGATTTGGTTGAGCAGCCCGTTCCAGCTCACGTCGGGATTGCCTTCATTCTCCAGGATGACGATCTCCATAACCTTGAGCAGGTTAAACATCGCAATATCGTGCAGTCCGTAAGTTCGCCCGGGGATCGACAGCTCGACGCAGCCGACGACGGCGTAGTCGCGGGCATCCTCGAGCGATACCCCGCGATTCAGAAACGCCGGAATCACGACTTCATCATTAAAGACCTGCGGGATACCTGTCCCAAAGCGGATCGTTTCCGCGGTCTTACGCAGGAACGCACGGTCGATCAGCTCATTGACGCGAACGCCAAGGTTAGGCTGCGGTAGCCGGACTTCCTGATACGCATCCAGAGCCAGAAACGAGAGTACGTTCACCGCGCTGCGCCCGGTTTCGCTTAGTCCGCCGAGCAACGCGGTGTAGCCGGTTGGGAAGCCGGCAAAGTAGCGAGCGCTGCTTGACGAGCGCAGCAGGACGATATCGTTGCACTTGACCCACAATGACTCCAGCAGCTCCTGCAGGAAAGCCGGATCCTGGCCCCGATTTAACGATGTCTGATAGAACGGCAGCATGTACTGGTCGAAGCGCCCCAGCGAGAGGGAGCTGGCGTTAGACTCATGCTGCAAAATAATATTCATATACCAGAACAGCTGACAGGCCTGGTAGAAATCCTCCGGGCGATGAACCGCGTTATGCCGGGAGATCGCGGCGATGGCGGCGAGCTCCTGACGCCGCCTGGCGTCGCTGCAGGCGGCGGCCATCTCGTCGGCCAGCAGCGCATAGCGCAGAATGTGCCGCTGCGAGGCCTCCAGCAGAATCAGCGCGGCCTGATAGAAGTGGTTGCATGGCGCGCTTTCGGCTGCAGCCCTGAGTTCTGCAACCAGGGCCGCGAGGCCATTATTGAGCAGTCGGGGGTAGTCGATAATGATATGCCCCTGGCCTTTATCGGTCTGGTTGACGCTGAAAATCTGGGTGCTGACGGCCGCTTTGACCTCATCGGTCATGCGGGCGTTAATAAAGTCTTTCATCGAGCGCTTTTCCCAGTAAGGGAACAGCGCTTCGCGGTAAATACGCTTATCTTCTTCGCTGATGGCAAAACGATCCTGGGGGCGAGAGGCGAAACCGTCCAGTTCGTTCAGTAACCAATACGGGTCCATTTCCGGGGAGACTATGCCGGCCCGCGGCTTGACCGTGCGGTTGCCGGCAATGAGTTCATCCTCACGAATCGAGATCTGCACATGGTCAAGGATCCACGCGGTGGCTTTCGCCCGGCGTAACAGTACCGGCTCACCCGCCGTTTGTTTGTGGCTTGCGGTATACAGCAGCGCCCGCTCAAGCGAGATCTCCCGCGGCTGGGCGAACAAACTCTCTTTTAAGCGTTGAGTACGATTCGTCATGACAAACTCCATGTTAGTCCGGCGGAGCGCCAGGGCGCTCCGCTCTGTTCAGGCTTTCTGTGCAAGATGGCCGTCGATTTTTTGCATGATGGCCTCCGCGCGTTTCACCGCATCGCTGATATTGACGCGGACGATGGTTTTAGCGGAAAAACGCTCTTCAAACTTGATGCCGATATCCCTGGTCAGGATCACGATATCGGCGCGGGCGACATCCTCCGCCGTCAGTTCGTTTTCGATCCCGATAGAGCCCTGGGTCTCGACTTTGATCTGCCAGCCTTTAGCTTTGGCGGCGCCCTCCAGCGACTCGGCGGCCATATAGGTATGCGCGACTCCTGACGGGCAGGCGGTGACGGCAATAATGTGGGTCATAGACTTATCCTCTCTGCTTCTCAGTTAATTTCGAAATCAAGATCCAGCTCGTCATCGGCTTTAGCGGCCGGCGTTTTCTTTTTTGTCAGCGCCTTAAGAGCGATGACGCAGGCGGCGGTGACGCATGCGCCGACCAGCAGGCCAGCGATAAATCCGCCCTTACCCTGCACGACCGGCAGCACGATTAGCCCGCCCCAGCCGGCATAGCACTGTGCGCCGAGCAGGGCGGTGGTGACGCATCCGCTGGCGGCGCCAATCATAATTGAGGGGATCACCCGCAACGGGTCGGCGGCGGCAAAGGGGATGGCGCCTTCGGAGACGCCTACGCAGCCCATTACCAGCGCGGCTTTGCCGGTTTCACGCTCTTCGGCGCTGAAGTATTTGCGGCCGACAAGCGTTGCCAGCCCCATGCCCAGCGGCGGAATGGCGATACCGACGGCGGCGATGGCCACGACGCTGTAAATGCCCTGTGAGACGCAAATCAACATAAAGGCGTAAGCCACTTTATTCACCGGGCCGCCCATGTCGAAGGCCAGCATCAGGCCCATGATGATGGCGAGCAGGACAATACTGCCCTCGCGCATTCCCTGGAGCCATCCAGTCAGGCTAGCGGTCAGCGCGCCGACCGGCTCGCCTAAACCCCACATCATGATCCCGGCGGTTATAAATGTGCCGACGATCGGGATGACAAATATAGGCATCACCGAGCGCAGCACCTTGTGGACCGGGATCTTCTTGAGGTAATAGACCACCAGACCGCCGATCATCCCGGCGATCAGCGCGCCAAAGAAGCCGGCGCCAAAGCTGTTGCCTACCCACGCGCCGATAGCGCAGGGCGCCAGAGCCGCGCGGTCCGCAATGGAGTAGCCGATATAGGCCGCCAGAAAGGGCACCATCAGCGTTAAACCGGCGACGCCAATATCAAATAGCTTTTTCAGATTCGGATCGGTGGCGACGTCCGGGACCGCGCCCTTGCCGTACAGCATCACGGAGATGGCGAGCAGGATGCCGCCGGAGACTACGAAGGGGATCATATGTGAAACGCCGGTCATGAGATGCTGGCGTGTATTTTTTAGTATTTGCACCAGTTCGTTCATTGCTTGCTCCTGAGCGTGCTCTTCGCTCGTGACGGTATTGATGCCTCAACAGTAGGAAAATGGCGGTACAGAAAATAGAAGAGAAAAAGTGCATTTACTGGATATTTGTAAGGTGAGAATAAAATTGCGATCCACCTCAAATCTTAGCGCTGGCGGGTATGGAGGCAATTTAAGCGCTGCATTTGTGACCGCGGGCATGAAAAAGAATGCTGTGTACAATAGTCCAGTAATTAAGAGTTATTTCGCGTAGTGCCGTCGGGGTTCTTTCTTTACCTTTTGGGTAACTAACGTATTGCTCAGGAGAGAGGCGATGGCTCAGGTCATTAAATTCATATGCGATTTGTCGAATGGCGTTCATGCCCGCCCGGCCAGTCTGGTCGAAACGCGCTGTAATACCTTTTCGTCCACCGTTGACTGGCTGAATACGCGCAGCGGAAGGCGCGGGAATGCGAAAAGCGCGCTGGCCATCATCGGTAGCGATACGATTAAGGGGGATGAGTGTCAGCTAATCATCAGCGGCGATGACGAGCAGCAGGCGTTTGCCGCGCTGTCGACGTTTATTGTGGAGGAGTTTCCGCACTGCGATACGCCGCTGGCAAGAGTGAACAGCGTGGATGTGCAGCCGGTTCCTGAATCGCTTTCCCGCCTGAACCCGACGCTATTTCGCGGTCAGTCCGTCTGCGGAGGGAGTGCGGGAGGCAGGCTCAGTCATCTGAAGTCCCTTGCGCTTAGCGATCTCGGGCCGCTGCCCGCTGCCGGCAGTATCGAAGAGGAGCAGGCGCTGCTGGATAAGGGATTGCTGCTCCTGGTGAGGAATATCGAACTCCGCCTGCTGGACAACGACGGTACCGCCGGCGCCATCCTTGAAGCGCATCGTTCTCTGGCGACCGATGCTTCCTTGCGCCAGCATCTGCTCGACGGGCTGCTTGACGGATTGAGTTGCGCACAGGCGGTTGTCGCCAGCGGCGAGCACTTTTGCTCCCGGTTTAGCGAATCCGCGAATAGCTACCTGCAGGAAAGGGTGCTCGACGTCCGCGATATCTGCTTTCAGCTGCTGCAGCATATCTACGGCGAGGCCCGTTTTTCGGCGCCGGGACAGCTGAACGCGGCCTCTGTTTGTCTGGCAGAAGAGCTAACGCCCGGCCAGTTTCTTGAACTGGACAAGACCCTGCTCAAAGGCCTGCTGCTGCGCAGCGGCGGGACCACCTCGCATACCGTGATTCTGGCGCGCTCGTTTAATATTCCTACGCTGGTTGGCGTTGATATGGACGCGCTGCTCCCCTGGGTCGGCCAGGCGGTGCATATCGACGGCAACGCCGGGCTGGTGGTGGTCAATCCCGATGAGGCGGTCGCGCGCTATTATCAGCAGGAGGCCTGGGTTCAGGCGCAGGTGCATAGCCAGCAGCAGGCGTGGCTGGACAAGGAAGGGCAGACCCAGGACGGCCTGCGTCTGGAGGTGGCGGCAAATATCGCGCACTCCGTTGAAGCCGCTGCGGCATTCAATAACGGGGCGCAGTCGGTAGGTTTGTTCCGCACTGAAATGCTGTATATGGACCGGCCCGGCGCGCCGTCCGAGTCCGAGCTCTATAATATTTTCTGCCAGGCGCAGGAGCCGGCCGCTGGGCGCAGCATTATCATCCGCACGATGGATATCGGTGGCGATAAGCCGGTGCCCTATCTGAATATTCCGGCTGAAAACAATCCGTTCCTCGGCTACCGTGCGGTGCGGATTTATGAAGAGTATCAGGCGCTGTTTCATACCCAGCTCAGGGCCATTCTGCGCGCCTCCGCGCACGGTTCGCTGAAAATCATGATCCCGATGATTTCGTCGATGGAGGAGATTCTGTGGGTGAAAGATCGGCTGGCGGAAGCCAGGCAATCGCTGCGCGATGAACATATCCCGTTTGATGAGAAGATCCCGCTCGGCATCATGCTGGAAGTGCCGTCGGTGATGTTCATCATCGATCAGTGCTGCGAAGAGGTCGATTTCTTTAGTATCGGGAGTAATGACCTGACGCAATATTTGCTGGCGGTAGACCGCGATAACGCGAAAGTGACGCGTCACTATAACAGCCTCAACCCCGCTTTTTTACGCGCGCTGGACTACGCGGTTCAGGCCGTGCATCGCCAGGGTAAGTGGATCGGTCTTTGCGGCGAGCTGGGCGCGAAGGGCTCCGTTTTGCCGCTGCTGGTCGGCCTCGGAGTGGATGAGCTGAGCATGAGCTCGCCGTCAATTCCGGCCGCGAAATCGCGCCTGGCGCAGCTCGACAGCCGGGCGTGTCGCCAGCTGCTGAACCAGGCGATGCGGTGCCGAACCTCGCTGGAGGTGGAGCATCTGCTGGCCCAGTTCCGTATGACCCAGCAGGATGCCCCGCTGATCGCCAGCCAGTGCATCACCCTGAACAGCGACTGGCGCAGCAAAGAGGAGGTGATCAAAGGCATGACTGACAACCTTCTGCTGGCGGGCCGCTGCCGGTATCCGCGCAAGCTGGAGGCCGATCTCTGGGCGCGGGAGGCCGTGTTCTCCACCGGGCTGGGCTTCAGTTTCGCCATTCCGCACAGCAAGTCGGAACATATCGAACAATCGACCATCAGCGTTGCCCGCCTGGCTCAGCCGGTGGCGTGGGGCGACGACGAGGTGCAGTTTGTCATTATGCTGACGCTGAATAAGCACGCCGCCGGCGACCAGCATATGCGCATTTTCTCCCGTTTGGCGCGGCGCATTATGCATGAAGCGTTCAGAAACTCGCTGGTGATGGCACAGAGCAGCGACGCTATTGCTGAACTGCTACACCGCGAACTCGAACTGTAAAGCGCTGCGGACTCTGCGGACCTGAATAGGGCGCGGAAAAAGCAGATACCCGAGCCCGGCGTCTTCGAGAGTCAGGCCGCGTCAGCGACGCGGCCTCTATTTGCTCTGCGGCCCTCAGCGCAGAATGGCCTGACAAATCGCCTCGCTGACCTGCTGAGTTGAGGCCGTGCCCTGCATATCCGGCGTTTTTGGCCCGCTGGCAATCACCTGCTCGATGGCTGCCAGAATGCCGCTGTGCGCCGCGTCGTAGCGCGCGTCGCCGGCGCCGAGGAAATCAAGCATCATCGCCCCGGCCCAGATGGTCGCTATCGGGTTGGCGATATTTTTGCCGTAAATATCCGGCGCCGAGCCGTGGACCGGTTCAAACAGCGACGGGAAGGTGCGCTCGGGGTTGAGGTTTGCCGAAGGGGCGATACCGATGGTGCCGGTACAGGCCGGGCCGAGATCGGAGAGAATATCGCCGAACAGGTTCGAGGCCACCACCACGTCAAAGCGTTCGGGCTGCAGCACGAAGCGGGCGCAGAGAATATCGATATGCTGCTTGTCCCAGCGGATCTCCGGGTAGTGCTCAGCCATCGCCTCAACCCGCTCGTCCCAGTAAGGCATGCTGATGGCCAGACCGTTGGACTTGGTCGCCGAGGTCAGGGTTTTACGCGGCCGACTCTGCGCCAGCTCAAAGGCGTAGCGCAGGATGCGGTCGACGCCGCGACGGGTGAACACCGACTCCTGAATCACCACCTCGTGCTCGGTGCCCGGATTCACGCGTCCGCCGAGGGAGGAATACTCGCCTTCGGTATTCTCACGCACCACGTAGAAGTCGATATCACCGGCCTTTTTCCCCGCCAGCGGGCAGGGGACGCCGGCGAACAGGCGCACCGGGCGCAGGTTGACGTACTGATCGAACTCGCGGCGAAACTTCAGCAGCGATCCCCACAGGGAGACGTGGTCCGGCACGGCGTCGGGCCAGCCGACGGCGCCGAAATAGATGGCGTCGAATTCATTGAGCTGAGCATGCCAGTCGTCCGGCATCATTTTGCCGTGGCGGGCATAGTAGTCGCAGCTCGCCCAGTCAATCTGCTCAAAGCTGAGCGCCAGGTCCCAGCGCTCGGCCGCGGCCTGTAAGACGCGAATACCTTCGGGCAGAACTTCTTTACCAATACCGTCGCCGGGAATGGCGGCAATGCGCCAGGTTTTCTTCATACGGGGTCTCATTTGTTGGCCTGCGAAATTGACTTCCCCTCTATCCTATAATTGACTGGTTCATAATTAATCATGCCAACTGGTGAAACATAAAACACACTTTATGAATAATCTGCCGCTGCTTAACGATCTCCGCGTGTTTATGCTGGTCGCCCGCCGCGCCGGTTTTGCCGCCGCCGCCGAAGAGCTGGGCGTCTCACCGGCCTACGTCAGCAAGCGGATCGCCCTGCTTGAGCAGGCCCTGAACGTGGTGCTTTTGCATCGCACCACCCGGCGCGTCGCCATTACCGAAGAGGGCGAGCGCATCTACGAATGGGCGCAGCGCATTTTGCAGGATGTGGATCAGATGATGGACGAACTCTCCGACGTCCGTCAGGTCCCGCAGGGGACGCTACGGATTATCAGCAGCTTCGGTTTCGGCCGGCGGGTGGTGGCGCCCGCGCTGTCGGCGCTGGCCCGGGAGTATCCCCAGCTGGAACTGCGCTTCGATGTTGAGGACCGGCTGGTGGATCTGGTCAGCGAAGGGGTGGATTTAGATATTCGCGTCGGGGACGATATTGCCCCGAACCTGATTGCCCGCAAGCTGGCGAGCAATCAGCGCATTCTCTGCGCCTCGCCGGGCTTTCTGGCGCGCTATCCGCAGCCTAAACAGCTTAGCGATCTGGCGGCCCTGCCGTGCCTGGTGATTAAAGAGCGCGATCGGCCCTTCGGCGTGTGGCAGCTGCAGGGTAAAGAGGGGGAAAGGGCGATTAAGGTCACCGGTCCGCTGTCGTCGAACCACGGCGAAATTGTCCATCAGTGGTGCCTTGACGGGCAGGGGATCGCTTTACGCTCCCGGTGGGATGTGAATGAAAATATCGCCAGCGGCCATCTGGTTCACGTGCTGCCGGACTATTACCAGCCCGCCAACGTCTGGGCGGTATACGTGTCGCGGCTGGCGACCTCAGCTAAAATTCGCGCAACCGTGGAGTTTTTGCGCCACTATTTTCAGCAGCACTATCCCCGGCAAGATCCGCAGCAGCGCATGGTCAGCGACGAGGCGAAATAGCCGGCGGCGCAGGCCGCCGGCCGAGGGCGCTACGGGCGGGTCACGTTGTGCAAAATAGCCAGCGCGCTGGCGAACTGCGCGTCCGGGATGGTCAGCGGATAGAGGAAGCGGATCACGTTGCCGTACTGGCCGCAGGTCAGCAGCAGCAGGCCCTGCTCCAGCGCCCGGCGCTGGATCGCCTGCGCCAGCGCCGGCGCAGGCTCGCCGCTTGCCGGGTCAACGAACTCGGCGGCAATCATCGAACCCACGCCGCGTACCTCCGCCAGCCCCGGACACCAGGCCTTTGCCTCTTCCAGGCTTGCCGTCAGGCGCTCGCCGAGGGCGGTGGCGCGGGCGCACAGCCCCTCTTTATCAATGATATTAAGCACCGCGTGGGCGGCGGCCACCGCCAGCGGGTTACCGGCATAGGTGCCGCCTAATCCGCCCGGCGCCGGGGCGTCCATAATCTGCGCGTTGCCGACCACTCCGGAGAGCGGCATGCCGCCTGCCAGGCTCTTTGCCATGGTCATCAGGTCCGGCTTATCGGCATAGCGATCCATGGCGAACAGCTTACCGGTGCGGGCAAAGCCGCTCTGCACCTCATCGGCAATCATCACGATGCCGTGCTCGTCGCACAGGCGGCGAACGGCGGCGACCAGCTCTTTCGGCGCGACGTTAAAGCCGCCTTCGCCCTGTACCGGTTCAAAAATAATCGCCGCCACCTGTTTGGCTTCAATATCGGCCTTGAACAGGCGTTCGATGGCGGTTAGCGCGTCCTGGGTGGTGATGCCGTGCAGGGCCGACGGATAGGGGACGTGGTAGACGGAGCCGGGGAACGGCCCGAAGCCCAGTTTATAGGGCGCCACTTTACCGGTCAGCGCCATCGTCATGTAGGTGCGGCCGTGGAAGCCGCCGCTAAAGGCGATAACGCCGGGGCGTCCGGTATGGGCGCGGGCAATTTTAATCGCGTTTTCTACCGCTTCGGCGCCGGTAGAAAAGAAGGCGGTTTTGGCCGGGCCCCGCACCGGCGCCAGCTCGTTAAGCTTCTCGGCCAGCGCCACGTAGCTCTCGTAGGGCACAATCTGGTAGGCGGTATGGGTAAACTGCTGCAGCTGCTGCTGCACGGCGGCGACCAGTTCCGGATGGCGATGCCCGGTATTCAGCACGGCGATCCCGGCGGCAAAGTCGATGTAATCCCGACCTTCGACGTCGATCAGGGTGGCGTTTTGCGCCGATTGGGCAAAGAAGTTGCACATCACGCCCACGCCGCGCGGGGTCGCTGCAAGACGACGCTGATGAAATTCGCTGTTGCTCATGTTTAACACCTTTTAGCAAAATTAATGATGTTGACCGGCGCGGAGGCTTACACCCCGAGGCGATCGCGCAGGCTGTAGTAGGCGGCGCCCATTGCGGTGAACGGAATGCGCAGGCTGCGCCCGCCCGGGAACGGGTAGTGCGGCAGTTTGGCAAAGGCGTCGAAGCGCTCGGCGTCGCCGCGCAGCAGCTCGGAAATCAGCCTGCCGGCGAGGTGCGTACAGGTCACGCCGTGACCGCTGTAGCCCTGCATGTAGTAAATGTTCTTATCGAGACGGCCGAACTGCGGCATCCGCGACAGGGTCAGCAGGAAGTTGCCGGTCCAGCGATAGTCGATCTTCACGCCCTTCAGCTGGGGGAAGGTTTTCAGCAGCTTGGGCATAATCAGGCGCTCGACGTCGTCCGGATCGCGGGCGCCGTAGACCACGCCGCCGCCGTAGAGCAGGCGGTTATCGCCGGTTAAGCGGTAGTAATCCAGCAGGTAGTTGCAGTCCTCCACGCAGTAGTTCTGCGGGATCAGCGAACGCGCGACCTCATCAGAGAGCGGCTCGGTGGTGACCACCTGGGTGCCGCAGGGCATGCTGCGCTTCGCCAGCTCCGGCTCGACCTTATCGCCGAGATAGGCGTTACCGGCGACGATAACGTAGCGCGCGGTGACCTGGCCGCGGGCGGTGCTGACCACCGCCGGGCTGGTGTGCTGAATCTGCGTGACCGGCGACTGCTCGTACACCCGGCCGCCGTTGAGGCGGATGGCATCCGCTTCGCCAATAGCCAGATTCAGGGGATGAATATGGCCACCGCTGCGGTCGAGCAGCGCGCCGGTGTAGCGATCGCTGTTAACTTCGCGACGGATAGCGTTGGCGTCCAGCAGCTCCAGTTGGCTATTGCCGTAGCGCTCCCAGTTCTCTTTTTGCTCTTCCAGCGTCTCCATCTGCTTAGGGTTCATCGCCACAAACAGGCCGCCAGGGCGGTAGTCGCAGGCAATCTGATAGCGCTTGATGCGCTCGCGGATAATATCCCCGCCCTCAAACATCATGCTGCCCAGCATCTTTGCCGCATCCGGGCCGTAGGTGCGTTCAATCACGTCGATATCGCGGCTGTAGGAGTTAACCAGCTGGCCGCCGTTGCGGCCGCTGGCGCCGAAGCCGATGCGCGCGCCTTCCAGCAGCACCACGTCATAGCCCATCTCCGCAAGATGCAGGGCCGAGGAGAGGCCGGTATAGCCGCCGCCGACGACGCAGACGTCGCAGCTGATGGATTCATCCAGCGTCGGGAACGGCTCATAGGCGTTGGCGCTGGCGGCGTAATAGCTGGTGGTATGTTCGGTCATGATTAGGACTCCAGAGCAATCCAGATGGTTTTCAGTTCGGTGAATTTTTCCAGCGCATGCAGGGATTTATCGCGTCCGTTTCCGCTCTGCTTGTAGCCGCCGAAAGGTACGGTCATATCACCATCGTTATAGTTGTTGACGAAGACCGAGCCGGCCTTCAGGCGGCGGCTCAGGCGGTGGGCGCGGGAGAGATCGCGGGTCCACACCGCGGCGCCGAGGCCGTAGCGGCTGTCGTTGGCCAGCTGCAGCGCCTGTTCTTCCGTTTTGAAGCGGGTCACCACCAGCACCGGGCCGAAGATCTCTTCCCGGCTGATGGTCGAGGCGGGATCGACGTCGACAAAAATGGTTGGCCCAATGGCCGCCGGCCACGGGTTTTTGCGCCCGTCGAGCAGCAGGGTGCTTTTGCTCTCTCCGGCGCGAATAAAGCTGTGAACGCTATCGGCGTGGGTGTTATCGATAAGCATCCCCATGGTGGTGTTCGGATCGAGCGGATTGCCCGGCTGCCAGAGGCTCGCCTGCTCCTGCAGACGCGCGAGAAACTCGTCGGCGATGCTCTCTTCCACTAGCAGGCGGGTGCCGGCAATGCACACCTGGCCCTGGTTATAGAAGATGCCGCCGGCGGTAGCGTTCACCGCTTTTTGCAGATCGGGGCAGTCGGCGAAGACGATGTTGGCGCTTTTGCCGCCGGCCTCCAGCCACACGCGCTTCATATTGCTGTCGCCGGCATCTTTTAACAGCTGCTTGCCGGTGCGGGTCGAGCCGGTAAAGGTGATGACTTCAACGTCCGGGTGCAGGGAGAGGGCCTGGCCCGCTTCGTGGCCGAAGCCGCTGATGACGTTGAGCACGCCGTCCGGCAGCCCGGCCTCTTTTGCCAGCCCGGCAAGGCGCAGCGCGCTGAGCGGCGATTTTTCTGACGGCTTAAGGATCACGCTATTGCCGGCCGCCAGCGCCGGGCCCAGCTTCCAGCAGGCCAGCAGCAGGGGGAAGTTCCACGGCACCACCGCGGCGACGACGCCAATCGGCTCGCGGACGATCATCGCCAGCTCGTTCACGCCGGTCGGGGCAACTTCGCCATAGACTTTATCGATAGCCTCGGCGTACCAGCGGATCGCGCGGGCCGCGCCGGGAATATCATCGCGCAGGCTGTGGCGAATCGGTTTGCCGGTGTCGAGGGTTTCCAGCAGGGCCAGCTCTTCGCGATGGGATTCCATCAGGTCGGCAAATTTATGCAGCACCGCTTTACGTCGGGCCGGCGAGGCCTGGGACCAGTCGCCGCGATCGAAGACGCTGCGCGCGGCCTGAACGGCAAGCTCGACGTCGGCTTTTTTACCGCGCGCCACGTGGGCCAGCGTTTGCTGAGCGGCGGGGTCGATGGTTTCAAAGGTGCTATTATCGGCAGCGGCGCAATATTCACCATTAATAAATAAACGGGTTTCCGGTTGCAGGCTATTTGCTTTTTCCTGCCAGTAGTTTAGATGCTGAAAATCCATATATAGACTCCATCATAATATAAGCGGGTAAGAGTATTCATAAAGTAATCGGATAATAATATTCGGTATTTTCAGACAGCGCGGGGCGGCTTCGGCCGGAGTGCAAGCCGATGCGTTGGGATACAGATGTTCCCCGGAGTCAGATACCGTTCAGCGCTATTTATTGGCGCATTTTATTGAGGCCGGCGGAGAGTGATATTACCGCGCTGCGCAAATAGATTATTTGCGTACTCTTCGCGCCGGTGGAAATATTTCATCCGCCGGCGCGGGCCTGAAGAAAACCTGAAACCTGCTCAGGCTAAAATTAGAACGTGGTGGGGGTATGGGCACTGATAATTCGGCAAATACCGGCCGAAGTGTTGCTGAAGCTGTGCGGTATGCCGGTATTAATGGCATAGCTTTGCCCGGCAACCAGGTGATACGACTGACCGTTAACAATCAGCACAACTTCACCTTCCAGTACGGTGCCTATCTCTTCACCCTGATGTTTGATCCTCTCCCCGGTAGTGGTTCCAGGCTGGTAAGTTTCAAAAATCATCGCCAGCGTACGGTTCGGATTTCCGTTGTGAACCAGCTTCATCGAAACGCCCTGACTGCCCATTTCGATAAGGTCATCCTGATTAATAACCACCTGCGGTTCATCAGGTTTTTCTGGTTCAGAAAAGAATTCCGAGAGCGACAGCCCATAGACTTTCAGCAGCTTTTGCAGCGTGCTGATGGCAGGACTGACTTTATCCTGCTCTATGGTACTGATGGCACTATGTGTTAACCCAGACAGTTCGGCGGCACGACGTTGTGAGAGACCCAGCTGTTGCCGGATCGCTGACAGACGTTTCCCTGGCGCCAGTCCGTCATCGCTCATATTTGCATTTCCTTAACTGTAGTGGTCAGAGCCGCTGCTTTTCAGCAACGTGGTTCTGACAGGCGGTGATAAAACCTTCAAACAACATACGTGACAGGGCGTATTCGCTACTGTTCCATTCAGGATGCCACTGTACGCCCAGCGCGAAAGGGTGGTCGTTAACGCTGACCGCTTCCGCCAGCCCGTCCGAAGAGCGGGCCTCCACGCGCAGACGTGGGCCTAATGTTTTTGCTCCCTGCCCGTGTAGCGAGTTTACCCAAAACGTGTTGCAGCCCGGTATTAACTGAGAAAGTAATCCTCCTTCCTGCACCTGAACCTCGTGAGAGGGAGCGTACTGCTCCTCTACCGGAAGCTCGGGGTCTTCGCGATGTTCAAGCAGTTCCGGCTGCTCGAAAAGACGACGATACAGAGTCCCGCCGGTGGCGACAACCAGTTCCTGCAACCCACGGCAGATGGCGAAAATGGGGATGCGCCTTTCGAGTGCGGCGGCAATTAATGCCATGCTCAGAAGATCACGCCCGGGATCGGCGTCAGGCTCATCGCCGTTTTCACCATAAAGGTGCGGCTGGACGTTGCTGGGGCTGCCTGGCAGGTAGATTCCGTCCAGCCTGGGTAACAGAGCGGCAAGCATTTCCGGTTCGGCCAGGGCGTGCGGCAGGGCAATCGGCAGCCCGCCGGCGTTAATAATCGCATTCAGGTACTTCTCCTGCAGGGTCTGGGTCTGGTGACCCTTAAGCCTGTTCCTGCACATCACGACGCCAATAACTGGCTTGTACATTATATTTTCCATGATCGCCCTCACAAAGTGGACTAAATTATGACCATTTAGAGTGTTAAAAGGCCATATCGTTCAATATTTTCTCAATCTAGCAGCGCAAATAGCCGTTTGCAAACTTAATTTAACATTTGACAAACATTTTGTTTGCATACACATTCGAAGGGTGGACATTATATTTAACGGCAGCAGGCCGAAGTCCGAAACCAACACAACGGCGGTGAATGATGGAAACCAATATCGTAGAAGTTGAGAATTTTGTTCAGCAGTCAGAAGAGAGACGGGGCAGCGCATTTACTTCTGAAGTAAAGCGCTACCTTGAACGCTACCCTGATACCCAGTACGTCGACGTGCTGTTAACCGACCTGAACGGCTGCTTCCGCGGCAAGCGCATCCCGGTCTCCAGCCTCAGCAAGCTGGAGAAGGGCTGCTACTTCCCGGCGTCGGTTTTTGCGATGGATATTTTGGGCAACGTGGTTGAAGAGGCGGGCCTTGGCCAGGATATGGGCGAGCCGGACTGCACCTGCGTCCCGGTGCCGGGCACCTTAACGCCTTCCGCCGCCGATCCGCAGTATGTCGGCCAGGTGCTGCTGACCATGATTGATGAAGATGGCGCTCCCTTTGACGTTGAGCCGCGGAACGTACTTAACCGCCTCTGGCAGCAGCTGCGCCAGCGCGGGCTGTTCCCCGTGGTAGCGGTAGAGCTGGAGTTCTATTTACTCGATCGCAAACGCGATGCCGAAGGCTATCTCCAGCCGCCCTGCGCGCCGGGCACCGACGTGCGCAACACCCAAAGCCAGGTTTACTCCGTGGATAACCTCAACCACTTCGCCGACGTGCTGAATGATATCGACGAGCTGGCCCAGCTGCAGCTGATCCCGGCCGACGGCGCGGTCGCGGAAGCCTCGCCGGGGCAGTTTGAAATCAACCTTTACCACACCGATAACGTGCTCGACGCCTGCGATGATGCGCTGGCGTTAAAACGCCTCGTGCGTTTAATGGCAGAGAAGCATAAGATGCACGCCACTTTTATGGCCAAGCCTTATGAAGAGCACGCCGGTAGCGGGATGCACATCCATATCAGCATGCAGAACAATAAGGGTGAAAACGTGCTGGCGGACGCGCAGGGCGAAGACTCCGCGCTGCTCAAGCGCGCGCTGGCCGGAATGATTGACCTGATGCCGGCGTCGATGGCGCTGCTGGCACCAAACGTGAACTCGTACCGTCGCTTCCAGCCGGGAATGTACGTCCCGACCCAGGCATCGTGGGGACACAACAACCGCACCGTGGCGCTGCGCATTCCCTGCGGCGATCGCCATAACCACCGCGTTGAGTATCGGGTGGCGGGAGCGGATGCCAACCCGTATCTGGTGATGGCGGCCATCTTCGCCGGGATTTTACACGGCCTGGACAACAATACGCTGCCGCTGCAGGAAGAGGTGGAGGGCAACGGCCTCGAGCAGGAAGGGCTGCCGTTCCCGATTCGCCAAAGCGACGCGCTGTGGGAGTTTATGCAAAACGACTCTCTGCGAGCGCTGCTCGGCGAGCGCTTCTGCCACGTTTACCATGCCTGTAAGCATGATGAGCTGCTGCAGTTTGAGCGCCTGATCACCGAAACAGAGATTGACTGGATGTTGAAAAACGCCTGATCGCCGCCCCGCAAGGGGCCAACGGGTGAGAACTATCGGTAGCATCATACGGCCTGAGCGGAGCCTGGCCGAAAATTTTGCTGGGGATCCAGCCGTTTCCCGAATGTCGCGTTAAGGAGCGCAGGCGACAGCGGGGCTTCAGTTAACGACACAGTGTGTGACGAGGTAGGAGATGATGCAGATGTTCAAATATCCGCAGGGAGAAGGGGGCCAAGAGGGCCGCTATGAATGTGAACCCGCCGCCGTTCGCCGGTGCGTTTTGCCCAGCTATCTACGATTAACCCCCTTGCTAAGCAGGTTTGTAACCCGGTCGCTGTACCCACAAACCCGTGCCTGCCTGGGGGAGAGCGTCTATGGCTGCTAATACTTCTCTTAACCTCCCGGCCGAGGCGGCAAAGCCCCGGCTGCGCAAGTCGCTCAAGCTTTGGCAGGTGGTGATGATGGGCCTCGCCTACCTGACGCCGATGACGGTGTTTGATACCTTCGGTATTGTCTCCGGTATCAGCAACGGCCACGTCCCCGCCTCCTACCTGCTGGCGCTGGCGGGGGTGCTGTTTACCGCCATCAGCTACGGCAAGCTGGTGCGTCAGTTCCCGGAAGCGGGGTCGGCGTATACCTACGCGCAAAAATCAATCAGCCCCCACGTCGGCTTTATGGTCGGCTGGTCGTCGCTGCTGGACTATCTGTTCCTGCCGATGATCAACGTCCTGCTGGCTAAAATCTATCTTTCCGCCCTGTTCCCCGAGGTTCCGCCGTGGGTGTGGGTGGTGTCGTTTGTGGCGATCCTTACCGCCGCGAACCTGAAGAGCGTGAGCCTGGTCGCCAACTTCAACACCCTGTTTGTGCTGGTGCAGATTTCGATCATGGTGGTCTTTATCGTGCTGGTGGTGCAGGGGCTGCATAAAGGTGAAGGCGTGGGGACCGTCTGGTCGCTGCAGCCGTTTATCAGCCAGAACGCGCATCTGATCCCGATCATCACCGGGGCGACGATCGTCTGCTTCTCGTTTCTCGGCTTTGATGCGGTGACCACGCTGTCGGAGGAGACTCCGGACGCCGCGCGGGTGATCCCGAAGGCCATTTTCCTCACCGCCATGTACGGCGGCATTATCTTTATCGCCGCCTCGTTCTTTATGCAGCTCTTTTTCCCCGATATCAGCCGCTTTAAGGACCCCGACGCGGCGCTGCCGGAGATTGCGCTGTACGTTGGCGGCAAGCTGTTCCAGTCAATTTTCCTCTGCACCACCTTCGTCAATACCCTGGCGTCGGGGCTGGCTTCGCACGCCAGCGTCTCGCGTCTGCTGTACGTGATGGGGCGTGATAACGTCTTCCCGGAGCGCGTTTTCGGCTATATCCACCCGAAATGGCGGACGCCGGCGCTGAACGTGATTATGGTCGGCATTGTCGCCCTGTCGGCGCTGTTCTTTGACCTGGTCACCGCCACGGCGCTGATCAACTTCGGCGCGCTGGTGGCCTTTACCTTTGTCAACCTGTCGGTGTTCAACCACTTCTGGCGGCGCAAGGGCTATAACAAAACCTGGAAGGACCGCTTCCACTATCTGCTGCTGCCGCTGATTGGCGCGGTGACGGTAGGCGTGCTATGGGTGAACCTGGAGGCGACGTCCCTGACGCTGGGACTGGTGTGGGCTGCGGTCGGTCTGCTGTACCTGACCTGGCTGACCCGGCGCTTTCGCAAGCCGCCGCCGCAGTTTGACGGCGCCAGGACGGAGCAGGCCTGGGAGTCGTAGCGCAAAGGTGGACGCTGAATAAAGAAAAGCAGGCATAGCCTGCTTTTCTTTTGTCGCTATCGTGGAACGGGGGTTATTTTTTCTTCTTGTGAAAAGGCAGCTGGCTGGCGCGACGCTCTTTGACGTATGACACCAGACTGTAAAGCGCAACCCCCAGCAAAATGACCGCGGCGAGAAGGAGAATAATACCGGACATACACAATCCTGGGTCCTGGTTGAAAAGGATGCACTCTATAAATACGCGGCTAAGATAGCATCGGGATATGTCTGAAATATGACTCTTCCATAGGTAAAACCTAACAACTGCCGCAGAGTAAATCTGTTGTTTTGTCGGGCGGGGTAACACTCCGTTAAGCGATTTTACAGACGCGCGGCCTTCAGGCTGCTACTCTGCACGCGAGTACGAATTGTCTGAGAATAATATTGAATGCGTAATAAACATGTCGTCAGCCTGTCAGGGGTGGCACTTATCCTGGTCTCGTTTGCTTCACAGGCAGAGACCGAACGTCAGCAAACCCGGGAACGGATCGTCGATCAGGTGCTCAAGCCCTGCGAAGGCAAGAAGGCCGGAGACAAAGTGGTGATGGTCGATCGCCGCGGCGGAGAGCATGAGGCTATCTGCACCCTGGCGGCGGTGCCGCTGCCGGAGTAGCCTCTACCGCCGCCGGGGAGATTAGAGATTTCCCGTGCCGCCATCCACCAGCAGCTCGCTTCCCACCACGTAGCTGGACTCGTCCGAGGCGAGATAGAGCGCGGCCTTCGCCAGCTCCTGCGGGGTGCCCATTCGCCCGAGCGGGACCAGGTTTTTGATCTCCTCCTGCAGGGCGCTAAGCGCCTGCGCGCTGAGGCCGAGCTTATCTAACGCCGGCGTGCGCACCGGACCCGGGCTCAGGCCGTTCACGCGAACGCCGCGCGGCAGCAGCTCCGCCGACAGGGTGCGGGCCAGCGACAGCAGCCCGGCCTTGCTGGCGGCGTAGGCGCTGCTGGTCGGCAGGCCAATATGGGCGCTCACCGAGCCGCAGAGGATCACCGACGCCGGGTTCGCCAGCAGCGGCAGCAGAGCCTGTAGCAGAAAGAACGGCCCTTTGAGATTGGTATTCATCAACCGATCCCAGCTCTCTTCACGCCAGTCGCCAATATTCGCGTGGCTGACGTCGCCGGCGTTAATGAACACCGCATCGAGGCGCTCCCAGCGGCCGGCAAGAGTTTGCGCGAGCCGGCGCTGGTCTGCGACGTCGCCCGCATCGGCGGCGATAGCCCATCCCCGATCCCCCAATAGCGCCTGCGTCCGTTCCAGCGCCTCAGGGCTGCGGCCGGTGACCGCCACCTGGGCGCCCTCGGCGATAAACTCCTGCGCCGTCGCGAGGCCGATGCCGCTGGTTCCTCCGGTAATTAAGGCTAGTTTTCCTGCTAAACGTCCCATCGTGGTGCTCCCGTTCGCTTACTGGAAATCCCACTATAAAAGCATTAGTATCCAAAAGGTACCAGGTACCAATTGGATACTAATGAGGGAAGAGGTGTGCTATGGCGAAAACAGCGGCGCAGGCTGCGGAAAATAATTTTGTCCCCCCGGTCTGCCCGATGACCAGCTTCGTTAACCTGATCGCCGGGAAGTGGGCGATCCCGGTGCTCTATCGGCTGATCGTGCTGAATGCTCCATTGCGCTTCGGCGAACTGCTGCGCGCCATCGCCCCGATTACGCAAAAAGAGCTGACCCGCCAGCTGCGGCTGTTTGAGCAGCGCGGGCTGGTGTCGCGCCGCGTCTATCCGGAGATCCCGCCGCGGGTTGAGTACCAGATAACCGAGCTCGGGCTGTCGATGCGCGAAGCGCTGCAGCCGCTGGCGGAGTGGATGAACCACAACGGCCATCGGCTTAAACGATAAAAGAATGCCCGCGGCCTCAGTTTGCGCGCTGTCGTCTGGCAAAATGTCATAAATTTGTCACAATCAGGACGATGCTAATCACTGACTGAGGGTTAAGGGATGAGAAAAAGTCTACTCGCCGGCGCGATTGCCGCTGGCGTTTTACTGTCCGCGGGCGTCCAGGCTCAGGATCAGGCGGCCCCGCAGGGCTATCAGCTCCAGCAGGTGCTGATCATGAGCCGCCACAACCTGCGCGCGCCGCTGGCGAATAACGGCAGCGTGCTGGAGCAGTCAACGCCGAAATCCTGGCCGGAGTGGGACGTTCCGGGCGGACAGCTGACCACCAAGGGCGGGGTGCTGGAAGTCTATATGGGGCACTATATGCGGGAGTGGCTGGCGCAGCAGAAGCTGGTGACCAGCGGCGAGTGCCCGCCGGACAACGCGGTGTATGCCTATGCCAATAGCCTGCAGCGCACCGTCGCTACCGCCCAGTTCTTTATCACCGGCGCCTTTCCCGGCTGCGGCGTAACCGTCCACCACCAGCCGCAAATGGGCACCATGGACCCGACCTTTAACCCGGTTATCACCGATGACTCCGCGGCGTTTAGCGAGAAAGCGGTGCAGGCCATGGAGAAAGAGCGGCAAAAAATGCAGCTCACCGAGAGCTATAAGCTGCTCGAAGAGATGACCGACTATCGCAATTCGCCCTCCTGCAAAGAGAAGCAGCAGTGCTCGCTGAGCGACGGGAAGGACACCTTCAGCGCCAAATATCAGCAGGAGCCGGGCGTTTCCGGGCCGCTGAAGGTCGGTAATTCGCTGGTGGACGCGTTCACCCTGCAGTATTACGAAGGCTTCCCGCAGGACCAGGTGGCGTGGGGCGAAATCAAAACCGATAAGCAGTGGCAGGTGCTGTCGAAGCTGAAAAACGGCTATCAGGATAGCCTGTTTACCTCAACGGAAGTGGCGCGCAACGTCGCGAAGCCGCTGGTGAAGTATATCGACAAGGCGCTGGTAGGCGACGCGGCGCAGGCGGCGAAGGTGACGCTGCTGGTGGGGCATGATTCCAATATCGCCTCGCTGCTGACGGCGCTGGATTTTAAACCCTATCAGCTGCACGATCAGAACGAGCGCACGCCGATTGGCGGCAAAATTGTCTTCCAGCGCTGGCACGACAGCGGCAGCAACCGCGAGCTGATGAAGATTGAGTACGTCTATCAAAGCACCGCGCAGCTGCGCAATGCCGACGCCCTGACGCTGCAGTCTCCGCCGCAGCGGGTGACCCTGGCGCTGAACGGCTGTCCGGTGGACGCCGACGGGTTCTGCCCGATGGAGACCTTTAAAACGGTGATGAACCAGGCGGCAAAATAAAACAAAAAACCCGGAGCAATCCGGGTTTTTTTATTCTGCTGCGTCGTGGTTATACGTTTTTACGTTCGATGGTTTGCTCGCCCCAGAACAGCGAATCTTTATCGGTTTTCGCAAAGGCCAGCGGCAGCACTTCATCGCTGCCTTCTTCCCAGATTTTTTCCGCTAATTTTTCATCGTATTTAGCTAATTCGAAAATCGCTTCGGCGATCTCCACCGAGGTATTGCGTAAACTTGCCCATTCACCGACGCGGTGAGCTTTTGCTTCTTGAGTTGGCATGCAAATCCTCCTGCTAAGGGTTAACCGTGTAATTTAACCGCCAGGCCGGCGACGTGTTCGCCCTGGTAGCGGGCGATCGCCAGCTCTTCCTCGCTCGGCTGGCGAGAGCCGTCGCCGCCGGCAATAGTGGTGGCGCCGTACGGCGTACCGCCGCGCACCACCGAGACGTCAAACAGTTCCTGCGCGCCGTAGCCAATCGGCACGATCACCATCCCGTGATGGGCGAGGGTGGTCCAGGTCGAGGTAATGGTCTGCTCCTGTCCGCCGCCGGTGCCGGTGGAGCTGAATACGCTGGCCAGCTTGCCGTACAGCGCGCCGGATGCCCACAGACCGCCCGTCTGATCGAGGAAGGTGCGCATCTGTCCGGACATGTTGCCGAAACGGGTTGGGGTACCAAAGATGATGGCGTCATACTCTGCCAGCTCCTGCGGCGTGGCGACGGGCGCATTTTGCGTTTTCCCGCCTGCTTTGGCAAATGCCTCAGCATGCATAGTTTCCGGCACGCGCTTCACCAC
Organism: Klebsiella sp. BIGb0132; assembly: GCF_024810075.1. NCBI lineage: Bacteria > Pseudomonadati > Pseudomonadota > Gammaproteobacteria > Enterobacterales > Enterobacteriaceae > Klebsiella > Klebsiella sp. BIGb0132. The sequence goes on along the minus strand of NZ_JANUDW010000001.1, from coordinate 486,394 downwards.
CACTTCCACGCCGTCTACTCTGTTCGCCCCTTCGGCGACGGCATGAGCCATGGTTTCGATGTGTCCATACATTGAGTAATAAAGCACCAGAATTTTAGCCATTTGCATCACTCCTCGGTTGCGTTATAGGCCAGCCAAACGACTGGCTACCTTTAAAGATAAGGCGTCTGGCGGAGAGTGCAAATCTAACAATCATTTATTTGATTTATAACAAAATTGCAAAGATTGCCTTTGTCGCAAAAAGATACATTTTCCGCTGCGCTGTTTTCGTCTGCCATAAGAGTAGCTTAGCGCACTGGCGGGGCGGGAATATTCCGACAGCGCCGAAAGCTGTTGCAGGATGTTACTATTTGCCGGATGAATGAGTTTCATTCACTACGCTTAAAAGCACGCGATACGCTAATGGTCATGCCATAGGCCGCAGACGCTGCGGCTGCGTATTGCGCGTAATGCAGCATGATGTCTAACCAAGCGGAGGTCAGTGATGGCAAACCATCGTGGCGGTTCCGGCAACTTTGCCGAGGATCGTGAAAGAGCATCAGAAGCAGGTCGTAAAGGTGGACAGCACAGCGGGGGGAACTTTAAAAACGATCCCCAGCGCGCCTCGGATGCGGGCAAAAAAGGGGGCAAAAACAGCCACGGCAATCGTCATAGCTGATTTATCGCCAATGACGCAGGTCGGGCGTTTTATGATGCGGGGTTAATCTCCCTGGTACCCTGCGCATCGCCCTCGCCGCCGGCAGCTGCCGGCGGTTTTTTTATTGCCAACGGTTGCGCTCCCGGCGGGCTAATTGCACACTATCCGGCTAATCATTCGCTACCGGCCGCGCTATGTCTTCGTTCAAATTCTCCATCAAACCCCAGGAAGCGATCCTTATCGTTATCACCATGTTCTGGGGCGGTACCTTCCTCGCCGTACAGTACGCCGTGACGCTCAGCGGGCCGTTCTTTTTTGTCGGCGTGCGTTTCGCGACCGCGGCTTTGGCGGTTGCCCTGCTATCGCTTCGCGTCCTGCGCGGGCTGACGTGGCTTGAACTGAAGGCCGGGGTGGCGATTGGCGTCTCGATAGCGCTGGGGTACAGCCTGCAAACCTGGGGTCTGCAGTCGATCTCCAGCAGCAAGTCGGCCTTTATTACCGCTATGTACGTTCCGCTGGTGCCGCTGCTGCAGTGGCTGTGCCTCGGCAAAATGCCGGGAGTGATGTCCTGCCTGGGCGTGGTGCTGGCCTTTACGGGCCTGATCCTGCTGGCCGGGCCGGAAAATAATCTGCTGGCGCTCGGCGTCGGCGAAGCGATCACCCTCGCCAGCGCGCTGGCGATCGCCGCAGAGATTATCTTAATTAGCGCCTGGGCCGGAAAGGTGGACGTTCGGCGGGTGACGGTGGTGCAGCTGGCCACCGCGTCGCTGGTGGCGTTTGCGGCGATGGTGCCGGCAGGGGAAGCGATCCCTGCGATGTCGCCGGGGCTGCTGGGCGTTGCGCTGGGGCTGGGTATTTTCAGCGCCATTATTCAGGTCACCATGAACTGGGCGCAGCGCAGCGTCTCGCCGACCAGGGCGACGCTTATTTATACCGGCGAGCCGGTGTGGGCGGGGATTTTTGGCCGTATTGCCGGCGAGCGCTTACCGCTGCTGGCGCTGGTGGGCTGCGCCTTTATTCTGGCCGGCGTTCTGGTGAGCGAGCTGAAGCTTAAGCGGAAAAAGGCCTCCGCTACGCAGGAGGCCCCGGCGGAGGCCGGGGCGCTGTCCGAGCTTGCGGAGCGCCCGGATCCCTAATCCCGGTCGGCCTGGCGCGACCGGGAAAGCGCCGTTTATACCGTGGCGTTAGGCGCTTCTGCTACCCGCGCGCGGCGGCTAAGCAGAGCGTGCAGGAGAATGGCACCAAAGGTCGCGGTGCCGATCCCGCCGAGGGTGAAGCCGCCCAGCGAGAGGGCAAAATCGCCGGCGCCGAGCACCAGGGTCACCGCCACCATAATCAGGTTCCCGTTCTGACTCAGGTCGACCCGGTTCTGCACCCAGATCCGCGCCCCGGCCACCGCAATCAGCCCAAATACCACGATCGAGGCCCCGCCGATGACCGGCCCGGGAATGGTGTGGATCAGCGCGCCAAACTTGGGCGAAAACCCGAGCAGGACGGCAATCAGCGCGGCGGCAACGAACACCAGCGTCGAGTAGACTTTGGTGACCGCCATCACCCCGATATTCTCCGCATAGGTGGTGACGCCGCTGCCGCCGACGGCGCCGGAAAGCATCGTCGCCAGCCCGTCGCCGACGAACGCCCGGCCCATATACGGGTCCATATTGCGCCCGGTCATTCCGGCTACGGCCTTCAGGTGGCCGAGGTTTTCAGCAACCAGAATCACCGCCACGGGCGCAATCAGCATCATCGCCTGGCCGTTAAAGGTCGGGGAGGTAAAGTGGGGAAGACCAAACCACGCGGCCTGTTCCAGCAGAGAAAAGTCGAGCGGCTTGCCCAGCCCGAGGCCGTTTGCCAGCAGCGCGTAGAGCACGCAGGCCGCAATCAGGCCGACGAGGATCAGCAGCCGCTGCAGCATGCCGCTGGTGAAGACCGCCACGAGGCCGATGCACAGCACGGTCAGCACCGCCATCCAGCCGTCAAACGGCGTCGCTGAAACGCTGCGCACCGCAATCGGCGCGAGGTTCAGGCCAATCGCCATCACCACCGCGCCGGTGACCACCGGCGGCATCAGGCGCTCAATCCAGCGGGTGCCTGCCTTCATCACCACCAGGCCAATCAGGGTATAGAGCAGGCCGCAGACGATAATCCCGCCGAGGGCGACGTCCAGGTGCGGGTTCAGCCCCTGGCCGTTAAAGCCGGTGACGGCGATGACCACCCCAACAAAGGCCGCGCTGGAGCCCAGATAGCTTGGCACCCGGCCGCCGGTCACCAGAAAGAACAGCAGGGTGCCAATGCCCGACATCAGGATCGACAGGTTGGGGTCGAGCCCCATCAGTATCGGCATCAGCACGGTGGCGCCGAACATCGCGACCGCGTGCTGCACGCCCATAACCACGGTTTGCCCGACGGAAAGACGTTCATCGGGAGCCACCACGCCGGAAGCGGCGGAGGGGGAGGTCAACTGCCAGCGAGGAAAATCGAAAAGTGCCATGATGATATCCCGGGTTCAAGGTTAACAGGCTGGGCGCATAAGCGTGTGATAGCCGCGATCGAACCACATCAGCCCGCGCGGCTGCGGATGCTTGACGATGGCGGCGACCTCGCAGAACAGAATGTCGTGGCTGCCGACGCTGACGACCTGGCTGATGCGGCAGTCGAAGCTCACCAGCGCATCGTTCAGTCGCGGGCAGCCGGTGACGCCGGGCTGCCATTGCGCGGCGGCGAAGCGCTCCGCCATCGGCGTTTTACCGCCGAACAGGTTGGAGAGCGGTTCCTGTCCCGCCGCCAGGGTATTGACGCACAGCGCCTGATGCTGGCTAAAGGTCGGCCACACCGAGGCGGAGCGGTTCAGGCACACCAGCAGCGTCGGCGGCTCGTCGGTCACGCTGCACACCGCGCTGGCGGTAAAGCCGGCCCGGCCCGCCGGACCGTCGGTGGTAATGATGTTCACCGCGGCGCCGACCTGGGCCATGGCGTCGCGAAAGCTTTGTTTATCCGCAATAGGCATGGAGGCTCCTTATGCCAGCCGGCAGGCGTCGTCAAAGGAGAGACGCGGCAGGCGATCGTAGAGCTTTGTCTCATCGCCATAGCCGATGTTAATCAACAGGTTGCTTTTCCAGGCGCCGTCGGCAAAGAAGGCCGCGTCGACCTTTTCCCGATCGAACCCCGACATCGGCCCGGTATCGAGGCCAAGGGCGCGGCAGGCGAAAATGAGATAGGCCGCCTGCAGGGAGCTATTGCGAAAGGCGGTCTCCTCGGCGTGCTGGGGGCTGGAGGTAAACCAGCTGCGGGCGTCGCCGTGGGGGAACAGCGCCGGCAGGCGATCGTAAAAGGCGCTGTCCCAGGCCACGATGGCGGTGACCGGCGCGCTGAGGGTTTTTTGCAGATTGCCGCTGGAGAGCGTCGGGCGCAGCTTCTCTTTGCCTTCCGGGGTGCGGACAAAAACGATCCGCGCCGGCGAGCAGTTGGCCGAGGTCGGGCCCATTTTCATCAGCGCGTAAATCTCCTCCAGCAGGCCGTCGGACACCGGCTTATCCAGCCAGCTGCCGTGGGTTCTGGCGTGTCTGAACAGCGTGTCGCACGCGCTTTGGCTAATACTCTCACTCATAAACTCTCCTGGCCGGCGGGCAGCATTGCGGCCAGCCCGTCGCATAAAATGGGGTTAAAGGTAGCGGTATCGGTGACGTTACAAGCATGGCCGCCCCAGGCCATCTCCACCAGCTGGCTGCCCGGGATCGCGGCCTGCAGCGAACGCGAGCAGGAGGCGGGCACCAGTAGATCGTCACGGGCGCTGATCACCAGGGTCGGACAGGTCACCGCCGCCGCCTGACGAGAGAAATCGGCCTGCTTCAGCGCCTGTAGCCGCTTCAGCAGGTTGTCCTTACCCTGAAAATGGCTGAGCGCAAGGGCGTCCTCCGCCTCCATGCGCAGCGCGCGCGCGGCCATCCACTCCGCCGGATAGAGGAACAGCGGCTGCGCCTCCACCCACGCCTGGGCGCCGCCGGTATGCAGCAGGCGCTCGCGCACCTGGAAGCAGCGGCGAGTGTGGGTCGACAGCGTCAGCCAGGCATTAACCAGCACCAGGGCGCTGATCGCCCGGGGTTTGTCGAGCGCCAGCTGCAGGCCGATCAGCCCGCCCAGCGCATGGCCCACCAGCGCGAAGCGCGTGATCCCGGCCTTCTCCAGCGCCTGCCACAGCTCCTGGGCCATGGTTGCCATACTGTAGGCGGCGGGCAGCGGGCCGGCGTTTTCGCCGGTGCCGTTCTGGTCATAGGTCACCAGCTGGTATTGCTCGGCCAGCGACGCGCGCTGCGCGGTCCAGTAGCTGCCGGCTCCGCCCAGTCCGGCGCTCAGCACCACCACCGGGGCGCCGGCATAAGGCGCAGGGGCGATATTGAGCTTCATAGCGCCGGCTTCCCGATATGCGCCACCGTGGCGATCTCCACCAGCGCCTCTGGCTTCACCAGGCCGCACTGAATGCAGAACCGGGCCGGCTTATCGCCGGGGAAGAACTCGGCGTAAACTTCGTTAATCGCGGCGTAGTTTTTCCAGTCGGTGATAAAGATGCTGTTGAAGGTCACATCCTCCATACTGCCCCCCGCCGTTTCGATAACGCTGCGGATGGTCTCCAGAACGTGACGGGTTTGCGCCTTTGGGTCGCCGATATAGACCACGTTGTTTTGCTTATCGAACGGCAGCGTACCGGAGACGTACACCACGCCATCGGCCAGCGTGCCGGGAACGAAAGGGGCGATCGGCGTGGTGGTGCCGGGTGGAATAATGACCTGTTTAGGCATAACGTTTCTCCTCCGGGAACGGGATGGGGCTGGCGGGCTGCAGGGCATCGCAGAAGCTGGCGACGTCGCTGACCCAGCCAAAGAAGGTCTCAATATTGAACAGCGCCGCCTGCTGGGCGAAGGCCGGCCCGGCCTGATGGGTGGCATCCTCCAGCACGATGCCGAAATATTCGAGGAAGAAGCCGTCGCGCAGGGTGGACTCCACGCAGACGTTGGTGGCGATACCGGTGAACACCAGGTGGCGAACGCCGCGGCTGCGCAAAATGCTGTCCAACTGGGTGTTGTAGAAGCCGCTGTAGCGCGGTTTCGGCAGCACCACGTCGCCCGGCTGCGGCCTGAGCTCATCGACCAGCTGGTAGTCCCAGCCGCCTTTAGCCAGCAGCTTGCCCTGCAGCTCTGGGCGGCGGCGCATGGTCTTCAGGGCGTTGGATTTATGGTAATTGGGCGAGCCGGGGCCGCCGGCCTCCATGTACTGGTCGTCCCAGCCGTTCTGAAACCAGATAATCAGCATCCCGGCGGCGCGGGCGGCGGCGACGGCGGTGTTAATGTTGTCGATAACCGGTCGGGTGGCGGAGACGTCAAACCCGGCCAGATCGAGATAGCCGCCCTGGCTTGCGTAGGCGTTTTGCATATCCACCACGATCAGCGCGCTGTTTTGCGCCGCGAAGGTTAAGGGTTCCGGGCGAGCGGGAAGGGTAATCATCAGGCAACCTCGCGAGTAGCGGTGGCAATATGGTCGCGGCAGCGCATCAGCGGCTGAATGCGCTCGCCGAAGGCGTCAATGCCGGAAAGGAAATCATCAAAGGTCAGCAGCACGCCGTCGGTACCGGGGACCGCGGCGACTTCATCGAGCATACGGGCGACGCTGGCGTAGGAGCCGACGAGGGTGCCCATGTTGATATTGACCGCCGAGGTGGGGTCGGCCATCTGGCGGACGTTGGTGTCGCTGCCGGAGCGGGTATCCTTCTGGCTCTGCTCGGTGAGCCACGCCAGCGCCTCTTCGTCGGCGCCGGCCTTGTAGTGCTCCCATTTCGCGCGGGCGGCTTCATCCGTTTCGTCGGCGATAACCATAAACAGCACGTACGAGCCGACGTCGCGGCCGGTTTTTTCCGCCGCCTGCATCATGCGCGCGGCGGTCGGAGCGAAGGCCGCCGGGGTGTTGACCCCTTTGCCGAAGCAGAAGTTGTAGTCGGCGTACTGGGCGGAGAAGGCCATGCCGGCATCGCTTTGCCCGGCGCAGATAACCTTCATCGGCTGCGACGGCTGCGGGCTGACGCGGCAGTCGTTCATCGTGAAGTGGTCGCCCTTAAAGTCGCTCTTCCCGGTACCCCACAGATCGCGCAGCACCTGGACATATTCGCTGAGATAGTCGTAGCGGCTGGCGAAATAGTCGTCACCCGGCCAGATCCCCATCTGCTCGTACTCCGGCTTTTGCCAGCCGGTGACCAGGTTAACGCCGAAGCGGCCGCCGGAAATGGAGTCGATGGTGGAGGCCATCCGGGCGACGATGGCCGGAGGCAGGGTCAGGGTGGCGGCGGTGGCGTAGATCTGGATCCGCGACGTCACCGCTGCCAGGCCCGCCATCAGGGTGAAGGATTCGAGATTGTGATCCCAGAATTCGGTTTTACCGCCAAAGCCGCGCAGCTTGATCATCGACAGCGCGAAGTCAAAGTTGTAGTGCTCGGCTTTCTGCACAATCGCTTTATTCAGCTCAAACGTCGGCATGTACTGCGGGGCATGGGTGGAAATGAGCCAGCCGTTATTGCCGATCGGAACGAAGACACCAATTTTCATATGCACCTCTTTGCGGTCGTTAAACAAGAAGGCGTGCGGCGCTGCATCCTGCATCTTCCTGAGCCACCTCGCTAATCTGATAAAGCAAAGACGATGCCAGTTTTACAAAAGCCAATGTTATTAATGTGTTGCTTAATGGTTGCCGGATGTGAGCTCTGAAAAAGTAGACTAAATGGTCAAAATCGGTGCACGAAAAAACGGCAGTCATGCGCAATTGGGGTGCAGGAGGTCGTGTCGGCGATGGGCTTTTGCTATGCTGATGGCGGTGAAACAAGGAGATAACAAATGGCACAGGGCGCCGAGAAAAAAAGCGGCAAGCGTTCGCTGGCGGTGAGCGCAAAGAAAGAGGCTATCCTCGCCGCCGCGCTGGACGCGTTTTCGCAATTTGGCATTCACGGCACGCGGCTCGAGCAGGTTGCGGAGCTGTCCGGGGTATCGAAAACCAATTTGCTTTACTACTACCCGTCGAAAGAGGCGCTGTACGTTGCCGTTTTGCAGCAGATCCTCACCATCTGGCTGGCACCGCTGAAGGCCTTTCGCGAAGATATCAGCCCGCTGGTGGCGATCCGCGAGTACATTCGCCTGAAGCTGGAGGTCTCCCGCGACCATCCGCAGGCGTCAAAGCTGTTCTGCCTCGAGATGCTGCAGGGCGCGCCGCTGCTGATGGGGGAGCTGACCGGCGATCTGAAAGCGCTGGTGGATGAAAAGTCGGCGATCGTTTCCGGCTGGGTTGAAAGCGGCAAGCTGGCGCCGGTCGATCCCCAGCACCTGATCTTTATGATCTGGGCCACCACGCAGCATTACGCCGATTTTGCCACCCAGATTGAGGCGGTGACCGGCGCAACGCTGCGTGATGAAGCGTTCTTTCAGCAGACCGTGGAAAACGTTCAGCGGATGATCGTTGAAGGGATCCGGGTACGCTAGTTGGCCGGCGGCAGCGGGCAGCTCTGATCGCCATCTTCGCACTGCAGCAGCGAGGAGAGGTACGATTCCCGCTCCACGGTTTTGTCCGCCATGCACTGGTTGACGAGCATCGGCTGGATGCTGCCGCCTTCGGCTCCGGAGGCCAAAAACGCGCAGTCGGCGTCGCGCAGCGCGATCCACGCCAGCTGGGATTTTTTCAGCAGCGCCTGCTGGCTGGCTGAGGCACGCTTCAGGGCCTGCTGGTAGGTCTGGTTGAGCTTGCCGTCGGCCGCCTGATACTGCGCCGCCGTGCACTGGTTCATCTCCATTTGATTGTTGGCGTTGGCGCATTCGTCCGCCAGCGCCTGCCCGCTTGCTAACAGGGCGGCAAGTGCGAGTAAAGTGCGTTTCATTGTTCCACTCCCATACATAAAAAAGGCCCCCGTCCGGGAGCCTTAATTAACCACAGCTTTGGCCTGCTGTCATCTGGTCTGCGATCCCCCGGCGGCGGGCTACGGTTTTGCCCGACGCCGCCTGCGGGAATCGGCCTTAGCCGATGGTCATCAGGCTGGCGTTGCCGCCCGCCGCCGCGGTATTGACGCTCAGCGAGCGCTCGATATAGAGGCGCTCGAGCAGCAGGTTGGTTTCGCCGCGGGCGAATCCCTGTACCGAAACAATCGCCCCGTCCCGCGCCGCCACCTGCTCGCACAGCGCGCGCAGCTGATCGGAGTCGCCGTGGTAAATCACCGCGTCGAAGGACTGGGCGGTGAGATCGGCCTCTTTGGCGAAGTGGATGCGCTCGCTGACTTCGCGCGGCAGCTTCTTCGCCAGTTCGCGATGCAGGGCGTTGTCCGGCCACAGGATCTCGCAGCCGACGGCGGCAACCGCCGCCAGCTGGGTCAGCGCATCCTGTTCATTATCCGCCACGCACAGCACGCGGTCGCGGGGGATAAAGGTCAGGGTGTTGCGCTCGCCGGTTGGCCCTGGCAGCAGGCGCTGGGTGCCGGCCTGCGCCTGTTCGCTATACTGCTGGCACAGCGCCTGCAGCTCCGGCCGGCCTGTGGCCCACTGCTGTAGGGCAACCAGCGGTTTTTCCAGCAGGGTTTTCAGCTGGGCGTCCAGCGGACGTTCAGCGTCCTGGCGGGCGAGGGTTGCACCGACGGCGTTCTGCGGACGGCTTGAGAGCAGGCGGTACAGATACAGCGGGCCGCCCGCTTTCGGACCGGTGCCCGACAGGCCTTCGCCGCCAAACGGCTGAACGCCAACCACCGCGCCGACCATATTACGGTTGACGTACAGGTTGCCGACTTTTGCGCTGCCGGTGACCTGGGCAATGGTTTCGTCGATGCGGGTATGGACCCCGAGCGTCAGGCCGTAGCCGGAAGCGTTGATCTGCTCAACCAGCCGATCCAGCGCGTTGCGGTTGTAGCGCACCACGTGCAGAACCGGGCCAAAGACCTCTTTTTTCAGCTCGTCAAAGCTGTCGAGCTCGATAAGCGTCGGCGGAACGAAGGTTCCGCTCTGCCATTCGCGCGCGTCGTCGCTGTTCTCGCGCACCGCCTGGAAGACGTTGCGCCCCTTGGCGCGTAGCGTCTGAATGTGGCGCTCGATATTCTCTTTCGCTTCGGCATCAATCACCGGCCCGATATCGGTGGTCAGACGGCCAGGGTTGCCCATCCGGCATTCGCCCATCGCGCCGCGCAGCATGGTCAGCGTATGGTCGGCAATCTCCTCCTGCAGGCACAGCACCCGCAGCGCGGAGCAGCGCTGGCCGGCGCTGTCGAAGGCGGAGGCCAGCACGTCGACCACCACCTGCTCGGACAGCGCCGACGAGTCGACGATCATCGCGTTCATGCCGCCGGTTTCAGCGATCAGCGGCGTCGGACGCCCCTGGGCATCAAGGCGGCTGGCGATATTGCGCTGCAGCAGCGTCGCGACCTCGGTGGAGCCGGTAAACATCACCCCGCGCACGCGGTGGTCGCCGGTGAGCGCGGCGCCAACGGTTTCCCCGCGGCCCGGCAGCAGCTGGATAACGCCCGGCGGGACGCCGGCCTCCAGCAGAATCGCTACGCCCTGAGCGGCGATCAGCGGCGTCTGCTCGGCGGGTTTCGCCAGCACGCTGTTGCCTGCGGCCAGCGCGGCGGCAATTTGCCCGGTGAAGATCGCCAGCGGGAAGTTCCACGGGCTGATGCACACCACCGGCCCCAGCGGACGGTGGGTTTCATTATCAAAGTCGTCGCGAACCTGGCCGGCGTAGTAGTGCAGGAAGTCGACCGCTTCGCGAACTTCGGCGATGGCGTTGCTGAAGGTTTTACCCGCTTCGCGCACCAGAATCCCGATCAGCGTCTGCGTTTGGCCTTCCATCAGGATCGCCGCGCGTTCGAGGATGGCCGCACGCTCCTGCGGCGGGGTGGCGAACCAGATCGGCGCGCAGCTGACCGCGCTGGTCAGCGCCTGCTGTACCTCTTCGTCGCTGGCTTCGCGTACGTGACCGACGATATCCTTCGGCTCGGCAGGGTTAACGATCGCCTGGAGCTCGCCTTCGGCAGCCGGATGCTCCAGCATCGGCAGGGCCTGCCACTTGTGCAGGGCGCTGTTGAGTAAAGAGGAGGAGAGGGAGGCGAGGCGGTGCTCGTTCGCCAGATCCAGCCCCGCGGAGTTGCTGCGGCCCTGACCATAGAGGTCGCGTGGCAGCGGAATTTTCGGATGCGGCAGGCCGGCCTGGCCCTCCTGCTGCGCCAGCTTCTCGACCGCGCTGACCGGGTCGGCGACCAGTTCGTCAAGCGGCAGGCTGGTATCGGCGATGCGGTTGACGAAGGAGGTGTTGGCGCCGTTCTCCAGCAGGCGGCGTACCAGGTAGGCCAGCAGGGTTTCATGGGTGCCGACCGGGGCATAGATTCGGCACGGTCGGTTGAGCTTGCCGTCGGCCACTTTGCCTACCACCTGCTCATACAGCGGCTCGCCCATGCCGTGCAGGCACTGGAACTCGTACTGACCCGGGTAATAGTTCTGCCCCGCCAACTGGTAAATGGCCGCCAGGGTATGGGCGTTGTGGGTGGCGAACTGCGGGTAAATCAGGCTCGGTACCGTCAGCAGCTTTTTCGCGCAGGCGAGATAGGAGACGTCGGTGTAAACCTTGCGGGTATAAACCGGGTAGCCTTCCAGGCCGTCCATCTGCGCGCGCTTGATTTCACTGTCCCAGTAGGCGCCCTTGACCAGGCGGATCATCAGACGGCGGCGGCTGCGGGTGGCGAGATCGATCAGCGAGTCGATCACGAACGGACAGCGCTTCTGATAGGCCTGAATAACGAAGCCGATCCCGTTCCAGCCCGCCAGCTCTGGCTCAAAGCACAGCTTCTCCAGCAGGTCGAGAGAGATCTCCAGGCGATCGGCCTCTTCGGCGTCGATGTTAAGGCCGATATCGTACTGGCGCGCCAGCAGGGTCAGCGACTTCAGGCGCGGATAGAGCTCATCCATCACCCGATCGTACTGCGCGCGGCTGTAGCGCGGATGCAGGGCGGAAAGCTTGATGGAGATCCCCGGCCCTTCATAGATGCCGCGGCCGTTGGAGGCTTTGCCGATCGCGTGAATGGCCTGCTGATAGGAGACCATATAGGCCTGGGCGTCGGCGGCGGTAAGCGCCGCTTCCCCGAGCATATCGTAGGAGTAGCGGAAGCCTTTCTCTTCGAGCTTGCGGGCGTTGGCCAGCGCTTCGGCGATGGTTTCGCCGGTGACGAACTGTTCGCCCATCAGGCGCATCGCCATATCGACGCCTTTGCGGATCAGCGGTTCGCCGCTTTTGCCAATGATGCGGTTCAGCGAGCGCGACAGGCTGGTTTCATTGTGGGTGGAGACCAGCTTGCCGGTAAACAGCAGCCCCCAGGTGGCGGCGTTAACGAACAGCGACGGGCTGCGGCCGATATGCGACTGCCAGTTACCGTTGCTGATCTTGTCGCGGATCAGGGCGTCGCGGGTGGCTTTATCCGGAATACGCAGCAGCGCCTCCGCGAGGCACATCAGCGCCACGCCCTCCTGCGAAGAGAGGGAGAACTCCTGCAGCAGGCTCTGCACCATCCCGGCGCGCCCGCTGGCGTTTTTTTGATTGCGCAGCTTTTCCGCCAGCGTCCAGGCGAGCTTGTGCGCCTGTTCGCCCAGCGCCTGCGGCAGGCGGGCCTGCTCGAGGAGCATCGGCACGGCGTCGGTTTCGGCGCGGCGATAAGCGGCGGTAATGTCCGCCCGCGCCACCGACTGCGGCAGGATCTGCTCGGCAAATTCAAGGAACGGCTGGTACGGCTCTTCGCTCAGCGGACCCGCTTCGTCGCTTTCGTTGGCCGCGCCGGAGAGCAGCGCCGGAAGCTCGGGCAGCGATTCATCATTCTCCAGCTTTTCCAGATAGTTGAAAATCGCCTGCTTAATTAGCCAGTGCGGCGTGCGGTCGATACGGCTGGCGGCGGACTTGATGCGTTCGCGCGTAGCTTCGTCAAGTTTAACGCCCATGGTGGTGGTGCCCATGTCATGAACTCCTGTTATTGGTCATTCGCTTCATCCATGACCCGACCCGTATTGTGGCGGCATGATTCGGCGAGCTGAGCTTCTGTGCGGTTATGCGGTTGCGTAGGAATATCTACTATGTTGCAACTTTGTGCAACCTTGTTAATCGCAACTTGTGGGACAGGCTGAAAAATGCTTTTGTTGTTAAATTTAATGATGGGATTAGCGGTAATTTAACCTTTATTTAAAGGCGTATTTACCTGCGTCAGTTAACAGTTTTACCAGGTGCAACCAATAAAAACGTGAGGAAGTGCAACCTATAACAAAATGAGGTTTGGTCATTGGCGGAATTAGTGTAAATGCTGTGTTAAATCGTTTGTGAAAAACCGCAGCTTCCGTCAGGATACGGTCGCCCAATACAACCATTGTGCCATTACCCCGTTCCGGTAGTGGAATAAAACGACAAATCTGGACGCTGTCGACAAAAAATCTGGAGATTTGCATGGCTATTAGCACCCCGATGTTGGTGACTTTTACTATTTATATATTTGGCATGGTACTGATCGGGTTTATTGCCTGGCGTTCGACGAAGAACTTCGATGATTATATTCTCGGTGGCCGTAGCCTCGGTCCCTTTGTGACCGCGCTGTCCGCTGGAGCCTCGGATATGAGCGGCTGGCTGCTGATGGGGCTGCCGGGAGCCATATTTCTTTCCGGTATTTCCGAGAGCTGGATTGCCATCGGCCTGACGCTGGGGGCGTGGGTTAACTGGAAGCTGGTAGCCGGTCGCCTGCGCGTTCATACCGAGGTGAATAATAACGCGCTGACCCTGCCGGACTATTTCACCGGCCGCTTTGAAGATAAAAGCCGAGTGCTGCGTATTATCTCCGCGCTGGTTATTTTGCTGTTCTTCACTATTTATTGTGCCTCCGGCATCGTTGCCGGCGCGCGTCTGTTTGAAAGCACCTTTGGCATGAGCTACGAAACGGCGCTGTGGGCCGGTGCTGCCGCGACGATTATTTATACCTTCGTCGGCGGATTCCTCGCGGTAAGCTGGACCGATACCGTGCAGGCCAGCCTGATGATTTTCGCGCTGATCCTGACGCCGGTGATGGTGATTATTTCCGTCGGCGGCTTCGGCGATTCGCTGGAGGTGATTAAGCAAAAGAGCATTGAAAACGTCGATATGCTGAAGGGGCTTAATTTCGTCGCCATTATCTCGCTGATGGGCTGGGGGCTGGGCTACTTTGGTCAACCGCATATTCTGGCTCGCTTTATGGCGGCGGACTCCCATCACAGCATCGTCCACGCTCGCCGTATCAGCATGACCTGGATGATCTTCTGCCTGGCGGGCGCCGTGGCGGTTGGCTTCTTCGGCATCGCGTGGTTTAACAACAACCCGGCGCTGGCCGGGGCGGTAAATCAGAACTCCGAGCGCGTGTTTATTGAACTGGCGCAAATCCTGTTTAACCCGTGGATTGCCGGTATCCTGCTGTCGGCGATTCTGGCGGCGGTGATGTCAACCCTGAGCTGCCAGCTGCTGGTCTGTTCCAGCGCGATCACCGAGGATTTGTATAAGGCCTTCCTGCGCAAGAACGCCGGGCAGAAAGAGCTGGTGTGGGTGGGTCGGATGATGGTGCTGGTGGTGGCGCTGATTGCTATCGCGCTGGCGGCCAATCCGGACAACCGCGTGCTGGGCCTGGTGAGCTACGCGTGGGCGGGCTTCGGTGCGGCCTTCGGTCCGGTGGTGCTGTTCTCCGTTATGTGGTCACGCATGACCCGCAACGGCGCGCTGGCCGGCATGGTTATCGGCGCGCTGACCGTTATCGTCTGGAAACAGTTTGGCTGGCTAGGCCTGTACGAAATCATCCCTGGCTTCATCTTTGGCAGCCTCGGGATTGTGGTCTTCAGCCTGCTGAGCAAAGCGCCTTCGGCATCCATGCAGCAGCGTTTTGCCGAGGCCGACGCCCACTATCACTCCGCGCCGCCGGTCCGCGCGACCGCAGAGTAAGCACAGGCTTTCTGCTAAAGCCCGCCTCCGGCGGGCTTTTTTGTCTCCGCGGTTCGCCGCAGCCGGACCGAGAGCGACGGGAACCCTCTTGCTAATTCTCTGAAAATACGCTGATATCTGAGCACAAATAACAATGAGGATAGCAATATGAGTTTCAAACAGGGTGCAATGGCGCTGGTGCTGGCAGGGCTGCTTGGCGGCTGCGTGGCGCCGGCCAAAACGACCGTTTCAGCGCCGGCTACCGGCGCCTGCCCGGCGGACAATGCCATGGAGCAGACCACGCTGTACTTTGGCCTCAGCCGTCCGGCGGGTAAAGATATCACCCCCGCGGAGTGGCAGCAGTTTGTTGACCGTGACGTCACCCCGCGCTTTCGCGACGGCCTGACGGCGTTTGACGCCCGGGGCCAGTGGCTGGGTAACGACGGGAGCGTGGCGCGCGAGCAGAGCAAGGCGCTGATGCTGATCCACGGGAAAGATGCGAAGAGCGAAGAGGGGATTGAGGCGCTGCGCACGATCTATAAGTCGCGCTTCGCCCAGGAGTCAGTGATGCGCGTCGATGGCCAGGTTTGCGTTCATTTCTAAATAAGCGTTATTGCTGAATAAGGCTTTTTGCTTAAGAAAAGGCGGGGCGATGCCCCGCCTTAATTGCGGCGATATTGCGGCGATATTCGCGGCGCAAGCTCGCGCTTACAGCACCAGACCGGCGAAGCTGGCGGAGAGCAGGCTGACCAGCGTCGCGCCGTAGACCAGGCGCAGGCCGAAGCGGGAAACAATGTTGCCCTGCGGCTCGTTAAGCCCCTTAATGGCGCCGGCGATAATGCCAATCGAGGCAAAGTTAGCAAAAGAGACCAGGAAGACCGACAGAATGCCCAGCCCCCGCGGCGTCATGCCGGCGGCAATTTTCTGCAACTCGATCATGGCGACAAATTCGTTGGCCACCAGCTTGGTCGCCATAATGCTCCCGGCGTTCAGCGCATCGCTGAGCGGAATACCGATCAGCCACGCCAGCGGGTAAAAGACGTAGCCCAGAATCTGCTGGAAGCTGAGGCCAAATACGGTAGCGAAGAGGGCGTTAACGGCGCTGATTAAGGCAATAAAGCCCATCAGCATTGCCAGAATAATCATCGCCACCTTGAAGCCAGCCAGAATATATTCGCCGAGCATTTCAAAGAAGCTCTGCGACTCATGCAGCTTCTCCAGCTTAATCTCTTCTTCGCTGCCCGGTCGCGTCGGGTTAATAATGGACAGCACAATAAAGGTGCTGAACATATTGAGGATCAGCGCCGCGACGACGTATTTCGCGTCCAGCATACTCATATAGGCGCCGACAATCGACAGCGACACCGTCGACATCGCGGTGGCGGCCATGGTGAACAGCCGGCGAGAGGAGAGATCGCCGAGCACGCCCTTATAGGCAATGAAGTTTTCCGACTGTCCGAGGATCAGCGAGCTGACGGCGTTAAAGGACTCGAGCTTGCCCATGCCGTTGACTTTTGACAGTAGGGTGCCGATGACGCGAATAAAAATGGGCAGAATGCGCCAGTGCTGGAGAATACCAATCAGCGCGGAGATAAAGACAATCGGGCACAGCACGCCGAGGAAAATAAAGGCCAGGCCTTTTTCACTCATGCCGCCAAATACAAAGTTGGTGCCCTCAGCGGCAAAGCCGAGTAATGAGGTGAAAAAGCCGGAGATATTTTTAACTATCCACAGGCCGCTTTCGGCGTGGAGAAAAAAGAAAGCCAGGGCGATTTCAATAACAATTAACTGGATAATATAGCGAAAGCGGATTTTTTGTCGGTCATAGCTGGCAAGCCAGGCAAGGCCGAGGATAACCACCAGCGCCAGCAGGAAGTGTAAAAACTGAGTCATATTATTCTTTTCGCAGGTAAATAAGGCCGCTATTTAGCCACAGCCGCTACCTCCGGTAAATATCTGCTGCGAAAAAACCGGCGATCCTGTTCGCTGCCGCAGGCGCAGGCGAATAATTGCCTAAGTAATTATTTTCCAGCGATTAATTTACAACTCGTCATCATTCTCTACACATTTCACTTGTGTTTCTGATTATTGTAATGATAATCACTATCAGAAATATTTACCTATCTTTGCATCCGTTGACCGCGGCTCACATTTAAGGATGTCGGCATGTTTGTTCCATTTCTCATCATGTTACGTGAAGGCCTGGAAGCAGCGCTGATTGTCAGCCTGATCGCCAGCTATCTGAAACGCACTCAGCGCGGAAACTGGATTGGCGTAATGTGGATTGGGGTCATCCTCGCGGCGGCGCTGTGCCTCGGCCTGGGGATCTTTATCAACGAAACAACCGGCGAATTCCCGCAGCGTGAACAGGAGCTGTTTGAGGGCATCGTGGCGCTGGTGGCGGTCTTTATCCTGACCTGGATGGTGTTCTGGATGCGCAAGGTGTCGCGCAACGTGAAGCAGCAGCTGGAGCAGGCGGTGGATAACGCCCTGCAGCGCGGTAACAACCACGGCTGGGCGCTGGTGATGATGGTCTTTTTTGCCGTGGCGCGCGAAGGCCTGGAGTCGGTATTTTTCCTGCTGGCGGCGTTCCAGCAGGATGTCGGTATCTGGCCGCCGCTGGGCGCGATACTTGGCCTAGCCACCGCCGTCGTCCTCGGTTTCCTGCTGTACTGGGGCGGTATCCGCCTTAATCTCGGCGCCTTCTTCAAGTGGACCAGCCTGTTCATCCTGCTGGTCGCCGCGGGCCTTGCCGCCGGCGCCATTCGCGCCTTTCACGAGGCCGGGCTGTGGAACCACTTCCAGGACGTGGCGTTCGATCTGAGCGGCGTGCTGTCGACGCACAGCCTGTTCGGTACGCTGCTTGAAGGCATCTTCGGCTATCAGGAAGCGCCGACCGTCAGCGAAGTGGCGGTGTACTTTATCTATTTGATTCCGGCGCTGGTGCTGTTTGCGCTGCCGCCGCGTAGCAATCCAGCAGCCTCGCGTACCGCTCCGCTTAAGTAGGGCGCCGCAGGATATATCGTTACCACATACTTACCGAAAGGGATGATCATGATGACTCATTTTCGCCGTAATGCGCTGCAGCTTGCCGTCGCAGCGTTGTTCAGCTCCGCCTTTTGCGCCCAGGCTGCGGATATTCCGCAGGTAAAAGTGACCGTTAATGACAAGCAGTGTGAACCGATGAACGTGACCGTGAAAGCGGGTAAAACGCAGTTCATCATTCAGAACCACAGTCAGAAGGCGCTGGAGTGGGAGATCCTTAAAGGCGTGATGGTCGTGGAAGAGCGCGAAAACATTGCGCCGGGCTTTACGCAAAAGCTGACGGCTAACCTGCAGCCGGGCGAATACGATATGACCTGCGGCCTGCTGACTAACCCGAAAGGGAAGCTGATTGTCACCGGCGCGGCCACCAAAGACGCGGCGAAAGCCGACGCGCTGCTGAGCCTCGGCGAAGCGATTACCGCCTATAAAGCCTACGTCACGGCACAAACCGCCCAGCTGGTTAGCGGCACGAAGGCCTTCACCGACGCGGTGAAAGCGGGCGATATCGAAAAAGCGAAAGCGCTGTATGCCCCGACGCGTCAGCACTACGAGCGCATCGAACCGATCGCCGAGCTGTTCTCCGATCTTGACGGCAGCATTGATGCCCGTGAAGACGACTACGAGAAGAAGGCGGAAGATCCGAAATTCACCGGCTTCCACCGTCTGGAAAAAGCCCTGTTTGGCGACAACAGCACCAAGGGCATGGAGAGCTACGCCGACCGTCTGAATACCGACGTGCTGGAGCTGCAAAAACGCATCAGCGAGCTGGCGTTCCCGCCGTCTAAAGTGGTGGGCGGCGCCGCGGGCCTGATTGAAGAAGTGGCCGCCAGCAAAATCAGCGGCGAAGAAGATCGCTACAGCCACACCGACCTGTGGGACTTCCAGGCCAACGTTGACGGCGCGCAGAAAATTGTCGACCTGCTGCGTCCGCAGTTGCAGAAAGAGAACGCCGCGCTGCTGGCGAAAGTTGACGCTAACTTCAAGAAAGTTGACGCGATCCTCGCGAAATACCGCACCAAAGACGGCTATGAGACCTATGACAAGCTGACCGATGCGGATCGTAACGCGCTGAAAGGCCCGATCACCACCCTGGCGGAAGATCTGGCTCAGCTGCGCGGGATCCTGGGTCTGGACTAAAGCAATGGCAGAGCAGAAGCAATTCGAGGTGAATGAACCGTCACGTCGGCGGTTATTAAAAGGGATCGGTGCGCTAGGCGGCGCGCTGGCCATCGCCGGCGGCTGTCCGGTTGCGCATGCGGCCAAAAGCACCAGCTCGCCGGGCACGCTGTCGCCCAACGCGCGTATGGAGGAGCAGCCCTTTTATGGCCTGCACCAGGCGGGGATCCTCACCCCGCAGCAAACCGCGATGATGCTGGTGGCCTTCGACGTGCTGGCCAGCGATAAGGCCGACCTCGAGCGGCTGTTTCGTCTGCTGACCCAGCGTATTGCCTTCCTGACCAAGGGCGGGCCGGCGCCGGATACACCGAATCCGCGCCTGCCGCCGATGGACTCGGGCATTCTCGGGCCGTGGATCGCCCCGGATAACCTGACGATGACCGTTTCGGTCGGCCATTCGCTGTTTGACGAGCGCTATGGCTTAGCGAGTCTCGCGCCGAAGAAGCTGCAGAAGATGACGCGCTTTCCCAACGATTCGCTGGATGCCGCGCTCTGTCACGGCGATCTGCTGCTACAGATTTGCGCCAACACCCAGGATACGGTGATCCACGCGCTGCGCGATGTGATTAAGCATACCCCGGATCTGCTGAGCGTCCGCTGGAAGCGCGAGGGCTTTATCTCCGATAGCGCCGCGCGGAGCAAAGGTAAGGAGACGCCGGTTAACCTGCTGGGCTTTAAGGACGGCACGGCGAACCCGGTGAGCACCGACAGCGCGCTGATGGACGAGGTGGTATGGGTTACCGCCGGGCAGGGAGAACCGGCGTGGGCGACGGGCGGCAGCTATCAGGCGGCGCGCATTATCCAGTTCCACGTTGAGTTCTGGGATCGTACGCCGCTGAAAGAGCAGCAGACGATTTTCGGCCGCGACAAGCACAGCGGCGCGCCGCTGGGGATGCAGCATGAGCACGACGTGCCGGATTACGCGAAGGATCCCGATGGCGATATTATCGCCCTCGATAGCCACATTCGGCTGGCTAACCCGCGCACGCCGCAGACGCAGTCGAACCTGATGATGCGCCGCGGCTATAGCTATTCGCTGGGGGTGACCAACTCCGGGCAGCTGGATATGGGGCTGCTGTTTGTCTGCTATCAGCACGATCTGGAAAAAGGTTTCCTGACGGTGCAAAAGCGTCTCAACGGCGAAGCGCTGGAGGAGTACGTCAAGCCGATCGGCGGCGGTTACTTCTTTGCGCTGCCGGGGGTCAAGGATAGCCAGCACTACCTGGCGCAGTCCCTGCTTGAAGCCTGACGTTCCTGCCCGCAAGGGCAGGGCGTTTTCTGCTGTTTTTCCATTCTTTTTTTGTATTTCCTGCCTTGTGTTATTTTTCTGTAATCTAATTGTCGGAAACTCTCCAGAGCTGCAATGAAAATTATTTGTTGTCTGTATGTGAAAAATAAGTTGCATTAAGAATTATTTTTGATGTACTTATTACAGACGCGGTAGTTCCCGGCAGTGATGTCGTTTCACTATGGAGATCGCGAATGCCCGATTGCTGTAACGGAAAATGTAAAACTTCTTACCGTACTCATCAGCACGGGGGCCACACTTCCGGCCGCGATTCCCACACCCCTAATATTTCTCCAGTCACTACAGACCATCCGAACCCAGACCGGGTGAGCGGTGCGCGTAGCCGTGACCCGTTGTCAATTCGACAGGCAAGCAATGGCTTAAAAGGAAGCCAAACCTCAATCGTTCGTGCGCATAATCGCGTCGATATTGACGCGTGTGATGTAAACCAACAACGCAAGGTGCTATCCATGGGAAGACAAAAAGCAGTGACCAAAGCTCGTCGTGAGGCCAAACGTGTGCTGAGACAGGATTCGCGCAGCCATAAGCAGCGCGAAGAAGAATCGGTCACATCGCTTGTGCAAATGAGTGGCGTAGAAGCCATTGGCATGGCGCGGGACAGCCGCGATTTATCGCCGATTGAAGCGCGCAATGACGCTCAGGTGCATTATTTGAATGCCATCGACAATAAACAGCTGATCTTTGCCACCGGTGAAGCCGGGTGCGGGAAGACCTGGATTAGCGCGGCAAAAGCAGCTGAAGCCCTGATCCATAAGGATGTGGACAGAATTATTGTTACCCGTCCCGTTCTGCAAGCCGATGAAGACCTCGGCTTCTTACCGGGAGATATCGCCGAGAAATTCGCCCCCTATTTCCGCCCCGTTTATGACGTGCTGGTGAGAAGGCTGGGCGCTTCCTTTATGCAATACTGCCTGCGTCCGGAAATCGGCAAGGTGGAAATCGCGCCGTTCGCCTATATGCGTGGACGTACATTTGAAAATGCGGTTGTGATTCTGGACGAGGCTCAGAACGTGACCGCTGCGCAAATGAAAATGTTTTTGACCCGCCTCGGGGAGAACGTGACGGTTATCGTCAACGGCGACATTACCCAGTGTGATTTACCCTCTGGCGTAAGGTCTGGCCTGGTCGATGCGCTGGCGCGTTTTGAAGAAGACGAGATGGTTGGTATTGTCCGCTTTACGACCGACGACTGCGTCCGCTCGATGCTCTGCCAGCGAGCGCTGAAAGCCTACTACTAGCGGTTATATTTAGTGCAAAGCCCGGGGAAACCCGGGCTTTGTTTTTTCTGCGCGGAGCCTATCCCGACGCCGTCGCCGACGCGGTGCGTGGCTTAGCCAATCGCCCCCAGCGCATCTTCGCTGCCCTGATTTTTCGGCAGCAGGTACAGGGTGGCGAAAATGTCCAGCAGATAGAGCAGGGCCAGCAGGGTGATCGCCGCGGTAAACGACCAGTGGCTGACGAACAGGCCAATCACCAGCGGGCCAAATCCGCCGACGCCGCGCCCCAGATTAAACAGCACGTTCTGCGCGGTGGCGCGCACTTTCAGCGGGTAGGTATCGGAGATAAGCGCCCCGTAGCCGCCGATCATCCCGTTGACGAACATTCCCATCAGCGCCCCGGTAAACAGCATGACGACGGGGTCGCGCAGCTGGGCGTAGATAATGACCATCACCACGGCGCCGACCTGGTATATAAGGAAGATTTTCCAGCGCGGGAAGCGATCCGCCAGCACGCCAAACAGCCAGATGCCGAAGGTCATCCCCACCACGGTGACCGCCGTCCACAGCCCGGATTTGGTCAGCGAGAAGCCAAAGCTGGAGGAGAGATAGCTCGGCATCCAGATCATCAGGCCGTAGTAGCCAAAATTCTGCACCGAACACAGGATCAGAATGCCGATACTGGCCTTCGAGGTGGCTCTGTCGGCAAACAGCATCTTGATCCGCGCCGTGAACGACATCTCCTCAGCGACGCGGCTATCTTTGGTAAACGCCTCGGGTTCGCCCATGCCGCGACGGATGGCAAATGAGACCAGCGCCGGCAGCAGGCCGACCAGAAACATTCCGCGCCAGCCGATGATGTCCAGCAGCAGCGGGGTGATAAAGGCGGCAAGCAGGACTCCTAGCTGCCAGCCGATGCCGACCCATGCCGAGGCCCGGTTGCGCTTATGGGCGGGCCAGACTTCGGCAATCAGCGCCATGCCGATACCGAATTCGCCGCCGAGGCCCATGCCCGCCAGGGTGCGATAGGCCAGCAGATCCCAATAGCCCTGGGCGACCGCACAAAGACCGGTAAAAACGGAGAACATCAAAATTGTGAAGGTCAGGACGCGAATGCGCCCCAGGCGATCGCTGAGATGACCGAACAGGATCCCGCCCAGCACCGCGCCAATGAGCGTCCAGGTGACGAGAGAACCCGCCTGAGAGGTGCTGAGCGCCAGAGAAGCGCTGATTGCCGGCAGCATGAAGCCGAGGATCAGCAGGTCGAAACCATCCATTGCGTAGCCGCTGATCGCCGCGACCATGGCTTTAGCCGGCGTCACGCCGCGTTTGTTTTGTGGGGAAGAGAAGGTCATGTCCAGGCCTTAGGATTAAATTGTGCGCCAAGTATAGATTTGTCAGCGATCGTAATCTACTGCAAAGAGGGGCCCAGGGTCAGGAGGCGCGAGCAAAGCTGGAGCATCGTCAGATGCTCCGCCGCGTCGATAAACGAGACGAAATAGTGATGAATCGCGGGAGGAGCGACCGGCGCCGCTCCTCTGAGTGGGCGTGGGGGTCATTAGCCGGCCAGCTGGTGGTCCAGGTTGAGCAGAGTTTGCGCCATCACCGCGGCGCCATCCGCCAGCTGCCGTTCGGTAATCGACTCTTCCGGGCAGTGGCTGCGCCCGCCGAGGCATGGAATAAACACCATCCCCACCGGGCCGGTAGGGGAGACGTACACCGCATCGTGCCCGGCTCCGCTAGGCAGGCGCTGGTATTCCAGCTGCAGGTGCTCGGCGGCTGCGGCGATCGCCCGCATCACAACGTCCGAGCAGGGCGTTGGGCTGGCGCGGCTCACGTGCTCCAACGTTGCGGACAGCCCCAGAGCCGCCAGCTCTGATGCGCACAGCCGCATAATGTCTTCCGGGAAAATGTCGAGAACCTGCTGGCTGTCGCTGCGGACCTCAAGCATCAGCTCAACCCAGCCCGGAACCGCGTTAGGCACATTCGGCGTCATCGCGATGCGGCCAATCGTCGCCACCACGTAATGCGGGTTGCCGCTTCGCGCGCTGGCCTGCTGATGGACGCGGGTTATCACCTGCGCGGCGCCGACCAGGGCATCGCGGCGGATATCCATCGGCGTGGTGCCAGAGTGGTCCGGCTGGCCGTGAACCATAATCCGCACCCGGCGGATCCCCACGATATGCGTCACGATGCCAATGGGTAAGCCCGCGTTTTCCAGTACCGGGCCTTGCTCAATGTGCAGCTCAATATACGCCGCCGTGCCGCCCGGGCCGCGCAGCGGCGCGGTTAATAGCTGCGGCTTAGCGCCAACGCGCAGCATCGCCTCCGCCAGCGTCTCCCCGGCATGGTTTTTAGCCGCCAGCATGCCGCTATCGAGCGCGCCGCAAAAGGCGCGGCTGCCCACGCAGGAGATGCCGTAGTCGCTCGGCTCTTCAGAGAGGAAGTCGATCACCTCCAGCGGATGCTCAAGCTGTATATCCCGTTCCTGCAGGCTTAAGGCGATCTCAATGCCGGCCAGGACGCCGATAATGCCGTCATAGCGTCCGCCGCCAACCACCGTATCGCTGTGCGAGCCGATCGTTATCGGCGCCAAATCCATGCGCCGTCCTGCCCGCCGGCCGATCAGGTTGCCGCCCGCGTCGAGGGTGACGCTAAGCCCGGCCTGCTCCATTTTCTGCTGCAGCCACTGGCGGCCCTCGCTGAACAGCGGCGTGAAGGCGCGGCGCGTCCAGGGCGTACCCGGTAGCGTCATGGTCGCTAGGGTGTTGGCGTTTTCCCACAGGCGGGAAGCGTTGATGAGAGGGCGATCCTTTAGTCTTTCAGCGTTTATGTTTGTCATGGCGTTGTCTCCGTTATGCGGCGCTGCGCGGGCGCAGGAATCGACCGTCACCAGGCTGATTGACGATTTTTCCGTGGTTAAATACCGGCATGCCGCGGCACCATGTCTGCTCAACGCGCACCGTAAACTCCATGTCGGCGAACGAGCTCCAGGTTACCGCCGACAGGCTGGTGGCGGGATCGAAGCGATAGGTTTCGCGGTTCAGAATCACGAAGTCGGCATCTTTACCCGCAGTAAATGACCCTTTGCGGTCATCGAGAAGGAAGTGCTGCGCCGGATTGCGGCACAGCAGTTGCACGACCGTCGTGGGCGAGATCCCATGCTGTTCGCAGCCGGTCCACAGCGCAGGCAGCAAGGTCTCGAGGCCCGGTCCGCCGGAGGCGTTTTTGAAAATGTTCTCATCCCCTTTGCGCTCCAGCCCCCAGCTGACGTGGTCGGAAGAGACGAACGTGCAGTCCCCCTGCGCGATATGCACCCACAGCCGTTCGGACTCAGATTTGGGCCGGATGGGCGGGTAGTGTTTGGTTTTTGCCCCCAGGCGGAACGAGTGCTCTTCATGGTTAAGCATCAGATACTGAACGCAGGTTTCGATTGAGACCGGATAGCCGGCATTTTTGTACATTTTATAGATCTCAAACCCGCGCGAGGTTGACACGTGGACCGCATGGGCGCGGGCGCCGGTAACCGCGCCAATTTCATACAGCTGCGAGGTGGCCAGATCTTCGATCAGGGGCGTATGCGCGCGCAGGAACGCGTCCCAGCCGGTATCGTTTTCAGCAACCATGCGCTGGATGTTTTTGCGCGTCATTTCCTGCATCTGATTGTGCACCGCGCAGGCCAGGCCGCTCGGGGCGATCAGCTGGAACGCATGCCGCAGATCGTCCTCCTCGACCCGAGGGAAACGGCCGGGAGTGGCTTCGAACGTCGAGAATTTAAACGCGCAGACCCCTCCCTCGATGAGTCCCGCCGCCGCGTCGAAGCCGTGCTTTTGGTTTAACGTGCCGAACAGGGCCACGTCGACGTGGCAGTCGCGTTCGACCTCGGCAATTTTATTGTCCAGCTGGCCGCGGCTGGCGACCGGCTCGGGATCGTCATAAGGCATATCAACCATCACCGTCACGCCTCCGGCGGCGGCGGCGCGTGAGGCCCAGCCGAGGCCCTCCTGATTGGCCTGACTACCGGAGTGTACCTGACCGTCAATTACTCCGGGAATAACCCACCTGCCGCTGGCATCGATAACTTTTTCAGCCTGCGGCAGCGGGCCGCTGCCGGTGGCAGCGATTTTTCCCTGCTCGATAGCCAGCCATCCGTCGAGTGTGATGCCGTCGGCATCAACCAGATTGCCCTTTACGACTATGTCCCATCTCTTCTGCACACTCATAACGCACACCCTTATAACTTTTACCGAAAATTTTGCATAAAAATGCATATGTGGCTGATGGATAATCAGCCTCTTTTCCAAAGTCTGCGTCTAGTGTAGGGTGGCTGTACGTATTATGTCTTATGCTTATTTATCACTCTTGCATAACATTATGTTAACCTTTAAGGGAATTGAATGCGCTTAAATCTCAAACAAATTGAAGTTTTTCGCGCCATTATGCTGACGGGTTCCATCAGCGGCGCGGCAAAGCTGCTGCACGTTTCGCAGCCGGCCGTTTCCCGCCTCATCGGCTATACCGAACAGCGGCTGGGGCTATCGCTGTTTGAACGGATAAAAGGGCGGCTTTATCCAACGCCAGAGGCGCGGCACCTCTTTATTGAAGTCAACTCGGTCTATCTCGGCGTGCAGCGCGTTAATGAGGTTGCTGAGGACCTGATTCAAAACCGCATGGGCCATCTGCGGATTGCCTGTAGCCCCAGCCTCGGGCAGGGGTTAATACCCAACGCTATTGCCAAATTTCACCGTACGCTGCCCGATACCCGGGTGATTCTGCATACCATGATCCCCGACGTGTTAATGCAGGCGGTGCTGACCCAGCAGGTTGAGCTGGGGATTGCCTTCCTCCATGAGGGCCACCCAAACGTGCAGTCCCGGGTGTTATATGAAAATCATCTGGTCGTTGCGCTTCCGGCGACGCATCCGCTGACCGCCAAAAATACGATCAATGTCGAAGATCTGGTTGGTCAGCCGTTTATTGGCTACGGCTCTGATATCCCTATCGGGCAGATAGTCAGACAACTCTTTAATGATGAAGGCATTGTTGTCCGGCCAATCGTTGAATCACAGCAGATTCATGTGGCCTGCGCCCTGGTTCAGGCGGGGGTGGGCATCGCGCTGATCGATGAGATTACCGCCAGTGGCCCGGTATGGACCAACGTCGTCTTTCGTCCTCTCTCACCAACGGCTAAAACGCCAATCAGCATTATCCACGGCATGTACGAACCACTTTCGCGGCTGGCTCAGGAATTTATCAGCACGCTGGAGTCGATTCAGGTTCACTGGTCGAGATAGCTCGTCGCCTCCATCGGCGCCGAAAATGCCTAACTTCTCTTCGCGCAAATTAGCGCGCGGTGGCTTTTTTTGATCGTTAACATTGTGTTATACGCTGTGGCCAAAAAGTAATATGACATTTTGACATTCCGCCCTCTAGTATCGAACCAGGGCCGCGATGATTATTCATTAATTATGCACTTTAGCGCCTGCTTACGAGTTCTGTACTTCTGGAGGAATAGCAATGGGTCGAATTTTAACACTGGCTGACGTCGAAGCTGCCGTTAAGGGTGGTTCAGTGTTTGCCTGCGGCGGCGGCGGTTGGGTCGAACACGGGCTGGAGTTAGGCAGAATGGCGGTCACCGTTGGCCGCCCCGAGCTGGTCACCATGGATGAGGTCGACGATAGCGCCTGGATTGCCACCGCCGCGGCGATTGGCGCCCCCGGCGGGCTGACCGACTGGGAAATGCTCGGGATAGATTATGTTAAGGCCGTCCAGCTGGTGCAAAAAGAGCTGGGTGAGCCCATTTATGGCCTGATTATCGGGCAAAACGGGATGTCCAGTACGCTAAACGGCTGGCTGCCGTCCGCCATTCTCGGCACCAAAGTGGTCGATGCGGTGGGGGATCTGCGCGCCCATCCCACCGGCGATATGGGCTCGCTGGGCCTTGCTTCCAGCAGCGAGCCGATGATTCAGGCGGCGGTGGGCGGCAATCGAAAGAATCATGCCTATATTGAACTGGTCGTTAAAGGCGCCACCGCCAAAGTCTCCCCCATATTGCGTAAAGCCTCGGACATGTCCGGGGGCTTCATCGCCAGCTGTCGTAACCCGATTCGCGGCGCCTACGTGCGCCAGCACGCCGCGCATGGCGGTATCAGCCGCGCCATTTCCCTTGGCGAAACCATTATCGCCGCCGGTAAAAAGGGCGGCAGCGCGGTCATCGATGCGATATGCAACCACACCGGCGGGCAGATCATCGGCAGCGGGAAAGTGACGCAAACCACGCTGCAATATACCAGTGAGGCCTTTGACGTCGGCGTTATCGACGTCGGCGAGGGCGAAAACCTGCGCCGCATCCACGTGATGAATGAACATATGGCGGTGGAGGATCGCCACGGCCAGCGCATGGCCACCTATCCGGACGTCATCACCACGCTGGATATGCAGGGCAACCCGGTCAGCGCCGGGCAGCTGAAGCCGGGCCTCGAAATCGTTATTTTTCACCAGCACCATAGCCAAATTCCGCTCTCTTCCTCCGTTACCGATCCGGCGGTTTATCCTGCCGTTGAGAAGATCCTGGGGATCGAGCTGTTCAGCCATATTCAGCAGGGAGTCGCAAAATGAAAAAGAGCTATAGCGTGACCTCGGGTACCCAGCTTCGCTGCCTCGGCTGGCGTCAGGAAGCCCTGCTTCGCCTTCTGGAAAACGTGCTGGCGGTGGGGGAAAACCCTGACGAGCTGGTGGTCTACGCCGCGCTAGGCCGCGCCGCGCGCGACTGGCCGTCGCACGACGCCATCGTGCAGGCGCTGAAAACCATGCGCGAAGACCAAACCCTACTGGTGCAGTCCGGCAAGCCGATTGGCCTGCTGCAAACCCACGCCAACGCTCCGCTGGTGATTATGGCGAACTGCAATATGGTCGGCCAGTGGGCCAAAGCGGACAACTTCTATCGCTGGGAGAAGGACAATCTGATCTGCTGGGGCGGCCTAACCGCCGGCGACTGGCAGTATATCGGCTCGCAGGGCGTCATTCAGGGGACCTATGAGATTTTTTCCCGCATTGCCGAACGCGACTTTGATAACGATCTGCGCGGGCGCTTTATTCTGACCGCCGGTTTAGGGGGGATGGGCGGGGCGCAGCCGCTGGCCGGCACCATGGCCGGGGCCGCGATCCTCACGGTAGAGGTCAACCAAAAGAGCATCGACAAGCGGTTGAAAAACGGCTTTCTGCAGCATCAGGCGCGGGACCTTGAACATGCGCTCACCCTTATCAGCGATGCGCAGACCAATCGGCAGCCCGTCTCCGTTGGCTTACTGGGCAATGCCGCCGACGTTTTTCCGGCTATTTTAGCCAAAGGCATCACTCCCGATATCGTCACCGACCAGACCGCGGCCCATGATTTAGTCTACGGCTACGTGCCTTCCGGCTACTCTCCGGAGCAGGTTGTCGCCCAGCGTGAAAAGGATATCGACGTGCTGATGGATGCCGGCCGCCGCTCGATCGTCCGGCACGTCACCGCCATGCTCGGATTTATGGATCGCGGCGCCGTGGTGTTTGATAACGGCAACCTTATTCGTACCCATGCCTGTCAGGGAGGGGTTGAGCGCGCCTTTGAGATCCCGATTTTTACCGAGGCCTTCCTGCGCCCGCTGTTCTGCCGCGCTATCGGCCCCTTCCGCTGGATAGCGCTGTCCAATAATCGCGACGACATCAGGGTCATCGACGATTATCTGCTGACGCGCTTTGCCGACAACCAAATCGTCAGCAACTGGATCCGCCTGGCCCGCGAGAAGGTGCCGTTCGAAGGTCTGCCTGCGCGTATTGCCTGGCTTGGCCACGGCGAACGAACGGAGCTGGCGCTGGAGGTGAACCGCATGGTGGCCGACGGCCGCCTGAGCGGGCCGATTGCCTTCACTCGCGACCATCTCGACGCCGGGGCGATGGCGCATCCCAATATCATGACCGAGAAGATGAAGGATGGCTCGGACGCTATCGCCGACTGGCCGCTGCTCAACGCCCTGGTGAACTGCGCGTCGATGGCCGATCTGGTGGCGATTCACTCCGGCGGCGGCGGGTATAGCGGCTATATGACCAGCTCCGGCGTGACGGTGGTGGCCGACGGTTCAGACGCCGCGGCGCAGCGCCTGCAGCTCTCCATGACCAATGATACCAGTACCGGCGTGATGCGCTATGCCGACGCGGGTTATCAGGAGTCCCTGGATGAAGTAAAAGAAAAATCAATCTCTTATATCAATTTATCTGCGGCCGGCTAGCCCTGCGTATGAGGTCATTATGACAAAAACCACGACTTCCCCCCTGAGCGCCGAGGCTATCCGGTCGGTACCGGAGCCGCGCAGCAAGGGGTATAAAGCGATTGCTGCGGCATCAATAGGTAATGCGCTGGAATGGTATGACTTTTCAATCTATGCCTTTTTCGCGGTCTATATCGCGCAGAACTTTTTCCATCAGCAGGATGCCGGGGCGCAGCTGTTTGAGGCGTTTTTAGCTTTCGGTCTCGGTTTTGTGATTCGGCCTCTGGGGGCGTTGGTCATCGGCGTCTATGGCGATCGGGTAGGGCGCAAGGCCGCCCTGACGCTGACCATTATGACCATGGCCGTGGGCACGGCGATCATCGCCTTTGCTCCGCCCTACAGTGCGATCGGCATTGGCGCGCCGCTGCTGATTCTGTGCGGTCGGGTGCTGCAGGGCTTCTCCGCCGGGGGCGAAGTGGGCGGCGCGGCGGCCTTTTTGGTCGAACATGCGCCGGCCGAGAAAAAGGGCCAGTACGCCTCCTGGCTGCAGGCCAGCATGGGGATCTCCAATATCTTTGGCGCGCTGGTGGCCACGGTGGTGACCCTGACCCTCAGCCACGAACAGATCGGTGACTGGGGCTGGCGCATTCCGTTCATTATTGGCCTCTCCATCGCGCCTATCGGTTTGTGGATGCGTAAAACACTGGAGGAAACGCCGCTCTTTATTGAGGAGCAGGCCCGCCGCAAGGTGGAGAAGGTCAGGCCGGAAATGCCCCTGCTGCAGCTTTTTAAAGCGCACGGCAACGCGGTGTTGCTCGGTACCGGGCTATCGATACTGTGGGCCGTTAGCGTCTACGCGCTGATTATCTACATGCCGATTTACGTTCAGCGCCAGCTGCATTTTGAGAGCCACCAGGCGTTCCTCGCGGCGCTGATTGGCAACTGCTTTATGGTGGTGTGCTGCGTCGCCGCTGGCACTTACTCCGATCGTATCGGCACGCATAAGCTGCTGATGATCGGCGCCGGCCTGCTGCTTATCTGCAGCTATCCGCTGCTGCTGCTGCTCGACGCTTCGCATACCACGCTGACGCTGATTGTGGTGCAAAGCCTGTTCTGCATCCTGGTCTCGCTGTTCGTCGGCGTGGCCCCCCTGGCGCTGTCCGAGCTTTTCCCCACCGACGTTCGTGCCAGCGGCATGTCCGTTTCTTATAACCTTGCGGTAACCCTGTTTGGCGGCTTTGCGCCGGCGGTGTTGACCTGGCTGACTGAGAATACCGGGACGCGCTTTGCGCCGGCGTGGTACGTGATGATCGCCAGCGTGCTGGCGATGGTTGCGTTGCTCAGGATCGAGCGGCAAAAGGAAAAAAAACGCTGATCGGCGAGTGGCTATAAAACAAAGTTATTTAATTTCAATAAGATTGCCTGATTAACATGACAGCATAAATAATAAGAGGGTTGGATCTATGTCAGCAAAATTGTCGCTTTTGATGATTGCACTGCTCACTCTGAGCTACAGCAAGGTAGGTTTATCCGCGGTCACTCTGGATGGACACTCGATTACGCCAGCAATTATTGCCAGCGTGGCGGACGGCGAAGCCGTGGCGATCTCTCCTGCGGCCACGGCGCGGGTGGAAAAGGCCCACCAGGTGCTGATTGAGGCGGCGCAGAATGGGCAAAAAATCTATGGTCTAACGGTCGGCGTCGGTCTTAATAAGGACCGGCCGATGGTCGACGTCCACGGTAAGCTGACCGATGAGGTGATCGCCGCGTCGAAGAAATTCAACGTCGGCCTGCTACATGCCCATTCGGGCGCTATCGGCGAGCCGATGAGCCAGCGTATCGCCCGGGCAACGATGGTAACCCGCCTAAACACGCTGTTGACCGGCGGCGGGGGCGTGCAGCCGGAGGTGATTGACGCGTACGTCGACTTCCTCAATAAAGGCATCACGCCGGTTATCCCGAGCGAAGGCTCTATTGGCGAGGGGGATATCACCATTATCAGCCATATCGGGCTGGCGATGATCGGCGAAGGCGATGTCTACTACCAGGGGAAAAAGGTTCCGGCTAAGGTCGCGCTGGAGCGCAGCAAAACGTCGGCGGTGGTGCCTTATGCCAAAGATGCGCTATCCATCCTGAGCTCCAACGCTTATTCGGCCTCCAGCGGCGCGCTGGCGCTGAATTCGCTGGCTCATCTGCTGCCGCTTAATTCTCTGATTTATGCCACCAGCCTTGAGGCGTTAAACGGCAACGTTTCGCCTTTCCTCGAGAATACGCTGGCGCTGCGCCCCTACCCGGAGGTGGTGGCGATGGGCAGTCATCTGCGCACGCTGCTTGCCGGCTCCAGCCTGTGGGAGCATGACGACAGCCGCCCGCTGCAGGATCCGCTGAGCTTCCGCTCCGGCGTCTATTTACTGGCCGAGCTGCAGCGTAGCTACCAGCAGGCCTGGGACCAGCTGCTGGTGCAGCTCAACAGTTCGGACGATAACCCCGGCGTCGCGATCGGCGTTTCCGCTCCGTCGGACCGCCCGCAGGATCGGCTGGGCTATGTGGATCAAAACGGGGTGAAAGGCGCCGTTTTGCCAACCGCCAACTTTGAACCTTTGCCGTGGGTCATCTCCTTTGAACAGCTGAGCCTGGCGCTGGCCCATAGCGCGTTGGCCAACGCGCAGCAGGTCGTGAAGCTCAATAACCCGTCGTTTACCGGACTGACGCGTTTCCTCGGCACGGACAATACCGTTCACGCCTTTGGGGCGATGGAAAAACCGGTGATGTCGCTGGCGATGCGTAACAAAGAGCTGGCCATGCCGGTGTCGATGGACTTTATGCCGGTCGCTGGCGATATTGAGGATATCGCGACGAATGCGCCGGAAGTCGCGCAGCGCCTGCAGCAGCAAATCGATAACAGCTATCAGCTTTTGGGGATTTTGCTGGTGCATGACGCGCAGGCTATCGATCTGCGTAAGCAGAAGAACAGCGGCTTCAGGATGTCGCCGCCGACCGGCGCCCTGTACGATGCGCTCAGGCGCCAGGTGAAATTTATGGATAGCGATCGCCCGCTTAGCCCGGACTTTGCCGCTGCGGCCCAGGTCCTGAAAACATTCGATGTGCGGGATGTGGCGGTGAAGTAGCGCTCGCCTTGCGGACCGGTCAGTATGATCGGGAGCCGGCAGCCTCTCCGGAGGCGCCGGCTAACGAGTAAAACGCGACGACTACCTGGCCTGTAGCCAGATTCCGGCAATATCCGTCACCGTGACGGGGGATGCCTGCAGATTTGCTGCTAAGAGTAAATACAGCCGGTTAACGCCAGCTGCCACCAAAGTTTCTCTCTCATTTTCCCAATCCAAATAGCAGCGACACAGCCCGACCTGCTGGCTGGCGTGTAAAACGACCGTCGGTTCAAAAAATAGTTTACATTGACATGTATTGCTAATTATTATCATTGCGTTTCTCATAATGCAAACCATTCATAATTTAAATCATTAATAATTAGCATATTTATTTTTACAGGGGATCTTTCATGTCTGGTCACTTCCGGCACTCGCTGCTTGCTACCGCTATTGTTTTAGCCTTCCCGGCCCTGGCTATTGATAAAAATGATGACTCTTCGTCAACCGATCGTACGGATACGCTGACGGTCGTGGGTAACTGGCTTGATTCGCCGGATTACAGCACGGTTGTGCTCGATCATCCTGGCGCAAGAACCATCGTGACGGAGCAGCAGGTTAAGGAAAAGGGCGGGGAGACGATTTCAGAAGCCCTGCGCGGTATTCCCGGCGTTCAGGTTCAGGAGAATAACGGCACCGGCGGGAGCGATGTCTCCTTGAACGTGGGCGTGCGCGGTCTGACATCGCGCCTGTCGCCTCGTTCTACCATCATGATGGATGGCGTCCCGCTTTCCGTTGCCCCTTACGGCCAGCCGCAGCTGTCAATGGCGCCTCTTTCAATGGGCAATATTCAATCCATTGATGTGATCCGGGGCGGTAGCGCCGTCCGTTACGGGCCGCAGAACGTGGGCGGCGTGATCAATTTCGTCTCGAAGGATATCCCGGAAGAGTTCGGCGGCGCGGTAAGCGCGCAAACGGAAGGCGCATCGCACGGGGGGTTAAAAACGCTGACCAGCGCTTCCGTTGGCGGAACGGCGGAGAATGGTCTGGGGGCTGAGCTGCTGTACTCCGGTTTGCACGGGCAGGGGTACAGAGAAAACAATGACAACACCGATATTGACGATTTTATGCTGAAAACGCGTTATCGTTTTACCCCGAAGGACGAACTGACGGGTAACTTTCATTACTATAACGCCTCCGCAGGTATGCCCGGCGGCCTGACGAAAGAGCAGTATCAGCAAAATCCCTTCCAGTCCGTACGACCCTTCGATCAGTTTGCGGGGCGCCGTCAGGATATGTCTTTCAAATATCGCCATCAGGAAGAGGATAGCCAGTTTGAAGTGCTGACCTATTTCACGAAAAGTTTCCGTACCAGCGATATTCAGACCGACGGCACCGGGGCGCAGACAGGACAGAGCCGCCTGGCGGCAGCGCCGCGTCACTATACGACCTGGGCTATCGAGCCGACGTATTCACATCTGTTCCGCTTCTGGGATATGGCTCATGAGATAACCCTGGGCTACCGTTATCTGAATGAGACCTCGGATGAAAAAGGCTATCGCTCTGACTGGTACGATCCGACCACCACCACCTCCGCACCGAATTCAAAAGAGAACTACTACCAGCATACTTCCGGCGGTACGGAAGCTAACGCGTTTTATATTGATGATGCCGTCAACGTCGGTAACTGGACCATCACCCCCGGGCTACGCTATGAAAGCATCCGTACGCATGTAAATGATTCTTTCGCCGACATTTCACGAGAAAAATCGTATAGCGAACCTTTGCCTTCGATCAACGTGATGTACCACCTGTCCGACAGCTGGAAGCTGTTTGCTAACGCCAATACTTCTTTCGGCAGTTTGCAGTATTTCCAGCTAACGCGCGGGGGGAATCACGGCCAGCCGGCTCCTGGCCTGCAGCCTGAAAAAGCGCACACCTATGAGGTCGGTACCCGCTATGACGATTCCGTACTTAAAGCGGAGCTGACGGCTTTCTACATTGATTTTGATAATCAGCTGCAGTACATCAACAACACCATCGGCTGGACCACGCTGGGCGCGACCAAACATCAAGGCGTCGAGCTGGCTCTGAACTACGATCTCAGCGAACTGGCGCATAGTCTGGATGGGCTCAGCCTCTATTCCACCTATACCTATACGCGCGCCGTATCCGTTAGCGGAGAGTTTTCGGGTAAAGATCTGCCGTTCTATTCCCGTCAGGTGCTGACGGTGGGCTCCCGCTATGCAACGGGCAGCTGGGTGTGGAACGTTGATGGCTATTCGCAATCGCGCCAGCATTCTCCGGGGTCGTCTGATGCCGGCAACGGTTATATCACTCAGGAGAGTGATGATGGCCAGTACGGCAATATTGCGGGCTATATGGTGTGGAATATGCGCGGCGAATATGACATGGGGCCGTCATGGTCAAATTTGAAACTGGGCGCCGGGATTAAAAACCTTTTCGATCAGCGCTACTACACGCGTTCAACGGATAATAACTACGGGAAATATGTTGGCGAGCCGAGAACGTTCTTTGTTCAGGCGTCACTGGCATTCTAAAAGTGCTCATCTTCGCGGTGTATTTGATACACCGCGAAGCGGCTAATAGAGGGTCATCGCGTTATGTGCGCTTAACATAATGGTTCATCACATCTTCCTCAGTGTGTGAGTAAAATGTGTCAACGCTATTCAGGACGGGTCACAGGCGAAAAAAAAGCCCGTACTTGCGTACGAGCTCTTCTTCAAATATGGCGGTGAGAGAGGGGTTCGAACCCTCGATACGTTGCCGTATACACACTTTCCAGGCGTGCTCCTTCAGCCACTCGGACACCTCACCATATTGTTTCGCTGCACACCTTGGGTGGGCAACGGGGCGGTACTATAGGGAGTTGCGCTAAAACGGTCAAGCAGTATTTATTCTTTCCTTACCGTTCGCTCAAGCAATGAACACCGCCCCGGCAAAAAACGCCGGGGCGGTGGCTTTAACGCTGTGAATCAAGCTGTTCGCCGTTCTTCACCACGTCCTGTGCTTTGGCGTAGCTCTCAATCAGCAGCTGATAGGCCGGGAACACTTTAGTATAAACCTCGGCCCACTCGGCGGCGTCGGGACGGTTCCAGGTCCGCTGCAGCTCGGATGCCACCGCGGCGGTATCCATCGGGATGACGCCGGCCTGAACGACGCGAGCCAGCGTTATCTCCTGCGCCATCTTGCTGTAGGTGCCTGAAGCGTCGATAACCGCGAAGACCTTATAGCCATCGGCGACGGCCGCAATAGACGGAAACGCCATGCACACGCTGGTAATGGTGCCCGCGATAATCAGCGTTTTGCGCCCGGTGGCCTTCACTGCCGCCACGAAATCCGGGTTATCCCAGGCGTTAATTTCACCCTTGCGCGCAATATAGTGAGCATGCGGCGCATTCTCATGGATCTCAGGGATCAGCGGACCATTAGGCCCCTGCGGTACCGAGGCGGTGGTGATGACCGGGATCCCTGCAAGGGAGGCCATCTTCGCCAACGCGGCGGCCCGGGCGCGCAGTTCCGGCATGGGCATATCGCCAACGGTCTGGAACAGGCCGCTCTGATGGTCAATCAGCAGCATGGCGCTGTCGTTTACGTCAATCACCGGGCGAGACCCGTTAAAATTAGCTGGAGTAGACATTTTTTGTACCTCTGTAGCGTCAGATTTGGCCAAAGCGGCCGCTATTAAAATCGCGCACCGCTTCGGCGATTTGCGTTTTGCTGTTCATGACAAATGGGCCATAGCCGACGATAGGCTCACCCAGCGGTTCGCCGGCCAGTAGCAGGACTTTGGCATCAGCGGTAGCGCTCAGGTGCAGCGTTTCACCCTGCTGACTCAACACCACCAGCTGCCCTTCGCGCGCATTTTCAGCGCCGTTAACGCTGATTTCACCTTCAAGAACAACCAGCGCGGTGCTCCAGCCGGCAGGCAGGCGTAACGAGACGTCGCGGTCCTGCGTCAGCTGCATATCCCAGACGTTCAGCGGCGAAAAGGTGCGCGCCGGGCCGGAAACGTCGGCATAATCACCGGCGATGACCCGAACGTGGCCTGCGTTATCCGGCAGCGCGACGCGGGGAATGAGGTCCGCGGTGATGCTCTGGTAGCCGGGCGCGGCCATTTTGTCTTTGGCCGGCAGGTTGACCCACAGCTGGATCATCTTCAGCTCACCGCCGCTACGGGTAAATTCCGCCGAGTGGAACTCTTCGTGCAGGATCCCGGCGCCCGCCGTCATCCACTGCACATCGCCGGGGCCAATCACGCCGCCTTTGCCGGTCGAGTCGCGGTGCTCAACTTCACCTGAATACACGACGGTTACGGTTTCAAACCCGCGATGCGGATGCTCGCCAACGCCGCGTTTGCCGCTTCCCGCCGGGAAGCTATGCGGCCCGGCGTAATCCAGCAGCAGGAAGGGGCTCAGCTGCTCGCCGTGGGTTTGATAAGAAAACAGCGAGCGTACCGGGAAACCGTTACCCACCCAGTGCGGGGATGGCGCGGTATAGACGCCTGTAATCTGTTTCATTGTTCTCTCCTGTACGGTTGTTTCGATGTCGATAAGCTTAGATGCGCGGCTAATAGCCCGGTAGATAGCAAAAATGACCTATACTGTTCTAAAAATGGAACGATGGGGGGAAGGATGCAGGATCTCAACGACTTAGCCTGGTTTGTCCAGGTGGTGGATCATGGCGGATTCGCCGCCGCGGGTCGGGCGCTCGATCAGCCTAAATCGAAGCTCAGCCGCCGCATTGCCCAGCTGGAAGAGCGGCTCGGCGTGCGCCTGATTCATCGCACCACAAGGCAGTTCGCGGTAACCGAAGTGGGGCAGACGTTTTATCAGCACTGCAAAGCGATGCTGATCGAGGCCGAGGCGGCGCAGCAGGCGGTGGATACTCTGCGTTCTGAGCCGCGCGGCAGCGTGAAGCTCACCTGTCCGGTTACCCTCCTGCATGTGCATATTGGCCCGATGCTGGCGCGCTTTATGCAGCGCTATCCGGGGGTGAACGTGCATCTGGAGGCAACCAACCGGCGGGTTGATGTGGTCGGTGAGGGGGTTGACGTGGCTATTCGCGTGCGGCCGCGGCCCTTC
The DNA here is from genome assembly GCF_024810075.1 of Klebsiella sp. BIGb0132. Classification (NCBI taxonomy): domain Bacteria; kingdom Pseudomonadati; phylum Pseudomonadota; class Gammaproteobacteria; order Enterobacterales; family Enterobacteriaceae; genus Klebsiella; species Klebsiella sp. BIGb0132. Next base: position 448,581 of record NZ_JANUDW010000001.1, on the reverse strand, counting down.
GATGATAGCGATCTGGTGATGCGGGTGCTGGCCGATCGCGGGCACCGGCTGTTTGCCAGCCCGGCGCTGGTGGCGCGCATGGGGCAGCCGCAGGCGCCGTCTGAACTCAGCGAGTGGCCGGGACTGAGCCTGGCCGCCGGCAAACATCAGCATAAATGGCAGCTGAGCGGTCCGCAGGGCGCTCGCGCGGAGGTCTATTTTACGCCGCGAATGGTGACCACCGACATGCTGGCGCTGTGCGAAGCGGCGGTCGCCGGCATTGGCGTTGTTCAGCTGCCGCTATTAATGGTGCGCGATCGGCTAGCGGCGGGTGAGCTGGTAGTGGTACTTGACGAGTGGCAGCCGCGCCGGGAGGTGATTCATGCGGTCTTTGCCTCACGCCGCGGGCTATTGCCGTCGGTGCGCGCGCTGGTGGATTTCCTCAGCGAAGAGTATCAGCGGATGGAGGAGGATTAGCGCCGGGCTGGAGGTTTATGATGACTTTTGCTCTCTGAAAGCGAGGACCGCATCCCATGCGGTTTGCTGCAGGGCGCGGGCCGTCCGTTCGGTCATATCGCCGTCGACGGGCAGGGCGCCGCCTACCGGAGAGTGATGATAGAGGGTGGCAAACAGCACGCAGGCCGTCAGGTAGGTGCCGGCCAGCGATGGGGGGTTGCCCTCGCTGTGGTATAAATTTATCTCCGGGGGCTGCTCAACGGTGCGCGCAAAAGCGAGGCCGACAGGGGCCACGTAGCCGTGTGTCTGGGGGCGATAGCAAGACAGGCCTTTTCCAGTTTATCCGTCAGCTCCGGTTTATTTTTGCTGGCCCAGGTCATGAACCAGACAACCTTTTCATTCTCTTTGTGCGCAATTTCCGCCATGGTTATCGCCGATTGGGTAAAATACTCCCGGGTTGCGGCCCTTTTGGTGATGGCTTCCGTCGAGTTTCTCTGGAAGACGATCAGGTCCCACTTTTGCAGACCGTTCTGGAACTGCTGGCTGAGAATATGCCGACCCCGATGTCCGGTCGAGAGGGTAATATCGCGATACGCATAGCCTTTGCCACTTTCGGGCAGCAGCGAGCGGGCGAGGTCGCGCAGGCGAGTGTTCACGTTGTTATTGTAATGGCTGTCCGAGTTCCCATACATTGCGACGGTTTTATTTTCGCCGTCCATATCTGGCCAGCAGGGAGTATCCATGTATGAGGAGAGGCCCGAGCGGGTAAACTGCGGGGGACTCACTTTAGACCGCCACGAAATCGACAAACCCTGCCTCAGGCTTAAAGGGACGAATATAAGGGAGCGTCGGGAAATCCTGCTGTTCGTTTATCCCCCTCCCTTAATTCATAGGTGAGCGTATCACTGACGGTTTATCAACCCGCCTTCACGGCAATCACGTCGATCTCAACCTGCCATTCCGGACGCGCCAGATGTGAAATCATCAGCCCGGTAGAGACCGGGAACACGCCTTTCAACCAGCGACCCATGATATTGTATACCGTTTCACGGTGGCGAACGTCGGTCAGATAAACGGTGATTTTGCAGATCTCTTGCAGGTTGCTGCCGCTCTCTTCCAGCAGCATGTTGATGTTGTACATTGCCTGCTCGGTTTGCGCCGCAATATCACCAATGCCCACTGATTCACGGGTGTCTAAGTTTTGCCCAATTTGCCCGCGTAGAAAGACCATGTTTCCGGCGATGACGGCCTGACACAGATCGTTATCCAGATTTTGCTCCGGATAGGTCTCTTTGGTATTAAACGGACGAATACGCGTGTGTACCATTTTTTGCTCCAGGTGTATAAGCGGCCCTCAGGCCAGGAATTGACGAAGTTCTGCCGTTTGCGGCTGAGTAAACAGTGTGTCCGGGCTACCCACTTCGTGGACGCGCCCTTGATGCATAAACACCACCCGGTCACTGACTTTGCGCGCGAAATTCATTTCGTGCGTGACCATGATGATGGTCATGCCTTCCTGCGCCAGCGACTCAATCACCTGCAGTACTTCGCCGACCAGCTCCGGATCCAGCGCGGAGGTTATTTCATCGCACAGCAAGATTTCCGGATTCATCGCCAGCGAGCGGGCAATCGCGACGCGCTGCTGTTGACCGCCGGAGAGGCTATCCGGCCAGGCATCAAATTTATCGGCCAGGCCGACGCGTTCCAGTAACCGTCTGGCCGTGCGCTCGGCTTCACCTTTGGCCATCTTTTTCACCAGCGTCGGGGCCAGCATCACGTTCTTACCCACGGTAAGGTGAGGAAAAAGATTAAAGCTCTGAAAAATCATGCCGACGTTTTGCCGCAGTTCGCGCAGAGCGGTGCCGTTGTCCTGCTGCACCGGCTGTCCGTCCACCAGCAGCTCTCCCGCCTGATAGGCATCCAGGCCATTAATGCAGCGTAATAAGGTGCTTTTCCCCGAGCCGCTTTTGCCGATAATGCACACCACTTCCTGGCGTTTTATCTGCAAATCAATGCCTTTCAGCACCTCGTTTTCGCCAAAACGCTTATGCAGCGCGCGTATATCCACCAGGGAAAAATCGGCTGTCTGGGTCATCAGTTGGTTCTCCGTGACAAACGTTGTTCAAGATGCCGGCTCCATATGGAGAGCGGAAAGCACAGGAAGAAGTAAAACAGGGCCACGCTGCCGTAAATCAGGAAGGGTGAAAACGTGGCGTTCGAGATGATCTGCCCGGCGCGCGTCAGTTCGACAAAACCAATCACCGACGCCAGAGCCGTGTTCTTAATGGCCTGCACCAAAAAGCCGACGGTAGGGGCGATGGCCACACGCAGGGCCTGGGGCAGAATGATGTAGCGTAGCTGTTCGCGAAAGTTGAGCGCCAGGCTCTGGGCTGCCTCCCACTGCTGGCGTGGAATGGCTTCCACGCTGCCGCGCCAGATTTCGGTTAAATAGGCGCTGGCGTACAGCGTCAGGCAGAAACTGGCAGTAAATAGTGGCGAAGTATTAATGCCGGCGATCGCCAGGCCGAAATAGACCAGAAAGAGCTGCAGCAGCAGCGGCGTTCCCTGAAACAGCTGCACATAGCCGCGAACGAAATAGCTGGCGATACGCGAACCAGAGAGGCGTAGTACCAGCAGTAACCCACCGACGACGCCACCGCCAATAAATGCGATAGCGGACAATCCAACCGTCCAGCGCAGCGCCAGCAGCAAGTTGCGATAGATATCCCATAAGGAAAAGTCGCTCATCATGGATCCTCAAGGTCGACGGAAAATAAAGCGCGGGCCTATCCAGTTCAGAATCTGGCGCACGGCGATTGCTAATACCAGATAGGCAGCGGCGGCGATAATATAGGCTTCGAAATTACGAAAGGTGCGGCTGGCAATCAGGTTGGCGCTGAACGACAGCTCTTCGGTTGAGATCTGGCTGCATACCGCCGAACCCAGCATGATGATAATGACCTGACTGACCAACGCGGGCCAGACTCTGCCAAGAGCCGGAGGCAGCACCACGCGGGTAAAAATTTGCCAGCGGTTTAACGCAAGGCTCTGTGCCGCTTCGATTTGGCTGCGCGGCGTGTTCTCAATACCGGCACGGGCGATCTCACTGGCGTACGCGCCAAGGTTGAGGATCAGCGACAGCACGCTGGCCGTCAGCGCCGACATCTGTACGCCTACCGCCGGCAGGCCAAAAAAGATAAAAAACAGCTGGATGATATAGGGAGTATTGCGGACCAGCTCGACATAGCTGGCAATGAGCCACCGTAACGGGCGCGGGCCGTTGGCGCGTCCCCAGCCGCAGGCAATCCCCAGGGTAATGCCCAGCAGCGTGGCCGCCAGCGTCATCATGAGGGTGATGGCGATGCCGTTAAGCAGCATCGGCCACTGGCTCAATACCGGCGAAAAATCAAAGCTCATGTTCTGGTTTCTCCAGTAGTCGTGACAGCTGCGCCACGGAGGGCAGGGCGATAACCTGGCGTAGCTGGTCCAGAAGGTGACGACTCGTGGTCGCGGGTAGGGCTCGCTGGGCGCATGACAGGAACTTGTCATCCAGGGCCTCATCGCTCAGGGGATTGGCGGCATTGCCCAGAGCGCGATCGACACGGCAGCTGAGCTGCCGCCCCGATTTCAGATTCAGGGTGACGCAGGCACCTTCCGGGGCTGTTTGCAAACTCTGCGGGTGTTGCCACTGCGTGCTGCTGGTGATGCTGACTTTCGCCATCAGGGCATGTAGCCCTGCCGGTTTCAGCGACGCCTGCGTCAACTGGTTAAGGGTTAACTCACCATAAAATAGCGTGGCGGCGATGGCATAGGGCAGGCTGAATTGCGCCTGTTGCGGAGTCAATGGATCGGCGTAAATCAAGTTCGCGAGCACGATCTGCGGCACATCGCAGCGGATCTGCTCTATTTCATCCACCGCAAGCGTATGCCGTTGCATCAGGGTGACAACCGCATCGACGGCCGCGTGAGCAGACAGGCATACCGGGATGCGTTTAACGTCCAGCCCCGGCCGCAGCAAGCGCCAGCCGTGCACGGTTAACCGCTCCGGCTGCCATTGGGCATCGTTCATCAGCACCGGCAATCCGTAATGATGCTCCAGCGTATCGAGCGGACCAGTGATTCCCGCTTGCGCCATCAGCGCCGCCTGAATGCCTCGTTCGGCGGCCAGTCCGGCCATCACGGCTTTCGCATCGCTGCCAAAGGCGCTTTTACTGCCGCCAGCGGCGGCAAGAGCTAACGCAATAGCATGGGCAACCTGCTGAGGAGCCAGGCGTAGCAGGTGGGCGGCGGCAACGGCGGCGCCGACCACACCCAGAACCCCGGTTGTCCACCATCCGCGTTGATACAGCTGCTGGCCCAGCGCTTCGCCGAGCCGGTATTGGCATTCGCTGCCCGAGACAATGGCCGTCAGCAGACTGGCGCCGTCGCGGTCATACTGCTGAGCCACTGCCAGTGCGGCCGGGATGATGACTGCGGAGCCATGGACGAATCCGGCGTAGCAGTTGTCATCAAAATCCAGAGCGTGGGCGGCACAACCGTTGATCCGCGCGGCGTCCAGCGGGCTGACGCGCAGCGTGCCGCCCAGCGTGCAGGCCTTACCCTCGCTCATTACCGTCCGTTTCAGACGCTGCACTATCGGCATCGTGCTGCCAGCCAGCGCCACGCCCAGCGTGTCGATCAGCGCGCGACAGGCGATCCGTCGCACGTCGCCTGGGATCGACGACAGCGTTATGGCCGCCGCCTGCCGGGCCAAAATATGGGTTGCATAATGGTTCATGTTGTTCCCCACCAGAGAAAAGACTCCCCGCCCACAGGGAGCCACAATGCTTAGGATTCAGGCAGATCGCCTGCTGGCGCACCCAGCCACTTCTGCGAAATCTGATTGATGGTGCCGTCGGCTTTCGCGGCACGCAGGATTTCGTTCACTTTGGCAACCAGCGCAGGGTTACCTTTTGGCAGGCCGACGTAGCACGGGGCGTTAGCCAGAATCACTTTTAACTGGATATCCAGACCGGGGTTTTTCTGCTTCAGTGCGCCGGCGACGGTGGTACCGATTGCCACTAATTGCGTTTGGCCGGACATGAACGAGGCGATAGTGCTGTTGTTATCTTCAAAGCGTTTGACGTTAGCTTTTGGTGCCAGGGTCGTTAACTCTTCATCCTGCATCGAGCCGCGGGTTACCGAGACCGTTTTGCCGGCCAGCTCGTCGGCGTTGCTGGCTTTCACCTCAGCCTTGCCAAACACCGCATCAAAGAAAGGCGCATAGGCGATGCTGTAGTCGATCACTTTGGCGCGCTCTGCGGTTTTACCCAGCGAAGAGATGGTCATATCCGCTTTACCGCTTTGCAGATAGGGGACGCGATTTGGTCCTGTGACCGGCACCAGCTGCAGCTTCACGCCCAGTTTATCGGCTATCAGTTTGGCGGTGTCGATATCAATGCCCTGCGGCTGCATATCACTCCCCACAAAGCCATAGGGGGCGTAATCCTGAGGGACCGCGATACGCACCACTTTTTGCTGCATAATAGTATCCAGCAAATCGGCGGCGCTGGCGGAGAGGCTGGAGAATGCGCAAGCGAGCCCCAGCATTGCTGCAAATGCAAACTGTTTTTTCATCTCATTATTTCCCGTTCAGGTTATTGTTACGTAAATACGCGGTCATGAGGCGGATTAACTATTTTTATTGAAATAACCCGCGCGCACCGCAGTGCCAATTAAATTGACAAAGAACCGACAGGCGGTAATGGCGGTAATTTGGTTAATATCTTTCTTCGGCGTGATTTCAACCAGATCCATGCCCACGACTTTGCCTTTTGCCACCAGGCCGTGAATTAATTTACGCATTTGGTGATAAGTTACCCCGCCTAATGCCGGGCCGTTGACCGCGGGCATAATCGTTGGGTCAATACCATCGGCGTCACAGGTAATATAATAATGACCGCCATCAGGAATACGTGCTAACAGGCTGTCGATACCTTCATCATGCAGCTGATGGGCAGGAATCAATTTCGCACCATATTCCAGCGCTGCGTCCACCTCTTCCTGGCGCGCCGAACCGTTTGCACGCAGGCCAATTTGCCAGATTTCGCCGATGTGCTCCATTTCCGAGGCCCGGCGAATGGGGCTGGAGTAACCATCGGTCACGCCGTTGACATCCTGACGCCAGTCCAGGTGAGCATCGACATGAATCAGGGTGATGGTTTCATTCAGTTCATCCAGCGCGCGCAGCACCGGAATCGGAATACCGTGATCGCCGCCAATCACCAGCGGCATGCCGCCCAGTTGCAGAATTTTACGTACTACCGCTTCGGCCGCTTCGTAATGTTGACCCAGGGCGCGGGCATCGCCGGCGATATCGCCGCAATCGATCATGCGAATATCCTGATTATCCATCAGCGGGCCGCCAATATCGAAATCGTAACGCTCAATGCTGCGCACCGCGCGATCGGTCGCCTGACGCACTGCCGTTGGTCCATTAGTTTGATCGTTGGTGACCTCATCAATGGAATAAGGCGAGCCATAAGGAATCCCTAATACGGCGATATCTACACGATCCAACGTATTTAAATCACTGACTACTTCGGAATAAAGCAGGCTCTTATGACCATGTTTCGGTGCGGTGGTCATTTCGGATTTATATCTCATTTTATCCTCTGGTCTGTCGTGAATAACTAGTTAAGACTCCACCACTCTCCGGTGGCCCATAATTGCTCTTCGGTTCTTTTCACTGCCGAGTGAATATCGGTCCGGGCGTTGGCGGCAAATAATGCCACCAGTAATTCACTAACTAATAAGGCTGGCGTAATCGTGTCGAAAAACGACGCCGTTTTCTTTTGTACCATTATTGATTCCGCGGCCAGTCTTGCGACAGGCGAACTGGCATTATCGGTAATTGCGACAACACGGATTTTCCGCTGGGCTAAATAGCGGGCCAGCGTGACAGCACGTCGGGAATAGGGGGCCAGACTGACCACCAGCAGCACATCTTTGGCATTAATCTCCCCCATCAGCGTCATCATGCCGCTTTCGCCTGCGCCATCAATCAGGCGCACATTGTTGGCGAACCAGGCGCTGACATGTTGAAAATGGAAGACGACAGGAAACGACGAGCGAAGCCCCAGACAGTAAATGGTCCGCGCTTCTGCAAGGAGCCTGCTGGCTCGAATCATCGCCTCAAGATTCTCCTGACGACACAGTGTTTCAATATGGGCCTGCGTGGTGGCGGCCAGGTCGCGCAGCAAAGAGTCTTCTCCCTGCTTATTCATCGCAACCAGTCCCGGCACTCGTGATTCATAGATGCTGCTTTTGGTACGCAAGGCGGCGATAAACACTTCGCGCAGTGCATCGTAGCCGCCGAGTCCGAGGCGTTTTGCCAAACGGGTCATCGTGGAAGGCGGAACGCCGGCAAGACGCGACTGCTCACGCATCGACATTACCGCTACTTCCTGGGCGTGGTCTAACACAAAGCTGGCCGCCAGCCGTTCCTGACGGGGAAGCTGTTCGTACATTGCTTTTAGCCTGGAAATAACTTCAGCCTGTTCCATATGTGATTCCCTTTCGGTTTGACTCAATCACAATTGCAACGGTTGTGCCAAAGAGGATTATCATTGATTGGAATGAATCAAATTTAACCCCGCAGCAGGACACCCTGGCGGCATAGGGAGGGAACGCTGATTCCAGGAATGATTAGTCTGATTCAAAACCGCGTGAAAAAAGGGGCGGGCGTTATTTTTTCAGGTTGTTAGCAGCGGGGAACTGTGCATTTTTTACGCACTAGCGTGGAGCATCGACTGCATGCTGCCAGGGCAAAGGAGCGTTCATGAAGCAAATAGCTGTCGACCCTGGTCGAGGCTTCTTATCCCTCCCGGCGGGTGCAATATGCGAAAAAAAAGCCCGTACTTGCGTACGAGCTCTTCTTCAAATATGGCGGTGAGGGAGGGGTTCGAACCCTCGATACGTTGCCGTATACACACTTTCCAGGCGTGCTCCTTCAGCCACTCGGACACCTCACCATATTGTCGTTCCCGTTGCTGCCGGGAACGGGCGCTAATTTAGGGAAATACGTATCTCTCGTCAATCAACTTTTTAAAAAAAACGCGCGTTTAGCCAAACTTCGCGCAACCTGCTGGCGAAACGCACGACAATCGTTTTTTTTGTCGCCACTCTCTTTTTACCCGCCGGCCAGGCGAAATTTGCTATGCTGGCAAACCAATAGAAAACAACAAGTAAAATACGGCGCTAACGCAAACCTGCTTAAGACATTAGCTATCAGGAGTGACAATGGAGATTATCTTTTACCACCCGACGTTTGATATCCCGTACTGGATTGCCGAGCTGGAAAAACAGCTCCCCGGTTCGCGCGTACGCGAGTGGAAGCCTGGTGACGATCGGCCCGCCGACTATGCGCTGGTCTGGCACCCGCCGGTGGAAATGCTCCAGGGCCGCGACCTAAAGGCCGTCTTTGCGCTCGGCGCGGGGGTGGACTCGATCCTCAGCAAGCTGCGCGAACATCCGCAGATGCTGCCGCTATCGATTCCGCTGTTCCGCCTGGAAGATACCGGTATGGGGCTGCAGATGCAGGAGTATGCGGTCAGCCAGGTACTGCACTGGTTCCGCCGGTTTGACGATTATCAGGCGCTGAAGCAGCAGGCGCGCTGGCAGCCGCTCGATGAATACCGGCGCGAAGATTTTACCATCGGCATCATGGGAGCCGGCGTGCTCGGCGCGAAGGTTGCGCAAGGGCTACAGGCATGGGGCTTCCCGCTGCGCAGCTGGAGCCGCAGCCGCAAGGCGTGGCCGGAGGTGCAAAGCTTTGCCGGGGCCGATGAGCTGAATGAATTCCTGCGCGAAACCCGGGTCCTGATCAACCTGCTGCCCAACACGGCCGAGACGGTCGGCATTATTAATCAGCAGCTACTGGCGCAGCTTCCGGACGGCAGCTATGTTCTCAACCTGGCGCGCGGCGTCCATGTCGTTGAAGACGATCTGCTGGCGGCGCTGGAAAGCGGTAAACTTAAAGGCGCCATGCTTGATGTCTTTAGCCGCGAGCCGCTCCCGGCGGCAAGCCCGCTGTGGGCGCATCCGCGGGTGGCAATGACGCCGCATATCGCCGCGGTGACGCGGCCGCAGGAAGCGATTACCTATATAGCCGGTACGATTAGCCAGCTCGAGCGAGGGGAAACTGTCAGCGGGCAGGTCGATCGCCAGCGAGGTTATTAAAAGAGAACCCCGCTGCGGCGGGGTTTTGCTAATCATACGTCCTGATTCCTGCTATTCTTGCCACAAACAGAGAAGGAGATTGTGATGTATCCTGTTGACCTGCACATGCATACCGTCGCCAGTACCCACGCCTACAGCACCCTGCACGATTACATTGCCGAAGCAAAGCGCAAGGGGATCAAACTCTTTGCGATCACTGACCATGGCCCGGATATGGCCGATGCGCCGCACTACTGGCACTTCGTCAATATGCGCATCTGGCCGCGGCTGGTGGACGGCGTTGGCATTCTGCGCGGTATTGAAGCCAATATTAAAAATATTCACGGTGAAATTGACTGCTCCGGTCCGATGCTCACCTCCCTGGACCTGTTCATTGCGGGCTTCCATGAGCCGGTCTTTCCGCCGCAGGACAAAGCAACCCATACCGAGGCGATGATCGCCGCGATGGCGAGCGGCGCGGTGCACATTATCAGCCACCCGGGCAACCCTAAATTCCCGGTCGATATCCCGGCCATCGCCGAAGCGGCGGCAAAATACCAGGTGGCGTTGGAGATCAACAACTCCTCATTTATCTCCTCACGCGTAGGCAGCGAAGATAACTGCCGGGCCATCGCCGCCGCGGTGCGCGACGCCGGAGGCTGGGTGGCCCTCGGCTCTGATTCGCATACTGCCTTTACGCTGGGCGAGTTCAGGGAGTGTCGCAAGATCCTCGATGAGGTGAATTTCCCCGAGGAGAGGATCCTTAACGTTTCTCCGCGCCGGCTGCTGAACTTCCTTGAATCTCGCGGGATGCCGGCGATCGCTGAGTTTGCCGATCTTTAATTTGTCTAACTGGAATAAATGAATGAACGAGTTTTCAATCCTCTGCCGCGTGCTGGGCTCCCTGTACTATCGTCAGCCACAGGACCCGCTGCTGGTGCCGCTGTTTACCCTTATTCGTGAAGGCAAGCTGGCGGCAAGCTGGCCGCTGGAGCAGGATGAGCAGCTGGAGCGCCTGCAAAAAAGCTGCGACGTGCAGCCGCTGGCCGCCGATTACAACGCGCTGTTTGTCGGCGAAGAGTGCAGCGTCCCGCCGTACCGTAGCGCCTGGGTTGAGGGCGCTACGGAGGCCGAAGTTCGCGGCTTTCTGAGCGAGCACGGGATCCCAACCGGGGAGGGGCGGGCCGATCATATTGGTTCCCTGCTGCTGGCCGCTTCGTGGCTTGAGGATCATGCGACGGAAGATGAAAGCGAGACCCTGGAAACGCTGTTTGCCGACTATATTCTGCCGTGGTGCGGGATCTTCCTCGGCAAGGTCGAAGCCCATGCGGTGACGCCTTTCTGGCGGACAATGGCGCCGCTGACGCGCGAGGCCCTCTCCGCCATGTGGGACGAGCTGCAGGAAGAGAATGAAGAGTAATTGTGATTTAAATCACAATTAAAATGCAACGAAGAGTACGCCATTTCAGATTGTGTGCTCAGGATCGCATTTGAAGGGTGCGTATCTGCTATGATACGCGCCATGAACATACTTCTCGCAATTGCAATAACGACGGGCATTCTCTCCGGGATCTGGGGATGGGTGGCGGTCGCGCTCGGCCTGCTGAGCTGGGCTGGCTTTCTCGGCTGCACGGCCTATTTTGCCTGCCCGCAGGGCGGCCTGAAAGGGCTGCTGATCTCTACCTGTACGGTGATGAGCGGCGTGATATGGGCCCAGGCGATCGTCTACGGCAGCGCGCTGGCGCCGCATCTGGAAATCCTCGGCTATATGATAACCGGCATAGTGGCGTTTCTGATGTGCATTCAGGCGCGTCAGGTGCTGCTCTCCTTCGTGCCCGGAACCTTTATCGGCGCCTGCGCAACCTTTGCCGGCGGCGGCGACTGGCGCCTGATTGTGCCTTCTCTGGCGCTGGGGCTGGTTTTTGGCTATGCGATGAAAAACAGCGGACTCTGGCTGGCGGCGCGGGCGGAAAAGAGTAAATCGTTGGCCCACGAAACCCCCGACGAAGCCTGAGCGGCGCTATTCCTCACCTAAAACCGGACCTCAGGTCCTGTTTTGCTTTTCTGTCAATCACCTTTTCCTGCTGGCGCAGGGCTCCCCCGAACAGTGCTCTCGAAGCCATTTTATTCGACGGCTAATCATATTGTTACGCCCGGGCCCTGGCGAAAAATTAAACGGATTGCCGGTCGGCAGCCCGCAAAAGGGTGCCTGCGCGAGGAAAACCGCAGGGCAGCGCAATTAAAGTATATTAATCCGCAACATACCCTTGCTATTCTGGCAAGCGGATATCGCGCATTGCCGGGCCTCGGGCTTTCGTCCTCGGGGCCGTCATGCGATATTACCGCTAAGCTTTACTTAAGACGTTTGCCGACAGGAGGCGAAATGGCTGTTAAACCTGAGGTTATTCTCGGAGACATCACGACGCTGGCAGTCGATGTTATCGTCAACGCTGCTAACCCTTCACTGCTCGGCGGCGGCGGGGTCGATGGCGCTATTCATCGGGCCGCCGGGCCGGAGCTGCTGGCCGCGTGCAAAATAGTGCGTCAGCAGCAGGGCGAGTGCGCTCCCGGTCATGCGGTGATCACCACCGCCGGCCAGCTCCCGGCCAGCGCGGTTATTCACGCCGTTGGGCCGATCTGGCACGGCGGCGATCGCCAGGAGGCTGAACTGCTGGCCGATGCCTATAAAAACAGCCTGCAGCTGGCGGCGGCGAATAGCTACCGCTCTATTGCCTTCCCGGCAATCAGCACCGGCGTGTACGGTTACCCTAAGCAGGCTGCGGCGGAGATCGCCGTGCGGACGGTGAACGCCTTTCTCACGCGCTACAATCCGCTGGAACGCGTCTGCTTTGTCTGTTTTGATGCCGAAACGGCTGAGATTTATCACCGCCTGCTGCAGGCACAATAAGCGCAGCGCAGCCGACGCTGCTGGCAAGGCAGGCGTTGGCAATTATCAATGAAGGAGATCCGTTGGTGGCTGAGGGAAAGGTAGCGCAAAAGCAGCTCGTTCGGCGGGTGGAGATTGTTTCTGCGGCACAAGCATGTTTTGCCGCAAAAGGGCTCCACGGCGCGTCCGTTGCCGATATTGCCCGCGAGGCCGGGCTTAGCGTAGGGCAGCTGTACCGCATTTTTGCGAGCAAAGAGGAGATTATCGAGGCGATAGTCAGCGAAATTGTTCACGCCAGGGTGGAGGAGATGATTCGCGACAATCACGACCTCGAGCGGATGGCATCGCTGCTGGCTGGCGTCATTCCGCCGTCGGCCGCCACGATAACCGATAATTATCTGCTGATGGAAATTAACGCCGAAGCCTCGAGAAACCCGCGCCTGCGCGAAATTTTACAGCAGGCCGACCGGCGCCTGAAAGAGGAGGGCGGGCGGCTTACCCGTCACTCTCATCCCGAGATGTCGGCGGCGCAGATCGATGCCGCCAGTGAACTGATTGCGGTATTAACCGAGGGCGCGGCATATCGTCGCGAGCTGACCACCGCCGCGGAAGCCAATAAGCCGGCAATGGCCGCGCTCTATCGCGACCTGTTCCAGCTTCTGTTTGACAAAAAATAATCTTCGCTGGCCTGCTCCGGGGCCGCGCGCCTGGCGCAGCCCCGGCGGGACTAGCCGTTGGCCGAAACCTGCGGCTTCGGCGTTTTACTCTGGAATTTCCCCGAAAAGAGGAAGCGCAGCAGCGGGATCCGTAGATGAATTTCGTAGAGGATCAGCGCAATGCCCACCACAAAAATCAGCCCGGCAATAAACCCTAAGGTGTTCGATTGGATGGCCGGAGCAATCCACGCGCCGTACAGCAGGGTGAGCGGGTGGTGCACCAGATAGATAAACAGCGAGGCATTGACAAAATAGGTCACCCGCGCCGACTGGAAGTTCAGCAGGCGGTGCCCAAGGGAAAACACCACGTTAACCATCCACAGTCCGAGCACCATGGTAATAACGTACTCGGTTTCAAACATCCACGCGTCCCCGGAGCCGTACTGCTGGTTCAGGCGGTAGGCGATAAAGCCCAGCAGCGCTCCGACGTAGCACCACGGCGACGGCCGGGTGAACAGCGCTTTCAGGCGCGGGTTGATAAAGGTCTGCGCGCCGAGAATAAAGAACGGCAGGTAGAACAGGGTCTGCATGACGATAAAATTAAACAGGCCGTTGCTGAGAATCGGCGGATAGAGAATGAACAGCGTGCGGCGGATCAGCGCGTAGAGCACGCCGAGCGCGAGGAAAATCATCGACAGCTGAGACAATGTGACGGTGTCACCAAGGCTCGGGCCGCCTTCCGTGCGGCGCCCGGTGAGCCATTTGAACAGCACCACCCCGAGGGTGGTGAGAACGACCAGCACCAGTAAAAACCACAGATGCGAGATGAGCTCCCAGGCGAGGGTGTTGAATTTGTCGTACCCTGAGAGCGCGTGCCAGCTATCGGCTTTGCCGTTGACGTACTGCAGCATAATAAACTGCGGCAGGGTCAGCAGCGGAATGGCGGTTAACAGGGGGATGCCCACGCGCTCGACCCGCACTTTCCACCATTTTTTTAGCGGATAGCGCAGAAAAAGCATGTAGGAGAAGTAGCCGGAGATGACGAAGAAAACCTGCATGCGAAATGCATGAATAAAATCGTTGAACAGCGTCAGCCACCACGAGGGTTCGGCGCTATTAACATGCCAGCTGTGGCTGGAATAGATAAGCGATATGTGAAAAGGTATCCCCAGCAACATTAACCATGCGCGGATGCTATCGAAGAAATATTCACGTTCTACTGGCGCATTATTCATACAGTTTCACTACATTCTCAGACAATTCGTCTTATCACTCAAGGTGATAACGTTTAAATTCTCAGCAACCCTACATCAACTCTGGATACCTGTCTCCAGGATAAGCACGCAAAGTGCAAAAGTGACAGAGAACTGTCCATTACCTGTACTGCTAAGCTGAACAATGCAGGGATTATGTTGTCGGATTGCCTGAATTTCCATTAAAATAGATCGGATCGATTTAAGCACACAAAGGGGGAAGTGCTTACTTATATGAAACATAAACCACAGATGATGAAAATGCGCTGGTTAAGCGCAGCCGTAATGTTGTCCCTGTGTACTTCATCTGCATGGGCGTTTAGCATTGATGACGTTGCAAAAGAGGCAAAATCGTTAGCCGGGAAGGGCTATGAAGCGCCGAAGAGCAACCTGCCCTCCGTTTTCCGTGACATGAAATACGCGGACTACCAGCAAATCCAGTTTAACCACGATAAAGCATACTGGAATAACCAGAAGACCCCGTTCAAACTTGAATTTTATCATCAGGGCATGTACTTCGACACGCCGGTCACTATCAACGAAGTGACTGCAAGTAGCGTGCATAAGATCAAATATAACCCGGACTACTTCAATTTTGGCAGCGTCCAGCATGACAAAGACACGGTCAAAGACCTTGGCTTTGCCGGGTTTAAAGTGCTGTACCCGATCAACAGCAAAGATAAGAATGACGAAATTGTCAGCATGCTCGGAGCCAGCTATTTCCGCGTACTGGGCCAGGGCCAGGTTTACGGGCTCTCCGCTCGCGGCCTTGCTATCGATACCGCGCTGCCTTCAGGCGAAGAGTTCCCGCGTTTTCGCGAGTTCTGGATCGAGCGTCCAAAAGCGACCGACAAGCGTCTGACGATTTATGCTCTGCTCGATTCCCCGCGCGCAACCGGAGCGTATCGTTTTGTCATTATGCCGGGTCGCGATACCGTGGTTGACGTGCAGTCCAAGGTTTATCTGCGTGACAAGGTCGGTAAGCTGGGCGTTGCACCGCTGACCAGCATGTTCCTGTTTGGGCCGAATCAGCCCTCTCCGGCGACAAACTACCGTCCGGCGCTGCACGACTCTAACGGTCTCTCTATTCTCGCCGGCAATGGGGAGTGGATCTGGCGTCCGCTGAACAATCCGAAGCATCTGGCCGTCAGCAGCTACGCGATGGAAAATCCGCAAGGGTTTGGCCTGCTGCAGCGCGGACGTCAGTTCTCTCGCTTTGAAGATCTCGACGACCGCTACGATCTGCGCCCGAGCGCATGGATCACGCCGAAAGGTGATTGGGGTAAAGGTAAAATCGAACTGGTTGAGATTCCAACCAACGATGAAACTAACGATAACATCGTGACCTACTGGACGCCGGATCAGCTGCCGGAGCCGGGTAAAGAGATGAACTTCAAATACTCTATTACCTTCAGCCGCGATGAAGACAAGCTGCATGCGCCGGATAACGCCTACGTGATGCAGACCCGTCGTTCCACCGGCGATGTGAAGCAGTCGAACCTGATTCGTCAGCCGGACGGCACTATTGCCTTCATCGTTGATTTCACCGGCGCTGAGATGAAAAAACTGCCGTCAGATACGCCGGTAACGGCGCAGGCGAGCATTGGCGATAACGCGGAGATCGTTGAGAACGCGGTGCGTTACAACCCGATCACCAAGGGCTGGCGTATGATTCTGCGCGTGAAAGTGAAAGATCCGAAGAAAACCACGGAAATGCGCGCTGCGCTGGTCAATGCCGACCAGACGCTGAGTGAAACCTGGAGCTATCAGCTGCCTGCTAATGAATAACATAACCAAGTACATTGACGCCTTACCGCTGTCGGGTGCAGAGAAGTCTGCACTTCCTGATACCAGCCTGAAGGCGGTACATGAAGCGCTGGACGCCGATCGTCACGATTTTCCCCGCGAAGACGATTCCCCTCTCGGGTCGGTGAAAGCGCGGCTGGAGCATAGCTGGCCGGACGCGCTGGCGGGCGATCAGCTCATCAAAGATGATGAAGGTCGCACCCAGCTGCACGCCATGCCGAAGGCGAAGCGCTCCTCTATGTTCCCGGATCCGTGGCGGACCAACCCGGTCGGCCGCTTCTGGGATCGGCTGCGTGGACGCGATGTCACCCCGCGCTATCTTTCTCGTCTGACCAAAGAAGAGCAGGAAAACGAACAGAAATGGCGTACCGCCGGTACCATCCGTCGCTACACGCTGCTGCTGCTAACGCTGGCGCAGACCGTCGTTGCGACCTGGTACATGAAAACCATTCTGCCGTATCAGGGCTGGGCGTTAATCAACCCCGCCGACATGGTAGGGCAGAACCTGTGGGTTTCATTTATGCAGCTGCTGCCGTATATGCTGCAAACCGGCATTCTGATCCTCTTCGCGGTCCTCTTCTGCTGGGTATCAGCGGGGTTCTGGACGGCGCTGATGGGCTTCCTGCAGCTGCTGATGGGGCGCGATAAGTACAGTATTTCCGCCTCCACCGTCGGCGACGAGCCGCTGAATCCGTCGCATCGGACGGCGCTTATCATGCCTATCTGTAACGAGGACGTCGATCGCGTATTCGCCGGTCTGCGCGCCACCTGGGAATCGGTGAAGGCGACGGGCCAGCAGCAGCACTTCGACGTTTACATCCTCAGCGACAGCTACAACCCGGATATCTGCGTAGCGGAGCAAAAGGCGTGGATGGAGCTGATTGCTGAAGTCCAGGGGGAAGGGCAGATTTTCTATCGCCGCCGCCGTCGTCGCGTGAAGCGTAAAAGCGGCAACATCGATGACTTCTGCCGTCGCTGGGGCAGCCAGTATAGCTACATGGTGGTGCTGGACGCCGATTCGGTGATGTCCGGCGAGTGCCTGACCGGCCTGGTGCGCCTGATGGAAGCGAACCCGAACGCCGGGATCATCCAGTCCTCGCCGCGCGCCTCCGGAATGGACACCCTCTACGCCCGCTGCCAGCAGTTCGCTACCCGCGTATACGGCCCGCTGTTTACCGCCGGTCTGCACTTCTGGCAGCTTGGTGAGTCGCACTACTGGGGTCATAACGCCATTATCCGCGTAAAACCGTTCATTGAGCACTGCGCGCTGGCGCCGCTGCCGGGTGAAGGCTCTTTCGCCGGATCGATTCTGTCGCACGACTTCGTGGAAGCCGCGCTGATGCGTCGCGCCGGCTGGGGCGTGTGGATTGCCTATGACCTGCCGGGCTCCTATGAAGAGCTGCCGCCGAACCTGCTGGATGAGCTGAAGCGTGACCGTCGCTGGTGCCACGGTAACCTGATGAACTTCCGCTTGTTCCTGGTTAAAGGTATGCACCCGGTACACCGGGCGGTGTTCCTGACCGGCGTCATGTCCTATCTCTCCGCGCCGCTGTGGTTTATGTTCCTCGCCCTGTCGACCGCTCTGCAGGTAGTGCACGCGCTCACCGAGCCGCAGTACTTCCTGCAGCCGCGTCAGCTGTTCCCGGTGTGGCCGCAGTGGCGTCCGGAGCTGGCGATAGCCCTGTTTGCCTCAACCATGGTGCTGCTGTTCCTGCCGAAGCTGCTGAGCATCATTCTGGTGTGGTGCAAAGGGTCGAAAGAGTACGGCGGGTTTATCCGCGTGACCCTCTCTCTGCTGCTGGAGGTGCTGTTCTCCGTGCTGCTGGCGCCGGTACGTATGCTGTTCCACACCGTATTTGTGGTCAGCGCGTTCCTTGGCTGGGAAGTGGTTTGGAACTCGCCGCAGCGTGATGACGACTCCACCCCGTGGGGCGAAGCGTTTATGCGCCACGGTTCACAGCTGCTGCTGGGTCTGGTTTGGGCCGTCGGCATGGCGTGGCTGGATCTGCGCTTCCTGTTCTGGCTGGCGCCGATCGTCTTCTCGCTGATTCTGTCGCCGTTTGTGTCGGTGATCTCCAGCCGGGCGACCATTGGTCTGCGTACCAAACGCTGGAAGCTGTTCCTGATCCCGGAAGAGTACTCCCCGCCGCAGGTGCTGAAGGATACCGACGCCTACCTGACCCTGAACCGTCAGCGTTCGCTGGATGATGGCTTTATGCACGCCGTGTTTAACCCGTCGTTTAACGCGCTGGCAACGGCAATGGCTACCGCTCGTCACCGCCACGGTCGGATCCTCGATATCGCCCGTGAACGTCACGTTGAGCAGGCGCTGAATGAGACGCCGGATAAACTTAACCGCGACCGTCGTCTGGTGCTGTTAAGCGATCCGGTGACCCTGTCGCGCCTGCACTATCGCGTCTGGGCCGCGCCGGAGAAATACTCTTCGTGGGTGGATGCCTATGGCAAGCTGGCGCTGAATCCGCTGGCGTTAAAAACGAAGTAAGCCGCACGTTAAGAAAAATACCGGCAATTTTGCCGGTATTTTTTTCTCCAGGAATTGAGGTTACAGATGAGAATTTTGCTGGTCATCGTCATGACCGTGCTACTCAGCGGCTGCGGCAGCATTATTAGCCGCACGGTGCCGGGGCAGGGGCACGGCAATCAGTATTACCCCGGCGTTCAGTGGGACGTTCGCGACTCGCCGTGGCGCTATATCACCATCCTCGACCTGCCTTTTTCGCTGGTGTTCGACACGCTGCTGCTGCCGCTTGATGCGAGCCACGGCCCCTACAATTAGCTAGCGTTCGTCCCACTCATCGGCCGCCGTCTGACCCTCTTCCGTATCCAGAGAGGGTTCAAGCTGAAACTCACCCTCGTCCCATTCATGGAGCGTATTCTCTTCCAGCCACTCCTGGCGGAGCTCTATCTCGTCGTAGTCGCCGTCAAAAACGCTCTGCGCCGCTTCGCCACTGAGCATCGGCAGGCACTCGCCTTCCCCCTCATCGTCGGCAAAGAACTCGGCCTGCCAGGCGATATCGCCATCCTGCAAGACGTACTTCTGGATATTCAGCTGCTCGACGCTGGCGCTCTCCTCGTCGCTCTCCGGATTATTGGCCAGGTACTCTTCGCGGGCCGCATCGATAGCTTCTTCGAGCGTGGCATAGAAAACGGAATCCTTTGGCATGGCTAACCCCCTAAGAAGAATGAGAAATGGACACGATCCAATCTATAGAAGGCGGAGGGCGATGCGTCAAGGGCAAGGAGGCTTTGCGGACTTAATTTACCGAACGATCGCCGGAGCCCCGGCCGTCAGAGGGTTCGCTGCTTCGCGGCTGACGTAAGGTGATGGTCGAGTAGATAGCGTTGAACAGCACCACGCAGGCGGTGACCAAAAAGACCGCCCGGAAGCCATAGTTGGCGGAGACGGAGGCGCCGATGAGCGGGCCGGTGACGTTGCCAATATCGCGAAACGACTGGTTATAGCTGAAGATGCGGCCGGCGACCTGGCTGGTGGAGTTGTACACCAGCAGCGTTTGCACCGCCGGCAGCAGCGCACCGTCGGCGGCGCCGAGCAGGAAACGCAAAATGCCCAGCTGCAGCGGAGTCTGGACGAATGACATCGGAATAAGCAGCAGAACGGAGAGGATCAGCGCCACGATGAGGATTTTTTCCGGCCCGATCCGATCTCCCAGCCGGCCGAGACGCGGGGCGCTGATCAGGGCAGCCACGCCGGGCACGGAGGCGATCATCCCGCTGATAAAGGCAATATTGCCGATGTCTCCGCTCAGATCCCGCACGTACAGCGTCAGGATCGGCGCAATCGACCCGGTCGCAACCTGGATAATCAGGGTAGTGACGAACAGGCTGAGCACCAGTTTTGGGCTTTTCAGGGAGGAGAAGACGTCTCTGGCGCTAAGCATCTCTTTTTTCGCCACCGGCACAAACTGCTCGCGAATGAAGAACAGCGTCAGGAGGAAACAGATAAACAGGACGCTGGCGGTGAGAAAGAAGACGGGGCGCAGGCCCCACAGGTCAGCGAGAAAACCGCCGGCCAGCGGGCCAAGCAGGGCGCCGCTGACCGCCCCGGTGGAGAGCGTACCCAGCGCCCATCCGCTCTTCTGGCGAGGAATTTGGGTGGCGATAAGGGCGTTGGCGTTCGGGATAAACCCGCCTAACAGTCCCAGCAGCGCGCGAAGCAGCAGAAATTGCCAGATATTTTGCGCCAGCCCCATCAGCGCCATGACGATAGCCATTCCGAGCGCGGAACGGAGCAGCATGATTTTGCGACCTTTTCGGTCGGCCAGGCCGCCCCAGAACGGTGAGGCAACGGCAGAGAAAAGAAAGGTAATGCTGAAGACCAGACCCGACCACATATTGAGGGCGCCGTGGCCCGTTACGCCGAGCTGTTCAACGTAAAGCGGAAGGAACGGCATCACGAGGCTGAACGCCGCGCCGGTTAAAAAACAGCCGAACCAGGTGACGGTAAGATTGCGTTTCCAGTTAACAGGTAGATCGGCAGACGACATAGGATCCCACTGGCCTGCGCCGCAGGTCAAAAGTTGAAAATATGAGCCTGCTAATTATGCGCCTGAGAAAGGATTGCTGCAACGGAGGAGGGCTTTTAATGCTAAGGTCGTGGCCCCCCGAACGGGGGCTTTGGGCGTAATAACGGCAGCTATTCGTAGCGCGAAGGAACGCCGGGCGGGCGCGACTTGAAGCGGCGATGCATCCACATATACTGCTCCGGCGCCATCAGAATGCACTTCTCGACGATGTGGTTCATCCACAGGGCGGTCGTCTGCGGATCGTCCAGCGGCGGATCGCACTCCGGCGGCAGAATAATCAGCTCATAGCCTTTACCGTCGGGCTTACGCCGCGGCACGAAGGGAACGATGCAGGCTTTCGACATTTTTGCCAGCATCCAGGTACCGGAGGTGGTGGCGGCCTGTTCGACGGCGAAAAAAGGCACGAAGACGCTGGAGGCCGGGCCGTAGTCGTGGTCCGGCGCGTACCAGATAACATCGCCTTTTTTCAGCGCCCGCACCATGCCCTTCAGGTCCTTACGGTCGATCATATCTTTGTTGGAGCGCAGTCGTCCCCACGTCTGCAGCCAGTCGATAACCGGATTATCATTCGGGCGATAGACGCCAATACCCGGCTCATTCATCCCGAACATGCGGGCGCCCATTTCGAGAGTGAGGAAGTGGATACCGATCAGCAGAATGCCGCGTTTTTGCGCCTGTACGGCCCTGATATGTTCGACGCCGATAGAATCGGTCCAGCGCGCAATGCGGTGCGCAGGCCAGAACCAGGCCATACCGGTTTCCATCAGGCCCATGCCAACGGATTCAAAATTTTGTTTTATCAACTGATGACGTTCCTGCTCGCTCTTCTCGGGAAAGCAGAGCTCCAGGTTACGGTAGGCAATTTTTGCGCGCCGGGTCATCAGGCGCATCGCGAGTCGACCCAGGGCGGTACCCAGGCGATAAATCAGCGGATAGGGGAGTTGGACAACGAGCCACAGCAGGCCGATTCCTGGCCAAAGTAGCCAATAGCGCGGATGCAGCAACGCCACGGAAAATTTAGGTAAATGGGTCATCTCATACCTGTTTAATTAAGCAACGCGTTCTATTATCGCATTTTTTTATGGTTCAGCCAAAACCAGCGGTCAGGTTGGCATTTATTGTTAAATCATAGCTAAGGTTGCTGTAAAAAATGTAGCGTGAAATGTATGGATGTAAATTAATGCCTTTTTACTATATGATGCCGGCCGTTTGTTTTACTCATTTTTA
Organism: Klebsiella sp. BIGb0132; assembly: GCF_024810075.1. Taxonomy (NCBI): domain Bacteria; kingdom Pseudomonadati; phylum Pseudomonadota; class Gammaproteobacteria; order Enterobacterales; family Enterobacteriaceae; genus Klebsiella; species Klebsiella sp. BIGb0132. The sequence continues at coordinate 426,554 of NZ_JANUDW010000001.1, read as the reverse complement.
TGTCGAGCAGGTACACCATGCCAGTGTTACATAACCGCATTTCAAATGAGACGTTAAAAGCGCAGATGTTGGCCGAGAGCGAGCCGCGCACGACGATCTCTTTCTATAAGTACTTCACCATCGTTGACCCAAAAGCGACGCGCGACGCCCTGTGGATTGCGCTGACTAAGCTGAACGTGTTTGGCCGTATTTACCTGGCCCACGAAGGGATCAATGCGCAAATCAGCGTCCCGCAAAGCCGCGTTGAGGCCCTGCGCGAATATCTGTACGCCTTCAACCCGGCGCTGGAAGGGCTGCGCATGAACGTCGCCCTCGACGACGACGGCAAATCGTTCTGGGTGCTGCGCCTGAAGGTGCGTGACCGAATTGTTGCCGACGGTATCGATGATGAGACCTTTGATGCCTCTGACGTTGGTGACTACCTGAAGGCGGCGGAAGTGAACGCGATGCTGGACGATCCCGACGCGATCTTTATCGATATGCGTAACCATTACGAATACGAAGTGGGGCATTTCGAGCAGGCGCTGGAAATTCCCGCCGACACCTTCCGCGATCAGCTGCCGAAGGCGGTTGAGATGATGCAGGAGCATAAAGATAAAAAAATCGTTATGTACTGTACCGGCGGTATCCGCTGCGAAAAAGCCAGCGCGTGGATGAAACACAACGGCTTCAGCAAGGTCTGGCACATTGAAGGCGGCATCATTGAGTACGCGCGTCGCGCGCGCGAGCAGGGTTTGCCGGTGCGTTTTATCGGTAAAAACTTTGTTTTTGATGAGCGCATGGGCGAGCGTATTTCTGACGACATTATCGCGCACTGCCACCAGTGCGGTGAGCCCTGCGATAGCCACACCAACTGCCTGAACGACGGCTGCCATCTGCTGTTTATTCAGTGTCCGAGCTGCGCGGAGAAGTTTGCCGGATGCTGCAGTGAATCCTGTATGGAAGAGCATAAGCTGCCGGAAGAGGAGCAGCGTCAGCTGCGGGCCGGGCGTGAGAATGGGAATAAGATCTTCAATAAATCCCGCGGGCGTCTGAATACCAAGCTGGGGATCCCGGATCCTGAGACGTCAGAAAAACCATAGCCAGACGAGGTCGATAATCGCCAGCAGCAGCCACAGAGCGAGATAGATCATAAAGTGCTCGCGGACGTTGTTGATCAGTAAGTCATACAGGCGACGCATAGGATCTCTCAGTGATAAACGGCCTCCGATGAGGCCGTTTTTTTATCGGTGCGGTGGCGGCACCGCGGGTGGGCTATTATTGCTGAAAGCGGGCCAGCGAGAAGGGGGTCAGATCAAACGCTGGCGATTCTCCGCGGGCAAACTGGACGGCGATTTCGCCCAAAACCGGCGCAAATTTAAAGCCATGGCCGCTTAATCCGCTGATGAGCAGCGTTTGCGGATGACCGGGGAGCGTATCGATAATGAAGTCCTCATCCGGCGTATTGTCATAGGTGCAGGATGCGCCGTGCAGGCAGCCGCCGATACCGGGCAGGACGTTGCGCAGGAAACTGAACGATTCCGAACCGTCCGTTGCCACGCTGCCAAACGGCGTGCGCTCCTGGGCACTGGAGATAAGCTGCCCGCCGTTGTGCTTGCCTATCTTGAGTTCATTATCTTCCGCCGGGAAGCCGTAGAACTGGTCGCCGTTGGGCAGCTCGCCGGTAAACGCCGGGAAGTTGTTTTTGCTGCTATAGCGGCCATCGGCCTGGAACCAGGCAAAGATTTTGCGTACCGGCTGCACCGGCAGTTCCGGCAGCAGGCGGGTTACCCAGGTACCGGCGCTGATCAGCAGCTTTTGCGCGCTGTACTGGCCATCCGCGGTGTCGATAGTGACGCCGTCCTGGTGATGGTCGATAGCGGTGACCGGACAGTTGAACAGCTGCGCGCAGCCCGCTTCACGGGCCAGGCGAATCCAGGTTTCAATGGCCAGCTCGCTGCGCAGAACGCCTGATGCCGGCTCAAAAACCCCGCGATAGCCCTCAGGCACGCGAATCTCCGGCCAGCGGGCCATAATGGTCTGGGCGTCCATCTCTTCAACGTTGAGCTCAAATTCACGAGCGCTGTTCATGACGTTGCTGAGAAACGAGGATTCCGCCGGGCCAAGATTGATAACCCCGGTACGCTCAAAAACGGCTTCACCGCTGAGGGTCGCCAATTCATCCCACAGCTGCTGCGCCCGCAGCACCAGAGGGACATATTTTTCACCCTCACCATAGGCGTGGCGGATAAGACGCGTATTGCCGTGATGACTGCCTTCCTGATGCGGAGGCTGGTGGGCGTCGACCATCAGCACGTTGAGTCCTGCGCGACGAGCGTAATAGCCTGCGGCGGCGCCGGTTGAACCGCTGCCGATAATGATGAGGTCGTATTGCATGGTATGTTCCGGGTTTTTGTTTTATTAGCAGGGTAATTAACAACCCACACTTATTCAAGCCCGAAAATAAATCAGGCACCAATCGGTGCCCGTTTAGTTAGAGTATATGGATGACAGCAGAATCACTAATGTCTTCGGTACTCATTGACCTGGTATTCACCTGCTTCAATCTTCGCAATACCGGCTTCAAGAATAGAAATAAATTGACGTGCGACGTCCGTCGTCAGCCATAAAGTCTGGCCAATTTCAGCTTCATTACTGCTTTCATGAGTGGGGTTCTGGTAGTGCAGGCGCAACATCAGCGCGTCGTAGCTGTCTACGGTGCTGATGTCCCATCCGACGAGGGGATGGGTCTGGATGACTTCATTATTCTTTTCCATCATAACCCCTTATTCATATGTTAAAAGACAACAATTCTCGAGGTTTAATGCATATTTTTTGAAGCAAGTTAATTATATCAGGTGTTAAGAATAAACTCGAGAAATTAACGCGCGCGGGGCGAGCTTTTCTCTTTTTGCCGCTTTTTTGCGCAAATTTTGTCCCGCTGTACGTTATTTTGTAAGGAAATAATCAGGAAATTAAAGAAAAGTCTGAGTATTCAGGAAGAGGGAATAAAAAAGCCGGGGCGACCCGGCAAAAGAAGCACAATGAGGGAGCAAATTAATTTGCTGTACCGGTCAGACTTCGAGATGAATGAGTCTGGAGCAGGCAAAAACCTCGATGAACGACCTGAGGTATTTTGCGCCGCCGTCTGCATACAACCCGAATGACTCAGGGTACGTCGTGGATAAACCAGTCATCAGCGCTTTCCCAGGTTTCTTGCAGGATTTCGCTTATCCGGTCTTTATCTTCTTTAAGGCCACCAATAACAGAAAGATTGTTAGCGGTGGCGAAGCGTACGGTTACCTGGCTTGGTTTGGCCGGGAACTGCTGATCGATACGTCGGGAGAGTTCATTATTCAGCGCTTCTAAAGCGCCGCTCGGTAAGGCGGTAGTTTTGGCGATAGACACTTCGATGCGCATGATAGCCCCCTGTGTAATATACTGTTTATTTATACAGTATCATTTGCATATTTACAACAGAGGGCGGCGTTTTATTTTTTCATCGTCCAGCGTACGGTTTCACCGGCGAGGAAGGGGACCAGCGTGTCGCCAGGCAGCGCGATGCTCTCTGCCACAACGCTCTCTTCGCGCACCAGCTCAACAAAGGTCTCGTTGACCGGCAGGCCGTAGAAGCGCGGGCCGTTAAGCGAACAAAACGCCTCGAAGTGCTGCAGCGCATTCATCTCTTCAAACACCGTCGCGTAGCTGCCCAGCGCGGTCGGCGCATTAAAGCAGCCGGCGCATCCGCAGCTGGCTTCTTTACGATGACGGGCGTGCGGCGCGGAGTCGGTGCCGAGAAACGCGCGCGTAAAGCCGCTGGCGACCAGCTCGCGCAGTGCCTGCTGGTGAATATTGCGTTTGAGGATCGGCAGGCAGTAAAGGTGCGGACGAATACCGCCGACCAGCATGTGGTTACGGTTAAACATCAGATGCTGCGGCGTAATGGTGGCGGCCAGCAGCTCGTTGCCATCGCGAACGTACTCTGCGGCGTCTTTGGTGGTGATATGTTCGAACACCACCTTCAGGCCCGGCAGGCGCTGGCGCAACGGCTCCATGACCGTCTCGATAAAGCGCGCTTCGCGATCGAAAATATCGATTTCCGCGTGCGTGACTTCGCCGTGGACCAGCAGCGGCATGCCGAGTTTTTCCATGCGCTCAAGCACCGGCATAATGGCGTCGATGCTGGTCACGCCGTGGCTGGAGTTAGTGGTGGCATTGGCCGGGTAGAGTTTAGCCGCGGTGAAAACGCCGGCCTCAAATCCGCGCTCCAGCTCGGCTGGGTCGAGCGTATCGGTGAGGTAGCAGGTCATCAAAGGGGTAAAGTCATGCCCGGCGGGCACAGCGTTAAGGATCCGCTGGCGATAGGCGACGGCGGCTTCAACGGTGGTGACAGGCGGCGCCAGATTCGGCATCACGATCGCCCGACCGTAAAACTCGCTGGTGTAAGGCACGACGGTTTCCAGCATATCGTCATCGCGCAGATGGATGTGCCAGTCGTCAGGGCGACGGATTTTCAGTACCTGGGGTTGTGCTGTCATGGAAGGCTCCGGCTAATAGGTTCAGTCATCAGGGCTGTTTTTCACCGGGCACAAAGGATAAGCGTAAACGTTTTCCTTTGCATCAACTTCCGTAAAAAAACGGGCGCCTGGCGCCCGTGATGCTAATTGGTGAAGGGGATGATTATCTCACCCGGCTTGACCTCTATGCCTTTCGCGTACTTTTTCGCCAGCGCTTCGCCGGTGCTGGCGTCTTCGCGCAGAACGTAGGCGGGCTGCTGGTTAAAATAGCTGCGCAGGGATTGATTCAGGTAGGGGATCAGCGTCTGCACGACCGACTGCAGCTTCTCAGGCGCGACTTTGGCATCGACGACTTCCATCTCCTGCAGGAAGATCGCCCCTTTTTCCTTGTTGAATACAGGCAGCGCTTTCAGCTTAAGGTCAATCGTGGCTTTTTGATTACCGAACAGCGAATTGAGATCCAGGCTGGCAACGCCGCTCAGAGTCACCTTATTCGGCTCCTCGCGACCAATCGCGCTGGTTAAATCGTGCAGTTCAATATGCGCATCCGCCACGCCCGGCAGGCCGATATCCTTGGCGAAGTGATTACGTTTCTGCAGCGCCTGATTAATTTCCTGTTCGCTTACCGAATACTGCGTAAGCTGATTACAGCCGCTCAGGAGGCCGCTCACGATAAGCGCGGCCACGATAAACATCTTTTTCATTGGGTTCCTTAACGTAATGCCATGGACTCATCCTGACACAAAGCAGCATGGCCTGCCAGCACCACAGGCGCTAGCGGAAAATGCTGAAAATCAGCCCGGCATGACGCATCGAATCAGGTTCGCGGCTCCAGCATGCCGGAGGCCGAGCGCCTGGCGCTGAATTGCCACCACAGGGCGATAAAGGTGATGAAGCCGATAATACCCAGCATCAGCCACGGCAGCTCCGGCTGATTGACCGCTTTACCGGCGTCAAACAGCCACCCGCCGCCGGCGTAGCCAAAGGCCCCACCAAAGGCCAATCCCAGTCGACTAAAGCCCATGTAGCTGCCGCGCGCGCGGGCGTCGGCCAGCGATGCGCCCAGAGTTTCACGCGCCGGCTCGGCGATGATCGACCCCATATAGAAAATGCAAATCAGCGTAAACAGCTGCTGCAGGTTGCTGGTTAAGCCGATCGGCAGCATGGCCAGCGTCATGACCAGCAGGCCGGCCATCAGCCGATGCTCCAGCCGATAGCGTTTTTCACTCCAGCGGGCAATCGGATAGAGCAGCGTCAGGGAGATAGCCGCTTCAATGGCATACATCCATTTGACGGCGGTAGGGGAGCCGGCGATGTCGTTGACCATAATTGGCAGCATCAGCATGACCTGCACCGCCAGCATGTAATAGCCGGTTAGCGTCAGGACATAGGTCACGAAGCGCCTGTCGCGCAGCACGCGCCCCAGCCCCTCGCGCACCGGCGTTTTCACCGTCGACAGCTTCCACGCCGGGAGATACCAGGCGTTAAAGCCGGCGCAGGCGACGAACAGCGCCGCGCCTACGCTGCAGACGAGGCGGAAATCGTACTGTAACAACCAGCTGCCGAGCAGGGCGCCGATGACCGCGCCGGCGCTGTCCTGCATCATCAGAAGCGAAAAGAAGCGGCCGCGCTGATGCGGACGCACCAGCTTAACGACCAGCGCCGCGCGCGGCGGGTCAAACAGCGTCCCGCCGAGGCCAGAGAGAATGCAGGATAGCCAGAGTACCCACGGCTCGTGGGCCACCGCCATCGCGGCAAAGCCGCCCGCGCGCATCAGCATACCGGTGACGATCATCGGCTTGGCACCGAAGCGGTCGGCAACCGCGCCGCCAAAAATCCCCAGACCCTGCTGAACCAGCTGGCGCAGGCCGAGGGCGATCCCGACCATCAGCGCGGCCCAGCCCATTTGGTCAACAAAGCGAATGGAAATCAGCGGGAAGACGACAAAAAAGCCGAGAACGACCAGCATATTGTCGACCAACAGGAAGTATTTACCCAGGCTCCTTGCCTGCGATACGCGGGACATTTCCCCTCCTGGGAAAATAAAGATTAGCCCTTCTAGTGTGCGGGGAAGAGCGGGCGTTTCCCAGCGTACCTGCGACAATATTTTTTTATCAAAAAGCAAGTTTGATAGAGGCTATTCATCGAAAAGGGGAGATGGTGCAGAAAATGGTATGTTGCTGTTTTCACACCGTCGTTCAGGACAGGTATAGTGAAGGGAGCAGGGTAATAAGTCAGGGGAACAGGAGAGGGGAATGTTTGGCTACCGCAGTAACGTACCAAAGGTGCGTTTGACGACGGACAGGCTGGTGACGCGGCTGGTCCACGATCGTGACGCCTGGCGTCTGGCCGACTACTACGCGGAGAATAAAGGGTTCTTAAAACCCTGGGAGCCGGTGCGCGATGACAGCCACTGCTACCCCTCCGGCTGGCAGGCGCGCTTGTCGATGATTTCGGAGTTTCATAAGCAGGGATCGGCGTTCTACTTTGCGCTCCTCGATCCGGAAGAAAAAGAGATAGTCGGCGTGGCGAATTTTTCGAACGTGGTGCGCGGCTCGTTTCATGCCTGCTACCTCGGCTACTCTATCGGCGAGAAGTGGCAGGGGCAGGGCCTGATGTTTGAAGCGCTGACTTCGGCGATTCGCTATATGCAGCGCACGCAGCATATCCATCGCATTATGGCCAACTATATGCCGCACAACCAGCGCAGCGGCGATTTGCTGGCGCGTCTTGGCTTTGAAAAAGAGGGTTACGCCAAAGATTATCTGCTAATCGATGGCCAGTGGCGTGACCACGTATTGACGGCGTTGACGACACCGGACTGGATCCCGGGTCGCTAAGGAGAGAGCATGAAATATCAGTTAACCGCGCACGAAGCGCGCGTTATTGGCTGCCTGCTGGAGAAACAGGTCACGACGCCGGAGCAGTATCCTCTATCGGTTAACGCGGTGGTGACCGCCTGCAACCAGAAAACCAACCGCGAGCCGGTGATGTCGCTCAGCGAAAGCGATATCCAGGATCTGCTGGATACGTTAGTTAAGCGCCATTTCCTGCGCACGGTGAGCGGGTTTGGCAATCGGGTGACCAAATACGAACAGCGCTTTTGCAACTCCGAGTTCGGCGATCTGAAGCTGACCCCGGCGGAGGTCGCGGTGGTCACGACGCTGCTGCTGCGCGGCGCGCAGACCCCGGGTGAACTGCGCAGCCGGGCGCAGAGAATGTACGAATTTAGCGATATGGCGGAAATCGAAGGCGTGCTCGAGACGCTGGCTGGCCGCGAAGATGGTCCGTTCGTCGCGCGTCTGCCTCGCGAGCCGGGGAAGCGCGAATGCCGCTACATGCATCTGTTCTGCGATGATATGGACTCGCTGATTACGGCGGTAGAAGCGGTATCGCCGTCGGGAGACGATCTCCAGACCCGGGTTGAGGTGCTGGAGGCCGAAGTGGCGGAACTTAAAGAGCGGCTGGCCTCGCTGCTGGCTCATCTGGGGGATTAATCGTGACGGCAAAACTACGCGTTGGAGTGGTGGGGCTGGGCGGCATTGCGCAGAAGGCCTGGCTGCCGGTGTTAGGCGCCGCAGACGGCTGGACGCTGCAGGCGGCGTGGTCTCCGGGGAAAGAGAAGGCGCTGCGCGTCTGCGAAACCTGGCGCATACCCTACGCTGACTCTCTGGAGCAGCTGGCGGCGCAGTGCGATGCGGTATTTGTCCATACCTCAACGGCCTCGCATTTTGAGGTTGTCAGCCGGCTGCTTGGCGCCGGGGTGCACGTCTGCGTGGATAAGCCGCTGGCGGATAAGCTCAGCGACGCCGAATCCCTGGTCGAGCTGGCCGCCCGCCGCGGGCTGACGCTGATGGTCGGATTTAACCGTCGCTTTGCGCCTCTTTATCGCGAGCTGAAAGCGCATCTGGACGATGCCGCCTCGCTGCGTATGGATAAGCATCGCAGCGACAGCGTCGGTCACGACCTGCGCTTTACGCTGCTTGATGACTACCTGCATGTGGTCGATACCGCGCTGTGGCTGGCCGGCGGGAAGGCGCGTCTCAGCGGCGGTTTGCTGCAAACCACCGCCCAGGGCGAAATGCTCTATGCTGAGCACCACTTCAGCTCGCCGCAGCTGGAGGTCACCACCAGCATGCACCGCCGCGCCGGCAGCCAGCGGGAGTGGGTGCAGGCGGTTACCGACGGCGGTCTGTATGAGGTTCGCGATATGCGCGAGTGGCAGGAAGAGCGCGGTCAGGGCGTGGTTCAGCGTCCGGTTCCCGGCTGGCAAACCACCCTTGAGCAGCGCGGCTTTGTCGGCTGCGCGCGTCATTTTATCGAATGCGTGCAAAATCAGACGGTTCCCGAAACCGCTGGCGAACAGGCGCTGCTGGCCCAGCGCATCGTTGAAAAGCTGTGGCGCGAGGCGATGAGCGAATAATTCGTTGTAACATCTGGCAGTAGTAATTCATGACGAACCCGGTAGACTATCGCCACTTTCCAGCGCCCGCCATTGCGGGCGTTTTACTTCAGGGTTGTGGAAAACACCTCAATGAACCTTTTAAAATCACTGGCGGCAGTCAGTTCGATGACCATGTTTTCGCGCGTGCTGGGCTTTGCGCGAGACGCCATCGTCGCGCGTATTTTTGGTGCCGGCATGGCGACGGACGCCTTTTTTGTGGCGTTCAAATTACCGAATCTGCTGCGGCGCATTTTTGCCGAAGGCGCGTTTTCTCAGGCGTTTGTACCGATACTGGCTGAATATAAAAGCAAGCAGGGCGAAGACGCCACCCGCGTATTTGTCTCCTACGTTTCAGGCCTGCTGACGCTGGTTCTGGCGGTAGTCACCGTGCTTGGCATGCTGGCCGCGCCGTGGGTCATCACCGTGACCGCGCCAGGGTTTGCCGACTCCCCGGATAAGTTTGCGCTGACGACCCAGCTGCTGCGTATCACCTTTCCCTATATTTTGCTTATCTCGCTGGCCTCGTTAGCTGGCGCAATCCTGAATACCTGGAACCGTTTTTCGGTCCCCGCCTTTGCGCCGACTTTTCTTAACGTCAGCATGATTGGCTTTGCGCTATTTGCGGCGCCGTATTTCCACCCGCCGATGCTGGCAATGGCGTGGGCGGTCACCGTCGGCGGCGTGCTGCAGCTGGCGTATCAGCTGCCGCATCTGAAAAAAATCGGCATGCTGGTGCTGCCGCGTATCAGCCTGAAAGACGCCGGTGCGGTGCGGGTAGTAAAACAGATGGGGCCGGCAATCCTCGGCGTATCCGTCAGCCAGATCTCACTGATTATCAACACCATATTCGCCTCTTTCCTCGTTTCCGGGTCGGTCTCCTGGATGTACTACGCCGATCGCCTGATGGAGTTTCCCTCCGGCGTGCTGGGCGTGGCGCTGGGGACTATCCTGCTGCCGTCGCTGTCGAAAAGCTTTGCCAGCGGCAATCATGATGAGTACTGCCGTTTGATGGACTGGGGGCTGCGCCTGTGCTTCCTGCTGGCCTTGCCGAGCGCGGTGGCGCTGGGGATCCTCGCGAAGCCGCTGACGGTAGCCCTGTTCCAGTACGGCAAGTTTAGCGCCTTTGATGCAGCGATGACCCAGCGCGCGCTGGTGGCCTATTCCGTCGGCCTGATGGGGCTAATTGTCGTCAAGGTCCTGGCGCCGGGGTTCTACTCGCGCCAGGATATTAAAACGCCGGTTAAAATCGCCATCGTCACCCTGATTATGACCCAGGTGATGAACCTGATCTTTATCGGCCCGCTGAAGCATGCCGGCCTGTCGCTCTCTATCGGGCTTGCCGCCTGCCTCAACGCCGCGCTGCTCTACTGGCAGCTGCGTAAGCAAAAAATATTCACTCCGCAGCCGGGCTGGTTTACCTTCCTGCTGCGTCTGGTGATTGCGGTGCTGGTGATGTCTGCGGCGCTGCTCGGGATGATGTATATCATGCCGGAGTGGTCCCAGGGGACCATGCCGTTCCGTCTGCTGCGCCTGATGGCGGTGGTGGGGGTTGGCGTGGTGGCCTATTTTGCCAGCCTGCTGCTGCTGGGCTTTAGGGTGAAAGAGTTTGCCCGACGCACGGCCTGAAGCTAAACGCCGGGTAGAAACAGACCCGTTCCGCAGCGCGGAGCGGGTTTTTTTATTCTCCTGCGCGCTGCAGCGCCGCGATCCGTGCATTTTCCAGCAGGCGAATGGCAAGGGCGATTGCGCCCGCGGCGACGGCCAGAATCACCACGCCGTTCCAGCCGGCTATCACGTACAGCCTGCTGCCGAGCACGGAGCCGAGCGACATACCGACAAAGACCCCGGTGAACAGCAGGGCGTTCAGCCTGCCGCGGGCCTGCGGCTCCAGGCCGTAGACGAGGTTCTGGTGCGCCACGAGGCTTGACTGCAGGCCAAGGTCGAAGCCGATAGCCGCGATGGCGATCAGCACCAGCTGGCCGTGAGGCGGCAGTACCGGCATCAGGAACATCAGGGTAAAAGAGAGGGTAACCAGCGCGGCGCCCAGCTGGGTGACCTTCCCGGCGCCATACTTATCCGCCAGGCCACCGGCCAGCGGTGCGGCGAGCGCGCCTGCGGCCCCGGCGATGCCGAATCCACCGGCAACGGCGCTGCCCATCTGATAGCGTTCGAACAGCATGACCGCCAGCGTTGACCAGAAGGCGCTGAAGGCGACGGAGAGGAACCCCTGCGCCAGCGCGGCGCGGCGCAGAGCGGGGTAGCGCTGCCACAGATGCGCCATCGACTTCATCAGCTGCGGATAGCTCAGCGCGGAGTGAATTTCAAACCGCGGCACCACCCGCCACATCAGCAGGCCAATCAGCGCGATGCTCACCGCCGCCGCCTGGTACATCACCCGCCAGCCAAATAGCGCGCCGACCACGCCGCTCACCGTTCTTGAGAGCAGGATCCCCAGCAGCAGGCCGGTCATGACGGTGCCGACCATTTTCCCCTGTTTTCCCGCCGGGGCGAGGATTGCGGCCGCCGGCACGATGTCCTGGGCCATCGTCGCCGCCATACCGATAAGCAGGCTGACAATCAGCAGGGAAGTGAGCTGCCCCGTCAGGCTACACAGCAGCAGGAGCACGGCCAGCGCCGCGCTTTTCAGCAAAATTAGCGTACGGCGGTCATGACGATCGCCCAGCGGCAGAAGAAACAGAATGCCGAGCGCGTAGCCCGCCTGAGTCAGGGTAGGAACCAGCCCCATGCCTTCGACGCTAAGATGCAGATTGGCACCCATCAGCGGCAGCAGCGGCTGCGCGTAGTAAATAGAGGCGACGCTAAAACCTGCGCCAAGTGCGAGTATGAAGATAATCCAGCCGGCTTCGCGGGAGGATAGGGTTGTCGGTGCCATGATAAAGCCCTCGTAGATGCGATGGCGCTATTTTTCCCTGAATCCGGCTGGCGCGGTAGATAGCGTGGTGGTAAAACGGTTATACGCAAAACGTATAGGCATAGTGGGTATGAAACGGCAGGAACGTATAGACCGAATTGAACTGATGCGCACCTTTATTCGAATCGTCGAAGCCGGCTCGCTTTCTGCCGCTGCGCTGCAGATGGCCACCACCCAGGCGACGGTGAGCCGGCGCCTGCAGTCGCTGGAGGGGCTGCTGGGCAGCAAGCTTATTCTGCGCACCACCCATGCGATGAAGCTGACCGACGACGGCGAGCGCTGCTATCAGCATGCGCGTCGGGTGGTTGATGCGTGGCTGGCGCTGGAGGACGACCTGAGCATTGCCGATGACCGACCCGTCGGCGTGCTGCGGGTACGTGCGCCGCACGCGTTTGGTCAGCAGCAGCTGCTGGAGCCGCTGGTAAGCTTTCTGCAGCGCTATCCTCAGCTCTCCGTAGAGTGGATGCTCAATGACAAAAACGTCGATTTTCTCAGCGATAATATCGATTGTGCGATACGCGTCGGGGCCGAAGTCGATCCGGAGACGGTATCGGTGCTGCTGGCTGAAGTACCGCGCAGCGTAGTTGCCTCTCCCTCGCTGCTGGCGCGCTACCCGGCATTAGAAACGCCCCAGCAGCTGTCGCAGCTGCCGTGGGTGGCGATCAGCACCTTTTATCAGCATGAGGTGAAATTATTCCATCAGGAGCAAAGTCAGCAGCAGGTCTTCGGCATCGTGCCGTGCCTGAGCACCGACAGCGTGTACGTGGCGCGCAATACCGCGCTGGCGGGATTGGGAGTGGCTATCGTTTCAAGCTGGGCGGTGGTGGAGGATATCGCCGCCGGGCGGCTGGTCGAGCCGTTCCCGCAGTGGCGAGCCTCTTCGCTGCCGGTCCACCTGGTCTATCCGTGGGCGCGGTACTATCCGACCCGTTTACGCAAGTTTCTCGACCTGATGCGCGAGGTCATGCCGCAGGTGGCGGGTATGCAGCGCCCGGAAGGGGAATAAAAAAAAACCGGCCAGAGGCCGGTTTTTTTAGACTTAACGCTTACTCGACGGACTGTGGACGGGTTGGTTCCGCCGTAGCCTGATGAGTTGCGCTATGACCGCCGGCAGAACCTTTGCCGTCGAACGCGAACGACGGGCGAACCCAGTCGCTGCGACGCGGTGCTTCCGGTTCGTAAGCCGGAGCCGGGGCGCGGGTCATCGGCGCGGTAGCGTGGCGGTCAGTATCGATAACCGCTGCAGCGACGGGAGCGGGTGCTACCGCGGCAACAGGGGCCGGCGCCTGGTCAACGACCTGCGGTGCCACAGCTTCTTCCACTTCAGCTGGCGCTTCTGCCTGGACTGCAGGCTCGGCGTCAACGACGGCGGTTTCAGGCTCGGCAGCCGGCTGCTCAACCACGGCTTCTTCGTCTACGGCCGCAGACTCAGCGGCGATGACAGGCTCAGCAGCGATAACCGGCTCAGCGATAGCTTCAGCTTTAACCTCAACTTCAGCTTCAGCTGCGGCTTCTGCTACGGTCTCAGCAACGACTTCCTCAGGCGCCGCCTGCGGTTCGCTGGCGATAACCTGCGCAGCCGCTTCCGGCGCTTCCGGCGCTTCGGCTTCGCTGGCAGCGACGTCAGCCGCGACCGGAGCGATGACTTCCGCAACGGCCGGTTCGCTAACGATCTGCTCGGCAATAGCCGGCTCGGCAACGACAGCTGGCGCGACGGTTTCGGCAACAAAAGCCTGAACCTGCGGCTCTTCCTGCTGCTGGTCGTTCGGGCGGGCTACCGGGTAACGGATCCAGATTTTACCTGAAGCCATTTCCGGCGACGCGCAGGCTACGGTCAGCGGCATCGGTGATTGGGTCGGATAACGCTCGTCACGGTAACGACGACGACGCTGGCCGCTCACGCGCAGATGGCGCGGCGAACGACGGGAGCGGCGCGGCATACCGTTAGCATCACGGGATTCGTTGCTCTCTTCGTGCTCAACGTGAGTCTCAACCACCGCAGGCAGGTCAACTTTCGCCAGTTCAGTACGCGGAGCCACAACAACGTCTGGCTGCGCTTTCTCAACTACGGCTTCAGCTGCTTCTACGGCGACTTCCGCTACCGCAGATTCGATGCGAACCTTGTGGGCCAGCTGGCGAGGTTTACGACGCGGCATGTTCTGAACGCGTTCTTCCAGCTCAGCTTCCTGCAGAACAACCGGCTCATCCTGTACCTTAACGGCAACGGCTTCCAGCGGTGCCTGACGCTTATCGTCATTATTACGACGACGGTTACGTTCACGGCGCGGCTGCTGCTCGTCACGAGATTTCGCTTTTTCCGCTTCGTCGCCGGTGGCCTGGCGAGGTTCGCGCAGCTCGACGTTCTGCTGCTGCTTCTCACGACGGTTACGGCGGTTCTCCTCACGGGATTCACGAGACTCACGGCCTTCGCCGTTTTCGCTGCGGTTATCGCGGTCAGCACGCTCTACACGGTTATCGCGCTCGGCACGGTTGTCGCGGTTATCACGATTTTCACGGTTATCGCGACTATCACGGCCTTCGCGGTTGTCACGACGATCGTTACGATCGCGGCGATTATTGGTACGCGGTTTACGACGTTCCTGCTGGCGTTCCGGCTTCTCTTCGACTTTCTTCTCTTCCTGGACTTCAGCCGGTTTGGCTTCTTCCGTACCAGAGAAGATATTTTTCAAGGCGCCAAAGAAGCGAGAGATCAGGCCCGGCTGGGCCGGCGCTGAGGCCACGACCGCTGTCGGTGCGCTGGCGGCTGCGGGGACGGCTGCAGGCTCTTCATATGTCGGTGCAGGCGGAGCATCCGGCATCACGAAGGTTGCCAGTGCCGGCTGTTCCGGACGTTTACGTTCCGCCGGTTCTTCATCAGCTGGCAGCGCCATCTCTTCTTCATGCAGCTTCGGCAGCAGATAGCTCAGGGTAGAGGTCTCTTCGCCTTTGCGCACGCGCAGCACGGAATAGTGCGGGGTTTCCATCTGATCGTTCGGCACGATGATAACGCGCACGTCGCCCTGACGGGTTTCGATAGCGCTTACCGCCGCACGTTTTTCGTTCAGCAGATAGGACGCGATTGGCACAGGAACAATCGCGTGAACTTCCTGGGTGTTCTCCTTCAGCGCTTCTTCTTCAATCAGACGCAGAATGGAGAGCGACAGGGATTCATTATCGCGCACGGTGCCGGTGCCGCTACAGCGCGGGCAGACGTGATGGCTGGATTCGCCGAGCGACGGGCTCAGGCGCTGACGCGACATTTCGAGCAGGCCAAAGCGAGAAATATGGCTGATCTGGATGCGCGCGCGATCCTGACGTACGGCTTCGCGCAGGCGGTTTTCTACCGCGCGCTGGTGGCGTACCGGGGTCATATCGATAAAGTCGATAACGATAAGACCGCCGAGGTCGCGCAGACGCAGCTGGCGGGCAATCTCATCGGATGCTTCAAGGTTGGTGTTGAAGGCGGTTTCTTCGATATCGCCGCCGCGGGTTGCGCGTGCGGAGTTGATATCGATCGCGGTCAACGCCTCGGTGCTATCGATAACGATAGAGCCGCCGGACGGCAGACGAACTTCACGCTGGAAAGCGGATTCGATCTGCGATTCGATTTGGTAGTGGCTGAACAGCGGGATTTCACCGGTGTAGAGCTTAATTTTGCTGCTGAAGTCCGGACGACCCAGCGCGGCGATGTGCTGGCGAGCCAGCTCAAGCACTTTCGGGTTATCGATAAGAATTTCACCGATATCCTGACGCAGGTAGTCGCGGAACGCGCGCACGATGACGTTGCTTTCCTGGTGGATCAGGAACGGCGCCGGGCGGCTTTCTGCGGCTTTCTGGATAGCTTCCCAGTGCTTCAGGCGGAAGCTAAGGTCCCACTGCAGCGCTTCGGCAGATTTGCCGACGCCCGCGGTGCGTACAATTAGCCCCATACCGTCCGGCAGCTCGAGGCTGGCCAGCGCTTCTTTCAGCTCGGTGCGATCGTCACCCTCGATACGGCGGGAAATACCGCCAGCGCGCGGGTTATTCGGCATCAGTACCAGATAGCTGCCTGCCAGGCTGATAAAGGTGGTGAGCGCGGCGCCTTTGTTGCCACGTTCTTCTTTATCAATCTGGACAATAACTTCCTGACCTTCACGCAGCACATCCTTAATGTTAGGACGGCCGTGAGCGTTGTAGCTGGCTGGGAAGTATTCGCGGGCAATTTCTTTAAGAGGGAGGAAACCATGACGCTCGGCGCCGTAATCAACAAATGCGGCCTCCAGGCTAGGTTCAATACGGGTGATTTTGCCTTTGTAGATGTTCGCTTTTTTCTGTTCGTGCCCGGGGCTTTCGATATCCAGGTCGTACAGGCGCTGCCCATCAACAAGGGCGACGCGCAACTCTTCCTGCTGAGTTGCGTTGATTAACATTCTTTTCATCGTAACTTACTCATTATTCTTACATTGACGACTAAGCTGCGGGCAGAGTAACGCCTTGCCGGGGGAAACCGATGGCCTCGTGTCTGTTTCACGTCGCCAACCTCACGGTTGTCGCGCGCTTAAGAGGCGCAGAGTGTCGGTCGCCTGCATTTCAAACGGAAACACAGCGCAATTGTCAGGGGAATTGCCTGGGATGTATCACCAGAGAAGATTCCATTTATACACTTCATGCATCGAGCTGCTTTTGCACTGGCTGCGCTCGTTCATCCCTGTTACCTGGCGATGCAGGTTTCCGGGGATTCACTCTCTTGCTGCCATGACGCATCTCGAATAATTTTGCGTATATTCTATCGTTTTTCACGTTGCAGGCGTGTTGGCTTAACCTGCTCATCACAATCATGCGATTATCATGAGCTCCCGGGGATACCCGGAGTCGACGCCTTCCTGCGACGTGAAATCCATAGAGCCTGTACCGGTAAGGACTGCAACCCGCAGCCCGCTAACTGTCTGAAAGATCAATACGTCTTACGCCATTGCTGCGTTGATGATCGGTCAGACAAAATTGGTCATTCCGCTAATCTCTTGTTCTAACAAGATTCAACACGGAAAACGGCATCATTATTCCATTGCTAAGCTTGTTATAGCAAGTTGACTTTTACCTTTTATCACCCGGTTACTCACAGTTTTATCACCTACGTATACAGATTGTTCTAATAACAAACAAAACGACGATGACGCATACGATGAAAACCGGATAATGATAAATATAAGCATATAAAAATGAGTGGCGCTAATGCGTCGGGCTATTTAGAATCGCGCACCATGAAAACTGAGACCCCAACCGTAAAAATGGTTGCCATTACCGCTGATGAAGCGGGGCAACGCATCGATAACTTTTTGCGTACGCAGCTTAAGGGCGTACCGAAGAGCATGATTTATCGCATCCTGCGTAAGGGCGAGGTGCGGGTAAACAAAAAACGCGTCAAGCCTGAGTACAAGCTGGAAGCGGGCGACGAGATCCGTATTCCGCCGGTCCGCGTAGCCGAGCGTGAGGAAGACGCGGTCTCCCCGCATCTGCAAAAAGTCGCGGCTCTGGCGGACGTGATTCTGTATGAAGACGATCATATCCTGGTGCTCAACAAGCCTTCCGGTACCGCGGTTCACGGCGGCAGCGGCCTGAGCTTTGGCGTGATTGAGGGCCTGCGTGCGCTGCGTCCTGAGGCGCGCTTCCTCGAGCTGGTGCACCGTCTTGACCGTGATACCTCCGGCGTGCTGCTGGTGGCGAAGAAGCGTTCCGCGCTGCGTTCGCTGCATGAGCAGCTGCGCGAGAAGGGGATGCAAAAGGATTATCTGGCGCTGGTGCGCGGGCAGTGGCAGTCGCATACCAAAGTGGTGCAGGCGCCGCTGCTGAAAAACATCCTGCAAAGCGGCGAGCGTATCGTGCGCGTGAATCAGGAAGGCAAGCCGTCGGAAACCCGCTTTAAGGTAGAAGAGCGCTTTACCGACGCCACGCTGGTGCGCTGCAGCCCGGTGACCGGTCGAACCCATCAGATTCGCGTGCACACGCAGTATGCCGGGCACCCGATCGCGTTTGACGATCGTTACGGCGATCGGGAATTTGATAAGCAGCTAACGGGAACCGGCCTCAATCGCCTGTTCCTGCACGCCGCGGCGCTGAAGTTTACCCACCCGGGCACGGGTGAGGTGATGCGCGTTGAAGCGCCGCTGGACGGCCAGCTGAAGCGCTGCCTGCAGGTGCTACGCGACAAGAAGTAACGGAACGGCGGGTGCACTCTCCGCCGCTTGCACCGCGCGGGCCGATAAGCCCGCAGCGGTGATGCTCAGAACGGGGATCCGCGCTTCAGGCGAGCAGCGGGTTATAGCCTTCTCTGCGCAGCATCTGACAAAGCGCAATCAGCGGCAGGCCGACCAGCGTATTGGGGTCCCGGCCTTCTAAGCGCTCGAAAAGCGTGATCCCCAGCCCTTCGCTTTTAAAGCTCCCGGCGCACTGCAGCGGGTTCTCTTTACGCACGTAGGTCTCTATCTCCCGGTCGCTTAAATGGCGAAAGTGAACGTCAAAGGGCTCGCATTCGGTTTGCAAATGGCCGTTCGCCGAGTTGTAGAGCGCCAGCCCGGTGTAAAACGTCACGATGGTGCCGCTGGCTTTTCTTAACTGCAGGCGGGCGTTCGCTTCGCTATGCGGTTTACCGGTGATTTCGCCGTCAAGGACGCAAACCTGATCGGAGCCTATAATGAGATGCTGCGGGTAGCGCGCGGCGAGAGCCTGCGCCTTAGCCTGCGCCAGACGCACGACCAGCTGGCGAGCGGACTCGCCGGGGTGAGACGTTTCATCGACCTCAGGCGCCGCGCACTCAAACGGCACGGCCAGTTTTTCCAGCAGCATGCGCCGCCAGGGCGAGGTCGACGCCAGGATAAGCTCAGACATATTTTTTCATCCACATATAGCGCTTCGAAGAGCATCATTTTAAACTATGGGCCGCAATGTGTGCGAATAAATGGCAAAAGGCAACCTGAGGCTGCCTTTTTCTTTGACTCTATGACATTACAAAGTTAATATGCGCGCCCTATGCAAAAAGTAAAATTACCCCTGACTCTTGACCCGGTTCGCACGGCTCAAAAACGCCTTGATTACCAGGGCATTTATGCTCGCGATCAGGTAGCACGTGTGGCCGATTCTGTAGTCAGCGTGGACACCGATGTGGAATGCAGCATGTCGTTCGCTATTGATAACCAGCGTCTTGCCGTTATAACCGGCGATGCGACGGTGTCAGTAACCCTCGAATGTCAGCGTTGCGGGAAACCGTTCCCTCGTCATGTCCACACAACGTATTGTTTCAGCCCGGTCAGAAATGACGAACAGGCCGAAGCACTGCCGGAAGCGTATGAGCCGATTGAGGTTAACGAATTCGGTGAAATCGATCTGCAAGCGTTGGTTGAGGATGAAATTATTCTCTCCTTGCCTGTAGTTCCGGTGCATGATTCTGAACACTGTGAAGTGTCCGACGCGGACATGGTTTTTGGTGAACTGCCTGCAGAGGCACAGAAGCCAAACCCATTTGCCGTATTAGCCAGCTTAAAGAATAAGTAATTGAGGAGTAAGGTCCATGGCCGTACAACAGAATAAACCAACCCGTTCCAAACGTGGCATGCGTCGTTCCCATGACGCTCTGACCGCAGTCACCAGCCTGTCTGTAGACAAAACTTCTGGTGAGAAACACCTGCGTCACCACATGACTGCCGACGGTTTCTACCGCGGTCGCAAGGTTATCACTAAGTAATCACGCGATACTCTATGAACTTCGTGTTGTATGAAGCCCGCGCAGTTAACGGTGCTGCAGCGTGAAGGACAACGAGTATAAGCGTGGTGAAGCTTAGTGAGGATTTCCCCAGGTAACTGGGGAATAACCGAACCGGGCAGCGACGATACCTTGACACGTCTAACCCTGGCGTTAGATGTCATGGGGGGCGATTTTGGTCCCTCCGTGACGGTGCCTGCAGCACTGCAGGCACTGATCTCTAATTCGCAACTCACACTTCTTTTAGTCGGCGACCCCGACGCCATCACGCCATTACTTGCCAAAGCTGATTTCGAACAACGTTCACGTCTGCAGGTTATCCCTGCGCAGTCAGTTATTGCCAGTGATGCGCGACCCGCGCAGGCGATTCGCAGCAGCCGCGGAAGCTCAATGCGCATGGCGCTCGAGCTGGTGAAAGAGGGGCGGGCAGAGGCCTGCGTCAGCGCGGGCAATACCGGCGCGCTGATGGGGCTGGCAAAACTATTACTCAAGCCCATTGAGGGAATTGAGCGCCCGGCGCTGGTGACGGTGCTGCCGCACCAGCAGAAGGGGAAAACGGTGGTGCTGGATCTTGGCGCCAACGTCGACTGCGACAGCACCATGCTGGTCCAGTTTGCGGTGATGGGGGCGGTACTGGCGGAAGAAGTTGTCGGTATTGAAAATCCCCGCGTCGCGCTGCTGAATATTGGCGAAGAAGAAATGAAGGGCCTCAGCAGCATTCGCGACGCCGCGGCGGTTTTGAAAACGCTGCCGTCTCTCAACTATATAGGCTATCTTGAAGCCAATGAACTATTGACGGGCAAAACCGATGTTCTGGTTTGTGATGGATTCACGGGCAACGTCACATTAAAAACCATGGAAGGTGTTGTCAGAATGTTTCTTTCGCTGCTGAAATCGCAGGGAGAGGGCAAAAAACGGTCGTGGTGGCTGCTGTTATTGAAACGTTGGTTACAAAAAAGCCTCGCAAGGCGATTCAGTCACCTCAACCCCGACCAGTATAATGGCGCCTGTCTGTTAGGATTGCGCGGTTCCGTGATTAAGAGTCATGGTGCTGCCAATCAGCGCGCCTTTAGCGTTGCAATAGAGCAGGCAGTGCAGGCGGTGCAGCGGCAGATACCTCAACGGATCGCCGCTCGCCTGGAATCTTTATACCCAGCAGGCTTTGAACTGCCGGGGGGCGGCAGAAACGGGAACTCCCGACAGCAACGTGGGACGAACGAGCAGGATTGACGCCCCAGCGGTTTGAACAAGGCGGGTATGTTACCCAAGAGTGACTGAGCGTACATGTATACGAAGATTATTGGTACCGGCAGTTATCTGCCTGAGCAAGTGCGTACTAACGCCGACCTGGAAAAAATGGTAGATACGTCTGACGAGTGGATTGTCACCCGTACGGGTATCCGTGAACGTCGTATTGCCGCGCCGAATGAGACCGTTGCTACGCTGGGTTTTGAAGCTGCAAAAAATGCGCTGGAGATGGCGGGCGTTAAGCCGGAGCAAATTGGTCTGATTATTGTTGCGACCACCTCCGGCACCCACGCGTTCCCGAGCTCGGCCTGTCAGATTCAGTCTATGCTGGGCATTAACGGCTGCCCGGCGTTTGACGTTGCCGCGGCCTGTGCCGGCTTCACCTACGCCCTGAGCATCGCCGACCAGTATGTCAAAAACGGTGCGGTAGACTACGCGCTGGTTATTGGCGCTGACGTTCTGGCGCGCACCTGCGATCCAACCGATCGCGGGACGATCATTATTTTTGGCGACGGCGCGGGCGCCGTTGTGCTGGGCGCGTCCAGCGAGCCGGGCATTATTTCGACCCATCTGCACGCCGACGGCCGCTACGGCGAGCTGTTAACGCTGCCGAATGCCGATCGCGTAGATCCGGAAAATCCGATCTATCTGACGATGGCGGGTAACGAAGTCTTTAAAGTGGCCGTGACCGAGCTGGCGCATATCGTTGACGAAACGCTGGCGGCGAACAATCTCGATCGCTCCGCGCTCGATTGGCTGGTCCCGCACCAGGCCAACCTGCGTATTATCAGCGCGACGGCGAGAAAGCTCGGGATGTCGATGGACAACGTGGTGGTGACGCTCGATCGTCACGGCAATACCTCCGCCGCCTCCGTCCCCTGCGCGCTGGACGAAGCGGTGCGCGATGGCCGCATTCAGCGCGGTCAGCTGATTCTGCTGGAAGCCTTTGGTGGCGGTTTCACCTGGGGTTCCGCGCTGGTTCGTTTTTAGTATAAGGATTTAGAGATGACGCAATTTGCTTTTGTGTTCCCGGGACAGGGCTCGCAGGCGGTCGGCATGTTGTCAGAAATGGCAGCCGCTTATCCGGTGATTGAAGAGACTTTCCGCGAAGCCTCCGCGGCGTTGGGTTACGATCTGTGGGCTCTTGCCCAGCAGGGCCCGGCAGAAGAACTGAATAAAACCTGGCAGACCCAGCCCGCGCTGCTGACCGCCTCCGTGGCGCTGTATCGCGCGTGGCAGCAGCAGGGCGGCCAGGCGCCGGCTCTGCTGGCAGGCCATAGCCTTGGCGAATACTCCGCGCTGGTTTGTGCCGGAGTCCTCGACTTTACCGACGCCGTGCGTCTGGTTGAGATGCGTGGCAAATTCATGCAGGAAGCGGTACCGGAAGGTACCGGCGCTATGTCGGCCATCATTGGCCTCGACGATGCCTCAATTGCCAAAGCCTGCGAAGAGTCTGCCGAAGGCCAGGTGGTTTCACCGGTCAACTTCAACTCCCCGGGTCAGGTGGTTATCGCGGGCAACAAAGAAGCCGTAGAACGCGCTGGCGCCGCCTGTAAAGCTGCCGGCGCCAAACGCGCGCTGCCGCTGCCGGTAAGCGTCCCGTCCCACTGCGCGCTGATGAAACCTGCGGCGGAAAAGCTGGCGGTTGAGCTGCAAAAAATTACCTTTAACACCCCGGCTATTGCGGTGGTGAACAACGTTGATGTGAAGTGCGAAACCGCGCCTGACGCGATTCGGGACGCGCTGATCCGCCAGCTTTACAGCCCGGTTCAGTGGACCAAAAGCGTCGAGTTTATGGCCTCTCAGGGCGTAGAACATCTGTATGAAGTGGGCCCGGGTAAAGTCCTCACCGGCCTGACTAAACGTATTGTTGACACCCTGACCGCTTCCGCGCTTAACGAGCCTGCAGCGCTGTCTGCGGCGCTTGAGCAATAAAAGAGGAATATCATGAGTTTTGAAGGAAAAATCGCGCTGGTTACCGGTGCAAGTCGCGGGATTGGCCGTGCAATCGCTGAAACGCTCGTCGCCCGTGGCGCGAAGGTTATCGGTACTGCCACCAGCGAGAGCGGTGCGCAGGCGATCAGCGACTATTTAGGTGCTAACGGTAAAGGTCTGCTGCTGAATGTGACCGACCCGGCATCTATCGAATCCGTTCTGGGAAATATTCGCGCAGAGTTTGGTGAAGTTGATATCCTGGTTAATAATGCCGGTATTACTCGTGATAACCTGTTAATGCGGATGAAAGATGACGAGTGGAACGATATTATCGAAACCAATCTGTCATCAGTTTTCCGTCTGTCAAAAGCAGTAATGCGCGCTATGATGAAAAAGCGTCATGGCCGCATTATTACTATCGGTTCTGTGGTCGGTACCATGGGAAATGCTGGTCAGGCTAACTACGCTGCGGCGAAAGCGGGTCTGATCGGTTTTAGTAAGTCGCTGGCACGTGAAGTCGCGTCCCGCGGTATTACGGTTAACGTTGTTGCTCCGGGCTTTATTGAAACGGACATGACGCGTGCGCTATCTGACGATCAGCGTGCGGGTATTCTGGCGCAAGTTCCGGCGGGTCGCCTCGGCGATGCAAAAGAAATCGCCAGTGCGGTTGCGTTTTTAGCTTCTGACGAAGCGGGTTACATCTCTGGTGAAACCCTGCACGTCAACGGCGGAATGTATATGGTCTGACCGAGTTTTGTGCAAAACGTTCAGGAACCGCGCAGTCTGTGCGGTTCCGGGTACGGTTTTGTGCAAAATGATTTGCGTTATGAGGGCAAACAGCCGCAAAATAGCGTAAAATCGTGGTACGACCTGCCGGGATTTAGTTGCAAATTTTTCAACATTTTATACACTACGAAAACCATCGCGAAAGCGAGTTTTGATAGGAAATTTAAGAGTATGAGCACTATCGAAGAACGCGTTAAGAAAATCATCGGCGAACAGCTGGGCGTTAAGCAGGAAGAAGTTACCAACAATGCTTCCTTCGTTGAAGATCTGGGCGCTGATTCTCTTGACACCGTTGAGCTGGTAATGGCTCTGGAAGAAGAGTTTGATACTGAGATTCCGGACGAAGAAGCTGAGAAAATCACCACTGTTCAGGCTGCCATTGATTACATCAACGGTCACCAGGCGTAAGTGAACATCTCCAGGCGGTCATTCGACCGCCTGAGTTTTATCTTTAGTTTGTCCCACAAGAATCTATTTTCCCTCCCTGGAGGACAACCGTGTCTAAGCGTCGTGTAGTTGTGACCGGACTGGGCATGTTGTCTCCTGTCGGCAATACCGTAGAGTCTACCTGGAAAGCTCTCCTTGCCGGTCAGAGTGGCATCAGCCTGATCGACCATTTCGATACTAGCGCCTATGCAACAAAATTTGCTGGCTTAGTAAAGGATTTTAACTGTGATGACATTATCTCGCGCAAAGAACAGCGCAAGATGGATGCCTTCATTCAATATGGAATTGTCGCTGGCGTTCAGGCCATGCAGGATTCTGGTCTTGAAATAACGGAAGAGAACGCGGACCGCATCGGCGCAGCTATTGGCTCCGGCATCGGCGGCCTCGGCCTGATTGAGGAAAACCACAGCTCGCTGACCAACGGCGGACCTCGTAAAATCAGCCCGTTCTTTGTACCGTCTACAATTGTTAACATGGTGGCCGGACATCTGACCATCATGTTTGGTCTGCGCGGGCCGAGCATCTCCATCGCGACCGCCTGTACTTCCGGTGTGCATAATATCGGTCAGGCCGCGCGTATCATTGCCTACGGCGATGCTGACGCTATGGTTGCCGGCGGTGCGGAAAAAGCCAGTACCCCGCTTGGCGTGGGCGGCTTTGGCGCAGCGCGTGCGCTCTCTACCCGCAACGACAATCCGCAGGCGGCAAGCCGTCCGTGGGATAAAGATCGCGACGGCTTCGTGCTTGGCGACGGCGCGGGCATGGTGGTGCTGGAAGAGTACGAGCACGCTAAAAAACGCGGCGCGAAAATCTACGCGGAAATCGTCGGTTTTGGTATGAGTAGCGATGCCTACCATATGACTTCTCCTCCGGAGAACGGTGCGGGTGCCGCGCTGGCAATGGTTAACGCTATTCGCGATGCGGGCATTGAACCGGGCCAGATCGCCTACGTCAACGCGCACGGTACCTCGACGCCAGCGGGCGATAAAGCGGAAACTCAGGCCGTTAAGTCAGTCTTTGGCGATGCGGCTCGCAGCGTAATGGTTAGCTCGACCAAATCGATGACCGGGCATCTGCTGGGCGCTGCAGGAGCGGTAGAATCTATCTACTCAATCCTTGCGCTGCGCGATAGCGTGGTTCCGCCGACCATCAACCTGGATAACCCGGACGATGGCTGCGACCTGGACTTTGTTCCGCACGAAGCCCGCCAGGTTTCCGGTATGGAGTACACGCTGTGTAACTCCTTCGGCTTTGGTGGCACCAACGGTTCGCTGATCTTTAAAAAGGTCTAAGCGCGCTAGTCGCCTCATCCAGCCATGACTCAGGCCTGCATTTATGCGGGCCTTCTTTTTTCTTCAGCTTTCTCTGCTTGTCCTGCGTAATTCATCCTGCGACACTAGCGGGCCACCGATAAGGAGCCACTATGTTCTTGATTAATGGCCTTGAACAGGACGTCCTGGCCGCTAACGACCGGGCGATACAGTTTGGCGATGGATGCTTTACCACCGCGCGGATTGTAGATAGTCAGGTGCAGATGCTGCCTGCCCACCTTCGGCGTTTGCAGCAGGCCTGCGAAAAGCTGATGATCCCCTATACCCACTGGCAAACGCTGGAACAGGAAATGCTGCGCCTGGCGCAGGTCCAGAAAAGCGGCGTCCTCAAGGTTATCCTGACGCGCGGTTCCGGCGGCCGCGGCTATAGCGGTACGCTGTGCCAGCAGCCGACCCGTATCCTCAGCGTATCCCCGCTGCCGGCGCACTACTCCCGCTGGCGTGAAGAGGGCATCACCCTGGCCCTGAGCCCGATACGGCTGGGGCGTAACCCATCGCTTGCCGGCCTTAAGCACCTTAACCGCCTCGAGCAGGTGCTGATCCGCTCTCATCTTGAGCAGACGGACGCCGACGAGGCGCTGGTTCTTGACAGCGAAGGGTGGCTTACGGAATGCTGTGCCGCGAATCTGTTCTGGCGCAAGGGAATGGCGGTATTTACGCCGCGCCTTGACCAGGCGGGCGTGAACGGGATCATGCGCCAGTATTGTATCGCGCGGCTGGCACAATCGCCGTTTCGCGTTGTCGAAGTCACCGCGGGCCCTGATGCGTTGCGCGATGCCGATGAAGTGCTGATTTGCAACGCCCTGATGCCGCTGGTGCCGGTTCGCCGCTGGGACGAGAGCCGTTGGTCCTCGCGCGAGCTTTATCATTTTTTAGCCCCACTGTGTGAGCTGTCTGGTTAGTCATGAAGAAAATGTTACGTTTTATCCTGCTGTTGTTAGTGGTGTTTGGCATTGCCGCAGGCGTGGGCATGTGGAAAGTCCGCCATCTCGCTGACAGCAAGCTGCTTATCAAAGAAGAGACCATCTTCACCCTGGAAGCCGGCACCGGGCGCATCGCGCTGGGCCAGCAGCTGTATGGTGACAAGGTCATCAACCGGCCTCGCGTCTTCCAGTGGCTGCTGCGCATTGAGCCGGAGCTGTCGCACTTCAAAGCCGGGACCTACCGCTTTACGCCGCAAATGACGGTGCGCGAAATGCTCCAGCTGCTGGGCAGCGGCAAAGAGGCCCAGTTCCCGCTGCGCTTTGTTGAAGGAATGCGGGTGAGCGACTATCTGCGCCAGCTGCGCGATGCGCCGTATGTGAAGCATACGCTGGCCGACGACAGCTACGAAACGGTGGCGAAAACGCTCGACCTTGAACATCCTGAGTGGGTTGAAGGCTGGTTCTGGCCGGATACCTGGATGTATACCGCCAATACCAGCGATGTAGCGATCCTCAAGCGGGCGCATCAGAAGATGGTCGCCGAGGTGGACAAGGCGTGGGAAGGGCGGATGGATAACCTGCCGTACGAGGACCAAAACCAGCTGCTGACCATGGCGTCAATTATCGAAAAAGAGACGGCGGTAGCGGAAGAGCGCGATCGCGTGGCGTCGGTATTTATCAACCGCCTGCGCATCGGCATGCGTTTGCAGACCGACCCGACGGTGATTTACGGCATGGGTGAGAGCTATAATGGCAGGCTGACGCGCAAGGATCTCGACACCCCGACGGCCTATAATACCTATGTGATTAGCGGTATGCCGCCGGGGCCGATCGCTGCGCCCGGGGAGGCCTCGCTGACCGCCGCCGCGCATCCGGCGAAAACGCCGTACCTCTATTTTGTCGCTGACGGCAAGGGCGGACATACGTTTAATACCAATCTGTCCAGCCACAACCGCTCGGTTCAGGATTATCTAAAAGTTCTTAAGGAAAAAAATGCGCAGTAATTACATCGTTATCGAAGGCCTGGAGGGCGCAGGGAAAACCACAGCGCGTAACCTGGTGGTGGAGGCGCTGGAACAGTCTGGCGTCAGCGATCTGCTGTTTACCCGTGAACCGGGCGGCACCATCCTCGCCGAGAAACTGCGCAGCCTGGTACTCGATATCCAGTCGACCGGCGATGAAGTGATTAATGATAAAGCCGAAGTGCTGATGTTTTATGCCGCCCGCGTTCAGCTGGTGGAGACGGTGATTAAGCCGGCCCTGGCCCGCGGGCAGTGGGTGGTTGGCGATCGCCACGATCTCTCAACCCAGGCGTACCAGGGCGGCGGCCGCGGCATTGACCAGACGATGCTGGCGACGCTGCGCGACGCGGTGCTCGGCGATTTTCGCCCGAACCTGACGCTCTATCTCGACGTGACGCCTGAGGTGGGCCTCAAGCGTGCCCGCGCCCGCGGTGAACTCGATCGCATTGAGCAGGAGTCGCTGGACTTCTTTAACCGGACCCGCGCGCGCTATCTTGAGCTGGCGGCGCAGGACCCGACGATCCGCACCATCGACGCCACCCAGCCGCTGGAAGCGGTCGCGCGCGATATCCGTGCGACGATCGGCCAGTGGGTGGCGGAGCAGCGCGCATGAAATGGTATCCGTGGTTACGCCCGCCGTTCGAGCAGTTAGTCACCAGCTATCAGGCCGGGCGGGGTCACCATGCGTTACTGCTTCAGGCGCTGCCCGGAATGGGCGGCGATGCGCTGCTCTACGCGCTGTGCCGCTACCTGATGTGCCGACAGCCGGAAGGACACAAAAGCTGCGGCCACTGCCATAGCTGCCAGCTGATGCAGGCCGGTACCCACCCCGACTACTACACGCTGGTGCCGGAGAAGGGCAAAAGCGCTCTCGGCATTGATGCCGTTCGCGAAGTGAATGAAAAGCTCTACGAACGCTCGCGCCTCGGCGGAGCCAAGGTGGTGTGGATTAGCGACGCGGCGCTGCTGACCGATGCGGCGGCCAATGCCCTGCTGAAAACGCTGGAAGAGCCGCCGGAAAATACCTGGTTCTTCCTCGCCTGTCAGGAGCCGGCGCGGCTGCTGGCCACGCTGCGCAGCCGCTGCCGCCTGTATCATCTTGCTCCGCCGGCGGAGTCCTATGGACTGGCGTGGCTGGAGCGCGAAGTAACGCTTGAGCAAAACGCCTTGCTGGCCGCGCTGCGCCTGAGCGCTAATGCGCCAGCGGCGGCGCTGGAGCTGCTCGAGGAGAGCCGCTGGGCCGCCCGGCAGCAGCTCATCCAGACTCTGGCAAACGCGCTAACCGGCGGCGACTGGCTAACGCTGCTGCCGATCCTCAATCATGAACAGGCCGCCGTTCGCCTGCACTGGCTGGCATCGCTGCTGCTGGATGCACAAAAAAGGCAGCAGGGGATCTCTTTGCTGAGCAACCCCGATGCCTGGACGCTGATCAACCAGCTGGCGCAGGCGCTGCCTGCCAGCCGCCTGCAGGCCATTACGCAGGACGTCAGCGCCTGCCGCGAGCAGCTGCTGAGCGTGGTCGGCGTCAACCGCGAACTGCTGCTAACCGAGCGCCTTTTGCGCTGGGAACATTACCTGCAACCTGGGGCGGTCCTGCCCGTTTCCCACCTCTGAGCGAGACATTATGTTTTTAGTCGACTCCCACTGCCATCTCGATGGCCTGGATTATGAAACCCTGCATAAAGACGTGGACGATGTGCTGGCAAAAGCCGCCGCGCGTGACGTGAAGTTCTTCCTTGCCGTTGCGACTACGCTGCCGGGATATCGCGGGATGCGCGAGCTGGTCGGACAGCGTGACAACGTGGTTTTCTCCTGCGGCGTGCATCCGCTCAACCAGGATGAAGCGTACGACGTTGACGAGCTGCGCAAGCTGGCCGCGGAAGAGGGCGTGGTGGCGATGGGGGAGACCGGGCTGGACTATTTTTACACCCCGGAAACCAGGCCTCGCCAGCAGGAGTCCTTCCGCGATCATATCCGCATCGGTCGCGAGCTCAACAAGCCGGTGATTGTGCACACCCGCGACGCGCGGGCCGATACGCTGACAATTTTGCAGGAAGAAAAAGTGACGGATTGCGGCGGCGTACTACACTGTTTCACAGAGGATAGAGAGACAGCGGGTAAATTGCTGGACATGGGGTTCTATATCTCGTTTTCCGGTATTGTCACGTTCCGCAACGCCGAACAGCTGCGCGACGCCGCGCGCTATGTTCCCCTCGATCGCCTGCTGGTGGAGACCGATTCGCCGTACCTCGCGCCGGTACCCCATCGTGGGAAAGAGAACCAGCCGGCGATGGTCCGTGACGTTGCCGAATATATGGCGGTTCTGAAGGGCGTTTCGCTGGAGCACCTGGCGCAGCAGACCACCGATAATTTCGCCAGATTGTTCCATATCGCCCCCTCCCGCCTGTAACCCGCCGATCTTCCTATTATTTTAAGGCTCGTAATTAATACTTAAAGCGAGTAAAGTTCACCGCCACAAAAGGGGCGGTGAACGGATTTTGGCAACATTTAGATACAGCTTGTGTAAGTTGATGTAAATTTTCCCACGCCGACTGATTGAAACGTGATAGCCGTCAAACAATCATTCCGCCAATTATTTTACTCTGTGTAATAAATAAAGGGCGCTTAGATGTCCTGTCCACGGCATGGTTCTCCCCCCGTGCCAATGCGTGAAAACGTAAAAAAGTACCAAATACTCAGGAGCACTCTCAATTATGTTTAAGAATGCATTTGCTAACCTGCAGAAGGTCGGTAAATCGCTGATGCTGCCGGTCTCCGTGCTGCCTATCGCAGGTATCCTGCTGGGCGTCGGTTCCGCAAACTTCAGCTGGCTGCCAGAAGTCGTTTCCCACGTCATGGCAGAGGCAGGCGGTTCAGTATTCGCTAATATGCCGCTGATCTTTGCTATCGGTGTCGCGCTTGGCTTCACCAATAACGACGGCGTATCCGCGCTGGCTTCGGTCGTTGCTTACGGCATCATGGTGAAAACCATGGCGGTTGTTGCCCCTCTGGTTCTGCATTTACCTGCTGAAGAGATTGCGGCTAAACACCTGGCTGATACCGGCGTACTTGGCGGTATTATTTCCGGTGCAATCGCAGCGTACATGTTCAACCGCTTCTATCGCATCAAGCTGCCAGAGTATCTGGGCTTCTTTGCGGGCAAGCGTTTTGTGCCGATTATCTCCGGTCTGGCCGCTATTTTCACCGGCGTGATCCTCTCCTTTATCTGGCCACCGATCGGTACTGCTATCCAGACCTTCTCTCAGTGGGCTGCGTACCAGAACCCGGTTGTGGCGTTCGGTATCTACGGCTTCATTGAACGTTGCCTGGTACCGTTTGGCCTGCACCACATCTGGAACGTTCCATTCCAGATGCAGATTGGTGAATACACCAACGCGGCAGGTCAGGTCTTCCACGGCGATATCCCGCGCTACATGGCAGGCGACCCGACTGCGGGCAAACTGTCCGGCGGCTTCCTGTTCAAAATGTACGGCCTGCCGGCTGCGGCTATCGCTATCTGGCACTCCGCTAAACCGGAAAACCGCGCGAAAGTGGGCGGTATCATGATCTCCGCAGCGCTGACCTCGTTCCTGACCGGTATTACCGAGCCGATCGAGTTCTCCTTCATGTTCGTTGCGCCGATCCTCTACGTTATCCACGCAATTCTTGCAGGTCTGGCATTCCCGATCTGTATCCTGCTGGGTATGCGTGACGGTACATCGTTCTCTCACGGCCTGATCGACTTTATCGTCCTGTCCGGTAACAGCAGCAAGCTGTGGCTGTTCCCGATTGTCGGTATTTGCTATGCGATCGTGTACTACGTTGTCTTCCGCGTGCTGATTAAAGCACTGGACCTGAAAACTCCGGGTCGTGAAGATTCAACCGAAGACAGCAAAGTGGGCACCACCAGCGAAATGGCTCCGGCTCTGATCGCGGCGTTCGGCGGTAAAGAAAACATCACTAACCTTGATGCGTGCATCACCCGTCTGCGCGTTAGCGTTGCTGACGTAGCGAAAGTTGATCAGGCTGGCCTGAAAAAACTGGGTGCTGCCGGTGTGGTCGTTGCAGGTTCAGGCGTTCAGGCGATCTTCGGGACTAAATCCGATAACCTGAAAACTGAAATGGACGAGTACATCCGCGCCAACTAAGTTGTGATGTGGGGAGACTAAGGCAGCCGAATGGCTGCCTTTTTTATTGGCTTAAGCGAGTAAAAAGGGAGCCGGCTGGGCTCCCTCGGTTCTGCTGGTCAGCGCTGAGGATAAATCAGAACTGGTAGCTGGCGGTGATGCTGAAGTTGCGCGGCTCGCCGTAAACAATCGAGCCGTCAATGTTGGTGTCGTAGGTTTTATCGAACAGGTTGTTGATATTACCCTGCAAGGCAAAGTTTTTGCTGACCTGGTAGCGGCTGAATAAATCAACCAGCGCGTAGCTGCCCTGCTCGGCGCGGAAGGTACCGTACGGCGTGACGGTATCTTTATAGACGCGGTTCTGCCAGTTCACACCGCCGCCAACGGTCAGCTCAGGCATCGCCGGCAGACGGTAGCGGGTGAACAGCTTGACGCTGGTACGCGGCAGGTTGGGGTTCACCGCCTTGCCTTCGTTATCTTCCGCTACGTAGCGCGTGGCCCCAAAGGTCATCTGCCAGTTATCCGTTAAGGCGCCGTTAATCTCGAACTCGACCCCTTTACTGACCGTGCCGTCCGCCGTTCTGTAGGCCGTTTCGCCGTTGCTACCGGCAATCGGCGTCCCGGTAGACTGGCCCAGATTATCCTGCTCGATACGGAAAATCGCCAGGGTGGTGGTCAGCCGGCTGTTCATCCAGTCCGACTTCAGACCAAGCTCATAGTTGTTACCGGTGATCGGCGTCAGATATTTACCCGAGCTGTCGCGGACGTTCTGCGGCTGGAAGACGGAGGTGTAGCTGGCGTAGGTCGACCAGTTATCATCGATGTCGTAAACCAGGCCCGCGTACGGCGTCGTATGGTTTTTCTCCATGCTGTAGGAGAGGGTGTCGATACGCCAGTTGGTATAGCGAACGCCAAGAATCAAGTGCAGCGGATCGGCCAGCGAGAAGCGCGTCGCGGCGTACAGGGACTTCATCCGCGTGGTGTCGTCCTGGGCGAGGCTTTGTGGGCCCCAGCTGGTTTCAGGGAAGTTAGCCGCATTGAAGCCAGAGAAGCTGCCGATCTCATCCGGGAATACGTTTGCCCAGGAGCTAAGGTAGCGGTTGTTCTGCTTGCTGTAGCTGCCGCCGATCATCAGGTTATGCTGGCGGCCGAACAGATCGAAGCCGCCGTCGGTAAACAGATCCACGGCATCGACTTTACGTTTGCCGCTGTTCCAGCCCGTTCCGCCGACGTAATCGTAGCCCGGACCATAGCTGCCGTAGGGGCCGACCAGCATTCCCGTCTCTTTGTTAACGTACGCATCGACGTACATCATTTTGCTGTCGAATTTGACCTCGGAGTGGGTTGCCGTCATGGTCGCCTGCCAGGTATCGGCAAAGCGCTGTTTCAGCGTGACGAAGACTTTGTTGAACTCTTTATCGTTATAGGCCCAGTCCGGCGCGGTGCTGTGGGCGCGATCGTAGTGGTTCTTGCTGCCGTCGGTATTCCAGCGCGGCAGGCCGCCCCAGGTTGGGCTATTGACGTCGATACGCTGATATTCGTAGCCGGCGGAGAGGCTGGTTGCGCTACCGAGGTCGGCATCGAGAATACCGGAGAAGAACGTCTTTTCGCTATTGTAGCGATCGAGCCAGGAGTCATTATTCTGATAGCCGGCGACAATACGCGCCCGCACGTTACCGTCCTCGGTCAGCGGGCTCTGCATATCGGCGACGTAGCGCTGCTTGTTCCAGCTGCCGTACTCGGTGGAGATATTGCCGGTAAACTCGCGGCTGGTGGCATGCTTGCGGATCATGTTGATCGATGCGGAGGGGTTGCCCGTCCCGGTCAGCAGGCCGTTGGCGCCGCGTACGACCTCGACCCGCTCGAAAAGCGCGGTATCGGAGAGCGCGTCGCCGAGGTTCCAGCGGGACTCAAACCAGGTCGGAATGCCGTCGACCATATAGTTGTCTATCAGAAAACCGCGTGAGTAATAGCTGCTGCGATCGGAGTCCGCCTGGCTGCGGCTGATGCCGAGCGTGTTGTCCATCACGTCGCCGAGGGTTTGCAGCTGCTGATCCTGCATCCGCTGCTCGCTGATGATGCTGACCGACTGCGGAATATCGCGCTGGGTCATCAGCATTTTTGTTCCGGCAGAGGTGGTTTTAACGCTGTAATCCTGCCGCTGTTCGTCGGTGCCGGCTGGCGTTGTTCCTTCTACAATGATGGTGTCGTCGGCCGCGTCGGCGGCAAGGCCGAGGGTGGGGTAGAGCGCTAACGCAATGCCGACGGCGAGGAGAGACGGCGCGCGGCTGCCGTCCCGTGAGCTGGTAGTGAAAGACATGATTAACCCTTAATGAGGAGACTGTCGTTATACGCCGGGGCTCTGTGGCCGCGGTCGAATCATTCCCGAAGTGCGGTGCGTCCATGTGGTGAATACAAATGAGAAATATACGCATTTATATTTAATGTGTAAACAGACGTAAGAGGGGTGGTCAAAAAGTCGCGTTATCGACGGCGATACCGGGACATAATCAGGGATATGCTTAATCCATCATCAGCTAAGTCCGCCGCCGCGTAAGAAAAAGTGCATTCGGGTTGAAAGAGGGGGAGTAACTCGCTCATACTCTTAGACGAATCCTGTGCATCCGCGTTTATCTGCAGAGGCAGGCCAGAGCACGGTATAAAAATTAATAAGGAATCAGTCATGGCAGAAGAAACGATTTTTAGCAAAATCATTCGCCGGGAGATCCCGTCGGATATTGTGTATCAGGATGAGCTTGTTACCGCCTTTCGCGATATTTCTCCGCAGGCGCCGACCCATATTCTGATTATCCCCAATATCCTGATTCCTACCGTCAATGACGTCACCACGGAGCACGAGCTGGCGCTGGGTCGCATGATGACCGTCGCGGCGAAAATTGCGCGTGATGAAGGTCTTGCCGACGACGGCTATCGCCTGATCGTCAACTGTAACCGCCACGGCGGCCAGGAAGTCTACCATATCCATATGCACCTGCTGGGCGGTCGCCCGCTGGGTCCCATGCTGGCTCACAAAGGCTAATCAATGCGCGCAGCTCATTTCGGCACTCTTCTGGCGGCGGCGCTGCTGGCCGGCTGCGGTTCTCACGCGGAAATTCCGGTGGGAGAGCAGCAGACGCTGGTGATGGAATCTAACGTCTTAGCCGCAGGTGTCAGCGCCGATGCGCCTGAGGTCACCGCCTCAGAGATTCAGGCCACCGCGACCTCAAGGCTGTTCAACGAACGCCAGGAGCCGATCGTCGTGCATTACCGCTTTTTCTGGTATGACGCCAGAGGGCTGGAGATGCACCCGCTGGAGCCGGCACGCAGCATAACGGTGCCCGCACGCTCATCGGTGACGCTTTACGGTAGCGCAAATATTTTGGGGGCGCATAAGGCCCGACTCTATCTTTATCTGTAAGAGGTAATTGTGATGATTAAAATGTGTCGCTATGCGTTGATCACAGCACTGGCGATATTCCTTGCCGGGTGCGTTGGGCAGCGTCAGGAGCCCGCGCCGGTAGGGGAGGCGCAGCCGAAACCGGAGCAGCCCGCTCAGCCTACGGTACCAACGGTGCCGGGCATTCCGGCAGTGCCGGCGCAGCCGGGTCCGATTGAGCATGAACAGCAGCCGACTCAGCCAACCCCGCGCGTTCGCCACTATGACTGGAGCGGTGCGGTACAGCCGATGGTCGGGCAGATGCTGCAGGCGGGCGGCGTGAATGCGGGCAGCATTCTGCTGGTCGATAGCGTCAATAACCGCACGAACGGCACGCTAAACGCGGGTGAGGCGACCGAGGCCCTGCGCAATGCGCTAACGGGAAACGGCAAGTTTACGCTGGTCTCGCAGCAGCAGCTCGGCGTAGCGAAACAGCAGCTTGGCCTGTCACCGCAGGATAGCCTCGGCAGCCGCAGCAAAGCGATGGGCATTGCGCGCACCGTTGGCGCCCAGTACGTGCTCTACTCTAATGCCACCGGCAACGTCAACTCACCTGAGCTGAAGATGCAGCTGATGCTGGTACAAACCGGCGAGATTATTTGGTCAGGTAAAGGTGCAGTTCAGCAACAGTAAGCTAACGCGCGATGAGCTATTGTCGCGCTTTTTCCCCCGCTATTCGCCGCTCGACGATCCGGCCTTTTCCGGTCTGAGCGGCGGTAGCTGCATCGTCAGCGATGGCACCCGGCGGCTGGTATTACGCCAGCCGCACGATCCTGCCGCCCCCACCAGCGATTTCCTTCGTCAATATCGCGCGTTATCCCGGATGCCGGATACGCTTGCGCCGTCGCCGATTTTTTACTCCCCGCGCTGGATGGTGGTGGAATACTGCGTCGGTGAAATGAAAAGCGCGCTGCCGCCGTGCCCGCAGCTGGCCGGGGTGCTGTATCATCTGCACCTGCAGCCGTGCCTGGGCTGGCGTATCGCGCTGGCGCCGCTGCTGGAACGCTACTGGCAGCAGAGCGATTGCTCGCGCCGAACCCCGCGATGGCTGCGCTGGTATAAGCGCCTGCTACGCCGCGGAGAGCCCCGGCCGCTGCGCCTGGCGCCGCTGCATATGGACGTGCATGCGGGCAATCTGGTTCATACCGCGGGCGGGCTGCGGCTGATCGACTGGGAATATGCCGGCGACGGCGATATTGCGCTGGAGCTTGCCGCCGTGTGGATTGATTCCGCACGGCAGCGACGGCTGACGGCGGAGTATGCCCGGCTGGCGAAGATGAATGAACGTCAGCTGTGGCGACAAATTCAGCGCTGGCGCCCGTGGGTATTGATGCTCATGGCAGGCTGGTACGAGCGTCGCTGGCAGCAAACCGGCGACCGGCAGTTTATCGCCCTGGCAGATGCGGCCTGGCGTCAGTTAGACACATAATATAAGAGAGGTCAGTGTGGGTCCGGTAATGTTGGATGTCGAAGGTTTTGAACTGGATGCGGAAGAGCGGGAGATCCTCGCGCACCCTTTGGTTGGCGGGCTGATTCTCTTCACCCGCAACTATCACGATCCGGCGCAGCTGCGCGAGCTGGTGCGTCAGATCCGCGAAGCTTCGCACAATCATCTGGCGATCGCGGTCGATCAGGAAGGCGGGCGCGTCCAGCGTTTTCGCGAGGGCTTTACCCACCTGCCGGCCGCGCAGTCCTTTGCCGCGCTGCTGGGAATGGAAGAGGGCGGCAGGCTGGCGGCGCAGGCCGGCTGGCTGATGGCCAGCGAAATGATCGCTATGGACATTGATATCAGCTTTGCGCCGGTGCTCGACGTCGGCCACATCAGCGCCGCCATCGGCGAGCGCTCTTATCATGAGGATCCCGAGAAGGCGCTGGCCATCGCGCGCTGCTTTATTGACGGCATGCATGAAGCGGGCATGAAGGCGACCGGGAAGCATTTCCCAGGCCACGGCGCGGTAACCGCGGATTCGCATAAAGAGACGCCGCGCGATCCGCGCGCTGAGGCGGAAATTCGCGCCCGGGATATGGCCGTTTTCCGCACCCTGGTGGCGGAGCAGCGCCTTGATGCGATTATGCCTGCCCACGTCATTTATACTGACGTTGACCCGCGTCCGGCCAGCGGCTCGCCGCACTGGCTGAAGACGGTACTGCGCGGGGAGTTAGGCTTTGACGGCGTGATTTTCTCCGACGACCTGTCGATGGAAGGCGCGGCGATTATGGGCAGCTATGCCGAACGCGGACAGGCTTCCCTGGATGCAGGTTGCGATATGATCCTGGTCTGCAATAATCGTAAGGGTGCGGTCAGCGTGCTGGATAACCTGTCGCCGATCAAAGCAGAGCGTGTTACGAAATTGTATCATAAAGGTTCCTTTACCCGTCAGGAGCTAAGGGATTCCGCCCGTTGGAAGAGGGTCAACGCGCAGCTGGAGCAGCTCCACGCGCGCTGGCAGGAGGCGAAGTCCGCGTAGCGAACCTGAAGGGCGTTGTTGTCTGGTGAGGATGCGATGATTATCTATTTACACGGTTTTGACTCTAACAGCCCCGGTAACCATGAAAAGGTGCTGCAGCTGCAGTTTATCGATCCCGACGTGCGGTTGATTAGCTACAGTACGCGGCATCCGAAACACGATATGCAGCACTTGTTAAAAGAAGTCGATAAGATGCTGCAGCTCAACGCCGACGATCGGCCACTGATTTGCGGCGTCGGTCTGGGCGGCTACTGGGCGGAACGGATTGGCTTCCTCTGCGATATCCGCCAGGCTATTTTTAACCCGAACCTGTTTCCCGATGAGAATATGGAAGGGAAGATCGATCGCCCGGAAGAGTACGCGGATATCGGCACGAAGTGCGTGAATAACTTCCGTGAGAAAAATCGCGACCGTTGCCTGGTGATGCTTTCCCGCAAGGATGAAGCGCTCGACAGCCAGCGTTCGGCTGAGCTGCTGCACCACTACTATGAAATCATCTGGGATAACGAGCAGGGCCATAAATTCAAGAGTATCTCCCCGCACCTGCAGCGGATAAAGGCCTTTAAAACCCTCGGCTGATAGCCCCCTCCAGCCCGCTGTGTGAACGCACCGCGGGCTTTTTTTTATCCATCCCGTGATTGCCTGTGCAAAAAATATGCGGTAAAACTTGATGCATATCAATTTTGGTATGACCAATGAACCGTTCATGTTATTCTCAATTTCGCTGAATGGTTTCAATGCTGTAACTTGTTGTTAATTAAAGGCTATTTCTATAACTTTTAATTAACAATTGGTTAATAATTTTAGGGGGTCACGTGACTACACCATTGAAAAAAATAGTAATCGTTGGTGGCGGCGCCGGCGGACTGGAACTGGCTACTCAGCTGGGTAAAAAGCTAGGCCGCAGCAAAAAAGCGAAAATCACCCTGGTGGATCGCAACCATAGCCACCTGTGGAAACCGCTGCTGCATGAAGTGGCAACGGGTTCGCTCGACGAAGGTGTAGATGCGCTGAGCTACCTGGCTCATGCCCGCAATCACGGTTTCCAGTTCCAGCTTGGGTCAGTCGCGGATATCAATCGCGAAACCAAAACCATCACGCTCAGTGAACTGCGTGATGAAAAGGGCGAGCTGCTGGTGGCCGAGCGCAAGCTGCCTTACGACACCCTGGTGATGGCGCTGGGCAGTACCTCTAATGACTTTAATACACCGGGCGTTAAAGAGAACTGCATCTTCCTCGATAACCCGCACCAGGCGCGTCGTTTCCACCAGGAAATGCTGAACCTGTTCCTGAAATACTCCGCAGATCTCGGCGCCAGCGGCAAAGTGAATATTGCTATCGTCGGCGGCGGGGCCACCGGCGTAGAGCTCTCTGCCGAGCTGCATAATGCGGTTAAGCAACTGCATAGCTACGGCTACAAAGGGCTGACCAACGAAGCGCTGAACGTCACGCTGGTTGAGGCCGGTGAGCGTATTCTGCCGGCGCTGCCGCCGCGTATTTCCGGCGCCGCGCACAGCGAGCTGACCAAGCTCGGCGTGCGGGTGCTGACGAAAACCATGGTCACCAGTGCCGATGCTAACGGCCTGCACACCAAAGACGGCGAGTTTATTAAGGCCGATCTGATGGTCTGGGCTGCCGGGATTAAGGCGCCGGACTTTATGAAAGAGATCGGCGGTCTGGAAACCAACCGCATCAACCAGCTGGTGGTTGAGCCGACGCTGCAAACGACCCGCGATGCGGATATCTACGCCATCGGCGACTGCGCTTCCTGCGCCCGTCCGGAAGGCGGATTCGTGCCGCCGCGCGCACAGGCCGCTCACCAGATGGCAACCTGCGCGCTGCATAACATCCTCGCGCAGATGAAAAACAAGCCTTTGAAACCTTATGCTTATAAGGATCACGGTTCGCTGGTTTCGCTCTCCAACTACTCGACCGTCGGCAGCCTGATGGGTAACCTGATGCGCGGTTCAATGATGATCGAAGGCCGCATTGCGCGCTTCGTTTACATCTCTCTGTACCGCATGCACCAGATTGCGCTGCACGGTTACTTTAAAACCGGCCTGATGATGCTGGTAGGGCGCATCAACCGCATCATTCGTCCGCGCCTGAAGCTGCACTAATTCTCGGGCGCTCCGCTCCCGGATGACGGCGTTAACGCCTTGTTCGGGTTCGCGGAGCGCGACGAGCTGTCGCCTGGTCAGATAACGCGCTGCCGGGCGATTATCCGGAATATCGTCCTGTAAGATTCGCTATATCCTCTCGGATTCCTCTGAATCCCCGCTGTTTGCTGCAGATCCTCGCATTTTTCATCCGCTTTCTCATTTGCAAGCTCCCCGGGTAGATAGCAAAATTATCGCTATCAGCAACAACGGAGGATGCCCCGTGAATAAATCAATGTTGGCGGGTATAGGGATTGGCGTGGCCGCCGCGCTGGGTGTGGCAGCTGTCGCCGGTCTGAACGTACTGGATCGCGGACCGCAGTATGCGCAGGTGGTCTCCAGTACGCCGATTAAAGAAAGTGTAAAAACGCCGCGTCAGGAGTGCCGCAACGTCACCGTAACCCACCGTCGTCCGGTACAGGATGAAAACCGCATTGCCGGTTCGGTACTCGGCGCGGTTGCCGGCGGGGTTATTGGCCACCAGTTTGGCGGCGGCCGTGGCCGCAGCGTTGCCACCGTCGTGGGCGCGCTGGGCGGCGGCTATGCCGGTAACCAGATTCAGGGATCGATGCAGGAAGGCGATACCTACACCACCACGCAGCAGCGCTGCAAAACGGTGTATGACAAATCGGATAAAATGCTGGGCTATGACGTCACCTACAAAATTGGCGGACAGCAGGGCAAGATTCGCATGGAACATGACCCCGGCACGCAAATTCCGCTGGATAGTAACGGTCAGCTGATCCTGAATAACAAAGCGTAAAAAAGACGTTTATTGATATTTGCCCCTCACGCTCAGGGTGAGGGGCTTTTTTTATCAGAAGCTCAGGGCGTAGTTCAGACCAAAGGTGCGGCCGCGGCCTTTGTACTCATACAGCGAACTGCTGCCGTAGGTTGGGCTGTAGAGCAGCGGCGCGCGCTGGCCCCAGATGGTGACGTAGTCTTCGTTCAGCAGGTTTTCGATGCTGAAGGTCAGCTTACCCAGCGGCAGCGCGTAGCTGCCGATAAAGTCGACGGTGTTGTAGCCCTCAAGCTTGTTGCCGCTGGCGTCGCTAAGATCGAACACCTGCTGGGTTTGCACGCGCAGCGACCACGGGTCCGGCGCCCAGCCGACCCAGGCGGTGGCTTTCGACGGTGAGGCGAGGGTCACATCCCATTTCTGCCAGCTTCCTTCGCTCTTCACCTGCGATTTCAGGACGTTGAAGTTAGCTCCTGTACTCCAGTTGCTCTGCGGGAAGGCGTAATCTACCGCCCCTTCAACGCCGTAAATACGCCGCTTATCGGACTCAACGTCAATCGTCATATCGGTACGGTTGACGACGATGGTTTTGTCCGACGTTGAGTAGTAGGCCGCCAGCTGCGTGCGCAGGTTGTCGCCGGTGTAGCGCCAGCCCAGCTCGTAAGAGTTAACTTTTATCCCCTGCAGCGGTGAATCACCGACGTTGACGCTCGACAGCAGCGGAAGGTTGCCGTTAACGGCGGCGCCGTATTTACCGATGCCGTAGTATTTACCCGGATCCGGCAGCTCGACGCCCTGGGAGAAGTTAAACCAGGTCTGCTGGCGGTCGGTAATGTGGGCAACAATCCCGGCATTAAACAGGAAGTTATCGTAATCAGTTTTCCCGCCGGGAATGGCGTCCGCCGAGCGGGCTTTCCCGTTGGCGACGTCCTGCTGCTGCGCATAGCCGACAAAATCATTCACCCGGTTTTCCGTCCACTGGTAGCGCACGCCGCCGCTGACGGTGAAGATATCGTTCAGGTCGTAGCTGCTCTGCAGGAACGGCGCGAGATTGGTGATGCTGTAACCCGGGTAGCGGCCGGTGGTGTAGATGGCCTGATTATTCAGCCCGCCGGAGGCCATCGATTCGTTGAGGTCGAAGAACATCTGGTTGGCGTTGAAGGTTTCATGATCGGCGTCGAGCCCCCAGGTCAGGTCCCAGCCCGCCAGCGGCTGGCTGTTGAGGGTAATTTTGGCTCCGTACTGATCGGTATCCTGCTTCGATGAGGAGAAGCTGCTGACCTGGCCCCTGGCGAGGGTCGGGAAGGGGTAGAAGGTCAGGGATTCGTCGCGATAGTAGATCTGGCTGACCAGATTCTGACCGTAGAAGTCGGCGTCGGAATACTGGAGGCTGATCAGGTGGCGCTCGGTGCCGGGTACGCGGTCGGAGTCCAGCCCGTCGGTGGTGTAGGCCTTGCCGTCGCCGGTCACCGCCGACATGTTTT
Organism: Klebsiella sp. BIGb0132; assembly: GCF_024810075.1. Classification (NCBI taxonomy): domain Bacteria; kingdom Pseudomonadati; phylum Pseudomonadota; class Gammaproteobacteria; order Enterobacterales; family Enterobacteriaceae; genus Klebsiella; species Klebsiella sp. BIGb0132. Next base: position 384,842 of record NZ_JANUDW010000001.1, on the reverse strand, counting down.
TCCCCAGGTACAGGCCGTAGTCGTCGCCCTGGCTTTTATAGTACTGCGTGACCAGCTGAAGCTGACGATTATCGTCAATGTTGATGGTGCCGGTGCCCATCACGTCGAGGCGATCGGAGTGCTGTAAGCCGGTCTGGGTATTATCGAGGATCAGCGCATCGTTATTGCCGTCATACCAGCCGCCGAAGCGCTGATAAGCCACCGATAATCTGCCGGAGGCGTGGTCGGTACCGCCGCTCACCGCTGCCGCCACCCGCTCATCATGATCGTTGCTGTTAGCAAAACCCGTTTTGCCGCCCAGTTCGAGATCGACCTGGCGATCCTGCTGGCCTTTTTTGGTCACAATATTGATAAGCCCGCCGGTACTGCCACCGCCGTACAGCGAGGTGGCGCCGGAGATGACCTCGATGTGTTCAATGTTGAACGGATCGATGGCGTCGAGCTGACGGCTGTCGGTGCGGGAGGAGTTTAGCCGCACGCCGTCGATCAGCACCACGATCGCGCGACCGCGCATATTCATGCCGTAGTTTGTCCGTCCCTGGCTGCTGACGTCGATGCCCGGAATAAGCTGCGCCAGCACATCTTTGAACTCCTTGCCGCCCTGAACCTGCTGTTCAATTTCGTGACCTTCAATAACCCAGGTGGTCTGCGCCATTTCGGCAACGGTACGGTGCGTACGGTTGGCGCTAACGATCAGGTTTTCTTCCGCCGCCTGGGTGCTAAAGACGGGAAGGGTGGTAGCCAGCAGCAGTGGGTTAAGCACCCAGAGACGCGTGTTCATTCGCATTCCTTTTATGAGTTAATTGCTTTGTTGTTAAGCATTGTTGTTCTATTTTTTCGGCGCGGGCGCACCGATTGTTACAGGGTGAAACATATTGAAAAACTCAAATGCGAATTCTGCATGCAGTGATTATTGTTATCAATATCATTTACAACAAATTAACGCTTAAGGGTGTGAAAACATTAGTGAAAATGGGGTTAAGGCAGAGGGTGTTACCGGGGAGACGCAGGCCCGGTGACTGAGATCACCGGGCAGCAGAGCGGGTTAGTGCTGGAGGATTTGCCGCCACAGGCGCAGGGTGGTCTCGGCAATTTGCATTAATTTGCTGAAATCGGCGCCTTCGCGAGCGCTGATCGACATCCCCTGCAGGACGCAGTTTAAGAACTGCGCGAGCTGGCGAACGTCGCCGTTTTCCGGGAGCTCGCCGCGCAGCTGGCGCTGCTGCAGGAACTGGGTCAGCGTCTGCTCCTGCATAGCGTGCCGCGACTTAATGGTGTTGGCGATATCGGTAGAGGAGGCCGCCAGCGCCGCGGAGGTGTTGATCATAAAGCAGCCCGCCGGGGTATCTTTACTGGTAAAGCAGGTAGCGATCGCGGTGAAATAGTCCCGCAGGGCCTGGTCGACCGACTTCTCTTCGTCAAACAGTTGCGCTTCGTGTCTGGCGGCAAAGCGCGAGATATAGCGATCGAGCACCGCGCGAAACAGCCCCTCTTTATTGACGAATTCGGCGTAGAGCGTAGGGGCCTTTGCCCCGGTGGCTTCCACCAGGTCGGCAAGGGAGGTTGCCTCATACCCATGCTGCCAGAACAGCGTCATGGCCTTATCCAGCGCCGCTTCCTTGTCGAACACTTTAGGTCGGCCACGGCTTTTTTTTGTGCAACTTTGAACGTCAGTTGTCATGATGCCGCCTGTACCTATGTTGGTTTGTTGAAGGGCCATTATAAAAATAAACGGCATAACCTGCCAGCAGAGTCAGTCCAAAAATAAATAATTCATATATGTATGAATTTTAAGTTGTTTATAAATAATTAAACGATCGTTATAAAAATGCGTTGACGTGTGATGCAGGTCACATTATTATTTACCTATCGATCGTTAAGTTAATTCTTGCGACCCTAATAAAAAATCATCTGCATAGGTATAATAATCATGAAAACCATCAAAACTCTGACCCTCGCTGCCGTACTAAGCTCACTCTCTTTCGCAAGCTTTGCCGCCGTGGAAGTGCAATCCACTCCTGCTGGCCAGCAAAAAATCGGCACCGTTTCCGCTTCTGCCGGTACCAACCTGGGCTCTCTGGAAGACCAGCTGGCGCAGAAAGCTGAAGAAATGGGCGCGACTTCATTCCGCATTACGTCGGTAACCGGTCCTAACACCCTGCACGGGACTGCGGTTATCTATAAATAAGCTGTTCCCTCTGTCATGCCACTGACAAACGCGGTTCTGACCCCTTTATCAGGCCGCGGTAGTAAGCAGTAAGTTGTTCCCCTGTTATGCCAATATTGCGAAGCGGTCCACACCCTTATGGACCGCGACTCGCTGTCTGAATGTCCGGCTCTCCCCCCAATAAAACGCCATACAGAACCCCTCAGTTAAGCGGTTTTCCGCTCAGCGGACGCCTTGCATCGCTGCGATCCCCGTTTCCTCGCGTGAGGTTGCAGGCAGTCCCGTCGCTCTCTTGCGGCGGATAATATCGGTTGTTTCGACCGACGCTTTCGCGCTGATAAACCGATGCAGAGGAAAAGGCGAACCGAAGGCCGCAAGAGGTGAATTGAGGCAGGAGCGAGTAGGGCGAATTGAGCCGAGCGCAGCGCGCAGCAGCGATTTCGGCGCGGGATTGCGAAGATGGTTACATGAGGTTAAAGGGGAAGAGGCTTCTCTTCCCACAAATCCGCTCACCCGGCGCCGGGGAAGGACGTCCTGCCTGACGGAAAGACGCCTGGCAGAATAGGGCGATTACAGCGCCTGCCCGCTATCCGGCTGATGGCGGGTCACGTCAATCGGCATACCCGAACGCAGTTCGATAGCGCGCTCCATAACCGGCCGGTTGGTCAGCTGTGCCTCCTTGAAGTCCAGCATTTCGGCGTTAAGCACGATGGGCAGCGTCTGCGGATCGTCATCAAGGTGCTTCGACAGCGGCTGATGAATCTCAACCAGCCGGCTGCCGTTTGGCTCAACGGAAGCCTTAATCGGCGTGTTGATAATATTCACCCGGGTTCCGGGAGTAATTTTATTGAACAGCGTCTTAATATCATTATCGCGCAGGCGAATGCAGCCCGAGCTTACGCGCATACCGATGCCGAAATCGGCGTTGGTACCGTGCAGCAGATAGACGCCGCCGTAGGCCGCCAGGCGGATCGCGTGGTGCCCCATCGGGTTATCCGGCCCGGCGGGAACCACGGCAGGCAGCTCGATGCCCATCGCCTTGTAGCGGGCGCGGATATTGGCCGTCGGCGTCCAGGTCGGGTTGGCGCGCTTATCCGAGACGGTCGTGACCATCGTTGGCGTAAGGGTATCGCCCCCAAGCTGGCCAATACCGATAGGGTAGACGGTCACCTCATTCTTGCCCGGCGGATAGTAGTACAGACGAAGTTCGGCGAGATTAATCACCAGTCCTTCGCGCGGCGCGTCCGGCAGCAGCGTCTGCAGCGGAATGGTCAGCACGCTGCCGGCGCGGGGAACGTAGGGGTCGACGCCGGGGTTGGCCTGCAGGAGCGCCAGAAAACCGACGTTATATTTTTTGGCAATGGCTTCCAGCGAGCCGCCGTTATCCTGCACCACGTGGAACTGATTTTGCCCCACCAGACGGCTTCCCGGCGGCGGTAAAGGCCAGGTGTTAGCATGGGCCGGAAGCGCCAGCGCGGCGACAACGGCAACCAGCGCCAGCCACAGAGAGATACGCGAAGAGTGTATGACCATAATAATTAAGTGGTTATTTTTCTACGAAAACAGAAACAAATTATGGCGCGGGGGAGTGTGGGGAAACCCTGGTGGATTGCAAAACATTTGTAAAGTTTGCTGAATGTGTCGGATGAAAAAATGGATACGATGAATATCACCGTACCCATTTTCTCCGTCACGGTCAGGCGACGGCGTTCTCTTCCAGCTGGCGCATAAACTGGCGAACCCACTCCATGCGCGTTTTCCGCTCGGCGAGATCCTGCATAAACTTCAGCCGCGTCGGCCCGTCGAGGCGGAAGTGCTGCGGCTGTTTCTGCAGCAGGCCAATCAGCCACACCGGGTTGACGTGGTTCTTTTCGTTAAACTCAATCATGCCGCCTTTTTCGTTCCCCTCCAGCTTGCGAATGCCAAGCTTCTGCGCCTGCTGGCGCAGACGGGCGATATCCAGCAGATTTCTGGCCGCGTCCGGCAGCAGGCCGAAGCGGTCGATAAGCTCCACCTTGATCTCCTCCAGCTCGTGCTCGCTTTTGGCGCTGGCGATGCGCTTGTAGAAGGAGAGTCGGGTATTTACATCCGGGATAAAGTCGTCCGGCAGCAGGGACGGCATCCGCAGTTCGACCTCCGTTTGCTGGCTGGTCAGGTCCTCCAGCGACGGCTCGCGCCCGGCCTTCAGGGCATCAACGGCGTTCTCCAGCAGCTCCATATACAGCGAGAAGCCGATGGTGGTCATCTGCCCGCTCTGGTCTTCGCCCAGCAGCTCGCCGGCGCCACGAATTTCCAGATCGTGGGTGGCCAGGGCGAACCCGGCGCCGAGGTCCTCCAGCGAGGCGATCGCTTCCAGACGCTTTTGCGCATCGGTGGACATCGCTTTCGGATGCGGAGTCAGCAGCCAGGCGTAGGCCTGATGGTGTGAACGCCCGACGCGCCCGCGCAGCTGGTGCAGCTGAGCAAGGCCGAAATGATCGGCTCGCTCGATGATGATCGTATTGGCGGTCGGAATATCAATCCCGGTTTCAATAATGGTGGTGCAGACCAGCACGTTAAAGCGCTGGTGGTGGAAATCGTTCATCACCCGCTCAAGCTCGCGTTCGCGCATCTGCCCGTGACCGATGGCGATGCGGGCCTCAGGCACCAGCTCGGCCAGGCGGTCGGCGGCTTTCTGGATGTTCTCCACGTCATTGTAGAGATAGTAGACCTGGCCGCCGCGCAGTATTTCACGCAGCATGGCCTCGCGTACCACCAGCGCATCGTACTCGCGAACGAAGGTTTTCACCGCCAGACGGCGCGCCGGAGGAGTGGCGATAATCGACAGATCGCGCATGCCGCTCATGGCCATATTCAGGGTACGCGGGATCGGCGTCGCGGTGAGCGTCAGAATATCGACATCGGCGCGCATGGCCTTGATGCGCTCCTTATGCCGCACGCCGAAGCGGTGCTCCTCATCGACGATCAGCAGCCCAAGATCGCGCAGCTTCACTTCGCTCTGCAGCAGCTTATGGGTGCCGATCAGAATATCGATTTTGCCCTCGGCCGCCTGTTCCAGAATCTGCGCCTGTTCTTTGGCGCTGCGGAAGCGAGACAACATTTCGATGCGCACCGGCCAGTTGGCGAAGCGATCGCGGAAGTTGTCGAAGTGCTGCTGAGCGAGCAGGGTCGTCGGCACCAGCACCGCCACCTGCTTATGGTTTTCTACCGCCAGGAAGGCGGCGCGCATGGCAACTTCGGTTTTACCAAAGCCCACGTCGCCGCAGACCAGACGATCCATCGCCAGCGGCTGGCACATATCGCTCAGCACCGCGTTGATGGCCTGGGCCTGATCGGGGGTGGTTTCAAACGGAAAGCCGTCGCAAAAGAGCTGATACTGTTCGCGATCGTGCTTGAAGGCAAACCCGGATTTGACCGCGCGCTGGGCATAAATATCCAGCAGCTCCGCCGCCACGTCGCGCACCTTCTCCGCCGCTTTTTGCCGCGCTCGCGCCCAGGCGTCGCCGCCGAGCTTGTGCAGCGGGGCGCTCTCCTCCGCGCCGCCGGCATAGCGGCTAATCAGATGGAGCGAGGAGACCGGGACGTACAGTTTGGCGTCATTGGCGTAGGTGAGCATCAGGTATTCACCCTTGATGCCGCCGGCCTCGAGGGTGGTCATTCCCGCATAGCGGCCGACGCCGTGCTCAAGATGCACCACCGGCTGGCCGATATGCAGCTCCGCGAGGTTGCGAATCAGGGTATCGGGGTTGATGGTGCGCCGCGAGTCCTGGCGTCGGCGCGCCACGCGCTCGCCCAGCAGATCGCTTTCACAAATCAGCGCCAGGCCGCGCGGGCTATCGATAAAGCCGTGCTCGGCGGCGCCAATCATCAGATAGCGGCCGCTGCCGGTCGCTTCTTCGAGACGCAGGATATGCTTTGGCGCAACCTTAATGCGCGCCAGCATTTCGCCCAACGCTTCGCGACGGCCCTCGCTCTCGACCGAGAAGATAACCGGCCCGCTAAAGGATTCGAGGAAGCGGCGCAGGTTATCCAGCGGCGCTTTGTTCTGCGCCTGAATCGCCAGCTCTGGCAGCTTCTGATAGCCGAGGTTGGTATGGGCCGCTTTCTCCGCCAGGCGGTCGGTTTTTAACTGCACGCGCGGCCATTTTTTCAGCTCGCTGAACAGCTCATCGCTGCGCAGCCAGAGCAGCTCCGGCGGAAGCAGCGGGCGCATTGGATCAACGCCGCGGCTCTCAAAGCGGGCGTGAGTTTCGCTCTGGAAACGTTCGGCGCTGGCTTCCAGCTCGCCGGTATTGACGATCAGCGTGTTCGCCGGGAAGTAGCTAAACAGCGGCGGCAGCGGCTCGTTGAAAAACAGCGGCTGCCAGTATTCGATGCCGGTGGGCAGGGTGCCTTTGCTGACCTGCTGATAGATATGCTCGGCATCGCGCTTGACCTCGAAGCGATCGCGCCACTGGCTGCGGAACAGCTCGATGGCGGCCTGATCGGTCGGGAATTCGTGGGCGGGCAGCAGATTGATCGCCGCCACCTCTTCGAGCGTGCGCTGGCTGTCAACGTCAAACAGGCGCAGGCTGTCTATCTCATCATCGAAGAAATCGAGGCGATACGGCTGCTCGCTGCCCATCGGGTAGAGGTCGAGCAGGGCGCCGCGGGTCGCGTATTCGCCGTGCTCCATGACCTGATCGACGTGGCGATAGCCCGCGCTATCCAGCTGCTCGCGCAGGGTATCCCGCGACAGGCGCTGGCCTTTTTTCATCACCAGCGCGTGGCCGTGCAGGTAGTTATGCGGACAGACGCGCTGCATCAGCGTGCTGACCGGTACGATCAGCACGCCGCGCTGCATGGTCGGCAGCTGATAAAGGGTCGCCAGACGGGAGGAGATAATATCCTGATGCGGCGAGAAGCTATCGTAGGGCAGGGTTTCCCAGTCCGCCAGGGCGATGACCATGCTGTCGGTAAACTGCCGAATTTCATCATTCAGGCGCAGGGCGTTTTGCATATCGGGGGCGACGAGGATCACCGGGCCGTCGTGGCGCTCGGTCATTTCTGCGACCAGGGTCGCGCAGGCCGCACCGGTGAGTTCGCCGAGCTGCCGCTGATCGCCGGGTTTGACCGGCAGTGAGTATCGATATTGTTGAGACATAGCGGTTGTCAGGATCCCTTAGAGCCTATCCCATTAGGCTTTTTTATTTGCCAGCAAAGTACGCCTACCGCAATAGGCTCTGAGTGATTCGCTCTACGATGTAGGGGCAAATCGCTGATATTCAATGCCCCTGATTATCCGCGATTGGCCTTAATTCGCCAACCCGAATGACAAAAGGATGTTCGTTTGCGGGGAAAGATTCTGATAGATAAGAACTGACATATCAAATATCCGATTGATTTATCTTTACTTTTTCTCCGCCTGGCGACAAAAACTTACCGTTTCAGTGATTTACGCGTTGTGCTATGACATATATACTCGTGCATCGGCTATCAGCAACCAGATGGAATACATGTACCAACCTGCCGCACTCTTTATCGGCCTTCGCTACATGCGCGGGCGCGCAGCTGACCGCTTCGGTCGTTTCGTCTCCTGGCTTTCAACCATTGGCATTACGCTCGGCGTGATGGCGCTGGTGACCGTCCTGTCGGTGATGAACGGCTTTGAACGCGAGCTGCAGAACAACATCCTGGGGCTGATGCCGCAGGCCATTCTTAGCGCCCAGCAGGGCTCAATCAATCCGCAAACGCTGCCGGAAAGCGCCGTCAAGCTGCAGGGCGTCAGCCGGGTCGCGCCGCTGACCACCGGCGACGTGGTGCTGCAAAGCGCGCGCAGCGTCGCGGTTGGGGTGATGCTCGGCATCGACCCGGCGCAAAAAGATCCGCTGACGCCGTACCTCGTTAACGTCAAGCAGAGCGACCTGCAGGCCGGGAAATATAACGTTATTCTCGGCGAGCAGCTGGCCGGCCAGCTCGGGGTTAATCGCGGCGACCAGATCCGCGTGATGGTGCCGTCCGCCAGCCAGTTTACGCCGATGGGCCGCGTGCCGAGCCAGCGCCTGTTTAACGTTATCGGCACCTTCGCCGCCAGTAGTGAAGTCGACGGCTACCAGATGCTGACCAATATTGACGACGCGTCGCGCCTGATGCGCTACCCGCTGGGAAATATTACCGGCTGGCGCCTGTGGCTGAATCAGCCGCTGCAGGTGGATACGCTCAGCCAGCAAACCCTGCCTGAAGGCACGAAGTGGCAGGACTGGCGCGAGCGCAAGGGCGAGCTGTTCCAGGCCGTGCGGATGGAAAAAAATATGATGGGCCTGCTGCTGAGCCTGATTGTGGCGGTGGCGGCCTTTAATATCATCACCTCACTCGGGATGATGGTGATGGAAAAACAGGGCGAGGTGGCGATTCTGCAAACCCTCGGCCTGACGCCGCGGCAGATTATGCTGGTCTTTATGGTACAGGGCGCCAGCGCCGGTATCGTCGGCGCGCTGCTCGGCGCGTTGCTCGGCGTGCTGCTCGCCAGCCAGCTGAACAATTTGATGCCGATTATCGGCGCGTTTCTTGACGGCGCCGCGCTGCCGGTTGCCATCGAACCGCTGCAGGTGACGATGATTGCGCTGGTGGCGATGGTGCTGGCACTGTTGTCAACGTTGTACCCTTCCTGGCGCGCTGCCGCCACCCAACCCGCTGAGGCTTTACGTTATGAATAAGATCCTGCTGCAATGCGACAATCTGTGCAAACGCTATCAGGAAGGCAACGTGCAAACGGATGTACTGCACGATGTCAGCTTCAGCATTGAAGAGGGCGAGATGATGGCGATTGTCGGCACCTCGGGTTCCGGCAAAAGTACGCTCCTGCATCTGCTCGGCGGCCTTGATACGCCGACCTCAGGCGACGTTATTTTCTCCGGCCAGCCGATGAGCCAGCTCTCCGCCGCGGCCCGCGCCGACCTGCGCAACCGCGAGCTGGGCTTTATCTATCAGTTCCACCACCTGCTGCCGGATTTCACCGCCCTCGAAAACGTGGCGATGCCGCTGCTGATCGGCAAGCAGAAGGCGGCCGATATCGAACGCCAGGCAAAAGAGATGCTGCGCGCGGTTGGCCTTGAGCACCGCAGCAGCCACCGTCCGTCCGAGCTCTCCGGCGGCGAACGCCAGCGCGTGGCGATTGCCCGTGCGCTGGTTAACAAGCCGCGGCTGGTGCTGGCAGATGAGCCGACCGGTAACCTTGACGCCCGCAATGCCGACAGCATCTTCCAGCTGCTGGGCGAGCTCAATATCGCGCAGCGCACCGCTTTCCTGGTGGTGACCCACGATCTGCAGCTGGCCAAACGGATGAACCGTCAGCTGGAGATGCGTGATGGCCACCTGAACGCGGAACTGACCCTGATGGGGGCCGAGTAATGGCCTCTCCGTTATCCCTATTGATCGCCCTGCGCTTTAGCCGGGGCCGTCGACGCGGCGGCATGGTATCGCTTATTTCGGTGATTTCGACCGTCGGCATTGCGCTGGGCGTGGCGGTGCTGATCGTCGGCCTGAGCGCTATGAACGGCTTTGAGCGCGAGCTCAATAACCGCATTCTGGCTGTGGTTCCCCACGGGGAAATCGAGCCGGTTAAGCAGCCCTGGAGCAACTGGAACGAGGCGCTGGCGAAGGTTGAGAAGGTCAAGGGCATCGTTGCGGCGGCACCCTATATCAACTTTACCGGGCTGGTGGAGAGCGGCAGCAACATGCGCGCCATTCAGGTCAAGGGCGTCGATCCTCAGCAGGAGAGCCGCCTGAGCTCGCTGCCGACCTTCGTGCAGAACAACGCCTGGGCCGGTTTTAAGCCCGGCGAGCAGCAGATTATTTTAGGCAAGGGCGTCGCCGATGCGCTGCACGTTAAGCAGGGCGACTGGGTATCGATAATGATCCCGAACTCCGACGCCGAGCACCAGCTGCTGCAGCCGAAACGCGTCAGGCTGCACGTCACCGGGATCCTGCAGCTGAGCGGCCAGCTCGATCACAGCTTCGCCATGATCCCGATGCCGGATGCTCAGCAGTATCTGGATATGGGCAGCAGCGTCACCGGGATCGCGATTAAAGTTACCGACGTCTTCCACGCCAACACCCTGGTGCGCGACGCCGGTGAAGTCACCAACAGCTACGTCTATATCAAGAGCTGGATCGGCACCTACGGCTATATGTATCGCGATATCCAGATGATCCGCGCCATTATGTATCTCGCGATGGTGCTGGTTATCGGCGTTGCCTGCTTTAATATCGTCTCCACCCTGGTGATGGCGGTGAAAGATAAAAGCAGCGATATTGCGGTACTGCGCACGCTCGGCGCGAAAGACGGCCTGATCCGCGCGATTTTCGTATGGTATGGTTTACTTGCCGGTTCGGTCGGAAGCCTGATCGGGGTCGCCATTGGCGTGGTTTGCGCGCTGAAGCTGACGTCGATTATTAACGGCCTTGAAGCCCTGATTGGGCATAAATTCCTCTCCGGCGACATCTATTTTATCGACTTCCTGCCGTCTGAACTGCACTGGCTGGACGTCATTTACGTGCTGGTGACGGCACTGTTGCTGAGTTTGCTGGCCAGCTGGTATCCCGCCCGCCGCGCCAGCCGCATTGACCCGGCGAGGGTGCTGAGTGGCCAGTAATTTATCGTCATGACCCGCTAATGCGCTTCATTTTGCAAGGTGAAGCGCAGGGTTAGAAAGAGGAATTGCTGAAATGTATTACGGATTTGACATTGGCGGCAGCAAGATTGCGTTGGGCGTATTTAACAAGGAGCGGCGGCTGCAGTGGGAAAAGCGCGTCGCCACTCCGCAGGACAGTTATGAAGATTTTCTCCAGGCGGTAGAGGCGCTGGTGCTTGAGGCGGACGCCCGCTTCGATTGTCAGGGCTCGGTCGGGATCGGCATTCCGGGAATGCCGGAGACCGCGGACGGCACTCTGTACGCCGCAAACGTGCCTGCCGCCAGCGGTAAACCGCTGCGCGCCGACCTCAGCGCCCGGCTGGGGCGTGAAGTGCGTCTGGATAACGACGCCAACTGTTTTGCGCTCTCGGAAGCCTGGGACGACGAGTTTACCCGCTATCCGCTGGTGATGGGGCTGATTCTTGGCACCGGCGTAGGCGGCGGCCTGATCCTCAACGGCAAATCGATTAGCGGACATAGCTATATCACCGGCGAATTTGGCCATATCCGCCTGCCGGTGGATGCCCTGGAGGTGGTGGGGCGTGACTTTCCGCTGACCCGCTGCGGCTGCGGCCAGCTGGGCTGCATCGAAAACTACCTTTCCGGCCGCGGCTTTGCCTGGCTGTACCAGCACTTTTATCACCAATCCCTGACCTCACCCGAAATCGTCGCGCTGTGGCAGCAGGGCGATGAAAAAGCGCGCGCCCACGTCGAGCGTTATCTTGATCTGCTGGCGGTGTGTCTGGGGAATATTTTAACCATCGTTGACCCGGATCTGCTGGTAGTTGGCGGAGGATTGTCTAACTTTACTGCAATAACCGAAGGGCTGGCGCAGCGCCTGCCGCGTCACTTACTTCCCGTTGCCCGGGTGCCTCGGATTGAGCGGGCGCGCCACGGCGATGCGGGAGGAATGCGCGGTGCGGCCTTCCTTCATTTGACTGATTAATCACAGAGGTAGCTATGTTGTCGCGCCGCTTACATCGATTGAGCCGTTTTCGCCGCAATAAACGACGCCTGCGCGAGCGACTGCGTCAGCGAATTTTCTTTAAAGAGGATAAGGTGGCTCCGGAAACGATGGAAAAACCCAGGGTAGTGGTGCTCACCGGCGCAGGCATTTCCGCTGAGTCGGGGATTAAAACCTTCCGCGCGGCCGACGGCCTGTGGGAAGAACATCGGGTGGAAGACGTGGCGACGCCGGAAGGCTTTGCCCGCGATCCCGCGCTGGTGCAGGCGTTTTACAACGCCCGCCGTCGTCAGCTGCAGGGGCAGGATATCGCTCCTAACGCCGCGCATCTGGCGCTGGCGCGGCTGGAAGAGGCGCTGGGGGATCGCTTTGTGCTGGTGACGCAGAATATCGATAACCTGCACGAGCGCGCCGGCAACCGCCGGGTTATCCATATGCACGGCGAGCTGCTGAAGGTGCGCTGTTCGTGGAGCGGACAGGTGCTGGAGTGGACCGGGGACGTCAACGTGGACGACAAGTGCCATTGCTGCCAGTTCCCGGCGCCGCTGCGCCCGCACGTGGTCTGGTTTGGCGAGATGCCGCTGGGAATGGACGACATTTACAGCGCGCTGGCTGATGCCGATATTTTCATCGCCATCGGCACTTCCGGGCACGTCTATCCGGCGGCGGGCTTCGTTCACGAGGCTCGCCTGCAGGGGGCGCATACGGTTGAGCTCAACCTTGAGCCGAGCCAGGTGGGCAGCGAGTTTGCCGAAAAACGCTATGGCCTCGCAAGCCAGGTGGTACCGGAGTTTATCGACCAGCTGCTCAAAGATCTCTGATCGCGCGACGCGGATCTCAGGGCCGGAGGGCGTTACCGGGTAGCGCCCTCCGGCGTATTGCCGCTCGGGGCGCTCCCGGCATTATCGTCTGAGGTTGTGGAATTGATGCGATGATGTGACAGGGAAAACAGTATTGCGTGCTCTTTTATGACATCTTCTTACATTCTTGCAACAGAAAGGGAGTGTAAGCATGCGCACAGAGTATTTTGACTACCTGATCCTCGGGGATGAACATCACGGCGAGATCTACAGCGGCGTTAAAACCCACCGTCTGGAAGTGCGTTCGAAATACCCGCTGGCGAATCATGCCCATTCCCCTGCTGAAGAAGCCTCCGGCACCCAGCCGCGAACGGTGAATTACAACGTCCACGAATATCCAGCCCAGGATGGCCGCTTCTATATGGTGGCGACGAACTACCCGCTGAGCGATTTTGACGTGGAAGATGCGTTGATTAAATCGCGGGCGCATCCCGTGCGCGCCTGATCGCTGGCCGCGAAACCGAAAATTTGCATCATCCCCTAAGGCGCCCGTATCGGCGCTTTTTTTTGCCCGAAAAGCGCGCCAACGCCGCGGAGAACCTGCCATGCACCCATCGATGATGTATCAGGATTTAACCACCGGAACGTTAATCAATCACGCGGCGCGCTATCATGCCGATAGCGAAATCGTCTCCGTGTCCACGGACGGGGAGAGGGAGTACAGCAGCTGGGGAGCGGTGGCGGATAACGCGCGCCGCCTGGCGTCTGCCGTCGATCGGCTGGGCATCCCCGCCGGCGCCCGCTGCGCTACCCTGGCGTGGAATAATCGCCGTCATCTGGAGATCTATTTCGCCATCGGCTCGGGAGGGCGGGTTACCCATACCCTCAACCCGCGGCTGTCGATTGAGCACCTGACGTTTATCATCAACGACGCTGAGGACCAGGTGCTGTTTTTTGACGCCACCTTCCTGCCGCTGCTGCGCCAGCTGCGACCCCATCTGACCACCGTGCGCTACTTTGTGCTGATGGAAGCCCGCAGCGAAGAGGCGCTCAGCGAGCTCGATTCGCTGCTGTTTTACGATGAGCTGCTGGCCTCAGGGGATCCCGGCTACGACTGGCCGGCGCTGAGCGAAACCACTCCCGCATCTCTGTGCTACACCTCGGGCACCACGGGGAAACCCAAAGGGGTGCTCAATACCCATCGTTCGCTGGTGCTGCACGCGCTGAGCGGCAATCAGCCCGATGCCGCCGGGATCTCCGCCTGCGACTCCCTGCTGCCGGTGGTGCCGATGTTTCACGTCAACGCCTGGGGAACGCCGTTTATCGCCGCGATGGTCGGGGCGCGGCTGGTGCTGCCGGGGCCGCATCTCGACGGCGAGAGCCTGCTGCGGCTGCTGAGCGCCGAGCGGGTCAGCGTGGCCTTTGGCGTGCCGGTGATTTGGGCCGGACTGCTGGCGGCGCTGCGTAAATCGGATATCCGCCTGCCCTGTTTTAAACGCTCGTTCGTCGGCGGTTCCGCGCTGCCTCCCTCGATGGCGGAGGCGTTTCGCCGCGACTACGGTATCGAGCTGATCCACGCCTGGGGGATGACCGAAACGTCGCCCATCGGCACCATCAATACGCCGTTGGGTAAACATCAGGCGCTGACCGAGGCGCAGCGCCAGCGGGTGGCCGAGGGGCAGGGAAGGGCTATCTTTGGCATCGATCTGCGGGTGGTGGACGTTGACGGAGAGCCGCTGCCCGACGATGGCGAAAGCCGCGGGTATCTGCAGGTCCGCGGTCACTGGGTGGTGGCCAGCTACTTTGGTCGCAGCGAAACGGCGCTCACCGACGACGGCTGGTTTGATACCGGCGATATCGGCACCGTCGATGCGAACGGCTATCTGACGATTCAGGATCGGGCCAAAGACATTATCAAGTCCGGCGGGGAGTGGATCTCAACGGTGGAGCTGGAAAATATTGCCCTTGCCCACCCGGCGATTCGCAGCGCGGCGGCGATTGCCGCGCAGCATCCGCGCTGGGATGAGCGTCCGGTGCTGCTGTGCGTCAGGGCGGAAGGGGGAGAGGTCGAGGAGCAGGCGCTGCTGGCGTGGTACCAGCAGCGGGTGCCGAAATGGCAGGTACCGGACCGCATCGTTTTCATTGATGCCTTGCCGGTGAGCGCCACCGGCAAGGTTCTGAAGAATCAGCTGCGGGCCGAATTCGGCCAGATACTGATGCGCGAGCCGCGGGATTAACGACCGGCCTTAAGCTTTTGATAATACTCTTCGTACAGGGTGCTGGCGCTGCCGACGTCGTTCTGCCATTCGCCTTTCTGGATGGTTTCCGCATCCGGGTAGAGCGACTTATCGTTGGCAACGCTCGGGCTGAGCATCCGGCGCGCGGCGAGGTTCGGCGTCGGATAGCCGATGGTCTCGGCAACCTGTTTGGCGACGTCCGGGCGCAGCAGGAAGTTGATAAGCTTCAGCGCGCCGTCGACGTTTTTGGCATTGGCCGGAATCGACAGGCTATCCATCCAGAAGATGCCGCCTTCTTTCGGCCATACCACCTCCAGCGGCGTCCCGGCCTGGCGAGCGACGAACGCCGAGCCGTTCCATACCATGCCGAGATTCACTTCCCCTTCCATATAGGGGTTCGCCGGGTTATCGGAATTGAACGCCGCGACGTTTGGCATCAGCTTTTTCAGTTCGTTATACGCGGCGGCAATCTCTTGCGGATCGGTGGTGTTGCCGGAGTAGCCCAGCTTGCGCAGCGCAATCTGGAACACTTCCCGGGCATCGTCGGTCAGCAGCAGGCTGCTTTTGTACTCGGGCTTCCACAGGTCGGCCCAGCTGGTCACGGTTTTAGGGTCGATGGCGTCGCTGTTTACGCCGATCGCCGTTGCGCCCCAGATATAGGGAATGGAGTAGTCGTTATTCGGGTCGAAAGGCTTATTCAGCATCTGCGGATCGAGGTTGCTGAAATTGGTTAGCTTGCTCTTATCGATCTTCTGCAGCATGCCCTCTTTGCGCATCTTATCGACGAAATAGGTCGACGGCACCACCAGGTCGTAGGCGCCGTCTTTATAGGTTTTGAGCTTGGCGTACATGGTTTCATTCGACTCGTAGGTCGAATAGATAACCTTGATCCCGGTCTCTTTGGTGAACTGTTCCAGCAGCCCCGGCGGCACGTATTCGGTCCAGTTGTAGAAATAGAGCGTTTTGCTATCGTCCGCGTGCGCGGCGCTCATCCCGACTGCCAGAGCACCCGCCGCGAGCAGGTGGCGTGACCATTTTTTCATTTAACGTCCCCTGGTTTAAGCCTGTTCAGCAGGCTATGGTAGTTGCCGGTCCGGGACGAGGCCCGAACCGGCTGCAGTAATCAGGCCCGTTTGGGTGAGCCTTTGGTACCGTCGCGGGCAATAAGCTGGCTGGCGACAACCATCACCAGCGACAGAATCAGCAGGATGGTTGCCAGCGCGTTCACCTCCGGCGACACGCCCACTTTGACCATCGAGTAGATCTTCAGCGGCAGTATTTCGTAGCCCGGTCCGGTGACGAACGATGACACCACGACGTCATCCATCGATAGCGTAAAGCTCAGCAGCCATCCCGCCGCCACCGCCGGCAGCGCCAGCGGCAGGATTATCTTGCGCAAAATGGTTAACTCGCTGGCGCCGAGATCCTTCGCGGCTTCCAGCATCCGCACGTCGAACCCCTTGAGCCGCGAAAACACCGTCACCACCACGAAGGGCAGGCAGAAGGTGATATGCGAGAACAGCAGCGACCAGAAGCCCAGCTGAATGCCAATCAGCATAAACAACACCAGCAGGGAGATCGCCATCACGATATCCGGCGACATCATCACCACAAACAGCATTCCGCTGACGAAGGGCTTACCGCGAAAGCGGTAGCGGTAGAGCGCAACGGCGGTCAGCGAACCGATCAGGGTGGCAAAGGTCGCCGACAGCACCGCCATGGTGAGCGAGTGCTGCGCGGCCTGCAGCAGGCTGTCGTTGTTCATCAGCAGGCTATACCAATGGGTGGTAAACCCCTGCCAGCTGATGCCGAAGCGCGAACTGTTAAACGAGTTAACGATCAGAATAATAATGGGAATGTAGAGATACGCGTAAATGGCGGTCATAAAACCGCCGCGCAGCAGTCGACCGATCATTCCAGCTCCACCTTGTTGTTAAGCAGCCTTGCCGCGCGCCAGTAAATCAGCAGCATCAGGCCCATCACGAGGGTTAACGTAATGCTGGTGGCCGCGCCAAACGGCCAGTCGCGAATATTGAGGAACTGGCTCTTAATGACGTTGCCGATCAGCAGGTTCTTCGCGCCGCCCATCAGGTCGGAGACGTAGAACAGCCCCATCGCCGGCAGCATCACCAGCAGGCAGCCGGCAATAATCCCCGGCATGGTCAGCGGGATAATAATGCGGATAAAGGTTTGCAGCCGGCTGGCGCCGAGGTCCTTCGCCGCTTCCAGCAGCGGGCGATCCAGCTTCTCAATGCTGGAGTAGAGCGGCATCACCATAAACGGCAGCAGAATATAGACCAGGCCGATAATCACCGCCGACGGGGTGTACATAATGCGCAGAGGCGTTTCAATAACCCCCAGCCACAGCAGAAACTCGTTGAGGTAGCCCCTGGTGCTGAGAAAGATTTTCAGCCCGTAGATGCGGATCAGCGAGTTGGTCCAGAACGGGACGATCAGCAGAAACAGCAGCAGCGGACGGACCTTTTCCGGCAGCCTGGCGAGAAACCAGGCAAAGGGGTAGCCGAGCAGCAGGCAGGCGAGCGTCGCCATCAGCGCCATATTCAGCGAGTGCAGCAGCACCGAGTAATAGAGCGGGTCCAGCAGGCGCGCATAGTTATCCAGCGTAAAGACCAATTTGACGAAGTTAGCGTCGTCGCGGGTCAAAAAGCTGGTGCCGATAATCATCAGGTTGGGCAGGAAAACAAACAGCACCAGCCAGCTGACGATGGTGGCAATCACCACGCTTTGGAATTTACTGGTGTTCTTCATTAGCCAGTACAACCTCCCAGCTCTCGACCCAGTTGATGGCCATTTTCTGATCAAGCGGGTGGTCAAAGTCGGGATCGTCCTCGTTAAAGAATTCGCTGACCAGCACCATTTTGCCGTTTTCCAGTTCGACCACCGATTCGAGGGTCATGCCTTTGTAATTGCGCTCGCGGATATAGCCTATCAGGCCATCGGCTTCGCTGGCGTCGTGAACCTCATCGACGCGCAGATCCTCAGGACGCAGCATGACGTTCAGCGACTGCCCCTGCTCAACGGCAAAGTTAACGTAGATATTGCATTCGCGGCCCTCAACGCAGGCGCGAACGCGCTGCTCGTCGAGGCGCTCAATCACCGTCGCGCTAAAGATATTGATCTCGCCGATAAAGCTGGCAACAAACAGGTTCTTCGGCTCTTCGTAAATTTCGCGCGGGGTGCCGTCCTGCTCAATTTTGCCATCGCGCATCACCACGATGCGGTCGGACATCGTCAGCGCCTCTTCCTGATCGTGGGTGACGAAGACGAAGGTGATGCCGAGCTTGCGCTGGAGCGCTTTGAGCTCGTTTTGCATCTGCTTGCGCAGCTTGTAGTCCAGCGCCGAGAGGGATTCATCGAGCAGCAGCAGGCGCGGCTTGTTGACCACCGCTCTGGCGATGGCTACGCGCTGCTGCTGGCCGCCGGAGAGCTGGTGCGGCTTGCGCTGGGCAAACTCCTCCAGCTGCACCATGCGCAGGGCGTCGACGACGCGGGGCGCTATCTGCGCCGCCGGCGTTTTTTGCATCCGCAGGCCGAAAGCGACGTTTTCGAATACCGTCATATGCGGGAACAGGGCGTAGCTTTGAAAGACGGTATTGACGTGACGGTTTTCCGCCGGAACGTGGGTGATATCGTGGTCTTCGAGATGAATGTGTCCGCTATCGACATTTTCCAGCCCGGCAATAAGGCGGAGAACGGTTGTTTTACCGCAGCCAGAAGGGCCAAGCAGAGTGAGAAACTCACCGTTATTGATGGTCAGATTCAGATCGGCGATAACCGTTTTGCCATCAAAGCTTTTACCAATTCCCGCCAGCTGAACCAGCGGAGAACGTGAACGCGGTTGTATATTCAATTTTTGACTCTGTCCCGTGTAGACGCAGCGGAAGGCTTACCGATGCGGGGTTTGTGGTTAACCACCTTTGGGGCTGCACATAATTAATAAGGGCAAGCATTCTACGGCAAAGGTTACCGATCGCCAATCCTTGTCGCCTGCAGATAGCTTACCTTTACAACATTACGCGAGTTAATGTATTAAATTCCTGTTTGCCGGGTTAAAAATGACCTGACGCAATATTTGTCTTTTCGGGCTTATCAATAATGTTGTCACAAAAGATGAGGGTGGCCACATGGATAAATTGCTTGAGCGTTTTTTACAGTACGTTTCTTTAGACACGCAGTCGAAGGCCGGCGTGCGTCAGGTTCCGAGCACGGAAGGGCAGTGGAAGTTGTTGCGCCTGCTGCAGGCGCAGCTGGAAGAAATGGGGCTGGTTAACGTGACGCTAAGCGAGAAAGGGACGGTGATGGGGACCCTGGCCGCGAACGTGGCGGGGGATATTCCGCCCATCGGCTTTATCTCCCACGTCGATACCGCGCCTGACTTCAGCGGCAAGCACGTCAGCCCGCAAATTGTCGAAAACTACCGCGGCGGCGATATCGCCCTCGGCATCGGCGACGAGGTGCTCTCGCCGGTGATGTTCCCGGTGCTGCATCAGTTGCTGGGGCAAACGCTGATCACCACCGATGGCAAAACGCTGCTCGGGGCGGACGATAAGGCCGGCATTGCCGAGATTATGACCGCGCTGGCGACGCTGAAGGCGAAAAATATTCCCCACGGCGATATCCGCGTGGCGTTTACCCCCGACGAAGAGGTGGGGAAGGGGGCGAAGCACTTCGACGTTGCCGCCTTCGACGCGCGCTGGGCCTATACCGTTGACGGCGGCGGCGTCGGCGAGCTGGAGTTTGAAAACTTCAACGCCGCCTCGGTGACCATCAAAATCGTCGGCAATAACGTTCACCCCGGCACCGCCAAAGGGGTGATGGTTAACGCCCTGTCGCTGGCGGCAAGAATTCATGCCGAAGTCCCGGCCGATGAGGCGCCGGAAACCACCGAAGGCTATGAAGGCTTTTACCACCTGTCGACTATCAAGGGCAGCGTTGACCGCGCCGAGATGCACTATATTATCCGCGATTTTGACCGCAAGCAGTTTGAAGCCCGCAAGCGCAGGATGATGGAGATCGCCAAAAAGGTCGGCAAAGGGCTGCATCCGGACTGCTATATCGAGCTGGTGATTGAAGACAGCTACTACAACATGCATGAAAAAGTGATCGCGCATCCGCACGTCGTGGAGATTGCCCGCCAGGCGATGGTCGATTGCCATATCGAACCGGAAATGAAGCCCATTCGCGGCGGCACCGACGGGGCGCAGCTCTCTTTTATGGGCTTGCCCTGCCCGAACCTGTTTACCGGCGGCTATAACTACCACGGCAAGCATGAGTTTGTGACGCTGGAAGGGATGGAGAAGGCGGTACAGGTTATCGTGCGGATCGCCGAGCTGACGGCAAAGCGGGGCGCACAGTAGCGCCCGGCTGAACCGGGCTGCCGGCAGCGTGCTCGCAGCCCGTAGCCCGGCCCGCAGGCCGGGAAAGCTCGCTTAGTCTTCGAAAAACCAGTAGCCGCTGTTGACCAGCGCCGCCAGCATCGCGAGGAACGACGGATCTTCCAGCGCATCGCCGAAGTGCTCCGCGTTGAGCGCCAGGTGCATGGCCAGCGCGTCCAGCGCCGGACGATGCGGGGAGTTAATCCTCTCGCCGTTGACGAACACTTCGCCGTCAATGCGCACCACGCGCAGTCCGCCGAGCCTCACCAGCTTGTCGCCCTGCTGCAGCGCGTCGTAAATTTCATCCGGCTGATACGGCGGCTCCGCAGGGGCCACGTCCAGCTCGTGACGGGACTGGGTAATAAACTCGCCATACCACTGTTTGAAATGATCAGGCTGGTTAATCAGCTCCAGCATCATTTCGCGCAGGCGATCCAGCTCAACGGGTAAAATATCCGCCGGATGCTCGCGCGACGGCACGTCAGGATCGGCGTAGCGCTGGCTGCCGAGCTCGCGCTGCAGGATATAGTCGGCAAAGCCGCTGAACAGCTCGCGGGCGTTCGGCGCGCGGTAGCCCACGGAATAGTTCAGCGAGTTTTCCAGCGAATAGCCTTCGTGCGGGAATCCCGGCGGAATATAAAGGATATCGCCCGGCTCCATCTCTTCATCGATGATCGCCTCGAACGGGTCAACCTGCAGCAGATCCGGATGCGGGCAGTGCTGCTTCATCGGCACCTTGTCGCCCACGCGCCAGCGCCGGCGTCCGGTCCCCTGAATAATAAACACGTCGTACTGATCGAGATGCGGGCCTACGCCGCCGCCGGGAACCGAGAAGGAGATCATCAGATCGTCGATACGCCAGTCCGGCAGGGCGCGGAACGGGTGCATCAGCGCTGCCGTCGGCTCGTGCCAGTTGTTGACCGCCTGCACCAGCAGCGACCAGTTGTTCTCGCTCAGGTGATCGTAGCTTTCGAACGGGCCGTGGCTGACCTGCCATTTTCCGTCCTGATGGCTGACCAGGCGGCTATCGACTTCGTTTTCCATCGCCAGTCCGGCCAGCTCATCCGGGCTAATGGGATCGACGAAATTGGCAAAGCCCCGCTTTAATACCACCGGGCGTTTTTGCCAGTAGCGTTCGATAAAGTCAGGCCAGTTAAGCGTTAATTGATAATCCATTTTTATATTCCACAGCAGGTGTCTGTTTGGGATTATACACGCCATCCCTCAAACTGCCTCTTTGTTGGCAGCGTTTGTTCGTCTGGTCACAGAGATCCGCGACGCCCGCAGGACGCAGGCGTCATTGGAGGAGAAGGGCGGTTAGCCTTCGCTCTCGTCGGGCAGCTGGCGGCCGAAAATCACCTCCATACAGGCGCCGCCGAGCAGGCTGTCGCCGGTAAGAATATCGCCATCGTACTGCTCGACGATATCGCGGGCGACGGCGAGGCCTACGCCCTGGCCTGGACGCAGCGTATCGGCGCGCTGTCCGCGATCGAACACCACGCTCCGCTGGCCGTGCGGGATCCCCGGGCCGTCGTCTTCGACCAGAATATGCAGGTAGTTATCGTTCGCCTGGCGGACGGAGACTTCAACAAACTCCAGGCAGTATTTACAGGCGTTATCCAGCACGTTGCCCATCACCTCCATAAAGTCGTTCTGTTCGCCGACGAAGCTAATTTCGGGCGAGATATCGAGGGTGATGTTGACCCCTTTGCGCTGATAAACCTTATTCAGCGCCGAGGTGAGGCTGTCGAGCAGCGGGGCAATAGGATGCAGCTCGCGGCTGAGCAGGGTTCCGCCGCTGCGCATGCTGGCGCGGTGCAGGTAGTAGCCAATCTGCTGCGAGATGCGGCTGATCTGCTCGAGCATTACCGGCTCCGCGGCGTTGACGTCAATCTTTTCGCTGCGCAGCGAGCGCAGGGTGCTCTGCATCACCGCCAGCGGCGTTTTCAGGCTGTGGGTGAGATCGGTCAGCGTCGTGCGGTACTTGTCGTAGCGCTCGCGCTCGCTTTTCAGCAGGCGGTTCAGGTTGCTGACCAGCCGCGTCAGCTCCCGGGTGGTATTCGGGTTGAGCATTTCGCGGTGGTGCTCTTCCAGCTCGCGGACCTCTTTCGCCAGCGATTCGATGGGCCGCAGGCTCCACCACGCGGCGACCCACAGCAGCGGAATCACCAGCAGCAGGTTGGCGACCAGGACGTAGATAAACCAGCTCCACACCATATAGGAGCGTTTGAGCTCCACCGGGATGGTGTCGACCACCACGATGCTCAGCTGCGGCATCTTATCGGTTGCCGGATAGATATTGATAGCCACCGAGTGGGTCATCTCGGAACCATCGTCCTGCTGGCGCAGCGCGTCCAGCTCCTCCTGCACCTCATGGTTATTGCGCAGCAGCATGCTGGTGCTGTCGACGTCGGATTCAATTTCGTGGAAGCCGTTGCTCTTCAGCCACTCCGGCTGAATGCGTTTGGTCAGCCACGGGACGTCGTGCTGGGTCCACAGCAGCTTGCCGTTAGCGTCGTAGATAAGGGTGACCGTCGGGCTCTGCATATTGAGGTTTTCGGGGATATCAACGTCGATGCGGTTGTTTTCCCACTTCGCCAGCATATAGAACAAATTGCTTTCGCCGCGCAGCAGGCGGAAGGTGGTTTTATCGAAGCTGACGCTATAGCCGACCAGCGCGACCATGCCGTAGGCCAGCGAGAGCACCAGCACCACGGCCGCCGTCGCCAGCAGAAAGCGGACGCGCAGGGAAAGCGGCAAAATATGCCGTAGCGGACCCTTCATCCGCGAAGTTCGAACAGATAGCCCTGACCGCGCACCGTGGTAATCACGTCGTGCGGATGCTGAGCCTGGATTTTTTTGCGCAGACGCCCCATCAGCACGTCGATAGTGTGGCTTTCGCGCAGCTCGGCGTCAGGATAGAGCTGCAGCATCAGCGAATCTTTGCTGACCACTTTGCCGCGGTTGCGGATCAGCGTTTCCATAATGGTGTACTCAAACGCCGTCAGCTTAATCGGCTGCTCGTTGACCGACAGCTCGCGCCGCGACAGGTCGACCTGGAAAGGCGGCAGGGAGATAACCTGCGACGCCAGGCCGCTGTTGCGGCGCAGCAGGGCCTGCATGCGGGCGGCGACCTCTTCGATATGGAAGGGTTTGGTGACGTAGTCGTCCGCACCGGCGCTCAGCACCTCGACCTTATCCTGCCAGCCTTCGCGGGCGGTGAGCACCAGTACCGGCACCGACACCTCGTGGCTGCGCCAGCGGCGGATCAGCGACAGGCCGTCTTCATCCGGCAGGCCGAGGTCGACAATGGCAATATCCGGCACGTGTTCGCCGAGATAGTAGTCGGCCTCTTTTGCATCTTCCGCCGCATCGACCTGGTGGCCTAACTCCTGAAGCTGAACTTTCAGGTGATGGCGCAGTAAAGCGTTATCTTCAACCACGAGTACGCGCATGCCGGTTCTCCATATTCATTATTTGATTTGAATAGTTTAGCGCTAATTATACACGTTGAATATAAACGGCTGTTAAATAACGAATTTCAATTATTTTTCCCCGCGCTTTCTCGCTGGGGCGCTATTTTCGCAGCAGGTCATTGATAAGCGGGCGGAATATTTAAACGCGCGGCGCCGGCCGCTATCCGTCCGCCTGCACCTTGCGGACCTCGGTCGCCGAAGGCGACAGCGGGGCACCGTCTTCGGCCGTCGGCGCCATGGGCGGAACCGCCTGCAGCGTGCGTTTATCGATCAGGACGGAATGTGGCTCGCCGCTGGCGAAAAGATAGCGCTCCCCCCACTGACGCAGCGCGACCACGAGGGGAAACAGGCGCTCTCCCTTTTCCGTCAGGACATACTCCTGATACGCGGTGCCGTCCGAGGCGGCCTGGGTTCTGAGGATGCCGGCGGCAACCAGCTTTTGCAGGCGGTCGGAGAGAATATTGCGCGCCATTCCCAGGCTGCGCTGAAAGTCGCTAAACCGGCTCATGCCATCAAAAGCGTCGCGCACGATCAGCAGCGACCAGCGGTCGCCGATAATATCCACGCTGCGGGCGACGGGACAGGTTTCGTTTTTCATCATGTTATGCCGCGCGATGCGCGCTCCTCGGCGTGATGCAATGTGGTTGCATTTTAAAACTACATGCTCTAGCCTTCAAGTGGTTTTATTTTGAAACCAGATTAGTGAGGCAGAGAATCATGAAGGCATCCATTGCATCCCTGGCACCCGCTGACCCGGCCGCGGCTATGCCCGCAGGCCTGGTCTGGCTGTTCGCTATCGCCAGCGGCCTGAGCGTCGCAAACGTCTATTACGCCCAGCCGTTGCTCGATGCCCTGGGGAGGGAGTTTGCTATCAGCGACGCCTCCGTCGGCGGCGTGGTAACGGCGACCCAGATTGGCTGCGCGCTGGCGCTATTGCTGCTGGTGCCGCTTGGCGATCGGCTAAATCGCCGTCGGCTGATGGGCGCGCAGCTGATCCTGCTGATCGCCGCGCTGGTGGCGGTCAGCGCCGCAACGTCGGCGCTTATGCTGCTGGTCAGCATGCTGGCGGTAGGCCTGCTGGGCACCGCGATGACCCAGGGGCTGATTGCCTATGCCGCCAGCGCCGCCGGGAGGCACGAGCAGGGGCGGGTGGTCGGCGCCGCCCAGAGCGGGGTGTTTATCGGCCTGCTGCTGGCGCGGGTATTCTCCGGCGGCATCAGCGACCTCGTCGGCTGGCGCGGGGTCTATCTCTGCGCCGCGCTGCTGATGCTGGGTATTGCCCTGCCGCTCTGGCGACGGCTGCCGGCGCTGGCTGCGGCAAGGAGTCCGCTGAGCTATGCCCAGCTGCTGGCATCGATGCTGACGCTGCTGCGTCAGGAGAAAATACTCCAGGTTCGCGGCGTGCTGGCGCTGCTGATGTTTGCCGCCTTCAATATCTTCTGGTGCGCGCTGGTGCTGCCGCTGAGCGCGCCGCCCTATAGCTACTCCCATACCGCTATCGGTGCCCTGGGGCTGGTGGGGGTTATCGGGGCGCTGGCCGCCGGCCGAGCCGGGAAGTGGGCCGACAGGGGCTACGGGCAGCGCACCAGCGCCGCGGCGCTGGCGATCCTGCTGCTCGCCTGGTGGCCGCTGGCGCTGATGGCGTGGTCGCCGGTGGCGCTGCTTCTCGGCATCGTGCTGCTGGATCTGGGCGGCCAGGCGCTGCACGTGACCAATCAGAGTATGATTTTTCGCACCCGGCCAGAAGCCCACGGCCGGCTGGTGGGCCTCTATATGCTGTTTTATGCCGCCGGCAGCGGCATGGGCGCCGCCGCTACGACGGCGGTATACGCCGCCGCCGGATGGCAGGGGGTGTGCCTGCTGGGGTCCGCCGTCAGCCTGCTGGCGCTCATGTTCTGGTTTGCGACCCGCCGCGTGGCGTCCGGCAAATAGGCCGCCACGCGCGCCGTTCCCCGCACGCTGAGCTTAGACGGTTGGGATGGTGCCGCCGTCAATAACGTACTCGGCGCCGGTGATGGCGCTGGCGCGCTCGGAGGCCAGGAAGGCGATCAGATTGGCTATCTCATCTGGCCGGCAGGGGCGGCCGAGCGGAATGCCGCCGAGGGCGTCCATGATGATCTTTTGTCCGCCGGCGTAGTCAGTACCCGCCTGCGCCGCCAGCCGGTTGGCTAAGCCGACGGCGGCTTCGGTTTCAATCCAGCCGGGGGAGACGCTAAGCACGCGCACGCCTGCCGGCGAAACCTCCTTGGAGAGGCTTTTGCTGTACACCGATAGCGCGGCCTTGGCGGCGGCGTAGGCGGTGGTCGCTTCCGGCAGCGGCAGGGTCCGCTGGATGGAGGAGACGTGAATAATCACCCCGGACCGTCTTTCGAGCATCTCAGGCAGCAGGAGCCGATCGAGGCGCACCGCCGGAAACAGATTAAGCGCCAGCTCCCGCTGCCACTGCGCGTCGTCGAGCGCGGCAAACCCGCCCGCCGGCGCGGAAGAGCCTCCCAGCATATGCACGATAATATCGACGCCGCCCAGCTGCTCCTGTACCCCCTTTGCCAGCAGGGCGCAGCCCGCCTCGTCGCTCAGATCGGCTTTGACAAAGAGCGCCTCCGAGGGGACGGCGGGCGGATGGCGGGCGCAGGTGAGCACCCGCGCGCCGAGCTGGCTGAACAGCGCGACGGTGGCGGCGCCGGCGCCTTTGGTTCCGGAGGTGATCAGCACGCGTTTGCCGCTGAAAGTCAGAAAGTCAGCCATTATTTAATCTCCAGGCGGGCGATGCGCGCATCCGCCAGCTGAAAGCGGTAGTCGAGCACCACCGGGCTGCCGGGGAAATTACCGCTCACCCTGGCGCGTACCGTCACGATATCGTCCTGGCTCAGGGCTTCGAAGGGCTCGGCAACGAACTGATACTGCGCTCTTGCCGCGATCCGCCATGCCCGAATGGCCTGACGTCCGCGGTAGGTATGACCCTCATCGCGGACCACGGCGTCGGCGGTGAACGCTTCGGCAATCGAATCTTCATCATGGGCGGTAAAAAAAAGCTGGACGGCTGCGGGTATATTCATCGGTAAACTCCGGTAATTAAATGACCCGCTTACTGTAAGAACTCTTTATAATTTAAACAATTGGGCCCAGCCGGGATGCCACAATGAAGGAATCGGGATAATGTCGCGTATTGCGCTCACTGATTTAGATGCTGTGATGGCGATTGCTCGCCGGGGAACGTTTCGGGCGGCGGCCATTGAACTCGGGGTGTCCACTACCGCGCTGAGCCATGCCGTTGCCAAGTTTGAGGCCAGCCTCGGCGTGCGGCTATTTAATCGCACCTCGCGCAGCGTGGCGTTGACCGATGCCGGGCAGCTGTTCATCGCGCGCATGGGCCCTTCGCTGCAGGGCGTTCACGACGCGCTGACGGAGGTGCGTTCGCGGCGGAAGACCCCGTCGGGCGTGCTGCGGATAAACGCGCCGCCGTTTGCCGGGCGCGCGATTCTGACTCCGCTGGTGCTGGAGTTTCTGCGGCGCTATCCGGAGATGCACGTCGATCTGGTGACGGAGGGGCGGCTGATAGATATCGTCGCCGAGGGTTTTGATATCGGAGTCCGCGTCGCCCATTTGATACCCAATGACATGATCGCCCTCTCCCTCGGCCAGCCGCAGCGCTATGCGGTGGTCGCCTCCCCGGGCTATTTGGCCAACCGCGAGGCGCCGCGCGAGCCGGCGGACCTGCAAAATCATCCGTGCATTCGCGTGCGGCTGCCGGACGGCTCTCTTTATCGCTGGCATCTGGAAAAGCAGGGGGAGGTGGTCCATCCGCAGATCGATGGCCCGCTAACGCTGGACGAGGCCTCTCTGGCCCGCGCTGCGGTGCTTGAAAACGTCGGGATCGGTTTTTTTCTGCAGCAAAACGTGATGGATGACATTGCCGCCGGGCGGCTGGTTCGGCTGCTGTCGGACTGGACGCCGCCGTTTCCGGGGCTGTGTCTTTACTATCCCGGTCGGCGCAATCCGTCTGCCGGACTGACCGCTTTTTTGGCGCTGGCGCGCGAGGTGGCAAAACCCTCTTCCCCTGCGGGAAGAGGGTAGCGGGGCTTACTTCAGCTCGTCAACCATGGTGGTCGCGCGGCCGATATAGTTGGCCGGCGTCATGGCCTTGAGGCGCACTTTTTCGTCTTCCGGCAGCGGCAGACTGTCGATGAACTGCTGCATGCCTTCGGCGTCCACGCGCTTACCGCGGGTCAGCTCTTTCAGCTTTTCGTACGGCTTCTCGATCCCGTAGCGGCGCATCACGGTCTGAATCGGCTCGGCCAGAACTTCCCAGTTGTGATCCAGCTCGTCGAGCAGGCGATCGCCGTTCAGCTCCAGCTTGCTGATGCCTTTCAGAGTGGATTGATAGGCGATCAGGGAGTAGCCGATACCGACGCCGAGGTTACGCAGGACGGTGGAGTCGGTCAGGTCGCGCTGCCAGCGGGAGACCGGCAGCTTGCTTGCCAGGTGCTGCATCATGGCGTTAGCCAGGCCCAGGTTGCCTTCGGAGTTTTCGAAGTCGATAGGGTTGACCTTGTGCGGCATGGTGGAAGAGCCGATTTCACCGGCGATGGTTTTCTGCTTGAAGTGGTTGAGCGCGATGTAGCCCCACACGTCGCGATCGAAATCGATCAGGATGGTGTTGAAGCGCGCCATGCAGTCGAATAGCTCGGCGATATAGTCGTGCGGCTCGATCTGCGTGGTGTACGGGTTCCACTGAATACCCAGGGAGGTGACAAACTCTTCGCTGAACTGGTGCCAGTCCACTTCCGGATAGGCGACGATGTGGGCGTTATAGTTGCCGACCGCGCCGTTAATTTTGCCGAGGATCTCGACCTGGTTCAGCTGACGGTACTGACGCTCCATGCGGTAAGCGACGTTAGCCATCTCTTTACCCATGGTGGACGGCGTCGCCGGCTGGCCGTGAGTACGGGAGAGCAGCGGCACGTCGCGGTACTGCGTGGCGAGATTTTTTACCGCGTCAATCATCTGGCGCCAGTAGGGCAGGATCACTTCGTCGCGGGCGGTTTTCAGCATCAGCGCGTGGGACAGGTTGTTGATGTCCTCGGAGGTGCAGGCGAAGTGAATAAATTCGGAAACCGCGTGCAGCTCGGCAATGTCGGCCACTTTTTCCTTGAGGAAATACTCTACCGCCTTCACGTCGTGGTTAGTGGTGCGCTCGATGGTTTTGATACGCTGCGCATCTTCTACGCTGAAATCAGCAACGATTTTATCAAGGAAACCGATTGCGTCAGCAGCAAAAGCAGGAACTTCCTTGATCGCTGCGTGCGCGGCTAGTTTTTGCAGCCAGCGTACTTCTACCTGAACACGGAACTTCAGCAAACCGAATTCGCTGAAGATACCGCGCAGCGCGCTGACTTTATCGCCGTAGCGTCCATCGACAGGGGAAACGGCGGTCAGTGAGGATAATTCCATAGATCATAACTCCGGGGTTAAATGAGCAAGAATTTGTTTTGCCTGGTTAACCAGACGATTACGAGAAAACATGAGCTGCAGACGTCCGCCGCCAACCTGGTTCCACAGCACCGCCGCGCGGATGCCGGCCAGCAGCGAGGCGCGAACCTTCGCCTGCACCTGCGGGCTTTGCAGCACGGCGGGAGAACCGGTGACCTGGATGCGCGGTCCCAGCGGGCTGATAACGTCTACGTAGATGCCCGCCATGGCGCTGAGCAGGGTTTCAGACTGCAGATCGAAATGTTCCAGCTGGCGGTGCAGGCCGGCGATGCGGTTGCCAAGGGTATCCATGGCGCCTTTGCCTGCCGCAAGCTTACGTTCAAGCACCATCATGCTTAAGGTGTAGCGGGTCAGTTCGGCGTTCAGCCCCTGACGGCTGCCGGTGTTGAGGACGCCGAGCAGGGTTTCAAGCCCGAGGCGAAGATTGGCTTCACTGCCACCGAACACCGCCAGGGTTGAATCCGGGTTGAGGTCGATGATGCTGTTCAGCGAGACGTGCAGGGCGTCGCTATCGCAATGCCCCTGGTGCGCCAGCTGCTGAACCAGACGGGCTGCCTGGCAAACGCCAGCCAGCGCCAGCGTGATGTCATAGTAATTCTTCGCCACACGTGCTCCTTGTAAGCCGCCGGTAGCGGATTCAGCTATCGGCGGTAAAAACTGTCTGTCAGGCCTGCAGCGGCAGGCGCTGTTCGATAACGCCGCCGCCGAGGCACACTTCACCGCTGTAGAAGACCGCCGACTGGCCCGGCGTCACCGCCGCAACCGGCTCATCAAAGATGACTTCGATGCGCTCGTCGTCCAGCGCCTTCACGGTGCAGGGGATATCGGTCTGGCGGTAGCGGGTTTTCACCGTGCAGCGCAGGGTGCCTTGCACCGGCTGGCGATCGACCCAGTGCAGCTGCTGGGCAATCAGCCCCACCGACATCAGGCGCGGGTGATCGTGACCCTGAGCGACCACCAGAATATTATTCTCGACGTCTTTATCGACGACGTACCACGGATCTTCGCTGCCCTCTTTGGTGCCGCCGATGCCGAGGCCCTTACGCTGACCGAGGGTATGGTACATCAGCCCCTGATGCTCGCCGATCTCCTCGCCGTCCACGGTGAGGATTTTACCCGGCTGGGCGGGCAGGTAGCGGCCAAGGAATTCGCGGAACTTGCGTTCGCCGATAAAGCAGATGCCGGTAGAGTCTTTTTTCTTCGCGGTGATGAGGTCCAGCTCTTCGGCGATTTTACGTACCTGCGGCTTTTCCAGCTCGCCGACCGGGAACAGGCTCTGGGCGATCTGTTCGTGGCCGAGGGTGTAGAGGAAGTAGCTCTGGTCTTTGTTACCGTCGAGCCCGCGCAGCAGCTGGCTTTTGCCGTTAACGTCGGCGCGGCGCACGTAGTGGCCGGTGGCGATATAGTCGGCGCCAAGATCTTCTGCCGCGAACTCGAGGAAGGCTTTAAATTTGATCTCTTTGTTGCACAGAATATCCGGGTTCGGCGTGCGTCCGGCTTTATATTCAGCCAGGAACAGTTCAAACACGTTGTCCCAGTATTCGGCGGCAAAGTTGACGGTGTGAAGCTCAATGCCGAGCTTATCGCAGACGGCCTGCGCGTCAGCGAGATCGGCGGCGGCTGTACAGTATTCCTCACCATCGTCTTCTTCCCAGTTCTTCATGAACAGGCCTTCGACCTTGTAGCCTTGCTGGATCAGCAGCCAGGCGGAAACCGAGGAGTCGACGCCGCCGGACATGCCGACGATCACTTTTTTTGGATTTTCTGACATTGGAATACTCACCACATTGAACTTCAAGGCGGCATATTCTAGCACGCAGTCGCGGCTCAGGCACCCCCTCAAGGGGGCATACTTTGCGTGCCGCTGCGTTGACCGGCCTTATCTCCGCGGGGATAGCGCGCGTGCGCGCCAAAAGTGCCGCCGCCTCCCGCCAGCGCCGGCTCCGGTTTTGCGTGTTAAAACGGCCAGTTAAAGGCGCCGATCAGCGACAGCGGGTGGCGCGGATCGCCCTGGTAGCTGCGGATACTTTCTGCCACCAGCTGAGAGCGCAGGTTGGGCGCGTGGAGTATCTCCTCGGCGCTTAGCCACAGGCAGCGGTCGATATCGTCGTCGTGCGGTTCGGTAGCGCAGGGTTCGTCAAGCTCGATGGCGAACAGAAAGCGCAGAAACGGCGTGCGGTCCGGGGCGATCCACTGATGCATGCGGATAAAGTGCTGGGGAGTAGCGCGGATCCCGGTCTCTTCCCACAGCTCGCGTTCGGCCGCCTGCACCAGGGTTTCATCCGCCTCGAGATGACCGGCCGGCTGGTTCCACAGCGCTTTGCCGTTGATGGTCTCTTCTACCACTAAAAACTTATCTTTAGCGTGCACGATGCAGGCTACGGTGACGTGCGGTTTAAACATATTCCACTCCTGGGATGATTATTCGACCTGACGCCACTGGCCGTTGTCCAGACCGTCGAGAGTATAGCCGCCCATCGCGTAGCGAATCAGGCGCAGCGTGGGGTAGCCCACGAGCGCGGTCATGCGGCGTACCTGACGGTTGCGGCCTTCATAGAGGGTGATTTGCAGCCAGCTGGTGGGGATCGCCTTGCGTTCACGGATGGGAGGATTGCGCGGCCACAGCCATTCGGGCTGCGCGACGCGCTCAATTTCGGCGGGCAGGGTGGGGCCGTCGTTAAGGGTGACACCGTCACGCAGCGCGGCCAGCGCTTCTGGCGTCGGTTCGCCTTCCACCTGGACGTAGTAAATTTTACCGGTGCGCTTGCCCGGCTGGGTGAGCCGCGCCTGGAGCGCACCGTCGTTGGTTAACACCAGCAGCCCTTCGCTATCGCGGTCAAGACGGCCCGCCGCGTAGACATTGGCGTGCGGAATAAAATCTTTTAGCGTGCTGCGTCCGGCTTCGTCGGTAAACTGCGGCAACACATCATAGGGTTTATTGAACAAGATCACGCTGGTTGGTTGGCGTTCTTTACGTTGTCTGGTGACTTGTTGTGAGCTGAATCGCTCAACGCGATGTTTTCTAAATGAAGTTTTCTGCATGGTATTTTCAGGCCCCGTCAATTGCCGCATTATAGCCTAATTACGAATGCCTTTCATGGATGCAAACATTCAGGTAGTATTGACATGCTCATCACAATTTTTTAACAAAAATATTGCTCAAACTGATTCGCGCTACTAGAAGGCGGCACGGACGCGAATCTCCGGTTAGCGGGATCACCCGGTAGCGGAGTGGGCGGATAAAGCCAACGCTCGGTTAGTGTGAAAAGGAAGAGCAGAACCAGAAGCGCTCGAAGGAGAGGTTAATGGAAAGCAAAGTAGTAGTTCCGGCGGAAGGTCAAAAAATCACCCTGAAAGATGGCAAACTGAACGTCCCTAACAACCCGATTATCCCGTTTATCGAGGGTGATGGTATCGGTGTTGATGTGACCCCAGCGATGCTGAAAGTGGTGGATGCCGCCGTTGAGAAAGCCTATAAAGGCGAGCGTAAAATTTCCTGGATGGAAGTTTACACCGGCGAAAAATCGACCCAGGTTTATGGCCAGGACGTCTGGCTGCCTGCCGAAACTCTTGATCTGATTCGTGACTATCGTGTTGCTATCAAAGGCCCTCTGACGACGCCAGTTGGCGGCGGTATTCGTTCTCTGAACGTTGCCCTGCGCCAGGAGCTGGACCTGTACGTCTGCCTGCGCCCGGTACGCTACTACCAGGGTACGCCGAGCCCGGTTAAACATCCTGAACTGACCGATATGGTTATCTTCCGTGAAAACTCAGAAGATATCTATGCGGGCATCGAATGGAAAGCAGACTCCGCTGAAGCCGAAAAAGTCATCAAATTCCTGCGTGATGAGATGGGCGTGAAGAAAATTCGCTTCCCGGAACATTGCGGCATCGGCATCAAGCCGTGCTCCGAAGAAGGCACCAAACGCCTGGTTCGTGCTGCTATCGAATATGCGATCACCAACGACCGTGATTCGCTGACGCTGGTACACAAAGGCAACATCATGAAGTTCACCGAAGGCGCCTTTAAAGACTGGGGCTACGAGCTGATTCGCGAAGAATTCGGCGGTGAACTGATTGACGGCGGCCCGTGGCAGAAGGTTAAAAACCCGAACACCGGTAAAGAGATCATCATCAAAGACGTTATCGCTGATGCCTTCCTGCAGCAGATCCTGCTGCGTCCGGCCGAGTATGACGTTATTGCCTGTATGAACCTGAACGGCGACTACATCTCTGACGCCCTGGCGGCGCAGGTTGGCGGTATCGGTATTGCACCGGGCGCGAACATCGGCGACGAGTGTGCGCTGTTCGAAGCGACCCACGGTACTGCACCGAAATACGCAGGTCAGGACAAAGTGAACCCAGGTTCTATTATCCTGTCCGCTGAGATGATGCTGCGCCACCTGCAGTGGTTCGAAGCCGCAGACCTGATCGTTAAAGGCACCGAAGGCGCAATCGCCGCTAAGACCGTGACCTATGACTTTGAACGTCTGATGGAAGGCGCTAAACTGCTGAAATGTAGCGAGTTTGGCGACGCGATCATCGCGAACATGTAATCCAGCCTCTGGGTTAGACAAAAACGGGAGCCATTGAGCTCCCGTTTTTTATGATTAGCTTTCGCATGGATATCTAAGCTTTATTAAGACAGGCTGTCAAAACCCCGCTATAACCTTCAGCACCTGCCCGGCGATAAGGTTTCGACAGCGAAACCGCCGGCTGAGACAGAAGTTATTCAGGCACAATAATCCAGGTTGTTGAAGGTCGAATCCCGGCGGCGGACCAGGGCTTTCTGGTTCACACCGGCGTCTGATTGCCTACATTTTCTAATCGAGAAATTATCAATAGTGACTACAGAAGAAAAATAACTAAAACTTTTCATTTTTTAGTTTTAATAAATAGGCATGAACTATTTTTCTGTTTTCCTCGCCGGAATCATAAAATTCTTTCAGCGGACAAATGATAGCGACTTTCCCTATATCCTCCTCCCGGAAAGGGTTTATTGATTCAGCGCAATAATTTTCACCGCTTAAAGCTTTTAAGTTAAATTTCTTATCCGCATGCGGCTTTTCTTTGAATTTATTTATGCCAATGAGAGTAAATCCATTGGCTGTTGAATAAACGATGTACCATGTTTTAATTGAATAGAAGATGGATCGTTTTAGCTTGAATATATCAGTAAGATCAAGTTCCTCCTGAGCGTGTAATTTTTTTAAAGCTCTTGATATGCATGTGCTAACTAACACAGAGTCTATCGCTATATTTAAAAATGCTATAGAGAATAAGGCAATGAATGAGATTGATAATAAATACACGAAAGCCTGGATAGCATTCTCTGAGTAAGAGATATAGGCAATAGAGAAAGCAAGAGCCAACCAGGTTAAAATATTTAAAATGGAGTCTTTTTTATTCGGCGACTTTATTAAGTTTATGATCACGTAAATCAGCAGGCTTAATATTATCGCACCAAAAAATATCAAAGAAAAATCTGGCATAGTGTTTCCTGACGGTTGACTTCTTTTTCCGGTTAACATCATACAGTTGAAAATACACCATTGTAAAACGCATACGCATTTATGCTTATCCCTAATTTAAGCTGGACGTTGATGGTAGCTGTTCAGATGGCAACTTTATGCCTGAAGGTGGAGCTTTAGCGCTCAATGGAAATTAGACGGAATATTCGACCTCAGCAAGCACATACTCAGGTCGAATTGCAAAGCGGGGCTGGAGAGAGTCTTCAGCGCGTTACTGCATGACGCCGCTCCAGCCGTGATAACCCATATAAATCCCCACCACAGCAATCAACACGCAGGAAAAATAGGGCGCACGTCGCGCCAGCGTATCGAGGCCACTCCAGCGCTTTGTCGCCTGCCGCACGCTGTATGCCGCAGCAGCACCGACCGTGACCAGGGTGATCGCCAGACCGACGCTGAAGCATAAAACCAGCGCCGCACCGAGCGAAAATTCTTTCACCTGGATGCAAAGCAGAAGCACTGTGATGGCCGCCGGGCACGGGATCAGTCCGCCCGTCAGACCAAAGAGGATTATCTGACCCGTGGTCACATTCCGGTTGGCAAAACGTTTTGCAATGTCGTTGGCGTGCGCTTTTTCATGCGCATCCTGGTACTCCTTTGATGATGCATCTACTCCTGCCAGCGCCGAACGATCGTGATGGTGCTCATGGAATGTCAGGTCGTAGTCATGAACATGGCCGCGATGGCCCAGCGTCAGACGAACATCAAAGCTGTGCGGTTCAGGGATAGTCTTTGTGGACTCCATGAAACCGTCCATGTCGACAAAATCGAAAACCTGCGCGAAAGTGCCTTGCCCCCGGTTTGTCACCAGTGACACATCCCGTGCCTGCCAGCTGCGCCCGCTCAGGGTACGCAAACGCCAGTGCGCTAGCCGTCCTTCTGCAAAAATAGAGAGTTCGACTCTACCGTGGCCGGTATCAATAATCCGCGTTTCGGCATGATGATGGCCGTGCGTATGCTCTTCTTGCTGCTCCCGTTGCCACAGGCGCTCACCGCGCCAGGTACGCCAGAACATCCAGGCCGCAGTGCCCAGAATGATGACGGCAGAAATTAGCTGAAACCAGGGTTCGGCCGATTCAGCGGTAAATTTGCGGCTTATATACATGCCGCCTGCCGCAATCATCCAGACTATTACCGTATGCGAAAGCGTGGCGGCAAGACCCAGCATCACGGCCTGCTTCACCGTTCCGCGGATAGCGATGATAAAAGCCGCCATCATCGTTTTTGAGTGACCGGGCTCCAGTCCGTGCATGGCGCCGAGAAGGATCGCGCTGGGGATGAAGATCCAGGCGTTGCCCTGCTGCAAAAGCGTTGTGAATTCAAACATGAGGATGATCGACATCGTAGAATACGTGACAGGAATTCTACTCCCCCCCAGTACCAAATACTACCCCCCAGTAGAACGGCAATGATATAATCTCTAATAATTTACAGCTTTTAAGAGGGCGGCATGTCCCACACTATTCGTGATAAACAGAAACTTAAGGCCCGGGCGAGTAAAATCCAGGGACAGGTCGTTGCGCTAAAAAAGATGCTCGATGAACCTCATGAATGCGCTGCCGTACTGCAGCAAATTGCCGCCATTCGCGGAGCGGTCAATGGCTTGATGCGTGAGGTTATTAAAGGTCATCTGAGCGAACACATTGTTCATGAAGATAGTGAAGCAAAACGTGAGGGTGATTTAGACGTAGTGCTAAAAGTTTTAGACTCTTATATTAAATAATTCAGTTACCTGGCCCTCGCCTGCATTGTGGATTAATCAGGCAGCCTGGGCGATAAACTGAAGCGGTCAGCGGATGAGTGATTTTTAAACCTTAAATCATCCTCCGACGCCCTCGAAGCCACTACATGGCATATGTTGAAATCAGTCATCGGCTGGCAATTTTGGTGCTTGAAACCAGGCACTAATAATTCCGCACGATCCTCTCTGTAGCCCGACCCGGAATTCCTCTTCAGTTTGTACTTAATTCAAAATTAATATTGATCCTTGTATCCAGAATCGTGGACGGTTATTCGAACGGGCGGTCCTCGGCGCCAACGTCTGATTGTGACTGCAGCACATTGGTCAGGTCAGGGTCACAGCATTAGATTTAACTCATTCATCCGCAGGGTATTATGGCGCAATCGGGCGGGCCAGCGTCGGGCGTTGATGAAGGGCCAGTATTGGCGAAATAATGGTGCTCAATGTAAAGCTTTGTATGACCTTCTGCACAGTTTCTCCTCAATTTTCGGGCATTCACGGCAGCTGTTTTTGGCGCAACGCCGCTGCCATCGGGAAAAACCAGATAATTACAGGGCGTTATTACAGTTTTCATTACTATGATTTTTAAGAACATTAATTAATGTGCTGTGATTGAGTATTTTCCGATACGGGGTTCTTTTTTTAGTCCGGCGGCCGACTTACGTTTATTTACATATAAACCGCAACGCCATCAAATAATGTAGAAAAAAAGGAGGAGCTATTGCGGCATGTGTACAATGAGAATCACTCTCATTATCATAATCATTTACTTACAGATATTAACTCTTCTGGGGATTATTTAAGTGAATGTAACTTTAGATAAAAAGCGCCCAATTGCGCTGTTTTTGGCCGGCCTGCTCAGCTCACCCGTTTTTGCGCAAGAAGCCACGGAGAAATTGGCTGACGATGAAACGATGCTCGTCACCGCCGAGCAGGGGCTGAAACAGCAGCCCGGCGTATCGATCATCACCGAAGAAGATATTCAAAAAAGCCCTCCTGTTAACGATCTTGCCGACATCATTCGCAAAATGCCGGGCGTGAACCTGACCGGCAATGGCGCCAGCGGCAGCCGCGGTAACAATCGGCAAATCGACATCCGTGGCATGGGCCCGGAAAACACCCTGGTGCTGATTGACGGCGTGCCGGTGAGCTCTCGTAACTCCGTGCGCTACAGCTGGCGCGGCGAACGCGACTCTCGCGGCGATACCAACTGGGTGCCGGCGGAAATGGTGGAACGTATTGAGGTGATTCGCGGCCCGGCAGCGGCCCGCTATGGTTCTGGCGCTGCGGGCGGCGTGGTCAATATTATTACTAAACGCCCCACCAATGACTGGCATGGCTCGCTGTCTCTCTTCACCAATCAGCCGGAAAGCAGCAAAGAAGGTGACACCCGACGCGCTAACTTCAACCTCAGCGGCCCGCTGGCGGGTGACGCGCTAACGATGCGTCTGTATGGCAATATCAACCGCACCGATGCCGATGCCTATGACATCAATACTGCACAAAACGGTTCCTATGCTGCGGGTCGCGAAGGCGTGCGTAATAAAGATATCAGCGGCGTGCTCTCGTGGAAAATTACCCCGGCCCAGATCGTTGATTTCTCCTATGGCTATAGCCGTCAGGGCAATATCTACGCGGGCGATACGCAAAACAGCAACAGTAATAGCAGCGCTGGTGGCTTAGTCGAGTCGCTTTATGGCGATGAAACCAACCGTTTATACCGTCAAAACTATGGCATCACTCACAACGGTATTTGGGACTGGGGGACGTCCAGGCTTAACTTTAACTATGAAAAGACCAATAACACCCGCTTAAAAGAGGGCACCGGCGGCAGTACGGAAGGGATGATCAACAGCGATGTCTATTCGACCAGCCGGCTGGAAAGCTATCGGGCGGGTGGGGAGGTCAGCTTCCCGCTGCAGCTGCTGGTCGATCAAACGGTGACCCTGGGCGCGGAGTGGAACCGAGATGAGCTCAACGATCCCGCCTCTATGCAGTCGTCGAGCACTGACTTCTATTTACCGGGGAGCTCAGGCGATCCTTCCCAGCGCAGCAGTGAAAACTCGGCCACGATTAGCTCCCTCTATTTCGAGGATAATATTGCTGCGACCGACAGCACCGAGGTGATTCCGGGGCTGCGCTTTGACTATCACGATAATTTCGGCGCTAACTGGAGCCCAAGCCTGAATATTTCGCAGGGGCTGGGGGAATATTTCACCATGAAAGCCGGTATTGCCCGCGCGTTCAAAGCGCCAAATCTTTATCAGTCAACGCCGGGCTACCTGCTTTCTACGCGCGGCAACGGTTGCCCGATTGGCCTCAGTCAATGTTATTTACTGGGTAACGATAATCTCGATCCTGAAATTAGCGTGAACAAAGAGGTGGGGATTGAATTCAGTCATGCCGGCTACGCCGCTGGCATTACCTACTTCCGTAATGACTACAAAAATAAAATCGTGTCCGGCACTTCGGCTATTTACAGCAACGGTACCTATAACGTGCTGCAGTGGGAAAACGGCGGTAAAGCCATCGTTGAAGGGCTCGAAGGCAACCTGACCATTCCTCTGATTGCCGATACGCTGGAGTGGCGCTCTAACGCCACCTACATGTTCCGTTCTGAAAGCAAGAAGACCGGCAATCCGCTGTCGGTGATCCCGGAATTTACCATCAACTCCCAGCTGGAATGGCAGGCCACTGAAGATCTGAGCGCGAACGTTAACTGGACGCAATATGGCCGCCAGAAACCACGCCAGTATGCGGAAACGTCCCTGGAAAACAATAACGGTCTTTCACAACGTGAAATTAGCCCTTATTCCATCGTTGGCCTGAACGTTAACTATGATATCACCAAAAATCTGCGCGCCAATGCGGGTATCAACAACCTGTTTGATAAGCAGATCTACCGTGAGAACGCGGGGGCTTCAACCTATAACGAACCGGGGCGCGCTTATTACGCCGGCGTAACCATGTCGTTTTAATCAACGGGGCGGTCTTCAGGCCGCCCTCATTGTTTTTATTGCTCAGCTATTGGCTTGCCAGCTCAATCAGGGCGCGGATCGGAAGAGGGGGAAGAACCGCCCGTCGCTTCCGGGTTTATCTCATCGGCATGCGTGCTGATCAGCTGCGTCAGCGCGATTTGCTCCTGGAATTTTGTCAACAGAAGCTCAGCGTCCGTTTTCAGAACCTCTTCGGAAGATTCGAGAACGGAATTTATCGCCTTAGAAACGCTGCCAACCAGTTCTGAGACGCCGCCTTCCTTGCCGATGGCCAGCATTAAGGCGCTGATAAGTAATGACTGAGCTTCAACCTGAGCAGCAAGCTGTTTGCTTTCCGCGTCCATAGAAGAGATTTTCGCGATTATGCTGAGAATGACATTGTTCATGATACTCCTCAAATCAATAAGATAAACGGGGTTGCCGATGGCTATCTTCGTTGTTGGTGCGGCGAAATACCCATAGCACATAAATATGCCAGAAAAAATATCTTCAGTGTTAGCAGGGCCGCGATCTTGTCGTCATGTCGTCACAACACGGGCCGTGTTCCCGATGCGGATATCCTCAACCAGCGTTCACCGTCGGGCGTTCACCGGGGTCGGTACGCGAGCATACGTCATCTGAAAAAAGAGAATCAAGCAGAGAAGTACGTGTTTATATTAAGATGGTGCGGCTGTTATTTATCCTCATGCCTTAATAATGCCTATTTTGTTTAATTTTAAATAATTTTAGCGCTGCGGTGATGTGTAAAAATAAACTTTATCAATGCGGTTGTTCTGCTCTGAAAATAACAATAAGATATTTTTTAGCAATAAGTTTCAACAACGTCCGGCGCTGATAATATCAGGCCAGCTTAATAGAGATAATACGATGAAAAAAATCATTCTGGCCCTGGCCTTCGCTACCGTTGCGCTTCCTGCCTTTGCTAATCATCCCGTCGCCCGCACCACCATTGTGGCTAAGTCCGACCACCCCGTTGCCGCCGCTGCCGTCACCGGCGATAACACCAAACATCCTGTCGCCACCGCCGATGCGCTGAGCTGCAATGACGGGCACTGTATTAAAGACGATAGCGTCCGCCGTTAATTCCGCAGATTGCTGAACCTATTTTTAGCCGGGCGCTGAGCGAGCAAGGAGCGGAATTTCCGCCCCAAATGCGGTGGTTAAAATATCGCCGTGAGCGCACGTTCATTCGTCTGCGCGGTCAGGAAGCCGCGGTTTTACGCTCGGCGAAATAGTGCGCCGGGGTGCTGCCCATCATTTTTCTGAACATGGTGATGAAGGCATTCACGGACTCATAGCCCAATTGAGCCGCGACGTTCTGCACGGAGGTGCCGCTGGCCAGCTCCCGTAGCGCAATAATCAGGTGCAGCTGCTGGCGCCAGCGCCCGAAGGTCAGACCCGTCTCGCGCTGCATCAGCCGCGCCAGCGAGCGCTCGCTGAGCGCCAGGCGCTTCGCCCATGCCTGCAGCGTGCTGCGATCCTCCGGATGACTCACCAGCGCATCGGCCATGGCGCGTATTTTGGCATTCGCCGAGACCGGCAGGCTGAAGTTCTGCTGCGGCATGGCGGCCAGCTCATCGAGCGTTACTCGGGTCAGCCTGGCGGCGTGGCTGTCTGCCGAATAGCCGACCTCCTCGCGGGTTAAGCGCTCGACCAGCTCTTTGATCAGCCCGGATACCGCCAGGGTACAGCAGCGTTCCGGCAGCGCCGCGGCGCCGGGCTCAATGAATAAATAGTTGAGATGCGCGTTCCACGTGGCTTTAGCGCTATGAGGGACGCCGCCGGGGATCCACACGGCGCAGTCGGGTGGGACGATCCACAGGTTGTTCTCCGCGCGACAGATAACGGCGCCGTAAAGCGCGATAATCAGCTGCCCCTTACGGTGGGTGTGGACCGGCACTTCCGCGGCGTAATCAACGAAATCAAGCTGCCGGGCGACCGCTGGCGATCCTGCGGCGTCCGGGTCAAAGAATGTGGTGGCGTATTGGGACGGCATCGTATTGGCAGTATTTAGGTATTTTTTGACAGAATATAGTATTTAATGAGATGCGCAACCCGGTAATAATTGCCGGCATGAGCCAAATAAACGATTGTCCCTCCCGCCTGCTGCGGGCTAAAAGCGTGTTCTTCCGTCGTGCGGGAGCGCTACTCTCCTCATCAGGCCTCCTGAGCGATGCCGATGCTCTGCTCTATTCCGCAAGAAGTTTTGCGGCCGCGATGCTGGCCTATTACCTCGCCTTATCTATCGGCCTGGAAAGACCCTCCTGGGCCATTATTACCGTCTACATTGTGTCGCAAACGTCGGTTGGTGCATCGCTGAGCCGGTGCGTCTATCGCCTGATCGGTACGATAGCCGGCGCCGGGGCGACCGTGCTGATCGTGCCGGCCTTTGTCAATACGCCGCTGGTCTGCAGCGCGGTGCTCGCCGGCTGGATTACCTTCTGTCTTTACCTGTCGCTGCTTGAGCGCACGCCCCGCGCCTATGCCTATCTGTTAGCCGGCTACACCGCCAGCCTGATCGGCTTTCCTGCGGTACTCGATCCCGGCGCCATTTTTGATGTCGCCATCACCCGGGTCCAGGAGATTGCCATCGGCATCTTCTGTGCAGCCCTGGTCCACAGGTACGTTTTGCCAAAGCGGCTATCCGGACTGTTTAACAGCAAGGTTGCGGATACGCTGCGCGCCGTGCGCCAGACCCTCGCCCACGCGCTTACGGGTAAACCCGATGAGGCCGCGGGTAGCCTGCAGCTGGCGCTGGCGCTACAGTTCCTGCAGGGCGTCAATCACCATCTCCCCTATGACTTTGCGATCCCGGGATTTGCCCGCAACGGCAGAAAAGCGATCCATGACCGGCTGGCGCAGCTGCTGGTGGTCAGCTGCGAATTACGCGATCGCCTGCAGATGAACGGCGCCATTCCGGGCGATCTGCAGCGGCTGCTGGAGGATGTCAAAACATGGCTGGCCTGCGAGGCGGCGGGGCAGCGGAAAATAGCGGGAGACGCTCTGGCAGAACGCAGCGCGCGCCTAACGGCGCGGCTCGCGGCCGATGCGCAGACGTTTGCCCGGTATCAGCAGCTGAGCCTGGCCCGTCACCTTCAGCAGGCAATCATCCTGCTGCAGCAGTGCGAGCGGCTCGCTGACGCCATCCGCCATGCGCAGCCCGGGCAAATAGCCGCCGAAAGCAGGGCGGTAACGGGCTACGTTTTCCACCGCGACGGCCTGTCGGCCGCGCGTACCGCGCTGGGTGCTTTCACGATAATAGCGAGCGGCTGCGCGGTCTGGATTTACTCTGCCTGGCCCGATGGCGGCACGGCGGTTTCCATTCTCGGAGTCTGCTGCACGCTGTTTGGCAGTTTCGATACTCCGGCGCCCCATATCGTTAAGTATATCGTCGGCTCGGCCTACGGCGTGGCGGCCAGCCTGCTCTACAGCTTCGTGCTCCTGCCCCAGATTACCGATTTCAGCGTGATGGTTGCGGCGCTGGCCCCGGTCTATTTGCTGGCCGGATCGCTGCAGGCGCGGCCGCCCACCACGTTTATGGCCATGGGGATTACGCTGACGCTGCCTATTTTATGCGAGCTGGGCCCTCACTACAGCGGCGACTTCGCGGTGGCGATCAACACGGCCATCGCCCTGTTTGCCGCCACCGGTTTTGCCGTGGCGAGCATGCGCGTGCTGCAAACGGTGCAGGCAGACTCTGCCATCAATCGCCTGCTGCGCATTTGCCGCCGCGACGTCAGGCGCAGCCTGAAGGGGACGTTTGCGCCGGATGAGGCGCAGTGGACGAATCTGATGATTGACCGCACGGCGCTCCTGCTGCCGCGCCTGCCGCGAAGCCGGCAATCGTCGGGGCAGGCGCTCAACCACATGCTGCACCATCTGCGCGTGGGGCTCTGCGCGATGCGGTTACGCCGCCTGCGTCTTCAGATGGGGAGCGAGGCGGCGAAAGAGATTAACGCGCTATTTTCCCGGCTGGCCCGTGGGGAAGAGGCCTCCGTTTTACGCCAGCGGATCCTGGCCATAGCGGAGCGCTATGCGCCGGCGACGGATGGCCTATCGCGTCGGCTGACGGACGAGCTTGTCGATCTGCACTGTGCCCTGAGCGAACAAAACAGGAAGCTATCCGATGATGAATGACGTTAATTTTGGCGGAGTCTTCGTTCCCGGCCTGCTGGTGGTCGCACTGGTGGCCCTGCTGTGCACGCTGCTGCTGGTGGCGTTTTCCGCTTTCAGCAGGCTATACCGCAGTTTGCCCTGTCGTCCACTGATTGGGCTTTCGACCTATATTTTCACCTTTTTCCTGCTGCTGCAGGGACTGAACGCGCTGGGGTTATTAGCATGAAGTCATTTTTGTCTCTACTGAGCCGCTACGCGCTGACGCTTATTGCGGTCGCGGCGGCATCCATTCTGGCTTTCATGATGTGGAAGCATTATGCCCAGAGGCCCTGGACCCGGGAT
This sequence comes from Klebsiella sp. BIGb0132, assembly GCF_024810075.1. Lineage (NCBI taxonomy): Bacteria > Pseudomonadati > Pseudomonadota > Gammaproteobacteria > Enterobacterales > Enterobacteriaceae > Klebsiella > Klebsiella sp. BIGb0132. Next base: position 340,914 of record NZ_JANUDW010000001.1, on the reverse strand, counting down.
GGCCGGGTTCGCGCGGATGTGGTGCGGATTGCGCCGGATGTTTCCGGGCCGGTGAACGGCGTGGCGGTGAGGGATAATCAGTGGGTCAATCGGGGCGATGTGCTCTATACCATCGATCCGCACTGGCTGAAGCTGGCGGTAGCCAGCGCCGAGGCCGAAGTTGAAGCCCGGCGCCATGAGATGTCCATGCGTCAGGGCGCAGCCCGCAGGCGCGCGCAGCTCAGCAGCGTGATTTCGCAGGAGGATTTACAGCAAACGGGCAGCGCGGCGAACGTCGCGGCGGCGAACTATCACGGCGCGCTGGCGGCGCTGGAGCTGGCGCAGCTCAACCTGGCTCATGCCACGGTTCGGGCGCCGGTCGCCGGCTACGTCACCCATCTCAGGCTGCGTCCCGGCGATTACGCCACCGCCGGAGTGACCACCGTTGCCGTTATCGATGCGCAGAGTTTCTGGGTAGTGGGCTATTTTGAGGAGACGAAGCTGCGCCATATTCGGGTGGGCAACAGCGCGCAGATCGCGCTGATGGGATTTGAAGCGACCATCGTCGGCCACGTTGAGAGTATCGGACACGGCATCGGCGACAGTAATGATGACACCGGCGGGCTGGGTCTACCGGAGGTAAACCCGACCTTCAGCTGGGTGCGGCTTGCGCAGCGGGTGCCGGTACGTATCCATATAGACAGGCTACCGGCAGGGGTTGAGCTGGTCGCCGGGCTGTCGGCGAGTATCGCCATTACCCCGTAACGCGACTACCCGTTGGCGAGCTCGCGGCGAATAATCTCCGCGCCCGCGCTTAGGGCGTTGAGTTTCCCCGTAGCTACCCGGCGAGAGAGGGGAGCCATGCCGCAGTTGGTCGAAGGGTAGAGCTTGTCGGCATCGACAAACTGCAGCGCTTTTCGCAGGGTAGCAGCGACTTCATCTGCCGTCTCGATGGTATTGGTGGCCACGTCGATGGCCCCGACCATCACTTTTTTACCGCGGATCAGTTCGAGCAGATCCATCGGCACGCGCGAGTTGTGGCACTCCAGCGAGATGATATCAATATTAGAGGTTTGTAGTTTGGGGAACGCTTCTTCGTATTGCCGCCACTCTGAGCCGAGGGTCTTTTTCCAGTCGGTGTTGGCCTTGATGCCGTATCCATAGCAGATATGTACCGCAGTTTCACATTTCAGCCCTTCGACGGCGCGCTCTAGAGCGGCGATCCCCCAGTCATTCACCTCGTCAAAAAAGACGTTAAAGGCGGGCTCATCGAACTGAATAATATCGACGCCGGCCGCTTCCAGCTCTTTTGCTTCCTGATTGAGAATTTTTGCGAATTCCCAGGCGAGTTTTTCGCGGCTTTTATAGTGGTTATCGTAAAGCGTATCGATCATCGTCATCGGCCCCGGCAGGGCCCATTTAATCGGCTGGCTGGTGAGCTGGCGCAAAAAGCGCGCATCTTCGACGAAAACGGGCTTTTGACGCGCCACGGCGCCAACGACCGTCGGAACGCTGGCGTCGTAGCGGTTACGTATTTTAACCACCTCGCGTTTCTCAAAATCAACGCCGCTGAGGTGCTCAATAAACGTGGTGACAAAGTGCTGACGGGTTTGTTCACCGTCGCTGACGATATCGATCCCCGCACGAAGCTGATCTTCCAGGGAGAGGCGCAGCGCATCCTGTTTCCCCTCGACGAGCTCCTCGTTGTGCAATTTCCACGGCGACCACAGGGTCTCAGGCTGCGCAAGCCAGGAAGGTTTCGGTAAGCTGCCGGCGGTTGAAGTCGGTAATAACGTTTTCATAATGGATGACCTTTATTTTCTATTAATCAAAGAGGGCAGCTAGCAGACCATTGCGCAAGAATATTGTGGTATGGTTTGATGAAATGCTCTTCGGTAAATTTTCCCTGCTCGATAGCCAGCCGGCTACGCTCTTCCCGGTCATAAACGATTTTGGTCAATGAATGATCCTGGTGATTCAGGTTGGGCTGATAGTATTGCCCTGCCGCGGAGTTGGCATTGTAAATCTCCGGGCGGTAAATTTTCTGGAATGTCTCCATGGTGCTGATGGTGGCGATCAGCTCAAGGTCGGTGTAATCGCTCAGCAGATCTCCGGTGAAATAAAAGGCCAAAGGCGCCGCGCTATTTTTAGGCATGAAATAGCGAACCGCTAAGCCCATTTTGCCGAAATACTCTTCGGTCAAAGACGATCCGTTTTGCTGGTATTCGATACCTAATACCGGATGCCGGTTGCCGGTCCGCTGATAGGTATCCTTACTTGAAATACTTAAACAGATGACCGGCGGCTTTTTAAAGCTCTCTTTATATTCGCGGGAGCTAACAAAGTTTTTAAATATATTGCCGTGCAGGACGCCGAAGTTGTCCGGGATGCTAAACTGCGGCTGGTTCTTATTGTGCTCTAACAGCACGACGCTAAAGTCATAATCTCTCACGTAGGACGAGAAATTATTCCCCGCAATACCGTCAAGGCGCTGCTGGGTCTTTTTATCAATAATATAGGGTTTTAAAATTTCGATCGCCGGGAAGGTTTCGCCGTTGGCTTCGAGCTTCATTTCAACAGAAATAATTTCAAGTTCGACGGCATAGCGATCGCCTTTAGGGTTATCCCAATGCGCCAGCGTATTAAAACGATTGTCAATCATCACCAGGGTGTTGCGCAAATTCTGCTGACGCTCTTTGCCACGGGCTAAATTCGCGAAGTTGGTAGTAATACGCGTATTTTCAGAAGGGTTATAGTTTTCATCGAAAAGAGTGCTCTTAACCGTAAACGTAAAGTCTTTATTCATCGCGATCTGGTATCCCTGGTTCTGACATGAAAACTGAACTTGCGTGGTGATTTTCCAGCAGCGGCTGGTGTTCTCGTCCGCCGCTGTTCATGTTGTCAATAAGTTAATATTGTGTATTTATGCCAGAGGCGTTAGATGAGCGAAAGCGAGTTAATTTCATTACAACATGAGCTATCTTCATGATCCGGGATCGGACTGAATGCGTCGGCGCCGCGCACGGCCCTGGAGTGGAGGATGTCCCCCGTCAACCGACGGGGGAAGGGCGCTACGCGGAGGCGTTGGCGGGGATTAGCTTTCGCAGAAGCGCAGCCTGTTACCAAAGGGATCGTGAACCTCGAGGGTTTTTCCCCACGCCTGGTGCACGATTTCCGGCCGCCCGTAGCCGTAATTCTTGTGTCTTAACTCATCCCTGAATAATTCAATGTTGCGCATCGGTATGAAAATTGTCGCTCCCGGGCTGGCGTCGCCGTGATGTTCAGAGAGATGAATCTGCAGGCCGTTTCGGCCGATCCCGAGATAAAGGGGGAGGTCTGGCGCGAAACGATGCTCGAATTCAACGCTGAAGGCGAGGAAATCGACGTAGAATTCGCGCGCTTTGCGCTCGTCAAACATGCGTAAAATAGGAATGCTTTTTTCAAATGAGACCGCAGCGGGCGCCGCCGGCGGATCTAACCTTGCCGCTGCCGTATTCCAGTCCTTATAGCCCAGCTGCTGCGCCACAATTTCAAGCGCGGAAGAGTGGGGGAGGGTGACGTTGCGCGACTCAAGGGTGTTGCGCAGTTTGGTTGCCATAAGCTTTGCCTGCTCGATCGAAAACATCATTTCTCCTGTCGTCAGGGCGTTTTGGCGCTCGCATTACCAAACCCCGATCGTCACAAGATGTGAGCTAAGCAACGTGGGTCAATGACGTGCTTTCACCTTTTTCTTCCGGAAGCGAGCGGCGGGCAGCACGGGCCAGGGATTAAAATATATAATGAGGGTCAATGACGCAAGCCCTGCGCCAGGCCGCTGTCCCTGAATGAAAAAGCGCTAACAGCGGGCGTCGGTTTCTTCGTCCGACCATCGCCGATCGCTGGCGTACCGCTTATCGCTGCCCGTAGGTTCTTAAGCGGCTTAACGCGGATGAGCGCTTTTGCTCGGGCGCGCCGTTTGGGAAACCCCTCGCAAACGGGGCAGGTGGCCTGGTATATCGGCTAAAATTACGGGTATAATCCCACGCATTATTCAACGGGTTCAGAAGCGGAAATGACAAAACTTACCTTACAAGAGCAGATGCTAAAAGCGGGTCTGGTGACCAGCAAGAAAATGGCTAAAGTCCAAAGAACGGCTAAAAAATCACGGGTTCAGGCGCGTGAGGCCAGAGAGGCGGTGGAAGAAAACAAAAAGACCCAGCTTGAGCGTGATAAGCAGCTGAGCGAACAGCAAAAGCAGGCCACCTTATCGAAAGAGTATAAAGCGCAGGTCAAGCAGCTGATTGAAATGAACCGAATCAGCGTCGCCAGAGGCAATATCGATTTTAACTTTACCGATAACAACTTAATTAAAAAAATCGTGGTCGATAAGCCAACCCACGCTCAGCTGATTAGCGGCCGTCTCGCCATCGCACGCCTGATTGCTGAGGGCAGCGGCGAGAACGAATACGCGATTATCCCCGCCGTCGTCGCCGATAAAATTGCCCAGCGCGATGCCAACAGCATTGTCTTAAACAGCGCGCTGAGTCAGGAAGAGCAGGATGAAGACGATCCGTACGCCGACTTCAAAGTGCCTGATGATTTGATGTGGTAAATCTGCCTGTACCGCCGCGTTCAGATGAAAAGTCCTGTCGGACTTTTCATTCACTCTGCGGTGCGGATAGCTTTTGCAAAACGCGGCCCTGGTCCCGGACGCTGCGCCATGCGCAGGCGGGGCTTTGGCAGCGGGCCCGTTCGCAGGTTCTCAGACCTTGAGCATTTTCACCGTGGCATCGACGTCTATCTCGTCTTCCGAGAAGATGAGCGTTGTTCCCTGGAAGGTGGTGATCGCCAGCTTTTTCAGCGCGCGCATTTCACCCGGCTCGGCGGCTGCCTTCGGCCGAATGCTGCCCATCAGCGCCCCCACGGAGAGCACCGCATTTTCTTTATCAATGCGGATATCGGCAGGCACTTCTTCGCTGTAGACCAGGTAAGACTTGATCGACGTGAGCTTAATGCGCTCGCCGGCGATATAGATATATTTGCTTTCCGGGGCCACCTTCACCGCATAGGCTGACAGGCCCTTGTTATTGGTCGTGGGCTCAAAAGTCACCGCCGCATCTTTCTTAATCAGCTCCGGATTGGCGACCTTAATCACATGAAAATAACGGTTATCGCCGTTTTCATCTTTGATAAATCCAAAGCCTTTATCTTTAAACCAGGTTGTGATTGTTCCGTTCATCGCCATTACCGCCTACTTAATCGTTTATCTACTGAGTTTTTGCAGCGCGCAGTGTAAAACACAATCCCTGCGCAGACTACGTCTTTGCTTTAAGTCTGGATGATAAATTTCAGCTATGCGAATAGGCGGCGGCCGGCTAACGGCGAATGAGCCGCGGCCAGGCTCATTCAGCGCGGGTTAACCCGCGCAGGCATCGCTCAGGGAATGAGCTTCAGCTGGCGGAACTGGGTAAACAGCTGAAAGAACATCTGCTCGGTTTCACAGTAATCATGGAAGCCGGCGCGGCGTATTTTGCTGCCATCGGCGAACATGTCGTAGTCCCAGCTGAAAACGAAATCGACGAATTCCCAGCCCGTAATGGCGCCGATATTGCTCTCCCTGAGCTGATATTTGGCCGCCATTTTTTGCCAGATGGCCGCTTTATCCGCCATCACCTCCTGCAGCGACATCGGCAGAGGCGGGGCGACCGGCAGATCGAACCAGGCGGCAATACGCGGCCACATCTCCTGCCAGCGGAACAGATCGCCATTATTGACGTTGAACGCCTGGTTCTCAGCCGCCTCGCTGGTGGCCGCCCACAGCGTCGCCCTGGCCAGCAGGCCGGAATCGGTCATCTCAATCAAGCTGTGCCAGGCGCCCGGTCGGCCGGGGAAGCGCAGGGGAATATTGAGCTCCTTGCAGATAGCCGCATACACCGCCAGCGACAGGGCAAGGTTCATCGGATTACCGGTGGATAGCCCGCCCACGACCGACGGGCGTAACGCCGTCCAGTGCCAGTTTGTTCCCGGCTGACGCGCTTCCAACAGCATCTGCTGCGCCACGTTGAACTCCGGGGGCATATGCCCCGCATCGCTTTCGCGCGCCGGGGTCTTAAACGGGCCAAGATGCGCGCCATAGACCTTATAGCCCTGCATCAGGCTGACGTGCACAAGCCGGGGCGACTGCTCGGCGGCGCTGAGCACGTTATCCAGCATCCTGAGGTTCGGCTCCACCAGTCCGGCCCAGCTATCGGCATGCTGATAGGCGGCATAAAACAGATGGCTGACCGGCAAATCCGCCAGCGCCGCCATCGTCGCCTGGCGATCGTGCAGGTCCACCGCCAGGTAGCGAACGCCGGGACGCGAGGCGCCTCCCCGCCGCGACAGCCCGATGACCTGCCAGCCGGAGCGCTCCAGCTCATCGATAAGCTTGTTTCCGGCGACGCCGTTGGCGCCGGCAACCACGGCCAAACGCTGATGTTGTTGAGTCTTCATGCTAAGCACCTCTTTGCGAGTCGAAAGTGAAACCTGAGCATGATTCATTAGCGATGAAGGCAGAAGAGGGGCGTTTGTAATAAGATTAATAACAAAATCTTTGAAGTGAAGGCGATGAACAAGCTCAAAGCGATGGAAGTTTTTATCCGGGTGGCTGAAACCGGCAATCTCTCGGCCGCGGCCCGCAGCCTCGGGCTGACCCAGCCGGCGGTCAGCCAGCAGGTGATGGCTCTCGAGCAGAGCCTCGGGGTGGCGTTACTGTTGCGCACCACCCGCTCGGTGACCCTGACCGAGCCGGGCGAGCGCTACTACCAGCAGATCCGCCCGATCCTCGATGCGCTGAGCGAAACGGAAGAGACGCTGCTTGAGCAGCAGCAGAAACTTAGCGGAACTCTGCGCGTGCAGGCGCCAACGGGGATTGGCCAGCATCTTCTGACGCCGATCGTTGTCGCCTTTCAGCAGCGGAATCCGCAGCTCAGCGTCGAGCTGACGCTGGAGGACCGGCTTGCCGATGTGGTGAGCGAGGGCGTCGATCTGGCCATCCGTCTGGGAGAGCCCGCAGGGCTTAGCCAGGTCGTCAGACGGCTGGCTAACGTTCAGCGCGTGCTGGTCGCCGCGCCGCACTATCTGCAGCAGGCGGGGACGCCGGCGCGGCTGTCAGAGCTGGCACAGCACCGGACGCTTCGCTACAGCGGCCTCGCCGCCGGGGACGAACTAACCCTGCAAGGCGCGGACGGCAAAGAGAGCGTCCGCCTGAATCCTGTCTTCCGCGCCAACAATAGCTTCTCGCTCATTGCCGCGCTGGAGGCGGGGGCCGGGATTGGCGGTATACAGCAGCCGCTGGTGGCCAGACAGCTGGCACAGGGAACGCTGGTCCAGGTGCTGCCGGAGTATCGCTGGCAACCGCTCACGCTGTATGCGCTCTATCCTACCCGACGCTTTATCCCGCTGAAGGCGCGGATGCTCACCGAGGCCATTATCAGCGGGATGAGCAACGTCAGCGGAATAGCCATGCACCCGTCCCTGGACCCTCGCAGAATATAGTTTGTCGGCCTCAGCCGACGGCCGGCGCCGGTTCGCGACGGGCCTCAACCATGCGGATAACGTGGCGGATCAGGACGATGGAGATAATGGAGATGATGCCGACCACGAGGAACCCCTGCTTCATGGCAAAGTAGTATTTAATGTAGCCCACCAGCACCGGGCCAAAGAAGATGCCGGCGGAGTAGATGCTCTGATAGAGGCCCACGCGGGTGGACTGCTGCCACACCGGGGTATGGGTGACAATCAGGGAGTTAAGCACGGTAAAGATCATGCCGAATGCGGTGCCGGCGAGGGCCTGCAGGGCGAAAAGCACCATGATGTTGGGGGCGTAAGGCATGGCAATGGCCACCACGCCCTGCAGAATGCCGCCGATAACCGCGGTTCTGGCGAGGCCGAGGCGCCGATAGAACAGCGGGGCGCAGAGGGCGGTGGAGAGAGCATAGAAAAAGAGGTGAATGCTGCTCAGGGTGGCGAGGGAGCCGGCGGCCATGCCGAAGCCTTCGGCCAGCAGGGGCGTGAGGGTGTCGCGGGTGGCGAAGGGGACCATCATTACCGCGGCGCAGAGGGCGCCAAGATACCAGACGGATTTATCGGTAAGCTGGCTGCGCACGGCGGACTGGGCGGCGTCCTCGCGGGCCTGCAGCGGACGACGTTCCCGAATAAAGAAGGTCAGCGCCAGCGCGAGGGTGGCGGCGGCGGAGGCGACGAGGAAGCTCGACTCGGGGCCAAAATGGCGGGCCATAAAGCCGGCGAGGGAGATGCCGATAAAGGTGCCGACGGGAGAGGTCACGCTGAGGAGTGCGACGGCGGCGGCGGCCTCAAGCGGGGGGAAGAAGGCGACGAACATGACGTTGTAAATCACCCAGGTGGCGCTGGTTACGCCGTCGGCGAGCTTGGCGATGAAGAGGGTCTCCGGAGTGGGGTGCAGGAAGACCACCGGCCAGGAGAGAATGGTGAAGAGGAGGCCAATCTGAATAATGCGCTTGCGGTTATGGAAGCGGTCAGAAAGGATGCCGGTGGGGAAACGGAGCAGCATGGAGGCGAGTCCGGTGGCGCCGATGATGATGCCCATGGTCCTGGCCTCGACGTTGAGCGAGGTGATGTAGGGTGCCAGGAACGGGTCGAAGGCGTGAATGCTGACAAAAAAGAGCAGGCTGATAATAAAGAACAGCAGGACATCACGACGCAATAATGGCAGGGACATAGTAGCCTCCAGATTCAGAGTGCGGGAAGAGTTACATCGTAGAAACCCGATAGCGCAGCATTGAAAAAACACCTTCACGATCGGGTGGTACAGAGCGCTGCGGCTTAGCGTCGATATGAATAAGGGGCTGAGCGCCCCTTATTTAAGGCAAAGATCAGGAAACGAGCTGAGTGATCACGCCAAACTCGTTAAAGATGGACCACTCTTGCTGAATGATATTGTCCTGAATGCGGTACTGGCTGATCCCGACCAGATGGACCTCTTTACCGGTTGGCTTACCGTAAATACCGTGACCCAGGTGGGTACCCTGCGCGCTCCAGCGAACGGAAACCAGATATCCGCTTTGATCGTTACCCATCCAGTAAACATCGTCTACGGAGAACGTCAGGTCCGGGAACATCGCGAGCAGGGAGAGGATCCACGATTTGTAGTTGCCAAGGCCTTGATACACGCGCTCCGTCGGTCCCTGGTAGGCGATGTTGGGTGAACAGAAATCCGTCAGGGAGCGCAGCATTCTGCGATTCCACACGTTCTGATAGAACGCATTGATAAAGGCGCGCACGTCCAGCTTATTCCCCTGGGGTAAAGGCAGCAGGGCCGGCTTGCCCTGGCCCGGCACGCGGAAAGGCTCGCTTGAAACGAAATCGCGCGCCAGCGGGTTTTCGCCGTGACTGGTCATCATGTCGCGGGCAACGTCAAATACGTTAAGACCGAGTTGCTGGATCAGGCTCGCCGTGTTATGCAGCACGTGTTCATAGAAGATCTCGTTTTCCAACATCACGCAGTTCGCAATACACATGAAGCGGACGGGCCTGTTCGTCGGTGCGCCAAACTCGCTGAAGCCGGTATTGGTTCCCATGATGTAGCTACGGTGGGAGGAGTGGAACCCCACGTTCTCATCGCCGGCCCAAATCACCTCGTCCCCCAGAATGCGGATATCAGGATAAGCGTTCAGCGTGCGCGCCGTGCCGGCCACGACGCGATCGCGACCGACGTGCAGTCCCACATCATCCCACACGTTACAGTCATGACTGTAGGTATCGTAGATATAGCCGATATCTCCCTCTTCCCAGATGCGGTGGGTGATGCGGATGATGTAATCAATGATGTTGACGTACTCTTTGTCAAAACCGCGCATCGGATGACGGTGCAGGTGAGACGGGGTCTGGGCGAGGAATTTGTCCGTCCCGCCTCGCTTATAGCTGTCCCATGAGATAGTAAAATCTGCCGGCATGTGCTGTTCGTCGAGCTGACGCGGCAGGCGGTTTAATGAAACCGGCACCGTTTTCTTATCTTTCTGATTTTCATTGCTATTCTCGGCTTTTACTTCTGCCGCAGTTTTATTGTCGCTAATATCATTGACGATCTGTGGTTTGTTCATCATGCCCTCTGTATGCGGTTTAGCTTTATTTAATGTGTTATTTCAATGAATTAATTAATCACGCTGGCTGACCGGCCTATAACCCCACGCTGACTTGTTGTTGTCTTAGTGTTGTTTATGTAAAATCTTTTACGTTAAAAACAACTAAAAGCAACATAAATGTCACAGGCTAAATTGTTTTAGTGATCGTGCTCACACTAAAAGGCTAAATCCGTTCAACCAACCGCAATCTCTAACCGCGTGAGGGGCTGACTTTAGCGCTGAGATGTGACTTGTGTGTTGTTTTTATGTTGTTATGTGCGCTTTTGTGGGTTGTTATTGTGTTGTTTTTCTGTGTACACTGAAAGCAGAAGGTCGGCCCGCAGCGGTGACGGACCTCCTGCTCGCACGGAGTCGAGCGCGGCTAATAACGGGTAGGGATGAGCGAGAAAAAACAAAGGCGAGCGGTATGAGTAATATCAATTAAATATTTATCATCTACCTGCGGCGCGAATGCAGCGTGACGTGTAATAAATTCGTTCTTATGACTGTAATAACAAACCAGGATGCGAATATGTTTAAACAATTATTCACCCGGCGGGAAATTTTCCTCTTTTTTATTATGAGCCTGCTGTTTTTTATTTGTATTAATGGCTATGACGCGTTTCTCGCGTCATATATGGTTCAACACGATATTCCCCCTGAGATTGTCGGGCTGATTATGGGCGCGACCGGGCTGGCTACGGTATTACTGCGTTTTCCGTTAAGCGTTATATCCGGAACGCTGCATAACCGGAAAATATTTATCCAGATCAGCCTCCTGCTACCGATGGTGATGTGGCCTGTGGCCTATTTTCATACCAACGATATCACGCTGTACATTGCCAAAACCTCTTCAGGCATCGCGTCGGCAACGTGGGTACTCTACAACATCATGTTCATCCGCTACTTCAGTAAGAACGAAGCGCCAACCGCCGTGGCGTTACTGGCCCTCGCAAGTCCGGTTGGCGTCTTCCTGGGTAACACGCTGTGCGGCATTATTGTGCAGAATTTCCCGCCGAACCTGGGCTTCTTGATCCCTAGCGCGGCGGCGTTAGCCGCGTTATTTATCTCCTTATTCTTACAGGAACATGTTGAAACTCCGGTAAAATCGCGGCTCAACGACTGTTTTAAAAGCGCGTGGGGGCAGCTGACGGACCGCACTATCTGGTTTGTCGGGATCCTGTGCGCCATCGTGCTCCTCGTGCCCTTTGCCACCCGCGATACCCTGACGCCTATCTATATGCTGAGACTGGGAAATACGGGCATGCTGATCGCGGTGCTAAGCAACCTGCATCTGCTGTTTTATGCGCTCGCCGTCGCGCTGTGCAGCGCCGTCTTTTATCCGCGGCTGGGGCTGGTGAAAACCGCCGTCATTGGATCGCTGCTCCAGGCGATTGCCGCCCTGGGTATTCCGTTGACGCAAAACTACATGGTGATTTCGGCCTTTCAGGCGCTGGCGGGCTTTTCGTTCGGCATGGCCTTCGCCGTCATGATGTCGCTCAGCGTGGTAAACACCACCTCTGAAGAACAAACCGCAAGGATGGGCCTGTTCCAGACTATCTATTCCACCGGTATGTTCTGGGGGCCGGTGCTGATGGGGATTATGTTGAAATACTTCACGATGCAGGCCGGCTATATGCTGATCGCCGCTCTTTCGTCCGCTGCCGCGCTGCTTATTGCGCTGGCGGCCAGGCTGGTGCAGCAGCGGACGCCGCGCTGTAGCCTGCCAATCTCGGTGGAAAAAAGCGCTTAACGTTAATGGCCGTGGTAAGGGGTACCGCGGCCAGCGCGCTCAAACGCGATGACCGCGGGATTACTCCCGCTCCGCTTTGGCGAATGTGACCTGAACATTGTCCGGGAATTTGCTTTTCTTCGCCTGAGAGCCGTCATTAGTGGTAAACAGGTAATGGATTTTGTCCCACTCGCAAACGAGGGTGGTTGCGTGATTTTGCAGCTTGTGGCCATCGGCGAGAACCACCGTACGGCTGCTGTTTTCAATCATCTGGCGGGCAATGGTCGCTTCGTTAATATCCTGGTCCATTACCCCGACGGCGGTATGTACCGCGCCGGCGCCGATGACCGCATAATCCACAAAGAAGCGCTTAATATTATCGAGGGCAATGGCGCCGACGCACTCAAATTTTGAACTGATAAACTCGCCGCCAATCAGGATCGTTTTTATCGAATCATTTTCATGCAGCACGTTAGCAATCAGCGGTGAATTAGTGATAACGGTTAGATCATTTATTTCAGCCAACTGGCGGGTAAACTCCAGAGTGGTGGTACCAAAGTCGATAAACAGCGAATCTCCGGGCTTAAACAGCTTTACCGCGCTGCGCGCAATGGCCTTTTTTTCACTCGCCGCAATCTTCGCCCGCTCATTAAACTCCATTTCGAAGCCAAACTGGCTGCTAACGGCTCCGCCGTGGATTTTTTTAATCAGGCGCTGCTCTTCAAGCTTATTCAAATCGCGGCGAATGGTTTCCTGAGAGACCTGAAATATATCAGCAAGCTCATTCACAGAAACCTGACCATTATTTTTAAGTTTCTCCAGAATGATGGTTCTTCTGTCTGCCGAACTGACGATTTCAGTATTCATTGATTTTCCCTGATCGTTTTATTTTGATGCAAAAGGGCATCATAAAAGCCCTGTATATTTTCCCGACGCGCAATTATACATTACCAGCATAAACGCCTACATCATTTTATGTAACACCCGTCCAGCCGAGAGCAAATTAAAACGAGATCTCAGTCACAAATCCCTGGCGAACGATGCCTTTTCGTGTTGTGTATTTGTGGATTATGTGTAAATCTCACATTAAACACACATATAAACAACAGTTAAATCACACCTGCAAGTGAGCCGATTATGTTGAATCAACGCTATGCCGCTATCGATCAGGGAACGACGGGAACACGGGTGGTGGTCTTTTCAGAAGATGGAAAGCACCACTCGCCAGCGAGCGTTCCCCACAAGCAGATTACGCCTAACCCGGGTTGGGTTGAGCACGATCCGCTGGAGATCCTGCGCAACATCCGCAATTGTCTGGGAAGCTGTAATGCCGTTGACGCCATCGGCCTGGCTCATCAGGGGGAGAGCGTCGTTGCCTGGGATGCACGCAGCGGGCTGCCGCTCTATAACGCTATTATCTGGCAGGATCAGCGGACTGAAAACGTGGTTCGCGCGCTGAAGCTGGATGGCGTCGAAGAGATGGTTAAGGCCCGAACCGGCCTGCCGCTTGATACCTATTTCTCGGCCACGAAATTAGGCTGGATCATGCGCAACGTGCCGGGCGCAGATACGCTGGCAAAGCAGGGGCGCCTGCGTCTCGGCACGATGGACTCCTTTTTCCTGTTCCACCTTTGCGGCGTGCACGCAACGGACTATAACTCGGCCTCACGCACTTCGCTGTTTAATATCCACACGCTGGCGTGGGATGAAGAGCTGTGCCGCCTGTTTGGCGTGCCGGTCAATGCGCTACCGGCGGTACAGGATAACGTCGGTCATTTTGGCGACGTCATGCTGGACGGCAACGCGGTGCCGCTCACGGCCTGTATCGTAGATCAGTTTGCCGGGACCTACGGGCACGGCTGCCTGTCGGCAGGGCAGATGAAAATTACCTTCGGCACCGGGGCCTTCCTGCAGTCTATCGCAGGTCATACGATACCCGATCCGCAGGACTCCGGCCTTTTGCCCACCCTGTGCTGGAAAATGCCTGGAGAGGCGCCGGTCTACGGGCTGGACGGCGGCGTGTACAATGCCGCCTCTGCGATTAACTGGGCGCGCAAAATCGGCCTGTTTACCGATATCGAAGAGTTCAGCGATTTCCCCACCCAGTCGGCGATTGCGCGGGGTCTGGCCTTTGTACCTGCCCTGTCCGGATTAGGTTGCCCGTACTGGGACCGCTCTGCCGCAGGGCTGTGGGCCGGCCTGTCGCTGGAAACGGAGCGCAAGGATATGCTGCAATCTATTCTGGAAGGGATCGCGGTACGTTCGGCCGAAGTCATTACCGCTATGGCAAAGGTCGGGACCGTCGGTGAATTCATTTCTGTTGATGGCGGGCTGGCCGCCAATCACTATTTCAAGCAGTTCCTCGCTAACCTGCTACAAAAGAATATTGTTACCCCCAGCAATAAAGAGATGACGGCCCAGGGTATTGCAATGCTCGCTCGTAAGGGTTTAGGGGTCGATCGTGAATTAAAGATTAACCATCAACGGGAAGTGATTACACCCTCGGAAAATAACCTCGCGGATCTGTTCTTACGCTATCAGGACATTATCTCCCGCGCCCGCAATTTACGCCCTGAATAAGAGATTTGTTTATGTCAGAAATTGGCAACGCGATCGTTTACATTATTATGGCGGGTACGCTGTTAGGGGCTTTAGCCTCGATTATCCGTCCTGAAAGCGGCCTCGGGCGTGAATTTGTTAACGGTATTCACTCCATCGGCCCGGTTTTTCTGGCGCAGGCGGGTATTATGGCCGCGCTTCCTCTGTTAACCCATGCGATTTTGCAAACCGTCGGGCCGCTGTTTCAGGCAATGGGCTCCAATGCGGCCGTGGCGGCGCTGTCGGTGATTGCGGTCGATATGGGGGGCTATCAGCTGGCTGACGCGCTATCCGCGAATCGCGATATGTGGATAACCGCTATGCTCGTCGGCTATACCTCCGGCGCGAGCATCGTCTATCTCATTCCCGTGGGGCTGATTATGCTTAACAAAGCTGACCATAAATACCTTGCGCTAGGGGCTATGGCCGGGCTTGTCAGCATTCCTTTTGGCGTGCTGGTTTCGCTGCTGGCCATCACGCTATATCACGTGCCGGTCCGGGAGATGATCTCCACAACCTCTCCCGCCAATTACATGCTAAGCATCGACCTGTTCTCCGCGCTAAAGCTGCTGGCGCCGCTGTTCGCCTTTTGTTTTATCCTTGCTGTCGGCCTGAAGTATCGGCCATTGATTATGGTCAGCGCTTTTCTGATATTTGGTAAACTCATGGACGCTTTTATTAAAATCGTCCTCGCGCTGAGCATTATTGAACATTTTACCGGCGTATTTACCCGGCTTTTTGGCGGCTGGATTTTCGACCCGCTGTTTGCCGATGAGAAAAGCCTGTACCGCGCTATCGAAATAGCGGGATATATTGGCATTATGCTGGCAGGGACCTTCCCGATCTGCTTCCTTTTCCAAAAATATTGCCAGGGATTTATGCGCTATATCGGCAAAAAGCTTTCCCTGACCGAGACCGGCGCGCTGGGACTGGTGATGGTGCTGGCGAATATCATCGCGGTGTACCATTTATTTCGTAATATGCGCGCCAGAGACAAAGTGCTGTGTATCGCGTTTGGTATCTGCGCCCAGGCCACCCTGGGTGACCACCTGGCGTTCACCGCCAACTTCCAGCCCTCGCTGGTTATTCCAATTATGGCCGGTAAGTTTATTGCCGGAATCTTAGCCATTGCTATCGCGATGGTTATTTCGGTGCCCGCGGCAGAAAAGCTGGAGGCGCAAGCGTCGGCGTCCGCCGCAGGTAAAAAATTAATCGCCTGATGCCATCCTATATTCCCCCCTGTAAATATGGAGAGTACCCGTAATGAGAAAGGTTTTTCTGGCCTGTCCCTATAGCCACGTCGACGAAGCGGTCGTCAACCAGCGCTTTAATTCATGTAATCAGGTCGCGGCGGCGATTATTGAGTCCGGCAATCTTGTTTTTAGTCAGGTGACGCTATCGCACCCCATCAATCAGGTCATGCGACACACTGCGAAGCAGGATATTGGTAAACGCTGGGCGCCGGTGGATGCATTTTTTATGGGCGTCGTGGATGAGCTGATTATTGTTGACCTGCCGGGCTGGGATAAAAGCCTCGGTATTCAGCGGGAGATCGAGTTTTTTGAACAGCGGGGGCAGAGGGTAAGCCTATGGTCAGAGGTCGAGGACGAGTTTATTGCCAGCTAAAATAGCCTGCGGCGCGGCGGCTATCACCCGCTGCGCTTATTATCGGTAACCGGGTAAAGGGGAAGCGTCGTCTTCCCCTTTGTCATCTCTGCGGTTGACGAAGCGAGAGCGTTTGTTCCCTTTGAACCCTCGTTGGGCGGCAGGCGGAATTTCCCTGGAGAAGAGGGCGGCAGAGTCGTTGCAAAAGATGACGGGGCGTGTCGACAGGGGCGAATGCCTGCCGGCACGAGTGGCGGCAGGCGGCGGAGCAGGATCGTAAGGGCGTTAGCGCGTTTCGATAGCGATATGCAGGACGCTTTGCGCCGTGACGCCGCTGATATCAATATCTTTGAGCAGGATCCGGCGTTCTGGCATGCAGCGACGGCGGCGGCGGTAGAGCTCTTTATCGCCGTCGCGTACCACGACATCGCCAACGATAGGACGCTGTACGCGGATATTCACCGTGGTTCTGGCATCGATCCTATCGATACGAACGATGCTGGGCGCTGAGATGCGGATGCTGTCGTCATGCTGGAGCGAAATAAAGGTGGCGTCGGCAACCTCAGACCGCAGCACCCGTGACAGGGTTTGACCGATACGCAGCCCTTCCTGATAGCACTGGTCGCCCATATCGGCCGGGTGGGTCATGTTACCTACGGCATAATACTGTGGGTCGGAGCAGGCGCCGTGTTGGTCAAATAGCGGACGCCCGGTGCCAAAGTCTGCCGCCAGATGGCTTTTACGTATCAGGGTATACTCCCCGGTGAACCGGCCGGTAAAAATCACGCTATCGCAGGGTATGACTTTCTCTACTCCGTTGCCGATCGTTTCGACCGCCTCAACGCGTTCGCTGCCGGTGATTCTGGATACGTGGCTGTTGAAGTAGACCGGCACCTGCAAGAGTTTGGCAAAGAGCAGGCAGCAGCGCCAGGCCGTAGGGCGCGGGCCCTCTTCAATCATCGCCACCGCCCGAATTCCCGCGCTTCTGAGGGTCCAGATGGCGGAAAAGCTGACTAACTCCGTTCCGACGATGACCGGGCGGTTTCCCGGCTTCAGCCCGCGCAGATAGACAAACTGCTGCAGCGCCCCGGCGGTCAGCACGCCCTGCGGCCGAACGCCGCTCACCAGCCGCGGGTGGCGAGGGGTCTCCCTGACGCCGGTGGCCAGCACGATTTTCCGCGCCCGTAGCGTTTCCATGCCGCTATCCGACGAGACTTCGATCTGCCCGTTCGGCAGCAGCGCGGTGACGGTAGTTGCCGTGCGGATAGGGTAGTGGACGTAGCTCAGGAGCTTTTCCGCCCAGGTGTGCCCCTTCATCGGCCGCCAAAAGGTCAGCAGGCCAAAGGTGGGATGGCGGCAGTGTTTGGGAACGCCCCCCGGCTGATTTTCACGTTCGATCAGCAGAACGTCCTTCACGCCGGCTTCCTGCAGGGCGCGCGCAACGCCCAGTCCCGCCGGTCCGGCGCCAATGATGATGACATCGTACAGCTTGCTCATTTTATCTGTCCCGTGATCAACGTATTGCTAAAGCGATCGCCGACAATTTCGGCAACGTGGTTGCTACAGAAAAATCCGTTGCAGCGCCCCATCATGACGCGGGTTCGCCGCCGCAGCCCTCCGATGCAGCCCGGGGGAACGGCGGAATCAAACGCCGCCTCCAGCTCCCGCCGCGTGACCCATTCGCAATGGCATACCACGCCGCCGTTACCCGGGCAGGTATAGTCGCGCGGCTCATAGTCCGAGAGCATCGGCATCTGCGGCCACTCCAGGCGCTCGGGCGGCGCGTGCTCGAACAGGGTCGCAAAGTCCTGGTGATAGAGCGCTTCCAGGTAACCGGCGATACCGAGCGCGGCGGTAAGACCGGTAGAGCGAATACCGCCGACTGTTATCCACTGTTTCTCAGGGTAAGAGTAAATTCGGTACTCTTTTGACTCGGTCGCAGGGCGCAAACCAGCGTAGGTGGCGGTCACCGTGTAGTCGGCTAAGGAGGGTAAAATGCGCTCACCCTGAGCAATCAAAGACTGCAATACCGCCTCGTTGACTTCGGCGCAATCGCGATCGGTCTGCTCTTCGGCCGTCGGGCCTAAAAGTAGATTGCCGAAAATGGTTTTTGACAGCAGCACGCCTTTGCTGCGCGCGGTGGGAACCGGCAGAATAATCGCGTTGATTTGCGCCGAGGCCGGTTTATCGAATACCAGGAACTGGCCTTTACGCGGCCTGATCTCAAATTCCGGGGTACGCCATAAAGCATCGATACGATCGCCATGGTTTCCCGCACAGTTGACCGTCAGTGCGGCCCGATAAACTCCCGCGGAAGTCTGGATTGACCACCGGCCGTGATGAAATTCGGCGCCGGTCACTTCGCAGTTAAAGCGGTACTGCCCACCGTGTTTAACCCCCTGCGTCAGATAGGCCAGCGGGCTGCTCCAGGGGTCAATAATACCTTCGCCCGGGACCAGAACCCCGCCCAGCGCGCCGGTGGCCAACTGCGGCTCGCGCCGGTAGACCTCTGCCGGTGAAATTTGCGCGACGTCCTGCACCCCGTTCTGGTGCGCCTGAGCGACAATTCCCGGTAGCGCCTCCAGCTGCTCCTGATTCCAGGCGACGACAATAGCCCCGGTTTCCTGCAGCGGAAGATTCATTTTCTGGTGAATGGCTTTGTATTCGCTATATCCCGCCTGCATGCAGGCCAGCTCCAGGCTATCCGGAGGCGCATCGAAGCCGGTATGCAGAATGGCGCTGTTTGCCTTGCTGGCGCCCGAAAGAATATCGCCGCCTTTCTCGAGTAGTAGCGTACGCGCGCCCATCAGGGTGAAGCGGCGAAAGACCGCGCAGCCAATAACGCCGCCGCCAATAATGACGACATCAAAATCGTGAGTCTTCTGCTCCATAGAAATTTTGCCTGTGCTGGAATGATGCCTAATGTCACCATAAAGCAACATCAAAAACAACACATAAAAAGAAAAAACAACACCAAAACCACACAATGAGATGAGCGAACAAATAAAAAGCCATCTGATTGCTCAGATGGCCTTGCGGGAAGAGGGATTTTGGCGCCGTTTTCAGCCCGCGGTTAGCGGCCAGCGGCGCAAACATCGCGGGCGCGCTACTCCCCGAGACGATTCTGGTAGGCGCGCTGCACGCGGGGATAAACCCTGCGCGCCGTCAGCGGAAGGAGTTCGGCGGCGGCGAGATAGCCGTCGGGATCCACAGCCCAGCCCTGCTGCTCGGCGGCGGCAACGATCTCTTCGTCCCAGTAGAGGGTTTTACGTTCGTCGCCGCGGGTGGTTAAGGTGACTTCGCAGACGCCGTCCAGCGCGCGGTACTGGCGCCAGCAGTTTTCCGGGATAGAGATAACCGAGCGTTCGGGCGCGGTTATCACCACCTCTTCGCCCCGCTGGTTAAAGGTGACCTCCAGGGTGCCTTTAAACACCATAATGACCTGCACCTGCTCGCAGCGGTGGCGGCCCATTTTGCCGCCTGCCGGCAGCTTCAGCCACTCCACGGAGAACCCATGCGGGCGGATGATTTTCGCCCGGCTGCTGCGGTCCTGGCTTATACCAAAGCCAATCACCGGGGCGATTTCGGCGCCGTGGCCAGGGATGGCCGCGTCGAGTAACCCCTGCGTCGACCACTCGCGCTGCTCGCCCGTCACCGCAAACTCGGCCATCTGCTGCGGGGTATAGTGCGTCAACGCATCGATGTCGGCCTGGGAAATCTCAGGCATCAGCGCCGACTCATCGGGAACGGCGTCTCCCTTTTCGGTATCAATCAGCATATTGTCACGGCTGAGGTACAGGCCGTACTCCTTAGCCGCCTGCATCACCGAAGGGTGCCAGATAATGCCGCCGGTGTTGTCCCCGCCGAGGACGGTGAATACCCAGCCGTTGGTGTCCGTAGGAGAGGCGTTGGTAAAGCCACGGAAGATCCACGTCGGGATCGACAAAATCGCCGGGGCGCTGAAGGTCGCTTCATTTTCACCGTTTGCTCCCCAGCGAAAACGCCAGCTTCCTTCATGGATAAGGAATACCTCGGCGGTGAAGTGAAGGTGCAGGTTATTGGTGACCCCCTTCGGCATGGCGGCGGCGCCGATATTAAAGCCGTGCGGCAGCGGAATATTGATTACCTGCTCGCTCGACTGGGTCACGCCGGGGCCGATAAACGAGTAGTTCTGCTTGAGGTGGGAACCGGGCAGCTTACAGTCGATAAAGGCCACGCTGCAGGACACCATATCCGCCGGGGTGACCAGGCGCTGACGCGCTTCTTCATGTGTTAACACGGTATTTTTCATAAGGTCTCCATTAATAACCTGAACCCGAACGGGCGGGGGGAACTTCGCCGCGGGACTGCGCGACCGCATCACGTCCGGCCTGAGAGAGCTGCATAACGTCGTTGGCGGGGGTCACCATCGTAAAGCCCTGGGCGATACGCGCCGCTGCCGCAGGGCCCGAGGTGCAGAATATTCCGGCGATTTTATTGGCCGCTTTGGTATGGGTCAGCACGCGATCGATCGCCGCCAGCATCTCCGGGTGCTGAGACTCCGCGCTGGCGGTGCCGGTCAGAGTCAGGGAGAGGTCGTTAGGGCCGATGAAGATGCCGTCGAGGCCCTCGACGTCCAGAATGGCCTCGAGGTTTTTTAAGCCGTCGCGGGTTTCAATCATGGCCAGCGTCAGGATCTGCTCATTGGCGTGCTGGGGATAATCCTTGCCACCGTAGAGCAGCGCACGCGCGGGACCAAACGAGCGGTTGCCCAGCGGCGGATAGCGGCAGGCGGCCACGAAGCGGCGCGCTTCTTCAGCGCTGGAAACCATCGGGCAAATGATGCCGTAAGCGCCGGCGTCAAGCAGCTGCATGATCAGCGCGCCGTCGTTATGCGACACCCGCGCGATAGGCGTGGCGGGAGTGGAGGAGAGCGCCTGCAGCATGCTCAGCGCCGAAGCGAAGTCAATCATGCCGTGCTGCATATCAACGGTGACGCAGTCATAGCCTTGATGGCCGACAATCTCGGCGCTGTAGCTACAGGGGAGGGCCAGCCAGCCGTTGACGATCGGCTGCTGGCGCTGTTTTAGCGGATTGAATCGCATACAAGAACCTCGTTTATCCATGAATGAAGCGCAGCTGCCGTCTCCCGCGCCGCCTCAAGCGGCACAAAGTGGCCTACGCAGGGCAATTCCTGCCAGCGGGCAGAAGGCGCCGCCAGCAGCGCCGCCCGGTGATGTTGCGCCGTACAAATAGGATCCTCCTCGCCGCTGAGGAGCAGGATCGGTACCGCGAGCCGGCTCAGGTCGGCGCGGCGGTCGCGGCGACCGATGGCGATTTCCGTTTGTCGGCAAAAGACGTCATGGCCGCAGGCGTCGGCCATGGCGATAATCTGCTGGCGCAGCGGCGTCTCGTTCTGCCGCCGGCGGGCGACGTAGCGCGGCCACAGCTGCTGGGTAATAAACGCCGCGAAGCCGACGGCCCTGGCGTGCTCGACGGCCTGCCGCCGGCCCGCCGCGTTTTCCGCTTTGTCGGCCAGTGGGTTTACCGAAATCAGCGCCAGCCCGGCAATCCTCTCCGGCGCGATGGCCTGCATCTCCAGCGCGACGATCGCCCCCAGCGAGAATCCGGCCAGGCAGAAGCGCGGCGGTAATTGCGCCAGCAGGCGCTCCGCTGCGGCCGTGGCCGAATCATCCGCCTGCAGGGTAAAACGCCGCGCGTCGCTGACGTCGAACTGTTCCAGCACCGGCTGCCACAGCCGCTCATCGCAAAGCGTACCGCCGAGCAGGATGAGCGGTACGCTGGCGTTGTTGATTGGCCGCATCATACCGCCGGCACGCCTGCAGGCTGGGGTTCGCGACGGGCCTCAACCATGCGGATAACGTGGCGGATCAGGACGATGGAGATAATGGAGATGATGCCGACCACGAGGAACCCCTGCTTCATGGCAAAGTAGTATTTAATGTAGCCCACCAGCACCGGGCCAAAGAAGATGCCGGCGGAGTAGATGCTCTGATAGAGGCCCACGCGGGTGGACTGCTGCCACACCGGAGTATGGGTGACAATCAGGGAGTTAAGCACGGTAAAGATCATGCCGAATGCGGTGCCGGCGAGGGCCTGCAGGGCGAAGAGCACCATGATGTTGGGGGCGTAAGGCATGGCGATGGCCACCACGCCCTGCAGGATGCCGCCGATAACCGCGGTTCTGGCGAGGCCGAGGCGCCGATAGAACAGCGGGGCGCAGAGGGCGGTGGAGAGAGCATAGAAAAAGAGGTGAATGCTGCTCAGGGTGGCGAGGGAGCCGGCGGCCATGCCGAAGCCTTCGGCCAGCAGGGGCGTGAGGGTGTCGCGGGTGGCGAAGGGGACCATCATTACCGCGGCGCAGAGGGCGCCGAGATACCAGACGGATTTATCGGTAAGCTGGCTGCGCACGGCGGACTGGGCGGCGTCCTCGCGGGCCTGCAGCGGACGACGTTCACGAATAAAGAAGGTCAGCACCAGCGCGAGGGTGGCGGCGGCGGAGGCGACGAGGAAGCTCGACTCGGGGCCAAAATGGCGGGCCATAAAGCCGGCGAGGGAGATGCCGATAAAGGTACCGACGGGAGAGGTCACGCTGAGGAGTGCGACGGCGGCGGCGGCCTCAAGCGGGGGGAAGAAGGCGACGAACATGACGTTGTAAATCACCCAGGTGGCGCTGGTCACGCCGTCGGCGAGCTTGGCGATGAAGAGGGTCTCCGGGGTGGGATGCAGGAAGACCACCGGCCAGGAGAGAATGGTGAAGAGGAGGCCAATCTGAATAATGCGCTTGCGGTTATGGAAGCGGTCAGAGAGGATGCCGGTGGGGAAACGGAGCAGCATGGAGGCGAGTCCGGTGGCGCCGATGATAATGCCCATGGTCCTGGCCTCGACGTTGAGCGAGGTGATGTAGGGTGCCAGGAACGGGTCGAAGGCGTGAATGCTGACAAAAAAGAGCAGGCTGATAATAAAGAACAGCAGGACATCACGACGCATTAATTGCAGGGACATAATAACCTCCAGATTCAGGATGCGGTCCAGCCGCCATCGACTAATAGCGCGGTGCCGGTGATCAGCGCTGCCGCCGGTGATGCGAGAAATACCACCGGCCCCATCACATCTTCCAGCTGCCCTAAACGCCCGAGTTTGATGTTGCTCAGCACCTGCTGATGGAATGTCGGGTCGGCAAGCGAGGTCCGCGAGAGTTCGGTGGCAATAAACGTCGGGCAGAGGGTGTTGACGCGGATCCCGCTGGGCCCAAGCTCGATGGCCATCGCCCGCGTCATGCCCTCGAGGGCAAACTTTGACGCGCAGTAGACGCTGCGCATCGGTCCGCCGACGTGGCCCATCTGGGATGAAATATGCACGATCGAGCCCTGAATACCGGCATCGATCATCCGCCGCACCACCTGCTGCGACACGAAGAAGGTGGCGCGAACGTTGATGTCCATGACGGCGTCATAATTCTCCCGGCTGACGTCGGTAAACGGCTGATGCCTGGCCAGGCCCGCGCTGTTGACCAGGATATCAAGCGCCGGGAGACGCTCGATGGCCCGCTCTACCTCTGCGGATTGGGTGATATCAACCACCAGCGGGCTGAGCGTGAGCCCGGCCTCGCCGGCGGCGTCCACGGCCGCCTCAAGCTGCGCGCGGTCGCGCGCGGCAATCCATACTTCGGCGCCGGCCTCGGCCAGCGCCAGCCCGGCGGCAAAGCCGATGCCGCGCGATCCTCCGGTGACCAGGGCGCGCTTGCCGTCCAGGCGAAAGCTGGGTGTTTTTGGCAAGGTCATATGCAGGTCCTTATTCAACAATTCCGGCGTAAGGGACGTCTCTGTGGCCGTAGCGACGGACGCGAATATTGGCCTGCTCGCCGTGGCCGGCGAAGCCTTCGAGCGCGCAGAGGCGAGAGCAGTATTCGCCGACGTGGGCCGACGCTTCATCGGTCAAGACCTTTTGATAGGAGCAGGTCTTCAGGAATTTGCCGACCCACAGGCCGCCGGTATAGCGTGCTGCCTGACGGGTGGGCAGCGTATGGTTGGTGCCGATCACCTTATCGCCGTAGGCGACGTTGGTGCGGGGCCCGAGGAACAGCGCGCCGAAGTTACGCAGATTCTGCAGGAACCAGTCAGGATTACGGGTCATGACCTGGACGTGCTCGAAGGCCAGGCCATCGGCAATATCCCGCATCTCCTCGTCGCTTTCGGCGACGATCACTTCGCCAAACTTGTCCCACGCCTGGCGGGCAATGTGCGCGGTGGGCAGGACAGTCAGCAGACGCTCGATTTCGCCAAGGGTCTCTTTCGCCAGCGCTTCCGAGGTGGTCAGCAGGATGGCCGGCGAGTCAGGCCCGTGTTCGGCCTGGCCGAGCAGGTCGGTGGCGCAAAGCTCGCCGTCGACGCTGTCATCGGCAATCACCAACGTTTCGGTAGGACCGGCAAACAGGTCGATGCCAACGCGTCCGAAGAGCTGGCGCTTGGCTTCGGCGACAAAGGCGTTGCCCGGGCCAACCAGCATATCAACCGGCGCGATCGACTCCGTGCCGATAGCCATCGCCGCGACTGCCTGAATGCCGCCCAGGCAGTAGATTTCGTCGGCGCCTGCCATATGCTGCGCCACCACGATGGCCGGAGCCGGCTTGCCGTTGAAGGGCGGCGCGCAGGTGATAATGCGCGGCACGCCGGCGACTTTGGCCGTGATCACCGACATATGCGCGGAGGCTAAAAGAGGGTACTTGCCGCCGGGAACGTAGCAGCCGGCGGCGTTGACCGGGATGTTTTTGTGGCCAAGGATGACCCCGGGCAGGGTCTCCACCTCGATGTCCCGCATGCTATCGCGCTGATGGCGGGCAAAATTGCGCACCTGCTCCTGGGCGAAGGCGATATCGGCGATGTCACGCTCTGAAAGCTGCTCATAGCAGGTGGCTATCTCCTCGACGCTCAGACGATAGCTGGCGCGATCGAGGTTATCAAAGCGGATGGAAAGCTCGCGCACCGCGGCATCTCCTCGTTCAGCGATATCGGCCAGGATACCTTCTACCGTTTCCCGGACCTGACGGTCGGCGATTTTGACGGCTTCCGCCTCTGCGCCCTGTTTCAGCCATTTAGCCATGATTGTTAACTCCCGATGATGTATTGTGTGCAGGTGAATTCGAATGCAAACATATTTATCGCGAATGAATCAGGAAGGAAATCACTAATGCATTCGAATGCAACGCAGATCGCAAAAATTATGCATCGGCGCGTCAATCGCCCATAATGGGCCTACGGTTTTTCTGTCAGGAGGGATGTCTCAATGGTTGAGCGTATACGTCGCCCCGTGACCAGTTACGATGTGGCGAAACTGGCCGGAGTCTCACAATCTGCGGTATCGCGTGCGTTTACTGAGGGCGGGAAGGTCTCGGCGACAACGCGCGAAAAAATCAAAGATGCGGCCGCCCAGCTTGGCTACCGGCCGAGCTTTGTTGCCCGCTCGCTGATTACCCGCCGCTCAAACCTTATTGGCGTTGTCGTTCCTGGCCTGATGAATCCCTTTTACGCCGGCCTGGTGGATGAGCTGGCGCAGGCCTTCAAGGAGATGGGCTACAGCGTACTGCTCTTTTCGATGAACAGCGACGGGGATACCGATCCTATTCTCGAAGATATCCTGCGTCACCGGGTTGAGGCGCTGATCTTAGTTTCCACCATGCTCTCCTCACATTTTGCCGAAGAGTGTCAGCATAACGGCCTGCCCGTGCTGCTGCTCAACCGTAAGAATGTCAGTAAAAACGTCTCCAGCGTCACCAGCGATAACCTGCGCGGCGGGGAGCAGATTGCTGATTTTCTGGTGGCGGGAGGGCATCGCCAGCTCGCCTTTATTGCCGGCTTTGACTCCTCCTCAACCAGCAGAGACCGTGAGCAGGGCTTCACCGAGCGCCTGCGTCGGCACGGTTTTCCCGCGCCGCTGCGGGCTCAGGGACTCTACTGCGTGGAAACGGCGATGGCGGCGACGCGCGCCCTGCTGAACGGCAAGCAGCGCCCGGACGGCATCTTTTGCGCCAACGATATTATGGCCATCGGCGCGCTCAACGTGGCGGTAGGCGAGTTTGGGCTGGTTGCCGGGCGCGATATTTCGATCATCGGTTTTGATAATATCGCGATGGCCGACTGGCCGTTATTTAACCTCACCACCTACGTTCAGCCCATCGATGAAATGGTGGCTTGCGCGGTACGCACTATTACGCGGCAGTTTGCCGATGCCGCATCGCCGGCAGTGCAGCAGGTGCTGACCGGCCGGCTTATTGTGCGCAGGAGCGCGCGTATTCCCGCTCAGCCGACGCTGAATGAAAGCGTTGCCGAGCGGGTTTAGGCGACCCGCCGTCAGTCGCTTTTTAGCATCCCGAAGCTGACGATCCGCGAGCGGCCGAGCTCTTTTGCCCGGTACAGCGCGGCATCGGCGGCGCGCAGCAGGCTGTCGCTTTGCGTATGCTGCGGGAAGCTGGCGATCCCGATAGAGACATCTATCTGACCCATTTCGCTCAGGCCGTAGCGCAGCGTCATGTTGCGAACGTTGTTGTAGATATCCTCGGCGCACGCCAGGGCGGACTCTTCATTGGTCCCGGCGAGCAGGACTAAAAACTCTTCCCCGCCGTAGCGGAAAGCCATGCCGATATCACGCACCGCGCGCTGCACGATGGTCGCCACGTTTTTAATCACCAGATCGCCCGCCTCGTGACCGTACCTGTCGTTGATCGCCTTGAAGTGATCGATATCGATCATCAGGCAGCTCAGCGGCGTACCGTTGCGCACCGCCAGGTTCATCTGGGTATGCAGGGCGTCTTCAAGGTGATGGCGATTGCGCAGCCCGGTTAGCGAGTCGAAAAGCGCCTTTTCCAGCAGGGCGTTGCGCAGGCGCTGGTTCGCCAGCGCCAGGCCCAGCGCTTCGGCCATCAGCTCAAGGTAGGCGCGGGAAGGGGCGGTGGCCGGAGTGACGTTTCTGAAGGAGAGCAGGCCGATGGCTTCCCCTTGGGCAATCAGCGGAACGCAAAGCGAGCACTCCGCGCTTGACTCCGGCAGATGGTAGCAGGCGATATCCGGCTCGCCGTTGACCGGAGGGTGGCTCAGCCCGCGGCGCACGGCCCAGCAGTCATCGGGATGAAAGATCTCGGGCTCAGCCGGCGGCGAGAGCCAGCTGGCGACGCAGCGCATCTGCCAGGGATCGAGGTCGAGAATATAGAGCCGCCCGGGGATCTCCGGCGCGATGTTGGGCGCGAAAAGCTCGGCCACTTTAATCACATCCTCGAAAGACTCGCACCCCTGCAGGCGCTGGGTCATCCGCGCCAGCAGCTCGCGGATCGCCCAGTCGGCGTCCCGCTCCTGTTCCAGACGCTGGCGCACCAGGCCGTTCTCGCGGAAAATGCGGATCGCCTGCGCCATATCGCCAATCTCATCAATCTGGGTGAAGTTAGGCGCTTCAACGGCGTAATCCTGCGAGGCGAGCCTTTGCACGACATCGCTCAGGCGCACAACCGGGTACAGCACCCGGCGCTGCAGAATAAATCCCAGCACAAACAGGAACATCAGCGCCGTCAGCCCGACCATCAGCTCGGAGAGGCTGCGCCAGGTGTGGGACTTCTCGGTGGCCTGCGCAATAGCGCCGTTGGCCCGGCCTTCCAGCAGCAGGCGGAAGTGGTCGATCTGCGTCTGAACCCGCTCGAGCTCGCGCTCATAGACCTTGCCGTAGAGCAGGCCGATAGCCTCTTTCTCTTCGCCGCGGGCGATATTAGCCAGCGCCGCCTGCTGCTCGTCCTGCAGCTCGTCGGCGATGCGTAAACCCTCGTGCAGCAGCGCCAGCTCCTGGGGCGTTGCGCCGCTATCTTTAAGCTTTCCTAGCCGCTGCTCGATAGCGATCGTCGCCTGAGCCTGCTGGCTATACTCCTCTAAAACGTCCGGGCTTTTATTGATGACATAGGTCCGCGCGAGGTCTGAAAGCGCCCAGGCGTCGGTTTCAACTTCTTCGGTTAGCTGGTCGAAAATCTGGCGCTGCTGTACCGCCTGGCGTTCGGCAGTATCCGCGTTTGAGGCCATCAGCATCGCAATGCCTGAGGCGAGGGTCAGGGCGACGGTTATACCGTAGGCCCAGTTGGTCATGGTGGCGATTCTCACCGGTAATTTCCTTGCGTGCAGATGAATTTATAACGTTATTTTTTTATTATAGAACCCCGTCCTGTCCGCAGGCTGCCGGCAGGTTACGGCGGTGACCGGTCGCGTTTTTTACCGATGATTTCGCGATGAAGCGTGTCGGCATGCTGGCATAAAACGGCAAAAACATTCGCGTCCAGCGCGCCATTTATAACATCGTTTTCAATCAGCCGTAATGCCTGCTGATAGCCCATCGCCTGGCGATAGGGGCGATTTTCGGTCAGCGCGGTAAAAATATCGGCGATGGCGATGATTCTGTCCGGCAGATGCAGATAATCCGCGTTCAGATGCAGCGGATAGCCGCTGCCATCGAGCTTTTCATGATGGTTGGCGGCCCAGTTAATAATCTCGCCGAGCTCGCTAAAGGCGCTGAGGAGCTCGCCGGTCATATAGCTATGTTCGCGCACCTGCAGGAGCTCATCGGGGGCGAGCTCCCCCTGTTTTTCCAGAATATCCAGCGGGATAAAGATCTTGCCAATATCATGCAGGTAGCCGGCGGCCTCTATTTTCTTACACTCCTCGGGCGGCAGATCCATATAGCGCGCCAGCTGCCAGGAGATTTCGCCGACCATAATGCTGTGGCTGGCGGTGAAGCTGCTGTAGGTATCAACGATTTTGGCGATCAGCAGGCAGATATCCTTCAGGCCGTCGACGTCGATGTACAGATCGTTAATCGGGCCGATAATTTCCAGCATCCGCTGAATGTGGCCGGGATTGAGATGCAGCCAGAAGTGCTCCTTTTTCGCCAACTGACACAGGGTCTGGCACAGCTGCGGATTCAGCTCCTGATGCAGGGTGCGGAATTTATCAATAATCATATCAGTCTGATACTCGGCGTTGGCTTCGCCGACGGCGAGCAGGCGTTCGAAGGCGTCGGCAAAACAGACGATATGCTCGTCGAGGCTACCTTTGTAGTCCGCGCTGAGGTGGTGGTGGCGAATAATGGGCAAAATGGGCGCGAGGGTGGCGAGGCCGCTGAGCATCTCCGCCCCCCGGTGCTGGTGAGGATCGTTCAGATTATCTATCGCATTGAGCGAGGTAATCATCCGCTTGTCGCCCAGTACGCCGATGTCGTGCAGCAGCGCGGCGCAAAAGATGGTCTGCTGCTGCTGACGCGGCAGCCCCAGCGCCAGCGAGAGCTCAAGGGCGATCAGCGCCGTGCGCTGCATATGCAGGTGGAGTTCGGGATTGATTATCTGTATGACGCGAGTGGTAAGCATCAATGCTGATTTTAAGGCGAGACGCATCGTTTTTCCCTCATCGCGATATCCACATAAAATAGGTCGATCGTGGCCGTTATGGTATTGATAATTTAATGGCAAGGCGTCTGAAGCGGGACGACGAAAAATAATAAACGGTGAGCCCGGCGGCGGTTTTATTGCCTGACGCGCCCGTCCAGGAAGCATCGCTGCACCAAATTTGCGCGAAAAATCAATGAAAAAGCCTTTGTTGCCCGATAGTTAACCATTTTGCCCGTAAAAAGAAAATAAATAGTGGCAAGCCGTTTGCATTAACTCTCCGCCAGTTTGATAAATGTCTATTTTGGGGAAGAGTGAATATGAATTTTAGAGCATTACTTGCGATTGCGTTACTGACGATGAGTTCCCTGGCTGCCAGCGAAACGCGCCTGCCGCATATCGTGATCCTCGCCACCGGCGGAACCATTGCCGGGTCGGCGGCCAGCAATACCCAAACCACCGGCTATAAGGCCGGCGCGATTGGCGTCCAGACCCTGATTAACGCGGTGCCAGAAATGAGCAAGGTGGCGCGGGTGGACGGCGAGCAGGTGGCGAATATCGGCAGCGAAAATATGACCAGCGACATTATCCTCAAACTCTCTAAGCGGGTGAATGAGCTGCTGGCCAGGGATGACGTTGACGGGGTGGTGATCACCCACGGTACCGATACGCTCGATGAGACGCCTTACTTCCTCAACCTGACGGTGAAAAGCAATAAGCCGGTGGTGCTGACGGCGGCGATGCGGCCGGCAACGGCGATAAGCGCCGATGGCCCGATGAACCTGCTGGAGGCGGTGACCGTCGCCGCCGATCCCGAGGCGAAGGGGCGGGGCGTAATGGTGGTGCTGAACGACCGCATCGGCGCCGCGCGCTTTGTGACCAAAACCAACGCTAACAGCCTCGATACCTTCAAAGCGCCGGAAGAGGGCTACCTGGGCGTTATCGTTGGCGGCAAGCCGCAGTTTGAAACGCGCGTCGATAAGATTCATACCCTGCGCTCGGTCTTTGACGTTCGTCAGCTGAATACGCTGCCGAAGGTGGTGATTATCTACGGCTATCAGGACGATCCGGAATATATGTACGATGCGGCGATTGCCCATCACGTTGACGGCATCGTCTACGCCGGAACCGGCGCCGGTTCGGTATCCGTGCGCAGCGCCGCTGGGATCGAAAAAGCGCAAAAAGCCGGCATCGTGGTGGTCCGCGCCTCCCGCACCGGCAGCGGCGTGGTCCCGGCCGACGATAGCCAGCCTGGGCTGGTGGCCGACTCGCTGAACCCGGCAAAAGCGCGCATCCTGCTGATGACCGCCCTGACGCAAACGCGTAACTCGGAAGTGATTCAGAACTACTTCCATACGTACTGATCGTCCTGTTAGCCGATGGACCGGGCTATTTCATCACGCACATCGGGCGTCGTGAGATAGGGTCGGGGTGGATTTCCGCCTCCAGCTGGAAAACGCTGCGCAGCAGCGCGGGCGTCAGCACCTGCTCCGGCAGGCCCTGGGCCCGCACTTTTCCGCTTTCCAACACCACCAGGTGGTCGCAGTAGCGGCTGGCCTGATTCAGATCGTGAAGGACGGTCACCACCGTGTTTCTGCACATCTGCAGCTCGCGCATCAGCTTCATCAGCTCCACCTGATGATTGATATCCAGCCAGGTTGTCGGCTCATCAAGCAGTACCAGCGGCGTCTGCTGGGCAAGGATCAGCGCCACAAACGCCCGCTGCCTCTGCCCGCCGGACAGCTCGCTCAGCGCCTGCCCGGCGAGCGGCGTCATGCCGGTACGCTCGAGTGCTTCGTCAACTATCCGCCGATCGTCGGCATTGAGGCGTCCCCACAGCGGCAGCCACGGGCTGCGGCCGTAGCTCACCAGCTCGCGTACGCTAATCCCCTCCGGAACGTGGTGCTGCTGCGGCAGCAGCGCCAGATGCCGTGCCAGCTGGCGCGGGCTAAAGCCCGGCAGGGGCTGCTCGCCGAGCCATATTTTGCCGGCCGTCGGCGCCAGCAGCCGCGAGAAGCACTTCAGCAGCGTCGATTTACCGCAGCCGTTTGGCCCGAGGAGGGCGCTGATCTGCCCGCCGGGCAGGGTCAGATCCAGCCGGTCGATAATGCGCTTTGCGCCATAGCCGGCGCTCAGGTTTTCGGTTCTCAGTTCCATTCAACGTATCCTTACCAGCAGCCAGATGAACCATGGCGCGCCGATAACGGCGGTTAATACGCCCGCCGGCAGCTCCATTGGGGGATGAACCGTACGGGCCAGCAGGTCGGCCAACAGCAGCACCAGCCCGCCGGTCAGCGCCGAAACGGGCAGCAGGTAGCGATGGCTGCCGCCCGTTAAGCGGCGCACGAGGTGCGGCACCACCAGGCTAATAAACGCGATTGGGCCGCAGACGGCGACGCTCACCGAAGCGAGAGCGACCGCCAGCAGCAGGCCGCCGCGCTGAAGCTGGCGGAGATTGACGCCGAGGGTTCCGGCCCGCTCATGACCGAGCGCCAGCAAGTCCAGGCCGCGGCTGAGCAGCAGGCTTAACGGCAGCAGGAGCGCCAGAACGGGCAGGGCGATAGTGACGAATGAACCGTCCCGCGCCCACAGGCTCCCCGTCAGCCACAGCAGCGCATTGTTGATCTCCTGGGGTCGGGAGAGCAGCAGGTAGTCGGTAAGGCTGGCCCAGCAGGCCGACAGCGCCACGCCGGTGAGCGCCAGGCGCATCGGGCGGGCAAAGCCGGCCAGCGCAACCAGCGTCAGCATCGCCGCCATGCCGCCGCTAAACGCCACCAGCGGCAGCCACAGCACGGACAGCGAGGGGATAAAATAGAGCGTGGCGACCGACGCCAGGCTGGCGGCGTGGTTGATGCCAAGAATATCCGGCGAGGCCAGAGGGTTGCGCACCAGGCCCTGAATCAGCACCCCGGCGACCGCCAGCGCGGCGCCGACGATCTGCGCCAGCACCACCCGCGGCAGGCGATACTGCGTCAGCGCGTAGTGGTACTCGCTGGCGCCGTTCCAGCCCTCGAACAGCGCCCGCCAGGGCAGCGGAACGGCCCCCATAAGCAGGGAGATAACGTTTAACGCCAGCAGCGCCAGCAGCAGGCAGGCGATGCGCATTTTCATCCGCGCCTCCTGACCAGCCAGACAAAGCACGGCGCCCCAACCAGCGCCAGCACCGCGCCCGCCGGAAGCTCCGCGGGCCAGGCCAGAGCGCGGGCGAGAATATCCGCCAGCAGCATAAATATGCCCCCCAGAAGCACCGCCATCGGCAGCAGGACGCGGCAGTCCTGGCCCACCCACAGCCGCGCGAGGTGCGGTACCAGCAGGCCGATAAACGCCACCGGCCCCGCCACGCTGACGCAGGCGCCGGTCAGCAGCAGCACCGCCGCGTTGATTAGCAGCCGCAGCCGGGAGAGATTCACCCCCAGCGAGTGGGCGGTGCTATCGCCGACGTGGAGTAAATTCAGGGCGTTCGCCAGCAGAAACACGCCGGGGATAATCAGCGCCGCAAAGGGAAACAGCTGCCAGAACTCCGGCCAGCGAACGTGCGAAACGCCCCCGGCCAGCCAGTATAAAATGCCGTAGGCGCGATCTTCGGCGAGCAGCAGCGTGACGCGGGTCAGCGCCATGCACAGCGCTGACAGGGCGATCCCGGCGAGGATCAGCCGGCTGCGATCGAGCTCCTGACGCCAGCCGCCGCCGGCCGCCATCACCAACAGCCAGCAGACGCCGCCGCCGCAGGCGGCAATAAATGCCAGAGAGTAGCCCGCCAGCGGCGCCGGGCTGAAAGCGCTGGTCAGCGACATCGCCAGCGCCGCACCGCTGTTGATGCCGAGCAGGGACGGCGAGGCTAGCGGATTGTGGGTCAGAATTTGCAGCAGCGCGCCCGAAAGCGCCAGGCTGGCGCCAAGCGCGATCGCCACCAGGCTACGCGGCAGGCGCAGATTAAGCACCAGCGCCTGGGCCAGAGAGGGGTTTTTGGGGGCCAGCAGCGCCTGCAGGGCCTCCAGCGGCGCAATGGGGATCGGCGAAAAGCCAAACAGGCTCAGCCACAGCAGGCCCGCCAGCCCGACCAGCGGCAGCCCCCAGATCGGCAAAGCGGAACGGGATGATTTCATTATTGCTGCCCGTCGACCGCCCGGTGGTGAATGATGTTAACCGCATCAGCGGCGATGCGTTCGGCGGCAAACATGCCGCGCATCCGCGCCCAGCTGTTGCTGTCCACGGTGGCCACCTGCTGCTTCTGCTGCGCCTGCAGCATCTGCCATAGCGGGTCCTGCTGCCATTTGCGTACGATGCTTTCCGTCCGATAGTGGGCCACAAACAGCCACTGCGGGTTGATGGCCAGCAGCTGCTCGAGGCCGATCGTCGCCATCGGCGCGCCGCCGATAGCCGCCGGAACCGACAGCCCCAGCGCGCTCAGCACGCTGCCGGTATAGGTATCGCGCGAATGGAGGTTGAACTGCTGTTCGCGGGAGGTGCCGAAGACCACGCTGGCGCCTGCCGGCAGCTGAGCGGCGAAATCGGCCATCCGCCGGCGGTGCTGCGCCAGGCGCTGCTGCATAAGCGGGTCCTGGCCGACGACTTTGCCGATAATGGCCGCCGACTGCAGGTTTTCGGCATAGGTTTCATTGCGCGACTTTAGCAGCAGCACCGGAGCGATTTGCCGCAGGGCGGCATAAATACCGCGATGGCGGCTGCTATCGGCTACGATCAGGTCCGGGCGCAGGGCGCTAATCGCCTCCAGAGAGGGCTGGGCGCGGGTGCCGACCGACCGCCACGGCTTCAGGCGCGCGCGGACCTCGGGCAGAATGCGCTCGGGGTCGTTATCGTCAGCGATGCCGACGGGGCTGAGGTCAACCGCCGCCAGCGCATCGGCGAAAGAGAGCTCCAGCACGACGATCCGCTGCGGGGTTTTATCGAGGGTAAACTGCCCCTGCAGATCCTCGACCGTCACGGCAAAAGCCGGGCCGCCGAGCGCCAGCAGCGCGGCAAAGACAAGACGTAAAATAGCCAACATACTCACTCCACAATGGCGGGACGCTGCAACCGTCCCGCCGATATCAACCGGCAACAGCGCCGCCTCAGGTCGAGGCGGCGAACGGGCAGTGTCAGAATTTCAGCGATCCCTGCAGGTACAGGGTGCGCGGCTGACCGGCGTAAATGCCTTTGTTGTTGTCGTCGTACGAGCGGGTGTAGTACTCGTGGTCGAAGATATTCTTCACCCCGACCGCGAGGTTGAGGTCGGCCATCTGCGGACCAAAGTCGTAGGCGACGCGCGCCCCCCACAGCATAAAGCCCGGGATGCGGCCGGTGCTGCCGTCGGCGCTCTCTTCGACGGTGTTGGCGTTGTCGGCAAACTGGCTGGACTGGAAATCGCTATTGAGGTTGAAGGTCCAGCTGCCCGGCTTATAGTCGACGCCGAGGGTGCCTTTATGCTTCGGCGAGAAGGGGACCTGATTGCCGTAGGTGTCGCCTTTTTCGCGGATTTCAGCGTTAACGTACGCGTAGCTGGCGTAGACCGACAGGTTGTCGAAGCGCGGCGAGAGATCGCCGAGATCGTAGCGTGCCTGGGTCTCCAGCCCGCTGTGGCGGGTTTTGCCGCGGGCGGTGACGGTATCGTTGGTCTGGTTGGAGTCATACTGATTATTGAAGTTAATCAGGAACAGGCCCATTTCCGCGCTCAGGGCGCCGTTGTCGTAGCGGCTGCCGATTTCCCAGGTGCGGGCCTTTTCCGGCTCCACGTTGCCGCTCTCCACAGCCTTGCCAATTTGGCTGTACTGTACGGTGCCGAACGATCCTTCGGTGTTAGCATAAAGATTCCAGCTGTCGGTGAGATGATAAAGCACGTTAAGCGCCGGCAGCGGGGCGTTGTAGCTGACCTGCTCGCGGCTACCCTTCAGGTTATTGTCCTGATAAGACTCAATATGTTCGAAGCGCATGCCCGGGGTGATCGTCCAGTTGCCGATATCCACCCGGTCGTCGATATACCAGGCGTGCGCCTCGGTACCGGAGCGGGTATCGCGATCGTAAGGGCTGGCGGTGCTCGGCAGCTCGCCGCTGGCGGTGGTGGTGTAGTAGCGCATCTCATGGGTGGATTCGTTCACGTAGCGATAGCCGACGCCCACTTCGTGCGCGGTAGCGCCGAGCGTAAAGCTCTGGCTGTAGCGCGGCTCGATCCCTCGCACCCAGTATTCGCGCGGCGAGAGCGTAATGCGTTTGCCCTGCTCAAGGTAGCCGCTGCGCAGCGTATGGGTGTAGAAGCCCTGAATATTGAATTTATGCATGGCGTCCGGCTGAAACTGATAGCCGAGGCTGGCGAGCTGGCGGCGTCCCCAGAAGCGATCGTACGGGCGGGTAGACTGCCAGCGGTCGGTATCATAATCGGCGCGGGAGAGCCCGCCGGGCATGTCGGCCTCGCCGTCATAATATTGCAGCAGGCTGTTAAAGGTATGCACCTCGTTGGGCGCATATTTACTTTTCAGCATCACGTCGTCAATGCGGGTAGCGCTATGCTCGCGCCAGTCGCTGCCGCGGGTGCCGGAATAGAGCAGCGCGGAGCCAAAGCCGTTATCTGCCGTGCCGCCAATCATCAGGTTGTGCGTCTCTTTGGGATTGTTCTGCGAGGAGGTTGGGCTCAGCTGGCCCTCAACACCGCCCGCAATGGCAAAATCCTGCGGAATGGCGCGGGTGACGAAGTTAACGACGCCGCCCACGTTCTGCGGCCCGTAGCGCACGGCGCCCGCGCCGCGAACCACGTCCACGGCATCCATATTGCCCAGCGATACCGGCGCCAGCGACAGCTGGGGCTGGCCGTAGGGGGCGAAGGGCACCGGGATACCGTCCATCAGCACCGTCGAGCGGCTGGCCAGCCGAGGGTTGAGGCCGCGGATGCCAAAGTTCATCGCCAGGTCGTGACTACCGGTTCCGGTATTCTCCGGGGCGTTGACTCCCGGAATGCGGTTCAGCACCTCGCGCATAGTGGTGGCGCCGGTTTTGGCAAACTCCGCGCGGCGAATAACGTCGCGGGCGCCGGCGTGCTCAAACACGTCGTTTTCCCGGGCGTCGCCGAGCCAGTCGCCGACAACCGTCAGCGTCGCCTCGTTGTCAACGGGGGCGGGCTCCAGCGTCCAGGCGTTATTGCCCAGCGCTTTGAGCCGCAGGCCGCTGCCGTCGAGCAGCGTCTGCAGGCCATCCTCAACGTCGTAGCTGCCGTGCAGGCCGTCGCTGTGCTTGCCGCGGGTCAGGCTGGCATCGGCTGCGAGGGTGATGCCGCTGCGGGCGGCGTACTGATTGAGTGCGGTAGCTAAATCTCCGGCGGCAATATCAAACTGCGCGGCGGCAAAGGCCGGCGCGGCGGCGAGCGCTATCAGCGGCAGCAGGCTTAAGCGGATTGCCATCACCAGAGGCATTGGTTTGCGTAGAACGCGTAAAGGCGTCATCTGTTCTCCACGATTGTTTTGGTTGTTTTCACCTGTTAAGTCGAACGAGCAGGGGAAAAGGGACAATGGAGAATGAGAATTTTTTGTATTTTTTTCTCAGGCGGGCACGACGGTGACCCAGTAGCGGGTGGCAAACTGCAGTTTTACCGGCAGCGTCTGCGTAATAATCTGCAAAATCTGCCCGCTATCGCTCAGCGGAAAGGTGCCGCTGAGGCGTAAATCGGCTACGCGGGGGTCGCAGCGCAGAATGCCGGGACGATAGCGAGAGAGCGTGGCGATAACCTCGCCCAGCGGACGGTCGCGAAAGCTGAGCACGCCCTGGGTCCAGCTATCTTCCCCGGCGCTCAGCGTCCGTATGGGCGAGAAGGCCCCGGCGCTGAAGCGCAGGCTTTCTCCGGCCTCTACCCGCTGAATCTGGCCGTGCGCTAAGCGCACCTCAACGGCGTGCTGCTGCACCGCCAGACGGGTCTCATCGGCAAACTGGCGCACGGTAAACTCGGTGCCCAGCGCGGTGAGGTTCCCGTCGCGGGTCTGCACGCGAAACGGCCGCCGGCTCTCGTCGCGGGCGGTGCGGATAGCAATTTCGCCGTAGCGCAGGCGCACCAGGCGCTGGCGCGCGTCGAAATAGACGTCGGCGGCGCTGTCGGTGTTGAGGGTCAGAATCGAGCCGTCCGCCAGCGGCTGGCGTCGCGTCATCCCCTTGGCGGTGCGGTAGTCGGCGCGAAGTCCCTCCGCCAGCTCGCTGTCCCACATCCGCCAGCTTCCGCCGGCGACGGCCAGCAGCATCAATCCTTTCAGCACCTGACGGCGGGTGGCCCGACCGTCGTTGAGCGCCCGGCTGGCGAGCGCGCCCGGAAGATGGCCCATCTGCTGACGCAGGTTTTCGACCTGCTGCCAGGCCCACTGGTGATCGTGGTCCTGCTCGTACCACTGCTGCCAGCGGGCCTCCTGCTGCGGACTGGGGCGGCCGTCGCTGAGCAGGGCATACCAGTGGGAGGCCGAGCGCAGGGCCTGGCGACGGGAGTCGCTAAGCTTCGGGGTCACAGACCGTTCTCCAGGCGAAAAATCAGGCAGTGCTCGGTCGCTTTGGCAACATATTTCTTCACCGAGCTGACGGAGACCGTCAGGCGTACGGCGATCTCGGCGTAGGTCAGGCCTTCCAGCTGCGAGAGTAAAAACGCCTCCCGCGCCTTCTGGCTCAGACCGTCCAGCATCGCGTCGATCTGCTGCAGCGTCTCCAGCTGAATTTGCTGCAGCTCGGCGGAGGGCGCCAGCGCCTCCGGAAGCTGGGCGATCATCTCCAGCCAGGCGCGCTCCAGCGCATTGCGGCGAAACAGATCGATCATTACCCGCTTCGCGATGGTGCACAGAAAGGATTTCGGATCGCGGATGGTTGTTAAGGGTTCACCGCCCATCACCCGCATAAAGGTGTCCTGGGTGACGTCATCGGCGTCGAAAGAGGATTGCAGCCTGCCGGTCAGCCAGTTTTTCAGCCAGCCGTGATGGGCGTGATACAGCGAAGCAAGCGTCAGCGGTGCGGCGGTGGCGGAGAGTGAGGACATGGCCGGATTCAGGAAAAATTGAACGATAGCGCATATGTTAATATGAGAATGTTTCTCATTACAATTAAAACGCAGCGCGAAGTGCGTCTCCAGGTCGGGTTATCACCTTAAGTAATTGTTACCCATTACAATTGATTTTGTCTGCGCCTGGCGCGCGGCGGCGGCTTCTCACTGGTCAAATGCAAATAAATGTCATTATCAATATTCCCTCATCAAAGATAATAATGTATTTATAATGCATCTTATAAATCATGAGGTGCTGCAGATGAATGCGAGTGAAAAGGCCGGACACACATTTTTAGCCAGCCTGGGGAAAACCCGGCTGCGGCCCGGTGGCGTAGAGGCGACGGAGTGGCTGTTCCGCCAGGCCGATTTGTCCTCGGACAGTACGGTGCTTGAGGTGGCCTGCAATATGGGGACCACCTCAATAGAGCTGGCGAAACGATTTGGCTGTCGGGTGTACGCCATCGATATGGATAAAGACGCGCTGGCGAAGGCCCGGCAAAATACCGTTCTTGAGGGCGTGGATAATAAGGTTCTGGTGATGGAGGCTAACGCTACGAGCCTGCCGTTTCCCGACGCCACCTTTGACGCGGTGATTAATGAGGCGATGCTGACCATGTATGCCGATAAAGCCAAAGCAAAGCTGGTGGCGGAATATTATCGCGTGCTCAAGCCCGGCGGCCGCCTGCTGACCCACGATATTATGTACACCCGGCAGGCGCTGGGAGAGGGAGACCGCATGGCGCTGCAGGGAGTGGTCAAATCTCACGTTAGCCCGATGAGCCAGGCGCGCTGGCAGTCTCTCTTCGAAGAGGCGGGGTTTGACTCCGTGCGCTGCCACGCGGGACCGATGTCGCTGATGTCGGCGCGGGGGTTGATAAAAGACGAAGGTTTCCGCCAGGCCCTGAGGATCATCTGTAATGGCCTGCTTAAGCGGGAGAATCGTCCGCGTTTTCTGGCGATGATGCGCTTTTTTCGGCGTCAGCGGCGGCAACTTAATTTTATTGCCTGCTGTTCGGCTAAAGGCCGTACTGTACAAAAATAATGCGTAATAAACGTTCGAAATAAAAACAACTCTCTATATCTGTCATTATTTGTCAGGAAGATAAAATAAGCCGGGTCTTATTTTACGCTTCACCGCCGGCGGTAAATTTTTTGGCCGAATATGCGCGCGGGGATTTATTCTTCCTGCTGCCGCCGGCGATGCCGCGGCTGACTTCGCGCCGCCTCGTTCCGCGTCATGATTAAGCAGCGCCTGGGGGAGGCTGAAGGCGCGGGCAGCGCCGGATCGCCGGGCTTTTACCGATCGCCGGCGATGCCGGCAACGGCGGCGGAAAAGGGCGTTTCAGCAGGCGCAAGTTTGGCGCTTGTATAAATGAATAGCATGAAAATGATTTTCCAGATGAATATTCTTAATTAATTATTGATTTTTAATTTACATTTTGTAACAAGTGTGCTGGCATTATGTTTTTTTACCCTCAGCGTTCGTTTTTACTTGCCCGAGTGAATTTAGGCAGATTACTATTGTCGTACTTGCTATATGTACCGCCTAACGACTGATGAAGGGAATCGTTTTTTCCTTAAGCGTTACCTCATTTAGGATGTCTACAGGAAAAATGATGCCCTCCGCTTTTGATAAGAGTCTTTTGCATCCCCGCAATTGGGGAACCTGGTTTGGCCTGGCCATTCTTTGGTCGCTCGTGCAATTACCCTATCCGCTCCTTCACCGCATCGGCACCCGCGCCGGTAAGCTGTCGCGACGCTTCCTTAAGCGCCGGGAGCAGATTGCCAGAAGAAACCTTGAGCTCTGTTTCCCCGACATGTCTGCTGAAGCGAGAGAAAAGCTGATCGAGCAGAACTTTATGTCGCTGGGAATGGGGTTAATTGAAACCGGCATGGCGTGGTTCTGGAGCGACGAGCGCGTCAGGAAATGGTTTGATGTCGAAGGTCTCGACAATCTCGAAAAGGCGATGAGCGCGGGTAAAGGCGTCATGGCGGTCGGCGTGCACTTTATCTCTCTTGAGCTCGGCGGCCGTACGATGGGCATCTGCCGACCGATGATGGCAACCTACCGCCCGCACAACAGCCCGCTGATGGAGTGGGTGCAGACCCGCGGACGCCTGCGTTCGAACAAAGCGATGATCGATCGCCGCAATTTATCCGGCCTGGTGCACGCCCTGAAAGCCGGTGAGGCGGTGTGGTTTGCGCCCGATCAGGATTACGGCCCCAAAGGCAGCGTCTTTGCCCCGTTCTTCTCCGTGCCCCAGGCCGCAACGACCAACGGCACCTACGTTCTGTCGCGCCTCTCGGGTGCCAAAATGCTGACCATCAGCATGGTGCGAAAAGCGAACGGCAAAGGCTACACCTTATATATCGGCGACACGCTGGACGATTATCCTGTTGAAGATAAGCAGGAAGCGGCCACCTATATCAACAGGGTTATCGAAAAAGAGATCCTGCGCGCGCCTGAACAATATCTGTGGGTTCACCGACGCTTCAAAACGCGTCCGCTGGGCGAAGCCTCTCTGTACTAAGCCACCAGGCAGAGTAAGCTCTTTCAAAATCACGTTAGTTGCGTTAACGTGAGCGCGATCATATTTCTTGTTGAACGCGAAGGAGTGCAGTGTGTTCGCTGAGTTTGGTGTTTTGAACTATTTGACCTACCTGGTCGGGGCTATTTTTATCATCCTGGTGCCCGGCCCCAATACCTTTTTTGTCCTCAAAACCGGCATCGCGCACGGTATCAGGAAAGGCTATCTGGCGGCGGCTGGCGTGTTTATCGGTGACGCGGTGCTGATGCTGCTGGCCTTTGCCGGCGTCGCGACGCTGATCAAGACGACGCCGGTACTGTTCAATATCGTGCGCTATCTCGGGGCCATCTATCTGCTGTGGCTGGGTGGCAAAATGCTCTACGCGGTGCTGACGCAGCGGGAAGGGCATAGCGATACCGACGCCGAGCCGGCGAGTGCGATCCTCAAGCGTTCGCTGACCCTCAGCCTCACCAACCCTAAAGCTATCCTGTTTTACGTCTCCTTCTTCGTCCAGTTTATCGACGTCAGCGCGAAGACGCCGGGCCTGGCCTTCTTTATTCTGGCGCTGACTCTGGAAGTGATTAGCTTTATGTATATGAGCTTCTTAATTGTTTCCGGCTCTTTCGTGACGCGCTACGTTAAAACGAAGAAGAAGCTCGCCAAAATTGGCAACAGCCTGATAGGCCTGGTCTTTGTCGGCTTTGCCGCGCGCCTGGCGACGCTGCAGTCATAGCCGTCCGGTCGGTGGCGTTGCGCCGGCCGGCAGCGATAATCTCTGTATTGTAACAAAAGCCCTTCAATTTTAATTGCATTGGTGTTACATATACAGCCGATTATCGGTCAGATAAAAGGGAACCCGGATGATTCTGCATAAACTCATCAGCAATAAAAACAGTAAGAAATTTTTCTTGTCGATAGCGGTGGTGTTTGCCATCGCGCTTGCCGTGGTTGGTCGCGCGACGTTTGGCGGCGTGGTGAGCGAGTACAATATGCCGTACTCCGAATGGACAACCTCGATGTTCTTCCTGCAAGGGGCGATGGTGACGGTCTACAGCATCGTATTTACGCTGCTTTTTTCCATTCCGCTGGGCTTCGTCTTCTTAGGTTCTGACCGCCAG
Source organism: Klebsiella sp. BIGb0132 (assembly GCF_024810075.1). NCBI lineage: Bacteria > Pseudomonadati > Pseudomonadota > Gammaproteobacteria > Enterobacterales > Enterobacteriaceae > Klebsiella > Klebsiella sp. BIGb0132. Next base: position 298,827 of record NZ_JANUDW010000001.1, on the reverse strand, counting down.
GACTAAATGAAACAAGGCGAACCCAGGTTCGCCTTGATCCGCCTTTTTTCACCAGCCTCTGCCGTCGTAATGATGGTGGTGGTGTCTGTGATGATAGCCATCATCAACAATGCATCCCGATAACAGCGTGCATAGCGCGAGCATCAACGATAACACGATCGGTTTTTTCATTTCTCACTTCTCCGTTAGTCCGCCGTTCGCCCGCAACTGGCGGACGGGTTCGGCTGGTGAAGTGAGTGTATCGCGTTAAGTTATTGAGTGGATAAGACAACTCTGCAATTTAAGCGCCCCGGAAAGGAGCGGTTACCACCAGCCAAACTGCACGCCGGCCAGCGCAATAACGGCGATAATAATCATCAAAATGGTGCTTTTTTTCACGAAGCACCGCCCGGCGCCGCGTATCCGCCAACAAAAAACCAGCCAAGAAAAATGACGGCGATAATAAAAATTACTACCGGGAAAAGAATACCCAATTTCATTGTGTTGTCCCTGAGCCTGCAAGTGATGTCCGCTATCATACTGGAAATCCCGCCGGGTTAGTCAATATCCAGGAAGGTCTCTTTGCGGCGCGACTTTTTATCCTGATACATCGCATCGTCAGCGGCCCGCAGCGCGCTCTCCATATCCATCGTTTGCGGCTCGACGTCGATCACTCCAAAGCTGGCGCCAGGGTAGCTAATCCGGTGCTCGGCGAGGAAGTAAATTCCGCCGAGCTCCTTGCGCAGATTGGCGATAAACGCCTGCTGCTCTTCGGCTTCGAGACCCGCGCCGATAATTAAGAACTCGTCACCGCCGAGGCGACCCACCAGATCCCCCTGGCGCACGCGGGCGTTTAAACGCTCGCCGACCTGGACAAGGAAGCTATCGCCGCACGGGTGGCCGAACCGATCGTTGATCGCCTTAAAGTCGTCGAGATCGATGAAGATCAGCAAGATATTGCGCTGCAGTTCGCGCGCGCGCGGGAACATCGTCGAGAGATGCTTGAACAGCGCGCGGCGGTTGGGTAAGCCGGTTAATTCGTCGGTGTAGGAGTGCAGCTCCAGCGCCGAGTTGGCGGCGCGCAGCTGCTCGACCAGCGTCTCTTTCTCAACGTAGTGCGAGATGAGGTTGGCGAACAGGCCCATCACCTGCTCGCCTTCCAGGTTGTAGGGCTGTTTCTGGCGGCTGGTCGCACAGAGCGTGCCGTACAGCGAGCCGTCGGTCAGGCGCACGGGGATACTGAAAAAGGTAGTGATCCCAAGCTCCTGGGCGGCAATGCACGAGCGCCAGCGGCTGGCGACGTCGTTGCTGAACAGGCAGTTATCATCGATAGCGCGCTTGCACAGCGACTCGTTCCACGGGACGGAAAAGCCCTCCGGGATCGTCATTTCGCTACTGTTATGCGCATACATAACCAGCTGGCGCTGGGCGCTAAGATCAATTCGGGTCAGATAGGTCGACTCCATTCGGGTCACAAGTTCCAGCATCTCAAGCAGTTGTCGCACCAACAGCTCCAGCGAATGTTCGTTGGCGAGCGTTTGCGAGACGCGAGCAAGAATAAAATCTGACATGAATGTACGGCTCCCGATCGCCGAGCGCTATCGCCGATAAAAGGCTGAAACGGCTAACAGCGAAAAGTAAACATAGATACAACAAATTTAACACATTAGCGGCGGGAATACCTGCGGTCGCAGTGGGAAAAAAAGCCCCGTCGGGGGCGACGGGGAAAAACTCATTGATTATGGAATGATCTGTTCTCTGGTCAATTCGAGAACAAGGGCTACTCTACGGCGCAAAAGTGTAGTTAAAATGGAGAAATCGTGAAGAATCAGGGCCCTCATCGCGGCGCTGGTCAATAGAAGGAGTCAAAATGAAGTGGATGACAATACTACTGCCGCTGGCGCTGGCCGGATGTGCGAAGCCGACAACGCCGCCGGATGCACCGCCGCCGCCGAAGTCAATCGGCATGGCGAACCCGGCCTCGGTCTACTGCGGCGAGAAGGGCGGTAAGCTGATACCGGTACAGACGCCGCAGGGCGTGCGTAGCGACTGCAGGCTGCCCGGCGGTGAAACCCTCGATGAATGGGAGCTGTGGCGCCGGGATCATCCTGCTAAGGCGTAACCTCGCCGACCGGCAGGTTTTCCAGCCACTCGGCCAGCACCAGCGCGTGGTTTTGCCGGGTATCTTTTGCGGCGTAGATCAGCGTTAGCGGCTGCCGGTGAGCCAGCGTGGCCAGGCGTAGCCCCTCGTCACGATGGCTTTCCAGCTCCCGGCAATACTGCTCGCGGAAGCTGGCGAAGTCGATAACGTCGCCGTGCAGGGCCTTGCGCAGCTCCGCGGATGGGGTCAGGGTTTTGCACCACTCATCGTAGCGCAGCGCCTCTTTTTTAATCCCCCGAGGCCAAAGCCTGTCGACCAGCACGCGATAGCCGTCGCCGTCGTCGGCCGGATCGTAGACGCGTTTACATTGAATCATCGCTATTCTCCATCCGTTGCATCCAGGCAAGCAGCTGCGGGATCTGCCCGTCGGAAAAAACCGTAATACCCTGTTCGCGCAGCAGCGCTGCCGCCACGCCGGAGCCGGGCTTGCGCTGCCCGCTAAAGGAGCCGTCGTAGATAAACTGGCTGCCGCAGGTCGGGCTGCCGTCGGTGAGCAGCGCCGCCTGGCAGCCCTCCTCCCGGGCGGCCTTCAGCGCCAGCCAGGCGGCCAGCTGATAGTGTGCGGTGACGTCGTGGCCATCGCTTTCCACGATGCGCCCGCGATTTTGCATCACCTCCGCGCCCTGAGAGTCGACAATTTCCGCCGGCAGTCTCGGCACCGGTAGCCCGGCGGCCAGCTCGGGGCAGTGGATAAACAGCCGGTTTTCGCGCTGCCAGCGCGCCAGAGTCTCGGCCAGCTGCGCCTTGTCGCTGCCGTTATAGCGTACCTGGAACCCCATCAGGCAGGCGCTCACCAGTAGCTTACCGCCGCCGGGGCGGGGCGAAAGCAAACGGGTCGTCCCCTCATCGGCCGTAATGGGAAGTGGTTTTTGCATCGGTCTCTCCGGTATAAAAAATTCACCGTAATGCCTCATCGATTCCGCAGCAGGCGCGGAAAGCTGACGGCAGCGTGTGGCGATACCGATATTATCATCTGCCGCACCGACTGCCAAAGCGTCGTCAGGGCGTCGCCGCCGGCGGGCCGGCCTGTTGTCAAAGCGGGGGAATCCCCCTGGAATCAGGAGTGTTATTTTTTTGCACGACGCATAGAATAGCGCAGGACACATTGAGTTGTTATTGCTACAAATGGATTTTGCGCTTTGAATCAGCCCGTATCTCTGCGGGTTTTTTTAGTTTAAAAACGGGACTTTTCTCCGCTATAGCGCTCTTGTAATATATTATTTTACGCCTTCTGAAAATCTCTTATTTATAATAACGTATTAAAAATGATACCTTAAAAATATATTAAATTTCAGGTGCTATTTTTGATACTTTAAAAGTCCTCGCGATAAATCAGGTTATGTGATCGCCGTATATACATCAGTTTGGCTTAATTTAATAAAATAGCAAAACAAACACAGCAATTTATTACCTGAAACAGAGTCAGTTAAATCTGGCTCCTCTCTATATTATTGAGGCCATATTATGGAAAGCGTTCAAAATACCCTCGTTGCTCGCGAAAGCAGCGGCTGGAGAAAAAGTGACACCGTCTGGATGCTGGGGCTGTACGGGACGGCGATTGGCGCCGGGGTGCTTTTTCTGCCGATTAACGCCGGGGGTGGCGGCCTGATTCCGCTGATCATCATGGCCATCCTCGCCTTTCCGATGACCTTTTTCGCCCACCGCGGTTTAACCCGTTTCGTGCTCTCAGGTAAAAATCCTGGCGAAGATATTACCGAAGTAGTGGAGGAGCATTTTGGTGTCGGTGCCGGCAAGCTGATTACCCTGCTGTACTTCTTTGCGATTTACCCGATTCTGCTGGTTTATAGCGTCGCGATCACCAATACCGTCGACAGCTTTATTACCCATCAGCTCGGCCTGGTTTCTCCGCCGCGCGCAATTTTATCGCTGATTTTAATTGTGGGCATGATGGGCATTGTGCGTTTTGGCGAAAAAATGATTGTTAAGGCCATGAGCGTACTGGTATTCCCGTTTGTCGCGGCGCTGATGGTCCTGGCGCTCTATTTGATTCCTCAGTGGAACGGTGCGGTACTGGATACCCTGTCGTTCAGCAGCGCTGCCGCCACCGGTAACGGTCTGTGGATGACGCTGTGGCTGGCTATTCCGGTGATGGTGTTTTCCTTCAACCACTCGCCGATTATCTCCTCCTTCGCGGTGGCGAAACGGGAAGAATATGGTCAGGACGCCGAACGTAAATGCGCCCGCATCCTCAGCTATGCGCACATCATGATGGTGCTGACGGTGATGTTCTTCGTGTTCAGCTGCGTGCTGAGCCTCTCTCCGGCAAACCTCGCGGAAGCGAAGGCGCAAAACATCTCCATCCTCTCCTATCTGGCAAACCACTTTAACGCGCCGCTGATTGCCTGGATGGCGCCGATTATCGCCATGATCGCGATTACCAAATCCTTCCTCGGCCACTACCTCGGCGCGCGTGAAGGCTTTAACGGTATGGTTATCAAGTCCCTGCGCGGTAAAGGTAAAACCATTGAAATTACCAAACTGAACAAGATCACCGCGCTGTTCATGCTGGTGACCACCTGGATAGTGGCGACCCTCAACCCAAGCATTCTGGGGATGATCGAAACCCTGGGCGGCCCGGTTATCGCCATGATCCTGTTCCTGATGCCGATGTACGCCATCAATAAAGTACCGGCCATGCGTAAATACAGCGGCCACATCAGCAACGCGTTTGTGGTGGTGATTGGGCTGATTGCCATCTCCGCCATCTTCTACTCTCTGTTCAGCTAAGCTCCCGGCGCCTCCCGTCACGGGAGGCGCATTCGTTTTGCTTTGTAACCCTATGGGTGCCACATGATTAGCGTTTTCGATATTTTTAAAATCAGTATCGGGCCCTCCAGCTCACACACCGTCGGGCCGATGAAAGCGGGAAAACAGTTTGTTGATACCCTGCAGGAAAAGGGCCTGCTGCATAAAGTGACTCGCCTGGTGGTGGACGTCTACGGCTCCCTTTCGTTAACCGGTAAGGGCCACCATACCGATATTGCGATTATTCTTGGACTCTCGGGTTATTTGCCGGATACCGTCGATATCGACGCCATTCCCACGATTATCCGTGACGTTAATACCCTGCAGCGTCTGCGTATTGAAGAGGGCCAGCGGGAAATTGAGTTCCCGGTGGTGGAGTGCATGCGTTTTCATAATGAGTTTTTACCGCTGCATGAGAACGGTATGAGCATCACCGCGCTTTGCGACGGAAAAATCGTCCACTTCCAGACCTACTACTCCATCGGCGGCGGCTTTATCGTCACCGAGGAGGAGTTCGGCAAGAGCCAGGATGCGGAGGTCGATATCCCGTTCCCGTTCTACTCCGCGCGCAACCTGCTGGCGCACTGCCACGATAACTGCCTGTCGATTTCCGCGGTGATGATGAAAAATGAGGTTGCCCGCCACGGCAGAGAAAGCGTTGAGCAAAATATGGCGAAAATCTGGGAGACCATGAGAAACGCCATTAATCGGGGCATGAGCACCGAAGGCCTTCTGCCGGGGCCGTTAAAGGTGCCGCGTCGCGCCTCCGCGCTGCACCGCGTGCTGGCTCCCCAGAGCCAGTCCATAACGCCGCTCAGCGCGATGGACTGGGTCAATATGTTCGCGATGGCGGTCGGGGAAGAGAACGCCTCCGGCGGCCGGGTGGTCACTGCGCCCACCAACGGCGCCTGCGGCATCGTGCCGGCGGTGCTGGCCTATTACGACCGCTTTATCAAAACGGTGACGCCGGAAATCTATATGCGCTACTTCCTGACCGCCGGCGCGGTAGGCATATTGTACAAAATGAACGCCTCCATTTCCGGCGCGGAAGTTGGCTGCCAGGGGGAGGTGGGCGTGGCGTGTTCGATGGCTTCCGCCGGGCTGGCGGAGCTGCTGGGCGGCAGCCCGGAGAAGGTTTGCATTGCCGCTGAAATCGGCATGGAGCACAACCTTGGGCTGACCTGCGACCCGGTTGCTGGCCAGGTTCAGGTGCCCTGTATCGAGCGCAACGCGATTGCGGCGGTGAAGGCGATCAACTCCGCCAGCATGGCGATGCACCGCACCAGCGATCCGAAGGTTTCGCTGGATAAGGTCATCGATACCATGTTTGAGACGGGTAAAGACATGAACGCCAAGTATCGCGAAACCGCCCGCGGCGGGCTGGCGATTAAAGTCGCGGTCTGCGAATCCTGACGTTTGCTCACGCCGCCTGCGCCGCAGGCGGTTTTTTTTCGGCTATTCTTTGCCCGCGCAGCTGCCTCAGCCGGCGGGCGATTTCCCCTGCCAGGCTAGCTTTTTTTCTCTGCTTCCGATGGCGGAAAAGACCAGACAACGCTGTGAGACGCTGACGAAGTGTACCATTCGTTAATGGTGGCGTTCGCGTCGCTGGCCTTTTCGACAACGGCGCATTTCTCTTTTGGCGGCTGCGCTTTTTTGCGAATACGGATGCGGGGAGGGGCGGTGGCGTTGATTTGCGCATTAAAAGTACGAATGTGCGAATCGAATAAAACGGACTCCAGCTGATGCAAACGATCGAGACCGCGCAATATTCCGATTAGCGTGCTCAGGGTAACAGATTCACCTAATTCTACGCGTTTGATGGTTGCTGCGCCGACCTGCGCACGTTCGGCGAGTTCAATTTGGGAGAGCCCGAGCTGCATACGCGTTTCTTTAATTCTGCGGCACAGTTCAGAGATAATTTCGCTATCGGACATGGTACTGAAACGCATCTTGCTGCCTCTACTGCTTAATAAATCATTACGGATTATTTAACAGGCTGATTTATAAATAAAGTGAATAATTCCTTTTTTGCGAGAGTAATAACACTGTTTTTTTATTTAACAAAGTAGCTACAAAAAGAGCGGGGTAAATAAATGGCGGGAATTGAATAAGATAGTCAAAAAGCGGAGAGAGCATTTAATTTATTTTCAGCGCGGGCAGCGCCTCTCACGCCAAATGCGGATCGCCCGCCGGGCGGAAAATAAGGATTGTGTTCCGTGAGGGAGATCGCTAACCTGAGGCTCCTTGTGTTGCCCGAAAATCGTTCTGACATAAGGACCCTGCTATGAACACTCCCCTGCGTATTGCCCTGGTTGGCGACTACAACCCTGACGTTGTCGCTCACAAAGCGATTCCCCTGGCCATCGACGATGCTGCTGCCGTGCTGGAGCTGCCTCTGCGCTACGACTGGCTGGCAACCAGCGATATCCACGATGCCGAAGCGCTCGCCGACTATGACGCCATCTGGGTGGTCCCCGCCAGCCCCTATAAAAATGCCGCCGGCGCGTTTATCGCGATCCGCTATGCGCGCGAAAACAGTATTCCGTTCCTCGGCACCTGCGGCGGTTTTCAGCACGCGATCGTTGAGTATGCGCGCAACGTCCTGGGCTGGCAGGATGCGGCGCATGCGGAAACGGATAGCGAAGGGCGAATGGTGATTGCGCCGCTGAGCTGCTCGCTGGTGGAGAAAACGGCGGCGATTGAGCTGCGCGCGAATACGCTGATTGCCCGCGCCTACGGCCGCGACAGCATCGAAGAGGGCTATCACTGCAGCTACGGCATTGCCGAGGAGTTTGCCCGCGAGCTGGAGCAAGGCGACCTGCGGGTGACCGGCTGGGACGAAGAGGGGGATATTCGGGCGGTGGAGCTGGTAACGCATCCGTTCTTTGTCGCGACCCTGTTCCAGCACGAGCGCAACGCGCTGGCCGGAAGCCCGTCGCCGCTGGTGCACGCCTTTCTACGCGCCGCCAGCCAATAGCGCGCTCTGAACCCCGTCACGACCCCGGAACGCCGGGGCCGTAAGGCCGAGGGCAAAAGAGCGCTTTAGCCGTTAATCTCCCTGGCGCGGCCGGCAAGGGCGCCGAATATGGCCATCACCACGGCGGTCAGCGCTACGGCGATGAGCGGAATATGCCAGTCGCCGTTGGCATCATGAATTTTCCCCATCACCGGCGGCCCGCAGGCGGCCAGCAGATAGCCAACGGCCTGCGCCATGCCGGAGAGGGCCGCCGCCTGGTGCGCCGAGCTGGCGCGCAGGCCGATAAAGGTCAGCCCCAGAATCATCGTTGCCCCGGAACCGAAACCAAAGATCAGCGTCCAGAGAACCGCCTGCCCCGGCGCCAGCCACAGCCCGGCCGAGCTGACGGCGCACATCAGCGCCACCAGCACCGCGATGCCGCGCTGGTCTTTCAGGCGGTGCAGAATCAGCGGGATCGCGAGACCCGGCGCGGCGGTGGCCAGCTGAAGCAGACCGTGCAGGGAGCCGGCCTGCGCTTCGCTATAGCCGAGGCTCTGCAAAATGGCCGGCAGCCAGCCGATTATCACGTAATACACCAGCGAGTTAATGCCGAGGAATAGCGTCACCTGCCAGGCCAGCGCCGAGCGCCAGATCCCACGGTTGTGCAGGGCGCCTGACGCGGTCAGCGGGGCGGCGGCCTCTTTGCGCGACTGCGGCAGCCAGATGAACAGCGCCAGCAGCGGGAAGACCATCAGCATCAACAGCGCCCCGCGCCAGCCAAAGCCGGACAGCGCCAGCGGGACCACCATGGCGGAGCCCAGCGCCGCGGCGGCACCCATGGTGAGCGAGTAGGCGCCGGTCATTTTAGCCACGTGCTGCGAAAAATCGCGCTTGATTAAGCCCGGCAGCAGCACGTTGCCTAACGCAATCCCGCAGCCTATTACGGCCGTTCCGCCAAACAGCATGGCTGCGGAAGGCAGCGAGCGCAGGCCGATGCCGAGGCAAATCAGCCCCAGCGCGATCAGCAGGCTGCGCTCGATACCAAAGCGGCGGGCAACGCCTGCCGCCAGCGGCGAAACCAGGCCAAAGGCCAGCAGCGGCAGGGTGGTTAACAGCCCGGTTTGGGCGGTGGTCAGCCCGTACTCCGCGCGAATGGCGTCGAGCAGCGGGGCGGCGCCGGTAAAGGTCACGCGCAGCGTGGTGGCGATAAATAAAATACCGGCAATCAGCAGCAGATTACGGCGGCCGGCAGAAGGAAGAACAGAACTCATGGCTATCTCAAACGAGTAAACAGGGAGGCTACAATAGCGCGTTTGCCGAATGTTTAAATCAAGCTAAAATGACAGATTATCGCTAATATCGGACAATCTGATGATTGGATTAAATCTTGACGGCTATGACCCGGACAGCGGGCACGAGGCGGCTCTCGCGTTCCATATTCGGGTGGTGGAGGACGAGCAGTTTATTCCGCGCCACCAGCACCGCAAGGGGCAGCTGATCCTCGCGCTGCACGGCGCGCTGACCTGTGAGGTGGAAAGCGGAATGTGGATGGTGCCGCCGCAGTATGCGGTGTGGGTACCGGGCCAGCAGCCCCATAGCAACCGCGCGACGCCGGGGGCGCGGATCTGCTTTTTATTTATCGAGCCGGGAGCGGCGCCGATGCCGCAGCGCAGCTGCACGCTGAAGATCTCTCCGCTGGTGCGTGAGCTGATCCTGACCCTTGCCGGGCGCAGCGCGACCGAGAGCGACGCTCCCGCCACCCGACGGCTGGTGCAGGTGCTGTTTGACGAGCTGCCGCAGCAGCCGGAGGAGCATCTGCAGCTGCCGGTTTCCGCGCACCCGAAAATCCGCCAGATGGCGGAGCTGATGGCGGTGGCGCCGGCACAGTGGCAGACTCTTGGACAGTGGGCGGCGGAGTTCGCAATGAGCGAGCGCAACCTGGCGCGGCTGGTGGTTCGCGAAACCGGCCTTAGCTTTCGCCGCTGGCGCCATCAGCTGCAGCTGATCCTCGCGCTACAGATGCTGATCCGCGGGCAAACGGTGCAGCAGACCGCGCACGGCCTGGGATATGACTCGACGACCGCCTTTATCACCATGTTCAAAAAGGGCCTCGGCCAGTCTCCCGGACGCTATCTTGCCAGCCTGACTACGACTTTCCGATAAACAGCGAGATGATCCCCGCGGCGATCAGCGGGCCGACGGGCACCCCGCGGAACAGCGCGACGCCGAGGACGGTTCCCACCAGCAGTCCGGCGACCAGCTGCGGCTGCGAGCCCATCAGCGAAATACCGCGCCCGCCGAGCCAGGAGACAAACACCCCGACGGCGATAGCCAGCAGCGACTTCCAGTTCACGAACGAGTGCAGCAGCGTCGAGGGCGGCAGGGTGCCGCTGGCGATAGGCGCCATCACGCCGATGGTCAAAATGATAATACCGATCGTCAGCCCCTGTTTTTCAATCCACGGGAAAAAGACGTTGAGCGGCGTGACGCGCACGATAATTAACACCAGGATAGAGATTGCCACGGTGGTGTTGTGGCTGATAAAGCCGAGCGCGGCCAGCCCCAGAAGCACGAACAGGGTGGTATCGAACATGTCAGGAGATCCTTGCCAAAATAATAAGCCCGTCTACTTTACGCATAATAGCGTGAATAAACAGGCTTATTTGTCACGCCGGCGCGCTTTCTGCTGCCGCCCTGGCGCGGCAGAGAGGGAGACTCCTCAGGCTTCCCGGCGAAAGGCAACCAGCTCGGGGCGGGCGATGCGCAGATAGTCTGCCGTATTGAGGATAATCGAGCGGTCCAGCCGCCCGGCGTTAAAGGCGATTTCGCTGAAGTTCGCAAACAGCAGCGGGTCGGCCACCAGGCGCAGCGCCGGATGGAAGCTGAAAGGGGGAATGGCGCCAAAAACGCAGGCGGTTAGCGCATCGACTTCGGCGGGGCTGGCCAGCGAGGCTTTGCTGCCGCCAACGTGCTGCGCCAGGCGCGCGAGGTCGGCCTGCTGGTCGGCGGCGAGGATCGCCAGCAGGTGCTGATTGACGCCGTGGCCTTTCACTTTGCAAACCAGCGCCTTGGCCCCTTGTCCGAGCGCGGTGCCGCGAATTTCAGAAACGGCCTCGCATTTCCCCACCGCCTCATGCTCTACCAGCCGATAGCGGGCCTGGCGCTCGTCGAGCAGCGCCAGCAGCAGTTGGTGGGTGTTCGGTTTTTCAGGTGCGTTCATGCGCGGTTCTCTCCGGGGATAAAACCGCCAGTCTAATCCTCCCCGCGGCGAATGAAAACCGTCGGCTGGCGCCGCATTCTTCCACATTAAATCCATATTTCACTCATTTTATCTGCGTAACGATATGCTGGAATAGTGAAACGTATTACTATCCTTGCGCTGCTTAAAGCGAAAGGAATTTATTAATCAAGCGAACTTTTCTCATTTTCTTTAGTCCTTAATGGGACTAACGAGGTGCTGTTGATAGTGGTAACGAGGTTATGATGATGGAAAACGCAGCGGTGCAGGTATCCCCCCGGAAGTTCAAAAAAATAAGGGAACTGAACAGGCGCCGTAATTATTTTATTAAGAAAGTCCGTAACGTGATGCGCGTGTATATTGCAAAAGCGTTTTGGGACCAGCATACCCGTCGTGAGGCCGACGTCGGGGCGGCGAAAACCGTGCTGCTGATGCGCAACGAAGGCGCCGTCGGGGACGTGGTCGTGGACTCCGCGCTGGTGAAATGCCTGCATGAATCGGGCTATACCGTGGATTTCCTGCTGACTAAATCGAATAGCCAGGTGATGCGCCATAACCCGCGGATCCGCCATATCTATGAGGCTGATAACGTCGACTCCGCCGCTTTTCTGCGGAAATTTACCCACAACGTTCCTCGGTCCGTTATTAATGAGCTGGCAAATAATAAGTACGATATCGTTATTGACCCCTCTTTGTTTGATATGCCCGTACACCGAATGCTGCTTCTCCGACAAATAAAAGCAAAAGCGGTGCTCGGCTTTAATAAATGGCCATCAATTAACCATTACACCACCTCGTTTAAATTTGATTGTGAAAACTGGCATGTCAGCAAAACCTTTGATTTTATTGCTGAGCATATGCAGCTGGATAAGAAACATCTCGGGACCTACGACCTGCATATTCCACAGGATGTCCATCAGCAGGTTCGCCAGCATCTGGCCGCTATTGAGGGGCCCAAAGCGGTGGTGAACATTTTTGCCGGCCATCAGGACCGCAGCCTGTCGCAGGAGCAGCTGTCGGCGCTTATCGCCAGGCTGCAGGCGGAGTATCCTCGGGTCAACGTTATTCTGCTCGATCATCGCAACGAAATTCGCATTCCGCTTGCGGAAAAGGTGAGCGTGAATCCGTTTAAAACCCTGCACCACGCGATGGCGCTGATTGCCGAAGCCGACCTGGTTATCTCGCCGGATACGTCGATCGTCCACATGGCGGCGGCGTGGAAGAAACCGCTGGTTGCGGTCTACAAAGATGTGCAGATGAACAACCGGCTGTGGGCGCCGGGGTACGACAACGCCCGGCAGATCATCGTTAAATGCGGCAAGGTGCACCAGCAGCACGATCTTGCCGAGCTGATCGTCGCGCAGATCGATCCCCAGGCGCTGAAGAGCCGCTAGGCCCAGCACCGATTCGGATTGCGGCCCCGCGCTAAAGACGGCGCCGGGGCCGAAGCCCGCCACGGGATGCTCACGCCGCCAGCCGGGCCCGCCGGCTTCAGCGCGCGCCCGGAGACCGCAATCGTCGCGGGCGCTATACCCGCTCGATCCTCGCCGGTAGCCCCTGACGTACCGCCGCGCCGGAGACCCAGTCCAGCCAGGTATTACTCACCTTGCGGGTCGGGTCCGCAAACCCCAGATCGTTCAGGTTCACCCCCGAACCTACCTGCGGGCTGAACGGCAGCGGTTCGCCGTCCAGCGTATGCTGCGCCGCCCCCAGTTCCCGATGTCCGTAGCCGTGTTCGATAGCGATAACCCCCGGCATCACGCCGTGCAGCAGGCTGATCCCCGCCTCTACCTCGCCGCCGGGGGTGATAATGCGCACGCTGTCGCCGTGCGCCACGCCGAAACGCTGGCCGTCGAGGGGATTCATCGCCACCAGGTTGAGCGGTTTAAGGTGGTGCAGCCGGGGGATCGTCGCCGAAGCGCTGCCCATGGTGTTCGACTTAAAGGAAATAAGCTTCAGCGGCCACTGCCTGGGCGGAAAAAGCTCATCGATAGCGCGGCCGTCGGAGAGCCTGGGCGGATACCACGTCGGGCAGCCGCTGTAGCGCTCGCCGGTGATAGCGTGGCGATGGGCGGCCACCTCCGCGTTCCAGATCTGCAGCGGTTTTTCCCAGCTAGTGCCTATCTGGTTGCCGCTGCGCCCGCTTTTATCGGAGGCGAAGCGGCCCCCGCGCGAGTAGATAAAGGCTACCCGGCTCACCTCATCGGATTTCAGCGTCTGCGCCATAAGCGGCAGAATACGCTCGACGCCGGTCAGGGTGAGGTCCTCCTGGACGGCCTTGGCGACCGGGGTTTTGCCCATAAACGCGATGTTGGCGGCCATGCGCAGGTAGTAATCCTCGGCGCGATTCAGCGGGTAGCTGTTGCCCTCGGCGTCGGTTATTGCACGATCGCCGAACCCCGGCAGCTCCAGGCGCCGGGCGACCGCGATGCAAAAAGACTCCATCGAGATCGGCTGACCGTCGGCGCTACGCGCGGTCGCCGACGGAACAATGGGCCAGCGCGCGGTGCTGGCTTTGCTGGCAACCCCGGCCCACGGGGCGCTAAATCCCCAGCTTTCGAAATTATGCGTATCCGGCACGATGTAATCGGCCAGGGCAGTGGTTTCGTTCATAAAGGCATCAATGGCGATAAACAGCGGCAGGCGCTGCGGATCCCTGAGCTTCTCCTCCGCCACGGCCCGCAGGCCAGGAATGCCGTACAGCGGATTGGTCATGTTGGAGATCCACGCCTTCAGCGGATAAGGATACCCCTCCAGCGCCGAGCTCAGCAGCTCGGTCAACTGCCCGGCAACAAACGGGTACCACGGAGCCTTCGCCGGGAAGGGGGAGATCCCGGCCGCCACCTTGTCGCGGTACTCTTCGGAGGATTCATACGCCGTTTTACTGCGCGCAATGCTCAGCCCTTTGGGCTTCACCTTGCCGGGGAAGCTCTGCAGATTGTAGCGCGGGCCGTCGGTCGCGCCGTTGAAGCGGCCGCCGCCGACGAAGACCCCGCCCTGCAGGCTAAGGTTGCCAATTAGCGCGTTGAGCATCATCACCGCCCAGGCGTTGTAAAAACCGTTGCCTGCCATCATCCCGCCGTGGGTGATAACCGCCGCCCGGCGTCCGTGGCGGGTAAAGGCATCCGCCAGGGCGATGATTTTTTCCTCCGGCACGCCGCACCGCTGGCCGTATTGCGCCATCGTCAGCTTTTCGGCTGACTCTTTCAGGCAGAGGAAGCTGCTTTTCACCGTCACTTCGCGCCCGTCGGCAAGCGTGACCCGGCGGGAGACCAGCAGCTGCGCGCGCGGGCAGGTGGCGGCGGAGACCAGCTCGCCGGCCTCGTTAACGACCAGCGGCTCATCGGCGCCGCCGGCGCTCAGATGGGTGAGGGTTAAATGCTGCCCGGCCAGACCCGGGATCTCATCGGTTATCACCAGATGGCTGGCGTTGGTGGTGCTTTTTTCTCCGGCCTGGCGCATCGCCTGCGCGCCGGGCATCGCCAGGTAATCAGCGTTAAAGCGTTGGTTTTCGATTATCCAGCGGATCATCGCCATCGCCAGCGCCGAGTCGCTACCGGGGATCACCGGCAGCCAGCGGCCGCGTTCGTCGGCCATCACCGTGGTCAACGGCAGCGCCGGGGCGACCACTACGTAGCGGAAGTCGCTACGCAGGCGGGCGCTGGCGAGCTGCCTCGCCTGGCGCTTAAAGGGGTTGCCGGACTGGGCGGGGGAGGTGCCTATAAACAGCGCGAACTCAACGTGCTCCCAGTCGGGTTTCACGTGCGGGTTTTTATCCAGATCGCCCATCAGCGCACCGGAGCCCGCGCGGTAGGCCAGGCCGCAGTATGAGCCGTGGGCGCCAAAGTTTTTGCTGCCAAAGCTGTTCAGCGCAAAGCGGCGTAGAAAGGTATCGCGACCGTCGTCGCTGGTATTGGTGACCAGCAGCTGGTTGCTTTTGGGGCCGAACCCGGGATGCTGCGGGTCCACCGGCGTTGTCGGGGCATGGATGGCGCGCAGGCCCTCAACGTGGCCCTCGCCAAACAGATCGCCGCCTTCCACCACCTCGTGGATCAGCTGTTCAAAACTGATGCGCTGCCATCGGCCTTCGCCGCGTTTACCTGCGCGCTTCATCGGTTGCAGAATGCGCAGCGGGCTGTAGAGCCCTTCCAGCAGCGTTGCGCCCCGCGCGCAGGCGGTGGAGCGGCCATCGAGGCCGCTTTCGCCCGCCAGCTGCTGCATTGCGCTGGCAAAAGGAACCGCCGAATCTACGTGCTGCTCGTGC
Source organism: Klebsiella sp. BIGb0132 (assembly GCF_024810075.1). NCBI lineage: Bacteria > Pseudomonadati > Pseudomonadota > Gammaproteobacteria > Enterobacterales > Enterobacteriaceae > Klebsiella > Klebsiella sp. BIGb0132. The sequence continues at coordinate 283,463 of NZ_JANUDW010000001.1, read as the reverse complement.
GACAGCGGATGATAGGGGTTGCCGGCAATGCGCAGCGCCTTGTGGCTTTGACGATCGACGCGAACCCGCACGCCGCACTGGGTCCAGCAGCCGAAGCACTGGGTCATGGAGATGACCTGCTGCGGGTTTTGCTGCCAGCGGGGCCGCGCGTTCGCTTCAGGGATCAGCGCATTGCCAACGATGCGGTCGCGGGTGATTTTACCGGACGTGCCGTTGAGCAAGCCGTCGAGGGCGCGTCTGGCAACCTCCCGATAGCTGAGGGCGAAGGTTGCCATACCGCCGACGGCCAGGCCGACTTTGAGCCACTGGCGACGGGTTAAATTAGCCATGTTGCACTCTCCTTGCGAGGCCGTTTACGGTTTCGCGCACAATAATCAGCAGCGCCGCCCACAGGCCAAATGTGCCGAGGATCGCCAGCCAGCCGTCGGTGCCGGCGGGCAGGGTATAGGGGTTAAACCCGGCGTTGAATTTCGGAATCGTTTGTACCTGGATAAGCAGCGTCCAGCGGATCAGCCAGCACAGCGCCATCGCCACGACCGCCAGCGCCACGCGCGCGCGCAGCGCCAGCGGACGGCGAAGCGCGAGACCGCAGCAGGCCAGCGACGCCGCCCACAGCAGCGCCCAGCCGGCGGCGTAGCCCCGGGCCGACGGTGAGACCGCCAGCCACTGACGAATGGCGTGGCCGGAGAGCGTGTCGCCGCTGAGCCAAATGATGACCACCGCAGCCAGCAGGATCAGGGCCGCGAGCTGTCGCCGCGCCAGCCGCTGCTGCAGGTGAAAATCATCCCCCGCGGCCACCGCTATCAGGCTGAAAAAGGCCTGCAGCGCGCTGAGGAACATCACGACGGGCAGGGCGTAGCTGAACCACACCGGGCGGGCCAGCACCACCGATACCTCGCGGCCGGTGTAGAGCAGCAGACCGACCGCCAGCAGGGCGCTGGCGAGGGCTAACCATTTTGTGACAATGTAACTTTTACGCCACAGCCGCTGCGCCAGCAGCGCGAGGAACCACAGCCCGAGAAACAGGGTAAACAGCGGTAAAAACAGGGCTCCCCACGGCATCCACGACCACGGGGTGGGCCAGGCATAAAAGTGCCAGAAGCGGGCGGTCTGATGGAGATCCGCGGTAAGCGCGAGCGGGGCGGTTATCGCGCAGGTCAGGGTAATCAGCAGCGTCAGGTATTCCAGCTTTTCGCTGCTCCCGGCGCGCCAGCGCAGCGCGCAGGCAAACAGCGCCCCGCAGGCGGCAATGCCGATAAAAAAGAAATACTGCACCGCCCACGGGAGCCAGCTCACCTCCTGCGGCTGGGTCAGAACCTCTGCAATCAGCGCTGAATGCGTCATTTAAACCTCCTGCCAGAGAGCGGGCTGCGCCCGTCCCATCAATGGGCTAACAAACGCCGCGTCCAGCCCCAGATAGAACACATGGGGGGCGGTGCCGTTTTCCGGCTTCAGCACCCTGATGTCGTCGTGATGCTGGTGAAGCATCTGCGCGATGCGGCTGTGCGGATCCTTGATATCGCCGATGATGCGCGCCCCGCCCACGCAGGACTCCACGCAGGCGGGAAGCAGCCCGGCCTCGAGGCGGTGGACGCAGAAGGTACATTTATCGGCGGTTTGCGTCTCATGGTTGATAAAGCGCGCGTCGTAGGGGCAGGCCTGCACGCAGTAGGCGCAGCCGACGCAGCGGGTGTTGTCCACCACCACGATCCCGTCCTCGCGCTGAAAGGTCGCCTGCACCGGACACACCGGAACGCAGGGCGGGCTATCGCAGTGGTTGCACAGGCGCGGCAGCAGCACGTTGGTCACCTCATCCGCCAGCCGCACCTGATACTGATTGACGTGGGTACGGAACTCCCCCTGCGGAGTCTGGTTTTCTATCGCGCAGCTGACGGTACAGGCCTGGCAGCCGATGCAGCGACGCAGATCGACCAGCATCGCATAGCGCCGCTGCGCAGACCCGCCGTGGCGCTCCGGCGACAGGGGGAATTTTGCCTGCGCCAGCGGCACCAGCGAGGCGCCGGCGGTCAGAACGCCCAGCTGCTGGAGAAACTGCCGTTTACTGCTGTCCATATTTTCTCCCCTCTCGCGGCAACAACGAAACATGGGTCACGCCGTTGGTTTACGTATGATGAATAAACAATGTCGATGATTTACAGTGTAAAAATCGCCGCCGGGCGGCTCTATTGTGGTTAACCACATACCCGGCGGCTTGTTGATCTAAAACAACATAATCGGCATGGATGATGGGGTGAGAGAGAAAACGGTGAGATCTCTGGCGTTACTGGGGCTGGCATGGCTGCTGACCGGCGCGGCGTGGGCGGGGTCATGGCAGGTGGGCGTCCTCGCGATGCGCGGAGAGGAGGCCACGCGCGGCCACTGGCAGCTGCTGGAGGCGCAGCTCAATCAGCAGCTGCCGGGCGAACGGTTTCATATTCTGCCGCTGGATTTGCCGCAGATGCAGGCGGCGGTGAGCAGCGGCAGCGTGCAGTTTGTGGTGACCAACCCCGCGCAGTTTGTGCAGCTGAACAGCCACGCGTCGCTGCGCTGGCTGGCCTCCCTGCGCTCTTCGCCCGCAGCGGGCAACGTCACCGGCAGCGCGATCCTCGTGCGCCGCGACGGCGGCATCACCGCCGTTCATGATTTGATCGGCAAAACGGTGGGCGCCATCGACCCGCTGGCCTTCGGCGGCTACCTGCTGGGATACAAGGCGCTGAGCGATAGCGGCCTGCGCCCCGAGCGCGACCTTCGCCTGACGTTTAGCGGCTTTCCCGCCGATGCGCTGATCTATCTCCTGCGCGAAAAGGCGATCGACGCGGCGATTGTCCCGGTGTGTCTGCTGGAGAAAATGGACCACGAGGGGCTGATAAATAAAAGCGATTTCGTCGCCCTGATAAAGCGGCCGACCGCCATTCCCTGCTTAACCAGCACGCCGCTCTATCCCGACTGGTCGTTTGCCGCGCTGCCTGCGGTGAGCGATGCCCTCGCCGACAGGGTCACCCGGGCGCTGTTTAATGCGCCGCATCAGGCGGCATTTCACTGGGGGGCCCCGGCGTCTACCGCCGAGGTTGAGGCCCTGCTGCGCGAGGTGCAGCAGCATCCGCAGCAGCGGCGTCTGTGGCTGGACGTTAAAAGCTGGCTGATTCAGCATCGGCTGCTGATGGGCTCCGCGGCGCTGGCGCTGCTCCTGCTGACGCTGAACTACGTCTGGGTGATGCTGCTGGTGCGCCGGCGCGGCAGGCAGCTCGAGCGTAATGGCGTCCAGCTGCGCCAGCAGGAGCAGGCGCTGGCGACGGCAAGGCAGATGAGCGTGCTGGGGGAGATGACCTCCGGTTTCGCCCATGAGCTGAACCAGCCGCTTTCGGCTATCCGCCATTATGCGCAGGGCTGCGCGATCCGTCTGCAGGCCGAGGATCGGCAGCATCCGTTACTGCCCGCGCTGGAGCATATTGACCAGCAGGCGCAGCGCGGGGCCGATACCGTGCGTAATCTGCGCCGCTGGGTCAGCCAGGCGCAGGGAAACCCCGTCCCGACGGACGAGTGGGAGAGCATCGCCGTTGGCGATGCGCTGCAGCACGTCTGGCAGCTGTTAGGCATGGCGCAGCATTTTCCCGCGCTGGCGCTGCACAACGGAGCCCGCGGCGACCTGAGGATAACCCTGCCGCCGGTTCTGCTGGAGCAGGTGCTGGCTAACCTGATCCTCAACGCCGCGCAGGCGGGCGCCACGGCGGTGTGGCTTGAGGCGACTGGCGAAGCCGGCGGCCTGCGCATCACGCTGCAGGACAACGGGGGCGGAATTGATGACGCGCTGATGCAGCAGGTTTTCCAGCCGTTTGTGACCAGCCGCCGGGAGGGCATGGGGCTGGGGCTGGTAATTTGCCAGCGGCTGGTGCGCTACTGTCAGGGGGAGATAGCGATCGTCAACCGGACGGCGCCCGACGGGCTGGCCGGAGTGGCCGTGGTACTGGATTTCACCCATCGGGAGGAGAAGCGTGACAATGGCGATAATACATCTGCTGGATGATGACGTGGCGGTGACTCGCGCCTGCGCCTTTCTGCTGGAAAGCCTCGGCTACGCGGTGCGGTGCTGGGAGCAGGGCGAAAGGTTTCTGGCCGAGGCCGATCTGTATCAGCACGGCGTGCTGCTGCTGGATATGCGCATGCCGGTGCTGGACGGCCAGCGGGTGCATGAGGCCCTGCGACGGCGCGAAAGCACCCTGGCGGTGGTGTTTCTGACCGGCCACGGCGACGTGCCGATGGCCGTGGAGCAGATGAAGCGCGGGGCGGTGGATTTTTTGCAGAAGCCCGTTTCGGCTCAGGCGCTGCAAACGGGGCTGGAACACGCGCTGGCGGTCTCTTCGACGGCGATCTCCCGGCGCCAGATAGTGAACTGCTATCAGCAGCTCACGGCGAAGGAGCGCCAGCTGCTCGGGCTGGTGGTAAAAGGGCTGATCAACCGCGAGATTGCCGAAGCGATGAGCATCGCCGTGCGTACGGTTGAGGTGCATCGCGCAAGGGTCATGGAAAAGATGCAGGCCGGCAGCCTCGCGGAGCTGGTCAGCAGGGTACAGGCCGTGCCCGATACCCTGCGCGGGGAGGCCACGGGGAGATAGCCCCGGCCGATCCGGCGGCGCGCGCTCAACCCCATTCGGCAGCGGCCGATGAATCTACGCCTGGCGCAGTTCCCGCAGGGAGGAAAGCAGGTGCTGCGTCGAAAGCTCGTTTTCACTCTCCCGCCAGGCTAATCCCAGCTCTCTCCACAGCGGCGGCTGTAAGGGGCGAATGGCGATGCGGCTATCGGCGGCTAGCTGGGTGCCCGATTCAAGCGGCAGCAGCGTGGCGCCATAGCCGGCACCCACCAGACTTTTAATGGCATCGTTATAGTCCAGCTTGATCCGCGGCGTGGGACTATGGCCGGTATCGGCAAACCAGCCGTTGGTCAGCTGCGACAGGTGGGTGCCGGAGCCGTTGAGCAGCAGGGGCCTGGCAATCATCCATTCCGGGGTCACAAACTCCGGGGCCGTCCAGTCCGCGGGCAGAAAGGCGACAACGGGGTCCCGCCGCCAGGCGTCAATCTTCAGGCCGCTGCTCCGGGGCTGCGGAAGCGCCACAATACCAATATCGAGCGAACCGGATTTCAGCTGCTCAAGGGTCTGCTGCGACGTCAGGATGGTGATGTGCACGTCAATATGCGGATGGGACTGCGCCAGCTTTTCAAGGGCCCGGGGCAGGAGGTAAGCAATGGCGCCGGTGGAGGCGCCTAGCCGGACCTGGCCGGTGAGCCCCTGAGCCTGGCGGGATATGTCGTCAAGCGCATAGGCGACGTCGGCAAGGAGCCGGCGGGCGTGGGCGACCATGTTCTCGCCAATGGCCGTCGGCCTGACTTTGCCCCGGGTGCGGGAGAGCAGCTTCGCCCCCACGCGGCCCTCGAGCTCGGAGATGTGCAGGCTGACCGTCGGCGGCGCCAGGTGCAGCTGCCGGGCGGCTTCGTTGAAGGAGCCGGTATCGGCAATGGTGATCAGCGTGCGCAGCTGATCGAGATTGATCTCCCGCATTGGCTTACCTCAGAAAAACTGAATTTGACGTTAGGATAATGCAACTTTACCAATACTTAAACCTGGCACAACATTCATGCACTGACGTTCTAACCGGTTTAAGGAAATGACGATGACTCACGTATTTATTGATGGCGAGCAGGGAACGACGGGTTTGCAAATCCACGACCGCCTGCGCCAACGTACGGATATTAAGCTCATGACTCTGCCCCCGTCCCAGCGCAAAGACCGGCGGCTCCGGGCGGAGATGCTCAACGGCTGCGATATCGCCATTCTGTGCCTGCCCGATGAGGCGGCGCGCGAGTCGGTGGCGATGCTGGAGAATCCGCAGGTGCGCGTAATCGATGCCAGCTCGGCCCATCGCACCGTCTCCGGGTGGACGTACGGTTTCCCGGAGATGAGCGCCGACCAGCCCGCACGCATCAGAGCCTCGAAGCGCGTCACCAACCCAGGCTGCTACCCAACCGGCGCTATTGGTCTGCTGCTCCCGCTGGTTAACGCCGGGCTGCTGCCCGCTGATTACCCCGTTTCCATTCACGCCGTGTCCGGCTTTTCGGGCGGCGGCAAGGCGGCGATCGAGCTGTACGAAGGCGGGGAGGCGGGCTCCGGCCCTGCTTTTCAGGCGTATGGCTTAGGCCTCAGACACAAGCATGTTCCGGAGATCGCGCGCTACGCCGGGCTCACCACGCCGCCGTTTTTCATGCCGGCTTACGGCGCCTACCGCCAGGGGATTATCCTCAGCGTGCCGCTTCAGCAGCGCCTGCTGCCTGAACATGCCGATGCGGCAGCAGTACATGCCTGCCTGGCGCAGCATTATCGCCATAGCGAGCTGGTCAAGGTGCTGACGCCTGAAGCCGTCGGCGAGATTGAGCGCCTCGATCCCCAGCAGCTGAATGGCAGCAACGAGATGGCGCTGGGCGTATTTTCCAATCCTGAGAGTGGGCAAATCCTGCTGACGGCAGTGTTCGATAATCTCGGCAAAGGGGCATCGGGCGCCGCGGTGCAAAACCTCGACCTGATGATCGGCGCCGGCTAACCCCGGCGTGAGAGCGGGGGGCAGGCGCATTTATACGGATGAATCAGGCATGATTTTTCGCCACCATTCAGGCTTCATATCTTCAAATGAGTGGGTTTCGGGTGAGAAAAAAGCATGATGATTATTGTCAAAAACACCGCTAAGCAAAGCAATAACCGGGGCATCATCTATGGCGCCGATGGAGGCGCCACACTGGCCGCAGAACGCCCTCGATGAAGCCGCAGACGAACGGTATACGGAAGGCCTGCCCCCTTCACCGGTCCATGCAACGTCAGCCGAACGGAACTCAAGCCATACTGCAGTCTGGCAGCCGGAATGCTTCTGACATATATCGCAGGAGCAGGTATGACGGGAGGAAGGATTGACCGCAACGAATCTGATAAAACCGCACAAACACCCCCCGGACAGCTTAATATCCATACCCATCAACTCCTCATGAATGCCCTAAAGGGCAACGATATCATTCCTGGCCTAAGCGGCAAACCGGCGGCCGCTCGCGCCGTTTTAGCCGCCCGGCGAACGGTTCCGACGTAAAGTCAGAAAATATTTTCGAGCAGCGGAGCTCTCATACTGCTATCGAAGGGAATAATATCCGCGTTAGCTATTTTAAATTTTTGGAATGGATCCTCGCTGAGACGTGCTTTCAGCATTTCGATGCTGTCAGATTTTGCAAGGATGACGCCGCCATTACGGGGAATTCTCCTGCCTGACGCCAAAAACACCCCATCCGAGTAGCCCTGTTTAAGCCACTCAACGTGAGCAGGTATGTGGGAATCAACCTCTTCGAGCGGTTTTATATAAGTTAAAACAATGACGTAAATGATGCTCATTTTAAAATCCTTATCAAAAGAAAGCCTTAAAATGTAACCACCGAAGGACGCCGGGCTAAAGCGGCAAAAGAAACGCCCGGTGTACTAGCGTCTCACACGGGAGGCCGAAAGCGACGCCGTGCGGGGAGGAATATGTTACGCATAAAGACGTATGGGGTTGGGTCGTAAAGCCGGCCTTAATTACTTCTGCAGTATCTGCCCAACGTCGATACGATTTCCATCCGGATCGGCGAACACAAATGCCCGAATACCATAATCTTTATCCTCCAGGCTTTTAATAATCCTCGCGCCAATTTCCTGACAGCGGGCGTATAAGGCGTTGGCATCATCCACCAGCAGGTGCACGCCAGGCCAGGAGGGGGCTTTGTGCTGCGGCTGGAGGGTTAAATGGAGTTCAGCCTCTTCACGCTTTATGATCATAAAACCCACCGGATCGCCGTTTTCAAAAACAGCGCTGAAGTTCAGCCCGTTGATATAGAACTCTTTGGCGACGGCGATGTTTTTAACCGGTAGCACGGCCGCGATACGACCAAATTTGACAAGATCCTTCACGATCGGCCTCGAGATTGTTAATCAATGAATCGCTTAGCGGCGGGCGGTGCCGGGTGATTGATGAAGATATAATATTTTTTTCCCGGGGTGACATTGAAACTTTTGCGGCGCTACGCCATCCAGTCGCCGATAAGCTCCCCGTACAGCCGCTCGGCCTCCTCCAGCCGGCTGAGCAGGCAGTACTCGTCGGTCTGGTGGGCCATCGACGGCTCGCCGGGACCGAGAATAATGCACGGCGGATTACCCAGCGCGGGCAGCAGCAGAGAGGCGTCGGTAAAGTAGGGCACCACCCGCGGCGCCAGCGGCCCGTCATGCAGCGGCTGGCAGCGCTGATAAACCCGGGCTATCCACGCGTGCCGCGCTTCGCTCAGCACCGCGGGCAGATCGACCAGGGTGGTAAGCGTCACGCTCTCGCCAAGCAGCGCGCTCAGCCGCTGTCGAATGACGGCGTGCTGTAAATTGGGGGCGCTGCGGATATCGACATCAAAGCACGCGCGATCCGGCACGGAGTTAATATTGAGTCCGCCCTCAATGCGCCCGACGTTGAGCGTGGGCTGCTTCATCAGCGGATGCGGCGCGCCTGGCGAAAAATGACGAATCTTACCCAGCGCATCCGCCGCCAGATAGATGGCGTTAATCCCCAACTCCGGCATCGCGCCGTGGGCGGTTTTGCCCCGGGTTTCAGCGCGCAGCCATAGCGCCCCTTTGTGCCCGATAACCGGGTAATTGGCGGTAGGTTCACCGACGATCAGCGCGCCAATCTCCGGCAGCGTGCCGGAGGCGATCAGCGCCCGCGCGCCGTCGCAGCCGGTCTCTTCCCCGCCGGTGATCAGCAGCACCGCGCCGCGCCCTTTGAGGATCGCCTCCCGCCGCTGGACGCAGGCGACGGCAAACGCCGCTATCGCCGCCTTCATATCGCTGGATCCTCGCCCATAAAGCCGGCCGTTCTCAACCTGCGAGCCGAAGGGATCGAAGCGCCACTGCGCATTGCCGAGCGGCACGGTATCGAGATGGCCGGTAAAGGCCAGCGGCTTACCCGCCGTCGCCCCCGGCAGCCGGGCAATCAGGTTGCAGCGCCCTTCGCCGAACGACGACAGCGCAACCTCGAAGCCGCTATCGCGCAGCCAGTCGGCAAAAAAACGCATGCAGTCGGCTTCGTTTCCCGGCGGGTTGATGGTGTTAAAGCCCAGCAGCCGCTGGGCCAGTTCGCGGGTAGCGTTCACCATCAGCCGCGTTCCGTCAGCCAGTCGAGGCAGTTAATCCACAGCTGGCGATAGCCGGGCCATTGCGCAAACTCCTCGGGCAGCCAGTGGGCGGACATATCGCTGGTCCACACCAGCGAACGGCCCTGCTGATATTCGCGCACCGCCAGCAGCGGATGTCCGGTCCCGGCAACCGTCGCCAGCAGCCTGCCCTCCGGGTGCATTTCCACCTCGTTATAGCCCAGCAGCCACGGCCACTCGCCGGGAATATCGTTAAACAGGGCGTGGGATTCGGTGACTTCGGCGTAGCAGCCTTCCGGGGTTTCAATACGATCGTCCCACGCCAGGCAGCGCACCGGCAGAACCTTCTCCACCGCGGTATGGCGATAGCGGGCGCCGCCGTTAATCCCCTGGAAGCTGTAGTAGCCGCCGATCATCATCAGCGAGCCGCCGGCGGCAACGTAGTCATGCAGCAGCGTCAGGCGGTTGGCGGTGCGGCGGCTTTTCAGCCAGGTGTCGGGGTGCAGTAGCAGCGTGTTGGCGCCAATGTCCGAGAGGATAATCGCATCCCATTCCTGCAGTTCCTGCTGGGTCAGCGGGAACTCGGTCGCCGCCGCGTGGGCCGGCATATAGGTGATGGCATAGCGGCTGTCGGCCAGCGCGGCCAGAAAATCCGTCGCGCCGGTGTGCCAGGTGGCGGTAGCAAACTGATCGAAGCCTTTAACGTGCGTTGAGGTGCTGGTCCAGGATTCACCGACCAGTAAAACTTTCTTCTTCATTATAACTTTCCTTTTTATCCGCCAAATACCCGCTGGGGATTGCCAATCATCAGGGTTTCAAGCTGTTCGCCGCTGACGCCGTGGCGGCGCAGGCGAGGAACGAAATGCTTGAGTATGTAGCCATATCCGTGACCGCCGTAGCGGGTGAGCATGGTCTTCAGGAAGACGTCCTGCGACAGCAAAATCTGCTGGATATAGCCGTCATCAATCAGCTCCCGGATGGCGCGGGCGTTCTCCTCGTCGGAGGGCGACTGCGCCGACTCATCGGCGTAGTAGTAGCTCATGCCGATCATGTCGTATTCGAGGAACGCCCCGCGCTGCGCCAGCTCGCGCTGATAGCGCTTGTCGGCAAAGCTTGGGTTCATATGGCACAGGACCGTATGGCGCAGATCGGCCCCTTCCTGTTCGAGAATATCCAGCACCCGATGGCCCAGCCGCTCCCAGCCCGGCAGGTGGACCTCGATCGGCACGCCGGTCGCGGCGCTTGCCCGGCCCGCCGCGCGCAGGGACTTCTCTTCATCGGCGGTGAAGCGGCTGGAGACGCCGATCTCGCCGATCAGCCCGGCGATGACCTCCGGCTTCTCCTCCGCGCCGCCGAGGTCGTAGATCAGCCGCTCGGTCAGCCGTTCGACGCTGCTGCTCTTGACCCATTCGGGGTGCGACGGCTCCAGATAGAAGCCGGTGCCCATAACAATGTTCAGGCCGGTGAGGCGAGCGATGCGCGCCAGCGCCAGCGGATCGCGGCCGATGCCGATATTGGTCGGATCGACTACCGTTTGCCCGCCCAGGGCGCGATATTTGGTCAGCTCTTCGATAGCCACGTCGACGTCAAACAGCTGGCAGTTATCCCGGCTGATCAGCGGGTTCAGCGACAGCTCGCCGAGGTTTTCCATCTTCACCGGCATTTCGGCAAGATGGCGATCGCTGCAGCAGCAGGGCGGTACCCACTTGCCGGAGGCATCCAGCAGGATATGCTCATGCATCAGCGTGACGCCCATCTCGCTGACCGGCAGCGGGCCGAGCACCGTCATCACATAGCCGCTGCCGACGCCGACCGGCAGCGGAGTAGGGTGGCGAAAAATTGATCCTTTCATGAGCTATCCTTTCGCCGCAGATCGCGTGGGGTTAAGAATGCGGGTGTTGAGCCAGATAGCCAGCAGGATAATAGTGCCGGTGGCTATCTGGGTGTAGAACGGCGAGATATGCGACAGGATCAGCCCGTTCTGGATAACCGCAATCGACAGCGCGCCGAGCAGCGTGCCGATAATGGTGCCGAAGCCGCCAAACAGGCTGGTGCTGCCGAGGACCACGGCGGCAATCACCTGCAGCTCGAAGCCTTCCCCCTGGTTGGACGAGCCGCTGCCGAGGCGCGCGGTAATGATCATGCCGGCCAGCGCGGCGGCCATTCCGCTGATGATATACACCCGCATGGTCACCGCTTTGGTGTTAATCCCGCTGCGTCGTGCGCCCTCGGCGTTGGCGCCGATCGCCGTGACGTAGCGGCCAAAGCGCATATGATTCAGCACGATATGCCCGATAACCAGGATCATAATGCCGATCAGCGCCGGCATCGGGATACCCACAACCCACGCGCGCCCGATAAAGGTAAACAGGCTGTCGGCGGGAACGGGGATCGAGTAGCCCTGGGTCACCAGCAGCGCGATGCCGCGGACCACGGCGAGGGTGGCGAGGGTGACGATAAACGCCGGAATGCCTTCATAGGCAATAAAGAAGCCGTTGATGGCGCCGACTAATCCGCCGAGCAGCAGGCCGCCGAGCAGCACCACCGGCCACGGTAAACCCCAGTTGTTGAGGGCGATGGCGGAGAGCGCGCCCACCAGCGCGAGGGTGGAACCCACCGACAGGTCGATGCCGCCGGTGGTAATCACCAGGGTCATCGCGGTCGCCACGATCAGCAGCGGGGCGCTCTGGCGAATGATATTCAGCCAGTTGGTCCCGGTAAGGAAGTTGCTGGTAATGAGTGAAAACACCACGCAGCAGAAGACGAAAAACAGCGCGATGCTGACCACGCCAGAGTGGTTATGCAGCAGGCGGCGCGGCAGCGAATGCTGGATCATGCGGGAGCTGCTTAAGTTCATGATACTCATCCTGTTACCTCAGTGTGCTGCCGCTGAGCGAGCGGTGAATTTTTCGCCCACGATCAGGTTTACGATATCGCTCAGGCTGGTGTCGGCCACCCGCCGGTCGGCGACGTTGGTGCCTTCATACATCACCATGATCCGATCGCAGACGAGGAACAGATCCTGCAGACGGTGGGTGATCAGAATGACGCTCACGCCGCGAGCCGAAACGCGACGAATCAGTTCCAGAACCGCCTCCACTTCCGCCACGGCAAGCGCGGCGGTGGGCTCATCCATAATCAGCACCTTGGGATCAAAGGCCGCCGCGCGGGCGATGGCAATGGCCTGGCGCTGACCGCCGGAGAGGTTGCGGACCAGCAGGCGGGTATCGGGAATGGAAATACCCAGCCCCTTGAGCATCTCCCGCGCGTCGGCGTGCATTTTGGCCTCGTCGAGGAAGGGGATGCCGAGCACCGATTTCATCGGCTCGCGGCCCATAAACAGGTTGCCCGCAACGTCAACGGTGTCGCACAGCGACAGGTCCTGATACACCATCTCGATATGGCAGCGGCGAGAGTCCGCCGGGTTAGTAAACTGGTGCTGTTCGCCGTCGATGCGGATAGTGCCGCTGGTGGGGATCACAGCCCCGGACAGCACTTTGGTCAGGGTTGATTTCCCCGCGCCGTTATCGCCCACCAGGCCCAGCACTTCGCCCGGAGCCAGCTCCAGGTTTACGCCGCGCAGGGAACGTATCGACCCGTAGGTCTTGGTGATATTGATCATCTCTACCCTTGGCGGGATAGTTTGTGGCTGCTGCATCCGATCGCTCCCATCGCTATTGCCGGGAAAATGTTTGCCGTCGTGGGTAAAAGACTCCATCCAACACGGTTTACGCCCTTGTAAACCGGTTTACCTGCGGAGTGGAGCTTTCACAAGCACAGTCAGGTCAAACGCTATTTAAGATATTTGTTCGCCAGTAAGAACATTGCAGCATCCGTGCCAGGGCAGAAAAACCACAGCAGCCCCATCACTTAACCCTATGTAACAGAAAGAATTTATTAACGGTTTATAAGTAAACCGGTTTACTAATTATAATAAAGAGATTTTAAGTTGAACGTTTTTTGCGCCAAAATTGGGCGCTTTTGCGCCATTTTGGGACGCGCTTAACAAATCTTGATCGAATCGCGGCCAATCCATTCCACCGGCAGGCGGGTTTCCGCCGGGATATCCTGCTCGTTATTCAGCAGGCGCAGCATGATGCTCACCGCGGTGCGGCCCAGCTCCCGCGCGGGCTGGCGGATGGTGGAGATGCGCGGCTGGGTAAAATCGGCATAGTTAGCGTCATCGAAGCCGACCAGCGACAGCGCCTCCGGCGCCTGTAGTCCGCAGGCGCGCAGCCCATCGAGCAGGCCAAGCACCAGATAGTCGCTGGCGGCAAAGACGGCGGTGGGGCGCAGCGGCTGGCTGAACAGGCGCTTAAGCGCCTGCTGGCCGAACTCGCGCTGGTAGTCGCCGTACATGACCCACTCGGGGGGCCAGCTGAGGCCGGCCTGCTCCATGGCGGTGCAGAATCCCTGGTAGCGTTCACGCACGCTCATCAGCTTGTCCGGCCCGCCGACGAAGGCGATACGGCGATGCCCGGCGGCGATTAGCTTTTCCGTGGCAATTCGCCCGCCCTGGACGTTATCGGCAAAGACCTTCGGCACCTTGCTGCCGGGAATATCCTCATCCAGCAAAACGATGCGCTCGTGACGCTGAACCTCTTTACGCAGCAGGCCGTTATCGGGGCGGTTGGTGGTGAACAGCAGGCCGTCGACCTGGCAGGTATCCAGCCAGCGAATGAACTGGCACTCTTTTTCCGGGTTGTTGCGGGTGATGCACAGCACCAGGCTGTAGCCGCTGGCCGAAGCGGCCTCCTCGGCGGCGTCGGCCAGTTCGGCGAAGAAGGGGTTGGTGATATCGGGGAGGACCAGACCGAGGGTCTCGCTGCCCCCTTTGCTAAGGCGCCGTGCCAGGCTGTTTCCGCGATAGTCCAGCTCGCGGATCGCCGTTTCAATGCGGTCGATAGTTTCCTGCGGCAGCACGATATTGTTGTTCATATAGCGAGATAAGGTGGCCTTCGACAGTCCCGCCAGCTTTGCCACATCGGATAACAATACGCGTTTTATACTCATTTCCTGCGCCATTTCTGCCAGAGTCGGCTATCTGTAACATAGTTAAGCGCGGTCAATACAGCAATTTTTCCGCCCGCGGCGGCGCTAAATAAATGCTTGACAAAATTTAATCGGCGGAGAATTGTATAGGAAGTTTACCGCATCATCCGGGAAGTCATTCCCAAACCCGCTTAAAACATTCCAGTCGCGCACCGAAACGGACCGGTTGCCGGAATGCATCAAGCAGGTATTAGCCAGGCGATCTGCGATCGTGCTGGCCATATACGATATTTGCCCGCCAAAAAAATACTCCTTCTGCGTTCGCACCGCGGCGCGGAACTCTGCTGGCTATCAATTATTCCCGACGAGGATACTGATGATGTTATTTAACACCGGAAAACTGCGTTTTATTGCTGTTGCAACGTCTCTGCTGGCATCGGTTAGCTTTATTTCTTGCGCCAGTGCCGCCAATCCAACCTATGCGTTAGTGCAAATCAATCAGCAGGCGCTGTTTTTTAATCTGATGAATAAAGGCGCGCAGGATGCGGCCACGGCGAGCGGCAAGGATTTAGTTATTTTCAACTCCAACGATAACCCCGTCGCGCAGAATGATGCGATTGAAAACTATATTCAGCAAGGCGTTAAAGGCATCCTGGTTGCCGCCATCGACGTTAACGGAATTATGCCAGCGGTAAAAGAGGCCGCCGCCGCTAACATTCCGGTGATTGCTATTGATGCGGTATTACCGGCGGGACCTCAGGCGGCCCAGGTCGGGGTGGATAATATCGAAGGGGGACGCATTATTGGTAAATACTTCGTTGACTACGTGCAGAAAGAGATGGGCGGCCAGGCGCGGCTGGGGATCGTCGGCGCCCTGAACTCGGCGATTCAGAACCAGCGGCAGAAGGGCTTTGAGGAGACGCTGAAAAGTAACCCGAAAATTACCATCGCCAACGTCGTTGACGGCCAGAACGTGCAGGATAAAGCGATGACCGCGGCGGAAAACCTGATTACCGGCAACCCGGATTTGACGGCGATCTACGCCACCGGCGAACCCGCGCTGCTCGGCGCGATTGCCGCGGTGGAAAACCAGGGGCGACAGAAGGATATTAAGGTCTTCGGCTGGGATCTGACGGCGAAGGCGATTTCGGGCATCGACGGCGGCTACGTTACCGCCGTGCTGCAGCAGGATCCTGAGCAGATGGGGGCCCAGGCGCTGAAGGCGCTGAACACGATTACTTCGGGTAAAACCGTGCCGAAAACCATTCTGGTTCCGGCTACGGTGGTAACCAAAGCGAACGTGGATTCCTACCGCTCGCTGTTTAAGTAATCTTCAGGCATCGTCCGCCGCGAGCAGGGCGTCGAGCTCGCGGCCGTCGGGAAAGGCGCTGAACGTACCCCGACGGCTCACGGTGATGGCGGCCGCGCGGCTGGCATGAGCCAGCGCCAGAGCGTCGGGCGCCACGCCACGCCGCAGCGCGGATGCCAGCATAACGGCGAGAAAGGTGTCGCCCGCGCCGGTGGTATCAAGCGCCTCGGCGGCGGCGGCGGGAGAGAACCGGCGCTGGCCATCGCGAACCAGCCAGGCGCCGGCGGCGCCCTGGGTAATGACGAGGGTGGGTACGCCGTAGGGCTGTAGCTGCTCCGCTTCCGACTCATTCACGACCGCGATATCGATGAGCGGCCACAGGAGGGAGAAATCAGGATTGACCGGCGAAGGGTTAAATACCGTGGTCATCCCGCGCGCTTTGGCGAACTGGAACAGGGCCCGGGTCTTTTCCAGCGAGAAATTACCCTGCTGCAGCACAATATCGCCCGCAGCGCCCTCTGCCAGATGCGGCAGAATATCATCGAGGCTAAAAGTATCGGCGGCAGCGGTAGTGGTAATAATGGCATTATCGCCATCGGCGCTATTTAAAATAATCGAGGTGTCGCTATGTTGGTTGAAATTTTCGACGGGTAGCAGCGTCAATGGTTCATTTATTAGCTGCTGGCGAATCCAGGCTCCGTTGCTGTCATTTCCCGTGGCCGCAATTAAGCGCGTATCTATACCGCAGCGGGATAATATAATCGCCTGATTCGCGCCTTTTCCGCCGAGATCCTGCGAAACTTTAATGCCATGAATCGAGGTGCCTTTTTTCGGTATATCCGAAATAGACCAGGTTTCATCTACGGTAATATTACCGATAACGTAAACACGCATAGTGTTCCCTTAACAGGATGGATAACATGACTTCTATATCAGCAGAAAAACCTAACGCAATACAAGATATTTTTTCTCGTCGCAAAGTTGTCATCGGTGTCATTCACTGTGACCCCTTTCCAGGTACGCCTAAATATCGTGGTAAATCAGTGAGCGCTATTATTGAAAGAGCGCTTAGGGATGCCGAGAATTATATTGCGGGGGGCGTTCACGGCCTGGTTGTTGAAAACCACGGTGATATTCCCTTTGCCAAACCGGAGGATATTGGCCCTGAAACATCGGCGCTGATGGCGGTCATTACCGAGAAAGTTCGCGAACGTTTCGGCGTGCCGCTGGGGATTAACGTGCTGGCCAACGCCGCGATTCCCGCGCTGGCTACCGCGCTGGCCGGCGGGGCCGATTTCGTCCGCGTAAACCAGTGGGCCAACGCCTATATCGCCAACGAGGGGTTTATTGAAGGGGCGGCGGCGAAGGCCCTGCGCTATCGCAGCCAGCTGCGTGCGGAGCATATTCGCGTCTTTGCCGACAGCCACGTTAAGCACGGCAGCCACGCCATCGTCGCCGACCGTTCGATTCAGGAGCTGACCCGCGACGTGGACTTCTTCGAGGCCGACGCGGTGATCGCCACCGGTCAGCGCACCGGCGATAGCGCCACCATGGAGGAGATCGATGAGATCCGCGCCGCCACCGAGCTGCCGCTGCTGGTGGGCTCCGGCGTGACGCCGGCCAACGTCTGCCAGATCCTCGGGCGCACGCAGGGGGTGATCGTCGCCAGCACCATGAAGGTGGACGGCGTCTGGTGGAACGATGTCGAGCTGGCGCGGGTGAAGCACTTTATGTCGGTTGCTCAGGCCGTGCTGGAGGAGGCGTAATGGAGGACTTTAGCGAGCGCCTGCTGCGTGAACATCAGCCGGTCTGGCAGGCGATGCAGCAGCACCGCTTTGTGGTCGATATCGAGCAGGACAGCCTGCCGGAGACGGTTTTTAACCGCTATCTGGTCTTTGAGGGCAACTTTGTCGCCACGGCGATTGCCATTTTTGCCCTCGGCGTCAGCAAGGCGCCGGATATTCGCCAGCAGCGCTGGCTGATCGGCGTCCTCAACGCGCTGGTGGACACCCAGATCGCCTGGTTTGAACAGGTGCTGGCCGAGCGCCGGGTTAATCCTGCCGACTATCCGGACGACCGCCCCGGGGTGTGCCGCTTTCGCGACGGTATGCTGCGCATCGCCCGGGAGGGGAGCTATGAGCAGATTATTACCCTGATGTTCGGCGCGGAGTGGATGTACTACTGCTGGTGCCGGCGGGTGAGCGATCGCCCCCAGAGCGACGCGGATCTGCGGCGCTGGGTCGAGATGCATGCGGAGGAGGAGTTCTACCGCCAGGCCTGCTGGCTGAAGGCGGAGCTGGACCGCTGCGCAATGGCGCTTAATGAAAGCGAAAAGCAGGTGCTGTCGGCGCTGTACGGCGAGGTGCTGCAGTGGGAGATTGATTTCCATACCGCGGCGTACGAGGCGTAGCCGCAGCGATAAACACGGGGCGACCTGAAACGGCGCCCCTGCCGCCGGGCGTTAAAAAGGGTATCCGGCGCATCGTGGGGCAGAGGGGACAGCCGATTCCCCTGCGCTGCACGATGCGCCGCTTGCATGCGTGCGCTCCGGCGGGCCGCAGGAAGTCTCAGGCCGTCGCGCGCCGCCTTCGAAGTCTGGCGGCCTAACGACGGGTGATATGCTTGACGTTGTATTTGTTGGTGTTCTGGTAGATATCGGATAAATCGACGCAGATATTATTCTGCGCGTAGCTGAGCGACTGGACCCGCAGCAGGAGGCTGTTTGCCGGTACCTGCAGGAACTCCGCCTGTTCCCGGGTGGCGAGAACCGGGGAGTAGCTGCGGTGGCTCTCCAGAATGGAAATATTGCACTCTTTCTTGAAATAGTTAAATTTCGATCTTTCCAGATTGCCGATGCTCAGCCATGGAAAAACCGCCACCGGGATATAGCTGTTTTCAATCAAAATGGGCACGTCGTCGATAAGGCGAAGGCGCCTGACGTAATAGACTTTTTCTCCCGGCTCAATTTTTAGCTGCTGGGCGATCGCCAACGGGGCGTCGATCATGGTGAATTCAATCACCTTATTGCGGTAATTGGTCACGCCGACGACATGCATCTGGTAATTAAACCCATCAAGTTCGCCGCCGTGGTAGTTGCTCTTGCGCGCCACGTACGAGCCGCTGCCGTGCCGTTTGACGATCAGCTTTTCCTCTTCAAGCAGCGTCAGCGCCTTGCGGATAGTCATCACCGACGCCTGCAGTTCCTCAGCCAGCGTCTTCTCGCTGGGTAGCGCATCCCCGATTTCGTACTCATCGCTGTTGATGCGATTTTTTAGCTCACCGGCAATTGATTTATATATCACTTATAGATGTCTCAGATTGATGAGTGACTTTGCGAGATCTCAATTAATTTATTGATTAGTATGTAAATAAATTAAATCATGAAAGCTGGTGGCGCAATGTCATCTAAAAATAAGGTTTTACATATATATCTATTCCACCTAAAGGTATATGACTTCTATCACAAATGATGGTTTTGCCGATCTGATTTATTTCGGCCTCGACATAAGCTGGGTTCCATGTTCCGCGACGCTGGCAGGCGTCGGATGGTAAAGGGGTCGACAATGGTTGGGGTTAAAAAATTACAGGACTTTTCGAAGGCGATGATTGGGCCAGTTTTATATCTGCCGGTCGTTGGCCTTTTGATTGCATTACTCAGCATCACTAGCAATAAATTATGGGTGGCCGAAAGCAGCACGCTTTATCTACTGGGTAAATATGTTTCCAGTATGCTTTGGGCAATAATGAATAACCTCGGCTTTTTCTTTTGCCTCGGGCTGGCCAGCGGGCTGGCAAAAAGCCGCAAAGCGGAAGCGGCTTTCGTGGCGGCCATGACCTGGTTTATGTATCTGGCGGCGAATAACAGCTGGCTAACCCTCACGCAACGACTGGCCGAAGGCAGCAGCAATGCGCAGCTATACGGCAGCGGCCAAACCTTTATTTTTGGCTTCCAGGTTATTGATATGGGGGTGTTTCTCGGCATCATTCTCGGCTGCGTCGTGGCGTTTATCCATAACCGCTTCGTGGCGATAGAGTTTCAGGGCGCGTTCTCCATCTACGGCAACAGCAAACTGGTGCTGATCGTCATGATCCCGCTGGTGGGCCTGTTTGCCATCGGCACCGTCTATATCTGGCCGATTGTTGAGCATGGCATATCGGCGCTCACCGGCGTGATGAAAACCTTCGGTGCGGCGGGCGTGTTTCTGTACGGCTTTCTTAACCGCTTTCTTATACCAACAGGCTTACATCACCTGATCTGGTCGCCCTTTGTGTTTACCTCCATCGGCGGGCAGCTGCTGATAGACGGCCAAACGGTCGTCGGGGCGAAGCCCATTTTTCTCGCCGAAATTGCCAGCAATACCGGCGGCGCCTTAAGCGATTCGGCGCGCTTTTTAACTTACGGGATGGTGAAAATATTCGGTACGGCGGGAATGGCCCTGGCATTTTATAAAACCGCGAGGCCGGAGAATAAGCAGAAATTAAAAATCACCCTTATTCCGCTGATCGTCACCTCGTTTCTGGTCGGCATCACTGAGCCCTTTGAGTTCCTGTTCATCTTTACCGCACCGCTGCTCTGGCTGGTCTATTCGCTGCTGGATGGCTTTTTCCAGATGCTGGCCTGGCTCCTTAACGTCCGGGTCTGTGCAACCAACGGCATTATCGATTTCATTGTTTATAACATCCCGGCAGGGGCGCACCTGACGCGCTGGCCCATCTTTGTGGTTCTGGGCCTGATGGAAACCGCGACCATGTACTTTGTCGGTAAATTCCTGATAACCCGCCTTCGGCTAAATACGCCGGGCCGGGAGCAGGGCGAGCCCGGCGCTGAAAAAAAGGCGAGCGCCGGTGCGGTGGGTCAGGCATCGGGTGAACAGGTGGTCCTCGGGCTTGGCGGCAAAGGGAACGTCTGCTCTGTCGATAACTGCTTTACACGACTGCGGGTTGACGTGCGGGACCCCGCTTTGATTCAGGAGAGCCTTCTGAAGAGCAGCGGCGGCGCCAGCGTCATTATCAACGGTCATCACGTTCAGGTTATCTACGGCGTCGGGGTGAATAAAGTTCGCAGTGCCGTAAATAGCTATTTAGATATTCATGAATAAAGAGGTGGAAAATGAAAAATAAATTTGTTGTCACTATTGCCGGCGGTGGCAGTACCTATACTCCGGGGATTGTTATGATGCTGCTGGAAAATATGGACCGCTTCCCCCTGAGCGAGATCCGGCTGTATGACAATAACCCCGAGCGTCAGCGCGTTATCGGCGAAGCCTGTACCATTCTGGTGGCGGAGCGCTATCCGCAGGTTGCGTTCAGCTTCACAACCGATCCGCAGGAGGCGTTTACCGGCGTTGATTTCGTGATGGCCCATATTCGCGTTGGCCTGTATGAGATGCGGGAAAAGGACGAAAAAATCCCGCTTAAGTACGGCGTTATCGGCCAGGAAACCTGCGGGCCGGGGGGCATTGCCTACGGTATGCGCTCCATCGCCGGCGTGCTTGAGCTGGTGGATTATATGGAGACCTACTCGCCGGGGGCGTGGATGCTTAACTATTCCAACCCGGCGGCTATCGTTGCTGAGGCGACCCGTCGATTACGCCCCACGGCGAAGATTATCAATATTTGCGACATGCCGGTCGCCATTGAAGGATTGTTTGCCGACATCCTCGGGCTCTCGTCGCGTAAAGAGATGAACGTCAGGTATTTTGGCCTGAATCATTTCGGCTGGTGGACCAGTATTACGGATAAAGCCGGTAATGATTTAATGCCCGTCCTGAAGCATCACGTTGCCGAGCTGGGGTACTGCAGCCCGAAAGAGGATTTTCAGCATAAAGCGCCGAGCTGGATTGAGACCTTCAAAAAGGTGAAAGACGTCTTCGCCCTCGATCCCGATACGCTGCCGAATACCTACCTGAAATACTACTTCTACGCCGATTACGAGGTTGCCCACTCCGACCCTGATTTTACCCGCGCCAATGAGGTCATGGCGGGAAGAGAGAAGGAGGTGTTCGATATGGCCAGAGAGATAGTCGTGCGCCAGAGCGCCAGCGAGGCCCATTTCCACGCCGGGGCGCACGCGACCTTCATCGTCGACCTCGCCTGCGCCATCGCGTTTAATACCCAGGAGCGGATGCTGCTGATCGTGGAAAATAACGGCGCTATCGCTAATTTTGATGATACGGCGATGGTTGAGGTCCCTTGCCTGGTGGGAATTAACGGTCCGGAGCCGCTGGCGATGGGAAAAATTCCGCTTTTCCAGAAGGGGATGATGGAGCAGCAGGTGGCGGTGGAGAAGCTGGTTGTTGATGCCTGGGTTGAGGGCAGCTATCAGAAGCTCTGGCAGGCCATCACCTTGTCTAAGACGGTGCCGAGCGCCTCGGTGGCTAAAGCTATTCTCGATGACTTAATTGCTGCTAACCGCAGCTACTGGCCGGCGCTGAAGTAAACCTCTGCCGTCCGTCGCTATGCCCGATGACCCCTGTCGGGCATAGACGGGAGCAGGGCGCCAAACGTTGTGCACCTTGCTCATCCGGGGCGCCGGCTGCCGCTTGCCCGGCGCGCAGGGCTTATTCTTCTCTTTCGCCGGGCTGCGGATTTTGTGCACTGCGCCGGACGCATAAAGAGGCAACGTATCACCTAAAACCGGTGGTGACCGAATCAAACTCGGCTTCATCAGCCACCACGCACAGCGGTCCCAGCAGGGAAAACAGGCGCTGAATATGGTCATCGGCGGCGGTCAATATAACGGCGGATTTGTTGATTTCATCGGTAAAGGCCAGCATTAATCTGACGCAATCCTCGTGGCGAAACAGCCGGCGTAGGGTCTGAGAGCGGATTGCCGGGACAAGAGAAATCAGCGTCTGCGAGCCGCGCAGCTGCAGATGTTTTGCGAGCTCGTACAGGGCTTCGGGGCCAGCGTTGATAATAACGACATCCGCCTCATCAATCACCGACCCGGGACTATCCAGCGTCCAGCAGGGAAACTCCCCGGCGAGCATCTGGGCAATCCTGCTTTTACCCGGATAGAGGAACACCTGGGCATCAGGTTGCGCGCGGAAAAATCCTCTCACCAGCTGTTCCGTCAATGCATCGACGCCCAGAATTCCGATCCTTTTCATCCGTTCCCCCGGCTAATGCTGCGATCTGGCGCAGTACCCGCGCTCAAGGGCTGCCAGATATGTGGTAGCGTGCGTACTCAGGCCAGTCCGTTTTATCCCGAGGTTGTGGAAGCGCCGCCCGCACGCTCCGGTCGCTGCTCGCCGCGGGGCAAAGAGGCGAAGGGAGCCCGTTAATTTTCCCGGAGCGGGATCGCGCTGTGACCACATTACCAAATGGTCACTCGTTGTCAATCAGGACGCATTACGCTAAGCTGAAAAAATGAATAAACATACAGATGTACATCCCCCACGGGGACCCTCGGACCACGGCGTCCGCGACCGGGTTGTCGAAGCCGCCACGGAGCATTTCGGGCATTTTGGCTATGAGAAAACTACGGTCTCCGACCTGGCTAAAGCCATAGGCTTCTCAAAAGCTTATATCTATAAATTCTTCGATTCGAAGCAGGCAATCGGCGAGGTTATCTGCGCCAATCGGCTGGCAATGATTATGGAGATTGTTGATGCAGCGATCGCTGATGCGCCGACGGCTTCCGAAAAGCTGAGGCGCTTATTCCGATCGCTCACCGAAGCCGGTAGCGATCTCTTTTTTCACGATCGCAAGCTTTACGACATTGCGGCGGTGGCCGCGCGTGACAGGTGGCCTTCGGCGGAAAAGTATGAACATCACCTGCAGCAGCTGATTGAGAAAATCCTGCTGGAAGGGCGACAGAGCGGGGAGTTTGAGCGCAAAACGCCGCTAGACGAGGCGACACACGCGATTTATCTGGTTATGCGGCCCTATATCAGTCCGGTTGAGCTGCAATACAATCTGGATACCGCATCGTCAGCCGCTGCGCTGCTCTCGTCACTGATATTGAGAAGTCTGTCACCCTAATTTGTGACTGTTGACAAATTTGGTCACTAGTTTGAGAATGCGGCTACCGTCCTGCTAAATCGATAAGGGTACCCATGCTCAGGCTCAAACCTGCTACCTTTGCTGTCTGCCTGTTGCCGTTTGCCCTTGTGGGCTGCGGCGACGCCTCTACTACCGACGATCCCCGTACTCAGCCTCCTCTGGTAAGGTCTGCGACCGTAATGAGTGCGATGGATGCCTCCCGCGCGTTTACCGGCGTTGTTGTCGCCCGGGTGCAAAGCGATCTCGGTTTCAGAGTGCAGGGCAAAATCCTTGAACGCCTGGTCGATACCGGCCAGACCGTCAAGCGCGGCCAGCCGCTAATGCGCCTGGATCCCGTAGACCTGAGCCTGCAGGCTCAGGCTCAGCAGCAGGCCGTCGCGGCTGCCCGGGCCCGCGCAAAACAAGCCACTGCGGATGAGGCGCGCTACCGCGGTCTGGTCGCCACGGGCGCCGTTTCTGCATCGGCCTACGACCAGATAAAGGCCGCCGCCGATACGGCCAAAGCTGAGCTCAGCGCGGCGCAGGCGCAGGCGAACGTGGCGCAAAACGCGACGGGCTACGCCGTGCTGCTGGCCGACGCCGACGGCGTGGTCATGGATACGCTGGCGGAGCCCGGCCAGGTGGTCAGCGCCGGTCAGGCGGTGGTTCGCCTGGCCAGAGCAGGCCAGCGCGAGGCCATCGTGCAGCTGCCAGAGACGCTACGTCCGCCCGTCGGAAGCGCGGCCATGGCAACGCTGTACGGCACGGACAAACAGCCGGTTCCGGCAACGCTGCGCCTCCTTTCCGATGCCGCGGACTCCGTCACCCGTACCTTCGAAGCGAGATACGTGCTTGAAGGGGCGCTGGCGAGCGCGCCGCTGGGTTCGACCGTGACGCTGCATATTGCCGACGATAAATTACCGGGCCAGGTGATGCAGGTGCCACTCGCTGCCATCTACGATCCGGGCAAAGGGCCGGGGGTCTGGGAGATTTCAGGTCAGCCCGCCAAAGTCTCGTGGCGGCCCGTGCAGGTGCTGGGATTGGGTGATGATGTGGCGCAGGTCTCCGGTAACCTCCAGGCTGGTGAGCTGGTGGTCGCTCTCGGGGCGCATTTGCTGCATGACGGTGAGGCCGTACGTACGGCCCAGGGCGATGCCAGCGTCGCCGGGAGTCAGCCATGAGCGAGGGAAAATTCAATCTCTCAGCGCTGGCCGTTCGCGAGCGCTCAATCACGCTGTTCCTTATTATCTTGATTACCGTGGCCGGGATCCTGGCGTTCTTCGAGCTGGGGCGGGCAGAAGATCCCCCGTTTACCGTCAAGCAGATGACGATTATTTCTGCCTGGCCGGGCGCCACCGCGCAGGAGATGCAGGATCAGGTCGCGGAACCGCTGGAAAAGCGCATGCAGGAGCTCAAGTGGTATGACCGCACCGAAACTTACACCCGTCCCGGTCTGGCTTTTACCATGCTGTCACTGCAGGACAGCACGCCGCCTTCACTGGTGCAGGAAGAGTTCTATCAGGCGCGCAAGAAGCTCGGCGATGAGGCCCAAAACCTGCCGGCAGGCGTGATCGGGCCGATGGTCAATGACGAATTCTCCGACGTGACCTTCGCGCTCTTTGCGCTGAAGGCGAAAGGGGAGCCGCAGCGGCTGCTGGTCCGCGATGCAGAATCGTTGCGCCAGCGAATTTTGCACGTGCCGGGGGTCAAAAAGGTCAATATTATCGGCGAACAGGCCGAGCGCATCTTTGTCTCCTTCTCCCATGACCGGCTGGCGACGCTGGGCGTTTCGCCTCAGGATATTTTCTCCGCCCTCAACAGTCAGAACGTGCTGACGCCCGCCGGTTCGATTGATACCAAAGGGCCGCAGGTCTTTATCCGCCTGGATGGCGCCTTTGACAAGCTGGAGAAAATCCGCAAAACCCCCATTGTTGTCCAGGGCAGAACCCTGCAGCTATCGGACGTGGCAACCGTGGAGCGGGGCTACGAAGACCCGGCGACCTTCCTGATCCGCAACCAGGGTGAAGCGGCGCTGCTGCTGGGCATCGTGATGCGTGACGGCTGGAACGGTCTGGATCTGGGGAAGGCGCTGGATGCGGAAACGGCCAAAATCAATGAAAGTATGCCGCTCGGCATGACCCTGACCAAGGTGACCGACCAGTCCGTCAACATCAGCTCCGCCGTTGACGAGTTCATGATTAAATTCTTCGTCGCGCTGCTGGTGGTGATGGTGGTCTGTTTTGTCAGCATGGGCTGGCGCGTGGGCGTCGTGGTCGCTGCCGCCGTGCCGTTGACCCTGGCTATCGTTTTTGTGGTGATGGAGGCTTCCGGCAAAAACTTTGACCGTATCACCCTGGGCTCGCTGATCCTTGCGCTCGGGCTGCTGGTCGATGACGCCATTATCGCCATCGAAATGATGGTGGTGAAAATGGAAGAGGGCTACGACCGCATCAAAGCCTCGGCCTATGCCTGGAGCCACACCGCCGCCCCGATGCTCGCCGGTACGCTGGTCACCGCCGTCGGTTTCATGCCCAACGGTTTTGCCCAGTCCACCGCCGGGGAATATACCAGCAACATGTTCTGGATTGTCGGTATCGCCCTGATTGCTTCATGGATTGTGGCGGTGGTGTTTACGCCTTATCTGGGCGTGAAGATGCTGCCCAACATCAGGAAGGTTGAGGGCGGACACGCCGCTATCTACAACACCCGCCATTACAACCGCTTTCGCCGGCTGCTGACCCGGGTTATCGCCCGCAAGTGGATGGTCGCCGGTACCGTGATTGCCGTCTTTACGCTGGCGATACTCGGCATGGGGCTGGTGAAAAAACAGTTTTTCCCCACCTCCGATCGCCCGGAAGTGCTGGTGGAGGTGCAGATGCCTTATGGCACATCCATTGAACAGACCAGCGCCACGGCGGCGAAAATCGAAGCCTGGCTGAGCAAGCAGAAAGAGGCCAAAATCGTCACCTCCTACATCGGTCAGGGGTCGCCGCGCTTCTTTCTGGCCATGGCGCCTGAGCTGCCCGATCCGTCATTTGCGAAAATTGTGGTGCTGACGGACAATCCGCAAGCACGCGAGGCGCTCAAGTTCAGACTGCGTGAAGCCGCGGCCGGCGGGCTGGCGCCTGAAGCGCGCCTGCGCGTGACCCAGCTGGTGTTTGGCCCGTATTCACCCTATCCGGTGGCATATCGTGTTATGGGGCCGGATCCCTCCACGCTGCGTGAAATTGCGGATAGGGTCGAAAAAGTGATGCAGGCCAGCCCGATGATGAGAACCGTCAACACCGACTGGGGCCCGCGGGTACCGGCGCTGCACTTCACGCTCGATCAGGATCGTCTGCAGGCGGTGGGGCTGACATCGAATGCGGCCGCGCAGCAGCTGCAGTTCCTGCTTTCAGGCATTCCGATCACCTCGGTGCGGGAAGATATCCGTTCGGTGCAGGTCATGGGGCGCGCGGCGGGCGATATCCGGCTTGACCCGGCAAAAATAGCCGGCTTCACCCTGGTAGGTTCTGCCGGTCAGCGCGTTCCGTTGTCTCAGATCGGAGAGGTCGAGGTGCAAATGGAAGATCCGGTTATGCGCCGTCGCGATCGCACCCCAACCATTACCGTGAGGGGCGACATTGCCGAAAATCTGCAGCCGCCGGATGTTTCCACCGCCATCACCAAGGCGCTGCAGCCGGTCATCGATACGCTGCCGGCCGGATACCGCATCGAGCAGGCGGGTTCGATTGAAGAATCGGGGAAAGCCACCAAAGCGATGGTTCCGCTGTTCCCTATCATGATTGCCATCACATTGTTAATTATCATCCTGCAGGTACGGTCGATGGCGGCGATGGTGATGGTCTTCCTCACCGCGCCGCTGGGGCTGATTGGGGTGGTGCCAACCCTGCTGCTCTTCAACCAGCCTTTTGGCATCAATACCCTGGTGGGGCTGATCGCGCTGTCGGGTATTCTGATGCGTAACACCCTGATCCTGATAGGACAGATCCATCACAACGAGCAGGAAGGGCTGGCCCCTTTCCATGCGGTGGTGGAGGCGACGGTGCAGCGTGCCCGGCCGGTGCTGCTGACGGCGATGGCCGCCATACTGGCGTTTATTCCGCTGACGCACTCGGTGTTCTGGGGAACTCTGGCCTATACCCTGATTGGCGGGACCTTTGGCGGCACCATCATTACGCTGGTGTTCCTGCCCGCGATGTATGCCATCTGGTTCAGGATTCGTCCTGATGCTCAGCGGCACAGCGCAGAACGGGCGGCCCATTCGTAACGCGTCCGCAGGCCGCAGGAGGCGTATCCTGCGGCCTGCGTGGACGTTTCCCCCAACGCGCCTCGCTTAGGCAGGCTGAAAAATGCTTTCGCAGGCGAGGGCGATGGACAGTAAAGCGCCCTCGTCCCGCGTTTTCGCCAGCAGCTCCATGCCAACCGGTAACCCGTTCGGCACCAGCCCGCACGGCAGGGTGATGGCGGGCAGGCCGCTGATAGCCGCCAGCTCCGGCGCGCAGCCCGGAGGCATTTTTTCAAGGCTTACCGGCTGACGACTGACGGTGGGATAGACAAAGGCGTCGATCGCGTTGTGCTCTGCGGCCTGGCCCAGGGTCCGATACAGGCGGCGCTGAAAGCGGCGACCGCTCAGCCACTGCGGCGTTTTCAGGCCGTTCGACGTGAGCATCTGTTCCAGCAGCGGCCGAAACTCGGGGAGATATTCGCCGGAGTCGATAATCGCCCGCAGGCTGGCGGGCGCGCCCGGCTGATGCGCCAGCCAGCCGTTGATAGCCACCTGAAATTCACAAAGGCTAAGGCAGGGCCGGGAGCGCACCTCCGCGAGAATGGGCAGAACTACCTCGACAAGCGTCGCGCCGGCCAGCCGAAGCGCCTCCAGCGCGCGATGCCAGACCTTTAGCTGGGCCGGGTCTGCGCCCTCCAGCGCGCTAATCACCCCTAAGCGGAGCGATTTCAGCGATGCGGATGGCGGCTCAACGGGCCGCTCGCCGTGCATAATGGCGTGTAAAAGGGCGGCATCGCGCACGCCGTGGACCATCGGGCCGACGGTGTCCTTGCTGACGGAGAGCGGAGCAACGCCTTCAAGCATCTGGCGACGAAAGGCGGGGCGCAGCCCCACGAGTCCGTTGTAGCTACAGGGAATGCGAATCGAACCGCCGGTATCCGTTCCCAGGGCGCCGTCCGCCATACCGACGGCCACGGCGGCCGCGCTGCCGCCGCTCGAGCCGCCGGCGGTCACCGTGGGATGCTGCGGATTACGCACGTCGCCAGCCAGGGAGCTGCGGGAGCGAACGTCAAAAGCAAACTCGGACATATTCGCCCTGGCGAGAATAATCGCTCCGGCGGCCTTCAGGCGACGGATGACCCGCGCGTCGGATGTCGCCCGTAGCGATGCCAGTCCCCGGCACCCGAGGGTTATCGGCAGGGAGGCGCAGGCGATATTGTCCTTCACGATCAGCGGTACGCCGTGCAGGGGCCCGGCGAGGCCGCCTTCGCGCCGGAGCCGCTGGCAGCGTTCGGCCTCGGCGATGGCATCCGCGTTGACGCCAATAATGGCGTTGAGGTGATGATGGTCGGCGATCAGCTGGAGCCTGCGGGCTATCTCTTCGCGACAGTCCGGAGGTGGGATAAGACGCATTGCGCGCATAGCGTAGGTTCCTGAAGAGGGTAATGCGGCAGGCCGCGCGGCCTGCCGGTGCTCGCAGCCTAATCTCGCAGGCCGGCGGTAATGGCGTCAATCTCCTGCGGACGCAGGCGGATCTCCGCCGCGCGGCGGTGTCCCTGCATTCCCTCGGTGCGGCTTTGGCGAATGGCCGGTTCCGCTATGGCCGCGATGCCGTGCTCGTCGATCCACTGATGGGTGCAAATTTTGACGTAGGCGCCAACCCACAGCCCGCCGGTGTAGCGTGCCGCCGCCATGGTCGGCAGCGTATGGTTGGTTCCGCAGCACTTATCCGAAAAGACGACGCTGGCATTTTGGCCGATAAACAGCGAGCCGTAGTGGCGGATCTTTGCCGCGGTGGCGTGCGGATCGCGGGTATGAACCTGCAGATGCTCGGTGGCGATATGGTCGGCAAAGGCGATCAGCTGCTCTTCCGTCTCGCAGACCACGATTTCGCCCTGACGACGCCAGGCCTCTCCCGCCGTGGCGGCGGTAGGCAGGTTGCCCAGCTGGCGCTCAATCTCGGCAAGGGTCCGTTTCGCGATATCTTCGCTGGTGGTCGCCAGCCCGACGCGGGTATGGACGTCGTGCTCCGCCTGGGCCAGCAGGTCAGCGGCGAGAATGCGCGGATCGGCGTTCTCATCGGCCACGGTGAATATTTCGCTCGGCCCGGCAAGGGCATCAATCCCCACTTTACCGAACGCCTGGCGCTTGGCCTCATTAACGTAGGCGTTGCCGGGGCCGACGATTTTATCCACCGCCGGAATGCTCTCGCTGCCCCACGCCATCGCCGCAATCGCCTGCGCGCCACCCACCTTAAAGATGCGGTGGGCCCCGGCCAGATGGCAGACGGCTATCATCGCCGGATGCGCGCCCGGCGGCAGGCAGGCAATAATCTGCTCGCAGCCCGCAACGGTGGCGGGCACAATCGACATCACCGGCGCGGAGAGAATAGGGTAGCGCCCACCGGGGACGTAGCAGCCCACGCTCTGTAGCGGGATGATGCGATGCCCAAGATGTACCCCCGGCAGCGTTTCCACCTCCAGCGGCAGCATCGTGGCAAACTGGGCCTGCGCAAAGCGGCGTACCTGGGCGATGGCAAATTCGCTGTCGCGACGGGTCTGCGGGTCCATGTCGGCCAGCGCCTGCGCTATCTCGTCGGCGGTGACTTCAAACTGCTGCGGCACCAGGTTATCAAACTGGCGGGAGTAGTCCCTGAGCGCCTCGTCCCCGTCCTGCCTGACGCGCGCGATAATGGCGCTGACGGTCTCGGTCAGCGTGCGGTCCGCCTTCTCATCCTGCCCCTGAGGATGTTTAATCCACGTAACCCGATCGGCAATCGACTGTGCCATCATGCGTTCTCCATCTGACCAAGTTTGATTTGCGCCAGCAGCGCCAGGTGATCGTAAACCACCCACTCATCGACAATTTTGCCGTTCACGATGTGATAGTGGGACATACCCATTACGAACAGACGCTCCCCGGTGGGTTTGCCCAGCTCGCCGTAGCCGAGGTGATGACCTTCCATAATCCAGCGGATCGCCACCTTCACGCCGCCCTCATCGCACGGGTTGGAGCAGATATGCTGCGGAAGCCACGCGCCGTCCGGGATCATGCCAATCAGCGCCAGCGTCTGGTGGGTCACGGACGCCACGCCGTACAGCTCTTTCATCAGCGGACCGTGCCATTGAACGTTAGGGGCGTACACCTCTTTGATCTTGCCCAGCATCCGGCGGTTATAAATTTCGTGCATCCAGCGCAGGCACTGCTCTTCGGTATCGGTATGGGCGATGGAGGTATCGCACTCTATCTCCGGCGGATACTGGCCCAGCAGGCGGCCGTTCTCGCCGATATCGGTCACGCGGAAGCCCTTATCAAACTGCTCCTTCGCCATGTTGCCGGCGATTTCATCGGTATTCAGCCCCAACTGCTTCATCAGCGACATGTTGTCGCTGACCACCCACTCGCGGTAGATCTTGTTCTCGTGGATCATGCAGTCGGCAACGGTGCGGGTGACAAACGTGCGGTTGGTGGGCTGGCCGAGATGGCTGAACTGGGTATGCCGGCCGCTGCCGGTGACCAGATGCGAGGTATAGAAGCCGTCAACGTCATTCCCGTTCCAGATAACCTGGGTGGCCATGCCCCGACGCTCGGGGAAGGCCACCAGCCGTTTCAGGGTATCCTGCACCACCTCCTCGCGGTTATACAGCGTCCCCAGCGCGTTATAAAGCACGCAGTTGTGGGTGTAGTGGGTATAAATTAAGCCGACGTCGCGTTCATCCCATATTTTATGGGTACAGCGTACGATATAGTCGACAATATCCGTATAGCACTCATCGAAGCCTTTTAAGGACTGCGCGCGCGGACGTTTTTCCGGAACCAGATCGATAAAGTCGCGGCGCTCAACCTGTAATACCGGTTCGTCACGCTGAATTTTACTATTATTTTTTTCGGGTACTGCTGGAGCTTTATTTGTTACTTCTGTTGAAGACATAGGACCTCCTGCATAGATGTTCAGAGTTATTCAGACAATAAGCGACCTGCACCCTATAAATGGGCGATGTTATTACCGCAATTAATATTGCGGCAGATAAACTATGATAAATATTTGCTAGTTAACGATTTGCGACCATATTGATAATTCATCGATACCGAGATATTCGCGAATAATTAAACCATCGCGTAATTCCAGCTGGCTGATGCCGGCAATAGAAATAGGTTTGCGCGTCGGCGCGCCAAATTTGCCGTAGCCGTCGTGCCAGGTTAATAGCGACCAGCGCAGCGAGATGCGCACCGGCTCATGGGCATCTTTACGCACGGTCAGATGATGCAGCTGGGTTTCGCTATCGGCGAAGGAGGCGCGGTAGCCGGAGAGCAGCGCGCTGATTTCCGCCTCTCCGGTGCCCATACAGTGACCCGGCGCGTAGAGCGTCGCGGCGGGGTGATATAAACCGGGCACCGTCCCGCTGTTGCCGCCGGCCCACATGGTCAGATAGCGCTCAATCACCCCGGCGATGGGGCCATCGACGTCGTCCCCGTCGGGTCCACCGGCCCAGCGCGCGTCCAGCGCCTCCGCCGGCGTCTTTTCCAGCCCCAGCTGCTGGCGGACGCTGTCCAGGCTGCGGGCAAATTCGCGGACGTCCAGCCCCAGCTGGGCCAGGATCGCCGTGCGGTCCTGCAGCAGCCACTCCTGGCGTATCGCCCCGTCGGCGCAGATGCGGTCCGCCCAGGTGCGCACCCAGACGCTTTTGCCGGTCGGCGCGCCGAAAAAGCCCTCGCCCTGATGGCGAATAGAGGCCACGGTGCGCTGGGAGGCGTAATACTCGCCGCCCTCGCTTTCCGCGCAGAGAATATCCTCCGTCAGCACGCTGCGCTGCGGGAAGCTATGCATGGCTTCCAGGGTATGGCGCATAAACTGGGAAAGGTCGGTCAGCTGCTTTTCCGGGGTAATAAACACCACCGGCGAAGCGTAGAAATCAGCCAGCTGGCCGATATCCTTCTGCTCCCAGACCACGTGGGTCAGCGTGGTAATAAACTGCTGAATAGAATCAAACTGGGGGCTGAAGCCGCGTAATCTGCTCATTTAAGCTCCTGGGGCTGAAACAGGGATAGACCCTCTTTTTCAATAATGCCGCTGTGCGGACGGCGGGCGGAGTGGCGCACAACCAGCATGCCGGGCACGGTAATCTGCTCGGGCTCGATGGTGCCGCTCTCAATTTGCTTCATCAGCAGCCCAACCGCTGCCTCCACCATCTCCTGTACCGGCTGAGAAGCTGAGGTCAAGGCATACGAGGGCCAGCCGGATGGGCCGGTATCGTCATAGCCAATGACCGACAGGTCCTGAGGGATCTGCAGGCCGAACTCGTAGCGGGCGACATCCATCACCGTTATAGCCATATGATCGTTGGCGACAAAGATGGCGTCCGGCAGCGGAGGCGTTGAGAAGAGGCTATAGGCGGCACGAATGGTCTGCCTGGTGTCATAGTTGCCGTTGACCACCCGCACGTCGGTGATCCCCTGTTCCTGTAGCGCCGTCAGGTAGCCGCGCTGACGGGCGATATTCACCGACGAGTCGGCAACGCCGCCGACGTAGGCGTAGCGCTGGTGCTCGCCGGCCAGCAGAAACTCGGCGATTTGCCGCGCCGCCGCTTCGTTATTGCTGTTCACGCTCGACGCCATGCCGTTCTCCTGGCTGCGGTTAAACAGCACCACCGGGATCCCCGCCGCCAGGCACTCTTCGGAGAGATCCAGCGACAGCGTGACCGAGGCCAGCACGATGCCGTCGACCCGGTACTGCATAATCTGATCGAAAATCCGGTCGACGTTGCCCTCTCTGTCGCCGACAAACAGCAGCAGGTGGTAGTTGAGGGTATCGAGCTTTTGCGCCAGCGCTTCCAGAACCTGCGGATAGAACTGGTTATCGAAATAGGAGATAACCACGCCGATGATGCGCGACCGGGCGGTATTGAGAGAGCGGGCGATCGCGTTTGGGCGATAGCCAAGCTCCCGGGCAGCCTTCAGCACCTTTTCACGCGTCGCCGGGGAGATGCTCGCCCCTGGCGTAAAGCTGCGCGATACCGCCGACTGCGATACCCCTGCCAGCTGCGCCACCTGTTGCGACGTGACCGCCGCAAAACTCTTACGTTTCATTACCCCGGTTCCTCATCCTGGACTCTCGCCAACGCCGTTAGGCCGCCGTCAGCAGGAGGGTGTTTTTTATACTTACACCATCTTTGCATGCGTATGCAACAGTAAAAATTAAATTTCTCACAATGTTAATTAGGTTACTTTACAAAATTGAAACCTTTTCGTAACTTCAATAATTGAATACGTATTCACGACAATTTCATGCCGTCAACGATACCGGGCAAAGGGAGATTCAGCCAGAGGGAAGAGCCGGTAAATGCCGTTCTTGATTGGTTAAAAACCATTAATTCTCAGAGGTTCAAACCATGTTTCAAGCACTACTTCGCCGACCTGAAGCCCGGCTCTTTTTTATCATTAGCATTCTGTTTTTTATCTGTATTCACAGCATTGACGCTTTTCTGGCGCCGATGATGCTGGAGAGGGGCATTGAACCGCAGGTGATGGGGATAATCATGGGGGCCAGCGGGCTGGCGACGCTGCTGATCCGCTTTCCGCTGGGGATCGTCTCTGACGTGGTGAAAAGTCGGAAAATCTTTATTCAAATCAGCCTGCTGCTGCCTATCTTCACCTGGCCTCTGGCCTGGCTGGAGCCGAATGCGGTGACCCTGTATCTGGCGAAGGCGGCGGACGGCGTAACGGCCGCGACGTGGGTTTTGTATAACATCCTGTTTATCCGCTACTTTGACCGTAAAGAAGCCCCGGCCGCCGTGGCGCTGCTGGCGCTGGCCGGTCCGGTGGGCGTGTTCATTGGCAACTGCATCGGCGGGTTATTAATTCACTATTTTGAGAACAACATCGCGTTTTTACTCTCCTGCGTCTCCGGGCTGCTGGCGCTGATCCTGACCACTCGCATCAGCGACGTGCACGATTCGGTGCGCGCCCCGACGCTGCAGGCCTGTATCGCCGGGGCGCGTAAGCAGCTCTGCGATCGCTCCGTGTGGCTGATTGGTATTTTAGCCACCATCGTTATTCTGGTGCCGTTCGCCACCCGCGATACCCTGACCCCTATTTACGCCGAAAAGCTGGGGGCCCGGGCGGGGATCCTGTCGCTGCTAAGCAATATCCATCTGATCTTCTATGCGCTCGCCATCGCCCTGTGCAGCTCGGTTTTCTATAAGCGCCTGGGCGTGATGAAAACCGCCGTGGTGGGGATTATTCTGCAGATCCTCTCGACGCTCGGTATTCCCTTTACCGACAATATGTACCTCATCTATGCCCTGCAGGCGTTGGCCGGTTTCTCATTCGGTATGGCCTTTGCCGCGTTCATGTCTCTTAGCGTGATTAATACCACCCCGGACGAACAGTCCACCCGGATGGGGCTTTTCCAGACGATTTACTCGCTGGGAATGTTCGTCGGCCCGGTGATTATGGGACTGATGCTGCAGCATATTAATCTGTCGTCCGGCTATCTGTTAATTGCCGCGCTGTCGGTGGTTGCCGCCATTATTACGCCGCTGTCCGTGCGCTGGGTTAATAACCGGCAGATAGATGCCTCATCTCAGCTATCCGATAACGCACGGCTGGCCTCCGCCCGCGAACGGTAATTTTTCTCAGCGAACTTCTCTATCCTGACCCGACTACGGGTTTCAAAGGTGGTCTGCAATCAGGCCTGCGATAGATGCCGCCGCATTGAGGAATGGGGTATTCTTCAGCTATCTATTATCAGGCCGTTGCCGATCGGCGTTTGATTCTCTGCGCCCGTCCCGGTATTAACACCCGCTGCCGGGCAAAGCGCAGAACGAGGCACGGCGAATAACAGGAAAACGCGATGACCCGCACGCAAAGGCTTCTTGAAATGCTCCAGATCCTGCGGGAGCACCGCTATCCGGTTACCGCATCGACCCTTGCAGACAGTTTGGCGATAAGCGTGCGCACCGTTTACCGGGATATTCAGACGCTCCAGCAGCAGGGGGTCTGCATTGAGGGCAGTTCCGGCATGGGATATATGATTAAGTCGGACTATCATCTGCCGCCGCTGGTTTTTACGGCCCAGGAAATTAACGCCCTGACGCTTGGGCTAAGCTGGGTTTGTCATAATACCGATGCGGATTTTAAAAAGATCGCTAAAAGCACGCTGGCTAAAATACATTCGGTGACGCCTGATAAATTAAAGGAGCATATCGAGTATCAGTCATTGCTGACCGGGCCGGGTGAAAAAGATGAGGCTTTTTTTCCTGAGCTGCGCCACGCAATTAATCACCGACATAAAGTTCAAATAGCCTATTGCGCTAAAAACGAGCGGCGCTCTTCCCGAGTAATATGGCCGGTGGCGCTGGTTTATATGGAGGAGTGCTGGCTGCTGGCCGGATGGTGCGAACTGCGAAAAGATTTTCGCCACTTCAGAACCGACCGGATAATACACATCGCGCTGCTTGCTGATAAATATAACGAAAGCAGGATCGGCTTATTGCGAAAATGGAGGGCGCAGGAGGGGCTTCGCCTGGACGACGAGTACTGACAAAAGCTGTCACTGCCTTTTCATATACTCCTGTAGAGCAAAAAACATCATTCTCTACAGGAGCGAACATGAGCTTTCAACACAAAGTCGCAATAGTGACCGGCAGCACCGCCGGCATCGGTGAGGTGGTCGCGGAGCAATTACACCAGGCGGGGGCGCGGGTGGTCGTGGTCGGTCGATCCCGCGAACAGGCGGAGCGCAAGGCTAAATCGCTGTCAGCGGATGGACGCACCGCGGCGGGTATCGCCTGCGATGTTTCGCAGCCGGAGCAGGTGAGGCGGATGATCGATGAGGTGGTGTCCCGCTTTGGCAGACTGGATTATGCGGTTAATAACGCGGGAATCACCGGCGAAAGTAATAAAAATATTGCGCAGCAGACGATAGATAACTGGGAGAAGGTGATCGCCACCTCTTTGAGCAGCGTGTTTTACTGTATGAAATATGAAATTCCGCCGCTGCTAAAATCCGGCGGCGGGGCGATCGTGAATTTATCCTCAGTCAATGGCCTGGTCGGTATTCCCGGGCTGGCGCCCTATACGACGGCCAAACACGGCGTTATTGGCCTCACCCAAACCGCCGCGCTGGAGTTTGCGCAGCAGGGCCTGCGGGTCAACGCCGTGGCTCCGGGATACGTCAGCACGCCGCGTATAAATCAACTGCCCGCAGACGTTCAGCGCGCCTTTGCGAATAGCCATCCGCTAAAGAGAATGGCTAAAATGCAGGAGGTGGTGGATTTTATCCTGTTCCTGCTGTCAGAAAAGTCAGGGTTCTGCAGC
The DNA here is from genome assembly GCF_024810075.1 of Klebsiella sp. BIGb0132. Lineage (NCBI taxonomy): Bacteria > Pseudomonadati > Pseudomonadota > Gammaproteobacteria > Enterobacterales > Enterobacteriaceae > Klebsiella > Klebsiella sp. BIGb0132. The sequence continues at coordinate 246,434 of NZ_JANUDW010000001.1, read as the reverse complement.
GGAGGCGTCTATCCCATCGATGGCGGCTACCTGGCGGAGTAAATGCTTGCCTGTGACGATATTCTCCGGCCAAAGGGAGATTAAGGACCAACGATGTTCATTATTTTCAGCGGCTTACCCGGTAGCGGGAAAAGCACGATTGCGCAGGCGCTGGCGAAGCGATTCGGCGCCTTCTATCTGCGGATAGACACCATCGAGCAGGCAATCCGCGAAGCGGATGAACATCCGCGGGATATGGGGCCTGAGGGCTACTTTGTCGCCTGTTCAGTGGCGAGGGAAAACCTCAAGATGGGGGCGACGGTCGTTGCCGATTCGGTGAACCCCCTGACCCTCACGCGCGATGCTTACCGCGACGTTGCGCGCTCTACGGGGCGCGACTTCTTAGAGATAGAAGTGGTGTGCTCCGACAGGGATGAACATCGCCGGCGAGTCGAAACCCGGACATCAGAGGTCAAGGGATTAATCCTGCCGGAGTGGCATAACGTTACCGGCCTGCATTATGAGCCCTGGAACAGAGAGCGGCTGGTGCTCGACAGCGGAAAACTGTCCGTTGAGCAATGCGTTACGCTGGCGGTCGCCGCGCTTGCTCGGTAAGCTTGTCGTCACTTCCCCGAGCAGCGGATAGCTTAAAAAAGGAGCAGGGTGATGATTTCAAAAGAGAACGCTGAGCATTATGTCTGGGGCGATAGTTGCGACGGTTGGTATCTGCTCAACCGCCAGGACATGCTCATTATTCACGAAAAAATGCCGCCGGGCACCTGCGAAAAGCGCCACTATCATTGCCTGTCCAGACAGTTTTTCTTCGTGCTGCAGGGGGTTCTTACCATGGAGCTGGCGGGGAAGAGGCTCGAGATCGGCGCTCAGCAGGGGCTGGAAATTCCCCCCGGGTCAGAGCACCAGGCGAGAAACGATAGCGATTCTGCGGTGGAGTTTATCGTTATCTCCCATCCGATGACGCGCGGCGATCGAACCGACCTCGCGCCATCCTGACAGTCAATCCCGGGCTGGCGCCGTTAGCGGCGATCGTCCGGGGCATAAAACGGGCCGTCAGCGCTGCTCGGGGTCGCGATAAGCGAAAGGGTACGCCGCCGACGTTCTCAGCGTCCTCAGCAGCGACTCATACAGGCTCCCGACCGCCTGAGAGTCTTTTGACGCCCGGCTGCGGTATAAGGCCACCGCCATCGGCTCAAGCGGCCCGAGCTGCTGCTCCCTGCCCAAAATTTGCAGGTGCGGCGGGGCGCTACACTGGGTCAGCACCGCGACCGCCAGCCCGCTCTCCACTGCCGCAATCTGACCTGAGAGGCTGGAGCTGTTATAAACCACTTTATACCGGCGTCCCTGTAGGGCTAGTGCGTTGATAGCGCTGCGTTTTGCCATGCTCGTACTTTCGTATACCGCCACGGGCAGCGGGTCGCGCCGCCAGACCTCAAACTGTGCAGAACCGACCCACACCATCGGTTCATAGAATAGCAGCGTCCCCTGGCCGGAATTTTCCCGCGAGACCAGCGCAAGGTCTAAATCGCCGCTCTCAACGCGCGGGATCAGCGACGTCGATTGTTCGCAGCTGAGCTCGATCTCTATCGAGCCAAAGTTAGGGGCAAACCTCTTGAGGGCCGGCGTCAGGTATTTGGCCGCATAGTCGTCCGGCACGCCCAGCCGAATGCGCCCCGTGAGCTCCTCGCCGTGAAAGGCGGCCTGGGTCTCAGCGTGCAGATCAAGCATCCGCCTGGCATAGCCCAGCAGCTTCTGTCCTTCGGGCGTGAGCTGGTTTTGCCGGGGGCCGCGCAGGATAAGCTGGCAACCGAGAGCCGATTCAAGCTTTTTAAGCTGCATGCTCACCGCCGACTGGGAGCGGTGAACCTCAGGCGCTGCCGCAGAAAGCGATCCCGCATCGACGACGGCGACAAAGCATTTGAGCCAGTCCATCTGGAGATCCTGAAAATGCACGCTGTCTCCATATATTCGATAATCAAATAGTATCATCCATTATTATGCGTTTTTATCGATCGCGCAACGCGGGCATAGTGGCTCTCAATTGAGGTTTGCGCCACTGGAAGAAGACGATGCCCGCGATGACGAAAAACAGCGCCGATTTAGCTTTGCTGAGCGGTTCACTTATTGGCTCCGGCTTTCGCGAGCTGATGCCGATTTCATTATTTGTCGCCGTTTTCGGCGCCGCCTTTGGCCTCGCGGCCTCGCAGGAGGGCCCAAGCCATCTTACGGCGACCATGATGAGCCTGCTGGTTTTCGCCGGCTACGCCCAGTTTGCCGCGCTTGGCCTGTGGGGAGAGCCGGTGCCGCTAGTCACGCTTGCGGCGACCGTTTTCGCGATCAATGCCAGGCATCTGCTAATGGGGGCCACGCTGTATCCGTGGCTACGCTATTTATCCCCGGCCAGGCGCTATGGGATCATGGCGGTCGCATCCGATGCGAACTGGGCGATGGCGATACAGGCATTTAGCAGGGGCAAACCGGGGCTGGGCCTGCTCTTTGGCGGCGGTCTGGCGCTGTGGCTTTTTTGGGTTGTCGGCACGGTGGTGGGGCTCTACTTCGGCAGCGCAATCCACGATCCCCAACGCTACGGTCTCGATATGGTGATGGGATGCTTTCTCCTCTCCATGGTGTTTGAGGGGGAAAGAAGCCCGCGGACGTGCATTATCTGGAGCGTGGCGGCGGGCGCCTCGCTGATGGCCTATAAATGGCTGCCACAAAACAGCCACGTCATTGCCGGCGCTATCGCCGGAGGGATCGTGGGCATCGTGCCGGGAGGCAAAAAAAGTGAACGTTGAGATGTCGGATGCCGGGGCGGTAATGGTCATTATCGTGATGGCGCTGGTGACGCTCGCCACCCGCTGGGGTGGCGTGTACGTGATGTCTTTTGTGCCGCTCAACGGCAAAATAAAAAGCTTTATTCAGGCCATGTCCGGGTCCGTGCTGGTGGCCATTATCGCCCCCACGGCAGCGAACGGTGACAGAGGCGCCCAGATGGCGTTGCTGACCACCGCCATCCTGATGCTGGTGCTTAAAAGGCCCCTCATTGCCATCGCTGGTGGGATCCTCGTCTCAGCATTCGTCAGACGGTGATTAACGCGCGTCGGCTTGTTGACGGGCGGTGAAAAACGTCAGCACGACGGCGGCAAGCAGCAGCGCGAGACTCATCGCAAAAGCGTACTGCCAGCCGAAATGGTCAAACACAACGCCGCCTGCCGTCGAACCCAGGGCGATAGAGAGCTGGATCGTCGCGACCATCAGCCCACCTCCGGCCTCGGCATCTTCGGGCAGGGTGCGGGCTACCCATGTCCACCATCCGGTGGGCGCAGCGGTGGCAAACATCCCCCAGAGGCCCAACAGCAGGGCAACAATCCACAGGCTGTGCCCGGCCAGTATCAGCATCCCGGCGATGGCGGCCATCAGCAGAGGCAGGGCCATCAGCGTCAGGTAAAACCTTGCGTTGAGGAACGCGGAGACGAACAGCGTGCCAACAAAACCCGCCACCCCGATAGTGAGCAGGATAAGCGACAGGCCGGAGCTATTTACCCGCGTTACCGTCTCCAGAAACGGGCGCACGTAGGTAAATAACGCAAACTGCCCCATAAAGAACAGGCCGCAGGCAGACATGCCCATGGCGACCGCCGGGCGGTCGAACAGCCGAAACACGTTTGCGCGCGGCGCGCGGCTTGTGCTGCCCGCCATATTGGGCAGGCTGAAGCACTGCCAGATGAAGGCGACTATCGCCACGGGCACCAGGCACAGGAAGGCACCGCGCCATCCAATAGTGGTCCCGAGATAGCTACCCAGCGGCGCGGCCACCACCGTCGCCAGCGCGTTACCGCCGTTAAAAATAGCCAGCGCGCGGGAAACCTGGTGCTGCGGCACAAGGCGAATGGCGGTGGCCGCAGACAGCGACCAGAATCCGCCGATGGCAATACCAATCAGGGCTCGTCCCGCCATGTAGATCGCAAAGCTGGAGGCGAGGGCGATAACGATCCCCGACAGCGCCATCAGAGCCGTCATCCCCAGCAGGAGGTATTTGCGATTCACGTTGCCGGCAATAGTGGAAAGGGTCAGGCTGGTCAGGACCGCCAGCGCCCCGGAGATGGCAATTCCCTGGCCTGCCAGCCCCTCGGTCACGGCCAAATCTTTGGCAACCGGCGTCAGCAGGCTGACCGGCATAAATTCCGAGGCAATCAGCACGAAAACGCACAGGGTCATGGCAAAAATGCCGCCCCAGCGGGCGTGCTCTTTAGCGCGGGGTGTTACAGGATTCAGTGTGGACATGGGCTACATCTCTGAATATCGCTCCGGGCTGGCGGTGCTCGCGCCGGAACGGACGCTATTTATGCAATAGCGATCGACATTATGGATAAGGATGAAGTGCGATGTTGTCAGCGGGGCTCGATAACATCAGGCTGGAGGCGGCGGAATAAAAGCCGCCGGCCAGCGTCCGGCGGCTTGTTAAAGGTTAGCTTTCGAGGTTTCTACTTTAAGCCGTCTTTGAAGAACTGCTCGAAGCGCGCAAAGGGTATTTTACCGGCGACGTTGTCGTAGAGGTCCACGTGGTTCGCGCCCGGCACAATAACCAGCGCCTTCTGCTTGCTGCCGACGGCTTTAAAAGCATCTTCCGCAAAGTAGCGCGAGTGGGCCTTTTCGCCCGTCACGATAAGCGTTGGGATGGTGATTTCACTGGCGTAGCTCAGCAGCGGCATATTCATAAACGATAAAGGCGTTGTCGCCGTCCATGCGCCGGTGGAGTTCACCGAACGTTCGTGGAAACCGCGCGGCATCCGGTAGTAGTCAAAGAACTCTTTCAGCACCGGGTGAGGATCGGCGGGGAGGGTCTCAGGCAGAATACGTTCTGCAGCGCTGGCTTTGCCGTTCTGGTCGACGTAGATGTCGTGACCGGCATGGGCGAAGGTTCCGCTCTGCGCATCCTTCCAGCGCTGCTCGTTCAGGTACTGCAGGACGGCGCGGCGATCGGCCGTGGAATAACGGTCTTTGCCTTCGCCAACGCCGTGGCCCATCGCCCGGCTCATGTCGTACATCACGCTGGTAGCGACCGCCTTAATGCGGGTATCCATTGCCGCCGCGTTCAGCGCCATCCCGCCCCAGCCGCAGATGCCGAGGATGCCAATACGGTTGCGATCGACCTCTTTTTGTAAGCCGAGGAAATCAACCGCCGCGCTAAAGTCCTCGGTGTTGATATCCGGAGAGGCGACGTTACGGGGGTGACCGCCGCTCTCGCCGGTATAGGAGGGATCGAACGCCAGCGTCACAAAGCCTTGCTCAGCCATAGTCTGCGCATACAGGCCGCTGGATTGCTCTTTCACCGCGCCAAAGGGCCCGCTGACCGCGATTGCCGCCAACCGGCGATCTCCCCGCTGTTTGGGGAGATAAAGATCGCCCACCAGGGTGATGCCATACCGGCTCTGGAATGACACCTTACGGTGATCCACCTTACTGCTTTCGGCGAAGGTCTTATCCCATTTTTCAATCATCGAAACGGGCGCATTTGGATTGGTCGTATCAGCATAACTCATTGTCGTGACTCCACTTAATGATGCACATAGCAGCATCGCAGGTATAGCGGACGTCAGTTTTTTGGTGAAAGCATTCATCAAAATTCCCCTGGGAAAAAGGATACAGGTACAGGTTTCATCCGCACAACGCGGCGGTGCTTTGTTTCATGGGGGCTCATTATAGTTAGCAAAAATAGTGCTGATTAGAGGGGGTAAAGTGCTAGGATTAATATCATATTGTTATAGAAAGGGCGGCGAAGCGGGCGAGATGTCGCCCGGCACCGCAGGAGGCACTGGTGGCAAAACGGGAAAACTACAATGAGCTCTACCTGTTTATGCAGGTGGTGCGGGAGGGGAGCTTCACCGCAGCGGCCCAGCGGCTTGGGCTGGCGCAGTCGGGAATTAGCCGTTCCGTTCGCGAGCTCGAAGAAAGGCTGGGCGTCCAGCTTCTGGTGCGCACCACGCGCAGGCTATCCCTGACGCAGGCGGGCGAGCAGCTCTACCAGACGGCCGAGTCCGGATTTGACGCCTTAGATTCGGGGCTTACCACGCTGGCGCACTATCGTCAGACCCCGTCCGGCACGGTGCGCATCAATGCCAGCCAGCACGCCATTGATAAATGCCTCCTGCCAAAGCTCGCGGTATTTAAGCAACGCTATCCCGATATCCGGCTGGAGCTGATGAGTGAAAGCCGCTTCGTCGATATTATTGCCGAGAGATTCGATGCGGGCGTCCGTTTGGGTCCGGAGGTGGGCAGCGGCATGATCGCGGTACGCATTACGCCGGATATGGAGATGGTCGTTGTCGCCACTCCCGAGCATTTTCGTCGCTACGGCTTTCCGCAAACTCCGGCTGAGCTGGCGGCGCACCCCTGTATTGCCTATCAGTTTGGCGACGGAAGCCTGTACCAGTGGGAGCTCAATCTGGACGGTAAAAAAATGACCCACCGACCGCAGGGGCAGTGGGTCTTCTCCGATAGCTACATGGAGGCAGAGGCCGCCCGGCTAGGCCTGGGGCTGGCCTATGTTCCCGAAGAGCTGGTGGCCGATGATTTAGCGCGCGGCGTGCTTATCCGAGTGTTACAGCCCTACAGCCTGCGCATGGAGGGCTCATTCCTCTATTATCCCCATCGCAACGTGTCGCCGGCCCTGAGAATCGTCATTGATACACTGAAGATATGAGGCGCGCCGCGACAGTTTAATGCAGGGCATCAGGGAACCAGGAGCGAGCTGCGGGGGCTAAAGCGACAATAACCGGAAGGGGAACAGGTGAGGAAGACGATGGAATATCAGCAGGCGTTGCAGAGATTGTTGTTAGACGATGCCGTGAGGATGAAGGCGCTTTATGCCGTTCAAACCTTAAGGCTCAACGACGGCTGGATCGGCGCTGGATTCGTGCGGGATGCGGTCTGGGACCACCTGCATGGATACGGCCAGCGGCCCGTCGGCGGAGACGTTGACGTGGTGTGGTTTGACGCTGTGCGCTGCGCTGCCGATGGCGATCGCCTTCTGGAAGCCGCGCTGAATCAAGTGAGCCCCGCATTCGACTGGTCGGTGAAGAACCAGGCCAGAATGCATCACCATAGCGGCAATGCGCCGTACCGCTCTACGGAGGATGCTATCCGCTACTGGCCTGAAACGGCCACGGCTGTCGCCGTCAGAATAGGCGACACGGGCCTTATTGAGGTTATTGCTCCCTACGGCCTTGCCGATCTATTCGCGCTCCGCCTAAGGCCGACGCCGCAGTTTGAGCAGCAAAGGTTGTCCGTGTTTAAACATCGGGTTGCCGCCAAAAGGTGGGTTGAGCGTTATCCCCAGCTGCAGCTTATTGTTCCCGGAGAGCCGGAGCAGGGCGAACGGGCGCTTTCCTGATGGGCGTCACTCTCTCGAACCGGGGATATTTTTCGCAATTATAGGGCAATGGCTTACCACTGCTTCGCTATCCAGGCAGCAAAGTCGCGCATGGCTACAGTTTCGGGGCGTGACTGCAGCCGAGTGAGCCAGTATCCGCCGCAATGAATCTCCGTCGGGAACGGCTGCACGATGCGCCCGGCGCTGAGCAAGTGGCTAAACATGCTGGCTGGCGCAATCGCAATTCCGGCCCCGCACTGCGCCACCTCCAGCATCGCCAGCGAGGTGTCAAAAACCATCACCGGATGCGTCGGTGCCGGCGGGGCTTCACCGGCCTTCGTCATCCATGTTGCCCATTCGTCGCGGCGGTAGGAGCGCAGCAAGGTGTACTTAAGCACATCCGCCGGTTTGTAGAGCGTCTGGGCTATCGCCGGCGTGCAGAGCGCGGTGAGCGGCGCATCGCAAAGAAATATGGCCTCGGTATCGTGCCAGGCGCCGTTGCCGAAACGAAGGGTATAGTCCAGCCCTTCGGCTGCGGGATCGACCCGGTTGTTATGCGTCGACAGATGCAGGTCGATATGCGGGCAGCAGCGGCGAAAATCCTCCAGCCGGGGCAGCAGGAACCCCACCGCAAATGTTCCGACGACGCCTATTTTTAGTTTTTCTCGCCGTTGCGGGGCGCTAAATCGATCGAGCGTATCGGCGATGATGTCGAAAGAACCGTTCAGCACCGGCAGGAGGTTTTCGCCCTCTGTCGTCAGCGTCAGCCCGCGCGATACCCGCACAAATAGCTGACAATTAAGGTGTTCTTCCAGCGATCTTACCTGCTGACTGATCGCAGAGTGCGTGACGTTGAGCTCAACGGCTGCGCGAGTAAAGCTTAAGTGCCGGGCGGCGGCTTCGAAAGCGCGTAGGGCATTCAGTGGGAGATAGCTTCTGGTCATGGCCATATGTGTTAGAAAAACTGCAGGCAGATGCTAAGTTTAATCGTTTGTCAGAGCGAGTCAAAGCCCACAGACTTAGCGCGTTTTCAGGCCCTGAACTCTCTCTCACTCTATGGAAGGTTTTACCCATGCAAAAAATGTTGAACGGCGTTCTGGCACTGTCCGCGCTTTCGCTCACCGCGGCAAGTCTTGCTGCGCCGAAGACGCTCACCGAGCAGCAGATTTCTCAGGTGGTCACCCAAACCATCGAGCCTCTGCTCAAAGAGCAGGCGATCCCTGGCATGGCGGTGGCGGTTATTTATCAGGGCCAGCGGTACTATTTTACCTGGGGCAAAGCGGACGTCGGCAGCGGCCGCCCGGTCACGACGGACACGCTGTTTGAACTTGGCTCAGTGAGCAAAACTTTCACCGGCGTACTGGGCGCAGACGCCGTGGCCCGCGGCGAAATCAAGCTCAGCGACAACGCCAGCCGCTACTGGCCGGAGCTTAACGGCAAGCGGTGGCAGGGGATAACGCTGCTGGATCTGGCAACCTATACCGCAGGCGGGCTGCCGCTACAGGTGCCGGATAACGTTACGGACAGGGCCTCGCTGCTCGATTTCTACCGGCGCTGGCAGCCGCAGTGGGCGCCGGGCAGCATGCGCATTTATGCCAACAGCAGCATCGGTCTGTTCGGCATGCTGGCAGTGAAGCCTTCCGGGCTCGGTTTTGAAGACGCCATGAGCCAGCGGGTCCTGCGGCCGCTGAATCTCAACCATACCTGGATTAACATTCCGGCTGCGGAAGAGAAAAACTATGCCTGGGGCTATCGCAGCGGCCAGTCGGTGCACGTTTCACCCGGTATGCTGGATGCCGAATCCTACGGGGTGAAATCAACGATTACGGATATGGCCGCCTGGCTACAGGCCAATATGGCGCCCCGGGAGGCCAGCAGCCCCACGCTCAGAAAAGGCCTCGAGATGGCGCAGGCGCGCTACTGGCGGATTGGCGATATGTATCAGGGGCTGGGCTGGGAGATGCTCAACTGGCCGGTCAATGGCGCGGCGATAGCGAAAGGTGGCGATAACGAGGTGGCGCTGGCCCCGCATCCGGCAGCGGCGATAGAATCGCCGGTCCCGGCGGTCGCCGCCTCATGGGTACATAAAACCGGCTCTACCGGGGGATTCGGCGCCTATGTGGCGTTTATCCCGCAGCTGCAGCTGGGGATTGTTATGTTAGCGAATAAGAGCTACCCGAACCCGGCGCGCATCACCGCCGGATATACCATCCTCAACGCTTTGCAGTAAATCCGCGCGCCCGCAAGATAGGCTCTTCGGGCGCCGCGGTATTTCGGTGAGCCGCTTAAACGCCAGCGGTAGCTAGAATGTTTGCCATTGATTGTCTGCGAAAAGTAACGTCTTCCTGACGTTTTTGGAACGGCCTGCCGCACGGCGGTGGCCTGCACCCGATCGGACAACATCCGTGACAGATGGCGCGAAGCAGGCTGCTGTCGGACTTACAGCGAGAGGGGGGGCATTAACGATTTTTTATCTCGTCGGCCAGAATGTCGGGCCGATCCTGTCACTCAACCTGCACCCGTACTTTCGGTTTGGATAACAAAATAGTGACTAATTCAGCGAAAGGGACGGGCCTGAAGAAATAGTACCCCTGCATAAATGTGATTTTTTTGCGCATGAGATAGTCGAGCTGCTCCTGCGTTTCCACACCTTCAGCAACGATGCTTATCGAGAGTTTATGTGCCAGGTCAAGAACGGAATCCAGTATAAGCGTCGAGTCTTCATGCTCATTTACCCTGCCGACAAAACTTTGATCAATTTTGATGTAATCGATATGAAGGTCCTGCAGGTAGGAAAGCCCGGAGTAGCCGGTGCCAAAATCATCAAGCGCAATGGCAAAACCATTTGCATGCAGTTTCTTGAAAGTCTGGACAAGTGTTTCATTGATCTCCAGAGGCTCACGCTCCGTCAACTCAATGACCAGGTTCAAATCGCGCCGGCTGAAACTGTCCTTATATTTCAGACACTCTTCAGGGAATGTCGGTGCAGCGATATGGGAAGCGCTGTAGTTAAGCCCAACGTGGAAGCCTTCCGGCAATTTACTGGCAATGGTGTTCATATCAGACGCAACCTGGGCCATCAGGCTTTGCGTTAACGGCACGATCAAGCCTGATTTTTCCGCTACAGGAATAAATGACGCCGGGGAAATATCGCCTTCTGGCGGATGCCGCCATCTGGCCAGCACTTCCACACCACGCAGCGTGCCGTCTTTGCCATTTACGATGGGCTGATAAAAAGGGACAATTTCACCCTCGACAATTGCCCGCTGGAGCTCTTCTTCAGGGGACGTATTTTTAGTCAGATACTTCTTCAGAATATAAGCGGCAAGGCAGGACATCAGCAGTAAAAACAGTAATACACCTCCGGCCCGGCTGAGCATATTCAGCAGGTTTTGCAGACTGAAAAACGCAGTGGGGTCGTATTGAATGCTGAAGGGATATTCTGTAGCCGCAAGGTGTAGAAGATGATGCTGCGCTTCATTTACCTTGGTGACGTCACCCGAGATACCTAAGAGAGTATTTCCTACCTTCAGTGCGTACCCGGCGCCTTTTAGCGGGATGTCCAGGGCATCCCTGATATGCTTGTCGCTCACGGTGACGATGATACGGCTGTCAGCAAATTCTGTCTGAATTAAAAGAACAGGCAGACCGTTTACGGTGCCGCTGGCAGGTATGAGGAACAAAGGTGAATTCGGCCATGCGGAGGCGTTAACAAGTAGCACGCGATTCCCCGGCAGGGATGAACACCAGACCACGCCCTGGCGGAGAATAATGATCGTTCTGAGATGGGGCTGCAGTGATGCTTCGCTGCCGAGCCGATATTGCTCTTCCGGGCCACAGCCTTTTTCGACAATACTCATTGCCGTCCGCGTGGCAAGCCTGGCTTCATTAAGAATCACATTCATATTCTTTACCGCATGCTCTGCGCCGGCAAGTCTGTCTGCGCGCTCGGTATACCAGAATTGTGTATTCAGAATAAAAACACCCAATATAAACATTGCCACGGCTACGACAATGGGAATAAGCGTGTTGCGCATTTATATATCCTGGGTAAGTTCGAAGCCGACTTCTCTGGGGCATCAGAAGTGCCTGGTTTTATCATTATAAAAAGCATGGTTGATAAAATTTAAATTAACCATCATTAACATTGAAATATATCATAAGAAACCAGTACTTATTCTGAGAGGCTAAGTTCCAGGCTTAAAGCGGGCGATGGCCTTGCTTGCGGGTCCGCGGTGAGCGAAAAGGGGAGCGACAGCCGTGAAGAAGCCTGTGCTGGCACCCTGAATTTTTTCGAACTACGCAGCGACGCTTCCGGGAAAAACCATAAGGTGCTTTCCAGGGGTATGGTTATATCTTTAGCATCACACGAGGAAGAATTGATGATTGTCAGGACCTGGCACGGCTGTGTTCCGCTTAAACATGCGGAAGGTTTTGCGAAGCACCTTGAAAGGACCGGCGTGGAGCATTCAAGGAGCATACGCGGAAACCGGGGGGCGTTCGTACGCCGGGAAACCCAGGGAGACCGGGAGCATTTCTTTCTGGCAACCTACTGGCAGGATCTGCATTCGGTAAAGGAATTCGCGGGAGAAAACTATCACGTAGCAGTGACTTACCCGGACGACGAAGAGTTTGAGCTCCTTTCCGATCCTTACGTTTTCCAGCACGTTGTCGAAGCTGTTTCACCGCTTTGACTTGATCTCCGCGGCACCCGTCTACCGGTTGCCCGGATTTGCTTTCACATTGGTCATCGCTGCGCAGTGCTAAAGGCCTGATTGGGGCTTTCGGAGCGGCTGACTTTCTGCAGGGAAGGGCGTGCCGTCGTGCACTTCCCGAGAGCAAACGCTATGCTGCTGCCAGCAAAAAATGACGGACGTCGGCGCGAACGGGCCCGGTGCGGCCGAGGTCCCGGTCATCCCCGGGACGATTGCGTATCCGTTTTCACTGAGAGGACGACCCTATGCTAAAAGTTATTGCCGAAGATTTTATCAAGCTCGAATGCGTTGCAACCGTTCTGCCGTTATACCGGGAGCTGGTCGCGGCAACCAGGCTGGAGCCGCTGTGCATCGCCTACGATCTCTATACTGATGAAAAGGATCCCGGACATTTCATTTTTATCGAGGAGTGGCCAGACCATGCGGCCCTAGACGCCCACTGTGCCAGCGAGCATTTCAGACGACTGGTCCCGTTGATCGACCGGCACAAGCGGGAAGAGGCCCGATATATCCTGATGAACGGTCAGGTGAACCCGACGGGTGAGTAAAGCCGGCACCAGCTCTATAATTACTCAGGCGACCCGCCGTGGCGTTCGTACTAGCCTTCCCGGCGACGGATGGCCCGAGGCGGCTTTAGGCGCAGGGGCATGGTGAAACGGGAAGAAGCGCAGCGGCAAGGGGAGAATAGCTCTTCGGCAGTGATGAGAAAATCAGCCAGAAAATAGCATTAACTGGCTGATTTTTTTTGGGTTAACTGGTGGTAGTGCCCTGCTTATGGAACAGCTCGCGGAACACCGGGTAGATATCTTCCTGGTCGCGTATATGCTGCATGGCGAAGTTTTCAAAGGTCGTCTGCAGATGTTCATATTCACGCCATAGCGTCTGGTGGGCGCGGCGGGTTATCTCAATGTAGCTGTAGTAGCGCACCACCGGCAGGATGTTCTTCGCCAGCAGCTCGTGACACAGCGGCGAGTCGTCCGCCCAGTTATCGCCGTCCGACGCTTGCGCGGCGTAGATATTCCACTGCGACGGGTCGTAGCGCGCTTTAACCACTTCATCCATCAGCTTCAGCGCGCTGGAGACGATAGTGCCGCCGGTTTCCTGCGAATAGAAAAACTCGTGTTCATCCACCTCTTTTGCCTGGGTATGGTGGCGGATATAGACCACCTCGACGTTTTTATAGGTCCGGCTGAGGAACAGATACAGCAGGATATAAAAACGTTTGGCCATATCTTTGGTGACCTGATCCATCGAGCCGGAAACGTCCATCAGGCAGAACATCACCGCCTGGCTGGAGGGCTCGGGCCGTTTTTCGTAATTCTTATAGCGCAGATCGAAGGTATCGATAAACGGCACGCGGTCAATCTTCGCCCGCAGCTCGGCTATCTCCTGGCGCAGCCGCTCCTCTTCCAGCAGCTGTGCGGGCTCGCTTTTGCTAATGACGTCCAGATCCGCTTCCAGCGCGCGCAGTTCGCGGCGCTTGCCGGCGGTCATGGCGGTACGTCGCGCCAGCGAGTTTTGCAGCGAACGCACCACGCTGATGTTCGCCGGGACGCCGTTAGCGGTAAAGCCCGCCCGGTGCGTCTTGAACTCGGTCAGCTGCCGCTGCTGGTTTTTCTTCAGATTCGGCAGGGCGAGATCTTCAAACAGCAGGTCGAGATACTCGTCTTTGGATATCTGAAAGACAAACCCATCTTCGCCTTCGCCGTCGGCGCTGGCTTGCCCCTGGCCGCTACCGCCGCCGCCTCCGCCGCCCTGCGGGCGTTCAATACGGTCGTTTTGCACAAAATGGTCGTTGCCGGGATGCACGCGATTGCGCAGGCCGCCGCGACCCTGATGAAACATCGGTTCGTTGATATCATCCGTCGGAATAGAGACGGATTCTCCGCTCTCAATATCGGTCACCGAGCGCTTGTTGATAGCCTCAGAGATCGATTGTTTTATCTGCGCCTTGTAGCGACGCAAAAAGCGCTGGCGATTCACCGCACTTTTATTCTTTCCGTTCAGGCGCCGGTCTATAAACCAGGTCATATGCCCCCCGTACTGCATTTGCCAACCATACACGTCATACTTCAAGCCGCATTTGCGTTGCTTACCCCGGACGCTTACCTGAGTAAACGTCCGGAGCTCCCTGCAACTCGAATTGCTGGTCTCTCTTACCCCGCTGCGAGCGGGCTTGCCGAACGTCAGGACGATTTACGTACCCGCAAATACCATTCGCACAGCAGACGTACCTGCTTACGGGTGTAGCCTTTCTCCATCATCCGGTCGACGAAGTCGTCGTGCTTTTTCTGCTCGTCGGTAGAGGTTTTGGCGTTGAACGAAATAACCGGCAGCAGCTCTTCGGTATTGGAGAACATTTTCTTCTCAATAACCGTGCGCAGTTTTTCGTAGCTGGTCCAGTTCGGGTTGCGTCCGCTGTTATTTGCTCTGGCGCGCAGCACGAAGTTGACTATCTCGTTACGGAAGTCTTTCGGGTTGCTGATCCCCGCCGGTTTTTCAATTTTTTCCAGCTCCGCGTTCAGCGATTCACGGTCAAACAGCTGGCCGGTATCCGGATCGCGGTACTCCTGATCCTGAATCCAGAAATCCGCATAGGTGACGTAACGGTCAAAAATGTTCTGCCCGTATTCGGAGTAGGATTCGAGATAGGCGGTCTGGATCTCTTTGCCGATAAACTCGGCGTATTTCGGGATCAGGTAGCCTTTGAGGAACTCGAGGTAGCGCTCCGACTGCTCCTGCGGGAACTGCTCGCGCTCGATTTGCTGCTCGAGGACGTAGAACAGATGCACCGGGTTAGCGGCAACCTCGGCGTGATCGAAGTTAAATACCCGCGACAGTATTTTAAAGGCGAAGCGGGTGGAGAGACCGTTCATGCCTTCATCGACGCCGGCATAGTCGCGATACTCCTGGTAGGATTTCGCTTTCGGGTCGGTATCTTTCAGGCTCTCACCGTCATAGACGCGCATTTTAGAGTAAATGCTCGAGTTTTCCGGCTCTTTCAGGCGCGACAGAATCGAGAAGCGCGACAGCGTTTCAAGAGTGCCTGGGGCGCAAGGCGCGTGGGTCAGTTCGCTGTTGTTGAGCAGTTTTTCATAGATACGCATCTCTTCGGAAATGCGCAGGCAATAAGGCACCTTGACGATATAGACGCGGTCGAGGAAGGCCTCGTTGTTTTTGTTATTACGGAAGGTCACCCACTCGGATTCGTTCGAGTGCGCGAGGATAATCCCGTTAAACGGCAGGGCGGAGATCCCTTCTGTGCCGTTATAGTTGCCTTCCTGGGTGGCGGTCAGCAGCGGATGCAGCACCTTAATCGGCGCTTTGAACATCTCGACGAATTCCATGATCCCCTGGTTGGCGCGGCACAGGGCGCCGGAGTAGCCGTAGGCATCCGGATCGTTCTGCGCGTAGTGCTCGAGCTTGCGAATATCAACCTTACCGACCAGGGCCGAGATATCCTGGTTGTTCTCATCGCCGGGTTCGGTTTTGGCGATGGCAACCTGCTCCAGAATCGACGGCCACACCTTGATGACGCGGAATTTGGTGATATCGCCGCCAAACTCATGCAGGCGCTTGGCCGCCCACGGCGACATAATGGTGCCGAGATAGCGGGTCGGTACGCCATATTCCTTATCGAGGATCTGCGCATCTTCCTGCGGATTAAACAGGCACAGCGGGTGGTCGTTCACCGGGCTGCGCTCGCCGTTGGCGCTCAGCACGTAAACCGGTACGCGCTGCATTAATGATTTCAGACGCTCGGCAAGGGATGATTTACCGCCGCCCACCGGCCCCAGCAGATACAGAATCTGTTTCTTCTCTTCCAGACCTTGTGCGGCATGCTTCAGGTAAGAAACGATCTGCTCAATGGCATCTTCCATGCCGTAAAACTCTTCAAATGCCGGATAGCGTGCGACAACCCGGTTTGAAAAGAGACGGGACAGCCTTGGCTCCAGGGCCGTATCGACCATTGCAGGTTCACCAATGGCCATCAGTAGCCTTTCTGCCGCGTTGGCATAAGCACTGCGATCTTGCCGGCAGATGGTAAGAAACTCCTGCAGTGTGAACTCTTCGTCCTTGGCAGCTTCATAACGCTGGCGATAGTGATCGAATATATTCATGGCATGCCGTCCTTTCGTATTTAGCACAAGTTGAGAGCGTTCATATGAATAGTGGGTGCTCCCGGAAGAGGTAAGCAGAGCGCGACGTCTACTGATTCTCCAGCAACCCTTATGCCAGGTTGTCGACGAGATTAAGATAACGCGCCCTGCAATGACGCCTTCTAAATTAAAGCGTAGATGCATTTAGAAAACTTGCATGCAGCGAAAAATCAATTTCAATGACATATCAATAACTCATCCCAAAAAGGGCCGCTATTTCGCACGTCTTGCCGGGGTCCTTCATCCTGTTGTCATGAAGCCGCAGGTGGGGGCACGCGAATTGACGAGAGAGTGAGTCATTTTTTGTAATGACGGGTAAAGAATTTGAGGCATGAGGCCTACGACGTTAAACTGCCTGCGCGGATTATTTGACAAACGGGAATATGGATTGTGAAGAAGATCAAATCTCTGGCACCAGGCGTGTGTCTTTTGGCTTGTGTCTCGGCAGCGCACGCCGACGGGAAGTTAACGCTGGGGGCCGGCGTAGGTATCGTCGAAAGCCCGTATAAGCAATATGACGTTGACGTTTACCCGGTGCCGGCTATCAGCTACGAAAGCGATAACTTTTGGTTCCGCGGCTTAGGCGGCGGTTACTATTTATGGAATGACGAGACCGATAAGCTGTCGGTTACCGCCTACTGGTCGCCGATGTACTTTAAGCCCGGCGACAGCGACAGCGAGCAGATGCGTAAGCTGGATCGGCGT
Source organism: Klebsiella sp. BIGb0132 (assembly GCF_024810075.1). NCBI lineage: Bacteria > Pseudomonadati > Pseudomonadota > Gammaproteobacteria > Enterobacterales > Enterobacteriaceae > Klebsiella > Klebsiella sp. BIGb0132. The sequence continues at coordinate 229,488 of NZ_JANUDW010000001.1, read as the reverse complement.
AAAACGACGATGATGGCCGGGCTCTCCTACGTGCACAATACCCAGTATGGATTCCTGCGTACGGTGCTGGCCGGCGACACGCTGGACAAAAGCAACGGCATTACCTGGGACATGGCCTGGCTCTATCGCTATACCAACGGCAACCTGACCTTAACGCCGGGTATCGGTATGGAGTGGAGCAGCGACAACCAGAACGAATACTACTACGGCGTCTCGAAGCGCGAATCCGAGCGCAGCGGCCTGCGCAGCTACGACCCGGATAGCAGCTGGAACCCGTATCTCGAACTGTCGGCAAACTATCGCTTCCTCGGCGACTGGAGCGTGTACGGCGTGGCGCGCTATACCCGTCTGTCCGACGAAATCACCGACAGCCCGATGGTGGACAAATCCTGGAGCGGCCTGATTTCTACCGGGATCACCTACACTTTCTGATAGTGCATCTTTATAGAGATATCTGTGCATCAAAACAGGGCGTAATGCCCTGTTTTGCATTACGGTGGTGCAATAGTGACAGGAGGTAGCGATGAGCGTAAAAATGCGCCGTTTCGGCGACCAGCAGGCGGTTCCCGCCATCGGGCAGGGAACCTGGTATATGGGGCAAAGCAGCGCGCATCGTGCGCAGGAAGCGGCTGCACTGCGAGCGGGCGTTGAGCTCGGGCTGACGGTTATCGATACCGCCGAAATGTACGCTGACGGCGGGGCGGAAGAGGTGGTGGGCGAGGCGATTCGCGGCCTGCGCGACCGCGTAACGCTGGTGTCGAAAGTCTATCCGTGGCACGCCGGCGGGCAAAAAATGCGCGAGGCCTGTGAGGCCAGCCTGCGTCGCCTGAAGAGTGATTATCTCGATCTCTATCTGCTGCACTGGCCGGGGGAGTTCCCGCTGGCCGAAACCGTCGAGGCGATGGAGGCGCTGGTTGCCCAGGGCAAAATTCGCCGCTGGGGCGTCTCCAACTTCGATACCGACGATATGCAGGCGCTGTGGCAGGTGCCCGGCGGCAGACGCTGTGCGACCAACCAGGTGCTGTATCATCTGGCATCGCGCGGCATTGAATACGATCTGCTGCCGTGGTGCCAGCAGCAGCCGCTGCCGGTGATGGCCTACAGCCCGCTGGCCCAGGCCGGTCGCCTGCGCGATGGTCTCATGAATCATCCCGCTCTCAACGGCCTGGCGCGGGAAAAGGGCGTCACGGTCGCGCAGCTCCTGCTGGCGTGGATCATCAGCCACGAAGGGGTGATGGCAATTCCAAAAGCCGGGAGCATTGCCCACGTCAAAGAGAACGCTGCCGCGCTTGAGTTAGTGCTCGATGAGAACGATATCGCGGTGATGGAACAGGCCTTTCCGGCGCCGGGGCGCAAAACGCCCTTAGATATGGTGTAAGGGGGCTGATTTTGTAACGGTATCTACGTGATTCGTTGATGGATATCAATGCTCAGCCGTGCTTCTCCTCCTAAAGATAAAAGAAAAAGGAGAATCACATGACTGAACCTAACAAACCCCTGGACGTGAAGCTGGCTTTTCCCCTCTGGAAAGCCGCCCTGACAATCCTGTTCGGCGCACTTATCTGGTTTATCCCTCCCCCCGATGGGTTAGCCATTCACGCATGGCAAATGTTTGCTATTTTTACCGCAACGATCTTTGCCATCATCCTGAAGGTAATGCCGATGGGGGCGGTGACGATGATCGCGCTGATCGTCTCCGCATTTTTAGGGGTAACGCCTCTCTCGCCGGGTAAAAGCGACAAAGTCGCGGCGCTGTCCGGTTTTGCCAACGGTACGATCTGGTTGATTGGTATCGCGATGTTTATCTCCCGGGCGGTGATTAAGACCGGGCTGGGCAAGCGGGTGGCGCTGTGGTTTATTTCCAAATGCGGCTCAAGCATGCTGGGCGTCGCCTATGGTCTGGCCCTTTCTGACGTGGTCCTCGGGCCGGGCATTCCCTCGGCATCGGCGAGGGGCGGCGGCATTATGTATCCGATCACGCAGTCCATTGCCACCGCCTACCAGTCGGAGCCCGGCCCGACGGCCAGAAAAGCCGGCGCCTTTTTAATGCTCTGCGTTTCTCAGATTGACGCCATTGTCTGTACGATGTTTTTAACGGCGATGGCGGGTAACCCGCTGATCGCCGAACTGGCGAGAAGCCAGGGCATTGAAATCACCTGGACGACCTGGTTTGTCGGCGCGATCGTGCCGGGGATCGCCTCGTTGATCCTGCTGCCGCTGGTGCTGTACGCTATTTATCCGCCGCAGCTGAAGAAAACGCCGGAAATCCCGGCGATCGCCAGAGAAGAGCTGCGCAAAATGGGGCCGATGTCGCTGGCGGAAAAAATCCTCGCGCTTGATTTTGTCCTGCTGATCCTGCTCTGGACGGTGGGTGACATTTTCTTTGCCATTCCCGCCACCCTTTCCGCGTTTATTGGGCTGATGGTGCTGCTGGTCAGCAATATTATGTCGTGGAAAAATATCATCGAAGAAAAAACGGCCTGGGATACGATGTTCTGGTTTGCCGTGCTGGTGATGATGGCCAACGCGCTCAATAAATACGGCATGATTAGCTGGATATCTGAGCGAATTGTCGGCTACGTCGGCCACTTTGCATGGATAACGGTGTTTTTACTGCTGGTGCTGGTCTATTTCTATACCCGCTACTTCTTCGCCTCGGCGATGGCGCATATTTCCGCGATGTATCTGGCGTTTCTGGCCGTTGCCGTTTCCGTCGGCGTACCGCCGCTGTTCGCCGCCCTGGTGCTGGGCTATACCTCTAACCTGTCGATGGGCCTGACGCAGTACTCTGGCGGCCCGGGGCCCGCTCTGTTTGGCTCCGGCTATAACACCGCGGGTCAGTGGTGGGGCGTCAGTTTCGTGGTGTCGGTGGCGTCTATTCTCATCTGGCTGGTGCTGGGTGGCGCGTGGATGAAGCTGGTGGGATTCTGGTAACGCGACAGCGCCTGCGGCGTCATGCGTAAAAAAACAGGGCGATTGCGCCCTGTTTTTGATCCTGCGCCTGTGGTTCAGGCAGCGCTGCGGGCTTAGCGCCGGGTGACGCGAATAGTCTGCGCCAGGCGAGACGGCTTCTCTTCGCTGGCTTTCTGCGGCTCGGTAACGCAGCAGGTTTCGACGCAAACGAAGGTTTTGTAGCCGTCGTCCGGCATATCGCCCATGCTCACGGACAGCGCCGGGCCCGGGTTCCAGCCCACCACGTTGTGGTGATGATGATGGACAACGTCAATGCTGCGGTTCAGCGCGCCGTCGTGGATAACGCTGCAGGCATCCGCGTTGAGATAGACGCGGTCGGTGCGATCCGGGAAGGTCTCTTCGCCGTTGCTCAGCACGCCTTCCTGGGCGTTGTTCACCTTATCGATATAGCGATCGCCGAGGCCGCTGACCTTCACCGCCGCGATATCCCCAACGTTGAAGTAGCTATGCAGGGCGGAGGTGGTTTCAAATTCGCCGTGCGCTTCCAGTTCGATTTCGCAGGTTTTACCCAGCTTGAAGCGCGCGTAGAGCGTAAATTCGTGCGGCCAGTACTGACGGGTCTTATCGCTGCTTTTCAGTTCGAAGGTCAGCATCACGCCGCTTTCATCTTCATCATGGCCCTTCAGCGTCCACGGCAGATTGCGGGCGAAACCGTGGGAGGGAAGGCCCTGCTGTGCCGACGGACCAAACCACGGCCAGCAGACAGGCACGCCGCCGCGCAGCGCGACGCCGGTTTTAAACGGCGTGTTCCCGCTCAGCCACAGCACCTCTTCTTCTCCGGCCGGTTTCCAGGAGAGCAGGTGCGCGCCCTGGTAGGCGACGGAGGCTTTGACCAGCGGATGGTCAATGACAATCAGCTCGAGATCGTCAAGCTGGCGGCGGGAGAGGGTAGAGGTAACTTGTTCAATAACCGGGAGAGCAAATATTTTGTTAATCATGGTGCAATCCTTGGTGTGCAGGTACTGAGTTAAGCCATAAAAAAAGGCGACCGAAGTCGCCTTTTTGGATCAGGTTCTCATCTCAACTTATTTGGAGATGTGAGCGATCAGGTCCAGAACTTTGTTGGAGTAACCAGTTTCGTTGTCGTACCAGGAAACCAGTTTCACGAAGTTGTCGTTCAGTGCGATACCCGCTTTAGCATCGAACACGGAAGTGCAAACTTCGCCGTTGAAATCGGTAGATACAACGTCGTCTTCGGTGTAGCCCAGAACGCCTTTCATTGCGCCTTCGGAAGCAGCTTTGATTGCTTTCTTAATTTCTTCATAAGAAGCAGCTTTTTCCAGACGAACGGTCAGGTCAACAACGGATACGTTCGGAGTAGGAACGCGGAACGCCATACCGGTCAGTTTGCCATTCAGTTCTGGCAGTACTTTACCTACTGCTTTAGCAGCACCGGTAGAGGACGGGATGATGTTCTGGGATGCGCCGCGGCCGCCGCGCCAGTCTTTGTGAGACGGGCCATCAACGGTTTTCTGAGTTGCGGTGGTCGCGTGAACGGTGGTCATCAGCGCTTCGACGATGCCGAAGTTGTCGTTGATAACTTTAGCCAGCGGTGCCAGGCAGTTAGTGGTGCAGGATGCGTTAGAAACGATGTCCTGGCCTTCGTATTTGTCAAAGTTAGCGCCTTTAACAAACATCGGAGTGTTGTCTTTGGACGGGCCAGTCAGAACGACTTTTTTCGCGCCAGCAGTGATGTGTTTACGAGCGGTTTCGTCAGTCAGGAACAGACCAGTTGCTTCAGCAACGACGTCAACGCCTACTTCGTCCCACTTCAGGTTAGCCGGATCGCGTTCAGCGGTAACACGGATTTTTTTACCGTTAACGACCAGATGACCGTCTTTCACTTCAACGGTACCGTTGAAACGGCCGTGAGTGGAGTCATACTTCAGCATGTAAGCCATGTAGTCAGCGTCTAACAGGTCGTTGATTGCAACGATCTCGATGTCAGAACGTTCTTGAGCAGCACGGAAAACAATGCGACCGATACGGCCAAAACCGTTGATACCTACTTTGATAGTCATATATTCCACCAGCTATTTGTTAGTGAATAAAAGGTTGCCTGTAAAATTACAAAAACCTTACGCAGCGTCAAGCGGAATCGTGTCAATCATTGCGACAAATCAATCCTGAGCACACCTTTGCGCGATCGATTTGCCTCACTCTCCCTTTGAGCCCAATTCCATATGGGGACTGCGCGCGGAATTTTAAAGGTCGTTAAAGATAAAAATGTGATTTGCATCACAATTATCTAGCTGCCCATCGGCATCGAATAAGTTTAGAACAAAAGTCCACGCTTCATTGTTAATGTTTTGTTAGAATCGAGCGGTTAAAGTTGTCCTTTCACAGCGAGAAGCATGCACATGTCGAATAAACCCTCCTCGGACGAGCTCAAAAAAGAGTTGAGCGAGATGCAGTTTTACGTGACGCAGAATCACGGCACCGAGCCGCCGTTCACCGGCCGACTGCTCCACAACAAGCGAGACGGCGTCTACCACTGCCTGGTGTGCGACGCGGCGCTGTTTCACTCGCAAACCAAGTACGATTCAGGCTGCGGCTGGCCGAGCTTTTTTGAGCCGGTGAGCGATGAGGCTATTCGCTACCTGAATGATTACTCCCACGGTATGCAGCGCACGGAAATTCGCTGCGGCAAATGCGATGCTCACCTTGGACACGTCTTCCCGGATGGTCCGCAGCCGACCGGCGAGCGTTTTTGCGTAAATTCGGCGTCGTTAAGCTTCAACGACGATGATAACGGCGAGCAGATCAAGGGTTAGAGAAACGATTCAGCAAATTATTCCAATGCGGAGTTGAGCGGACGATGGATATCGAGCAAATTATCGACAGTATGACCCCGGAAGTTTATCAGCGTCTGGCCACGGCGGTGGAGCTGGGAAAATGGCCGGATGGGGTGGCGCTAACCCCGGAGCAGAAAGAGAACAGCCTGCAGCTGGTGATGCTGTGGCAGGCGCGACACAACGTCCAGGCCCAGCATATGACGATTGATACCAACGGGCAGATGGTGATGAAGAGCAAGCAGCAGCTGAAGGTGGAGTTCGGCATTACGCCAGAACCTATTGTGACGTTTAAATCCTGAGCGGCACGCGCGGGGGATGCTTGCGCAGGCCCGGCGGGTTTCGCCGCCGGGCGCTGAAGCTTTACGAACCGGTTACTTCTTGTTCATCATCGCTTTAAGATCGGCAAACGGGTTATATTTCGCCTCACCGACGCTCTTCTGCGCGTCTTCGCCCGCCACTACCGTTGAGCCATACTGATCGGCTTCCGTGTACTTGGAGTGCTCGTGGTCGTGGCAGTACAGGCACAGCATCTCCCAGTTACTGCCATCTTCCGGGTTGTTGCCGTGATCGTGATCGATATGGTGCACCGTCAGCTCACGCAGGTTCGAATAGACAAATTCACGGGAACAGCGTCCGCAGACCCACGGGAAGAGCTTCAGCGCCTTTTCGCGATAGCCGACTTCCAGACGGGCGTAGTTTTTGGGGATAAAAGCCATAAAGCCCCATGCCTCCTGTAGCAAATGAAAAGCTGCGCCAAAGCCTGGCGCAGCCGATTGCGACAATCATAACCTATCCCAGGACGCGACACACCTCATCTCCTCCAGAGCGCCACGTCCCGCGCTGCGGGGCCGTAACGGTCCGCAGGCTAGTGCTTAATGCCTAACGACTCTGCCAGCTGTTTCGCCAGCTGATTTTGCTCGTCGGCGCCGTACTCCCAGAACATCGCCCCTGCCAGCCCCTTACTCTTGATATAGTCAGCCTTGAGGGCCACGGAGCGCGGGTTTTCGTAGGAGAGCGCAAACAGCGCCTTGCCGTCCGCCGACTGCACCGACAGCCACGGCACTTTCGCCTGCTCATCCCAGTGCTCGCTAAAGCGCTTGTGCGGATCGTTAAGCAGCTTCGCGACGATATCGTTGTACTTCACGTAGGTATCTTTGCTCAGATCGAAGCCCAGAGATTTGAACAGCGCGATCTGCTCGCTGCCGAAGTACGGCTGGGTGACGGGATTTTTCTGCGCATCGGGTTTGCTCCAGTCGATGCCCGGCTCAACCGCCCGTTTTGGCACCCGGCCATAGAAACCAATGCCGAGGTTCATCTGGCTCGGCTTTAAACCGGCGGCAAGATAGTTATTAACCACAAAATCGGCGCTGTACTTATCCGCTGCCGCCACCGTCGGCCAGCGCGTTGAATCGTACAGATTCGAGTTGAAGTACTGGGTGCCGTAGGCCATGTCGTAGGTCATCAGGTTGATGTAATCCAGCAGCGGGGCGATAGCTTTGACGTCGACCCAGCTTTTTGGGCTTTCGGCGTTAGCACCCACGGCGATGGTCACCAGCTTTTTATGACCCAATGCGCCACGCAGCTCCTTCAGCAGGGCGGTGAAGTTGTCGCGATCGGCAGGCTGGCTGGCGACCAGTCCCCACGCGCCGTTGACCGGATACTCCCAGTCGAGGTCGATACCGTCGAGGCCATACTGCGCGACGATCTCCTGCGCCGAGCGGATAAACGTCGCGCGGCTCTCCTCGCTGGCCGCCGCGCCGGAAAAGCCGCGCGCGCCCCAGCCGCCAACGGAGAGCAGAACCTTCAGCTCCGGGTTCTGCTGGCGCAGGGCGGGGATTTTGCGTAAATCAGCCTGCACTTTTGGCGACAGCCAAATCTGATGCAGGCGGGCAGGGTCTTTTAGCGCCGCGTTGGTTTCATCCTTTTCGTCGTTGTAGACCAGGCCAAAGGAGTAGTTGAGGTGGGTGATCTGGCGCACGTCCAGCTTATCGATGTCGCCGCCCGGACCGGCGGTCACGTCGCCGCCGCCGTTAAAGTAGCCGACGGACATCAGGGTTTGAGCTGAGACCGCAGAAGCGCAAAGCAGGGGTAATGCTGCCAGCAAAGGCAAAAGTTTCATGGACGATCCTCTTTGACATTAAAAAAGCAAACACGCCACGGAATGGCGTGGCGAAAAAATAGCCCGCCCACACTATCAGCAATAGCCTGTTGAATCTGCGAGTTAGCTCAATGAATCGCGCAGAGGAAGCGCAAGGGAGTGGCCCGAAGCGGCGGCTTCGGGCGAGGGGTCAGGCCTGGGTTTCCAGCCAGTCGCTGAGGGTATAGAGCGTTGCGCCGGCGGCGGCCATGGCCATAAAGGCGTGGGCGCTGTCCTGTGGCTGGATATTGACGCCGCGACAGCCGTCAGTAATCACGTTAACGCGATATCCGAGGTTGAGCGCATCGAGCACCGTAAACTGGACGCAGTAGTCGGTCGCCAGACCCAGCACGATGAGCTCGGCGATCCCGCGCGCGCGCAGCCAGTCGTCAAGCTGAGTTTTGTGGCGATGGCCGTTGTCGAAAAAGGCGCTATAGCTATCAATCGCCGGGTTTTCGCCCTTGTGGAACACGGCGGCAATATCCTGCCGCTTAAGCAGCGGATGCAGCTCTGCGCCGGCGCTGTGCTGCACGCAGTGATCCGGCCAGAAGGTCTGCGCCAGCCCGTCGAGCTCACCCTGCGAGTAGGGCTCGGCCTGGTGCTGGCTGGCGAAGCTGCCGTGGTTTGCCGGATGCCAGTCCTGGCTGGCGACCACGATTTCGCCGCGCGCCAGGCTCCAGTCGATCAGCCGGTTGGCGACATCAACGGTGCTATCGCCCTGCGGAACGGCGAGCGCGCCGCCCGCGCAAAAATCATTTTGTAAATCAACAAGCAGCAGTGCTCGATTGCTCATCATCAGCTCCTTACTCATCGGGAGTCAGCTCGCCGCGCAGGTTTTCCTGCATCAGGCGGCGAATGGCCTCTACGTCCAGATTCTGGCTCAGCAGGTAGTGCAGCTTGGTCAGCGTCGCCTCGACGGTCATATCGAAACCGCCGATCACGCCCGCCTGGGCGAGGGCGTTGCCGGTGGCATAGCCGCCCATGTTAACTTTGCCGGACATACACTGCGTCAGGTTAATCACCACAATCCCGCGCTGGCTGGCCTCGGTCAGAACCTGAATAAACTCGCCGTTCTGCGGGGCGTTACCGACGCCGTATGAGCGCAGGATCAGCGCCTTCACCGGCTGGCGGAGAAAATTGCGCACCACATCGGCGGAGATCCCCGGGTAAATCGTCACCACGCCGATCGGCTGCGGCGTAATCGGGTGCACGATCAGCTCGCCCGCGCCGTGCGGTGCCGGCGGTGTCCCGAGACGGCGGATATGGATCCCGGCCTCCAGCAGCGGCGCCAGATTTGGCGAAGCAAAGGCGTTGAAGCCGTCGGCATGGGCCTTGGTGGTGCGGTTACCGCGATACAGGCAGTTGTTGAAAAACAGCGCCACTTCGTTAATCGGGTAGTTCGCGGCAACGTACAGCGCGTTCAGCAGATTGATTTGCCCGTCGGAGCGCAGCTCGGCCAGCGGGATTTGTGACCCTGTCACAATTACCGGCTTGCCCAGATTCTCCAGCATGAACGACAGCGCCGAGGCGGTAAACGCCATGGTGTCGGTGCCGTGGAGGATCACGAAGCCATCGTACTCATCATAGCGGGCGCGGATGTCTTCCGCGATATGCTGCCAGTCCTCCGGCGTCATATCGGACGAATCCATCAGCGGGGCATATTCGTGAATGGTAAAGTCCGGCATCTCCGGACGGTGGAACTCAGGCATCAGCGCGAGCTGACGCTGCAGGTGGCCGGAAACGGGGATATAGCCGTGTTCGGAGCGCTGCATACCGATGGTCCCACCGGTGTAGGCAACGTAAATCGATTTCTTTTGCATAGCATCGCTTAGGTTGTACGTAGACAGGCGCAGTATAAGGTGGTCGCGAAAAAAATACAGCGTCTATACCCGTCATACTTCGAGCTGCAGGTGCGTTGGCGGCGCGTACTCACCCCGGCCTATACCCGTCATACTTCGAGCTGCAGATGCGTTGGCTGCGTGTGCTCACCCCAGTCACATAGTGGCCTATGCTCCCGGGGATTCGCTCACTTGCCGCCTTTCTGCAACTCGAATTATTTAGGGTATACCCGTTATTCGGGTTACAGATGTGCTGGCTGCGTATGCTCGCCCCGTGGCCTGTGCTCTCGGGGATTCGCTCACTTGCCGCCTTTCTGCAACTCGAATTATTTAGGGTATATCCGTTATTCGAGTTACAGATGTGCTGGCTGCGTATGCTCGCCCCGGTCACATAGTGACCTGGGCTCCCGGGGATTCGGCCACTTGCCGTCATCTTGCAGCCGGAATTATTTAGGGTATACCCGTTAACTTGAATGTAGATATGTTGGTTGGATTTGCTCACCCCGGCCTGTGGCCGGGGTGAGCTGTCGAACGAGGAGGGCTAGCGGATATTGGCGCAGGTTAAGCAGAACGCGTAGCGGTTCTGCGGATCGTTAAACGCCGCCAGCTTGTCGCTTTCGGCTTTCACCGCATTAGCGGCCGCTGCGACAGGCGCGGGCAGCCAGGCCTGCAGCGCCGTCGGCAGAGAGGCGCGAACGGAGCCGGTCAGGCTATCAACCACCATTGAGAAGAAGGTCGGATCTTCCTGGTAGTAGTCGATGTGCCACTGCTTCAGCTTCGCCAGCTCAGCGGCTTTCGCCACCGCGTCATCGAAGTCGCCGAGGCTATCCACCAGGCCGTTGGCTTTGGCATCTTCACCGGTCCAGACGTGGCCCTGGGCAATCTGGTCAACTTTCTCCGGCGTACTCTTACGCGCGTTAGCCACCAGGGTAATAAAGCGCTTATAGCCGTTCTCAATGCTCATCTGCATCATCTGCTGCACTTCTGGCGGCAATGATTTGGTGGTGGAAACATCCGCCAGCGGCGACGTTGATACGCCGTCGGTATGCACGCCGATAGAGCCGAGGGTGTTTTCAACGGTGTTGATCACGCCAAAGATGCCGATTGAACCGGTGAGGGTGCTCGGGTTCGCCACGATGTAGTCCGCAGGGGTAGAGATCCAGTAGCCGCCGGAGGCTGCCATGCCGCCCATGGAAACCACCACCGGTTTGCCTGCCGCTTTCGCCGCCGCCAGCTCTTCGCGAATCACTTCCGAAGCGCTGACGCTGCCGCCGGGGCTGTTAACGCGCAGCACGATGGCTTTCACCTTCGGATCGAGGCGCGCATCGCGGATCTGGGCCGCGGTGGTATCGCCGCCGACGTTGCCCGGCGTTTCTTCACCGTCCATGATCGCGCCGTTGGCGAAGATAACCGCAATCGAGGCGCCCTGGTCGGAAGGCGTCTTAACGCTGTAATCGTAATAGCTGATGGCGCGATAGTTGTTATCCGCCTTGCTCCAGCCAAACTGTTTGGTCAGCGCTTTTTCGATGTCGGTGGAGGTCGCCAGCTCGTCAACCAGCTTGCTGTCCAGGGCGTATTTCGCCGTATCGCCATCGACCTTACGCAGGCCGTCGAGCACGCCCTGAGCGCCGGGGAAGAGCTGCTGGGCGGTGATCTGCCGGTTGGCAGCGATGGTATTGAGATAGTTCTGCCACAGTTCGCCTATCCAGCGGCCGTCGGCTTCACGGGCGGCCGGGGACATATCGTCGCGGATAAACGGCTCGACCGCTGACTTGTAGGTGCCGACGCGGAAAACGTGGGTTGAGACCTTCAGCTTATCGAGCAGCGATTTGTAGTACAGGCCGTTAGTGGCAAAACCGTGCAGATCGACTTCGCCCTGCGGCGAGAGCCAAATTTTATTGGCGAAGCTTGCCAGATAGTACTGCCCCTGGCTGTAGCTGCTGCCGACGGCGTAGACCGGCTTGCCGCTATCGCGGAATTCGCGCAGCGCTTTACCGATGTACTGCATCGACGGCTGGTCACCGCCGGCAAAATTTTTCAGATCCAGCACGATACCGGTGATATTACGGTCGTCTTTGGCCTGACGGATGGTTTGTACGATATCAAACAGCGAGTTTTCCTGCAGGCGATCGGAGCTGGCGCCAAACAGCTGACGGCCAATGACCCCAAGCTTGCTGCTGGCTGAAGGCTTGTCGACCACCACGCCGGTGATATTCATCAGCAGCGCGCCGCGGGCGGCATGCTCGGTAGTGGTGCTGCTGAACTGCGCCCAGATGCCGAAGCAAACCAGCACCAGCAGCAGGAAAACCAGGTTCAGCGCGAGCTGACGAATAAAATTAAGTACTCGCCACGTCCATTTAAAAAATCCGGCAATCAGTCGCCAAAGGGTTCGCATGTATTCTCCCTAACATTATCAAAAGTGGGCTAACCGCAGGGGCTGCCGCGTCTGGCTATCCTAAAGAGACCATCGGCGCTTGTCAGCAGGAATCACCCGTCGGGCTGTAACAAAATTCGTGTGCATGTTAATTTTATGAAAAATAACCTCACAGGAGTCACATAGATGGATGCTCTCGACCTACTGATTAACCGCCGCAGCGCCTCGCGCCTGGTTGAACCAGCCCCGGCCGGCGAACAGCTGGAAAATATCCTCCGCGCCGGCCTGCGCGCCCCGGATCACGGGACCTTACAGCCGTGGCGGTTCTTTATTATTGCCGATGAAGGGCGCGAGCGCTTCAGCCAGCTGTTGGAAAAAGGCGCCGTTGCGGCCGGACAGGATGAAAAGGGCGTCGAGAAAGCGCGCAGCGCGCCGTTCCGGGCGCCGCTGATTATTACCGTGGTTGCCCACTGTGAGGATCACCCCAAGGTGCCTAAGTGGGAGCAGGAGATGTCGGCGGGCTGTGCGGTCATGGCGATGCAGATGGCCGCGGTTGCTCAGGGATTCAACGGTATCTGGCGCAGCGGAGCGTTAACCGAAAGCGCCATCGTGCGTGAAGGGTTTGCCTGCCGCGAGCAGGATAAGATTGTCGGTTTCCTCTATCTGGGGACGCCGCAGCTGAAGGCATCAACCAGCATCGCTGTGGCCGACACCGCGCCGTTCGTCGTGCGTTTCTGAGGATAAATTGCCCGGCAGGCGCCTGCCGCCGGGCTGCTTCAGGCGCTACTTCTGCTGTTTAGCAAACTCATCTTTCGCTTTCTGCAGCTGCTGCTGGAAAGCCGGGTTGGTATGCAGCGTCGCGACGACCGCCGAGCCGACAATGCGCGCCGCGTCGACGTCGCTTTGCCAGTGATAGCCGCAGATCACCCGGCTCTCGCCGAGCTCGTAGCCGCGCTTGAGGATCTCATTCTGCCGCTGCGGGTTAACTTCGGCCAGCACCAGCGCCGTGGCCCAGCCGATAGAGGTATGGCCGGAAGGATAGGAGCCATTCTTCGACAGCTTATCCTGCTCGGTGGTGTTGCAGGTGGCGACGCCGTAAAACGCGAACGGACGAATGCGCATGTACTTCTCTTTCGCCCCGCGAGTCGCCAGGTCGCCCGCATCTTCAATCATATTGGTCAGCAGCTTGTGCAGCGCCGGCGCGTCCTTTTCGGTGATCGGCGAGCCGAATGCGCCGGAGAAGGCGTTCGCCACGCCGCCTGCGCTGAGGTTTGCGTCCTCCGCCGCTAGCTTACCGCGCTCGGTGGCCCGCAGCAGACGTCCTTTTTCATACATCGCCTGATCGTTTAAAAAGGCGATACTGCCCACTTCCGGCGGCGGCGGCAGGAGCGCCAGGCTATCGATGGCCTGAGCATTTTTCAGGTAGTAGAGGTCAGGTTTAGTCGTGGCATCGTTACCCGTTGCCGTCAGGGCAAAAGCGTTAACGGAGAAGAGGCCTGCCAGGCAAAGGGCGAGAACGCGCTTTTTCATCAAAATTTCCTTTCGTTGGTATCTGTCCACAGAGAGCAGAACGTTTGGCTGTCACATTTCTGTCATCTTTTAGTTAAAGTTAAAATGACGCTGAAAAAATGGTTCTCTATCGCAAAATCGCATATTTGTCTGCTTAATGAGCAACTATTCGCGATTTCAGACTGTCGTACTTACCACCTTGACGTTTGGGCGCTACCATAGCGGGATTGCAATGACAGGAGATGTCCATGAGCGAGCAAGCTATTCGTTTAACGCAATACAGCCACGGAGCCGGTTGCGGGTGTAAAATTTCCCCTAAAGTGCTGGAAACTATCCTTAAAAGTGACCAAGCAAAATTTATTGACCCCAATCTGCTGGTGGGCAACGAAACCAGCGACGATGCGGCGGTCTACGACCTGGGCAACGGCACGTCCATCATCAGCACCACCGACTTCTTTATGCCGATTGTCGACAGCCCGTTCGACTTTGGCCGCATTGCCGCGACTAACGCCATCAGCGATATTTTCGCCATGGGCGGCAGGCCGATTATGGCGATAGCGATCCTCGGCTGGCCGATTAATACCCTGGCGCCGGAAATCGCCCGTGAAGTGGTTGACGGCGGCCGCTTTGCCTGCCAGCAGGCGGGGATCGCGCTGGCCGGCGGCCACTCCATTGACGCGCCGGAGCCGATTTTTGGCCTCGCGGTGACCGGCGTGGTGCCCACCGAGCGGATCAAGAAAAACAGCACCGCCGAGGCGGGATGCCGGCTGTTCCTCAGCAAACCGCTGGGGATCGGCGTGCTGACCACCGCCGAGAAAAAATCGCTGCTCAAGCCTGAGCACCAGGGGCTGGCTACCGAAACTATGTGTCAGATGAACCTCGCTGGCGCCGCGTTTGCCAATATTGACGGCGTGAAGGCGATGACCGACGTCACCGGCTTTGGCCTGCTTGGCCACCTGAGCGAGGTGTGCCGCGGGGCGGGCGTACAGGCGCAGCTGAACTATGCCGACATCCCGAAACTGCCGGGCGTGGAGGAGTACATTCTCGCCGGCGCGGTTCCCGGCGGCACCGGACGCAATTTCGCCAGCTACGGCCATCTGATGGGCGAAATGCCCGCGGAGTGGCGCGATCTGCTGTGCGATCCGCAAACCTCCGGCGGCCTGCTGCTGGCGGTCTCGCCGGAAGCTGAAGACGAGGTCCGCGCGGCGGCAGAGGCGTCCGGCGTGACGCTGGCCGCTATCGGCGAGCTGGTTACCGCCCGCGGCGGACGCCCCATGATCGAGATCCGTTGATTACATGCGGCTGTTTATTGCAGAAAAACCGAGCCTCGGCCGCGCCATCGCCGAGGTGTTACCCAAGCCGCATCGCAAGGGTGACGGCTATATTGAGTGCGGCAACGGGCAGGTGGTCACCTGGTGTATTGGCCATCTGCTGGAGCAGGCGCAGCCGGATGTCTACGACGGGCGCTACGCGCGCTGGAACCTGGTCGATCTGCCTATCGTCCCGGATAAGTGGCAGCTACAGCCGAAACCCTCGGTCAGCAAACAGCTTAACGTTATCAAGCGGCTGCTGGGCGACGCCGAAGAGGTGATCCACGCCGGTGACCCGGACAGAGAAGGTCAGCTGCTGGTGGATGAAGTTCTCGACTATCTGCAGCTGGCGCCGGAAAAGCGTCAGCAGGTGCAGCGCTGCCTGATAAACGATCTTAACCCGCAGGCGGTTGAGCGGGCGATCTCTCGCCTGCGCGCCAACAGCGAGTTTATTCCGCTCTGCGTATCGGCGCTGGCGCGCGCGCGCGCCGACTGGCTGTATGGGATCAACATGACCCGCGCCTACACGCTGCTCGGGCGCAACGCGGGCTATCAGGGCGTGCTCTCGGTCGGGCGCGTGCAGACGCCGGTGCTCGGGCTGGTGGTGCGCCGCGATGAAGAGATCGAGAACTTTGTGGCAAAGGATTTCTTCGACGTCAAAGCCCATATCGTCACTCCCCAGGACGAGCGCTTTGTCGCGACCTGGCAGCCGAGCGATGCCTGCGAATCCTGGCAGGATGATGAAGGACGCCTCCTGCACCGCCCGCTGGCCGAACACGTCGTCGCGCGGATTACCGGTCAGCCGGCGCTGGTCACCGCCTACAACGATAAGCGGGATTCAGAGCCCGCTCCGCTGCCGTTTTCGCTCTCTGCGCTGCAGATTGAGGCCGCAAAGCGTTTTGGCTTCAGCGCGCAAAACGTGCTGGATATTTGCCAGAAGCTCTACGAGACCCACAAGCTTATCACCTACCCGCGTTCGGACAGCCGCTACCTGCCGGAGGAGCATTTCGCCGGTCGCCATACGGTACTCAACGCCATTGGCGTCCACGCGGCGGATTTACTGCCCCAGCCGGCGGTTAACCCGGAGATCCGCAACCGCTGCTGGGACGATAAAAAGGTTGATGCGCACCATGCCATCATTCCCACCGCGCGCAGCAGCCAGGTGCGGCTGACGGAGAACGAGATCAAGGTCTACGGCCTGATCGCGCGTCAGTACCTGATGCAGTTTTGCCCGGACGCGGTGTTCCGCAAATGCCAGATTGACCTTGAAATCGCCAACGGCAAGTTTGTCGCCAAGGCGCGCTTCCTCGCCGAGGCCGGCTGGCGGGCGCTGCTGGGTAATAAAGAGCGCGACGAAGAGAACGACGGTACGCCGCTGCCGGTGGTGGCGAAAGACGATGAGCTGCTGTGTGAGAAGGGCGAAGTGGTGGAGCGGCAAACCCAGCCGCCGCGCTATTTTACCGACGCGACGCTGCTCTCTGCGATGACCGGGATTGCCCGCTTTGTGCAGGATAAGGATCTGAAGAAGATCCTGCGCGCCACCGACGGTCTGGGCACCGAGGCGACCCGCGCCGGAATTATTGAGCTGCTATTTAAGCGCGGCTTTTTAGTCAAGAAAGGGCGCTATATCCACTCGTCGGACGCGGGACGGGCGCTGATCCACTCCCTGCCCGAAATGGCCGCTCGGCCGGATATGACCGCGCACTGGGAATCGGTGCTGACGCAAATCAGCGAAAAGCAGTGCCGCTATCAGGACTTTATGCAGCCGCTGGTGGGAACGCTGTATCAGCTTATCGACCAGGCGCGCAGCACGCCCGCGCGTCAGTTCCGCGGTATCGTTGCGCCGGGTGGCGCTAAGAAAGCGTTCAGCAAAGGCAAGCCAGGAGCGAAGGCCAGGGGCAAGGGCAAGAAGCCGGCGGCGGATGCGCCTGCCGACAATCCATAATCAAAGACCCCGCAGGCGGGGTCTTTTTGGTTGGGCTCCGTCAGCTGCTCTCCCGGAAAAGCGCGACCCGGGAGAGCCTGCGGATTAAATCACACCCTGTGCCAGCATCGCGTCGGCGACCTTAACGAAGCCGGCGATGTTGGCGCCGCGCACGTAGTTAGTCTGCTTCGCTTCGCCGCCGTACTCCACGCAGGCGTGGTGAATATCGAGCATGATGTGGTGCAGGCGAGCGTCAACCTTCTCTGCTTTCCAGCTCATTCGCGCGGCGTTCTGCGCCATTTCGAGGCCGGAAGTCGCTACGCCGCCGGCGTTAGCGGCTTTACCCGGCGCGAACAGCACGTCGGCTTCGAGGAACAGATCGGTTGCCGCGATGGTGGTCGGCATATTGGCGCCTTCGGCCACGGCCTTCACGCCGTTGGCGATCAGCTGGCGGGCGGCGTCAACGTCCAGTTCGTTTTGCGTGGCGCACGGCAGCGCAATATCCACCGGCACGGACCACGGCTGCTGGCCTTCGAGATACTGCAGGCCAAACTCGCGGGCGTAGTCGGCCACGCGACCGTCGCGGCTGGCTTTAATTTCGCACAGGCGCGCCAGCTTCTCTGGGGTAAAGCCCGCTTCGTCGACCACGGTTCCGCTGGAGTCGGAGGCGGTAATGACGCGCGCGCCAAGCTCCATGGCCTTTTCGATGGCGTACTGGGCAACGTTGCCGGAGCCGGAAACCGCTACGCGCATCCCTTCGAAGCCCAGACCGTGGCGTTTAAGCATCGCTTCGGTGAAGTAGACCAGACCATAGCCGGTTGCTTCCGGGCGAATCAGGCTGCCGCCAAAGGAGAGCCCTTTGCCGGTGAAGACGCAGGCGCTGTTGTTGGAGAGCTTACGCATCATCCCGGCCATAAAGCCCACTTCGCGACCGCCAACTCCGATATCGCCAGCCGGTACGTCGGTGTCCGGGCCTAAGTGACGATACAGTTCGGTCATCAGCGACTGGCAGAAGCGCATCACTTCGCCGTCGCTCTTGCCTTTCGGATCGAAGTCGCTGCCGCCTTTACCGCCGCCCATAGGCAGGGTGGTCAGGGCGTTTTTGAACGTTTGCTCGAAGCCGAGGAATTTGAGGATCGACAGGTTGACCGACGGGTGGAAGCGCATGCCGCCCTTGTACGGGCCGATAGCGGAGTTGAACTGCACGCGCCAGGCGCGGTTAACCTGAACCTGATTACGGTCATCAACCCATACGACGCGGAACTGGATAGCCCGCTCCGGTTCAACCAAACGTTCCAGCAGATTGAGCTGGCGATAGCGCGGATTTTCCTCAAGGAAAGGCCACAGGGTGGTCATCACCTCGCGGACGGCCTGAGCAAATTCGGTTTGATGAGGATCGCGCTGTTGAACGCGGGCGAGAAAACCTTCCAGAGTGCACGTCTGATCCATAGATATAACTTCCCCTTATAGTTGTGGTTGCGTTTATACATGTCATCCTTCAGGCTGGCGGCGCTCGCTTACCCGGTGCGCCTGCTCGCGTAAGCAGCCGGAGAAAGGCTCCCATGCTGCCGCGGTGCAACCTGAATGATTTTATGGATATTTATTATGATTCGGCCCTTGAAAAAGCCGATTTTCCGACTATAACACCAGCAATCGTTAGGCAAGCAAGGAAAAGTTATCCTGAAAGCAAAATTTATAATCCGCCGGCTGTCATAACTAAAAGCGATGACCGCGGCCTGACGGGATTAGCGGGAAAGGAGAGACGCGCTTTGGGCGATAAAGGCTTCCAGCAGGGGGATATCCGCTGGCGCGAGGTTGAAGGTTAAGGCTTCCTGCGGCGCGCACCAGCGCAGCTGGCTGTGGTAGTGCGCGGTTGGCGTACCGCTAAAGTGGGGCACCCACCAGGCGTGGAGATGGATCAGCCGGCCGGAGACCTCCCGCCGGTGGCTGGCGATATAGCGTGCGGGCAGGGCGACGATGCCGAGCTCCTCCTGCAGCTCGCGGGCAAGGGCCTGCGCCTGGCTCTCGCCGGACTCCACCTTTCCGCCGGCAAACTCCCACATTCCCGGCTGGTCAGCGTGCGGCGGGCGCTGCGCAAGCAGGATATTGCCGTCCTGCTCGATAATGGCGGCCACAACATCAATGGTTTTTAGCATCTGAATCATCGTTCCATGAAGGATAATGGCCTATTATCACCGCCTTTGTGACGCCCAGACAACCCCTTAGCCCGCTGGAGATATGCCGTGCTCGACCGCCATCTGCACCCCCGCCTGAAGCCACTGCTCAACGCCTGCGCCGCGCGGCTCGATCGCCCCGGCATCTCCGCCGATGGCGTAACCCTGCTGGGCTTCGCCGTTGGCGTACTGGCGCTGCCGTTGCTGGCGGCAGGATGGTACTACGCGGCGCTGGCGGCCATTGTCTTGAACCGGCTGCTGGACGGGCTTGACGGGGCGCTGGCGCGCCGCAGAGGGCTAAGCGACGCCGGGGGCTTTCTCGATATTGCGCTCGATTTCCTGTTTTATGCGCTGGTGCCGTTTGGCTTTATCCTCGCCGATCCGCTGCACAACGCCGTTGCCGGCGGCTGGCTGCTGCTTGCCTTTATTGGTACCGGCAGCAGCTTTCTCGCCTTTGCGGCGCTGGCGGCAAAGCACCAGATTGATAACCCGGGCTATGCGCATAAATCGTTTTACTATATTGGCGGCCTGACGGAGGGGACGGAGACGATCCTGCTGTTCGTGCTGTGCTGCCTGTTTCCGGCGCACTTCGCCTGGCTGGCGTGGATCTTCGGCGGACTGTGCTGGCTGACGACGGCGACCCGCATCTACAGCGGCTACCTGACGCTGAAGCAGGTTCAGCGCCAGGCGTAGGCCAGCTATATGCTGCTATCCGGGCCGCGCTCGCCGCTCTGTACCGGATTTTTAGGATCGCTGCTCCACTCGTACCAGCCGCCGTCGTAGACCGAGACATTTTTCCAGCCCATCGCGCGGGCGTACATAAAGGTCTCGGAGGCGCGCCAGCCGGTTCCGCAGTAGAAAGAGACCTGCTGATCGGGGCGAATATTCCACTGCTGCCACATGGCGGTAATGTCGTCGGCGCTGCGCATGGTGCCATCCGGATTATGGAAATCTTCCATATGGGTGGAATCGCTTCCCGCATGGCCCCAGCGCGCGCCGGCAATCTCACCTTTGGGCTTGATGTAGCTATAGCCGCTGGTGGTGCCGATAAACTCCGGCCACGAGCGAATGCTGACCAGCGAGGCATCCTGACGATGCAGCAGCCCGCGGGCCTGCTCCATATCCAGCATCAGCTGCGGCTGTCCGGGGATAACGGCGCCAAAGTCCGGCTCCGGCTTCTGCTTCGCCGGCATGCCGCGTTCGACCGGCAGCCCGGCGTCGGACCAGGTTTTCCAGCCGCCGTCGAGCAGGCGGACGTCCTTCACTCCCGCATACAGCATGATCTGCGCCACGCGCGCGGCGGCGTAGACGTCGCGGCCGTAGAGAATGACCGTGGTGTCATGACGAATGCCGTTTTTTGCCAGCAGGGCCTGCAGCTGCGCGTCGGAGACTTTGTTCCACAGTGGTTCGCTCTCCACCTCGTTGGTGTCGATATAGCCGGCGGCAGGAATGTGGTTCAGCAGATAAAATTTCGGTGCGCCCCAGGCGGCTTCAAAAACTTTCCACTGGCCGGCGGGCGCGGCGGCGACCGCTTTACCTTGCTGCAGATCGTGCAGCCACTGAGGGTAGACCAGCTGTTCGACGTGCGGCAGCTTTTGCAGGCGCGCGGGCTGGCTGAGGGCATCGCTGAGGGTGTTGATATGGGTAAAGCCCGCGACCTTCAGGCGAGCGGCAACCCGGGCGTTGTCCTCATCGCTACCGTACAGCGCGATGGGCGTCGCGGCCTGCAGCCGATGCCGGGCTGCCCATGCGCCGAGCTGCTGGTCGTTCATGGCGCCCAGCCAGCTGGCGGAGAGGTTCAGCGCCTGCGGCTCGTGGCCCTGCGGGCCGCCGTTGGCCTGCGGCCAGCCGTTATAAAACGCGCTCAGGCGGGTATCGATGGCGACGCCGTGCTGTTGTTGCAGGGCGGAGAGCGTCAGCGCTGGCATGGCGTCAGCAGCGAAAGTAGAGGAAGCAGCAAGCCCAACCAGCAGGGCGAGCGCGGTCAATTGAGAAACACGTTTCATCGAAATGCCCGACAGTAGAAAATTGAGCGGCTATTCTCCTCGCTCCCGGCGGTGAATTCTTTGCGATAACGCAGGTCAGGGCGGTTTTCATTGCCAGCGGCTCATCTGCAGGCAGCGGCCAACTGCGGGGATATCGTGGCTGTCGTGGGTGACCAGCACCGCCGGGATCGCCAGCCGGGCGAGCTCGTCGAACACCCAGCGGCGAAAATCGGCGCGCAGTTCGGCATCGAGGCGGTTAAACGGCTCATCCAGCAGCAGCGCCAGCGGCCGGGCCAGTAGCGCCCGTAGCAGGCTGACGCGCGCGCGCTGTCCGCCGGAGAGCGTCGCCGGATCGCGAGGGTAGAACCCCGCCAGACCGGCGCGATCCAGGGCGTGCTCCACCAGGGCGCGCCGTTCGGCACCGCGAACCTCAGGCGCAACCGCGAGCATCAGGTTTTGCCCGACGCTAAAGCCATCGAACAGCAGGGCATCCTGAAAAAGGACGCCGATTCGCCGCCGCTCGGTGGGGCGTCCGTCGCAGCGCTCGCCGTCCAGCCACAGTTCGCCTGCGGCGTGAAAATTCTCGTCAAGCGCGCCGGCCATCCAGGCAAACAGCGTCGATTTCCCGCTCCCGGAGGGGCCCATCAGCGTCAGCACTTCCCCCGGGGCGACGCAAAATTCAACGTTCCGCAGCAGCGGCCTGCCGTTGAGCGTTAGGGTCAGGTTGTTCACGGTCAGCACTAGCGTAATCCTCGTCGGTAGCGGCCCGCCAGCCAGGCCAGCAGGGCGGTGAGGGTAAAGAAGATCGCGGGCAGCAGCAGCTGCCATAATGCCTGAGCGGCAAGGCTTTGCGTATCCCCTCCGCTGCTCAGCGCCACGGCTTCGCTGGTTAACGTCGGCGTGCGTCCGGCGCCCAGCCAGAGCGTTGGCAGATACTGGGCAATACTGACCGAGAAGCCAACCGCCAGCGCCGCCAGCAGCGGGCGAACGAGCAGCGGCAGCTTAACCAGGCACAATATCCGCCCGCGTCGCCAGCCGAGCGTGCGGGCGATCAGCTCCAGGCGCGGATCGCGGTTGCGCCATGCCGGGCGCAAAATAAACAGCATCCACGGCACGACCCACAGCAGGTGACCCCACAGGACGGTGAAGAGCCGCCCGTCCAGCCACGCGTAGAGCGCCAGCTGATACTGACCGTCCGCCAGCGGCAGCGCCGGGAGAAGCGGCGGCAGCCAGACCCAACCGTCGCCGCGGGAAGGTCCATACTCCAGCCACAGCAGGCAAATGATGCCGCCCAGCGCGCAGGAGAGGAGCGCCAGGGTCAGGCTGTTGGCGACGCTGGCGCCTGCCGGAACGGCGGTTTGCGCGACGGCGGCGAGAAACAGGGCGCAGAGCAGGCCGCTCAGCGGCACGGCGATGGCCACCACGCGCCCGACGCCCGCGCCGGAGTGGAGACGCCGCACGCCGCGCAGGTCCGGTATCCGTCGACGCCACAGGCGCCAGGATCCCCACGCGCCGGCGGCCAGCAGCCCCAGAATACCCACCAGCAGCAGGCTGGCGAGCGCCCCTTTTGCCTGCTGCAGTTCGTCTCCCTGGTTTAGCCACTGCCAGGCCAGCACCGCCAGCGTTGACGGATTTCCCGGACCGAGGATAAGCGCGACGTCTACCGCCGACAGGCTCCAGGCGGTGGTGGCGAGCAGGATAATTGCCAGCGAGGGCATCAGCGTCGGCAGAATAAGCCAGTGCAGGCACTGCCAGCGGCCGTAGCCGAGGCTCTTCAGCACCGTGACCTGCTCAGCCAGCCGCTTTTCGCCCATCAGGCCGTAGATCGCCCACAGCAAAAAGCCGCTCTCCTTCACCGCCAGCGTCAGGCCGAGCCCCAGGCCGTAGCGATCGACGGCGGGCGTGCAGAAGGTACAGACCCGATACCACCAGCCGCCTTCGGCAAACAGCAGCAGCGCGGCGGTGGCGAAGGCCACGTGCGGTACCGCCAGCAGCAGCGGCAGACGCCCGGCCAGCCGCCGCCAGCGTCGGGAGGGCCACAGCGCCCCGGTGACGGTCAGGGTGAGCAGCAGCGCGCCGCCGACCGCCAGCAGGGTTGAGACCAGGGTTGCGCTGAGCGCCTGCCACAGCTGCGGATCGGCAAACAGCGCCTGCCAGCGGGAGAGACGCAGCGCGGGGGCAAGCATCAGCCCTGCCGCGGGCAGCAGGGGCAGATAAATCAGCCCCATCGCGCCCCACGCCAGCAGGCTCAGCGCGTGCCGTAGCGGCGCAGCCATTCCTGCTCCAGCGCGTCAACCCAGGCGGCGTGCGGTTCCGCCAGTACCGGCGGCATATTCTGCGGCATCAGCCGTCGCAGAGCCTCGCCCTCGGCCGGCGGCAGAGCCTGCGGGTCAAGCACGCTCGGATCGCCCCATACCGCGGGATCGGCCTTGCGCAGCTGCGCCGCCGGCGACAGCAGAAAATTCGCCACCACCTTCGCCCCCGCCGATGCGCGGGCGTTGGCCGGGATCGTCACAAAGTGCACGTTGCCGAGGGTGCCTTTGGTGAAGCCAAATCCGTAGCTATCCTTCGGCAGCTCGCCGCTGGCGGCCTTCTGCTGCGCATGCAGCGGGTTAAAGGTGAGCGAGAGGCGCAGGGTGCCGTTCGCCAGCATGGTATCCATGCGCGCCGCGGAGGGCGGGAAATCGCCGCCTTCGCGCCACAGCAGCGGATGAAGCTCGTCGAGATAGCGCCACAGCGGGGCGGTGACCTCGGCAAAACTCGCGGCCTGCGGCGGCTGGCGAAGGGCGTCGGGCTGCCGGGTCAGCTCGATAAGCAGCTGCTCCAGCAGAGCGGTACCGATGAAGTCCGGCGGGCGGGGATAGGTGACGCTTCCCGGATGGGCGGCGGCAAACGCCAGCAGCGCCTGCGGGTTTTTCGGCCCGTCCGGGGTTTGCGAGCGGCGGGCGATAAAGGTGAGCTGGGCGCTGCCCCACGGCGACTCCGCGCCGTCGGTGGGCATGGAAAAATCCTCGCTGACCGGCTTCTGCCGATCGACATAGCGCCAGTTGGGCAGCGTCTGCGCCCACCCGGTTTGCAGCAGCCCGGCGGCTTTCAGGGTGTGAAAGTTCTCGCCGTTAACCCACAGCAGGTCAATGGAGCCGCCCCGGCTGCGCCCGGCCCGCGCTTCGGTCTGGATCCGCCTGACGGCATCGGCGGCATCGGCAATATGAACGATCCGCAGGTCAATCGCATAGTCGCGCTTAACCGCTTCGCTGACCCAATCCAGGTAGCGGTTGACCGCAGGATCGCCGCCCCAGGCGTTAAACCACACCGTTTGCCCGCGCGCCTGCGCTTCGGTCTGCTGCCAGCTCTCGCCGGCGTTGACCGCCAGCGGCATCAGCAGCAGCGCCGCCAGCCAAATCCAACAACAACGCATACTCACTCCTTATGATTTGAATCTGCAGGCCCGGAGGTCGGGATCCGACACAGGCCCTGCGCCGGGATGGCCATGGCGGAATTAAAGCGCGCGGAGAGATTTTGCAGGCCGATCAGCGCCGTCAGCTCGGTGAGCGCCCGGGCATCAAAGCGTGCCGCCAGCCGGTCGCGCAGCGCATCGTCAACGGTGGGGGGCGTCAGGCTGGCGGCCTCGGCATATTCCAGCGCCAGCCGCTCGCTATCGCTGAACAGCCCGCTGTGCCGCCAGTCGGCGACCGCCAGTAATTTATCGCGGCCGCCGCTGCGTTGCGCCAGCTTCATCTGCGTAATATCAATACAAAATTCGCACAGGCACATCTGGGCGATACGCGCGCTGACCAGCGAACGCAGCACCGGGTCGAGCGGCGAGCGTCGGCGTTCGAGATAGCCGACAAACATCGACACCAGGTAAAAAATAAACGGAATGCGCCCCCACCAGCGAATGGGGTTGAGCACCTCCCCGTAGTGGCGGCGGTGCAGCCAGGCCTGCGGGCGGAGGATCGGCGGTACGGAGTCCAGCGGCGGCAAACTCATGGTGAATTCCTCTTTTGACGTTCAGAATAGCGCGCTTTGGCGATAGCGATAACCACCGCCAGCGCCAGCAAAATAGAGAGTCCGGTGACCAGCCAGAAGATTCCGCCGGTTAACAGGCTGCCCGCCCAGGAGTAGATGATGGTGGCCGGGAGCTGGCCGACGCCGGTGGCAATCGCAAACTGGCGAAAGCGAATGGAGGTCAGGCCGGCGGCGTAGCTGATGGGATCGAACGGAACAAACGGCAGCAGCCGGCAAACCAGCACGGTGTGCCTGCCGTAGCGGTCAAAAAAGGCGTCCATGCTGCGGAGGATCGTTTTTCCGCTCAGCTTCTCAACCGCCTCGCGGCCGCAGACTCTGGCGATGAAAAAGCACAGCGCCGCGCCCGCCATCGCGCTGGCCCAGGAGAGAACGCCGCCCCAGAATGCGCCAAACAGCGAGGCGTTGGCGAAGGTGATTAAAAAGGCGGGCAGCGGGGCGACCACGGCCTGCAGGATCATGAGGGCGAAGGAGACCAGCGCCGCCTGCGGGCCGTACGAGTCGATAAAGCGCTCAATGGCCTGCGGATCTAACGCCGAGAACGCCGCCAGGCTGCGCTGGATAAACTCATTCGCGGCAGGGACCCGCCAGCCGATGAGCAGCGCGGCGGCCAGCGCGACGACGGTCGCGAGCCGATAGTAGCGGAACGGGCGCGGTTTAGCGGGTCTCATCCTCAGCCTTGATATTATCGGGTGCGATCCGCCGACGGCGGGCAAACATTTTCGCCGCCTGAACCAGGCCAAACAGCGCCATGCCGGCGAGGCTCAGTTTAAGCATAAACGCGAGGGTCATGCCCTCCCTGGCGAGCTCGCTGGCCATCAGGGTATAGATAAAGATACCCGGCAGGGTAGTGAGCGCGGAAATAAGCGTAAATGACCAGAATGAAATGGCCGTCAGGCCATAGGCATAGTTTTGGATATTATACGGAAACAGTGGAACCAGCCGCGTCAGAATTAAAAAATCGCTGCCGTTACGGGCAATGCCGCGCTCGATTGCCCGCAGCGTTGCCGTATCGCCGGCGTATTTCAGCAGTGCGTCGCGGCCCAGCCAGCGGGCCAGCAGGAATGAAAGCGCAGAGCCAACGGTGGCGGCGCAGAGCGATAAAAGCGTGCCCGTCAGCGGGCCAAAGACAATACCGCCGACCGCCACCAGAATAGTGCCGGGGATCAGGCACAGCGTGGCGACAATAAATAGCGCGATATAGAGCAGATAGCCGCAGGCGCCGCTCTGAGCGATCAGCGTCTGCAGATGGCGGAAATGGGTCAGCAGCCCGCCGAGGCCGAAGTGATAGACGGCGCCGGCGGCAGTGCACAGCAGAATAGCGGCAAGCAGCAGTTTATATTCAGCGGGATAACGGCTTCTTTTGCATTGGGGGCCTCCTGTAAAAACCGCGCCCCTTGAGCCTGTTCTCGGGAAATAACGGTGCGCGCGACAGTATAGTAAATCGCGCAGCGCAACAACGGATTACCACCGCTTTGTTGATTTTGCTCAGGATAATCAGACTCTCCGCCCGGCAGAGGGCGGAGAGTCAGGTCAGCGTGGGTTACGGCTTAAAGCTGGCCCACACCGGCGCGTGATCGGAGGGTTTTTCCATGGCGCGAATTTCGTAATCAATGCCGGTTTCGATACAGCGCTGCGCCAGCGGGGTGCTGGCCAGCAGCAGGTCGATACGCAGGCCGCGATTGTCGTCGAAGCCTTTGGAACGGTAGTCGAACCATGAGAACTGCTCGTTGTTTTCCGGGTTGGCGTGACGCCAGGTATCGACCAGGCCCCAGCCCAGCAGGCGCTGCATCCACTCACGCTCTTCCGGCAGGAACGAACATTTACCGGTGCGCAGCCAGCGCTTGCGGCTCTCTTCGCCGATGCCGATATCGAGATCCGTCGGGCTGATGTTCATATCGCCCATGATCAGCACCGGATTGTCCTTTTTCAGCTCGTTATCGAGGTAGTCCTGCAGGTTCTGGTAAAACGCCGCCTTGGCGGGGAATTTTGTCGGATGATCGCGGCTTTCGCCCTGCGGGAAGTAGCCGTTGATCACCGTCACGTTGCCGGACGCGCTGGGGATTTCCGCCATGATAATGCGACGCTGGGCCTCTTCATCATCGCCCGGGAAGCCGCGACGGACGCTAACCGGCGTCTCTTTGGTCAGCAGGGCGACGCCGTAGTGGCCTTTCTGTCCGTGGTAGAACACGTTGTAGCCGAGCTTTGCCACCTCTTCGAGAGGGAACATGTCGTCGTGAACTTTGGTTTCCTGTAGGCCAATGACGTCAGGCTGATGCTTGTCGACGATGGCGGCCAGCTGATGCGGGCGCGCACGCAGGCCGTTGATATTAAAAGAGACAAATTTCATAGTCGCTGCCACTGTGCAAGGTGAATAGTGCAGGGATGTTAGCAGAAATTCGGCAGGCTGGCTGCCGGAAGGCATTTTATTGTCCGCCGCGCCGGGCGCACGGCGGCGAATGGCCAAATCCTGCACCATTCTGGCGCGTCCCGCGCCAAAAAAGGGCGAATATCTACGATAAATTTCGTAGAGGATCACAAATACAGAATTATATCTTACTGATGAATAAACTATCTGTTTTATTCACTGTTCATCGGCCTTTATCGGATTGTTATTCACTATTTATGCATTTAATGTGAATATTCCATTTTTGTAAGCTATTGATATTCCGCGATCTACCTCAGTTTATGCATTTTTTCCTCTGGCTGGCACGATGCGTGCAATCTACATTTACAGCGTAATCACTCATAATATTTAACATTATTCATACTTTTTATTTACCGGAAGAGGTCGATATGTCTCAGTCAATTACGCGCAGCAACTTTGATCAATGGATGATGCCGGTTTACGCGCCGGCGGCGTTTATTCCGGTACGCGGTGAGGGCTCACGCCTGTGGGATCAGCAGGGGAAAGAGTATATCGATTTTGCCGGCGGCATCGCGGTGAACGCGCTGGGGCACGCGCACCCTCGGCTGGTGAACGCGCTGACGGAGCAGGCCGGGAAGTTCTGGCATACCGGCAACGGCTACACCAACGAGCCGGCGCTGCGGCTGGCGAAACAGCTTATTGACGCCACCTTTGCCGATCGCGTCTTTTTCTGCAACTCCGGCGCCGAGGCCAACGAAGCGGCGCTGAAGCTGGCGCGCAAATACGCTCATGACCGCTACGGCAGCCAGAAAAGCGGCATCGTGGCGTTCAGGAATGCGTTCCACGGCCGGACGCTGTTTACCGTTTCTGCCGGCGGCCAGCCGGCCTATTCCGCAGACTTTGCGCCGCTGCCGCCGCAGATCCAGCACGCGGTCTATAACGACCTGGACTCCGCCCGGGCGTTGATTGACGACAATACCTGCGCGGTTATCGTCGAGCCGATGCAGGGCGAGGGCGGCGTGGTGCCGGCGGACCCGGCATTCCTGCGCGGCCTGCGCGAGCTGTGCGACGCCCACAATGCGCTGCTGATTTTCGATGAGGTGCAAACCGGCGTCGGGCGCACCGGTGAGCTGTATGCCTACATGCACTACGGCGTGACGCCGGACGTGCTGTCGACCGCCAAGGCGCTGGGCGGCGGCTTCCCGATTGGCGCGCTGCTGGCCAGCGAAGAGTGCGCCAGCGTGATGACCGTGGGTACCCACGGCACGACCTACGGCGGCAACCCGCTGGCCTGCGCGGTCGCCGGCGAGGTGCTGTCGATTATCAATACGCCGGCGGTGCTGAACGGCGTTAAGCAGCGGCACCAGTGGTTCAGCGAGCGGCTGGAGGCGATTAACGCCCGCTATGGCCTGTTCAAAGAGACCCGCGGCCTCGGGCTGCTGATTGGCTGCGTGCTGAAGGATGAGTACGCCGGTAAGGCCAAAGCCATCAGCACCCAGGCGGCGGAGGATGGGCTGATGATCCTGATTGCCGGCGCGAACGTGGTGCGCTTCGCGCCGGCGCTAATAGTGAGTGAGGAAGAGGTGAACGCCGGTCTGGATCGCTTTGAGCTGGCCTGCCGTCACTTCCTCGCGGGAGCGTCATCATGATGGTTATCCGTCCGGTGGAACAGGGCGATCTGGCGGGGCTGCTGACGCTGGCGGGTGAAACCGGCGGCGGCCTGACCTCGCTGCCGGCCGACGCAGCGACGCTGGCAGCGCGGATCGAACGCTCGCAAAAGACCTGGCGCGGCGAGCTGCCGAAAGGCGAGCAGGGCTACGTCTTCGTCCTTGAAGATACGGACAGCGGCGCGGTGGTGGGCATCTGCGCCGTCGAAGTGGCGGTAGGGCTGAACGATCCCTGGTACAACTACCGCGTCGGCACCCAGGTGCACGCCTCAAAAGAGCTGAACGTCTATAACGCGCTGCCGACTCTGTTTCTCAGCAATGACCACACCGGCAGCAGCGAGCTGTGCACGCTGTTTCTCGACCCGGCGTGGCGTAAAGAGGGCAACGGCTACCTGCTGTCGAAATCACGCTTTATGTTTATGGCCGCCTTCCGCGAGCGCTTTAATGAAAAAGTGGTCGCCGAGATGCGCGGCGTCATTGACGACAGCGGCTACTCGCCGTTCTGGGAAAGTCTGGGCAAACGCTTCTTTGCGATGGAGTTTTCCCGCGCTGACTATCTGTGCGGTACCGGGCAGAAGGCGTTTATCGCCGCGCTGATGCCGAAGCATCCGCTCTATATCGACTTTTTATCCGATGAAGCGCGGGCGGTCATCGGCGAAGTGCATCCGCAAACCGCTCCTGCGCGGGCGGTGCTGGAGAAGGAGGGATTCCGCTACCGCAACTATGTCGATATTTTTGACGGCGGCCCAACCCTGGAGTGCGATATCGACCGGGTGCGGGCGATTCGCAAAAGCCGGCTGGTCGCCGTGGCTGAAGGACAACCGGCGCCGGGCGAGTGGCCGCTGTGCCTGGTTGCCAACGAGCAGTATCAGCAGTTTCGCGCGATGCTGGTGCAGGCCGACCCCGATACCGATCGTCTGCTGCTGAGCGCCCGCGAGCTGGATGCCCTCAAATGTCACCCCGGTGACCGTATCCGTATGGTGCGCCTGATCCCCGAGGAGAAAAAGTGATGAGTCTATGGATTAACGGCGACTGGCAAACCGGGCGCGGCCCGGCCCGCAGTAAAAGCAACCCGGTAAGCGCCGAGCCGCTGTGGCAGGGCAATGACGCCGACGCCGGGCAGGTTGCGCAGGCGGTTGAGGCCGCCCGGCGCGCGTTTCCGGCGTGGGCCAAAGCGCCGCTTCGCGTGCGCCAGGCGATCGTCGAAAAGTTTGCCGCCCTGCTGGAGGCCAACAAAGCGCCGCTAACGGCCATCATTGCCGCCGAAACCGGCAAGCCGCGCTGGGAGGCGGCGACGGAAGTTGGCGCGATGATCAATAAAATTGCCATTTCGCTCAAGGCTTACCACAGCCGTACCGGCGAGGCGCAAACCGCCATGGGCGACGGGTCGGCGACGCTGCGCCATCGACCGCACGGCGTGCTGGCAGTATTCGGTCCGTACAATTTCCCCGGCCATCTGCCAAACGGCCATATCGTACCGGCGCTGCTGGCGGGGAATACGGTGGTGTTTAAACCGAGCGAGCTGACGCCGCAGAGCGGCGAGGCGGTGGTGAAGCTGTGGGCCGAAGCGGGCCTGCCGCCGGGAGTGCTGAACCTGCTGCAGGGCGGGCGCGAAACCGGCGAGGCGCTGAGCGGCCAGCCCGATATTGACGGGCTGCTGTTCACCGGCAGCTCCGCTACCGGCTTTCAGCTGCATCGCCAGCTGGCCGGACAGCCGGAGAAGATCCTCGCGCTCGAAATGGGCGGCAACAACCCGCTGATCGTTGACGAGCCGCAGGACATTGATGCCGCCGTGCATTTGACCATCCAGTCGGCCTTTATTACCGCCGGGCAGCGCTGCACCTGCGCCCGCCGTCTGCTGGTGAAGCGCGGCGAGGCCGGAGATGCGTTCCTGGCGCGATTGGTGGCCGTTGCGCAGCGGCTTATTCCCGGCGCGTGGGACGCTGAGCCCCAGCCGTTCCTCGGCGGCTTAATCTCCCCGCAGGCGGCGCAGAAGGTCCATCAGGCCTGGCTGCAACACGTCGCCAACGGCGGCAGAACGCTGCTGGAGCCGCGGCTGCTGGAGACTGGAACCTCGCTGCTGACCCCGGGGATCGTCGAGCTGACCGACGTTGCCGGGGTGAAAGACGAAGAGGTCTTTGGCCCGCTGCTCTGCGTCTGGCGCTATGACGAATTTGCGCAGGCGATCGCGCTGGCCAACGCCACGCGCTTTGGGCTGTCGTGCGGGCTGATTTCAGCCGAGCGCGAGAAGTTTGACCAGCTGCTGCTGGAGGCGCGGGCCGGGATCGTGAACTGGAATAAACCGCTGACCGGTGCCGCCAGCACCGCACCCTTTGGCGGCATCGGCGCGTCCGGCAACCATCGTCCCGGCGCCTGGTACGCGGCGGATTATTGCGCCTGGCCGATGGCAAGCCTGGAGTCGCCGGAGCTGACGCTGCCGGAAACCCTCAGCCCGGGCCTCGACTTCCGGCAAGGAACGGCACGATGAACGCGTGGGAAGTGAATTTTGACGGGCTGCCTGGCCTGACGCACCACTACGCCGGGCTCTCCTTTGGCAACGAGGCCTCGACGAAGCATCGCTATCGGGTATCGAACCCGCAGCTGGCGGCGAAGCAGGGGCTAAAAAAAATGAAGGCGCTGGCGGACGCGGGCTATCAGCAGGCGGTGATCCCGCCGCAGGAGCGGCCAAACGTCGCGCTTTTGCGCCAGCTTGGTTTTACCGGCAGCGATGAGCAGGTGGTGGAGCGCGCCGCGCGGCAGGCGCCGGATCTGCTGTCCGCGGCCAGCTCCGCTTCGTCAATGTGGGTGGCCAACGCCGCGACGGTGTCGCCTTCTGCCGATTCGCTGGATGGCAGGGTGCATCTGACCGTCGCCAATCTGAATGACAAATTCCACCGCGCCAGCGAGGCGCCGACCACCGAGGCGCTGTTGCGCGCCATTTTCCCGGATGAGCGGCGGTTTGCCGTGCATCCGGCGCTTCCGCAGGTGGCGCTGTTTGGCGATGAAGGCGCGGCGAACCATAACCGCCTCGGCGGCGAGTACGGCGCGCCCGGTCTGCAGCTGTTTGTCTATGGGCGCGAGCAGGGAGGCGACGCTCTGCCCGCGCGCTATCCGGCGCGCCAGGCGCTGGAGGCCAGCCAGGCCGTCGCGCGGCTCAATCAGGTCAACCCCCAGCAGAGAGTCTTCGCCCGGCAGAACCCGGCGGTAATCGATAAAGGCGTTTTTCATAACGATGTCATTGCGGTGAGCAATCAGCAGGTGCTGTTTTGTCATGAGGAAGCGTTTGTCGATCAGCCGCAGCTGCTGCACTGGCTGGCCGGACAGGTGGCCGGATTTACGCCGCTGGTGGTGCCGACCAGCGCGGTGACGGTTGAAGAGGCGGTGGCGACCTACCTGTTTAACAGCCAGCTGCTGAGCAAACCCGGCGGCACGATGCGGCTTATTTTGCCCCAGGAGGCGCAGGAGCACGCCGGCGTCTGGCGCTATCTGAACCGGCTGCTGGAGCAGGACAACCCCATCGATGAGCTGCAGGTCTACGATCTGCGCGAGAGCATGGCCAACGGCGGCGGCCCGGCCTGTCTGCGCCTGCGGGTGGTGCTAACGGAAGAGGAACTGCGGGCGGTCAACCCGGCGGTGCTGATGAACGATCGCCTGTTTATCGCCCTTAACGATTGGGTCGAGCGCTACTACCGCGATCGTCTGACGCAGGCGGATCTGGCGGACCCGCAGCTGCTGAGTGAAGGACGCGAGGCTCTTGACCGGCTGACGCAGATTATGCAGCTCGGTTCCGTTTACCCGTTCCAGCAATAGAGGTGGCGCAGTGGACGACTTTCTGGCATTAACCCTCGCGGGGCGTTTGCCCCATCATTTTCACGGTGAAACGGCGCACTTCCGCTGGCACTGGCTGGACCACGGCGTGCTTCAGCTCACGCCGCACTCGCGCTGCGAGCGGGCGCTGGTGCTCTCTTCCGGACTTCACGGTAATGAAACCGCGCCGGTAGAGATGACCGACATCCTGCTGCAGCAGCTGTTCAGCGGCGAGCTGCCGCTGCGCTGGCGGCTGCTGGTGGTGTTGGGCAATCCTCCGGCGCTGCGGGCCGACAGGCGCTATCTCGATAGCGACATCAACCGCATGTTTAGCGGACGCTGGCAGAGCTTCCCCGCCAGCGATGAAACGAGGCGGGCGCGGCGGCTGGAAACGGTGCTGACGCGGTTTTATGCCGACGCCAGCGGCGCGCGCTGGCATCTCGATCTGCATACCGCCATCCGCGGCTCGCATCACGTCCGCTTTGGGGTGCTTCCGGCGCGACCGGCGCCGTGGGATGACGCCTTCCTTAGCTGGCTGGGCGCGGCGGGGCTGGAGGCGCTGGTCTTTCATCAGCAGCCGGCAGGTACCTTTACCCATTTCAGCAGCGACCGCTTTGCGGCGCTTGCCTGCACCCTTGAGCTGGGCAAGGCGCTGCCGTTTGGCGCGAACGATCTGACGCAATTTGCCGTTACCCAGCGCGCGCTGATGCGTTTACTGGTCGGCGACCTGGCGGTAGAAGAGGGGCACGAAGCGCTGCGCTATCGGGTGGTACAGCAGATCACCCGCGCCAGCGAACGTTTTCAGCTGCATATGTCGGCGCAGACGCTTAACTTTACGCCGTTTAGCGCCGGGACGCTGCTGGCGGAGGACGGTGAGACCCGCTACGTGGTGGAAAAGGCCGAGGAGTACGTGCTGTTCCCGAACCCTTCGGTCGCGCTGGGCCTGCGCGCCGGGCTGATGCTGGAGCGCCTGCCCTGAACATAAATACGCCGCTGCCTGAGCGCGGCAGCGTAAATTTTCACCGTCGGTCGTCTTGTATAATCTTATTTTTTCGTGCGCTGAAGTTTGATTACAGATTATTCCTGGCTAACCGCTTTGTTTTTAATCTCTGCTGCTTTATAATCTCCACGATTTCTTTATAAAACAGCTTCTTAATTATTTTCGTTGCAATTATCTCCTCATTTTCCTTATTTTCTCCACAATTGGTGAGAAAATGTTTTTTACACTTTCATTGTTTTACGCTTGCTCTGACTAATTGACGATAAACGTCGTAAAGTTTATCTCGTCAACACGGCATCAGGCCGTAAGAATAACTTAAAGTAAGGACTGAATATGAAAAAGATTACTGCTCTGTTTGTTGCCTCTACTCTGGCTCTGGGTGCCGCTAACCTTGCTCACGCTGCGGACACCACCGCGGCCCCGACCGACAGCAAACCTATGATGCACCATAAAGGTATGCCTGGCGGCCAGCACGATATGATGTTTAAAGGTCTGAACCTGACCGATGCGCAGAAACAGCAGATCCGCGACATCATGAAGAGCCAGCGCGAAAATATGAAACGTCCGTCTCTCGACGAGCGCCGCGCGATGCATGCGCTGATTGCCAGCGATACCTTCGATAAGGCGAAAGCGGAAGCGCAAATCGACAAGATGGAAGCGCAGCATAAAGATATGGCGCTCTCTCGTATCGAAACCCAGAACAAGATTTACAACATTCTGACGCCGGAACAGAAAAAACAGTTCAATGCTAATTTTGAGAAGCATCTGACAGATCGTAAAGCGCCGGAAGGTAAAATGCCTCCATCTGCTGAGTAATTCAGCCCGCGGAATGAAGACCGCCGGTTCTGCCCAACATACGCCGTCTGGCTTTGGGCAGGACCGGCGGTTTTTTCGTTTGTCAGGACCCTGGCTGGAGAGGGTGGAGCGTAAAATCGCCGCGCAGCAGCGGCTTGCAGAGAATTTTGTAGCCGTCATGATCGAAGCCCGCCGGCAGCTGCGTCAGCGTTTGCGCCTGCGCTAGCGTCTCGACCGCCCCCAGCCACAGCCAGTTATGAATCACATGATAGCGGGTCATATCGGGCCCTTTCTCTTCCAGCGCAACCGGGCCCGGCCAGGGCCAGCACACCAGCCGCATCTGCGCCATACTGGCGTGCAGCCGCGCGTTGTGGGCTTCAACGCTCTCTTTACCGCAGCAGGCGCCGGCGCAGCGCCCCAGCGCGGAACGAAAGCAGGCCCGGCCGCGGCTGAGCGGTTCCAGCCCCAGCAGCCCGTAGCACAGCCGGTGTTCATCGGCGAGGCTGGTCAGCGCCTGCAGGGCCGCGCGGCGGTTGGCGAACAGGCCGTACAGATGCTCCTGGCGGGAAAAGTCCAGCTCACGGGCATACGCCACCTGCGGGCGGGCGTCGCTCAGCAGCAGCGAGCAGAGCTGTTTCGTGCGCCGTAGCCGCTTGTTGAACAGCGGCTGCTGCTGCTTAATCAGCTGCGCTTCGAGCAGCAGCGCGCCGAGTTCGCCTGCGGTACGATGCCAGCTAATGCGCCGCGCCTGGCGCAGCATGGCGGCTTCGTCCGGGGTGCGCAGATGCGACAGCACCCGGCTGCGAATGTTGACGCTTTTACCGATATAGAGCGGCAGGGTATCGCTTTCGCCGTGAAACAGATAGACGCCCGGCAGGCTGGGCAAAGACGCCAGCCAGGGACGCAGATGTTCGGGATATGCATAAATTGCCGCCGCTTCAAACTCCAGACGCGGGGCGGATTGCCTTCTGACCACAATGGCTCCTGATGCTGTTTATTTAACCAGTATAGCAGCCAGGGGAGAGGGCGAAAAGGACAAAAAATAACCCCGGCCGGCGCCGGGGCGATGGGCCTGGACTATCTCTTCCAGAAGTCGTCGAAGACGGTAATCGGCGTCCGACGCTTGTGTTCCGTTTTCAGGTACCAGCCTTCGATAATTTTGGCCGTCTTCTCGTCGAGGGTTTTGCCTTCCAGATAGTCGTCAATATTATCGTAGGTGACGCCCAGCGCGGCTTCATCCGGCAGGGACGGGCGATCGTCTTCCAGATCGGCGGTCGGCAGCTTCTTGTACAGATGCTCCGGGCAGCCCAGGCGCGCCAGCAGCTGTTTGCCCTGACGCTTGTTGAGGCGGAAAATCGGATTGATATCGGTGCCGCCGTCGCCGTATTTGGTAAAGAATCCGGTGATCGCTTCCGCCGCATGGTCGGTGCCGACCACCACGCCGTGGGTCATGCCGGCGATGCTGTACTGCGCTTTCATGCGCTCGCGTGCTTTTTCATTGCCGCGAACAAAGTCGCTGAGCTCAATCCCGGCTTCCCGCAGCGCCTGCTCGCTGGCCAGCACCGCGCCCTTAATATTGACCGTCAGCACGCGATCCGGCTGGATGAAGGCGATGGCATCCTGGCAATCCTGCTCATCCGCCTGCACGCCGTAAGGCAGGCGCACGGCGATAAACTGGCGGCTATCGTCACCCTCTGCCCGCAGCTCATTAATAGCCTGCTGGCAGAGTTTACCGGTCAGGGTTGAATCCTGGCCGCCGCTGATGCCCAGAACCAGCGCCTTAATAAAGGGATAGGTCTGCAAATAGGACTTTAAAAAATCTACGCTGCGGCGGATCTCACCGTCTGTATCGATCTGGGGACTGGCACCCAGCGCCTGAATAATTTCTTGTTGTAGCGTCATCGCGCCCTCCGGAAAGTGAATCTGTTTGGCAACCAGCATGGCTTAAAGCTACCTCTTTGCCGTTGAAACGACAAGGATCGTCGTTTTGAGTGCTGCAAAAGAAGGCAATCAATGACATACGATTTTTTTATGGTACGCGCGGCGGCCGGCTGACGGCACGCTGCGGCGGGCTAATCCGGCATATCGCACTGAAATTTCGCTTAAATCGACCTTCGGCTTGAAAAATAACGATATTTATTCCAGGCTTATTCACACGCCAAATAAAAGAGGACGGAATATGAATAAGAATTTAGCAGGACTTATGGGCGCAGCGGCAGTACTGACCATGCTGGCTGGTTGTACAGCCTACGATCGTACTGCAGACCAGTTCACACAGCCGGTTGTTAAAGATGTCAAAAAAGGGATGTCGCGCTCCCAGGTACTGCAGGTGGCGGGCAAACCGTCATCTGAGGTGACGATGATCCACGCCCGCGGCACCTGCCAGACCTACATCCTGGGTCAACGGGATGGTAAAATGGAAACCTACTTTGTCGCGCTTGACGAGACCGGTCATGTCATGAACTCCGGCTACCAGACCTGCTCGGAGTACGATACGGACCCGCGCAACAGCAAGTAGTACGTGATACTGAGCTCTACGAATGCCCGACCCCTGGTCGGGCTTTTTTATACGTGCTGATGCTTATTTAATTGCGCGAATTATTTGAGGGAAATGTGAAGGTAGTCAAAACGCGAGGTCAATGAGAGACAATTTTGTTTAACCAGGAATTATCCAGGTGCCAGGGGATGCCGTATACTCAATGCATAAACAATATCAATTGAACAGTGACAGGCCTTACCCGGTTCTTCGGCATAATATTCTGCCAGGAGGCCGCCAGGTTCTACAAATTGAGGAAGCGTTCATGGAAAAGAAACATATCTATCTGTTCTGCTCGGCTGGAATGTCCACTTCGCTGCTGGTATCCAAAATGCGTGCCCAGGCTGAAAAATATGAGGTGCCGGTCATTATTGAAGCATTTCCTGAGACCCTCGCCGGGGAGAAGGGGCCGGAAGCCGACGTGATTTTATTAGGCCCACAGATTGCATATATGCTTCCCGAGATTCAGCGGCTGCTGTCCAACAAGCCGGTGGAAGTGATCGACTCTGCGCTGTACGGCAAGGTTGATGGTTTAGGTGTTCTGAAAGCGGCCGTTGCGGCCATTAAGAAAGCTGCTGCACAATAATTTAATTTTAAAACTCACTTTTCGGGTAACGGATAAAGTCAATTTCGCTTTCATGAAATATGTATGCTGCCGGCTACCCGAATATTAAAGAGTTTATTTTCCCGTCAAAGAGTAATTTCATCATTATGCCGTAATTGCACGATTACGGCTTTTAAAGGGTATTGACTATGAGTAAAGTGATTGACTCGCTTGAAAAGGTACTCCTTCCTTTTGCTGTTAAAATAGGAAAGCAACCGCATATTAATGCGATTAAAAACGGCTTTATTAAATTAATGCCGCTGACCCTCGCCGGGGCCATGTTCGTATTAATTAACAACGTATTTCTTAGCTTTGGTGAAGGCTCGTTCTTCTATTCAATGGGGATCCGCCTGGATGCCTCAACCATTGAAACCTTAAACAGCTTTAAGGCCATTGGCGGTAACGTTTATAACGGTACGCTCGGCATTATGTCGCTGATGGCCCCGTTCTTCATCGGCGCGGCGCTGGCGGAAGAGCGCAAGGTCGACCCGATGGCCGCCGGGCTGTTAGCCATCGCGGCATTTATGACCGTCACCCCTTATAGCGTCGGCGACGCCTACGCCGTGGGCGCCAACTGGCTGGGCGGGCAAAACATTATATCGGGGATGATCATTGGTCTGGTGGTGGCTGAGCTGTTCACCTTCGTTATTCGCCGCAACTGGGTCATTACCCTGCCGGAGAGCGTGCCGTCATCGGTATCGCGTTCCTTCTCGGCGCTGATCCCGGGCTTCCTGATCCTGTCGATCTTCGGCATCGTCTCCTGGCTGCTGGCCTCGTATGGTAGCAACTTCCACCAGATTATTATGGACTCCATCTCCACGCCGCTGGCGGCGATGGGTAGCGTTGTCGGCTGGGCGTACGTTATTTTCAACTCCCTGCTGTGGTTCTTTGGCGTACACGGTTCGCTGGCGCTGACCGCGCTGGATAACGGCATCATGACCCCGTGGGCGTTGGAAAACATCGCGCTGTATAACCAGTATGGCTCCGTTGAAGCGGCCATCGAAGCGGGCAAACAGTTCCACTTCTGGGCCAAGCCGATGCTCGACTCCTACATCCTGCTGGGCGGTTCCGGTGCGACTCTGGGTCTGATTATCGCCATCTTTATCGGCTCACGCCGCGCTGACCATCGTCAGGTTGCTAAGCTGGCGCTGCCGTCAGGCATCTTCCAGATTAACGAACCGATCCTGTTCGGCCTGCCGATTATCATGAACCCGGTGATGTTTATCCCGTTCGTGCTGGTGCAGCCGATTCTGGCAGCCATCACCCTGGCAGCCTACAGCATGGGGATTATTCCACCGGTGACCAACCTGGCTCCGTGGACCATGCCGACCGGCCTCGGCGCTTTCTTTAACAGTAACGGCAGCGTCGCTGCTCTGCTGGTGGCGCTGTTCAACCTGGGTATCTCGACCCTGGTCTACCTGCCGTTTGTCGCGATTTCTAATAAAGCGCAAAGCACTATCGAGCAGGAAGAGAGTGAAGAAGATATCGCTAACGCACTGAAATTCTGATGTCGAGCGGTACGGGAGGCTTCCCGTACCGCCTGAGAAATGAGGGAATATTATGTTTGATCTGGACCATATTGAAGCAACAGAGATGCCTGAGAATGACCTCGAAGAGGTGGTGATGGGGCTGATTATCAACTCCGGACAGGCCCGCAGCCTGGCTTATGCCGCGCTGAAGCAGGCGAAACAGGGCGACTTCGCCGCCGCGAAAGCGATGATGGAGCAGTCGCGGATGGCGCTGAGCGAAGCCCACCGCGTACAGACTCAGCTGATTGAGAGCGATGAGGGCGAAGGAAAAATGAAGGTCAGCCTGGTGCTGGTTCATGCGCAGGATCATCTGATGACCTCAATGCTGGCCCGCGAACTGGTTGCCGAATTGATTGAGCTCCATGAGAAGGTACAATAGGCCATCTACACGATGAGGCAGCCAAAGATGATGACCACAGAAATTAGTACCGCCCGCGAACAGCAGCTCTTCAACGGGAATAATTTTCATGTGGTTATCTACAACAAGACCGAGAGCGTGAGCGGGCTTCACCAGCATGACTATTACGAATACACCATCGTTTTGACCGGGCGCTATTATCAGGAGATTAACGGCAAACGGGTGCTGCTGGAGCGCGGGGATTTTGTCTTCATCCCAATGGGGTCGCACCATCAAAGCTTTTACGAGTTTGGCGCGACGCGCATTCTTAACGTCGGCATCAGCCGCAGTTTCTTTGAGAAACACTATCTGCCGCTGCTGCCGTTTGGTCTGGTTGCTTCTCAGGTCTACGCGGTCAAAAGCACCTTTCTCAGCTACATCGAATCGGTGATTGCTTCGCTGAACTTTCGCGAAACTGAATTTGACGAATTTATTGAGCTGGTCTCGTTTTATACCATTAACCGTTTACGGCACTACCGCGAGGAGCCGGTGCAGGATGTTATTCCGCAGTGGCTAAAAAATACCGTCGAGGATATGCACGATAAACATAAATTTGGCGAAGGGGCGCTTGAACAGATGGTTGAGCTCTCCGGGAAAACTCAGGAATATTTAACCCGAGCGACCCAACGCTATTATGGTAAAACGCCGATGCAGATTATTAATGACATTCGCGTCAACTTCGCTAAGAAACAGCTGGAAATTACCAACTACTCGGTAACCGATATTGCTTACGAATCAGGATACAGCAGCCCCAGTTTGTTTATTAAAACATTCAAAAAGCTGACCTCATTTACGCCAAGCAATTATCGTAAAAAGCTTACCATCCTTAATTAACCGGAGCGGAACCTTCCGCGCTGGAAAATATTCAAGTTAACTCTCCGTATTGATACGGCGAGTGGGCTACGCGCAATTCGTGGCGCCACAAGGGAGAATATGATGAGCCAGAAATTAAAAATCGTTACTATCGGCGGCGGCAGCAGCTATACCCCTGAACTCCTCGAAGGATTTCTCAAGCGTTATCACGAGCTGCCGGTTACGGAGCTGTGGCTGGTGGACGTGGCGGAAGGGCAGGAGAAGCTCGATATTATCCACGCTCTCTGCGAGCGGATGGTCGAAAAAGCCGGCGTTCCGCTGAAAGTCTACAAAACCCTGGATCGCCGAGCGGCGCTGGAAGGCGCGGACTTCGTCACCACTCAGCTGCGCGTTGGCCAGCTGAAGGCGCGTGAGAAAGACGAGCGTATCCCGCTTAGCCACGGCTATCTTGGCCAGGAAACGAACGGCGCCGGCGGCCTGTTCAAAGGCCTGCGTACCATTCCGGTGATTTTTGATATCGTTAAAGATGTGCAGGAGATCTGCCCGGACGCGTGGGTGATTAACTTTACCAACCCGGCGGGAATGGTGACCGAAGCCGTGTATCGCCACACGGGCTTCCGGCGCTTTATCGGCGTGTGCAACATTCCGATCGGCATGAAAATGTTTATCACCGACGTGCTGCGCCTGAGCCCGAGCGATGAGCTGAATATCGACCTGTTTGGCCTCAACCACCTCGTGTTTGTCCGCGACGTGCTGGTGAACGGCGTATCGCGCTTTGACGAACTGCTGGACGGCGTCGCCTCCGGCAGCCTGAGCGCCAACTCGGTGAAAAACATCTTCGACTTGCCGTTCAGCGAAGGGCTGATCCGCTCCCTGCGCCTGATCCCGTGCTCCTATCTGCTGTACTACTTCAAGCCAAAAGAGATGCTGGCGATTGAAATGGGCGAGTACTATAAGGGCGGCGCGCGCGCTCAGGTGGTGCAGAAGGTGGAAAAACAGCTCTTCGAGCTGTATAAAAACCCGGATCTGAACGTTAAGCCGAAGGAGCTGGAGCTGCGCGGCGGAGCCTATTACTCCGACGCGGCCTGCGAAGTGATCAACGCTATCTACAACGATAAGCAGACCGAGCACTACGTTAATATCCCGCACCATGGGCACATCGATAATATTCCGGCCGACTGGGCGGTGGAGATGACCTGTACGCTCGGCCGCGATGGGGCGAAGCCGACGCCGCGCATCACCCATTTCGATGAGAAAGTCCAGGGGCTTATTTACACCATCAAGGGCTTTGAAGTGGCGGCGAGCCAGGCGGCGATAAGCGGTGAGCTGAACGATGTTCTGCTGGCGCTCAATCTGAGCCCGCTGATTCACTCCGACCGCGATGCCGAAATGCTGGCGCGTGAAATGATCCTCGCGCATGAAAAGTGGCTGCCCAACTTTGCGGCGACGATTGCGAAACTGAAACAGTAACGGGAGCGGCTGATGGAACGCGTGTTAATCGTTAATGCCGACGATTTTGGCCTCAGCAAGGGGCAGAACTACGGCATTATTGAAGCCTGCAAGAACGGGCTGGTGACCTCCACCACGGCGCTGGTTAACGGCGCGGCGATCGGCCACGCGGCCCAGCTCAGCCGCTGCGTGCCGGAGCTGGGCGTCGGGATGCACTTTGTCCTGACGCTGGGCGAGCCGCTCTCCGCGATGCCGGGTCTCGTCCGTGAAGGGCGTCTGGGGAAGTGGATCTGGCAGATGGCGGAAGAGGGTAGCCTGCCGCTGGATGAGATCGCGCACGAGCTGGAGTGCCAGTATCGCCGGTTTATCGAGCTGTTTGGCTGTGAACCGACGCATATCGACAGCCATCACCATGTGCATATGATCGCGCCGGTGTACCCCATCGTGGCGGCGTTTGCCCGCGAGAAGGGCGTGGCGCTGCGTATTGACCGCCAGCTGGCGCAGCGCGACGGCCTGGATCAGGAGGCTGCGCGCAGCAGCGAGGGTTTTGCCAGCGAGTTCTACGGGGAGGCGATTTCTGCAGCGCTGTTGCTGCAGATCCTGGATGATTCAATCCAGCGGGAAGAGGCGTCGCTGGAGGTGATGTGCCATCCGGCGTTTATTGACCACGCCATTAT
This sequence comes from Klebsiella sp. BIGb0132, assembly GCF_024810075.1. Classification (NCBI taxonomy): domain Bacteria; kingdom Pseudomonadati; phylum Pseudomonadota; class Gammaproteobacteria; order Enterobacterales; family Enterobacteriaceae; genus Klebsiella; species Klebsiella sp. BIGb0132. The sequence goes on along the minus strand of NZ_JANUDW010000001.1, from coordinate 186,801 downwards.
GAGCAGCGCCTACTGCTATCCGCGGCTGACGGAGCTGGAGGTGCTGACCTCCGAGGCGCTGAAATATGCGGTTGCCGAGCGCGGGTATCGTCTCGGTACCTACCGCGACGTCTAAAGAAGGGGGCGTCGGTGATAAGGGCCCGACGGCGGTGACGCCGGCGGGCCTTTTACTATGCCGGGATCGTCGCCGTTTTCCCGCTTCTGGACCATACCCGATGCGCCTTCATCAGGGTTAACAGATTATCCATTGCCGGTGAGTCGACGGCGTCGGTCTCGACAATCCCTTCTTCGCCCTGGCTGGCAACCTGCAGCAGCGACTTGAACCGTCGCGCATCGCCGGCCAGCAGAATGGGCTTCAGGTGTTTGTAGGCCTCCAGCAGGTAGTACTGCGCGTCGCCGCTGGTGCTGAGGCTGGCCGCGTTGCCGCCGGGAACAATCACCGCATCCACCGTTAGCGAAGGCGAGCCGGCATAGGTTCCGGCAACGGGTAGCAGGGTCCCGTCATCGGCGCTGACTTCCCCCATCCGTGAGAAAAGTAGCTTAGCATGGACGCCTTTCGCCTGCAGGGCCTGCAGGAGAGTGAGTATTTCCTGGGCAAGCGGACGGTCGTTGAGCAATACCGCCACCACGCGGCCTTTGATCTCCCCGTCGGGAATGGCGTACAGGCTCAGAGAAGGATCTTTTTTCAGGCCGTTGACGTCCGCCGGCGGCGTGATGGCGCGCTGGGCGTCGCTAAGCGCAATACCGAGATTTTTCCCTACCGCCTCGGCCAGCCGGATATCGATATGGGCCAGCTGATCGACCATCCGCTCACGGATCCAGGTTCTGACCACCTTACTCAGCTCAAAGCTGAAGCCGTCGATAATGTGCTGCTGCTCAAACGGGGTCTGGCTGCGCCAGAAGAGCAGCGGATGCGAATAGTATTCGCCGAAGGAGGGGCTGCGCTGGCGAATTTTTTCGCCATCCACGCGCTCGGCGTAGGATTCAAAGCCGCCGCGCCGGGGAGCGGGTGGCGTTTCGCGCGGCCAGTTATCGCCGATCGAATTTGGCTCATAGTTGGCGGGATTGGTGTCGATATCCATCCGGTGCATGCCGTCCCGCTGGAAGTTGTGGTACGGGCAGGTGGGCTTGTTGATCGGGATTTCATGGAAATTGGGCCCGCCGAGGCGGCTAATTTGCGTGTCGGTATAGGAGAACAGCCGCCCCTGCAGGAGCGGGTCGTTGCTGAAATCGATCCCCGGCACAATATGGCCTGGATGGAACGCCGCCTGTTCGTTTTCGGCAAAGAAGTTATCCGGGTTGCGGTTGAGGACCATTTTGCCCACCCGCTGCACCGGCACCAGCGCCTCGGGGATCAGCTTGGTTGGGTCCAGCAGATCGAAGTCGAAGGCAAACTCATCCTCTTCGGGGATCAGCTGCAGGCCGAGCTCATACTCGGGAAAGTCACCGGCTTCAATGGCTTCCCACAGATCGCGGCGGTGGAAGTCGGGATCGCGCCCGGTCAGCTTTTGCGACTCGTCCCAAATCAGCGAGGCTTTGCCCGCCACCGGCTTCCAGTGGAAGCGGACGAAGGTGGCCTTACCCTGGGCGTTTATCAGGCGGAAGGTATGGATCCCAAAGCCCTCCATCGTCCGGTAGCTGCGCGGCAGCCCGCGATCGGACATCGCCCACATGACGTTATGCAGCGTTTCGGGCTGCAGGGAGACGTAGTCCCAGAAGGTGTCGTGAGCGCTTTGCCCCTGCGGCATGGCGCAGTGCGGTTCGGGCTTCACGGCGTGGACGAAGTCAGGAAATTTCAGCGCGTCCTGGATAAAGAAGATCGGCGTATTGTTGCCAACGAGGTCGAAAATCCCCTCGTCGGTATAGAACTTGGTGGCGAATCCGCGGATATCGCGCACCGTATCGGCGGAACCGGCGCCGCCCTGCACGGTAGAGAAGCGGACAAATACCGGCGTTTTCTTCGCCGGGTCGGCGAGAAAATCGGCTTTGGTGACGTCGCTCAGGCTGCGATAGGCCTGAAAATAGCCGTGTGCGGCCGAACCGCGGGCGTGGACGATCCTCTCCGGAATACGTTCGTGGTCAAAGTGGGTAATTTTTTCGCGCAGGATAAAATCTTCCAGCAGCGTCGGGCCGCGGTTTCCCGCGCGCAGGGAGTTCTGATCGTCGGCGATGCGGACGCCCTGGTTGGTGGTGAGCGGGAAATTTTCCCCGCCTTTACGCTGGCTCTGCAGGGCGTCAAGCTTGTCGCTGTGCGTATCGGGCGCTTTCAGGCTGCCGGGGGCGGTTGGCTCTTCGCCAGGGGCGGTGGGGTGCGGGGTTGGCCGCCACTGCTGGTCATCAGGGGCCAGCGAATCAAGACCGGGTTTCGCTTCGCGGTCATCGTCTACAGACGGTAGGGGGTACTGCGGGTTATGGTGTTTATCAGACATTGCTCGTCTCCTGTTTCCATTACTGAAAATGGTCGTTGCTGAACCAAAACCCTTCTAACTATAGAACATTACGGCCATCGTGCCTTGCTGGAGCAAAACGAGCGGCAAGAGGGGGGCGACGCAAAGGGGGATTTTCGGCTATGATGGCGGTTCTGTTCCCGCTTTGTTTAGTGAATCCATGAGCTATGAAAACACTTCGCCAACAAAATCGCCCTGTCATTAGCTACGTGCCTCGAGCGGAGCCAGCGCCGCCGGAACACGCCGTCAAAATGGACGGTTTTCGCGATGTGTGGCTGCTGCGGGGGAAGTACGTTGCCTTTATTTTGCTCGGAGAGCACTTTCGTCGTTCTCCGCCGTTTAGCGTGCCGGAATCGGCGCAGCGCTGGGCGATGCAAACCCGGCAGGAAAACGAACTGGCTCCCTGAGCGCAGAATTGAGCAATAAAAAAACCGCAGGTAGCGCGCTATCTGCGGTTTTTTTTATCCCGGTCTGAGGCTAGCGATGCGCCAGTTCGGCGTTGTCTTCGCTCTCAAGAATGGTTTTATCGGTCTGACGCAGCCACTGGCTGGTCAGGGTCCCGGCGGTCATTGAGCCGTTGACGTTCAGCGCGGTGCGGCCCATATCGATCAGCGGCTCAACCGAAATTAACAGCGCGACCAGCGTTACCGGCAGGCCCATCGCCGGCAGGACGATCAGCGCGGCGAAGGTTGCGCCACCGCCAACGCCGGCGACACCGGCGGAGCTCACGGTCACAATGCCGACGAGGGTGGCAATCCACAGCGGATCGAGCGGGTTGATCCCGACGGTGGGGGCGACCATCACCGCCAGCATGGCCGGATAGAGGCCGGCACAGCCGTTCTGACCAATGGTGGCGCCAAAGGAGGCGGAGAAGCTGGCGATAGATTCCGGGACGCCCAGACGACGGGTTTGCGCTTCCACGTTCAGCGGAATCGACGCGGCGCTGGAGCGGCTGGTGAAGGCAAAGGTCAGCACCGGCCACACTTTACGGAAGTATTTCAGCGGGCTCACGCCGTTCACCGCCAGCAGCAGCCCGTGGACCACGAACATGATGCCAAGGCCGAGGTAGGAGGCGACAACGAAGCTGCCGAGCTTGATGATGTCCTGCAGGTTGGAGCCCGCCACGACTTTGGTCATCAGCGCCAGTACGCCGTACGGCGTCAGCTGCATCACCAGGCGCACCAGCTTCATCACCCAGGCCTGCAGGGTGTCGATGGCGGTCAGAACGCGCTGGCCTTTGGCGACGTCATCCTTCAGCAGCTTCAGGGAAGCGACGCCGAGGAAGGCGGCAAAGATAACGATGCTGATGATAGAGGTCGGGTTAGCGCCCGTCAGGTCGGCAAACGGGTTCTTCGGCACGAAGGAAAGGATCAGCTGCGGAACGCTGAGGTCCGCGACCTTACCGACGTAGTTGCTCTGAATAGCGTTCAGGCGGGCGGTTTCCGCGCTCCCCTGCACCAGCCCTTCGGCGGTCAGGCCAAACAGGTTGGTCACCAGCACGCCCACCAGGGCAGCGATAAGGGTGGTGAACAGCAGGGTGCCAATGCTCAGGAAGCTGATTTTACCCAGCTGCGAAGCGTTGTGCAGGCGCGCGACGGCGCTCAGAATAGACGCGAACACCAGCGGCATGACGATCATCTGCAGCAGCTGTACGTAGCCGTTGCCAACGATATTGAACCATTGAATGGAATCTTTCAGTACCTGGCTGTCGGAGCCGTAAATCAGCTGTAGCGCAAGACCGAATACGACGCCAATGACCAGACCGACCAGCACTTTTTTGGCAAGGCTCCACTGTTTGTGGCGGGTTTGGGCCAGCGCAAACAGCAAAATCGCGAACACGATAACGTTCGCTATAAGTGGAAAGTTCATCCCCGTTCTCCTGATATCTTTTTATTACCTGGGCTGGCCTGTGGACCAGCTCTTATGGCGCAAGGTTAGCAGAAGCGGAATTCATTCCTTATATTCAAATGGAATTGATTATAACTAATTTGATATTTCGTTTATTTATCGCCCGGTCTGCTGACTAATAAAGCGATTGAAGGTTATCTGCAGCGTATTAATCATGCCGGACGACCAGCGAACGGCGCTATTATCGGCGAAAGTCTGCGGCATCCACACCGCGTAGACAAACAGCGCCATGCACAGCGCGCGCTCCAGCTGGTTGCCCTTGCGCGGCGCCAGGATGGGCAGGCGAAAACGCCAGCGGCAGGGCCATAGCAGCGGCACCCCGGCGGGGGTCAGCATATCGGCAAGAATATGGCTGAGGTAGCCGAGCACCAGCCCCTGTAGCGCGTCGGCGGGCACAAACCAGCTTTCCGGGACTTTCAGATAGAACAGGGTGATTGCCGCGAATACCGCCAGCAGGCTGTGGGTGAATCCCCGATGGCCAAACGCGCGTGCCACCGGTCTGGAGACCCAGCTCAGCCGCTGGCCGAGAAATGATTTAGGGTGATCGATATCGGGCAGCAGGCAGGTCAGCACCGCGGACGGGACGATATGCCACCAGTCGCCCTGTGCCAGCACGGGCGTGAGTTCCGCATTTTTAGCAAATACCGCACAGGCGATAGAAAAGAAGAGATGGCCTTCCGCCGTCATGATAAAAACCCTAAACTGTCAATTCATACAGTATAGGGTTTTTATACAGTGTGTGAAAGAGGTGACGGTGTAACTCTTTGTCACAAAATTGTCAGCGTGCCAGCCACCCGCCGTCCACCGCCAGGGTGTAGCCGTTCACGTAATCCGCCGCGGCGGAGGCGAGAAACACCACCGGTCCCTGCAAATCGTCCGGTCGCCCCCAGCGCCCGGCGGGGATGCGGTCGAGGATCTCTTTACTGCGCTCGCTATCGTCACGCAGCTGCCGGGTATTATTGGTCGCCATATAGCCCGGCGCGATGGCGTTAACGTTAATTCTATGTTCCGCCCATTCGTTGGCCATCAGGCGGGTCAGGCCGAGCACGCCGCTCTTTGAGGCGGTATAGGAGGGGACGCGAATTCCGCCCTGGAAGGAGAGCATCGAGGCGATGTTAACGATCTTGCCGCCGCCGCCCTGCTGAATAAACTGCCGGGCGACCGCCTGGGATAAAAAGAACACCGACTTCAGGTTGAGGTTCATGACGTCATCCCAGTCGCGCTCGCTAAACTCGAGCGCGTCGGCGCGACGAATTGTCCCGGCATTGTTGACCAGGATATCTATCCGCCCCATGGCGGCAACGGCTGTCGCCACGATTTGGCTTATCTCGTCCTGGCGGCTGAGATCCGCCTGAACCGCGCTGAAGCGGCGGCCCAGCGCCCGGACTTTTTCTGCGGTTTCGTGCGGGACCTTACGGTTGACGCTGACGATATCGCACCCGGCTTCGGCAAGCCCGACGGCCATTCCCTGACCCAGTCCAGTGTCACATCCCGTCACGATCGCGACCTTACCCGTAAGATCGAAGGCGTTAAGTCCCATATGTCCCTCCGTATGCTGATGTATGCGTGAGTACACGCCGTTACGGCCAGCATAGAGGCGCCTGCGGGAAAACACAATTAAAAATGAAACTGTGTTTTATTTTATGTGATGAGGCAGCCGCTGCTCCCTCATCACGCCGGCATGTTAGCCGCGCAGGTCGCTGACGCTAAGCGCCGCCAGCGTCGTTAGCTGAACGTCGGCGAGGGCAAACCGGCGGTCGTGGCTATGCTCCTCGGCGGGGATGACGATTGAGCGCATGCGCGCTGCTTTACAGGCGATCATGCCGTTAATCGAGTCCTCCAGCGCCACGCAGTGCATCGGGTCGACGCCGAGCTTTGCCGCGCAGTCGAGATAGACCTGCGGATGCGGTTTGCTGTAGGTCAGCAGCTCGGCGGAGGCCAGGGCGTCAAACTGGTCGCGCAGCTCAAACATGGTGAGCACTTTTTCCAGCATCCGCAGCGGCGAGGCGGAGGCGAGGCCGATCTTCAGCCCCTGGGCCTTGCACAGCGCCACGGCCTCGCGCACGCCCGGCAGCAGCGGGCGCGAGGCTTCCACCAGCTCAATGGCCCGGCTGATGATACGCGCGGTGACGTCGGCGCGATCCGGCCCGGTCCACGGCTGCTGTGCAAACCACAGGTCCACCACTAAATCGATGCGTAACCCGAGAATATCGGGCAGTTCGCCGCGACGGCTGATATCTACCCCGAGGCTGGCTATCACCTCCAGCTCCGCCTGATCCCATAGCGGCTCAGAATCAATCAGTAATCCATCCATATCGAAGATTGCGGCATGAATTTGGCGCCTGGCTGACATATGTCCCTCTCCTGTAGCGTAAGTCGATAACCAATTTGCGTTCATGGTATATCATACCGCGCTTTATTGGGCGAAATTCGCCAGTGAAGGTAGACTTAGGACCTGACCGGTTGGTTCTTGGCAGTGAAGGCGTCTTAAACAAGGGGAACCCATGACGTATCAACAAGCTGGACGCATTGCAGTACTTAAACGTATTTTGGGGTGGGTCATCTTTATTCCGGCGATACTATCGACGCTGATTTCCGTACTGAAGTTTATGTATGAGCACAGCGAGAAGAAGCCGGGTATTGACGCGGTGATGATGGATTTTGCGCACGTCATGATTGAAATGATGCGTTTTAATACGCCGTTTCTTAACTTTTTCTGGTACAACTCGCCGCTGCCGGACTTTAAGCACGGCCTCAACGTTGGCTTCTGGATAATCTATATTCTGGTCTTCGTCGGGATGGCGCTGCAGGCATCCGGCGCGCGCATGAGCCGCCAGGCGAAGTTCCTTCGCGAAGGGGTTGAGGATCAGCTGATTCTGGAACAGGCCAAAGGTGCGGAAGGTCTGACGCGGGAGCAAATCGCCGAACGTATCGTGGTGCCGCGCCACACCATCCTGGTGCAGTATTTCCCGCTGTACGTTCTGCCGGTGGTGATCATTATTATCGGCTACTTCTGCTTTTCTCTGCTCGGCTTCCTGTAAGCGAGAAATTGCCCGGCGCGCCGGGCAATGTGTCACTCGCCGGGAATGGCGCGCGGTTTGCCCTGGTTATCCACAGCCACGTAAATAAACAGCGCTTCCGTTGCCTTGTAGCGCTGGCCAATAGGCTCAGATGAGACCTTTTTCACCCACACTTCGATATTAATGGTGATAGAAGTATTGCCGCGCTTTACGCAGCGGGCGTAGCAGCACACCACGTCGCCGACGGCCACCGGGCGCAAAAAGGTCATGCCGTCCACGCGGACGGTAACCACGCGGCCGTGGGCAATCTCTTTGGCCATAATCGCGCCGCCGATATCCATCTGCGACATCAGCCAGCCGCCAAAAATATCGCCATTCGCGTTGGTATCTGCCGGCATTGCCAGGGTGCGTAAAACCATTTCGCCCTTGGGGACGAGATCCGTTGTTGTCATTCTGTACTCTGTCAGGGTCAATGAAGATCTGGCGCGATGCTACTATGAAAACCGCCGTGTGAGAATAGCTCTCGCTGCTCTGGCCGTTAGCCAGCGCCGGGTCGGCTAAGAATTAAGGGGTATGGAAAATGTATGACGGCTAAATCATACTCACTTCCTCTGTATAAGTTGAGGACGCGAGCATGAACGACGATTTCCAGGCGATAAAAGATGAATTCGAGAAGCACGGGGAAGAGGCCGGGGAAGGGATCGCCCAGGCAATGTACGGGGCCTTATCGCAGCGCCTGGCGCCTTACTTCTTTAACCTGGATGACATCAATAAGCGCAGATTTCTCATCAAGTTAGATGAGGGAGAAAAAGAGATCGGCACGCGGCAAAAGTATGACTGGTTTACCGCCCTCAGCAGGAGCAAACCCTAGGCCGGGTATTGCCGTAAACCCTGCGCAGCGGCGCGCAAAAAAAAAGCACGCTTTGCGTTTTCAGAATCCGCAGGCGTGCTTTTTAGCGCTAAACGCGCAATCAGCGCGACGGGCCTTTATTGATTATGATTACTTGTCATCCTGCGGCATATGGCGGTAGATATAGACGCCGCTCAGCAGGGTGAAGACCAGGGTCAGGGCAGTCAGGCCAAAGACCTTGAAGTTGACCCAAATGTTCTGCGGCAGCCAGAACGCAATGTAGATATTCGCCAGCCCGCAGAGGATGAAAAACACCGCCCAGGCGAGGTTTAAACGTGACCACACGTGCTGCGGCAGCGTGAGCTCTTTGCCGAGCATGCGCTGAATCAGCGGCTTTTTCATGACCCACTGGCTGAACAGCAGGGCGCCGGCGAACAGCACGTAGATAACGGTCACCTTCCATTTAATAAACTCGTCGTTATGGAAGAAGATCGTCAGGCCGCCAAAAACGGCGACCAGCACGAAGGTGATCAGCGCCATTTTCTCAATTTTGCGATAGCGCACCCAGGTGTAGATCAGCACCACCGCGGTGGCGACAATCAGCGCCGTGGTGGCGGCGTAGATATCGTAGAGCTTATAGAATGCGAAGAAGACGACCAGCGGTAAAAAATCCAGAAACTGCTTCATGCATAGGTTCCGTAGTTCAGAGCGGGTCGGGAGGTTTCCCGACCCTGGTTAAATTTAGTTGCGGATAAGCATATACAGGCGGAATAAATAGATCAGCAACAGCGCGGAAATCAGGTTGCTGATGGTATTGATAACCACCGCGCCGACGTTTGGCGTCAGCACTGCAAAGCTGGAAGCCAGCAGCAGCAGCGCGGTTTTGGCCAGCAGCCAGCCGAGAACCGCCGGCGCCACCAGGCGCATATTTGCCCACGCCAGGCGGATGCTGCCGCGCATCGCGGTGAGGATCCCCAGCTTATCCTGCACCAGCATAATTGGGGCAAAGGCCAGCACGATGGCTAACAGCACGCCCGGCACCAGCACCAGCATCATCCCAATCTGCACCAGGAAGGTGGTGAACAGGATCAGCAGCAGCAGCTTTGGCAGAACCGGCGCCGCGGCGCCAATCGCGCGCAGAGCGCTGACGCGCTGCCCGGCAGAGACCAGCTGAATCATCAGCAGCACGCCGCCTGCAAGGATGGCGTTACCCACCAGTCCGGAGAAGGTTGAGGCCGCAGAGGCGCGCAGCAGAACCTGCTGTTGCTCCGGCGTCATGTTCTGTACCAGCTCAAACAAGCCTGCGCTACCCGCCAGATTATCGCCTTCGCTCAGAATCGAGAGCTGCTCTTCGCTGGGTGAAAACGCGTGACCAAGGACTACCGTTATTAGCGCGCACAACAACGCAACCAGCAAAATGGTAATGAACTGATTACGAAAAAAATTTCCCGTGTCACGGTAGACGGACTTCGCCGTGATAGACATGCACTCTCCTTGAGTATTGCAGGTGTTAACTAGCCGGCGATTGTACCGCAAATCACTGCAGCGTAGCAGCCTCTGCTCACGCCAGGCTAAGTATATCTTTGTAAAGAGGAGTGAGCGCCGTATCCCGCTGAGTATGGCTTTTGCCGCGGGCGCTGTCGCCGTAAAAGCGGGGCGCCGGTGCGTCGGCGACGAAATATGGCGAAAATTGATCTGCTTAATCATTCGCTTATTGCATCCTGTTGCAAAAATTAATCTGGATCAACAAATGTTAAAACTAATGATTTTGTGTGATCTATGTTGGATCAAACCTAACTCATTGTGGGTATATTCTCCGCGCTGAATAACCATAATGAGGAAGTGGATATGAAGAAGTTAGCAGCGGTAGGATTAATTTTGAGTACGCTTTCCGGGGGCGTCTGGGCGCACGAAGCCGGAGAGTTTTTCATTCGCGCAGGTTCGGCCACCGTTCGTCCGACGGAAGGTTCTGATAACGTGTTAAATAGCCTGGGCAGCTTTAACGTCAGCAATAACACGCAGCTGGGATTAACCTTCACCTATATGGCGACGGATAATATCGGCATCGAGCTGCTGGCGGCCACGCCGTTCCGCCATAAGGTCGGCACCGGTCCGACGGGCACTATCGCCACGGTACACCAGCTGCCGCCAACCCTGATGGCGCAGTGGTATTTTGGCGATGCGCAAAGCAAGGTGCGCCCTTATATCGGCGCCGGTATTAACTACACCACCTTCTTTAACGAAGACTTTAACGACACCGGCAAAGAGGCCGGACTCTCCGATCTGAGCCTCAAGGATTCGTGGGGCGCCGCCGGGCAGGTAGGTCTGGACTATCTGGTTAACCGCGACTGGCTGCTCAATATGTCGGTGTGGTACATGGATATCGACACCGATGTGAAATTTAAGGCCGGCGGCGTGGACCAGAAGGTCAGCACCCGCCTGGATCCGTGGGTGTTTATGTTCTCTGCGGGATACCGGTTCTGATTTCTACTGCAAAATTCCGGCAAGGCGGATCATGATATGACCCGCCTTGCCGGGGCGACCGGGTCATTCGACTCCGCAGCCGAAATCAATCACTGCCGGGAGCGGCGGCGGCACCGGCGTCGATTCCTTCATCGATCCGCGTAATCATATAGGGGAAGAATGGATTTGAAGACTGGCGCATGAGTGAATCCAGCCCAACAACAAGCACCGAGCGCTCGCCACGGGCAGCAAATGTCCCGAGGCTGATACCATATTGATTCAGCGGATGTGGATAGCGCCCATATAAGGAGTCACTTAAAGGGAAGGGGAGAGCAACGTGGGAAAGGGAGTAGACGTCCGGCAAATAGCGCTGCCCCTGCAGGGTTTCCACAGATTGTTCTGTTTTCCCGGCCGGCGTGGTGCGGATCTCCATTTCTGTCGTGCCGGGATTCGCGTTAGTGATGATCGTGGTGCTATAAAGCCGCGGAGCTGCAGGGAGCAACCGGGACAGCGCGGTGTATGATGTTCTGCGTAATAACGAATTAAACCTCACCGCATGATTCAAATCGAACAACACTAGTTCACTGCCGTTATCCGGTAAACGGTTGTACAACGCCGTGACGATCGCCCGCGTACTGACGGTTGAATCCATGACCGATTGAAATGTCAGCACCGGAGGTAGGCTTGCCATTTTTTTGTTACGCGAGTTAGTGATAATTTGGCTCTGAAGCGCCTTTGTCAGCAGGAACGACTGGCGGGCGGCATTGGTCGGGAATGAGTTATATTTAAACGGATTGAACTCCGGCATTATGCCTAACCATGCGGCTTTGGCGAATGCGGGTAGAAACGCAGGCCAACCCGCCAGGCCGGAAAAGCGCGCGAAGCTCGTAATACCAATCATCGGCGAAATCAGGATCACGCGCTGTGGCTTAGCCAGGCCGGGATTATCCAGTGCATCCAGCGTATATTTCATCGCCAGAGCACCGCCATTGGAAAATCCGACCATATGCAGCGGCACATCGTGACCAGCAAGCTTTTGCGCTTCTCTCACCGCAAGGCGCGTTGCGGCAAGCCAGTCCTGCCAGTTCACGTCGGTCAATGCTGCAGGGACGGTGCCATGTCCCGGTAATCTGATCCCAATGGCGATATAGCCATGCTGACGGTAGTTATTAGCAATATGCCTTAGGCTGTAGGGGGTATCCGTCAGACCATGCAATAGCACCACTGCCCCTTTGGGCCTGGCGTCCGGCATCATGATGTAAGACCGATTCCAGTTTGTTGGGAATGTGTCCGGATAGATAGGGCTATCGGCATAGTAACGATTCAGTTCAGTTTGCTGCTGAACATCAAGCTTATCCGTGACGTTACGTTTAACTTCGTTGAAGAGCGAATTTTCTCTCTTGATGTAATCATTCCAGTCTGCACTGTCGATTTCATCCGCGTCCATCTCATCAGGGACGTACGTATGCCAGAGCTGCAGGTCGGGTCCGCGCTGAATGTCATACAGACGTATCCCAATAGCGCCAACCACTAAAAGAAGTAAGGAGAATACGATACGTTTTAACCACTTTGCGAATTTCATCGCTTTGGTTCCTGTCCTAATCCCATATTTTTTAAGTATAAAATAAAATCAGGCGTTACATACAGACCGTCTTGACGCTTATGCAGAACTTAAGTCGTTTTCGGCGGGTTATCCCGGGTAGAAAGCGGGCTATTTTTCGAACCTGCAAAAGGGCTGAGCTGCTCCCCGTTGATGAACAAATCCCGATGTTACCGGTTCTCAGCTTCTTGTAGCCCTGGTCGTTGTATGACCAGGGCCTGCTGTGGTTCTCTGCCGGCTCTCGATGCCTTTGTGCCTTACCCCGCCTGCCGTTCTGTACCCATCACCACGGTACGGTGCGGCCCTGATAATCCAGATACTCCAGCCCCGGGCGCTGGCGTTTCTCCAGCAGCACCTTGACCAGGCTGGGGATGGTCTCCTCGATGGTCAGCGGCGCAGCTATGCCGCCCAGCGCGGTGCGGATCCAGCCCGGCGCCATCGCCACCATCGGATGCGTCGCCGAAGCCGCGCGGGCGGCAAAGCTGCGCATAAACATATTCAGCGCGGCCTTGCTGCCTCTGTACAGCTCGCGCTGCCCGCTAAGGTTATTGCCGAGACTTCCCTGTCCGGAAGACATCACGCCGAGCAATCCTGACGGGGCCACGTGGCGCTGCAGGCGCTCTATGACCCGCATTGGCGCCAGGGCATTGGTCTGCATCACCTGCATAAACTCTTCAGTGGAGACTTCGCCGATGGTCTGGGAAGGATCGCGGTTGGTGGTTCCGGCATTGACAAAGAGCATCTCCAGGCGGCTTCCCGAGAGCCTGTGGTCCAGGGCGGCCAGTTGGTCGTCGTCGCAGACGTCCAGCGTTTCAAGGCGCACCCGGCCGGGGTTATCCCGGGCGAGCTGGTGAAGCGGCGTAGGGTGCTGAATATTGCGGACGGTGCCGATAACGTTCCAGCCGTGCTGCAAAAATTCGGCGGCCATCGCGTGGCCCAGCCCGCGAGAGGCGCCGACGATTAAAATGCTGTGATGATTCAGAGGGGTCATAGTCGAAATCCGCAGTAAAGAGTGAGGATCTGACTATAGTCATAGGCTATATCAGGCGGAAGGCGCAGCATGTGCACTATTAGCATGCGCCGCACGCTCTATCTTACGGCAGGATACCTTATGACCGATCCCGATTTTAATCTTCTTGTTGCCCTCGACGCGCTGCTGGCCGAAGAGAGCGTGGCCGGGGCGGCGCGACGGCTGGGGCTCAGCGCATCGGCAATGAGCCGGACGCTCACCCGCCTGCGCGACGCGACCGGCGATCCGCTGCTGGTCAGGGCAGGGCGTAAAATGGTGCTAACCCCGCATGCGCAAAATATCAAAGCGCGCGCGCAGAATGCGCTGTTCGAGGTGCGTTCAGTCCTGAACGCGTCGCTTTCGCCGCTCCAGCTCCCGACGCTGGAGCAAACCTTTACCTTGCGCACCAACGAAGGCTTCGTTGAAACCTTCGCCCCGGCGCTGATTGCCGCCTGCGCGCGGGATGCGCCGGGAGTGACGCTGACATTTGTGGCGAAGAGCGAAAAAGATCCGCAGTTTTTACGTGAGGGGCGGGTGGACCTCGAGATTGGCGTACTCAAGAATATGGGGCCGGAAATCCGCCTGCAGGCGCTGTTCCGCGATCGCTTCGTCGGCGTGCTGGCGAAGAGCCACCCGCTGGCGCAGTCGGCAGGCATGACCCGGGAAGCGTATATCTCCTGCGGGCACGTGATTACGTCTCGTCATGGCATGGTGCGGGGGCCGGTTGATGACGCCCTCGCCGGGTTCGGCCTGCAGCGTAAGATTGTCGCCGTGGTGCCCAGCTTTGCCGCCGCGCTGGCGGTCGCCCGCCGTTCGCCGCTGATTGCGCTGGTGCCGGCATCCTATATTGGCGACGGCCCTGCGGCCGATATCGCCGTTTTTGAGCTGCCGGTACAGACGCCGGAAATCACCGTTTCACAGATGTGGCATCCCCGACAGGAGCAGGAGCCCGGCCACCGCTGGTTGCGTCAGCAGGTGCTTAGCGTATGTCGTTGGGCGCACCAGGGGTAAAAAAAAGCCCGCAACGAATGCGGGCGAAAAATACTGGAAGCAATGTGAGCAATGTCGTACCGAATACCTGAGTGTTTTGCTCAACTATTCGGTAATGAGAAAGATAATGTTTCTCATTTAAGATATCAACCCCATCTTTTGTGCGGAAGTGATTTTTTTAATCGATCACGAAAACGCTGCGCTTCTGGCTATTGTCGCGTGGCCAGGCGGCCGCCACTTCCCGCAGCGGCAGCGGCGTGGTGGCGATAGTAAACCCGCCGGCCGCGGCGGCCTGCAGCATCTCCCCGGTTGCCGCCAGCAGCTGGGCCATCGACAGGCTGCCGATCCCGCTGCCTAGCAGCTGCAGCGGCGCCGAACGCAGCACCGCGCCGTTGAGTGAAATATTCGCCCCGGAGAGAGAGCCGACCTGGACATAGCGTACCGGCGCATGGCCGGGGCTGCTTTTTGCCAGCGCCGGGAGCAGCAGCTCGGCGCTATGTCCCCACAAATAGTCGACGACGACGTCAATCTGCCCTGCAGCAAGCTCGGCGAAGCGAGCGCGCAAAGTCGCGTCATCCGCGCTCAGGTTGATGCAGACGTCCGCGTCGAGCGCGGCCAGCGCCTGCGCGTTACGCCCGGTGGCGATCACTTTTTTCGCACCCAGATAGCGGGCGATCTGGATGGCCAGCTGTCCGGCGCTGCCGGTGGCGCCGTTGATCAGCACCGTCTCACCGGCGATAAAGCCCGCGCGTTTAACCAGCGCGGCCCAGGCCGACATTCCGGGGTTGGCCATGGCGGCGGCGGTGACATCGTCCAGCGCGTCCGGCAGCGGAATGCAGTTAGCCGCCGCCACCGGCGCCCGTTGCGCCATGCTGCCCCAGGGCGCGCGCGGGAAGGCGAAGTAAACGCGCTGTCCGTCGGGCAGGGTCCCCGCGCCGTCGATGCCCACCACGAAGGGCAGACGACCGTCAAAGCTGTAGTGCTTGCCGCTCGCCCGACCCTTGACGACGTGGCTGATGGCGGCGGCGCGTACGTCGACCAGGAGGTGATGCTCATCGGCCTGGGGATCGGCAAAGTCGGCCCACACCGGGCCCTGCTGGAGTTCGAATACGACGGCTGCTTTCATGGTGTTACCTCCGGGATGAATTACGTGTAAAATGCACATATCAGATAACGGCACTATACACCGGGTTAAATAATATATGCAAGATGCACATAATAATTACGATATCACCGACTTTCACGGCGCGCTGCTGGATATCATTCGGGTGATGAATCTGCCGGTGCGCGATGAGCAGATACTGCAGGCCGCCGGGGTGCAGCTCGATCAGATCCTCTTCCCGCTGCTGGTGGCGATAGGGCGCTATGGGCCGGTGGGCGTGGTTGAGCTGGCGGATAGCCTGGGACGGGATTACACCACCGTCAGCCGGCAGGTGAAAAAGCTGGAAGCGCAGGGCCTGGCGCTGAAGCAGCCCAACGTTAGCGATCGACGGATTAGTGAAGTGACCTTGACCGGGCAGGGTCAGACGCTGATTGAACGTATTGCGCTAGCCAGAACGCGGCTGATGAATCAGGTGCTCATGGACTGGACGCAGGAGGATGTGCTGGCGCTGTTTCGCCTGACGCGTAAATACGCGGACAGCCTGCAGCAAAAAATAACCGCCTGACGAATGGCCAGGCGGTCGGGGCGTTACGCTGCTTTAGTGGCGGCTTTAAGGCTCTGCACAAAAGCCTTCAGCTCGGCCAGCATCGTTTGCGGATCGCTGAGGTTACGTTCGATGATTTTGACGATGGCGGAGCCGGAAATTGCCCCGGCGGCGCCGGCGTCAATCGCGGCGGTCACCTGATCGGCGGCGGAAATACCGAAGCCCTGCAGCGGAGGCGCGGCGTTATATTCGCGCAGCTTCTCAATAAGATGATGCAGCGGCAGGGCGGCGCGGTTTTCCGCCCCGGTGACCCCGGCACGCGACAGCAGATAGGTATAGCCGCGACCAAAAGAGGCAATCTGGCGCAGCAGCTCGTCATCGGCATTCGGCGGGCAGATGAAGATGGGCGCGATATTGTGCCGCATCGCCGCCTGGCGGAACGGCGCCGACTCTTCGATGGGGACATCGGCGACCAGCACGGAATCCACGCCAACCCGCGCGCATTCGGCATAGAAAGCGTCAATGCCGGGGCTGAACACCAGGTTCGCGTACATCAGCAGGCCGATAGGGATCGTCGGGTGCTTGTGGCGGATTGCCGCCAGCATCTCGAAGCACTGCGCCGGCGTCACGCCAGAGGCGAACGCACGCAGAGCTGCGCCCTGGATAGTCGGGCCATCGGCCAGCGGGTCGGAGAAGGGAATACCCAGTTCCAGAGCGTCGGCGCCCGCTTCGATCAGCGTATCGATGATCTGCAGCGACAGCGCCGGGTTGGGATCGCCCAGCGTGACGAAGGGAACAAACGCGCCTTCCTGGCGAGATTTCAGTTGTGCAAACAGCGTCTCATAACGTTCCATCAGATTTCCCCTCGCGCTTTCAGAATATCGTGTACGGTGAAGATGTCTTTATCGCCGCGACCGGACAGGTTAACCACCAGCAGCTGCTCTTTTTCCGGGTTTTCACGCATCATTTTTAGCGCATGGGCCAGGGCGTGGGAGGATTCCAGGGCCGGAATAATCCCCTCATGGCGGGAGAGCGCTTTGAACGCTTCCAGCGCCTCGTTGTCGGTGATCGACACGTAGTCGGCGCGGCCGGTGCTGTTGAGGAACGCATGCTGAGGGCCCACCGACGGGAAGTCCAGGCCGGCGGAGATAGAGTAAGATTCCTCAATCTGGCCGTCATCGGTCTGCATCATCGGCGATTTCATGCCGAAATAGATTCCTACGCGACCGTGCTTCAGCGGCGCACCGTGCTCGCCGGTTTCAATTCCGTGGCCCGCAGGTTCAACCCCGATCAGCCCCACGTCGGTTTCATCGATAAAGTCAGCAAACATGCCGATAGCGTTGGAGCCACCGCCGACGCAGGCGATGACCGCATCCGGCAGACGGCCTTCGCGCTCGAGGATCTGCGCTTTGGTCTCTTCGCCGATCATGCGCTGGAACTCGCGGACGATGGTCGGGAACGGGTGCGGGCCGGCTGCGGTACCGAGCATATAGTGAGCGGTATCGTAGCTGCCGGACCAGTCGCGCAGCGCTTCGTTACAGGCGTCCTTCAGCGTGGAGGAGCCGCTGTGCACCGGGATCACTTCCGCCCCCATCAGGCGCATGCGGAAGACGTTTGGCGACTGGCGCTCAACGTCTTTAGCGCCCATATAGATGCGGCATTTCAGGCCGAGCAGCGCGCTGGCGAGCGCAGAAGCCACGCCGTGCTGGCCGGCGCCGGTTTCGGCAATGATTTCGGTTTTACCCATGCGCTTCGCCAGTAATGCCTGGCCCAGCACCTGGTTGGTTTTATGCGCGCCGCCGTGGAGCAGATCTTCACGCTTGAGGTACAGCGTGGTGCGGGTGCCTGCGGTCAGGTTACGACATTTGGTCAGGGCCGTTGGACGACCGGCGTAGTTCTTCAGCAGGTCGCTAAATTCAGCCTGGAACTCAGGATCTTTCTGCGCGCTGACGAAAGCTTCTTCCAGCTGGCGCAGGGCGGGCATCAGGATCTGCGGGACGTACATACCGCCAAATTCGCCAAAATAGGGGTTCAGTAAAGTACTCATTATTGCATTGCTCCTTAATATGCGCGCAGCGTCTGGAAAACCGAGGCCAGCTTGCTGGCATCTTTAATACCCGGCTGCGACTCAACGCCTGAATTAAAATCGAGTCCGGCACAGCCGCTTTTGGCGGCTTCTACGCAGTTATCGGCACCGAGTCCGCCTGCCAGCAGGACGTTACCCAGCTCCTGGCCCTGTAAAAGCGTCCAGTCGAAGCGCTGACCGCTGCCGCCCTGGCCGTTATCGAAGAGATATTTATCGACGTGATGTAGGCTGCGTTCCGGCAGCGTGTCACCGACGCTGAGCGCTTTCCAGATCTGGACTTGCTCCGGCAGCCGCGCGCGCAGCGCGTCGATATAGGCCTGATCTTCGCTGCCGTGCAGCTGAACCGCAGCCAGCTGCAGGCTCTCTGCGCGCTCGGCCACGTCCTCGACCGGCGCATCGCGGAATACTCCGACGTAGCGCAGCCCGGCGGCCTGGATAATCTCTTTCGCCTGCGCCTCGTTGACGACGCGCGGTGAGCCAGGGACAAAAATCAGCCCGCCGTAGATGGCGCCGGATTCATAGGCCACCTGCGCGTCTTGAGGACGGGTCAGGCCGCAAACTTTGTTTTCACCGAGCAGCACGCGCCTGACGGCCGCGTCGAGGTCATCGTGCTCCATCAGCGCGGAGCCAATCAGGAAGCCGTTAGCAAAGTGGCTGAGATCGCGGACCTCGGCGTAGGTATGAATCCCGGATTCGCAGATCACGGTGACGTCATGGCCCAGGCGCGGCGCCAGCTGGCGGGTGCGGTTGAGGTCAATCGACATATCGCGCAGATCGCGGTTGTTGATCCCGACCACCTTCGCCTTCAGCGCAATGGCGCGTTCCAGCTCTTCTTCGGTACTCACTTCGGTCAGCACGCCCATATTGAGGCTGTGCGCGACGGCGGCGAGCTGGCGATACTGTTCATCGTCAAGCACCGACAGCATCAGCAGGCAGGCATCGGCCTGGTAGTAGCGCGCCAGATAGATCTGGTAAGGATCGATGGTGAAATCCTTGCACAGTATCGGCTGCGGCGCGATGGCGCTGACGATGGGCAGAAAATCAAAACTGCCCTGGAAATATTTCTCATCGCACAGCACCGAGATGGCCGAGGCGTAGTTCTTATACACTCCGGCGATTTCCGCCGGGTCAAAATTCTGGCGAATCAGGCCCTTCGACGGCGAGGCTTTTTTGCACTCGAGAATAAACACGCTGCGCGTTCCCGCCAGGGCATCGTAAAAGTTACGCTGCGTCGGGACGACCTCGTTTTGAAAACTGGCTAACGGCTGCTGCTGCTTGCGGGCTTCTACCCAAATCGCTTTGTCGGCAACGATTTTTGCTAAAACGGTCTGCATTATTTACCCTCTTGCCGCTAATGCGGTCACTCTGTCATAGGCCGCTCCGCTGCGCAGCACGTCAATCACCTGCCGGGCGTTGGCTTTCAGGTCTTCATGCCCGTGTAAACGCATCAGCATTGCCACGTTGGCGGCGACCGCGGCTTCATGAGCGGCTTCACCTTTACCTTGTAGTAAGCGCGTCAGAATGTCACGGTTTTCTTCCGGCGTGCCGCCGGCCAGCTGCTCCTGGTGATAAGGCGTCAGGCCAAAGTCATCCGCGGTCAGCTGATAGCTTTTGATCTCGCCGTTATGGAGCTCGGCGACCACCGTTGGCGCGTGGAGCGACACCTCATCCATGCCGCCGCTGTGGACGACCGCTGCCCGCTGGTAGCCCAGCACGCGCAGGGTTTCCGCGATAGGCAGTACCAGCTCCGGGCTGTAGACGCCAATCAGCGCCAGCGGCGGGTGCGCCGGGTTAATCAGCGGCCCAAGGACGTTAAACAGCGTCCGGGTCTTCAACTGCTGACGGACCGGCATCGCGTGGCGGAAACCGGTGTGATATTTCGGTGCAAACAGGAAGCAGACGCCCAGCTCATCCAGCGCGGTGCGGGATTTATCGGCGTTCATATCGAGGTTGATGCCGAATGCGGCCAGCAGGTCGGAAGAGCCCGATTTGCTGGAGACGCTGCGGTTGCCGTGTTTCGCGACCTTTAGCCCGCAGGCTGCGGCCACAAACGCGCTGGCGGTAGAGATATTGATGCTGTTGCTGCCGTCGCCGCCGGTGCCGACGATGTCGGCAAACGGGTAGTCAGGACGCGGGAACGGCGCGGCATTTTCCAGCAGGGCGGTGGCGGCGCCGGCAATCTCCTGCGGCTGCTCGCCGCGCACCTTCATACTGACCAGGGCGGCGGCCAGCTGCTCCGGCTTCACTTCGCCGCGCACGACCGCAGAAAACAGCTGGTGGCTCTCCTGCTGGCTCAGGGTTTCCGCCTGATACAGCTTTTCCAGAATCGGCTGGATGGTGTTGGTTTGCTCCAGCTTCTGCAGCGCCCAGGCCAGCGTTTGCTCCAGCAGACGCGCGCCCTGGGTGGTGAGAATCGACTCCGGGTGGAACTGGAAGCCGCAAACGCGATCGGCATCATGACGCACCGCCATCACCATCCCGTTATAGTTGGCGTTGATGGTCAGCCCGGCCGGGATGTTGCTGCCGACCAGCGAATGGTAGCGGGCAACCGGCAGCGGGTTAGTCAGGCCGGCAAACATCGCCTGGCCGTCATGCTCGATGCTGGACGCTTTACCGTGCAGGATTTCGCCCGCCTGGCCGACGTAGCCGCCGTAGGCTTCAACAATCGCCTGATGGCCAAGGCAGATGCCGATGATCGGCAGCTTGCCGCGCATGCGAATCAGCAGCTCCGGCATGCAGCCGGCTTCGCTCGGCGTACCCGGGCCCGGGGAGAGCATCAGCACCGGATTGTCCATCGTGCCGATACGCTCGATTAAGGTTTGTGCCGGAACCGAGTTACGGTAAATCACGACGTTATGGCCGTTGGCGCGCAGCTGGTCTGCCAGGTTATAGGTAAAAGAATCGATATTATCGAGCAGCAGAATGTCGGCCATTAGAAAGTCTCCTTCGCGTGGTGAGCCTGGGCAATTGCGCGCAGCACCGCGCGGGCTTTATTTCGGGTTTCATCTGCTTCGGACTGAGGCACTGAATCGAGGACAATACCGGCGCCGGCCTGAACGGTGGCCACGCCGTCCTGCACGTAGGCTGAGCGGATCACGATGCAGGTATCCAGGTCGCCGTGGGCGGTGAAATAGCCGACCGCTCCGCCGTAGCTGCCGCGACGCTTACCCTCCGCGGCGGCGATCAGCTGCATCGCGCGCACCTTCGGCGCGCCGCTCAGGGTGCCCATATTCATGCAGGCGCGATAGGCGTGCAGCACGTCGAGGTCGTTACGCAGCTCGCCGACCACCCGGGAAACCAGGTGCATGACGAAAGAGTAGCGGTCGACTTTGGTCAGGTCGGCCACGTAGCGGCTGCCCGGCGTGCAGATGCGGGCGAGGTCGTTACGCGCCAGGTCTACCAGCATCAGGTGCTCGGAGAGCTCTTTGTGGTCGGTGCGCATTTCGAGTTCGATACGGCTGTCGAGATCGCGATCCAGCGAACCGTCGGCGCGGCGGCCGCGCGGGCGGGTACCGGCAATCGGGTAGATCTCAATCTGGCGGCTGACGGCATCGTACTTCAGCGAGCTTTCCGGCGACGCACCGAACAGGGCGAAGTCGTTATCCTGCATAAAGAACATGTACGGGCTCGGGTTGCTCTTCTTCAGCACGTCGTAGGCCGCCAGCGGTGACGGGCAGGGCAGAGAGAAGCGGCGCGATGGTACCACCTGGAAAATTTCGCCGGCGCGGATAGCGCGCTGCATTTTGCGGACCACGGCGCCGTATTCTTCGTCGCTCTGGTCGCAGTCGCAGGTCATATGCTCGACCGTCGTGACCGGCAGCGGTGCCGGCGGCTCGTTAAGCTGCTGGCGAAGCTGGGCGATGCGCTGCGTCAGACGCTGCTTTTCGCTCGCCAGCGGCGTGAACAGGCTCGACTGGATGCGCGTGCTTTTGCTCTGGTGATCGATAACCAGCAGCGTTTCGGCCAGGTAGAAGCAGTAGTCCGGACAGGCGGTGTCGCTTTCCAGCGGCGGCAGGTTTTCGAAACCGGCCACCAGGTCATAGGCAAACAGGCCGCCGAAGAACATCGCTTCGCGCTCGTCGTGCGGCACGGTGACCAGCTCCTGCAGCAGGCGGAAGGCGTCAAAGACCGACAGAGAACAGAGGCGAGCGTCCTCATCCAGCAGGGCGCTGACCGGGGGGAAGGTGAGCGTCCGGCCGTTCGGCTGACGCAGATTTTCGATGCCCGCAGGCAGGGCGTTGTCGAGTAAATCCAGCAGCGATGCGCCGTTGCTGGAAAGCGCCTGAATAGTGACGGTGTCACCTAAAGCGGTGATGCGCAGCGCGCTGTCAACCAGCAGCAGGCTCTTTAAGTCATCCTTGCTGTCGATATCCGCGGATTCCAGCAGCAGGGTTGCCGGACGCGCGCCGCACAGCTGGTGGAACAGCGCCGTCGGATTTTCGCGATAGATGGCGTCGCTGGTGAGAAGCTCGAGTGCCGGTTTTGATATTTGCATTATTGTTCTCGCCTGTTCGGTATAATAATTTGTCCAATAAAAAGCCCGCTCATTGGCGGGCCGGGTATCTGTATGCTGAGTGCAAAACGCGATCACGCCGCCCGTTATCAGGAGGTGCGCCACCAGCCGTGCAGAGTGATAGTTTGCGTTTTCATCGTGATACCCCTTCATGTGAACTTGCGTACTAGTTAACTAGTCCAGAGGAATAATGTCAACCCCTGTTTGCAGATTTTCTCCGCGAGTCGGTATGATAATGCGCTTATTTAAGTCCATGTCCAGCAGGAGTCACCTTGAGCGATACCCTTTACGCAGTGATTTACGATCTGCATAGCCATACCACCGCCTCTGACGGGCGGCTGACTCCAGAAGAACTTGTCCATCGTGCCCACCAGATGCGGGTGGGGACGCTGGCGATTACCGATCACGATACGGTGGCGGCCATTCCCGCCGCGCGGGCGGAAATTGCCCGCGCCGACCTGCCGCTGACGCTGGTGACCGGGGTGGAGATTTCCACCCTGTGGGAAAACCATGAAATTCATATCGTGGGTCTGAATATTGATATTGAGCATCCGGCCATGCTGGCCCTGCTTGATGAGCAGAAGGCGCGCCGCCAGCTGCGGGCGCAGATGATTGCCGAGCGGCTGGATAAGGCGCGGATCCCCGGCGCGTGGGAGGGGGCGATGAAGCTTGCCGACGGCGGGGCGGTAACCCGCGGACATTTTGCCCGCTTCCTCGTGGAAGCCGGCCACGCCGGCAATATGGCCGATGTTTTTAAAAAATACCTCGCCCGCGGGAAAACCGGTTACGTTCCGCCGCAGTGGTGTACAATAAAACAAGCGATTGATGTCATTCATCATTCTGGCGGCAAAGCGGTTGTCGCCCATCCTGGGCGCTATGACCTCTCCGCCAAGTGGCTGAAAAGGCTGTTGGCCCACTTTAGCGAGCAGGGCGGCGATGCCATGGAGCTGGCCCAGTGTCAGCAGGCGCCGCATGAGCGCACGCAGCTCGCCGCGTATGCCGTCCAGTTTGGTCTTCTGGGCTCTCAGGGTTCTGATTTCCATCAGCCCTGCCCGTGGATTGAACTGGGCCGTAAACTTTGGCTACCCGCAGGTGTAGAAGGGATCTGGCACAGCTGGGAAACGGCCGCAGAATAAAATTGAGAGGGAAGTATGAGCCAGTTTTTTTACATCCATCCGGACAACCCGCAGGCGCGGTTGATTAACCAGGCGGTGGAGATCGTGCGTAAAGGCGGGGTAATTGTCTACCCCACTGATTCAGGCTACGCATTGGGGTGTAAGATTGAAGATAAGGGCGCGATGGAGCGGATCTGCCGCATTCGTCAGCTGCCGGATGGCCACAACTTCACCCTGATGTGCCGCGATCTCTCGGAGCTTTCGACCTACGCGTTTGTCGACAACGTGGCGTTTCGGCTGATTAAAAACAACACGCCGGGCAACTACACGTTTATCCTCAAAGGGACCAAAGAGGTGCCGCGTCGTCTGCTGCAGGAAAAGCGTAAAACGATCGGCATGCGCGTGCCGTCGAACCCGATTGCCCAGGCGCTGCTCGAGACCCTGGGCGAGCCGATGCTCTCCACCTCGCTGATGCTGCCGGGCAGCGAATTCACCGAGTCCGATCCGGAAGAGATTAAGGATCGGCTGGAGAAGCTGGTCGATCTGATTATCCACGGCGGCTATCTGGGCCAGCAGCCGACCACGGTTATCGATCTGACCGACGATGCGCCGATCGTCGTGCGTGAAGGCGTCGGCGACGTGAAGCCGTTCCTGTAATATTTTTCCCCTCTGCCGGGCGCTGCGCCCGGCATTCACTCCGCGTTCTGCGCGCAATATTTATTTTAAGATAACATTGATATTGAGGCATTCTTTTCTCAGCCGTATTATTAGCTCGCTTACGATATCTGCTACAGACATCGTTCCTGATTAGAACCTCAATATTATGCATAAGCTGACAATCATCCCTGCCGATTTTTTTAAGCAGGAGAATCCATTATTTAATGCCGTGGTGCTGTTTTCAACGACGGTCGCGCTATATGCCGCCGGACGTCTGATTCGGCATAATGATATTGCATTATTCTGGCCGATGAATGCGGTGCTGGCCGGGCTGTTTATTCGCCATCAGGTGCTGCGTCAGTTTCACTATTTTATGATTTTTATTCTCGCGACCTTATTTTGCAGCCTGGCAGTGGGGAGCCGTAGCGTAAGCGAACTGCTCACTGACTTTTCTGATATTGCCTTTGTGGCGATGCTCAGCTGGATGATTATCAGCGAAAAAAAGCGTTGCGAAAGTTTTATCAAAATAACGATATTTCGCCTGTACAGCTATTGCTTATTAACGGCGGTCGCATGTTCCGGGCCAGGCAGCTATTTTTTCTCGCTATCCCATCAGATCGATTTTTGGCGTATTTATCCTGTGTGGCTTAGCGAAGAGTTTACCACCAGCGTACTGATTCTGCCGTTTGTCTTAATCTGTACGGTGCAGCAGCCGTTTCGTCCCACCGAGCTCAGGCGACTGATCCCAGTGGGGCTGCTGGCCGTCTCGCTGGCTATCTCGATTGCCACCGGCACGGCGGGGAGTATGGGGACGCTGTCAATGATTCTCCCGGCGCTAATCTGGTGCGCAATTAGCTACTCGCTGCCCACGACCTGCCTGCTCACGCTGCTGGCCGGGGTGGTTGAGGTGCTGATGGTCGATCAAAAGGCCGGGGGTATCAGCCTGGTGGGGCATGTTCCCCTGATAATCTCGGCCCGTTTGGGGATTGCGTCGATTGCCATTAGCCCGGTGATTGTCGCGGTTAGCGTCCAGGCCATCAATACTCTGGTCAGGCAGCTTTCTCATCAGGTCAGGTACGACTACCTGACCCGCGTATATTCGCGTTTTGGCCTCTACGAGCGGCTAAAAGAGCTGCATGATGGCGAGCGCGATACGCCGCTGAACGTACTGGTTCTTGATATCGACCATTTCAAAAATATCAACGACACCTGGGGTCACGACTGCGGCGACAAGGTGCTGGCGGCATTTGCGGTTCGGGTGCAGAACGTGGTGGGCCAGCGCGGCATCGTGGCGCGGCTCGGCGGCGAGGAGTTTGCGGTCATCATGGCGGGTAAACCGGGCGGCGAAGGCTATCTGCTGGCAGAAGAGATCCGCAAGGAGATAGAGAGTATGCAGGTGGAATGGGGCAGCAAAATGCTCTCTCTGACCGTCAGCGTTGGCCTCAGCTACGGCAAGGCCATGCGCTGGAATATCGTCGATATTTTCGACAAGCTTCTGTCAGAGGCCGACGCCTATCTCTATCAATCGAAAAAAATGGGCCGCAATCGTACCAGCGCCCCGCCGGTAACGGCCATCAGCCAGCCGCTGGCGTCAATCTGATTATTCTGCCGAGAGCTATCGGCAGGGTTATTTCATCGCTTCACTCACAACGAATTTATAAAGTAACGTGATTTATGGCAAAGTCTTCTCTTAAAGCGTATCCGTTCACTTTGTTGAAAAGTGTTCTCATCGTTTCATTACTCTCGCTGATCGTTAGCGTGTTCTGCCTGACGGGGCTGTTTAATTACCAGTCGCATCAGGTCGATGAGGCGGTGAATAAACAGCTGCTGCTCGGCAAGAGTGAATTGATACAGCATAAGCTGGAAGATTTTTTCGACTATCCTCAGCAGGTCAGTAATTTATTACTGCAGTATCTGCAGGGCGTCGAAAACAGCACAGCGGATCCCCAGCTTATTCCAGAGATGGTCTATTTAACGGCCCACGCTTTTAATACCGCCCCGGCGTTCAAGAGCCTCTCGTGGGCTGAAAGGAACGGCCGCTATTATGCTATTGCGCGCGCCAATCACAGTAACCAAATATATCTTGAGCGCACCCTGGAAGCCAATTCCCAGCGGCTGGTGAAATACAGCGGCATCACCCAGGACTCCAATATCGTCAAGGTCAACGAGCGCTTCAGCGTTCAGCAGCAGCCGTGGTTTAGCGCAGCCCGACGGCAAAAGCTGCCATATTGGCGCACGGAGTATCTGACCGACGGCCCGGTCGTGGCGTATCACCTGCCGGTGTACGACCGCCAGGGGCAGTTTCGCGGCGTGGTGACCGGCAAAACGATGCCGACCGATATGAGGGAGTACCTGCACAGCATTCTGCCGGGAAAAAACGACTCGCTGCTGATTGCGGACGGCAGGCGCAATATCGTGGTGCAGGTCGGCGCCGGCGCGCTGCTGCAGCAAAACCAGCCCGTGATTCGCCAACTGCTGAACTCGGACGGCCGCCAGCGGATGCTGACGTTTCGCGTCGGCGGAGACGAATACCTGGCGACCGCATTTGATGTGCAGGATCGCCAGCATTTACTGAAGTGGAAAGCGGTGCTTATCGCGCCGCGACACGCCGCGATTGCCGAAATGAAAAAGCAGCGGCTGATGATGACCTTCAGCAACATGCTGTTTGTCTTCGCCCTGATGGTGGTGCTGGCGCTGATTATTTCTCACTTCACCGGCACCCTGAAAGAGGTGGTGGGTAAGGTTCCTTTGGGGCTGATCCCGTGGAAAAAAGAGCGTAAGCGCCTGTTCCCGGAGATTGCCAGCCTGGATGAGGCGCTGAATAAGGTGGCGCTGGCGCTGCCGGGAACGTTTGAATTTAAGCGCAAGAAGCTGGAGGAGGACGTTGAAACCGGCTTTTTGACCCGCAGCGGTCTGCTGCATACCGAATCGCTGTATGAGAACCGAAACCTGCTGGCAATGGTGCATGTCAGCAACTACAACTCGGTCAAAAACGTGCTGGGCAACGAGCTGGCGCGGCAGTTTATCAAGCAGTTTACCCAGCGCCTGCGCGCGATGCTGCCAGAAGGGGCGCTCTGCTGCTGCGACCGGGAAGATCTGTTCATCATCGCGTTTGATGGCATCTACGAGAGCAAGGATGTGACCTATTACTGCTCGCTGCTCTCCTCGGTTTTCCGCCTGACCACGACGGATATGTCCGGCGAATCGCACATCTATACCGGCCACGTGGGAATGGTGATTGAGACGCTGTCGCAGGAGAATATTAGCGAGTGCCTGATGAACGTCAGCCTGGCACTGCAGCACGCCCAGCTCCAGCGCAACGGTGCCAGCGAGCTCTTCACGCCCCAGATGCGCGAGGAGGAGGTCAATAACCTGCGCCTGCATCAGGCGCTGTGCGACGATCTGCAAACGGAGGGCTTCCACCTGGTTTTGCAGCCGATCGTCCCTTTTGACCCCGAGCTCGCCTGTAATGAAGGCGAATGCCTGATTCGCTGGCAGTCTAACGTGCTGGGCTTTGTCCCGCCGGACAAGTTTATTGGCCTGGCGGAAAACACCGGCATGATCGTACCGCTCGGCAAGTGGATCGTCGAAACCGCCTGTCGCGAGCTGGCGATGTTTA
Source organism: Klebsiella sp. BIGb0132 (assembly GCF_024810075.1). Taxonomy (NCBI): domain Bacteria; kingdom Pseudomonadati; phylum Pseudomonadota; class Gammaproteobacteria; order Enterobacterales; family Enterobacteriaceae; genus Klebsiella; species Klebsiella sp. BIGb0132. Next base: position 158,878 of record NZ_JANUDW010000001.1, on the reverse strand, counting down.
TCGCCCGCGGCGCGCCTCGGGACTTCAAGCTTCACGTCAATATCTCCGCGGTCCAGCTTCAGCAGCCTGATTTTTCGCATCATCTGCTGGAGTCAATTCATCGTAATGAACTGATGAACAGCAATATCTGCATTGAGATCACCGAAAGCGTGCTGCTTCACGATACCCACAGGATCGTCGAAATTCTGGCCTATTTACGCCGGCTGGGCGTCTCCGTGGCCATCGATGATTTTGGTTCCGGCTACTCAAGCCTCTCCTATCTGCACTCGCTGCCGTTCGATTGTCTGAAAATCGATCGCGGGTTTGTCAGGAACGTCCTTGATGACAAGAAAAGTGAGGCGGTGATCGCATCCGTTCTGATGCTGTCGCAAAGCTTTGATGTTCCCCTGGTCGCCGAAGGCGTTGAAACCGCCGAAATGGGCGCCAAGCTGCGGGAGATGGGCTGCGACCTGGCGCAGGGCTACTACTATTCGCGACCGAAGCCGTTCGATCATTTTGTTCCGCAAGACGGTGTTTTACTCATCAAACCGGAATAACAGGCGCGTTTCAGGGCAGAGCATCTATGCAAATTTTAAAAAAGCAGTTCTCGATTAAGCGCTATCCGCTGTCGTTAACCCACGCCGTTTTGCTGACGCTGCTGGCCACGGTTAGCGTGGTGCTGATCACCGTCTACGCCTTCCTTTACTACGAGGGATACGCCTTTTTTGATGAGGTCAGCGAAAATATCCTCAGCGCCAAAAAGGCGACGATTGAGGCCGCAATCCACGAATATATTGACGTGCCGATCCAGTCCAACGCGATTATCGTGCACGCCATTGGCCGCGAGGAGGGGGACTCCATTGCGGTACGCAGCCTGATTGGCGAAATGGTGAATAACATCAACAACGTTTTTACCGAGAAGCAGTACCTCAACGTGGTCGAGTTTGGCGGGGTAAACGGTGATTTCGTGCAGATCGCCCATGATAAGCACCGCACCCACGACGATTACCTGACCCTTAAAGATGCCGGTACTCACCACAAGCTGATGTCGTTTCATCACCTTAGCCCGGACTCTGCCGTCGAGCAGATCATGGATAACTACGATATCTATCAGCGGGCGTGGTTTACGTCGGCGGAAAAAGATCGCAACCCTCACTGGATAAAGCCTTTTCATGATTATGAATATAATCGGGAGGTTGCCGTCGCGTTTAGCTCGCCAGCGTTTAATCGCCAGGGCAAGTTTGTTGGCGTGGTATCCAGCGAACTGCATCTCAACGAACTCAATAAAAATCTGCAGAAATTCAATCCGTTTCCTGAAAGCATGCTGCTGATTGTCAACGAACACAACCAGCTGCTCTCGTCTTCGCTTCCGGCTTTGTCCCAGGCCATGCTGAAGGACGCTAAGCAGTCTGAGGTCGTGCTGCCAACTCTGGATAAAACCGGTATACCGGTCATTAGCGCAGTCAATAAAGCGCTGCCGCGTCCCCTGCAGAGCGGTTTTCGCTCGATTGAGATCGATGGCGATAGCTACTATGTCGACGTCTTCGCCATCCACGACCGCCAGTCGCTGCTGAAACTGAAGGGCATTATCATCAGCCCCGCCAGGGTGCTTACCCACTCGGTGGTGAAGTACTTGATGATGACGATGGGGATGCTGTTTATCGTTCTGACCTCCGGTTTGCTGATTGTTTTCCTGGTTCTGTCGCGGGTGGCCAAGCCGCTGCAGGAGATCGTGCGTAAAGCTGACCGGCTGGCGACCCACCGCTGGACGCCGCCGGACAATAAGCGCCACTTCCCGGAAATTATTTCGCTGGAAACCACCTTTATGGCGCTGTCGCACAAGCTGGCGGAGAGCTTTGAAAGCCAGCGGCAGAAAATTGAAGAAGACAGCATGACGGGGCTTCTCACCCGGGCGGGACTGCTGCAGCAGGAAGCGCTGTACAGCCGGCGAAACCTGGTGGGGCTGGTGCATATCAGCAATATGAACACCATTATTAACTCCCTGGGGGCGGAGTACGGCGATACCTTTATCAACGAGTTCGTTAGCCGCCTGCGGAGCCTGCTGCCGACGGACACGCTGATCGCACGAGATAAAGTCGATAAGCTGATTCTGGCGTTCCCGGGAATTAATCAGCAGAAGGACTACCAGCGCTACCGCGATATGCTGTCCCAGCTGTTTATTGGCGAAGGTCTGGACCAGCATCCTTCGGGCAAGAAATACGTCTATACCGGTAACGTGGGCATGGTCATGACCGAGGTCACCAGCGAAAACATCACTCAGGTACTGCAGGAGGCCTGGATCACGCTAAAACATGCGCAGAAGCAGGGTAACGGCGTCGTCTCGCTGTTTGCCAGCGAAATGCGCGAGCATGAGCTCTACAACATCCGCTTGCATGAGCATCTTAGCGATGCGATACATCATCATGAATTCCATCTGGTGCTGCAGCCGATTATCGATCAGGGAGATGAAGAGCACTGCCGCGAGGGCGAGTGCCTGATTCGCTGGCACTCGAAGGCGCTGGGCAACGTGCCGCCGGATCGCTTTATTCCGCTGGCGGAGGAGACCGGACTCATTATTCCGCTGGGGAAATGGGTGATCGAAGAGGCCTGCCGGGAGCTGGCGGCGATGATCGCCCGCGGCGCGCCGAAGGATTTTGTTATCTATATCAACGTCTCGGCGATCCAGCTGCTGCAGCAGGATTTTGCCTGGCATTTGATGGACTCGATTCGCCGCAGCGGTTTGATAAACGCCAACGTGTGCATTGAAATTACCGAGCGCGTGCTGACCAGCAACGTGCAGCGCATCAGCAAGATGCTGAACTATCTGCGCCGCCACGGGATCGCCATTGCGCTCGACGACTTTGGCGCGAACTTCTCCAGCCTTTCGTATCTGCATACGCTGCCCTTCGACAGCATCAAAATTGACAGGCACTTTGTCAGTGGCTATTTGGGGGATGATAAAGCCAAATCGGTGATTAACTCCCTGATTGTGCTTGCCCGCGGTTTTAAAGTGCCGCTGATTGCCGAGGGCATCGAAGACGAAAGCGTGAAGCTGCAGCTGCAGCAGCTGGGCTGCCAGAAAGCGCAGGGATACTATTTCCACCGTCCGGCGGAGTTTTCCAGCTTCCGCTGCGATACGGGTTCGTTCTACTACCAGCACGCTAAGCCGGAGGACGAATCGCGCTGAAATAACCGCCGGGCGGGGGAGATAAAAGCGCGAGGCTGATACATAATTCACTCTGCGCGGCACAAAAAGCGGCGCGAATTCGCCGACGAATGCAACGCGAAGAAGCTTTCATTTCGAAGTTAGTGTAGTATGTTCGGCCACGTATATACGGGCGCGTCCGGCATCGGCTGAAGATGGTGAGCGTCTGTTATTTGAAAAGTATCTACAGAACAGCAGGTTAGAACGTTTTAGCCTGCTGTTTTACAAAGTATACCAGACGCCTGGGAAGGCGACACCTTAAGGAAGCTCAATGAGCGAGAAACTACAGAAAGTGCTGGCCCGCGCCGGCCACGGCTCCCGCCGTGAAATTGAATCTAAAATCGAAGCTGGCCGCGTCAGCGTCGATGGCAAAATCGCCACCCTCGGCGATCGCGTAGAAATTGTTCCTGGTTTAAAAATTCGTATCGATGGTCACCTGATTTCGGTGAAAGAGTCCGCTGAGCAAATTTGCCGCGTTCTGGCCTACTACAAGCCGGAAGGCGAGCTCTGCACCCGCAACGATCCGGAAGGCCGCCCGACGGTCTTCGACCGCTTGCCGAAGCTGCGCGGCGCGCGCTGGATTGCGGTGGGCCGTCTGGATGTGAATACCTGCGGTCTGCTGCTGTTCACCACCGATGGCGAACTGGCGAACCGACTGATGCACCCGAGCCGCGAAGTTGAGCGTGAATATGCCGTGCGCGTGTTCGGTCAGGTCGATGAAGACAAACTGCGCCAGCTATCCCGCGGCGTGCAGCTGGAAGATGGCCCTGCGGCCTTCAAAACCATCAAATTCACCGGCGGCGAAGGCATTAACCAGTGGTATAACGTCACCCTGACGGAAGGGCGTAACCGCGAGGTTCGTCGCCTGTGGGAAGCGGTTGGCGTTCAGGTTAGCCGCCTGATCCGCGTGCGCTACGGCGACATTCTGCTGCCGAAAGGCCTGCCTCGCGGCGGCTATACCGAGCTGGACCTGGCGCAGACTAACTACCTGCGCGAGCTGGTGGAGCTGCCGGCAGAAACCACTTCAAAAGTGGCGGTAGAGAAAGATCGCCGCCGCGTGAAGGCGAACCAGATCCGCCGCGCGGTTAAACGCCATAGCCAGGTGGGTAGCAGCAATAACCGCCGCTCTGCGGGTCGTGGCAAAGATTGATGTTGACGCGTCCGGCGGCTCCCGCCGGACGCCTATTTTCCCTTCCTGATGTGACTCCTTTCACACTTCCTTATAAAGACAAAAAACAGGAAATACCCGGACAAATAACGCAAAGTGAAGCGGCGGCGAACGCCATATACTGGCAACACTGATTACAAAAACAGGTAGCCAAAAATGGATACAGCAGGAAAACTATCGGCCAGCTATGTGGTTATCGGCGTTAAAGAGAAAATAGGCTACGGCTTCGGCGACTTTGCTTCTAATTTATCATTTGGTTTCGTCTCGCTGTTTTTACTCTTCTTCTATACCAATATTTATGGCATTAGCGCGGTACAGGCCAGCCTGATATTTGTTATTGCCCGAGTCATTGATGCTATTTTTAATATCCTGATTGGTTTGGCGATTGATAAAACGCACAGCCGCTACGGTAAGCTGCGTCCCTGGTTATTATACGGTTCGATTCCGCTGGGCTTTCTGACGGTGCTGTGCTTCGTGCCGTTTGGCGGCGAAGCGAAATTCTACTTTGCCTTAATCTCTTATACGATATATTGCCTGGCATATACGGCGGTCAATACGCCGTACTCGGCGCTGACCAACCGCCTGACGCAGCATGAAGCCTCGCGTTCGTCGTTGTCGGTATATCGCTTCGTATTGGCGATCGTCGGCTATTTAATTGTTTCGACGACCGCCGACCTGCTGATTTCGCCGTTTACGGATAAACAGACGGGCTACGTTTTCGCGGTTTCGTGCTTTGCGCTGCTGGCCACTTTTCTGTTCCTCGCCTGTTTTGGCATGACCAAAGAGCGGGTGGGCGAAGACGAGGATGAGGCGCCTGCGCCGACGCTGCGCGAGATGCTGCGTGCGGTAACGGGCAATACACCGCTGCTTAACCTGTCGCTGTTTACGGTGTTCTTCTATATTGCCTATACCGTCTGGATGGCGATAGCGATCTACTTTATTAAATATATCATTGGCAGCGAAGGCTATACCGCGACCTTCTTTTTGATTCAGTCAGCTGCGTATATCGTCGGTACGGTTATTTCTGAAAAAATTATTGCCCTGATGGGTAAAAAGAGAATGACGCTGATTGCTCTGGGGATCGGTATCCTCGGGGTGATGATGCAGTATTTTGTGGCCGGAAATAACCTGTGGCTGATTATGACCGGCGTGTGCCTGTATAGTATTACGCTGGGGATGGGCTTTGTGGCGATGTGGTCGATGATTGCCGACACCGTAGAATATGCCGAATGGCATCACGGCGTGCGCAGTGAAGGCGCGATCTACGGCTTCTTTAATTTCATCACTAAAATCGCGATGGCGATCGGCGGCGGCTGCGCGGGATGGATGCTGGACTATTATCATTATGACGCAGGGAATATCACGGCGAGCGCGATTAACGGGATTAATATTTTAATGACATTATTCCCCGGCGCCATGTTTGCCCTCAGCGCCATATTTGTGGCGTGCTATTCGCTGGATGAAAAAACCTATCGCGATATTGTCCATAAAATTAGCCTGCGCAAGCAGAATGCGCTGTAACCTCAGGGAGCCAGAGAGATGAAGAGTGAATTTAATACCGTGATTGCGGCCATGACGGCAGAGGAAAAAGTGGCGCTGCTGACCGGCAGCGGCCTGTGGCGCACGGCATCGCTGCCGCAGCATGGCATCAACGATATCGTGATGACCGACGGAACCTACGGCGTGCGCTACAGCAGCGCACAAATCGACGGCAGTGAAAAGTGGAGCATGGATGACTTTATTTCGGTCATCAGCCAAACCGCAGACCAGGTCAGCGTGGAGGAGCCGGCGGCAAAAGGCGGCAGCGAAGCGCTGTTCAGCGCCTCGTTGCCGGCAACCTGCTTTCCGAACGGCTCCAGCTTAGCCTGTAGCTGGGACGTGGAGCTGGTCTATCAGATGGGCCAGGCGCTGGGCCGCGAATGTCAGCAGATGGGGGTCGGGATCCTGCTGGGGCCCGGGATCAATATTCGCCGCACGCCGCTTGCCGGCAGAGGCTATGAATACTATGCCGAAGATCCGGTTGTCTCCGGCGATATTGCCGCGGCGCTGATCAACGGCCTGCAGCACGAAGGGGTAGGCGCCAGCCTCAAGCATTTTGCCGCCAATAATTCGGAATATCGCCGCACCGAGATGGATTCGATAATCGAAGAGCGGGCGCTGCGTGAGATTTACCTCGCCGGATTCCAGCGGGCGATAGCGAAATCGCAGCCGTGGACGGTGATGTCCTCCTACAACCGCCTCAACGGCGTACAGACTTCACAGGATCCCTTTTTACTGACTCAGGTACTGCGGGATGAGTGGGGATACGACGGGCTGGTGATGTCCGACTGGTACGGTATCAAGGACCGCCCGGCGTCGCTGCTGGCGGGCAACGATCTGGCGATGCCGGAAACCCGCCGCGACAAGCGGACGCTGCTGGCGGCGATCGAGTCCGGAGAGGTGCCTCAGGCGGTGGTCGACCGCGCCTGCCGGCGAATGGTGGCGCTGCTGGAAAAGGTGCAGCGCCACCGTCGCCCGGAGACCCGGGCCGACTTCACGGCCCATCACCAGCTGGCGCAGCAGCTGGCCGGGGAGTCAATCGTTCTGCTGAAAAATGAAGATAACCTCCTGCCGCTGACCCCGGAGCGCAGCCGGCGGATTGCGGTATTGGGCAAGCCGGCGCAGGAGCCGGTGATTCAGGGATCGGGCTGTGCCACCACGGTACCTTATCTGTTGGATCGTCCTCTGGACGAGATCTTCGATCTGGCGGGCGACGACTTTACCGTCACCTGGGCGGTTGGCGCTCCGGACGACGAGCGCTGCGATGAGCAGGCGCTGGCCCAGGCGCGAGCGGTGGCGCAGGAGGCGGACGTGGCGGTTATCTTCGTCAGTACCGCGGTGGGTGAGGATGGCGAAAACGGCGACCGTCATGATTTAAACATCCTGGCGGTACACGAACGGCTGATCCGCGAGGTGGCGGCGGTGCAGCCCAACGTGGTGGTGGTGCTGGCCAATAGCGATGCGGTGGTGATGCCGTGGCTGGCGGAGTGTAAAGCGCTGCTGGAAACCTTCTTCGCCGGGCAGGGCATGGGGCGGGCGGTGGCGGAAATTCTCTTCGGCCAGCGTAACCCCTGCGGTAAACTGACGGTGACGGTGCCGAATACGCTGGAAGAGACGCCGGCGTGGCTCAACTACCCGGGAGAGAACCTGCGCCACCATTACGGCGAAGGGCTGTTTGTCGGCTATCGCTACTATGACAAACGCCGGATGACGCCGCTGTTCCCGTTTGGCTTTGGCCTCAGCTACAGCCGGTTTACCTACGGCCTGCCCGAACTTTCCGCCTCTCGCGTCGGACCTGACGAGACGCTGACCGTCTCGTTCACCCTGAGCAACGACGGCGATCGGGCGGGGAAAGAGATCGCGCAGCTGTACGTCAGCGCGCCGGACGGCGAGCTGATCCGCGAGGATCGGGCGCTGAAGGCGTTCTGTAAAGTGGCCCTTGCGCCCGGCGAGAGCCGTCGCGTCAGCCTGCAGCTGCCGATTGCCGACCTGGCCTGCTATCACCCTGGGCTTTCGGACTGGGTTATCACTCCGGGCCTCTGGCAGGTGCGGATTGGCGGCTCTTCGCGCGATCTGCCTCTCGTTGCCGACGTCGAAGTGGCCACTGCGCCGCGCTACGTGCCGCTGCGGGACGACAATTCGCTGCAGCAGCTGATCCAGCAGCCCGAGGCGCTTGACCGGGTGGTTGCCCTGATTGCGCGCAAGAGCCAGCTGCCGCCGGCGCAGATCCGCGAGAGGCTGATCCAGCTGGCGCCGGATCTCTTCTGCGGCCTGCTGATCGCCCTGACGGAGTTTTTGGCGCTTGATATCGACAGCGATGAGCTGAATCGCGTCCTTGCCGGGCGCGAATAACCGCCCGACTACAGGAGATGGCGCATGTTTCCCTTTTCAGTCACTCACCCCCGTTCGGCGACGGAAGCCGGGCGGCATACGGTGAACAGCGGCTACGAGCTGATTGCTTTTGATGCTGAGAAGCTGAACGCGTTTGCCGCCGAGGTACGCTACTGCGAACCGCACTGGCACCCGGCGCCGGAGCTGATAACCGTGCTGACGGGACGCTTCTCTATCGTTGTCGGCCAGCAGAGCGTGGAGCTGGCTCAGGGAGACATGCTGTACATCAACGCCGAGGCGGTGCATTCGCTGTGCGCGGAGGAGACCGGCAGCCAGCTGGTGACCGTGCAGTTTTCACCGGGCCTGTTCGATGAGCTGCATCCCGCGCCGGTGCTGAGCTGGTGCACCGCCGGGCGCGGCGACAGCGAGGCCGATGGCGTCGTGCGTCAACGGCTCCTGAGCTTGCTCAGCCAGCTGATTGACAACCGCGCCCCGTTTCAACGCATCGCGACTATCTATCTCCTGCTCGATGCGCTGACGCTGGCGGGAGACGCGGTGCCGCAGGCGGAAAGCTCCCTGCGCGAAGAGGCGATGATAAAGAAAGGCATCGACTTTATTAACCAGCATTTTGACCAGCCGCTGACCCTCAGCGAGGTGGCGAGCCGCAGCGGAATGAGCTATTCGTGGTTTTCGCGGCTGTTTAAGAAGGTGAGCCGGCACAACTTCAAGGAGTATCTGACGCTGGTGCGGCTGAATAAGGCGAAGACGCTGCTGCGCGATACCCGCACGCCGATTACCGAAATTAGCCATAGCTGCGGCTTTCAGGAGCATAAGTACCTGATTGCCGCCTTCAAAAAATACTGCGGGCTGACGCCGACAGAATACCGTAAGCGCTTTATTTCTCGACAAAACAGCGTCGAAAGCGTGCTGGCTCAGGGTGAGGATTGCCTGTGCCTGGCGCTAAACGGCGCGCTGCTGGAGAGGCTGGTTCTTAGTAGTCAATGCCCATCTGCGCCTTAATGCCGGCGTCAAAGGCGTGCTTAACCGGGCGTAATTCGCTGACGGTATCGGCAAGCTCCACGATGTCGCGATGGCAGCCGCGGCCGGTGATAATCACCGTTTGCTGCGCCGGACGACGGCGCAGCGCGCTAAGCACCTCTTCAAGCGGCAGATAGTCATAGGCTACCATATAGGTCAGCTCGTCGAGCAGAACCATGTCGAGACTCTCGTCTGACAGCATGCGCAGAGCGTGCTGCCAGACGGCGAGGCAGGCGGCGGTATCGCTTTCGCGATCCTGGGTATTCCAGGTGAAGCCGGTCGCCATTACCTGAAATTCGACGCCGTGCGGCTCCAGCAGATTGCGTTCGCCGTTTGGCCAGGTGCCCTTAATGAACTGGATCACGCCGGCCTTTTTGCCGTGCCCGATGGCGCGGGTAACGGTACCAAAACCGGCGGTGGTTTTACCTTTGCCGTTGCCGGTAAAGACGATAACAATGCCGCGTTCTTCCTGGGCTGCCTCGATTCGGGCGTCGACCTTCTCTTTTACCCGCTGCTGGCGTTCGCGGTGGCGTTCTTCACTCATTGTGCAATTCCTGGTTTGCGCCCCGGTTGGGCATCGAAGGTCATTCCCGTTTTGCGACGGCTATCGTCGCCCATCAGCCATAAATAAACCGGCATGATATCGGCGGGGGTCTTAAGCTTTTGTGGATCTTCCGTCGGGAAGGCGCTGGCGCGCATTTGCGTGCGCGTGCCGCCCGGATTGATGCAGTTAACCCGCAGGTGGCGGCTCTGATACTCCTCCGCCAGCACCTGCATCATCCCTTCGGTGGCAAATTTGGACGCCGCGTAGGCGCCCCAGTTGGCGCGACCCTGACGACCTACGCTTGATGAGGTGAAAACCAGCGAACCGGACTCGGACTTGAGTAATAAAGGAAGCAGCGCCTGGGTCAGCATAAAGGTACCGTTGACGTTGACCTGCATAACCTGCTGCCAGACTTCCGGCTTCTGCTCGTCCATCGGGCAGACGTCGCCGAGCAGACCGGCGTTGTGCAATACGCCGTCGAGGCGCGGGTAGTGGACGCTTATCTGCTGTGCCAGCTGCTGGCACTCCTGCGGGGTGCAGGTGAGCAGATCGAGCGTAAACCAGGGCGCCGGGATCCCGCCGTCCTGCTCAATTTCCTGCGCTACGCGGCGCAGTTTCTCTTCGTTACGGCCGACCAGGATAACGCTGGCGCTGTAGCGGGAGTAGGTCAGCGCGGCTTCGCGTCCGATCCCGTCGCTGGCGCCGGTCACCAGGATGATGCGATCTTTCAATAAATGATTCTGCGGCTGATAGTGCACGGTGACTCCTTGGGTGACCTGCTGACGGGGCACGCTTTCTCTTCGGTCGTTCACTTTTGCGTTTTATGCCTGAAACGGCCGGGTAATGCAATCGGCGAAGCGGAAACTCTTTGCGGAATTAATATCTTGCAACGATTTCATCGTCGCTGAAAAAAACAAGAAGGCGCCTCGCACAGGACACAAAGCGCAGAGACTTCCCGGCAAAGGCTGATGTACACTGTGCTTCAACGTCAGTGGTTTACACAAGGTGAAAACGTGGAATTACTTGCTCAATATGGCTTATTTTTGGCCAAAATCGCGACTGTTGTCGTCGCTATTGCGGTTATCGCCGCAATTATCGTTAACCTCGCTCAGCGTAAGAAACAGCGCGGGGAGCTGCGGGTCACCAACCTTAGCGAGCAGTATAAAGAGATGCGGGAGGAGCTCGCGGTAGCGCTGCTCGACGGCCCGCAGCAGAAGCTTTGGCATAAAGCGCAAAAGAAAAAGCTCAAGCAGGAAGCCAGGGCCGCGAAGGCGCGGGCGAAGCTCGGTTCGACGGAGCCAAACGGCAAACCGCGCGCCTGGGTGCTCGACTTTAAAGGCAGCATGGACGCCCACGAGGTGAGCAGCCTGCGCGAAGAGATCACCGCCGTGCTGGCAACGGCGAAAGCGCGCGATCAGGTCATTATCCGCCTGGAAAGCCCCGGCGGCGTGGTGCACGGCTACGGCCTGGCCGCCTCGCAGCTGCAGCGCCTTCGCGACAAGCAAATTCCGCTGACGGTGGCGGTAGACAAAGTTGCCGCCAGCGGCGGCTACATGATGGCCTGCGTGGCCAATAAAATCGTCTCGGCGCCGTTTGCCATTCTCGGCTCCATCGGCGTGGTCGCGCAGATCCCAAACATTAATCGTTTCCTTAAGAACAAGGATATCGATATTGAGCTGCACACCGCCGGGCAGTACAAGCGCACCCTGACGATGCTCGGTGAAAACACCGACGAAGGGCGGCGTAAGTTCCGGGAAGATCTGAACGATACCCATCAGTTGTTTAAAGATTTCGTCCACAAAATGCGGCCGACGCTGGATGTTGAGCAGGTGGCGACCGGCGAGCACTGGTACGGCGTTCAGGCGCTGGAGAAAGGGCTGGTCGATGCCGTAGAAACCAGCGATGAGCTGCTGCTGGGGCTGATCGACAGCCACGACGTGATTAGCGTGCGCTATCAGCAGAGGAAAAAGATGTTTGACCGCTTCACCGGCAGTGCCGCTGAAAGCGCCGATCGTCTGCTGCTGCGCTGGTGGCAGCGGGGACAAAAACCGATGATGTAGGCAAAATAACGCGAGGCCCTGGCCTCGCGTTATCGTTTAGCGCCCTGCAACACGCAAGGGCTTAATCGACCAGATGATATTTTTCAGACAGCGCGTGCGCCAGGTATTTAAACATGTTAAATACCGCCGTGCTCTTCGCCGTAGGCAGACCCTGCTCGTCAAGATAAAACTCGCCGCTAAATACCAGAATGCCGTTGCGCTGAACGACGTCGGTGGCTTCGATCCCGGCTAGCGTATCTTCATGTTCGCGAATAAGTTTATTGGCTTTTTCAAGCAGCGTCTGGCGATCGATGGGTTGGGTTGTACCTTGCATTACGGCCTCCTGTGATTCCTCGCGCAATAGTCTACGCCGCGCGGCGTGCAGGGGCAAATTTTCCATTTATTGTGCAGGGGTACTGACAACGGCCTAAGAAACATGACTTTACTGGCAGGATTCGTTTTTGCATGCTAATAAAGTTGCGTAACGAATTTTATCAGGTACAGTGTGACGCTTTCAGCGATCTGGCAGCAGATTTGCTTGACATTCGGCCAAAAATTATTCGTGCTATGTCGCCTGGCTAGACAAAGTCAGTAAACCCGGCTATCTGGTTTTATGGACGTGAGGCCGGACGTGCAGAGGGTTGATATCCTTCGACGACGACGCAACATATGACGGACGTCGCCAGCGGATGGTGAATCAATGTGCGATGTATTCCTGGATGAATCAAATTAGGTAAAGGTGAATATGGGTAAAGCTCTCGTTATCGTTGAGTCCCCGGCAAAAGCCAAAACGATCAATAAGTATCTGGGTAATGACTACGTGGTTAAGTCCAGCGTCGGTCATATCCGCGATTTGCCGACCAGTGGCTCAGCTTCCAAAAAGAGCGCCGACTCTACCGCCACCAAAGGGGCCAAAAAGCCTAAAAAGGACGAACGTAGCGCTCTGGTCAATCGCATGGGCGTCGACCCGTGGCATGACTGGGATGCGCACTATGAAGTACTCCCGGGTAAAGAAAAGGTAGTTTCAGAACTCAAGCAGTTGGCTGAAAAAGCCGACCACATCTATCTCGCAACTGACCTTGACCGCGAAGGGGAAGCCATTGCATGGCACCTGCGGGAAGTTATCGGTGGTGATGAAAAACGCTACAGCCGCGTTGTATTTAACGAAATTACTAAAAACGCGATCCGTCAGGCTTTTGACAAGCCGGGCGAACTGAACATCGATCGCGTTAATGCCCAGCAGGCGCGCCGCTTTATGGACCGCGTTGTGGGCTATATGGTTTCTCCGCTGCTGTGGAAAAAAATAGCGCGTGGCCTCTCCGCAGGCCGCGTTCAGTCCGTTGCCGTCCGCCTTGTGGTCGAACGTGAACGCGAAATTAAAGCCTTCGTCCCGGAAGAGTTCTGGGAGATTGACGCCAGCACCACGACGCCTGGCGGCGACGCTTTAGCGCTGCAGGTCACGCACAAGAACGACAAGCCGTTCCGCCCGGTTAACCGTGATGAGACCATGTCTGCCGTCGCGCTGCTGGAGAAATCCGCCTACAGCGTGCTGGAACGCGAAGATAAGCCGACCAGCAGCAAGCCGGGCGCGCCGTTCATCACCTCAACCCTGCAGCAGGCGGCCAGCACGCGTCTGGGCTTTGGGGTGAAGAAAACCATGATGATGGCGCAGCGTCTGTATGAGGCCGGCTACATCACCTATATGCGTACCGACTCTACCAACCTGAGTCAGGATGCGCTGAGCATGGTGCGCGGCTACATCGGCGATAACTTTGGTAAAAAGTATCTGCCGGAGAACGCCAACCAGTACGCCAGCAAAGAAAACTCGCAGGAAGCGCACGAAGCGATTCGTCCTTCCGATGTGAACGTGATGGCGGAAGATTTAAAAGGTATGGAATCTGACGCGCTGAAGCTCTATCAGCTGATCTGGCGCCAGTTTGTCGCCTGTCAGATGACGCCAGCGCAGTACGACTCTACCACCCTGACGGTGAAAGCCGGCGACTTTAAGCTCAAGGCGCGCGGCCGTACGCTGCGTTTTGATGGCTGGACGAAAGTCATGCCTGCGCTGCGCAAGGGCGATGAAGACCGCGTCCTGCCGGTGGTTAATCAGGGCGACAGCTTAAGCCTGGTTGAACTTAGCCCGGCGCAGCACTTTACCAAACCGCCTGCGCGCTTTAGCGAAGCATCGCTGGTTAAAGAGCTGGAAAAACGCGGTATTGGCCGTCCGTCAACCTATGCGTCGATCATCTCGACTATTCAGGATCGCGGCTACGTTCGGGTTGAAAACCGTCGCTTCTATGCGGAAAAAATGGGTGAGATCGTCACCGATCGTCTGGAAGAGAACTTCCGCGATCTGATGAACTACGACTTTACCGCGCAGATGGAAGACCGTCTCGACCAGGTGGCGAACCATCAGGCCGAGTGGCGGCAGGTGCTGGATCACTTCTTCGGTGACTTTACCGCTCAGCTGGAAACGGCGGAGAAGGATCCGGAAGAGGGCGGCATGCAGCCTAACCCGATGGTGCTGACCAGCATCGACTGTCCGACCTGCGGTCGTGAGATGGGCATTCGTACCGCCAGCACCGGGGTGTTCCTCGGCTGCTCCGGCTACGCGCTGCCGCCGAAAGAGCGCTGCAAAACCACCATTAATCTGGTGCCGGAAAATGAAGTACTCAACGTACTGGAAGGCGACGATGCCGAAACCAACGCGCTGCGCGCCAAGCGTCGCTGCCAGAAGTGCGGCACGGCAATGGACAGCTACCTCATCGATCCTAAGCGTAAGCTGCATGTCTGCGGTAACAACCCGACCTGCGACGGCTATGAGATTGAAGAGGGCGAGTTCCGCATTAAGGGTTACGATGGCCCGGTAGTTGAGTGTGAGAAATGTGGTTCTGAGATGCACCTGAAAATGGGTCGTTTCGGTAAGTACATGGCCTGCACCAACGACGAATGTAAGAATACGCGCAAAATTCTGCGTAATGGGGAAGTGGCGCCGCCGAAGGAAGATCCGGTTCCGCTGCCGGAGCTGCCGTGCGAGAAATCGGACGCCTATTTTGTTCTGCGTGACGGTGCAGCCGGCGTGTTCCTCGCGGCAAACACCTTCCCGAAATCCCGCGAAACTCGCGCGCCGCTGGTTGAGGAGCTGTACCGCTTCCGTGACCGCCTCGCCGAGAAGCTGCGTTATCTTGCCGATGCGCCGCAGCAGGATCCGGAAGGCAATAAAACGCTGGTGCGTTTTAGCCGTAAAACCAAGCAGCAGTACGTTGCGTCGGAAAAAGATGGCAAAGCGACCGGTTGGTCAGCCTTCTACATCGACGGCAAGTGGACTGAAGCGAAAAAGTAAGCACCTTACCCCGCAAAAGGGCCGCACTGCGGCCCTTTTCTTTTCCCGTTGATTGCTGAAATCCTTGAAGTTTTGCCGCATTTATTCGGGCTTATAACCGCCTTATTATTTTCCGTTAGCGTCTATACACTGTAGATATAAATGATATAGTGGTTATAGTTAATCCCTTTTTTATTATTAAATCGTCTTACTACATTCTCGTTTCAGGACGCTTTGTGGCGCCAGCGCGGCGAACCGCAGCGGCGCGCAGCCTTTCAGCCGGCAGGCGGCCTGAACGTCAACTGTATCAAGCGAATTCATTTTACGCGTTAACGGATATCAGCCATGAAACTACAGCAACTCCGCTACATCGTTGAGGTTGTTAACCATAATCTAAATGTCTCCTCTACCGCCGAAGGTCTGTATACCTCGCAGCCCGGCATCAGCAAGCAGGTCCGCATGCTGGAAGATGAGCTGGGTATTCAGATTTTTGCCCGCAGCGGCAAGCATTTAACTCAGGTGACGCCTGCCGGTCAGGAGATTATCCGCATTGCCCGCGAAGTGCTGTCGAAGGTTGACGCCATTAAGTCAGTAGCGGGCGAGCACACGTGGCCGGATAAGGGGTCGCTGTACGTGGCGACCACTCATACCCAGGCGCGCTACGCGCTGCCTGGCGTGATTAAGGGCTTTATCGAACGCTACCCGCGCGTCTCGTTGCATATGCATCAAGGGTCGCCAACGCAGATCGCCGAAGCGGTCTCGAAGGGGAATGCCGATTTTGCTATCGCCACCGAGGCGCTGCATCTCTACGATGACCTGGTGATGCTGCCGTGCTACCACTGGAATCGTTCGATTGTTGTGACCCCTGAGCATCCGCTCGCCTCCAGAGACTCGGTAACGATTGAAGAGCTGGCCCAGTATCCGCTGGTTACCTACACCTTTGGCTTTACCGGGCGCTCCGAGCTCGATACCGCGTTCAACCGCGCCGGCCTGACGCCGCGCATCGTGTTTACCGCTACCGATGCCGATGTCATCAAAACCTACGTTCGCCTGGGGCTGGGCGTTGGGGTTATTGCGAGCATGGCGGTCGATCCGGTGTCCGACCCGGACCTCGTGAAGCTCAACGCCAACGGTATTTTCAGCCACAGCACCACGAAAATAGGCTTCCGTCGCAGCACCTTCCTGCGCAGCTATATGTATGATTTTATTCAACGTTTTGCGCCGCACCTGACGCGCGACGTGGTGGATACTGCGGTGGCTTTACGCTCGAATGAAGATATTGAGGCGATGTTTAAGGATATTAAACTGCCTGAGAAATGATTCGGCTAAATATTCGGCATCCCATCCCCGGGATGCCAATACCTATAATGGACCGTATTTAACATTGTAAACCTCGTATAACTCACAAATTTCATTATTCCTTTTAACAGGGTTGCAATTATACCTACCCCGATCAAATTAACGGTTAAAGATAATAGTTCTGGGCAAAATTCACTGGATTAATAGAGTGTCCGTAATTAATATTTAACTGTACCTGATAATTTCAACGATTGGTGGTGAAGATATGATAAGTGATATCGATTATATGAAGTTGGCGATGTCACAGGCCGGTGACAAGACGGAAGTGGATCCTGTGTTGAGAAGTCGTGCCTGGGGCGCTGTGTTCATCGGGCTTGCTATGTTCTGGAGTATCGTTGCACTCGTCATCTGTAACGTCTGGATCGTGAGCTAAGCGACACTTTTTCGTCTCGCTGAAAATGTCACTTTTATGACAGTAAGAACCTCGGTGTTTATTCCAGTTTAATAAACCAACGGCATTAAGGAGGATATATTTCGCCACGATGGTTTTTAATCAACAATCCATTCCTTTGAACTAATCGTCACTGAACCGGCGATTAGTTCTTTTTCGCATTTCGCTACTTAGTACTCCTTCAGCTAATAATAATCCCTTCCGAACTCGCCTCTTTATAACCACAAAATTCCTGCTGTCTATTTTGGTGCAATATCTTTGATGCGGTTTTGCCGATTTTAGCAATTCGGGTTGTTATCAAAGTGTTATGCCTGGGATGTGTTATCTTTAATATAAACCCTGAGGAGCATCAGGGTATGCCATCCCTGAGATAAAGGAGGAGCTATGTCGTCAACCCTACGAGAAGCCAGTAAGGACGCGCTACAGGTCAATGATAAAACCTACCACTACTACAGCCTCCCGCTGGCCGCTAAACAACTGGGCGATCTGACCCGGTTACCGAAGTCGCTCAAAGTATTGCTGGAAAACCTGCTGCGCTGGCAGGACGGCGACTCGGTCACCGCAGAGGATATCCACGCCCTGGCCGCCTGGCTTAAGCAGGCCCATGCGGACCGGGAGATTGCCTATCGCCCGGCGCGTGTTCTGATGCAGGACTTCACCGGCGTGCCGGCGGTGGTGGACCTCGCCGCCATGCGCGAAGCGGTAAAACGCCTGGGAGGCGATACCGCTAAGGTTAACCCGCTTTCCCCCGTCGATCTGGTGATTGACCACTCGGTGACGGTAGACCGCTTTGGTAACGATGACGCCTTCGAGGAGAACGTTCGCCTGGAGATGGAGCGTAACCACGAGCGCTACGCGTTCCTGCGTTGGGGGCAGCAGGCGTTCAGCCGCTTTAGCGTAGTGCCGCCGGGTACCGGCATTTGCCACCAGGTCAACCTCGAGTATCTCGGCAAGGCCGTGTGGAGCGAAGAGCATAACGGCGAATGGTTTGCCTGGCCCGATACCCTGGTCGGCACCGACTCGCATACCACCATGATTAACGGCCTCGGCGTGCTCGGCTGGGGCGTAGGCGGCATCGAGGCTGAAGCGGCAATGTTAGGCCAGCCGGTCTCTATGCTGATCCCCGACGTCGTCGGCTTTAAGCTGACCGGTAAATTAAGCGAAGGGATCACCGCGACGGACCTGGTGCTCACCGTCACCCAGATGCTGCGCCAGCACGGCGTGGTGGGTAAGTTTGTCGAATTTTACGGCGACGGCCTGGATTCGCTGCCGCTGGCGGACAGGGCAACCATCGCCAACATGGCGCCGGAGTACGGTGCAACCTGCGGCTTCTTCCCGATCGATGCGGTGACCCTCAGCTATATGCGCCTGAGCGGGCGCAGTGAAGAGCAGGTGGCGCTAGTGGAAGCCTACGCCAAAGCGCAGGGAATGTGGCGCCTGACCGGCGATGAGCCGGTATTTACCAGCACCCTGGCGCTGGACATGGGCTCGGTAGAAGCAAGCCTTGCCGGGCCGAAGCGCCCGCAGGACCGCGTCGCGCTGGGTGATGTACCAAAAGCGTTTGCGGCCAGCACCGAGCTGGAGGTCAACCACGCGCAGAAAGACAAACGGCCGGTCGACTATACGCTGAACGGACAGCAATATTCGCTGCCGGACGGCGCGGTGGCCATCGCCGCCATTACCTCCTGCACCAACACCTCCAACCCCAGCGTCCTGATGGCCGCCGGCCTGCTGGCAAAACGGGCGGTGGAGCTCGGCCTGAAGCCGAAGCCGTGGGTCAAAGCCTCGCTGGCACCGGGATCGAAGGTAGTTTCTGATTATCTCGCGCATGCGCGACTGACGCCTTATCTCGATACGCTGGGCTTTAACCTGGTGGGATATGGCTGCACCACCTGTATCGGTAACTCGGGTCCGCTGCCGGAGCCGATTGAAGAGGCGATTAAAAAGGGCGACCTGACCGTGGGGGCGGTGCTTTCCGGCAACCGCAACTTCGAAGGGCGCATTCACCCGCTGGTGAAAACCAACTGGCTGGCCTCGCCGCCGCTGGTGGTTGCCTACGCGCTGGCCGGCAATATGAACGTTGACCTGACCCGCGACCCGCTGGGCGTCGGCAAAGACGGTCAGCCGGTCTATCTGAAGGATATCTGGCCGAGCGGCCTGGAGATTGCGCGGGCGGTAGAGCAGGTCTCCACCGAGATGTTCCATAAGGAGTATGCCGAGGTCTTCGAAGGCACGCCTGAATGGAAGGCCATTGGCGTCGAGCGTTCGGATACCTATGACTGGCAGAGCGACTCAACCTATATCCGCCTGTCGCCGTTCTTCGATGAGATGGACGTTGAGCCCAAACCGGTAGAGGATATTCGCGGCGCGCGGATTCTGGCAATGCTCGGCGACTCGGTGACCACGGATCATATCTCGCCTGCGGGAAGCATCAAGGCGGAAAGCCCCGCCGGACGCTATCTGCAAAACCGCGGCGTTGAGCGTATCGACTTTAACTCCTACGGATCCCGGCGCGGTAACCACGAGGTGATGATGCGCGGCACCTTTGCCAACATCCGTATCCGTAACGAAATGGTGCCGGGCATTGAGGGCGGCATGACCCGACACCTGCCGGGCAGTGAGCCGGTGGCTATTTATGACGCGGCCATGCTCTATAAGGATGAGGGGACGCCGCTGGCGGTGGTTGCCGGGAAAGAGTACGGCTCCGGCTCCAGCCGCGACTGGGCGGCGAAGGGCCCGCGCCTGCTTGGCGTACGGGTGGTGATCGCCGAATCTTTTGAACGTATTCACCGTTCTAACCTGATCGGCATGGGGATTTTACCGCTGGAGTTCCCGCAGGGCGTAACCCGCAAAACGCTGGGGCTCACCGGTGAAGAGCGGATTGATATCAGCCAGCTGCAGGCGTTAGAACCCGGCGCAACGGTGCCGGTGACCCTGACGCGGACGGACGGCAAGCAGGAGGTGATTGCCTGCCGCTGCCGTATCGATACCGCCACGGAGCTGACCTATTATCAGAACGACGGCATTCTGCACTATGTGATCCGCAATATGCTGTAAAAAAAAGGGCCAGCAATCGCTGGCCCTGAATCTATGCTGCCGAATCAGTTATTCAGCAGATGCCCCATCTTGGCGGCTTTGGTATCCAGATAGTGGGCATTTTTCGGATTGCGCCCGACGATCAGCGGCACGCGTTCCACGATATTGATCCCGGCTTCGGTCAGAATTTCTACTTTTTTCGGGTTGTTGGTCAGCAGGCGGACGCGTTCGACGTTCAGCAGCTTGAACATATCAGCACACAGCGTAAAGTCGCGCTCGTCGGCGGCAAAGCCGAGCTGATGGTTCGCTTCTACGGTGTCGTAGCCCTGATCCTGTAAGGCGTAGGCGCGGATTTTGTTTAACAGGCCAATGTTGCGGCCTTCCTGACGATGGTACAGCAGGATCCCGCGACCCTCTTCGGCGATGTGCGACAGCGCCGCTTCCAGCTGAAAACCGCAATCACAACGCAGGCTGAAAAGGGCATCGCCCGTCAGACACTCAGAGTGTACGCGAGCCAGGACGGGCGCCTGGCCCGAAATATCGCCGAAAACCAGCGCGACATGATCCTGCCCGGTTGCCAGTTCTTCAAAACCCACCATCAGGAAATCGCCCCAGGGGGTTGGCAGTTTGGCTTCTGCCACACGTTTAAGCTGCATGTGATTCTCCAGACTTTGTCAGCACCTGAATGTGCTTTCTGTTTGCCGCTATTTTGCCACAATGCCGTGAGGTTCTCCTAATTACGCACTGCTGCCTGCGCGTAAAGCGCACAAACGAACCACTTTCCGTTATGATAGTCGGCAGAAAGGATTAAGGAGATGAAATGCTGTCGATTGCCAGACGAACCGCCACCGGTGCGGCACTATTAATGATTATGCCCGCAGTGGTTTGGCTGACCGGCTGGAAGTGGCATCCTGGACTTCCGCAGCAGGGGTTAAAGCTGCTGTACTGGGTTACCGAGAGCGTGACTCAGCCATGGGGCATCATCACCCATACGATCCTTTGCGGCTGGTTCCTGTGGTGCCTGCGCTTTCGCCTGCGGGCGGCGGTGGTGCTGTTTATGATTCTGGCCGCGGCCATTTTGCTCGGACAGGGCATTAAGTCCTGGATCAAAGGCCAGGTGCAGGAGCCGCGTCCCTTCGTTATCTGGCTGGAAAAAACGCAGCAGGTTCCGGTCGATCAATTCTACGCGTTAAAACGCAAAGAACGCGCTAAACTGGTGCATGAACAGCTGGTTCAGGAGCAGGGGATCCCTAAATTCCTGCGCAAACACTGGCAGAAAGAGACCGGTTTTGCTTTTCCATCCGGACACACCATGTTTGCGGCCAGCTGGGCGCTGCTCGGCGTGGGGCTGCTGTGGCCGCGCCGCCGCTGGCTAACCATTGCACTGCTGATGGTCTGGGCCACCGCGGTGATGGGGAGCCGTCTGGCGCTGGGAATGCACTGGCCGCAGGATTTGCTCGTTGCCACGCTTATCTCCTGGCTGCTGGTGACGCTGGCCACCTGGCTGACCCAGCGGCTGTGTGGCCCGCTGACGCCGCCTGGGGAAGAGGCGCAGGATATTAAGAAACGGACGCAATAACGGGGCTAACGTTGTTTTTCGCGCCATACGGCCCCATATCCTGCAGTGGTGTCGTGCTTTTCCATTCCACCGCTGCAGCGAAAATGATACTTTATAGGGCTGAACGCGGGATTTTTTCGCGCAACCCACATAACGGGAAGTAGTGTGAAATATTTACTCATTTTCTTACTGGTACTCGCGATCTTCGTCATCTCCGTGACGCTGGGTGCGCAAAATGACCAACTGGTTACGTTCAACTATTTACTCGCACAGGGTGAATTCCGTATTTCAACGCTGCTGGCGGTGCTCTTCGCGGCAGGGTTTGCTATTGGCTGGCTGATTTGCGGCCTTTTCTGGCTGCGGGTTCGCGTCTCGTTGGTTCGCGCCGAGCGCAAAGTTAAGCGCCTTGAGCATCAGATTGCGCCTGCGGGCGTAGCGCCAGTCGACGCAGGCACCCCTGCGGTGAAGGAATAATCGTTTATGCTGGAGTTGTTGTTTCTGCTTTTGCCCGTAGCCGCCGCGTACGGCTGGTATATGGGGCGCAGAAGTGCACAACAGTCCAAACAGGACGACGCTAGCCGCCTGTCGCGTGATTATGTGACCGGGGTTAACTTCCTGCTGAGCAATCAGCAGGATAAAGCCGTGGATCTGTTCCTCGATATGCTGAAAGAGGATACCGGCACCGTTGAAGCTCACCTGACTCTCGGCAACCTGTTCCGCTCCCGCGGCGAGGTTGACCGGGCTATCCGCATTCACCAAAGCCTGATGGAAAGCGCCTCGCTGACCTACGATCAGCGCCTGCTTGCCGTGCAGCAGCTGGGACGTGACTATATGGCCGCCGGCCTGTATGACCGCGCTGAGGACATGTTCAAACAGCTGGTGGATGAAACCGATTTTCGCCTCAGCGCGCTGCAGCAGCTGCTGCAGATTTATCAGGCCACCAGCGACTGGCAGTCCGCCATTGATGTAGCCGAACGTCTGGTGAAGCTCGGCAAAGAGAAGCATCGCGGCGATATCGCCAACTTCTGGTGCGAGCTGGCGCTGCAGCAGATGGCAAACAGCGATATGGAGAAGGCCATGTCGCTGTTGAAAAAAGGCGCCGCGGCCGATCGCAACAGCGCCAGGGTGTCGATCATGATGGGCCGGGTGTGGATGGAAAAGGGCGATTATCCGAAGGCGGTCGAAAGCCTGGAACGGGTGATCAATCAGGACAAAGAGCTGGTCGGCGAGACCCTCGAAATGCTCCAGACCTGCTACCAGCAGCTGGGTAAAATCGACGAGTGGGAAGCGTTTCTCCGCCGCTGCGCCGATGAAAATACCGGCGCGACCGCCGAGCTGATGCTGGCGCAGATCCTCGAGCAGCGCGAGGGGATTGAAGCGGCCCAAAGCTACGTCACCCGTCAGCTGGAGCGCCATCCGACGATGCGCGTTTTCCATAAGCTGATGGACTACCACCTTAACGAAGCGGAAGAGGGGCGCGCGAAGGAGAGCCTCGGCGTGCTGCGCAATATGGTCGGTGAGCAGGTACGCAGCAAGCCGCGATATCGCTGCCAAAAATGCGGCTTTACCGCCCACAGCCTCTACTGGCACTGCCCGTCCTGCCGCTCGTGGTCCACCATCAAACCGATTCGCGGCCTTGACGGCCAGTAAGATTTAAAAAAAGCCCTTCTTTAGTTACAACATCCTGGTGGTTTTTTACACCGCGCCGTCGTTAGGCCATTGCGCCGCCATCGTCCTGCAGGTGCTGAAACGCAGCCTGTTATTTTCCCCTTATCGCAGGTAGAATGCTGCCCGTTTACCTTTTTTGCGCCGAGCCCGGCGCCCATCAACAATTAAGGTCTGGTCATGACGTCTACTGCTACATCTTCTTCTCGCGTTGTCACATCCTCTCCCGTTGTTGTGGCTCTCGATTATGATAACCGCGATAAGGCGCTGGCGTTCGTCGACCGCATCGATCCGCGGGACTGCCGCCTCAAGGTTGGCAAAGAGATGTTTACGCTGCTGGGGCCGCAGTTTGTCCGCGATTTGCACCAGCGTAATTTCGAAGTTTTCCTCGATCTCAAATTTCACGATATCCCTAACACCACCGCGCATGCCGTTGCGGCGGCGGCCGAGCTTGGCGTCTGGATGGTCAACGTTCATGCCAGCGGCGGCGCGCGGATGATGACCGCAGCGCGCGAAGCCCTGCTGCCGTTTGGCAAAGATGCGCCGCTGCTGATTGCCGTCACCGTGCTGACCAGCATGGAAGCCGGTGATTTGCAGGAGCTGGGTATTACGCTCTCTCCGGCCGACCATGCGGCCAGGCTGGCGGCGCTGACCCAACGCTGCGGCCTTGATGGCGTCGTCTGCTCGGCGCAGGAAGCGGCGCGCTTCAAACAGGAGCTGGGCCAGGCCTTTAAGCTGGTGACCCCCGGCATTCGTCCCGCGGGCAGCGATGCGGGCGACCAGCGCCGCATTATGACGCCGGAGCAGGCGCAGGCCGCGGGCGTGGACTATATGGTTATCGGCCGTCCGGTGACGCAGTCTGCCGACCCGGCGGCGACCTTACGCCAGATTAATGCCTCGCTGAACAAGGGGGCCTAATGACCGATTCTAACAGCCGTCTGGTTTACTCGACGGAGAGCGGACGTATCGATGAGCCGAAGCAGGTTGTCGAGCGGCCTAAAGGCGATGGCGTGGTGCGTATTCAGCGCCAGACCAGCGGCCGTAAAGGTAAGGGCGTATGCCTGATCGTCGGCATTGACGCGGACGATGACGCGCTGGCGAAGCTGGCCGCTGAGCTGAAAAAGAAATGCGGCTGCGGCGGATCGGTAAAAGAGGGGGTGATTGAAATTCAGGGCGATAAGCGCGACCTGATAAAATCGCTGCTCGAAGCTAAGGGAATGAAGGTCAAGCTGGCCGGCGGCTGATAATAACAACAGGGCCACGGTAAATACCGTGGCCCTGATTTTTTCCGGTGCGTAAGTCAGAAAATCTGCGAGCAGTTATTTTTTATTTGAACTGATTTAAAACTTATTTACCTACCTGGTGACCGATAATCCCGCCGACCGCCGCGCCGCCCAGAGTACCCAGGGTGCTGCCGTCGGTTAATACCGCGCCGCCCAGCGCGCCAGCACCGGCGCCAATGGCGGTATTACGATCGCGTTTTGACCAGTTAGAACACGCGCTCAGGGACATTACCACTGTTACAGCCAGAACTGCTGCAGCCATTTTTTTGCTCATTGAAGTCATCATATTTTTCTCCTGAATAATCTATTCATGGATACAACTTCCTTTAAAGCATAGCGTGAACTATGCGTTAAGGGCTATTCCATGAAGTTTAGTTGCGCAGGTGTTACTTTAATCACGCGGGTGATAGTCACTTCCTGTTATATCGCTAACAATAATTCTACTTTTTTTAAACTTTACCGGCAGGTAAAAAGTCTGAATTGGCGGCTCGGAATACTCTCAGACGTGGCGCGGCGCGGCCTGCGCCCACCTGAGTGGGCGATGAAGAAAGGAATAGAAGAGGGGGGCGAATCAGGCGACGTTCACGATATCGACGGTTAAACCGCTGTCAGCCAGCTGCTGGCGGGCGGTATCGTGCAGGTTGCTATCGGTAATGATGCGATCGAAGCGCCCAACCGGGCCGAGCGGGTAAGGGTGTACGGCGCTGAATTTTGAACTGTCGCTGAGTACAATGGCCTCGCAGCCTTTCTCCAGCACCGCGTTAACCACGTCCGCGCGCAT
The DNA here is from genome assembly GCF_024810075.1 of Klebsiella sp. BIGb0132. Lineage (NCBI taxonomy): Bacteria > Pseudomonadati > Pseudomonadota > Gammaproteobacteria > Enterobacterales > Enterobacteriaceae > Klebsiella > Klebsiella sp. BIGb0132. The sequence goes on along the minus strand of NZ_JANUDW010000001.1, from coordinate 133,640 downwards.
CATATCCCGCCCGGTAAAACCGGTCTCAAGCTGCCAGCCGTCGATGCCAATGAACGCTTTGCTGAAATGGACCTGCTGGATAAACTGTCGGGTCAGCGGACCGACCATGCTCTCGCTGCGTTTCTGGTAGATCCCGCCGAGGAGGATCACCTCGCCAGGCGTCTCTTTCAGCAGATGAGCAATATAGCTGCTGACGGTAATGATGGTGATATCGCCACGCTCGGCAAGCGTCCGGGCGAGCAGGGCGTTGCAGCTACCGTTTTCGATAAATACCGTTTCGCCGGACGAAACCCGCTCAGCGGCCCGCATAGCCAGCTCACGCTTAATGGCGAAATAGGTCATCATACGGGTTTCTACGTCCTCGCTATCCAGCGGCACGGCAAAACCGTGGGTACGACGCAGATAGCTCTGCTTTTCCAGCAGATTCAAATCCTGACGTACGGTCACTTCAGAGACACCGGTCATTTTCGCGAGATCGGCCACACTCATGCGGCCTTTATCGATGACCATTTGCAAAATACTTTGTTGTCGGGCGTTCATAGCAACATCACAGTTAGGGGGCTATTTTACGGGCAATCGACGCTGTACGGTCGGCTGCGGCGCGAAGGGCTGTCAGATTTCCCAGGGGGCTTTCGGCTGACCGGGCTTGCTTTCCGGCTCATCGTTAGCAAGAGCCTGCAGCTCCGCCTTGAGGATCTCCAGATTATGAATCGCGGAGTGATAGTCTCCGGCAACCAGAATATCCAGCACGGTATCGATACGTTGGGCGAGCAGGCGGGCATTCAGATCAGACATAGTATTATCCTGGTTACAAAAGCGAATGAAATCAATGATGCAAAAAACGGATGCAAAAGAGAAGTGAAAAGATCGCACAACCTATCTCATCGGGAGGTTTTTAGCGCAGGCGCGGGCGGGGAACGGGGGTTGGCTAAAAGAACGGCTCCCTGAGTCGGGAGCCGCTGAGGTGCAATATCAGGCGAACGGCCGGGCAATCACGCTGCGCGTTTCCATTCTGACTTCGGCAATCTTAACGTCGATAACGTCGGTCACCTTGTAGACGGTTTCACCTTTAATCTGCACGGTGCCGTTTTCCTGGCTGCAGACCAGCTCATCGCGGACGGCGTGCAGGAACGGTGCCGGAATAAAGGCAACCGCGCCGTTATCAACCAGGCGCACGCGCATGCCGCCGCGGCTGATATCGATAATTTCCGCCGCAAAGCGCATATCGGTACCGGCGTTCGGGCTCAGGTAGCGCGCGTACAGCCAGTCGCCGACGTCGCGTTCGGCCATCCGGTTCAGACGACGGCGTTCTGCCATCTGCACCGCTACGTCATCATTAGGGCGCGCGATGGTGTCACCTTTAATGATGGCTTTCAGCAGGCGATGGTTAATCATATCGCCGTACTTACGGATCGGTGAGGTCCAGGTGGCGTAGGCTTCGAGGCCAAGGCCGAAGTGCGGGCCCGGCTCGGTGCTGATTTCGGCGTAGGACTGGAAGCGACGGATGCGGCTATCGAGGAAGCCGGACGGCTGTGCGTCCAGCTCGCGGCGCAGCTTGCAGAAGCCGTTAAGGGTCAGCACTTCCTGCGGATCGACGTGCACGTCATGGGTCTTCAGCAGCGCAGCCAGCTGTTCGGTATTGGCCGGATCGAAGCCGGTATGCACGTTGTAAACGCCAAAGCCCAGACGGTCGCGCAGCACGCGAGCGGCGCAGATGTTGGCGGCAATCATCGACTCTTCAACGATGCGGTTGGCGATACGGCGCGGCTCGGCAACGATATCCAGCACTTCACCTTTCTCACCCAGCACGAAGCGGTAGTCCGGACGGTCCTTAAACACCAACGCATGGGTTTTACGCCATTCGCTGCGGCGCAGGCACAGGTCCTGCAGCAGGGTAATCTGCTGCGCGATGGCTTCGCTTTCGGGCTGCCAGCTGCCGCTATTCTCCAGCCAGTCGGAGACGTTGTCGTAGGCCAGCTTTGCTTTCGACTCAATGGTGGCGGCGAAGAATTCAATATCGTCTTCAATCGTACCGTCGGCCGAGAGGATCATGCGGCAGGCCAGCACCGGGCGCGTTTCGTTGGCGCGCAGCGAGCACAGGTCGTCGGAGAGCTCGCGCGGCAGCATCGGGATGTTAAAGCCCGGCAGGTAGTTGGTGAAGGCGCGGATTTTTGCCGCGTCGTCCAGCCTGCTGCCTTCGGCGATCCAGGCGGTCGGGTCGGCGATCGCGACGGTCAGCTGCAGCTTGCCGTCAGCGGCGGCTTCCACATACAGCGCATCGTCCATATCCTGGGTGCTGGCGCTATCGATGGTCACGAACGCCAGCGCCGTCAGGTCGCGGCGCTCCAGCCCTTCGTCCAGCATCTCGGTAGCCACGCCGTCTGGCGCTTCTTTTTCCAGATTATGGCGCGCCAGGGTAACCCACCACGGCACGAAGTGGTCGTCGCTGAAGGTGATGAACTGGGTTAATTCGGCATAGAAGCCGCGATCGCCTTTCAGCGGATGACGGCGCATTTCGGCCACCGCCCAGTCACCCTCGCTGAAATCGTGGCTGACGCTACGATCGGCGCGGCACGGAATGGCATCTTTCAGCAGCGGATGATCGGGAACGATAGACAAGCGATCGTCTTTCTTATGCACTTTACCAACGAAACGCGTCAGGAAAGGCTCGATCAGCTCTTCCGGCTCCGCGCTTTCACGTTCTTTTTCAGTATGGACCACGGCGGTAATACGATCGCCATGCATCACTTTTTTCATTTGCGGCGGCGGAATGAAATAGCTTTTCTGCGAGTCAACTTCGAGGAAGCCAAAGCCTTTTTCCGTACCCTTAACGACCCCTTCAACGCGAGGAGTCTGAGAATGCAGTTGCTGTTTAAGCTGCGCTAGCAGCGGGTTGTCCTGAAACATAATTTGGTATTTTCGTGGCTAAAAGAGCGGCTGTCATTTTTACGCGATTATGCCTGTTGCAGCAAGCGCTGTTTGGCATTTTACGTCCGTTGACCAACATTGCCGAGGGCGATTTTCAGCCGGTTGATCCAGCCGCATAGCCCGCACCAGGCCAGAATATCGATAACCTGAGTTCGGGAAAGCCCGTATTCAGTGAGGGGCGTTAGCTGAGCGGCGCTGAAGCGGTCGGGGGAGCGGGTTAACAGCTGCACCGCCAGATAGATTGCGCGCTCGGATTGATGCCTTTCGCCCCACGCCTCAAGCGCACGATCGTCGTGGCGCAGCGCCTCAGGCAACGCCGACGAGCCGGACCATTCTCGCGCCCAGGCGTTAAAGCAGCTCACGCTGCCGTTGATCCGCGCCGCAATCAGCGCGACCAGCGGCGCAAACGGCTGATTTTCACTCAGTCGGGTCAGCAGCTCATCCTGCGCGCTGAGGATCGCATCATGTACCGCCAGCAGCGGCGCCAGCTCGGCGAGGCCGGGGTGCTGCTGCCAGCTGACCAGCCGCGCCTGGCGATCGTCGTCAGCGTAGCGCAGGTCGCTGTCGCTGACGTCGGCCAGCCAGTCGGCGTCCGCGGCGGCAAAGCCTTCTGCCGGGGCATCCTCCTGCTGCGGCATTCCCGGCATCCAGCGCACCGGAAAGCCCAGCGTCGCCTGGAAGGTGGCGATCGCGCGGGCCTGGAAGCCAACGAAACCGATAATCTGGTTAATCAGGATAATATCGCGGCTGGTTAAGCCCACTTCGTCCAGCTGGCTGCGGGAGAGGGCGGTAATGACCGAGGGCGAGCTGGCCAGCTGGCGCGCATACTGCGTGATCTGCGCCAGACGACGATTGCTCTCGCGGGATGAGTCCGGGCCAGGCAGCGGCGCCAGGCGCGCCGCATAGTGGTTACACAGCCGCTGCACGCCATAGACCTGCGCGACGGTGAGCGCCGTGCTCAGGCGGTCGTAGGCGCTAAAAGTTTGCAGACGATTCGCCGTCACGGAGGTCGGAAAGAGCGCGTCGGCCAAACATCGTGCCGGCGCCAGCCAGCCCGCATGCGCGTGGAGCAGCTCTGCGGGCAGCGTCAGGTCGAGTAAAAAACGGTCTTCGACATACGCGGCTTCAGGGACGAGCGGTAATACATCCACCGGGCAGATTGTTGACTGGGTCTCGTGATACCAGTGGTTTTTGCCATACACGCGGCGTTGCTCCATGGGCGTTCCTTGATCGATATGTGTCCGGCCGCACTTCTGTGGGCCATCTATGCATAACTATCCTGGCGTAACCCTGGAGCAGGAGAAAATATTGATACGTGCTAACAAATAGCTGATTGGAATAACAGAGCGGGAGAGATGGGGCGAAAGGTCGTCAGCAGCAGCAGAGTAAAACCCTCCTCACGGGCGTGAGGAGGGCAAAGAACTTATTTCAGTTCCAGTTCGTTCATAGCGGCAATGCTGAAGCCGCCGTCAACGTGAACCACTTCACCGGAGATGCCCGCAGAGAGGTTAGAGCACAGGAACGCTGCGCTGTTGCCGACATCTTCGATGGTCACGGTACGACGAATCGGGGTGACGGCTTCGCAGTGGGCCAGCATTTTACGGAAATCTTTAATCCCGGATGCTGCCAGAGTACGGATCGGACCGGCAGAGATGGCGTTGACGCGCACGCCTTCCGGACCCATCGCGTTCGCCATGTAGCGTACGTTCGCTTCCAGAGACGCTTTAGCCAGACCCATCACGTTGTAGTTAGGGATTGCGCGCTCTGCGCCCAGGTAGGAGAGCGTCAGCAGGGCGGAGCCCGGGTTCAGCATCTCGCGGCAGGCTTTCGCCATCGCCACAAAGCTGTAGGCGCTGATGTCGTGAGCGATTTTGAAACCTTCACGGGTTACCGCGTTAACGTAGTCGCCGTCCAGCTGATCGGCCGGTGCGAAACCGATTGAGTGAACGAAACCGTCGAATTTCGGCCATACTTTAGTCAGTTCGGTGAACAGAGACTCAATGCTCTCATCTTCAGCCACGTCGCACGGCAGTACGATGTTGGAACCCAGTGCCGCAGCAAATTCTTCCACACGACCTTTCAGTTTGTCGTTCTGATAGGTGAACGCCAGTTCAGCCCCTTCACGGTGCATTGCTTGCGCAATACCGTAGGCGATGGACAGTTTGCTGGCAACGCCAGTCACCAGAATGCGCTTACCGGAAAGAAAACCCATAGCTTTAATCCTTATCGTTATTGCTTATTTTTACTTTAACAATCATGTGGTTAGTGTTGTTATTTCAAAATAACTCAAATTTAGCCGAGAATTATATCCCACTGACGACCCCCTGTGTCACGCTATTTTTCAGCAATAGCCGACATCCCGCGGGCGACATCGGCGCTACCGCTGCGTTCATGGGCGTCAACCTTCACGGTCAGCGCAGGCGGCTTATCGTATCCCTGCCATCGCGTACTCTCCAGTATATCACCGGATATCGCGGGCGTTCGGCGCCGTTCTCCGGGCAAAATGCGGCTAACGTACGCTCAGGCGCGCCAGCAGCAGCCTGGCGTCGGCGGAGTGCGGGAGAAGCTCCCCCGGCGGCGTATCCTGCCACCAGATACCGCTCCCGGCAGCGTGCAGCTGCTCTCCCAACTGCCAGCGTCCTTGCAGCACCCAGGCGACACCCGCCGCGCCGGGCCGCCGCGCGGTGGATACCACGCTCACCTGCGCCGTGGCCCGGCTACGCTGGGTCATTATGTTGAAGTCCAGCCCCGGCTGCGTAATCCCCTCGCTGGCCAGCGGCCATTCGCCGGCAAAGGCCCACGGCTCCCACAGGTGCAGGTGATGGGCGATATCTCCGCCGCGCAGCCACAGCGAACCGCCGTCTATTAGCGTTATCACCCGATCTACGCCCGGAAAAGCCGAAAACGGCCCGTCGCTTTGCAAAGTGGCGATGCTGGCCCGCCACAGAAACGGCGCATCAGGCGACGGCACGCTGACGATTTCACGGGTTTCGCCGCCGCCGTTTTTCCACGGCGTGACGGGCAGGGAGGATAGCTGAAAAGAGACGATCATCGGAGTTGAGACCTCTGCTGGCTGGCGGTTAGGGGGCGCGTATAGCACACGTTGGGCTGCGACGAGATGTTGCTTTTTTATTTATTTTTGTCACACAAAATATTTACATCTTCATCACAAATTTATCATGTGCACGGTGCGTGTGGTTGTCAATGCTTGTATATACATGATCTGTCATATGTGCGGATCCTACGACAATGCGCGTAGATGCAAGAAACCAGGGTCCCTGGCGGTTGGAACACCGATTATAGCGAGGAAACTATGTCTTCTTTTTCTTCAACAGATGGGCAGTCAAAAGGCAGTGAACAGCGCATAACGGAAACGCGCTCGATCGATTTTATTCCCGAAGGCGAGAGACATGGACATCCTTTCAGCCAGTTTACGCTGTGGTTTGGCGGCAATCTGCAGATTACCGCTATCGTCACCGGCGCGCTGGCCGTGGTGCTGGGCGGTGATGTGGTGTGGTCGCTGATTGGTCTGCTGCTGGGGCAGGTGCTTGGGGCCGCGGTGATGTCGCTGCATGCCCTGCAGGGCCCGCGCCTGGGGCTGCCGCAGATGATCATCAGCCGCGCGCAGTTTGGCGTTTTTGGCGCGGTGGTTCCGCTGGTGTTGGTCTGCATTATGTATGTTGGCTTTTCCGCCAGCGGCACCGTCCTTGCCGGGCAGGCGATGGCAAGGCTGCTGTCGGTCTCAAACGTCACCGGCATGCTGCTGTTCAGCGCGATTATCATCGTCATTGCCGTGCTGGGCTATCGGGTGATCCATAAGCTGGGCAAAGTGGCGAGCATCGTTGGCGTGCTGGCGTTTGCCTATCTGTTCATTACGCTACTGCTCTCCGCAGACCTGACGGCCATCGCGCAGAATAGCCATTTCTCCCTGCCGATGTTCCTGCTGGCCGTGTCGCTCTCCTCGTCGTGGCAGATAGCCTTCTGCCCCTACGTTTCCGACTACTCGCGCTATTTGCCGAGCAACGTGTCTGGCGCGAAAACCTTTTTCTGCGTCTTTAGCGGGACGGTGCTTGGCACCCAGGCGTCAATGACCCTGGGCGTGCTGACGGCGGCTATTGCCGGCAGCGCCTTCCCCGGGCATGAAGTGAGCTTTATCGTGGGATTAGGTAAAAGCCAGGTGATGGCGATGGTTATCTACTTTGCGATCTGCTTCGGCAAAATCACCTTCACGACGCTCAATGCCTACGGAAGCTTTATGTCGCTGAGCACCATCGTTTCCGGCTTTCGCAGCCAGACGTCGCTATCGCAGCGATCGCGCCTCATCTTCGTGGTTCTGATGGTGTCCATATCGTGCATTATCGCCCTGCTGAGCGAGCCGGCGTTTCTGAAGAACTTCACCCATTTCCTGCTGTTCCTGCTGGCGTTCTTTGTTCCGTGGAGCGCCATTAGCCTCACCGATTACTATCTTATCTCTGCCGGCGCCGTGGATATTCCCGCGCTGTCTGATCCGAAAAAACGCTACGGCTACTGGAATATTTACGCCATAACCATCTACGTGGTGGGGGTGCTTATCCAGCTGCCGTTTATCGAGAACCCGCTGTTCCACGGCTCTTTGACGTGGATATTCGCCGGGAACGACGTGTCGTGGATTATCGGCTGGTTCGCCACCGGGCTGCTGTACTACTCGCTGCGTCGCTTTGACCGGCGGGTGCTGCCGGCGCAAACCATACTTCCGGGCTGAGAACGCGTCTGCGGGCACCGCTAAGTAACAGGCCCGGGTAAGGCGTCAGCCTTACCCGGGTGATTGAAGGGCTATTTACCGTCCTTGCGCCACGCGTCGGCGGTCAGCGCTTCGCCAAAGTGGCCGGCGATCAGCCGCTTGGTCAGATCGTGCAGCGGCGAAGCCAGCACGTCAGCGGTGCTGCCGCGCTCCACCACTTCCCCCTGATGCATCACCAGAACCTGATCGCTAATATGCTTCATCATGCCTAAATGCTGGGTAACGTAGATATATGAAATACCTTGTTTATCCTGCAGCTCCAGCATCAGGTTGATCAGCTGTGAACGCATCGACATATCCAGCGACGCCAGCGCCTCATCGCAGACAATGACCTTAGGCCGCAGGATCAGCGCGCGCGCAAGGCCCAGACGCTGCTTTTGCCCCGGTGCCAGCATATGCGGGTAGTAGCTGACGTGGTCCGGCAGCAGGCCGACCATTCGCAGCGTCTCAATAATCTGCTTCTGCCGCGCCTCCGGCTCAAGCTCGGTGTTCAGACGCAGCGGGAAGTCGAGGATCTGCGAAATGCGCTGGCGCGGGTTCAGTGAGGTTGACGGATCCTGGAAAATCATGCGGATACGCTGGCTGCGGAACGAGTAGTCGCCGAATTCCAGCGGGCGGTCGTCAATCAGCAGTTCGCCGGCGCTGGGTTCAATCATGCCGGCCAGCATTTTCGCCAGTGTGGATTTCCCCGAGCCGTTCTCGCCGATGATCGCCAGAGTCTGGCGCTCGCGCAGCGTAAAGCTCAGCGGCTTGACCGCTTCCACCGTCTGACGACGAAACCAGCCGGTACGATAGCGAAAGGTCTTACTCAGATTGCGGACTTCGAGCAACGTTTCGACCATTTCACTCTTTCTCCATGTTCAGCGGGAAATGACAGGCGTACAGATGCGCCCGCGCGCCGGTCAGCCGCGGGGCTTCGATGCATTTGCGCTGAGCGTACGGGCAGCGCGGCCCGAGCCGGCAGCCGATCGGCAGCTGCTCCAGCAGCGGAATGGCCCCGGGCATGGTGTTCAGGCGGCTTTTGTGCGGCAGCGCGCTGCCAAAATCGGGGATCGCGCGGATTAACGCCTGGGTGTAGGGGTGATGGGGCGTGGTGACCAGCTCTTCGCTCGGCGCTGATTCAACGGTTTGCCCGCAGTACATGACGTTGATTCTGTTCGCCCATTTGCTCAGCATCTGCAGGTCGTGGCTGATCAGCAAAATAGTGGTGCTGTTGTTCTGATTCAGCCGCGTCAGCAGGCGGATAATTTGCGCCTGGGTGGTGGGTTCCATCGCGTTAGTCGGCTCATCGGCGATCAGCAGACGCGGCTGGTTGGCAAGGGCGATGGCGATCATCACCTTCTGACACTCCCCGTCGGTTAACTCGTAGGGGAAACTGCGCATCGCGTCTTTATGGTCCTTGATACCCACGCGGTGCAGGAGCTCTATCGCCCGACGTTTACGCCAGCCGAGACGCTGCCACCAGCGGCCCTTAAAGGTCCAGCCGGGAATGTTCTGCATCAGCTGCTGGCCGATCCGTTCGGAAGGGTCGAGACAGGACTGCGGCTCCTGGAAAATCATCGACACGTTGTGGCCAATCAGCTTGCGGCGTTCGCGGCTGGAGAGTCGCAGCAGGTCGATATCGTCGAAGCGCATGCGGTCGGCGGTGACCCGCCAGTTGTCTTTGGTTACGCCGCATATCGCTTTGGCAATCAAGCTCTTACCGGAGCCTGATTCGCCGACCAGCCCGCGAATTTCGCCCTCGTTCAGGGTCAGGCTGACGCGATCGACGGCTTTGACCCAGCCTTCGTTGGTTTTGAATTCGATGGTTAAATTGCGAATATCGAGTAACGGCATTATTCCACCCCGGCGATAATTGCGCGGCGGATGCCGTCGCCCAGCAGGTTAACCAGCAGGACGCTAATCATAATGGCGGCGCCCGGCAGCATCACCGTCCACGGAGCCACGTAAATCAGCTCCAGCGCGTCGCCGAGCATCGCCCCCCACTCCGGAGAGGGAAGCTGCGCGCCGAGGTCGAGGAAGCCCAGAGCGGCAATATCGAGGATCGCCATCGACAGCGCGCGGGTAATCTCGGTCACCAGCCCGGAAGTGATATTGGGCAGGACCGCGAACCAGAGAATATTCAGCGTTGAGGCGCCGTCGAGTCGGGCGGCAATAACGTACTCTTTTTCCAGCTCATCGTGCACCATGCTATAGACCGAACGCACGATGCGCGGCAGCAGCGCCAGCCAGACGGCGAACATGGCGTGACTCAGATGCGGTCCGGCAAAGGCGACGACGATAATCGCCAGCAGCAGCGACGGAATCGACAGCAGGGTATCGAGGACGTGGTTCAGCATTGCCGACAGCAGGCCATGGGTCGAACCGGCAATCACGCCGAGCACCAGGCCAAACAGCGAGGCGCTGAAGGTGACGACGAACGCGCCGCCGACGGTGGGCGCCGCGCCGCTCAGCAGACGACTCAGGACGTCGCGGCCGAGATCGTCGGTGCCGAGGAAGAACGAAACCTCGCCGTAGCGCGACCATGAGGGCGGCAGCAGCTGATAGCCAAGGAACTGCTGATCGATGCCGTAAGGGGCAAACCAGCCGCCAAAAACGCACAGCAGCAGCAGCCCGGCGCAGCCGTACAGGCCGATCATGGCGCTGGTGTCGCCGTAGAATTTGCGCCACACGGTGCGCAGCGCTCCCGGGGGGCGCTTCTCCAGGTACACGCTATCGTAAGGCATACCATTCCTTATGTTTCAGAGGGTTAGCCATTGCTCCCAGAATATCAGATAGCACGTTCACGGTAATGACCAGCGCGCCGATGACCATCACGCCCGCCGAGATGGCGGCGTAATCCTGCTGACGAATCGCGTTGATCAGCCAGCGGCCCAGCCCCGGCCAGCTGAAGACCATTTCGGTGATCATCGCCAGCGTCAGCATGGTGGCAAACTGCAGCCCCAGGCGCGGAATAACCGGCGGCAGGGCGTTATGCAGCACGTGACGGTGCAGGATCGTCCGCCGCGACACGCCGCGGGTGGCGGCGGCCTTCACGTAGTTGGTGTCGTACACTTCGCTGGTGCTGATGCGCATCAGGCGAATCACTTCGGTGGTTGGCGCCACGGCAAGGGTCAGAACCGGCAGCACCATATGGCGTGCGGCGCTGACGATCATTTCATGACGCCACGGCGAATCGGACAGCCAGGCGTCGATCAGCGCAAACCCGGTCACCGTTTTGACCTCGTAGAGCAGATCGAAACGCCCGGAGACCGGGAACCAGCCCAGCGTCAGGGAGAAGAACAGCGTCAGCAGCAGCGCCAGCCAGAAAACGGGAATCGAAAAGCCGAGCAGCGCCAGGGCGCTAATCAGGGTGTCGGGCCACTTGTTACGCATAATGCCGGCCAGCATACCGACGGGAATCCCCACCAGCAGGGCAAAGCCAAAGGCGAGAATGCACAGCTCCATGGTGGCCGGGAAGACCTCTTTTAGCTGCTGTGAGATCGGCTGGCCGTTGATGCTGGAGACCCCAAAATCCCAGTGCAGCAGCCCGGTGAACCAGAACTGCCAGGCGTTCCACAGCGACGCGCCCTGTAGCGGAGCGTGCGGCGTAAAGTAGCTCAGGCTGAAGCCGACGAAGGTCAGAAAAAAGAGCGTGACCAGCAGTAACAGCAGGCGCCGCAGGGTAAAAATGATCATGGTTTTTTCACCTCATCTTTTTTGACGTCGTCTTTTTTCACATCGTCTTTTTTCTCCCGCGAAACGCCGGCAAAGGAGGCGTTACCGAACGGGCTCAGGATCAAACCTTTCATATCATAGCGGTAGGCCTGTAAACGCAGCGACGAGGCGAGCGGCAGCACCGGCAGCTCGCGGGCGAGAATATGCTGCGCCTCTTTATAGGCTTCAATGCGCGAAGCCAGCTGCTGCGAGGTTAACGCCTTTTGCAGCACCTCGTCGAACTCGCGGTTGCACCAGTGGGCGAAGTTGGTCTGCGAGGCAATCGCCGCGCAGCTCAGCAGCGGGCGGAAAAAGCTGTCCGGGTCATTACTGTCCGTGGCCCAGCCGGAAAGGGTCAGGTCGTGGTTCATATCCATCAGCCTCGCCTCCTGAAAACGACCCTCAACCGGAACAATAATCACCTTTACGCCAATCTGCGCCATATCGGCCTGAATCAGCTCGGCGGTTTTTAGCGGGCTGGGGTTCCAGGCCTGCGAGCTGGTGGGCACCCACAGCCGAAGCGTGAGGTTTTCCAGCCCCAGCGCTTTGAGCTGGGCGCGGGCGGCGGTCGGGTTGTACTCGGTTATCTTCGCTTCGTTATCGTAGGCCCAGGAGGCGCGGGGCAGCATCGAGGCGGCGGTTTCCGCGGTGCCATAATAGATAGACTGCATCAGACGCTGGTTATTGATTGCCAGCGCCAGGGCGTGGCGAACCTGCGGATTATCCAGCGGCGGTTTGGCGGTATTGAACGCCAGCCAGGCAATATTCATCCCAGGACGCAGGGTCAGGCGCAGGCGCGGGTCGTCGCGCAAAATAGTCAGCTGGCTGGCGGCGGGCCAGGCCAGCACGTCGCACTCGCCGGTCAGCAACTTCGACAGGCGGCCGGTGCCGCCGGAGCCCAGATCGACCACCACCTGCGGCATCAGCGGTTTGCCGCGCCAGTAGCCGGGGTGACGCTGCAGGCGAACGTACTGGCCCGAGCGATACTCTTCCAGCTGGAACGGGCCGGTGCCCACCGGCTGGCGGTCGAGCTGCTCCTGACGATCGCTTTTGGTTAACTGGGCCGCATACTCTGCGGACATAACGGATGCGTAGTGGGTCGCCAGGTGCCAGAGGAACGAGGCGTCCGGGCGCTTCAGGCGGAATTCGACGGTCTGGTTATCGAGCTTGCGCAAGCTCTCCACGCTGTCGGCGAACTGCAGGCTGTCGAAATAGGGGAAGCTGCTGCCGTTAACGTTGTGCCACGGATGGTCGCGATTAAAGATACGGCTAAAGGTGAAAATGACGTCATCGGCATTAAAGGCGCGACTGGGCTTAAACCACGACGTCGTCTGGAAAGGCACGTGGCTGCGCAGATGGAAGCGGTAGGTGGCGCCATTGTCCAGCACCTCCCAGCTTTCGGCCAGCTCGGGCACCAGACGGTAGGTATAAGGGTCAACGTCGAGCAGACGATCGTAGAGCTGGGCGGCCAGGGTATCGACAATCAGGCCGCTGCTGACTTTCTGCGGGTTAAAGGTATTAACCTGGCCGCTAACGCAGTAGACAAAGCCGCTATCGCGAATATCGGCGTGAGCAGGCAGCGCGGGGGCGGCAACGGCCTGCCCGCACAGCATCGATAGGGCTGCCAGTAGAGAGCATAGTTTCAGGCGCATAGTGGTTTTATGATTCCAGAGCAACGCTCTGTCTTATTAATATTCAATGACATTTCTCATCCCCTTTATCGTCCTGAGACGTCGTTAGCCGCGGTGCCTGGCGGTGAACCGCTCAACGCTCTGGCCCGATCCTGACCGCGCCGGGTTTCACCTTGAGTATATCCCGTAAACCACCCAGGCATTCTCATTCCGGGGCAGGACGACGATAAAAAAGGGTTCCGCATCAGCAGCAAAGCGCCCGGCAGGCGGAGGTGCGCCTGGCCAGGTAAGGCGTTCGGATTCATCTTTCGCTCTGTTGCGGGCCAGCTACGGGTCAAAAGGCAGAGGGCTGGCGTATTTTTGGACACATTCAGATTCTTTTAAATTTTCATGCACGGCACGGCGGGTCATCCGTTCTGGTTGCGCCAGCGGCAAATGCCGCAAAATATAAGGCGCTTGAGTTTGGGTGCGCCGGGCGCAGCCTTGTCTGGTGAGACATGGTATCTTTTTCTGGCTAACTTCTCCAGTTAGCAACGACTTAGGGCTTTGATCACCGGCCGCTGGCGGGATGTTATGGCGGCGGATCGCTGGCGGCTAAGAGATATTTCTTCAGCTCGCCGGCGCTCATGGGTTTGGCGTAATACCATCCCTGAACGTTGGCCTGCGGAATTCGCTGTTCAAGAAAGCGTTTCTGATGCGCTTTCTCTACGCCCTCAAAGATAACCTGACTGTGCATATTGCTCAGCAGCGTGATGATGTTATTGAGCAGGGCGGAATTAATTGAGTCCGTACCAATTGACTCCGTAATGGTGCGGTCGACTTTTATTTTATCCACCGCCAGTTTTGATAACCAGTCGAGGTTGGAATAACCGGTACCAAAGTCGTCAAGCGCAATCTGATAGCCTGCCGCACGGAAGCGGGCTATTTTCTCACCGAGGCTGGCAAGGTTTGCCGTCTGCCTCTCGGTTAACTCGAGGGCGATCAGCCGCGGCGGAATATGAAACTTGTTGCTGACGGTATCGAGATGGTCTTTAAAGGCTTTAGAGAACAGGTCGGAGGAATTGACGTTAATACTCAGGTATATTTTGTGGTTATTTATAATGTCATGCAGCTCATTAATTGATTTTCTGACAACGTAGTGGCTGATTTGGTTAATCACCCCGCGCTTCTCCGCCAGGGGAATAAAGACGTCCGGGGGAATAATGCCCAGCTCATTATCTTTCCAGCGTATTAGCGCTTCAACGCCCACCGTTTCTCCGCGATCCAGCGAGACGATCGGCTGATAGACGATGCTGAACCGATCGTTACGCAGCGCGTACTGAAGTCGGGTGAGGATCGAGCTTTTTTTGCGAATGTAAAGGTTGATGCTGATCGAGAGCAGGACGCCAATCAGCGTCGAGAGCATGAGCGCGGCGGCCTTTATTGTCCACGGAATATCTTTAATCCCGTGCAGGGACATGCCGGAGACTACGCAAAGGTCGTACTCCCTGCTGCAGGCTTTGGATAAGGCGTATTTTTTATAACGCTCGCCGCCGTGCTCGGTGTCATACACCGCAGCGGTCTCATTGCCGATAAAAAAGATATGCTGGCTGTGATCGTAGTTACCCACGATTGCGCTGACGTTTCTGTTTTCCGGGTCAGAGGTGAAGCGATTGAAGATGAACGGAGAAACGGTGATGGCGAGGTTGCCTTTGGCATAGATGCTGGCTTTGAATTCCTGATTTATCGCTTTATCGAGATACCACGTTCCGCCGCGATAGATAATATCGGCAGGCGTGTGGGTAATATTTTCTGCCGGCGAGAAGGTTCCCCACAGCGCCGAACAACGCATGCTTTTGCCGTCGATATAGGCAATATCTTTCAGCAGCGATTTAGACCATAAAAGCGCCCGGATGCTGCTGAGATAATCTGCTGAACAGGGCCGGCTTGGCGATATTCGACCCGCGTCAGCATAAACTTCATCGATTTGTTTTATGACTAAAATAGTTCTGGTTAATATGGTTTTAGAATATTGTTCGGTTTTATTTTTATCGAAAGTATAAAGCGCCATTTTTGCGCAAAGATAGCCAATAAATAAACAAGAGAGAGTGCACATAATGGCGATCTTTTTTTCTTTTATGCTCATTTTTCCACCGTGCGATGTTGTGCCAGGTTCCCTGAAATATGCGGCAGGCGCTATGAGTATAATTGCCAACGGCGGTGAAAGGCACCTCCCTTTTTATCAGGGGCGAACGGCGGGTTGCCGAGGTGCTGCGCTGTCGGGTTGTATGAAGAGCCGGTGACCAACGAGCTCCTACCCCAGATAAGGCTGGCGAGCAGGGAAGGCGCGAGGTTATGCTGAAGGCACAAAGCGTGGTGTGATGCTAAATCGGTGCGGATCGCATATCCACTGTCAATCCGCACGGCGTCGCGTATATAAGGCTACGGCGATATTAGAAAAGTGATTGCGGCATATGGGCGATGGCAAACTTCAGCACCTTTTCGCCATCGAAAGATGCATAAGGTAAGCTCTCGATAACGGCAATCTCCTGATGATGGTTCAGCGCGTGGGTGAATTCATTTATTTTATATTGAATGTGAGGCGCGACCAGCACGCAGTCATACGCGGGGGCCACGCTCGGGTAGTTCTCAATACCCACGGCGCTAATTAACAGATCCAGATCCTGCGCATCGGCTATTTTTTGCATTCTTTTCGCTAAAATACCGGCGGTTTCACCAAACAAGCAACATATCAGTAACTTTTTCACGGTTTAACCCTCTATGAAGTCCCGTGTTTACCTTATTACGCTGTTGGCGGTGAAAATGCGTTAGCCATCAATTTTTTGGCTAACGCTTATTCTCTTTTGTGGATCCCGCAGGCTGCGCCGCACGGAGGCTAAAAATGGCGCAGGTTGGCTCATTCAGGAAGCGACTTTCTTACGTGAGACCACGAAACGATCGTCGTTACGGGTGAGTTTGGTTCCGTTGGTGCAATATTCCATAGCAAAGTTAAAAAACGCATCAGAGTCGAGCTCAAAATCAAGCTCGATCTTAATGGGTTCACCGGACTTCAGGAGCGCTTCTGCTTGCTCTAAACTGCTGGCTTTAATGATTCCCACAACTGCACCTCGTCTTAGCTTTGGTGGCGTCCGAGCCCTGTTATACACCCTTAAGCTTACAAACATACGACAATCGCCTTTTTTATTTGTCTTTTTTTTAGGCGATTTTCGCCGGCAGGCGCGAGGTCAGAACGGGGTAAAAAGAGTGGGGTTAGTCCAGCGGCAGCAGCCGATTATAGCGTCCGATATAGTCTTTAGGGGTGATTTCTAACTCGGCGCCGTCGTGATGAACGGCGACAAAAGTGCGCAGCACCAGTCCGCTTCTTTTCTCAGTAATTTCCCAGCCCTGCTGGAGATAGGCGTCGCGGGTTGAGCGAATACACAGATCGGAAAAGATCATCATCACGGAGAGCGCCGGCGAGCGATGGCTTTTCATCGTATGGGTTAAGCTGACATGCGCTGCATAGCGACTAAGAGTATGAATGTTAACCGGAATCATGTGCGTTTTCAGTCCATTGAAAGATGATAGCGCAGATGATAATTCACATTCGCACATCTTACCAGTTACAAATCTTTAACCGCACCGGTCAGGCCTGAGGGAGTGCGCGCTCCGGCGGCCGGGAGAGGCCTCGGAGCGCGGTAAAACGGGAAGATGACGGTAGCTCGTCCGCGCTTATCGTGACGTTGTCACGCCTAGGTAGTCCATATTATTCAAATCCTCGAGCAGCGTTGGGCCCTGCGGCTGCCAGTCGAGCTGCTGGCGGGTCAGGGCGGAAGTGGCGCGTAAATCCATATTGGCAAAGGCGGCAAACCAGCCGAAATGCGCCACAGATTGTTCGGCGCTTAACGATTTAAGCGGAATGCCGAGCTTTTCTGCCACCACGTTGGCAATCAGCCTTGAGGGCACCGCTTCCTCGTCAACGGCATGATAGCGCCGACCTTTCTCACCTCGTTCCAGCACCCGCAGATACAGCCGGGCCACATCGTTGATATGCCCGGCCGACCAGCAGTTATTGCCCTCGCCGACGATCGCCGCGACCCCTTTTTCGGCGGCCTGCTGAATATAGTACGTCAGCAGCCCCTGGCGGACGGTGTCATGAACCTGAGGCAGGCGCACCACCCGCACGTCCACGCCGGCGTCCAGCAGCTGGTTGCCGGCGAGTTCTGAGGCCACGCGCGGGTTTGGGTGGGCGGGATTGAAGTTTAACTCGCTCGCCGGCTCTCCGTCGTCGGCGTCGCCCATGGCGGTGCCTGAAGTGATAATCAGGGGGCAACGCCGTCCCGCCAGCGCGTTACCGATGGCGAGAATAACCCGGCGGTCTTTTTCGCAGTTGGCGACAAAGCGGCTGAAATCATGATCGAAGGCGGTGTGGATCACCGCATCGGCAGCGCTAACCGCCGCCAGCAGCGTTTCGGGCTCGTCCAGCGTGCCGGGCTGCACTTCAGCGCCGGCGGCCTTCAGGGCAGCGGCGCTGGCGTCAGAGCGCGCGAGGCCGATGACCTGATGCCCGGCGGCCTGCAGTTCCTTGAGAATACGTGAGCCGATAAAACCGGTCGCGCCGGTGAGAAAAATGCGCATGATCTACCTCCAGAATGAGTATCCAGGCTATGGTAGTCTTAACGCGATACTATAAAAGTAGAGACATTATCAGGGTATAAAAACTAACAGGCTAATGATGACCAACTCCTCAACCCATGCACTTGGTGAATTTTTGCGGGCACGACGGTTACGCCTTGATCCGACCGCGTTTGGCTTTCAGGCCGGCCGACGGCGCACGCCCGGGCTGCGGCGGGAAGAGGTCGCCCAGCTCGCCAGTATCAGCCCGACCTGGTACACCTGGCTGGAGCAGGGGCGCGGCGGCGCGCCCTCCCGGGAGGTGCTTAGCCGCATTGCCGGCGGGCTAAGGCTGACGACGCCGGAGCGCGACCATCTGTTTATCCTGGCGTTCGGGCATTTGCCGGAGTCCCGACTCATCGTCAGCGACGATATCACTCCGCGCCTGCAGCGCGTGCTTGATGTCCTTCAGGTGCCAGCGATTATCAAAACGGCGACCTGGGACGTTATTGCGTGGAACCACGCTGCGGCCTGCATTCTGACCGACTACGGGCAGCTGCCGCTGGCCGAGCGTAACATTCTGCGCCGGCTGTTCACCAACCCCCAGGCCCGCGGCGCGCTGGAGGAGTGGCATGCCGTCGCCCGGCTTATCGTCAGCGCCTTTCGCGCCGACGTCGCGCGGGTGGGCGCTTCTCCAGACACCGATCGGCTGATTGCCGAACTTTCCCGCCAGAGCCCGGAGTTTGACGCCTACTGGCGAAGTAACGATGTCGCCGGGCACGGGGAAGGGTTTAAGCGCATGCACCACCCGCAGATAGGGATGATTGAGCTGGAATTCTCGACCTTTAGCGTCGAGGGGCGCGCGGATCTGAACATGATGGTGTTCAATCCGGCCAGCGAAGAGAGCCGGATTAAAATCGCCGCCCGGGTCAGGGAGCAGAGGCCGCAGGCGGAAACCCGCTAGGCTCTTCGTTCAGCGGCGAAAATTCATACAGCACCAGGGCGTTGCTTTGCAGAGAATCAACGCGATGCCAGCCCGACTGCGGGCTCTCCTCGGCGACGCTCAGCGCCGGGCGCGCCTGGTGCATCAGCCAACCGTAGTCTTCATCATCCGGTCCGCTGCGGCTGCGAAACGCTTCAAACAGCGGAAACAGCGCCCCGTGATGCTGGTCGAACAGATGTTGTTTAATCCGCCAGCGCCCGGTCAGGCCAAGCAGCTGAATGCTGTAGGGCTGGCTGAAGCGCTGGGTAAAGGTCTCTTCGCTGGAGAGCCAGGGGTTGAACACGACCGTATTGCGCAGCAGCAGCTGATAGTGCCCGTTATGGCGCAGCAGCAGCAGGTTTCTATCCGCCATCAGCACTTCGCCGCGCAGGCGCCGCCACAGCCACAGAACCCAGTACACCGGACGCGGCAGACCGTGAAGGTAGTGCAGGGCCAGGCTGGAGGTATCCAGCCTGCCGTTGGCGCGCGCCTCTCCCTGCAGGCCTGAATTGAGCCAGAATCCCGCCAGCCATACCCGATCGGCCAGCCCCAGCAGATTATCCATCAGCAGCGCGCCGCGAAAGAAGCGGCCGTTGGTGTCGCGGGTGTTGCCGGTTAGCGTATTCCACGACAGCAGCCACAGGGGGAGTGCGAGCTGGTGCTGGCGCAGGGCGGCCTGGATCTGCCGCAGTTTGTGCACCGGATAGCTCTCGCTGGAGGCCAGCCTGCTGCTATCCAGCTGCGCCAGATCCAGCAGCTCGTTGGCGTCGGCCTGGCAGGCGAGAAAATCGGCTTCGGTGAGGATCGGCGAAGCAAGAAAAGGATCGTCGCTTATCGCCTCTTCGCTAAAGCGGTGCCAGACGCCCAGCTGCGGCTGCGGCAGTAAAGCCTGCAGCGTTTCACGCTGCTGACGCCACGCGTGCAGGCGCGCCTCTTCGCTGGCCTGGGGCGACCAGTGCCAGACAAAGCGCCAGCTGGCGAGCGTGGCGGGGGAGAAATGGTTTGCGGCGAGGCGTAAGAAGCGCTGGAGCAGGTCGCAGCGGGTGGTCAGTCCGGTATGTAAAATCACTCCCCAGCCCATTTTTGCCAGCCAGCTGAAAATTCGCTGCAGATTATACCAGCAGGCGTAGCCCGCCATCTGCGGGTCGTCCCAGCCGGTGCCGAACAGCCGGCTGCTGAGAAAAGGGTCGTTAATATCGATGGCGTAAATCGGTAGGCTGCCGTGCAGCTGCTCGAGCTCGCGGCGCACGTCCTCGCGCAGTAAATCGTCGAGCTCGCGAACGGTGACGACCATCCGGGTATGGCGCAGCGGCGCCGTGCGCTCGGGAAACTGGCGGAGATCAATCTGGCGCGTCTGCTGGGGATTGAGCTGCAGCGGCGGGCTGTCCCAGCCTTTTATCTCCGGCTCGTTTAGCCGGGCGTAGAGCCGCTCGACGGCCACCGGCTGCCAGTCGTCGCCGGCCCCGGCGCGCGGGCGGGCTGTATCCACCGTCGGCTGCGGGCGCTGCTGGCGATACTGTCGCGGCGTTAGGCCGTGCTGGCGTTTAAACAGATCGCTCATCATACGGGTGCTGGCAAAACCGTGCTCCTGAGCGACCTGCTGCACCGTTTTACGGGTGCTGATAAGCTGCTCGGCGGCTTTGTTCAGGCGCAGCGCGGTGATGTACTGCACAAAGCTCATGCCGACCTCTTTGTGAAACAGACGCGACAGCCAGGCTTCGGAGACAAACTCGGCGGCGGCGACCTCGTGCAGCGATAGCCGTTGCCGGTAGCTGGCCTCTATGCGCGCGACGACCCGGGCAATCCGCCGGCTCCAGTTCTCCGTCCCGCGCCTCGTGCCGGCGGCGATCGGCTGCGTAAAGCGGGTGGCCAGCAGCAGAACGATTTCGCTCAGCCAGCGATTGGCCTCGAGGCGATAGCGGGGCTGGTGGTTCACCAGCTCAATCACCAGCAGCTGGCGCATCAGGCGGCGCAGGCTATCGTCGGCGTCGCGGGTGTCGGGGGAAGTTTGGTAGTCGAAGGTAAAAAAATCACCGTCGAGGCGCGTCAGCCAGCTGCCGGAGAGCGTCAGAACCATCACCGCGTTGGGCTCGCGGCTGCTCAGACGCCAGGGGCGGTTGCGGTTCACTATTTTCAGCCGATCGACATCCAGCAGCTGATGCTCCTCACCGTCATGCAGGCTGACGCTGCCCTGCAGCGTCCACAGCAGCGTCAGCGCGTCGCTCTCCGGCTGGCTGAGCTGACGAATATCGCGAACCGCGACGCTAAAGTCGCCTGAATGATGTTCCACCGTCGCCTCCTGGCAAAGACAAAAAACAGCGTGTTATTTTTTGTCATAACCGATTTATATGAAAAACACTTCTCAATATCTCGTCAATATAAAACAAAAAACGGCGTATTAAAGCCGGTCCGGCAGCATAAACTCGAAAGTGTCGCGCAAACACCACAACAGGAATAATAAAAATGACACATCCCCTTATTGAAGCACTACAGGTTAATGAAGCGCAGTTTATTGCCCTCCGTCGTCGCTTTCACCAGCAGCCGGAAATTGGTTTTGAAGAGCATAAAACCAGCGATGAGGTCGCCCGGCTGCTTGGCCAGTGGGGCTATGAGGTGCACCGCGGCCTGGCCGGGACCGGCGTGGTCGGTACGCTAAAAGTCGGCAACGGCGAGCGCCGCCTTGGCCTGCGGGCGGATATGGACGCGCTGCCGATGCAGGAGGCCAGCGGGAAAGCGTGGGCCAGCCAGGTCGACGGCCGCTTTCATGGCTGCGGGCATGACGGGCACACCACCACCTTACTCTACGCCGCCGAGTATCTGGCGCGCACCCGTCGGTTCAACGGCACGCTGCACCTGATTTTCCAGCCGGCGGAGGAGCTGCTGTACGGCGGTCGGGTCATGGTTGAGGACGGGCTGTTCGATAAGTTTCCCTGCGACACCATTTTTGGCCTGCACAACATGCCGGGGCAAACGCTGGGGAAAATCGGCCTGCGCGACGGCGCGATGATGGCCTCTTCTGACACGCTGCATATCGAGGTAAAAGGCGTTGGCGGCCACGGCGCGGTGCCGGAGCATACCGTCGATGCGACGCTGGTGGCCTGCCACATCACGCTGGCGCTGCAGTCCATCGTGTCGCGCAACATCACGCCGTTTGAGCCGGCGGTGGTGACCGTCGGCAGCATTCAGGCCGGGCATGCGCCGAATATTATCAACGACAAAGTGCTGATGAAGCTGACGGTACGCACGCTGAATGAAGAGGTGCGTGAAACCGTGCTGCAGCGGATCCACGATATTGCCGTCGCGCAGGCGGAAAGCTTCAATGCCACCGCCACGCTGATCCACGTCAACGGCAGTCCGGTGCTCAGAAACGATCCTGCCGCCAACGACAGAGTGCGCGCGGTGGCGACGTCGCTGTTCGGCGCCGGGCTGGTCGGGGAGGTGAAGCCGTTTATGGGCAGCGAGGATTTTGCCTTTATGCTCGAGCACAATCCGCACGGCTGCTACTTCACCATCGGCGCCGGGGATGAAGCGGAACGCTGCATGGTGCATAACCCCGGCTACGACTTCAACGACGAGATCCTCCTCAAGGGCGCGGCGCTGTGGTGCGGCCTGACGGAAGACTATCTGCGTTAACCACCTGCGACGGGAGATCCCAATTATGAGTTCCGTATCTTTGAGCGCCACGTCGTTCGTCGGTACCGATCGCCTGCTGGCGGGTATCGTACTCAGCGTGCTGACGTTCTGGCTGTTTGCCCAGTCGGTGATTAACGTCGTTCCGGCGATGAAAAGCAGTCTCGACATTTCCCTCGAAACCCTGACCCTCGCGGTCAGCCTCAGCGCCCTGTTCAGCGGCTGTTTCGTAGTAGCCAGCGGCGGGCTGGCGGATAAGTTTGGCCGCATGCGCATGACCCATCTGGGCCTGGGGCTGAGTATTGTCGGCAGCGCGCTGCTGGTGGTGGCCCAGGGCCCGGGGCTGTTTCTGACGGGCCGCGTGCTGCAGGGGCTATCGGCGGCCTGCATCATGCCGGCGACCCTGGCGCTGATCAAAACCTGGTACGAAGGCAAGGCGCGCCAGCGGGCGGTGAGCTTCTGGGTGATTGGATCCTGGGGCGGCAGCGGCCTGTGTTCATTCGTCGGCGGCGCGATTGCCACCGGTCTTGGCTGGCGCTGGATTTTCGTCTTTTCCATCGTCGTGGCGCTGGCGGCTCTGCTGCTGCTCCGCGGTACGCCGGAAAGCCGCAGCCAAAGCGCGGAGCGGCAGAAGCTGGATGTCAGCGGCCTGTTAACGCTGATTGTCTCGCTGGTGCTGCTGAATTTGTTTATCAGCAAAGGGCATAGCTGGGGCTGGAGCAGCGGGCTGTCGCTGGCGCTGCTGGCCGGTTCGCTGCTCTCGGGCGGCTATTTTATCCTCAGCGGACGGCGCAAGGGCGACGCGGCGCTGATCGATTTTGCGCTGTTTCGCAATCGCGCCTACGGGGCGGCGGTGCTGTCGAACTTTATGCTCAACGGCGCTATCGGCACCATGATGATTACCAGCATCTGGCTACAGAAGGGCCACAACATGACCCCGCTGGAGACCGGAATGATGACGCTGGGCTATCTGGTCACCGTGCTGGTCATGATTCGCGTCGGGGAGAAGCTGCTGCAGCGCTATGGCGCGCGGCTGCCGATGATGACCGGCCCTATTTTCACCGCCGTTGGGATCCTGCTTATCTCCTGCACCTTTCTCGATAAATCGCTCTATATCGTGACCGTCTTTTTTAGCAACGTGCTGTTTGGCCTCGGGCTGGGCTGCTACGCGACGCCGTCGACGGACACCGCGGTGGTTAATGCGCCGGAGAACAAAGTCGGGGTGGCCTCCGGTATTTACAAAATGGGCAGCTCGCTGGGCGGCGCGATGGGGATAGCCGTGACGGCGTCACTTTTCGCGCTATTTCTGCCCCTCGGCATGGCCAGCGCCGCGCAGTACGCGCTGTGGTTCAACGCGGCGCTGTGCCTGGGCTCGACGGCGGTCAGCGCGCTGATGCTGCCGAGAACGGTTCAGAGCTGATGCTTTTTGAGCAGCGCCCGCAGCTGGTGGTAGGTGAGTCCTAGCAGATCCGCCGCCTGCTTCTGATTGTACTTTGCCTGCAGCAGGCTGGACTGCAGCAGGCTTTTTTCCTGCTCTTGCTGAAAAGCGCGCAGATCCAGCGGCAGCACGGGGCCGTCCGGGGTTTGCTCGACGACGGCTGGCAGAGGCTGCTGCGGCTGAAAGGGATTGATAATAATGTTATCCAGCTCGCTGTCGCTGGTGCCGTGGCGATACACCGAGCGCTCCACCACGTTTTTCAGCTCGCGGATATTGCCCGGCCAGCGGTAGCCCAGCAGCGTTGCGGTCGCCCGCTCGCTAAAGCCGGGGAACAGCGGCAGCCCCAGCTCGCGGCACATCTGAATGGCGAACTGGTTTGCCAGCAGCATAATGTCGCTCTGCCTTTGGCGCAGCGGCGGCAGCTGCACCACGTCGAAGGCCAGGCGGTCGAGGAGATCGGCGCGGAAATGGCCGCTTTCCACCATCTGCGGCAGATCGGCGTTGGTGGCGCACACCAGCCGCACGTTGACCTGCAGCGGCTGGCTGCCGCCCACGCGCTCCAGCTCCCCGTACTCAATGACCCGCAGCAGCTTTTCCTGTACCAGCATCGGGGCGGTTGCCAGCTCATCAAGAAAGAGGGTCCCGCCGTCGGCGCGTTCAAAGCGTCCCGGATGGCGCTTGCTGGCGCCGGTAAAGGCACCGGCTTCGTGGCCAAATAGCTCGGAATCCAGCAGGTTCTCATTCAGCGCGGCGCAGTTGAGGGAGATAAACGGCCCCTGCCAGCGGGATGAGAGAAAGTGCAGACGGTTAGCGATAAGCTCTTTACCCGTCCCGCGTTCGCCAATCACCAGCACCGGCTTATCCAGCGGCGCCAGCCGTGAGACCTGCTCCAGCACCTCAAGAAAGCTGTTGGCTTCGCCGAGCAGGTTGTCCTTGTATTCCGCCATGATGAAATTCGCCATTTAGTCGTGTGATTCACCAGGTTACTTTAGCAACCCGCTGCGCATATAACAACCATGCCTTTTAAAATCAATAAGATAAAAAACTGGCACGCTATTTGTATTAGTCTCTGCACAGGCCGTTGCCTGATAACAGAACTATGAGGATTGAAATTATGGGTATTTTTTCTCGTTTTGCCGACATCGTGAACGCCAACATTAACTCTCTGCTGGAGAAAGCGGAGGACCCGCAGAAGCTGGTTCGCCTGATGATCCAGGAGATGGAGGATACGCTGGTTGAAGTCCGCTCGACTTCGGCACGCGCGCTGGCGGAAAAGAAACAGCTGAGCCGCCGCATTGAGCAGGCGCTCGCGCAGCAGGCCGAATGGCAGGAAAAAGCAGAGCTGGCGTTGCGCAAAGATAAAGACGATCTCGCCCGCGCCGCGCTGATGGAAAAACAGAAGCTCACCGACCTTATCGGCAGCCTGGAAAATGAGGCGCAGCTGGTTGATGAAACCCTGGCGCGGATGAAAAAAGAGATCGGCGAGCTGGAGAACAAGCTTAGCGAGACGCGCGCTCGTCAGCAGGCTCTGACCCTGCGTCACCAGGCGGCCAGCTCGTCCCGCGACGTGCGTCGTCAGCTGGACAGCGGTAAAATTGATGAAGCGATGGCGCGTTTTGAATCCTTCGAGCGCCGCATCGATCAGATGGAAGCGGAAGCGGAAAGCCACGGCTTCGGCAAGCAAAAATCGCTGGACCAGCAGTTTGCTGACCTGAAAGCCGACGACGAAATCAGCGAACAGCTGGCGGCGTTGAAAAGCAAAATGAATCAAAATAACTGATGACATTCGCAAAATCCTTCAGGCCGCGCTACCGGTTGAAAGACCGGGGCAGGCGATGCCGCCAGCCTGAAGGATCAAGCGTCGCGGCGCCGTGACGCGCCGCCGCTCACTCACTGTAAGGAGTACACATGAGTACGCTTTTTATTGCCATACCCCTGACGTTATTTGTGCTGTTCGTTTTGCCGGTGTGGCTCTGGCTGCACTACAACAATCGTTCTGCCAGCGGCAGCCTGTCGCAGAATGAACAGCAGCGCCTGCTGCAACTGACCGATGACGCGAAGCGCATGCGCGAACGGATTCAGACGCTGGAAGACATTCTTGATGCCGAGCATCCAAACTGGAGGGACAAATAATGGCCGGACTCGATTTGAGTAAAAAACTGTGGCGAATTCCCCAGCGCGGTATGGTGAAGGGCGTTTGCGCCGGGATCGCGCACTATCTTGACGTGCCGGTGAAGCTGGTGCGTTTGATAACCGTCCTGGCGATGATTTTTGGTCTCTTTTTCTTTGTGGTGGTGGCATACATTATCCTGACGTTCGCCCTCGATCCGATAGCGGAAAGCGAGCTGAACGGCGAGAAAGTGCCGGCCAGCGGCGAGCTGCTCGCCGAGGCGGATCGCGAGCTGGCGGCCAGCGAACGACGCCTGCGGGAAATGGAGCGCTACGTCACCTCCGACACCTTTACCCTGCGCAGCCGCTTTCGTCAGCTGTAGCTTAACCTGAGGTTACCTATGAACATCAAATGGCAGCAGGCAGGACAGAAAATGAAACCCGGGCTGAAAATCGCCGGCCGGCTGGTGCTGCTGACCGCATTGCGCTATGGCCCGGCGGGCGTTGCCGGCTGGGCAATCAAGTCGGTTGCGCGTCGGCCGGTGAAAATGCTGCTGGCGGTTGCTCTCGAGCCGCTGCTCAGCCGCCTGGCAAATCGCTTAACTCGCAACATGAAGTAGCGGGCGGGGATCGTCGTGCCGCACTTTATAACTTCTCGGCTTATCCCCACCTAATGGCTTATGATTAAAGCACTTTCTTCAAAGCACTAGCCTGAAATATTACGGATAGCATGGGATGGCAATGAAGCGACTTAAAACTGAATTCAATGCGCTGGTCAACCGTGGCGTTGACCGGCACCTGCGTCTGGCCGTTACCGGCCTTAGCCGCAGCGGCAAGACCGCGTTTATCACCGCGCTGGTCAACCAGCTGCTGAACATCCACTCCGGCGCGCGCCTGCCGCTGCTCAGCGCGGTCAGGGAAGAGCGCCTGCTGGGCGTCAAGCGCGTCCCGCAGCGCGACTTCGGCATTCCGCGTTTTACCTATGATGAAGGGCTGGCCCAGCTCTACGGGTCGCCGCCGATGTGGCCGACGCCGACCCGCGGCGTCAGCGAGATCCGTCTGGCGCTGCGCTACCGCTCCGGCGAATCGCTGCTGCGCCACTTCAAGGACACCTCCACGCTGTATCTGGAAATCGTCGACTACCCCGGCGAATGGCTGCTGGATTTACCCATGCTGGCGCAGGACTACCTTGGCTGGTCGCGGCAAATGACCGGGCTGCTGCAGGGCCAGCGCGCGGAGTGGTCGGCGCGCTGGCGCCAGCTGTGCGAAGGGTTGGATCCGCTGGCGCCGGCCGATGAAAACCGGCTGGCGGAGATTGCCGCCGCCTGGACCGACTATCTGCACGCCTGCAAGCGCGAAGGGCTGCACTTTATTCAGCCGGGGCGCTTCGTGCTGCCCGGCGATATGGCCGGCGCGCCGGCGCTGCAGTTCTTCCCCTGGCCGGACGTGGACGCCGTCGGCGAAGCCCGGCTGGCTCAGGCGGACAAGCACACTAACGCCGGGATGCTGCGCGAGCGCTTCAGATATTACTGCGAGAAGGTGGTTAAGGGCTTCTACAAGGACCATTTTCTGCGCTTTGACCGCCAGATTGTGCTGGTGGACTGCCTGCAGCCGCTGAACAGCGGGCCGCAGGCCTTCAACGATATGCGCCTCGCGCTGACCCAGCTGATGCAAAGCTTTCACTACGGCCAGCGGACGCTGTTCCGCCGCCTGTTCTCCCCGGTGATTGATAAGCTGCTGTTTGCGGCGACCAAGGCCGATCACGTGACCGTCGATCAGCATGCCAACATGGTGTCGCTGCTGCAGCAGCTGATTCAGGACGCGTGGCAAAATGCGGCCTTCGAAGGGATTAGCATGGACTGCCTGGGGCTGGCGTCGATTCAGGCCACCCAGGGCGGGCTGATTGCGGTCAACGGCGAGAACATTCCCGCGCTGCGCGGCGATCGGCTCAGCGATGGCCAGCCGCTGACCATCTATCCCGGCGAAGTGCCTGCGCGCCTGCCGGGCCAGGCGTTCTGGCAGCAGCAGGGCTTTCAGTTTGAGAATTTCCGCCCGCGGGTGATGGATGTCGATAAGCCGCTGCCGCATATTCGCCTGGACGCGGCGCTTGAGTTTTTGATTGGAGATAAATTGCGATGAGCGAACCGTTAAAACCACGCGTAGATTTCAACGGACCGCTGCAGGCGGAGCCTGCCGAGGCGCTAAAGTCTGCCCGCGCGTTTGCCGGCGCTGACGCAGAAAAGTTCGCCCCGGCGCGGGTTGACCTGCTGACAGAAGACGAAGAGGGCACGGCGGAAGCGGTGGTAGAGTCGGTTCTGCGGCCGAAGCGCAGCCTGTGGCGGCGGATGGTCAGCGCCGGGCTGGCGATATTTGGCGTCAGCGTGGTGGCGCAGGGCGTGCAGTGGACGATGACCGCATGGCAGACGCAGGACTGGATTGCGCTCGGCGGCTGCGCGGCCGGGGCGCTGATCGTGGGGGCGGGCGTCGGTTCCGTTGCCACCGAATGGCGGCGCCTGTGGCGGCTGCGCCAGCGCGCTCACGAGCGCGACGAGGCCCGCGATCTGATGCACAGCCATGCGGTAGGAAAAGGGCGGGCGTTTTGCGAAAAGCTTGCGCAGCAGGCGGGGCTCGATCAGGCGCACCCGGCTCTCCAGCGCTGGTATGCCGCGATCCACGAAACGCAAAGCGATCGTGAAGTTGTCAGCCTGTATGCACAGCTGGTTCAGCCGGTGCTGGATGCCCAGGCGCGGCGCGAAATCAGCCGCTCGGCGGCGGAATCGACGCTGATGATCGCCGTCAGCCCGCTGGCGCTGGTGGATATGGCGTTTATCGCCTGGCGTAATTTACGCCTGATTAACCGGATTGCCACCCTGTACGGCATCGAGCTGGGCTACTACAGCCGCCTGCGCCTGTTCCGTCTGGTGCTGCTGAATATCGCCTTCGCCGGCGCCAGCGAGCTGGTGCGGGAGGTCGGTATGGACTGGATGTCGCAGGATCTGGCGGCCAGGCTATCGGCCCGCGCGGCGCAGGGCATTGGCGCCGGGCTGCTCACCGCGCGGCTGGGGATCAAAGCGATGGAGCTGTGTCGCCCGCTGCCGTGGATCGCTGACGATAAGCCGCGGCTGGGGGATTTCCGCCGCGAGCTGATCGGCCAGCTGAAAGAGACGCTGCAAAAAAGCAAAGCCCGCCCGGAATAACCTTCTTAGCCGATCTGGCCGTCGCTCCCCGGCGGCCAGCGGCGCATTCTCGCTTTTCTTCGCTCGCCTTTACGCCACAGCGGCCATTTTTCCGCCATACTGTCAATATTTGTTGACAGCTATCTTCACGCCAGCAAATAACTGTCCTATTATTCATCCGTCATTGGCCTTTTTAGGGTGAAAACTCCTATGCGTCTTGAAGTCTTTTGTGAGGACCGTCTTGGTCTGACCCGTGAATTGCTCGATTTGCTGGTGCTGCGAGGGATCGACCTCCGCGGTATCGACATCGACCCTATTGGCCGGATCTACCTCAATTTTGCCGAGCTGGAGTTCGCTAACTTTAGCAGTCTGATGGCGGAAATCCGCCGTATCGCCGGCGTGACCGACGTGCGTACCGTGCCGTGGATGCCGTCTGAGCGTGAGCATCTTGCGCTGTCGGCGCTGCTGGTGGCGATGCCGGAACCGGTGCTCTCGCTGGACACCAAAGGGAAAGTCGAGCTGGCGAACCCGGCCAGCTGCCAGCTGTTTGCGCAAAGCCAGGAGCGGCTGCGCAATCACCCGGTGGCCCAGCTGATTACCGATTTTAACATCCAGCGCTGGCTGGAAAGCAGCCCGCTGGAGTCGCACAGCGAGCATGTGGTGATTGGCGGACAGAACTTTGTTCTGGAGATTACGCCGGTCTACCTTGAAGGCGAGCACGGCGAACGCGTACTCACCGGAGCGGTGGCAATGCTGCGTTCCACCGTACGTATGGGGCGTCAGCTGCAGACCATGACCACCCAGGATACCAGCGCGTTCAGCCAAATTCTCGCCGTCGGCCCGAAAATGCGCCACGTAGTTGAGCAGGCCCGCAAGCTGGCGATGCTCAGCGCGCCGCTGCTGATCGTCGGCGATACCGGTACCGGGAAAGATCTTCTGGCGCACGCCTGCCACCTCGCCAGCCCGCGGGCGAGCAAGCCCTATCTGGCGCTGAACTGCGGTTCTATCCCGGAAGACGCGGTGGAAAGCGAGCTGTTTGGCGATGCTATTCAGGGCAAAAAAGGCTTCTTTGAGCAGGCTAACGGCGGCTCGGTGCTGCTGGATGAGATCGGCGAAATGTCGCCGCGGATGCAAACGAAGCTGCTGCGTTTCCTCAATGACGGCACCTTCCGCCGGGTGGGGGAAGATCACGAGGTTCACGTTGACGTGCGGGTGATTTGCGCCACCCAGAAAAACCTCGTGGAGATGGTGCAGAAGGGTCTGTTCCGCGAAGATCTTTACTACCGCCTCAACGTCCTGACCCTGCATTTACCGCCGCTGCGCGACTGCCCGCAGGATATCATTCCGCTGACCGAGCTGTTCGTCGCCCGGTTTGCCGACGAGCAGGGGATCCCGCGGCCGAAACTTTCCGCCGATCTCAGTACGGTGCTGACCCGCTATAGCTGGCCTGGCAACGTTCGCCAGCTGAAGAACGCGGTTTATCGTGCGCTGACGCAGCTTGATGGCTACGAAATGCGGCCCCAGGATATCCTGCTGCCGGATGGCGACGTCGCTTCGCTGCCGGTAGGCGAAGAGGCGATGGAAGGTTCGCTGGACGATATTACTCGTCGCTTTGAGCGTTCCGTTCTGACCCAGCTTTACCGCAGCTTCCCGAGCACCCGTAAGCTGGCGAAGCGACTGGGGGTTTCCCATACCGCGATTGCCAATAAGCTGCGCGAGTACGGCCTCAGCCAGAAGAAGAGCGAAGAATAGCGTAGCCTCGTTGGCCGGCGGGATTGACCGTCGGCCAACGTGCTGCAAACTTATTTTGCAGGAATTCAGATGGTAATGTCGCCTGGCCCGCTGCTGTCGTGGCTGAAACTCCTGACCCTCTCCGCCGCGCTGTCGTTTGTGCTGTTCTGGCTACATCTGCCCGCGGCGCTGCTGCTCGGCCCGATGATCGCCGGCATAACCTTCAGCCTGCGCGGCACGACAATCAGCGTACCTCGACCCTTTTTTATCGCCGCTCAGGCCATTATTGGCTGCATGATCGCCCAAACCCTCACGCCCTCAATTTTTGGCGTGCTGCTCGGCCACTGGCCGCTGGTGCTGTTTATTCTGTTCGCTACGCTGGCCTTCAGCGCGCTGGCCGGGTGGCTGCTGGTGCGCTACAGCTCGCTACCCGGGGCAACCGGCGCGTGGGGCAGCTCGCCGGGCGGCGCTTCGGCGATGGTGGTCATGGCGCAGGATTACGGCGCCGACGTGCGGCTGGTGGCCTTAATGCAGTATCTGCGGGTGCTGTTCGTTGCCGGCGCGGCGGCGCTGGTGGTGCGTTTTGCCTCTGGCGGCGAGGCGCAGGAGATGAACCAGCAGATCGTCTGGTTTCCCGCCATCAGCGGACAGCTGCCGTTGACGCTGCTGCTGACCGCCGCCGCGGGCTGGCTGGGCCTGCGCATGCGCTTTCCTTCCGGCGTGATGCTGCTGCCGATGCTGGCCGGGGCGCTGGTGCAGGGTGAGGGCTGGCTGATGCTGGAGCTGCCGGAATGGCTGCTGGCGCTGGCTTATGCCGCCATTGGCTGGAGCGTTGGTCTAAAATTTAATCGGGAGATTTTTCTGCTGGCGCTAAAGACTCTGCCGCAGATTCTCGCCTCCATCATCGGCCTGATTTTACTCTGCTCGCTGATGGCGTTTGGCCTGACGCAGGTGCTGCCGCTCGATTTTATGACCGCCTATCTGGCGACCAGCCCCGGCGGCCTGGATACGGTGGCGATTATTGCGGCGGGAACGCGAGCCGACATGTCGTTTATCATGGCGATGCAGACCTTGCGCCTGTTCACCATCTTATTGACCGGCCCGGCGATTGCGCGATTTATCTCCCGCTATGCGCCGCGAAAATAAAAAAGCCCTCGATAAACGAGGGCTTAGGACATGCGGGCCGGGCGTGAAGCGCGGTCCGGGGCAGAGGCTGATTACGCTTTCAGCGCAGCCAGGGCCGCATCGTAGTCCGGCTCTTCGGTGATTTCATTCACCAGCTGGCTGTAAACAACCTGGTCATTCTCATCAACAACGACCACTGCGCGAGCGGCCAGGCCGGCCAGCGGGCCAGCAGCAATGGCAACGCCGTAATCAGCCAGGAACTGCGGCGCGCGCAGGGTGGACAGGGTGACGACGTTGTTCAGGCCTTCAGCGCCGCAGAAGCGGGACTGAGCGAACGGCAGATCGGCGGAGATGCACAGCACAACGGTGTTGTTCAGCTCGGATGCCAGTTGGTTAAATTTACGTACCGATGCCGCGCACACGCCGGTATCGATGCTTGGGAAAATATTCAGTACTTTACGTTTGCCGGCGAACTGGCTCAGCGCGACGTCGGAGAGATCTTTGGCGACCAGCGTAAACGGCTGCGCGGCTGCGCCTGCCTGCGGAATGGTGCCCTGAACGGCAACGGGATTGCCCTGGAAATGCACGGTTTGTGACATGTTTATCTTCCTGTTTACATATAGTTAACGTCACGGGTAGTGTATGACATCCGTTATCAGCACGGCAAATCCTATTTAACGTTTCCCCTGGAGGAACCTGGGAATGCGAAACCTGCGAGTGTACGAAGAAGCCTGGCCGCTACATACCCCGTTTGTGATTGCCCGCGGCAGCCGCAGCGAGGCGAAGGTCGTGGTGGTAGAGGTGGAGGAGAATGGCGTTAAGGGCGTCGGCGAGTGCACGCCGTACCCTCGCTATGGGGAGAGCATTGCCTCGGTTATGGCGCAAATTCTGACGATTGGCGAGCAGCTGGAAAGCGGCGCGACCCGCGAACAGCTTCAGCATCTGCTGCCTGCGGGGGCGGCGCGTAACGCCGTCGACTGCGCATTGTGGGATTTACAGGCGCGTAGCGTGGGCAAAAGCATTCCGCAGCTGCTGGGGGTTGCGTTGCCGAACCGGGTGGTGACGGCGCAGACGGTGGTGATCGGCACCCCGGAGCAGATGGCGGCCAGCGCCGCGGCGCTGTGGGAAAAGGGCGCGCGCCTGCTGAAGGTCAAGCTTGACGATCGCCTTATCAGCGAACGGCTGATCGCCATTCGCAGCGCGGTGCCGGAGGCCACGCTGATTGTTGACGCCAATGAATCCTGGCACAGCGATGGCCTGGCGGCGCGCTGCCAGCTGCTGGCCGATATCGGGGTGGCGATGCTTGAGCAGCCGCTGCCGGCGGACGCCGATGAGGCGCTGGAGAATTTTATTCATCCGCTGCCCGTCTGCGCCGACGAGAGCTGCCACACCCGCGACAGCCTGCCGCGGCTGCGCGGGCGCTATGAGATGGTGAACATCAAGCTTGATAAATCCGGAGGCCTGACCGAAGCGCTGTTTCTCGCGCAGGAGGCGGAGCAGCAGGGCTTTGAGCGCATGCTCGGCTGTATGCTCTGCACCTCGCGGGCGATTTCAGCGGCGCTGCCGCTGGCTCCGCTGGCGCGTTTCGCCGATCTCGATGGCCCGACCTGGCTGGCGGTTGACGTGGAGCCGGCGCTGCATTTCAGCACCGGCGTTCTTCATCTTTGAGAGTGCCAGTGTAGCAGGTCGATCATCGCCGGCAGGTACGTTTCCGTGGCCTCGTCGGCGGATATCGGCGGGAATTCTGCGGTAATGCACGGCAGGCCGATATCGGCGCACCAGCTGCCGAAAGAGCCGGGCGTTTCGTACCCGACGCTGCCGACCAGCGGCAGGGCGAACGCGTCGGCCAGCCACTGGCCGAGCTCGCTGTGGCCAGGATCCTCAATGCAGGCCAGCGGATCGTGAAACGAGACCACCCACGCCGGGTGGATCTGGTGGATCAGCTGGCACAGGGCCTGGGTTTCCGGCTCCGAGCCGGGCTTTTCCCCGGTCAGCAGCACGACGTCGCGCTGCTCGGCCGCGCTGTTCCAGCGATAGACCGTTTCCCCTTCTTTCCAGTTTGCCGCGGGAAAATTGCGATTGAGATCGATGCCGCGCGCGTTGGCGCGCAGCCCGAGCTGACAGCCGTCGGGGTTGACCGCCAGCACGACGTGATGGCGACGCAGTTCGGGCTTCAGGGTTCGAAGCGCGCAGGAGAGGGTGACCACCGACGAGTTTTCATCGCCGTGAGTGCCGGCAAGGATCAGGCCGCTGCGGCTATCGGCCAGCGGCGCGGGGAACCACAGCAGCGGTGCGCCAAGATGGGACTGGCCGTAGCGCTGGGTGCCGGGCGGAAAGGCGCCGCGCTGGGTACGAGGACGAGAAACGGGCATAGGGCATCCTGTTAGCAGGTTATTTTCAGCAGTGTTGTGTAAAACCGTCCCGGAATCAAATAGTTTCCCTGGACGATGAAATCAGAATACGCGTCAATTTTCTATCACAAGCCGTTTGCAATTTCAGGTGATGAAACAAATAATCATCCTTCTGCCAGCTCTGGTTTTTTTATTTTAAAGGGGATCTTATGAAGTATCCTGTCACATTGACATGCGGCGCGCTGTGGTTAGCCAGCGTTTCATCTCTGGCCTGGGCGGCGGATGTCCCTCCGGGTACCGTCTTAGCCGAGAAACAGGTACTGGTACGGCATATTAAAGATGAGCCGGCCTCATTAGATCCCGCTAAAGCCGTGGGCTTGCCGGAAATTCAGGTGATCCGCGATCTTTTTGAAGGTTTAGTCAACCAGGACGCTAAGGGCAATCTTATTCCCGGCGTGGCGACCCGCTGGCAGAGCAACGATAACCGGGTCTGGACCTTTACCCTGCGCGATGACGCCCGCTGGTCGGACGGTACCCCGGTTACGGCGCAGGACTTTGTCTACAGCTGGCAGCGCCTGGTAGACCCGAAAACGACGTCACCCTTTGCCTGGTTCGCCGCGCTGGCGGGCATAACGAATGCGCAAAATATTATCGACGGTAAGGCCGCGGTCGATACGCTGGGGGTTACCGCCGTAGATGCGCGCACGCTGCGGGTGCAGCTGGATAAGCCGCTGCCGTGGTTCAGCAATCTGACGGCCAGCTTCGCGTTTTATCCGGTACAGAAAGCGAACGTCGAGAGCGGCGCTAACTGGACGCGTCCGGGCAGCCTTATCGGCAACGGGGCCTACGTGTTAAAAGACCGGGTGGTTAACGAAAAGCTGGTTGTCGTCCCTAACAGCCACTACTGGGATAATGGCAAAACGGTTATCCAGCAGGTGACCTTTGTACCGATTAACCAGGAGTCGTCGGCGACCAAGCGCTACCTGGCCGGGGATATCGATATCACCGAGTCCTTCCCGAAAAACCTGTACCAAAAATTGCTGAAAGATATTCCGGGGCAGGTGTACACCCCGCCGCAGCTGGGCACCTACTACTACGCCTTTAACACGCAGAAGGGGCCGACCGCCGACGAGCGCGTGCGCCTGGCGCTGAGCCTGACTATCGACCGCCGCCTGATGGCGGAAAAAGTGCTGGGAACCGGCGAAAAGCCGGCCTGGCACTTCACCCCGGACGTGACGGCAGGGTTTACGCCGCAGCCCTCGCAGGCGGAGAGCATGAGCCAGGCCGAGCTGAACGCGCAGGCCAAGGCGCTGCTGCAGGCGGCGGGCTATGGCCCTGGCCGTCCGCTTCAGCTGACGCTGTTGTATAACACCTCGGAAAACCACCAGAAGATTGCCATCGCGGTGGCGTCAATGTGGAAGAAAAACCTCGGCGTCGACGTTAAGCTACAGAATCAGGAGTGGAAAACGTATATCGATAGCCGAAACACCGGGAATTTCGACGTGATTCGCGCCTCGTGGGTGGGGGATTACAACGAGCCTTCCACCTTCCTGTCTCTGTTGACCTCAACCCATAGCGGTAATATCTCCCGCTTTAACGATCCGACCTACGACAAGATCTTAGCCCAGGCGGCGCAGGAGACGTCGGATAAGGCGCGCAACGATGATTACAACGCAGCGGAAAAGATAATCATGGCCAAAGCGCCCATCGCGCCAATTTATCAGTACACCAACGGACGTTTGATTAAGCCGTGGCTGAAGGGCTATCCGATTACCAACCCGGAAGATGTTGCCTATAGCCGGACAATGTATATCGTCAAGCACCCGTAGTTCGTTATCCCATCGTGATTCGGTAATGGCGCGGTTCTCCACGCCATTACCGCCTGCCAGCGGCTTTCGCCCGCGTTGACGTGTCGTTCAACCTATTGCTGCTGCAGCACTTCGGCAAATTTCGCCAGCCACTGCGGGTGCGCGGGCCAGGCGGGAGCGGTGACCAGGTTGCCGTCAACGTGCGCCTGATCGATACCGATGTCGGCATAGTGTCCGCCGCTGAGCCGAACTTCCGGCGCACAGGCCGGATAGGCGCTGCAGGTACGTCCTTTTAGCACGCCGGCCGCAGCCAGCAGCTGCGGGCCGTGGCAAACGGCGGCAATTGGCTTACCGGCGCGGTCAAACGCCTGCACCAGCTTGAGCACCTCCTCATTCAGGCGCAGATATTCAGGCGCCCGTCCGCCGGGGATCAGCAGCGCGTCGTAATCTTGTTCTTTTGCTGCGGAAAAGTCGGCGTTAAGAACAAAGCGGTGGCCGGGTTTTTCGCTATAGGTCTGGGCACCGTCAAAATCGTGGATCGCCGTCATGATATAGTCACCTTTGGTTTTATCGGGGCACACCGCGTCAACCTGATGACCAATCATCTGCAATGCCTGAAACGGCACCATCGTTTCGTAATCTTCGGCGTAGTCGCCCACCAGCATCAGAATCTTCTTGCTCACCACCATCACTCCTGTACGCATAAAGGTGTCTAAGATATAGCCTGGTGGAAGAGGGAATGCGAACCGTCAATCTCCGTCCTGGGAGCTTCATTCCATCCGGCGATGGCTGATTTCTGACCCGTTGCTCGCGGATGCGACATTTCGTCATTTATTCGCCATACAATTGTAACGAAAACGATTGCTTACTGGTTTTATATGGTTCTTAATGTTACCCATAACATTAAGTGATAGATAAAAGGGACGTTGTGAACGTTGCTGAAACTGGTGCCACCCTGTTATGGCTTGTCGGCGTTATCGTGGTTATTTTTGCCATCGATCTTAAATTTAAGCGTAAGTATCGGCGTAAGCGGAAGAAGAAGTAGGTATGCCGGCCGTCTCCTCGGCCAGCGCGTCAGCGCCTCCGGGTGACGGCTCGGGGAGAGGTTACGGCAGCGGAAGGCAGAGTCGGGCACCCGCGGCGGTAAAGCGCTTCTGCAAAGGAGAGGGTTCTGCAAAGAAGAGGGCGGCGCTACGGAAAAACGATAATCGCTGACGTGCGGTATGTAGGATCAGCGACAGGGAAGCCAGAGCTTCGACGATAGCCCGAAGAGCAATCAGAACTCGTCGGGGTTATTGGATACAGCAATTCCAACTTTTGCCAGGCTCAATACGAACAGGCTAAGCACGGCAAGCGTTGTTACAACAATCATAAGTGTGGTCACAGCAGTCTCGATAGTTTAATACAGACGGTAATCAGACTGCGTACCTGAGCAATAGTTCCGCAAATAAACAGAACCCGTTCGGGATGCGATGGCCTGACGTGATGCAACAATAATATTTCTCGTTTCCCGAAGCCTGGCCTCACTGTAATAATTCAGGCTATTTAAGCTATTTCAAACAGATACCGTCAAGGACGGTCCCTGCGCTCGCCCGGCTGCGTAGGTTAAAGGGACTCAACGTCTGTTCGTCCCCCTAACGTTGTTGCCGCTAGCGTCTTTTTTTGAAGGTAAACTTTTGTTTCTTGCGATCTCTTATATACGAAATAAGAGAAAAAACGGCGACCAGGAGCAGTGCGACCGCCAGTGCCAAAAAGAGTAAATTCGCCATACGCATTTATTCCCCGAGAAATTTATGGATATTCTTGCTTTTATGCGAAGAAATTTACTCTCGCCTTAAGAAAAATCCTAATGAAATATTTTTCATAGTTATCAAAAAAGCTTTTTTAATGATATTTATGAATCAATGCTGGGTTTTCATATCGATGTCTCCGCAGCGGTGTAGCATAATATTTCAATTAATCGCCGCTATTTTGCTTAAAGATGCTGGAGGGGATTTGGGCCGTTTGCGCCAAAAGAGAGCATCATCCGTGCCGTTTTCATGGACTAACTGACTGAAACAATTTAGAAACATTGGTGCGCCCTCGGATGAAAAGCGCCGCGGAGGAAAAAAGAGCGGCCAGGCGGTAACGCCTGCGCTACCTGGCGGGCGTTGCCTGAATCTTTTGCGGCAAACCTGCCTGTAAAAAATGGCTATGGACACGACGGGAGTGATTCCTCAGCCGCCATGGTCAGAATAATCTGCAGTGGGTTTCATTTTATTCAGGTTGTGAATATAAAATTACGTAATATTCAGGGAGTCAGGTTGTATCTGGTGTTGATGGCGCAGTTTGCTTCCCTGGCCGCGGATAAATTTAAGTCTGGTGAACAGGATAGCGTATTTAAATGACCGGCGGGCAGCGCCGGTGGCCGGGGAAAATATTTGCAGGGCAAGGTGATATCCAGGGAACCGTATTGGGTAATGCTAACGCCGGCCCCTGAAAAAACGCTGTTGATATCAACGCGGCGGCCTGGCTTATTCGTCTGCGGTCATCCACATATCCGCTTCTTCAAACATCTCCTGAACGGCGCGGCTGATCTGCTCCTTTTCATGCTTGCTGGCATCCGTATTGATGGCGGGCAGCGTCATCATCGGCTTAACGCGAACGTCGGCCTCAGGAAAAATGCGGTGAATACGTTTGGTGAGTTCAGCCATAATGGTCTCTCTGGCCCCGGCTAACCCTTCAAAATTTCTTTTGTCATAAACCAGTTCTACAAACATGCTTTGGCTCCTGTAACGGTAGGCAGTAGTTATACTGTTTTTTTGTACAGTGTCAAGGCGAGAGGAAGAACCGCGCGCGTTTTCCGCCTCGCCAGCCGGCCAGTGCAGGGCATGTAGGTAATAAGCGGGGGTCGGTTATTCAGCTACTGAACAACCGTTAATCGACGTTGTTAAAATAGTCTCGTGCAACCGCCTCGACATTCTTCGCGTCAATGCCCGTTTTTTCCGTAATCAGCTCGATGAACTGCCTGAACTTGTCGGTCATTACGTTGCCGCCATCCCAGTGGGCAACGTAGAAACGGCACTGATAGCGATAGAAGTGGAGGGTGGTATCTCCTAACGTGTAGTACATAAGAATCTCCCGTTCAGTATGTCGGACGAATCGCCATAGTTTGTGGTTATGGTACCTCACCATAACGCGCTGCTTGCAAGCATCTATCCTGCTACGAATCGCGTGAGATTGCCAGAGACGCGTTATTTTTAGCGCCGCCTGGCGCGACGAGCCGCAGCATCCGCCTAAATATGGCCGAACTTCAAGACCTTCGCGATAACGGAGCATGAGCGGCTTGATTAACCCTGATGATTTATTAATACTGTATATAAACACAGTTATTATGCCAGGTGAGTTTATGTTGACGTTCTACAAGCCGGTTGAGCCGTCGCCACGGTTTTTGGTGCCGCTGTTTCGCGATCTTGTTCCCTGCGGCTTTCCCAGCCCGGCCTTTTTCCCCATATTGAAGCTATATCAATGCACTTTTTTATTTTATACGATGACTGGCAGGAGGGCCGCCGCAGGTCGCCGCACTGATGATACGAATGTGCTTGCCCGTATACACCAAGTTATCGGCGTGCTGTCCACGTATGGCTATCGCCGGGGGGGGTTCTGCTTCGCAGGCCGACAGAACCTGATGGTGCGGCAACGAATAACGCCAAACGTGTTTACCGAAACATACGTCAGAATACGCTACTGCTTGAGAGTAAACCCGCGTACCACCAGCGAAACGGGCACATACCAGCAGAGTGTCCGTGAAGAAAAGCAACCAAGTGGTGCTCTGGTGGGTTCTAATTCCGCTGTGATAATGGCGAAAACTGCGTGCCGCGTTCGCGCTGGGCTACTGCGATCGTGAAACGCTGCACTGGGCAGCCAGTATGGGCGGCTTCAATAGCGAAACTGTACAGGACGTCATGCTGGGAGCCGTGGAGCGTCGCTTCGGCAGCGGTCTTCCGCCGTCGCCAGTGGAATGGCTGACGGATAACGGTTCATACTAACGGGCGAATGAAACAAGGCAGATCGCTCGGATGGTGAGACCTGAGCCGAAAAACACGGCGGTGCGAAGCCCGGAGAGTAACGGAATAGCAGAGGGGCTTCGTCAAAATGATGGAGCGTGACTACATCAGTAGCATACTCAAACCTGGCGGGTTAACGGCAGTAAATAACCTTGCGGAGGCGTTCGAGCACTATAATGAATGGCATCCGCATAGTGCGCTGGGTTCTCGCTCGCCACCGGAATATCTTCGGTGGCGTACCAGTAATAGATTAAATGATAATAGGTGACTGGAAATATAGGGTTAAATACAAATACATTCAATATGGCTAATATATGCATTTTAATACATTCTGGCTGTTACCAGATCGGCTTGTTGAGAAAATGATGGTCTGGCTTCATAATCTTACTGACGTCTCAGGAACGGTGTGAGATATAGCTTCAAGATTTACCTCAATTCTCTGACGACATTCTCCGAATTTTGATTGTAAGTCTAATATTCAGAAGGTAATGATATTGCTTATCTCACCGATTTTCTGGCGAACAGGTCAAGAAAAACAGCAGGAGACGCCTATTTTTTTCGAATCCAGATACATTAACAACAATATTGGACGAACCATCTAGCGGATCCATCAGCAAACTGTGTTTTGCATGCTCCCTCCCGCAAAAATAACAATGTTATCATCTTATTCAGAGGCTATTCATGCAACAATGTTACGGGAACGTAATGCATTTTTTAGCTTTTCATTGGCAAACAGATCAAGTTTTTGTTGTTCTTCTCCTTGTATGTTTCCACGTCCACGTCCACTTGCCCCAGGGATACCGACGAATTCGGCCTTATTGATATCCCTGTGGATAAATTTGCGCCAAGTTTAATCGCCGATAGCAATGTCGTAAACTCCTCTGTTGCATGAAGGGAATTATGTTGATTTTCTACAATTAATTCACCTACTATTTTCATTGCCAGTTCCTTCTATCTATATGAATAATTGAATTTTCAAAAAAAACTCTTCCTGAGAGGGAACTGTATAAAAAATAAATTACCTCAGTGTTAAAGGTGTTATTTTTATATTGGTGGAGTTGATGGTTGATGGTTGATGGTTGATGGTTGATGGTTGATGAGGGAAGAGGACTCTTCTCATGCTATTCATCCTGTTAAATAAAGCATTTTTGGACCTGTGTTTTTAACATTAAATACGGGGGTATAATATTCAGCCAGTCAGTTAAAAAACTGACTGGCATTATCAATCTTAATGATTTTTATATTATAGGAGTATTGATCAGCGACTCAGTGACGCGTTCAAGGCATCAATTGATGTACATAAGCCTGCTTCTACACTCATCGTCAGATCTTCCATTTCAAGAGATACATAACCATCGTATCCGGTCATTCGAAGAACGGAGAAAAATTCCTTCCACCATTTCAAATCCTGACCACAGCCTACAGCGACGTAGTTCCAGGTACGGTTTTTAGTATCGGTTACCGGTTTGTATTCCAGCAGACCATCAATATCAGCCAACCCGCGCTCGATACGGGCATCTTTACCGTGGACATGATAAACCGAACCTTCGAGTTTACGTGCTGCAGCGATTGGATCGGCTCCCATCGCTATCAGATGAGATGGATCGAGATTCATGCCGATAATATCGCCGACTGCCTTGCGCAGACGCAACAGAGTGTCTGGGTTATACACCAGCTGGCTTGGGAACTCTTCCAGTGCGATTTTTTCAATGCCATGCTCTTCGGCATGACGAGAAAACGCTTGCCACCACGGAATTGCAACCTGATTCCACTGGTAATCAATTACACCAGGCATATAATCTGGCCAGGAGATCGTTGAAGTGATCCAATTTGGGATTTTATCTTCAGGACATCCTCCCGGCAAACCACTCATCATGACAATTTTTTTCACACCCAACTTCGCGGCGAGCTCTACGGTTCTGTAACTGCTTGCTGAATGTTTTTTGCCTAGTTCACCTGGAGCAAGTGGATTACCTGAACAATTGAGAGCGACGATCTCCATCTCACGTTTTTCTAGTTCGCCACGAAATACCGCAAGTTTTTCAGGTGACTCCAGCATTTCTTCCGTCTTAACATGAGGGCAGGGTGACCAGCCGCCTGCTGTCATTTCAACACCATTGATTCCATATTGCTTAACACGGTCAAGCATATCAGTAAATGACAAATCTCCAAGAACGTCGGTACATAATGCCAGTTTCATAACTTTTCCTTTCTTTAATTAATTAGTTGCCTTCGAGGATTCCCAGAAATTCTTCTTTGCTTTTGGCACTGGCCAACAATGTAGTTTTTACTTCATCGTCGAGTAGATCCGCCAAAGCAGCAATAACGTCAATATGTTCATTATTTTGTGCTGCGACGGCTACAACCAGGAAAGCAACTTTACCCTCCCCCCAGCCGACTCCCTCCGGGAACTGAAATACCTGAAAGCCTGTTTGTGTCACTAAATCGATACCTTCTTTTGTACAGTGTGGCATTGCCACCCCTGCGCCCAGCCAGGTTGAAAGCACTTTTTCACGATCCAGCATCGATTCAAAGAAGCCATTGCTGACATAACCACTCGCCTGTAAGGCATCAGCTGCAATACGCAGAGCCTTCTTTTTTGAATTCGCGCGGCAGCCAATAAAAATATCTTCTTGCCTGATAGTTAGCATGATGCTCTCCTGTGGCTGCGATAATTAGCGGTACAGAGCCGGGCATTCCGGCAGGTTAACTGCGTGTTTTTCCCCGTCTTTCAGTGATTCCAGGCCAGCGTCGCAGACGACAGCAACTACGTAGCCATCCCATGAAGATGGGCCGGTCATTTCGCTACCTTCACTTACTCTATCCACAAAGTTTTGTACTTCACGATCGTAGGCAGTAGCAAAACGTTCCATACAGGTCATTGGGATGGCGTGACTATGACCTTTGGATGAGCGCGTTGCGGTTAAAGCCTGTTCAGTGAGACCAGCAATGGCGTTCTCTCCGATCACTTCACATCGGATGTCGTAACCGTAATTGCAGTTCACGAATAATTCGTCATCGATCCGAACACCTGATTCGGTTTCAAAAATAACAATCAGGGGATCCTGTAAGTGCGCACAAGCGCGGCTGGTTTTTTTATGGGGTTTATCCACGCGTACAGAGACAATATTTTCATTAAGTAAATATCGAATGATGTCTATTTCGTGTGTTGCTGAGTCATTTACCGCCATTTCCAGGGTGTAACTTTCTGGAACTGATGCGTTGCGATGCGCGCAGTGGATTAACAGAATTTCACCTAATTCACCGCTGTCCAGCGTCGCTTTCAGTGCGTTATAGCCAGGGTCAAAGCGGCGCATAAAACCCAGTTGTATCATTCGTTTACCGTAAGCAACTTCTGCATCAATGATAGCGCGTGCTTCATTTGCGGTTGGTGTCAATGGTTTTTCACAAAATACAGGTTTGCCTGCTTTAATTGCAGCGAGTATTTGATCTTTATGAGCTGGGCCAATGGAACAGATGAAAATCGCATCAACGCTGTCAGATTTGATCATCTCTTCCGCATCGTAAAACGCACTGGCACCATATTCACTTGCAAGATTATCAGTGACGCTGCGGTTGATATCGCAAACCGCACTCACTCGGGCATTTTTAATGATGGAATGGAAACGCTGCAGGTGATCGCGGCCAATCATTCCTAAACCAATTAATCCGATATTAACTGTCATAAACTGTTCCTCTTGGCTAAGTTAGAATCTGAATTTCTTTTCAATTTGTTCAAGCGTTAATCCGCGGGTTTCTGGTAAATATTTCACCAGCAGGATCAACATGATTACGTTTGTTGCGGCAAAGAAACCAAAGGTCATGCTGCCTCCATAATGGTTCAGTAAGAACGGGAACACCGACTGAATGATGAAATCGAAAATCCATAGTCCAAATACAGCAAATCCCATTCCAAGCCCCCTCATTTTTAGGGGATAGATCTCTGCCAGCATTAACCAGAAGACCGGTGCGATCCATCCTTGCATAAATACCAGGAAGACCAGCATCAAGCCGAGAATCAGATAACTGGCACCGTTAAAGTTCGGATGCAGAGAAGTTACTTGATCGACAGTTTCCATGTGGAAACAGAATTTAAAGGCTAAACCAATCATTATCAGACTGAGCGTCACGCCAAGCTGGCCAGTGAAAAACATTTTCCGGCGTGAATGTTTCCCGATTAGAACCATACCCAATAATGTGGCAAGAATTGAAACAATCCCGTTGGCAACTGCACCGGTCACCGCAGCTGCATCCCCTAGTCCAGTAGATTTCAATACGGTTGGTGCGTAATACATGATGGTGTTAACACCGGTGACTCGTGTTGCAAGAACAATCATCAATCCAATTAAAATGAGCTGAAGTACCCATTTCTTTTTAATTTCTT
The DNA here is from genome assembly GCF_024810075.1 of Klebsiella sp. BIGb0132. Lineage (NCBI taxonomy): Bacteria > Pseudomonadati > Pseudomonadota > Gammaproteobacteria > Enterobacterales > Enterobacteriaceae > Klebsiella > Klebsiella sp. BIGb0132. The sequence goes on along the minus strand of NZ_JANUDW010000001.1, from coordinate 89,232 downwards.
CAAAAAAGCTGCCGTGAGAAGAATCGATTTGAATCACCTGCTGAATTTCTCTAATCTCCTGGGCCACTTCATGGGGCTGTCGCAGTGTTTCCAGTACTGCGACCGCTTTATCTGTTTGTCCTTTGCGGACAAAGAACCTCGGTGATTCTGGCATTACGAGCATGCCTAGCCACAGGAGTGCGCCAGGTAAGGCCGGAATGGCCAGCATAATGCGCCAGTTGTGGGACATGTCCGGGTAGAAGTTTACGATTGCCGCGTTGACCGAATAAGCCAAAAACTGGCCGGTCACGATCATCAGTTCGTTTACGGTCACCAGTCTTTCCCGCTGTGTAGGTTTCGCAAGCTCCGTAATGTAAATAGGTACAGTTACTGACGCACACCCTACGGCAAGACCTAGGATGAAGCGTGCGACAATCATTGAAGTGACATCCCATGCCATCGCGGTACCCAGGGCTCCGAAAATGAAGATCACAGCAACCCACAGGATATTTTTTCGACGTCCCTGACGATCTGATAGCCAGCCCCCCCCTACAGAACCAAGAGCAGCACCAAACAGCAGGAAAGAGGTAACCAACCCTTCCTGTAATGGTGTGAGGCTTAGGTCGTGTTGCATGAAAAGCAAAGCGCCAGAAATAACACCGGTGTCATAGCCAAAACATAAACCTCCGATGGTGGAGACTAAGGTTATTAACCTCATCTTCTTGTCATTTCTTGCTATTGAATTATTTATTGCGTTATCAGTCATATGTTTATCCTGTCAGGGTGAATGCACTATCACTATGTTTTTATTGGATATAATAGCTATTACAAAATACGGAGTAACATTTAGAGCATCGTCCCTGATGACGTGTATTTGTTTTTGCACTCGGGTGCACGTGCTTACACGGTTGTTATACCCGCATGGTTTTAAAAGTCCATAGCGTGTCATTTGTGAAATATTCATTTCGTTATGGGCGTCAAGTTTTTGAAAAAATACTCGTTGATTTAACAATCTTGATCACGTTTTTTCACGTCTGAAAAAGGGAGCTAACAGCGCATGTCAGTAATCTGGGAGGAGAGGTACGTAGGAGTATGGGGAGACTCGCCTCGTATCTGATGGTTAAGTTAGATTTTTTTGGCAGTATGGAGCTAATGTACTGATCTGAAAGGTAGATGTAGAATGCGGTTATACGGATTGATAGACACAGTTTTGGGAAAAAATGTGACATAGATTATGCGGCTCTGCCACAGCATAAGCATAGACCTCTATCCTGTTGCTCTGTTAGTGACGTTTTTACTGATAGTCGAAGCGTCTCCGCTGTCATAGCTGGAATGCATAAGGCTATTGATTTTAAAATCAATAGTTTATGTTTTTTTGATTAATAATTTTGTATTATTTTATGTGATTTAAGTCACATTATTAATTATTTTGGGTTAATATGTTTTGTTTTTCCATAAAATGGAATGTACATTTCAATTGCGTTTGCATTTATCTGTCAGTTGGATAGCAAGGTAACTGAATCCCTGGACTGATAAGACAGTAATGCTAAGTATCGGAGATGATTGCTCGGGTTTCAAACAAACATCCCGAAACATTTTCAGTAAATAAAACCACATAGGTAATTGTAGCTTTTTCCATATGAAGATGTCGGAGGGCAGGGGAGAGTCATGAAAGTTCTATTTTATAGATATTTGCCAGTTTGTTGGTATCTGGTAGTTTTTATATATACGAGATTTAGTTTTGAGCATAAAAAAGAAGTTGCTTTATAAATTAGAAGTCTTTAGAGTCAATAAATCCATATAATGTTTTGAAAAGAAGGGGCCTTATGAAAAATAATGAACAAGCGTATGCATTAGAACTTGTTAATATTAAAAACAAGAAAGTGGCGAAAATACATTTGGAGAGCATCTCTGGTTTTCGAACTCATCAGGATTATCAGTTCATTATAGAAAAATTATTGAGCGAAGTGGCGGGGGATACCCTTAAAGATGAAGGCGTTAGACTTACGCTTACCAACCAACTTAGTGGAATATCAGTTGAAAGAGAGTACAGTTCTTACTCTTTTTTTAAGGATATAAATTTCCCCACAATTGAAATAAATCAATTGATTACCATTGTCATGGGATATGAGGAAGCTGAAGATCTATTTATTCATGAATAATACACAATGCCCGTGAAAACTTTATCAGTGAAAGTGTTTCTTTGGGAGTATTTTATTTAGTATGTTTAACGCTGTAGGTTGTCTATTTTAATTGATGTATTTAATCATTCCACAATATCAGTGTAAAAAGTGCAATTTACCATCTTTCTCAGGAGGGAAGAATGTGTAGACCTCCTGAACAGTTAGTAGTGCTAAAAAAAGAAATTCTAGATAAGTACGATAAGCTTAATAAACGACTTCGATTTGTGGCTCGTTACATTCTTGATGATAATAATATTTCTTTTGAAACGATAGAGTCACTATCAGAGCGCCTGCATGTTTCACCATCAACCTCAAATTATTTTTTTCCAGGATAATTATCACTGTTAACCCATGCGTGATCCTTTTCCCAGGTAAATTTCCATAGGCGAACCGGACCAGCCATTACGTTAAGATAATAATTATCGTAACCCGCAATAGTTGCAACTGGATGGTAACCACGCGGTACCATAACTACGTCTCGGTGATAAGCAACAACACATTCATCCAGAGAACGATCATCGGCATATATACGCTGCATGGCGAACCCTTGCTCAGGATTAAAGCGATGATAGTATGTTTCTTCCAGATAAGTCTCATCCGTCGAGTTCTCCTGGTCATGTTTATGGCTGGGATAAGAACTTGTATCACCTTCGTTGCTATAAATTTCAACAACGAGCAAACTATCTGCTGGCTTATCATCCGGCAAAATATTATGTACAAGACGTTTCTTACGTCCTTTACCACGCTGTTCAACACCAACATCTCCAGGAGTTATTAGTTGGGCAGGCAAATTACCTTGTGAAGGCGCGCTGCACACCGCCAGTTCCAGGTCGCTATCGGCTAGAATTTCTATCTGATCATTGTGTGGAACGCATACTGGGTATGGCGGTATGCGTTCAAATGAGGACATACGTTTACCGATCCCCGGAAACTCGGCAGACTGTGTTTTGATTGGGGCTAACCCGGCGACTAATTCCAGACAAAGTTCTTTGTCACCGTTTGTCAGCTGCAATGTTTGCCCTTTTTTAAGCATATAAACATCAAAGCCAACATAACGCCAGCCGGTAGATTCTGGCGTTACATGCCGGATGCGCCCTCGCGCGTCCGGCTTTTGATTTCGGGAGAGTACTGATATTGTGTTCTCCTTTTGATTTTCAGCCCAGGGTCGGCATACTGAACTCAGAAACCGTCTGCTGGCCGGCAGGCCACCGTGTGGTTGCTGTCTTCATCCGGGTATAGAAACGAACGCCATCAGGACCATGTACGTTCAGAGCCCCAAAGACAGAACGTTTCCAGCCGCCAAAACTGTGGAATGCCATCGGTACCGGTACCGGAACGTTAACTCCAACCATGCCAGCCTCTACGTCATGGACGAACTCACGTGCTGTATGGCCGTTACAGGTAAAAATGGCGCTACCATTGCCAAACTCATGGCTGTTGACTAGTTTCAATGCGCTTGCATAGTCCGCTTCGCGCATTATGCAAAGTACGGGGCCAAAAATTTCCTCACGCCAGATTGTCATATCCGCAGTTACGTTATCAAATAATGATCCACCTACATAATAACCTTCCGCATAACCATCGACATGATAGTTACGACCATCAACAATAAGTTCCGCGCCTTCTTGTGTACCCTTGTCGATATAACCCAGCACCTTTTTCTGGTGAGCAGCGGAAATAACGGGGCCCATTTCGTTTTCTTCGGCGCCTTTTTTGATCCCCGGGCCGACGCGCAATGCTTTCACCAGTGGGGTGAGGCGAGTAATGAGTTTATCTGCAGTTTCATCACCAACAGCAACCACCACCGGTAGAGCCATACAACGCTCACCGGCAGAGCCGAAAGCACCACCCATAATGGCGTTAACTGTTGCATCGAGATCCGCATCGGGCATCACGATCGCGTGGTTTTTCGCTGCACCATACGCCTGCACGCGTTTCCCGTAGGCACTGGCAGTTTTGTAAATGTGTTCTGCAACACCAGAAGATCCAACGAAGCTGACGGCGGCAATACGTGGATCCCTGTACAGTTGTTCGGCATTTTCGTTAGAGCAGTGGATAACGTTAAAGACGCCGTCTGGCAAACCGGCTTCAGTCAGAAGTTCTGCCATACGAACTGAGGCTGAAGGATCGAGTGCAGGAGGTTTTAGTACAAAGGTATTTCCGCAGGCCAATGCAATAGGGAACATCCACATTGGCACCATTGCCGGGAAGTTGAAAGGTGTGATGCCCGCCACAACGCCGACTGGCTGCATTAAGGAATAACTGTCGACACCGGTACCCACATCTGAAGAGTATTCACCTTTCATCAGGTGAGGAATGCCGCATGCAAACTCAACCACTTCAAGACCACGTGTTAATTCACCTAGCGCATCAGACCATACTTTGCCATGCTCACTAACGATCAGTTCTGCCAGCTCATTACGATGCTGCTCCAGCAGCATTTTAAAGTTGAACAAAACTCGAGCACGGCGCAGGGGAGTTGTTCGGGACCAGTTATAAAATGCATCATGTGCAGTACCTATTGCGTCAGAAACTTCCTGCGTAGTACTTTGCGTTAATTCCCGTACCACTTTTCCTGTAGATGGATCGTAAACAGAAATTTTTTGGTTGCTGGAGCTGATGACTGTTTTTCCATTAATAAAGTTGCCGATTGTTTGCATGTTTTTTTTTCACCTTTACTTTGATATTCCACGTCAGGGGCAACAATATATAGATTTATAGGGAATTCGATATTGATGCGTGTATTTTCTATTGAAAATCTCAATGGCTATCCGTGTTATTTTAACCACGAGAAACATGTGAGATTTATAATTCTTCCATGATATAAAGTAGCGGCCGGAATTTAATGAATGGGCACTTAATTATGGGTGGTAGATCATATTTCCCAATAATGTGCCCGATTTTCGATTTTCGATTTTCGATTTTCGATTACCGATTACCGATTACGATACAGCCGCCAGTAACTAATTAGGGTCTTATAACGATTTTTCACATCGTCAATCAACTCCTTGTCTGAATATTCATGGTTCAGCCAGCGACGGGATGGTTCCCCGAAAATAGTACGCCCAACGGCAAAACCTTTTACCCACGGCTCACCAGCTGCTGCTGCAAATCCAGCTTTTAATTCATCTTCAGGTGCGTCAAGACCGAGGATTACAATGCCATGGCAGTGTGGATCGTTGGCATCAAGCAGGACGGAGACCGATTTCCATGCTTCTGCGCTGAGTGACGGCAATTTCCACCAGTCCGGTTTCACACCTAGTTCGTAGAAGCGTTTAACAATTCGACTATAGTGGCTTTCGTCCAGATCAGTCGATGTGGCCGGTAGAATGACTTCAATTAACAGTTCATGGCCTGATTTACAGCATCCTTCATAGACTTCTTTAACCAGTGCTTCCTGCTCTTCGCGTAACGCAAGTTCATCATCCGGATGGTAGAAAACCAGACATTTTACGACATGTTCCAACGGCCAGTCGATCAGCTGCGAGCCGATGTTGCCGTGCTCAAGTCGCAGTGGCCGTGAACCGGGCAGTTCTATAGGGCGGCCAATCCACCAACCTTCCCCTGTAATGGCATTCAGAGCATCCTGACCATAAGTCGTATCAGCAAGGATACCCGCGTTGTGCTGCAAACCTGCTTCTTGTGCACTCTGGCGAGCGGCTTCCAGTAACAATAACTTGAGTTTAGGGATCTGGTCGTAACTGGCACCAGCCTGTTGAGCAATTTCTTCCAGTTGCTTACGGTGATCGAATGCGAAAACGCACAGTTCCGGCCATTGCTTTTTACGTGTTGTAGTACGGTGAAGATGATTTAATTTTTCATCCTTATCCGGACGAGTAACGTTTTGCTCGCGGGTCAGGTAGTCATCCAGTTCTTTGCGAGTTGGCATCGCTGGTGCGCAGCCATGCCGGGAAACGACCAGTGCACCGCAGGCATTGGCATAGCGACAGGCTTGTTCCCAGCCTTCATCATTGAGGTAGCCACGTAGAAGACCGGATAAAAAGGCATCGCCAGCACCGAGGACGTTTAGTACATCGACGCGAACTCCCGAGTACAGTGTTACACCTTGCCAGTCAGATGGAATGTCTCCTTCAAAAACAGAGCAACCGAGTGCCCCGCGTTTGCACACTAGTGTCGCCTGCGTACGCTGACGAACCTGCTGCAACGCAACGAGTGTTTCGGTGGAGCCGCCAGCAATATGGAATTCTTCCTCCGTACCCACAATTAAATCAAAGTGATGCAGGACATCCTGCAATTCACGGGTCACTTTGTCTGATTTAATATAACGTGTTTCACCGTCGCCCGGTGACGTCAGCCCCCAAAGCACCGGACGATAGTCGATATCCAGTACCCTGCGAAGTTGATGTTTTTGAGCCAGTTCCAGAGCCTTCTGCACGGAAGAGCGTGTATTAGGATGGGAAAGATGAGTACCGGTAATAGCAAGTGCACGGGATGACGCTATATAACTTTCATCAATATCTTCCGGGGACAGAGCCATGTCAGCACAATTTTCGCGGTAGAAAATTAACGGGAAATTATCTCTGCCTTTGATCCCAAGCAGTACCAAAGCAGTCAGGCGCTCCGCATCAGTAATCAGGTATTGGGTATCAACCCCTGCACGGTTCAACTCCTCCCGAAGAAAACGCCCCATATGCTCATCACCTACTCGAGCCAGCATGCCGGAGCGTAACCCCTGAATCGCTGTACCGTAAGCTACGTTACCCGAAGAACCACCCAGATACTTCGCGAACGTACTCATATCTTCCAGTCGTGCGCCAATCTGTTGCCCATATAAATCGACCGCAATTCGGCCAATGCAAATGACATCCAGAGCCTTTTGCTCGCTGCCCATTATTCATGTCCTCTGTATAAGTATAAGTAGGGGGGTAGGGAAATATCATAAGGATTAAAAATTTCATTTTCAATAAAAATGGAATAATCATTCCTTTGTAGTCTGTTTTTTTAAGCGTGTAATCAGGATGTTTTGTGGGTGTTTTTTATCTATATATTTGATACTTAATGGATTTTTTATCATTTTTCTTTATGCTAATTTTGAAAGCATAAATCTATTTTTATGATCCGTGCCACATAAATGGAATTTTTGTTCCATTACGGGCTATGAAGAGATGAGAGATTTCATATAATCGAAGCTATGCAGTTCCGTCAGGAAAGGTTGACTTTGATTACAGTACCGCAATTCCCAACGCACTTGCTACCGGGTGCAAGATTAAATTAATTGATTACAGGTAATACTCATGACGACAACACGGTTAACCGTCGCGCAAGCGCTAGTCCGTTTTCTTGATAATCAGTACCTTGAAGTAGATGGAAGAGAGATTAAATTTGTTAAAGGCATCTTTGCTATTTTTGGTCACGGCAACGTCCTTGGGTTGGGGCAGGCACTTGAAGAAGATAGTGGTCAGCTAAGCGTACATCAGGGCCGAAATGAGCAGGGTATGGCCCATGTTGCTGCGGGCTATGCTAAGCAGAAACTACGTCAGCAAATCTTCGCATGTACGTCATCCGTAGGTCCGGGGGCTGCGAATATGATCACTGCGGCGGCAACAGCTACCGCCAACCGCATTCCATTATTACTCCTGCCTGGAGATGTGTACGCTACCCGTCAACCTGACCCGGTATTACAACAGATTGAACAGACACACGATCTCAGCATCAGTACCAATGATGCCTTTAAAGCCGTCAGTAAATACTGGGATCGCGTTTGCCGTCCGGAACAGCTGATGAGCGCCTGTATCAGCGCGATGCGTGTGTTGACCGATCCGGCGGAAACCGGTGCAGTGACACTGTGTCTGCCACAGGATGTCCAGGGGGAGGCCTATGACTATCCTGAGTATTTTTTCGCTAAGCGTATCTGGCGCCTTGAACGTCAGGCGCCGACTGATGCCATGCTGGCAGATGCTGAAGCATTAATTAAGGGTAAACGTTGCCCGCTTATCGTCTGTGGCGGGGGGGTTAAATACTCACAGGCGGAGCTGGCATTGCTGCAGTTTGCAGAGAAATTCAATTTGCCAATTGCGGAAACACAGGCCGGGAAAGGGGCGCTTTCTTCTGAACACCATCTCAATCTCGGGGGGATCGGTGAAACAGGGGGCCTGGCGGCGAACCTGCTTGCCAAAGAAGCCGATCTCATTATTGGTGTCGGCACCCGGTATACGGATTTTACGACGTCATCAAAATGGATTTTCCAGAATCCGGAAGTTTCTTTCCTGAACATAAATATTAACCGCTTTGATGCTTTCAAACTGGACGGCGTTCAACTGTTGTCGGATGCCCGTATCGGCTTACAGGCGCTTGAAGCTAAGCTTAATAATTACCACTCTGGTTGGGAAGGGGCGATTGCTGATGCGCGCGCGCAATATCACGAAGAAGTCAAACGTGTATTCAGCGTGGAGTACAGCGGTGGCGATTTTATCCCTGAAATTGACGATCATCTCGATCGCAAGAAGGTGTTTGCAGAATTTAACGAAATTACTCGTTCTTTCCTGACACAGAGTCGCGTGCTGGGAATTCTGAACCAGCACCTGGCCAAAGATTCGGTTATTGTCGCAGCTGCGGGCAGTCTGCCCGGCGATTTACAGCGCGTCTGGCAGAGCCGAGGTTGCAATGATTATCATGTTGAATATGGTTATTCCTGCATGGGATACGAAGTCAATGCCGCACTGGGCGTTAAGATGGCGCAGCCGGAAAAAGAAGTGTATGCCATGGTGGGTGACGGTTCGTTCATGATGCTTCACTCCGAGCTGGTGACCTCCTTGCAGGAAGGGAAAAAGATTAACGTTATCCTGTTCGATAATATGACTAACGGGTGTATCAATAACCTGCAAATGGAACACGGAATGAATAGCTTCTTCACGGAGTTTCGTTACCACTCTTCAGAAAGTGGCAGGCAGGACGGTGGGTTAATACCCGTTGACTTTGCCGGGATTGCAGAAAGCTATGGTTGCCGGGCTTACCGGGTGAACACCGAAGAGCAACTGCTGCAGGCACTGGAAGATTCCCTTCAGCAATCTGTCTCCACACTTATTGATATTAAAGTGTTGCCAAAAACCATGGTCCACAAATATTTCAGCTGGTGGCGCGTGGGTGGAGCTCAGGTCTCCCGAAGCGAACGTATTCAGGCTGTCGCTAATATGCTCGATGAAAATATCGCTAAAGCACGTCAGTATTAATTACTCTGAACGGAGATAGATAACGATGAAAGTGGCATTTGATGTTGATGTGATTAAAGAACGCTCAATTACAGATATGGTTCGCCAGGTATCCGAATGGGGCTATAAGTATATTGAACAATCGCCGCACCCACGCATTAACCCGTTTTACAAGCATCCGAAAGCCAGTCGGGAAGTTATGACGGAATACAAACATGCGTTGCAGACATATGGTGTGGAGATTTCCTCCTTTATCGTTGTCTACCGTTGGTCAGGTCCTGATGAACTGCGTCGCCAGGCTGCGATAAAAAACTGGAAGCGCATGATCGAGATTGCTGTTGATATGGGGGTTCAGGTCATTAATACCGAACTAGCCGGTACACCTGATGAACCCGAAATCTGTGAAGAAATGTGGTATCGGTCAATGGATGAGCTATTGCCAATTATTGAGAGGGAAGGGATCCGTGTTGAAATTCAATCTCATCCATGGGACTTCTGTGAGCTAAGTAATGAAACCGCAGATATGGTGAAATCTTTACGTAGTGATAATTTAACCTATCTGTATAGTTCACCGCATACTTTCTTCTATGATAAAGGTAAAGGTGATGTTAAGAGCATGCTGGAGTATGCCGGTAGCGACTTATCACATGTACTGTTAGCCGATACTATGAATCACACGCTACCGTGCCGTTATATTGTCAACCCACCTGGGGTTAATGCTGCAATTCATCAGCATCTTGGTATGGGTGAAGGTGAAGTCGATTTTGATGGTATCTTCCAGGCGCTACGGGACATGGATTTCGCAAAAAGGACTTTTAAAGTAGGTGGGGAGTCAATTATTACTGCATCTCTGTTTGGCTACCCGGAAAAAATGAATGTCCAGGCGGTTGAAACACGTGAGCGTATCGAAAAGGAACTGCTTGCTCGTTGATTTTATTTTATCTGAGAATGCATTAATAATGTATTGGCTAACTAATGTGTATGGCGTGCTTCATAATGTAATCCAAAATTAAATCTAATTAAATATGCTATTAGAGTAAGGGCGCCGTGTATCTCTGGTAGCGTATATTAATACTAACTCAAAAGTTGATCCTCTATCTCCTCATTGAGTTGGAGATATTGCTAATTGATTTTGTCAAATTGTCACTGACTTAATAAGTTAATTTCAATTTGATGAGACATGGAGGCTGTCGGATGTCAGATTCTAATCGTATAAATGCAAGATATGTTTATAGCTTATGCTGCCTCGCGACTATGGGTGGAGTAATGTTTGGTTACTCGACCGGAGTCATCTCAGGTACTGTTGACTCTATTCAACAATATTTCCAGCTTAACTCTACTGAAACAGGCTGGCTGGTATCCAGTATCTTTGTCGGGTGTATTTTTGGATCAATATTTGCGGGGCGCCTGGCGGACAAACTGGGAAGAAAAGCAATTCTCTTGCTTTCGACATTAGCATTTGCTGTTTCTGCTGCAGGGTCAACTTTTGCTGATTCTTTTTTAATGTTTTCACTGGCAAGGATTATCGCCGGATTTGGAGTAGGACTTGCCGGGACCGTAGCCCCAATGTATATGAGTGAGATATCACCAGCAAGTATACGTGGTAAAGCTGCTGGAGTTTTTAATCTTTCTCTTGTTGGCGCACAAACGTTAGTGTTTTTTGTTAATTTTCTCATTGCAAGAGGTATGAGTGATTTCTGGCTTGCTGAGGAGGGATGGCGATGGATGATGGGGGCCCAGTTTGTTCCTGTGGCTATAATGCTGGTGAGTACGATCCTGTTACCTGAATCACCACAGTGGTGCATGGTAAATGGTCGAAACACTGATGCAATCAAGATTTTTGGCAAAATCTACCCTGATATGAATTCAGAAGAGGCAATGCAGGTATTTAGTCTTAAGAAAGATAATAAAAATGAAAAAAATGCAGGATCATCAAGTCTGAAATATATCCTAAGTCACAAAACCTTACGATATGGACTTATCATTGGATGTTCAATTGCTGTATTGCAACAGTTCACTGGAGCCGCTATCGTTATGTATTACGCTCCCCTGGTCCTTCAGACTGGAGAACTCAGTAAGGAGTCGATCCTTTTCCAGACAATTTTTATAGGCCTGTTGAATGCAATTGGTGCATTCGTTGGAATGAATCTTTTTGACAAGTTCGGGCGCCTACCCATTATGAAAATCGGTACTCTGGGGTCTATTCTTAGTCTTCTTACACTATCTTATAGTATGTTCACACACAGTTCCGGGTATCTTGCTATTAGCTCCGTTCTTGTATTTATGGTTATGTTTGCAATTAGTTGGGGCTCTGGATGTTGGGTGTTGATTAGCGAAATATTCCCACCTAGAATAAAAGGTTATGCCATGGGGATGGCTGTTGGGTTAATGTGGATATTCAATTTTTCAGTAACTCAAATCTTTCCTATGATTAATGAGATCCCAATACTGAAAGAAAATTTTAATGGTGCATTTACCATATGGATATTTGTGGGGATGAATGCTTTCTGTTTTTATTTCTTGAATAGGTATATCCCGGAAACTAAAGGTGTCGCACTGGAAAATATAGAATCAATTCTACAGGAGCGTTTAGAGTCTCTGTCATCAGGAAAAGGTAAGAACACTGCATCTATAGTCCAACAAACCAGGAAAATAAATCATGATTAAAGCACTACACGGAATTTCAACTCATTATTGTAATGTCGTTTCGGAAGCCAGGATTGCTGCTGAAACAGGTTATGATGGTTTAGAGTTTTTGCATTACAAATTACTGCGTTACCTTGACAACGGTGGAAGCACATCTGCACTTAAGAAAATTGTCTCAGGGTATGGTTTGCAAACTGTGTGCCTTAATGCCTTGATAGATATTGAACGGTATCAGGGTGAAGATAAAAAGCAACTCCTTAAAGAGGCGGTACGCCTGACTCAGGTGGCATCTGAACTTGAATGTCCTACTATTCAGATCCTTGCTCAGCATGGTATTGATCATTTACCGCAAACTCAGATCCTGGACATCATGACAGAGAATATTTCGCAAATCGCAGATATTGGTCAACAGTACGGTGTTCAGTACCAAATCGAAGTTATCGCACATACGAAATTTAACACAATGGATCAGGCGCTAGAAGTTATTCGCCGGGTAAATAAAAAGAATGTCGGGCTCGTTATTGATTTCTGGCATCTTTTTGCTGCTGGTGTCACACAACCTGAAGATGTCGCGGCTTTAGACCCATCCCTTATATTTGGCGTTCATTTTTGCGATGGACGCAAGCCTGTTTCTGGCGAAGCCTGGGATGAAACCGTTTTACGCGCCTATATGCCTGGAGAAGGCCAGCTTGATGTACAGGCCTGGACGAATGCAGTAAAGACCACTGGTTTTGACGGCGTCTGGTCCGCGGAACTTTTCAGTCCTGTATGCTGGGAGATGGACCATTATGATCTAGCACGAAAAGTTCATGAAAATCTGACCAGCTATACAGGGTAAATCTGAATAGTTACTCATATAATGGCAATCAACCTCACTTGCGGAGGTTGATTCTTTTCATCTGATACAGGGCGTGGAATGAGCACTTTTTGTAAATCATCACGCTTTCAAGTGGCTGCATTTGGGGGCGGTTGTGTTTTATGATTTTGTATTTAAATGGTTTTTTGTTAATGCATGGGAGGGCCGACTGTGGGGGCGCGGAAGATTTTATCGTGATAGTGTGTTAGATCTTAGGGATTAATGATCAACCCACGACAACGATGATGAACGAAACTCATAAGAATATAATGACAAAAACACAGCGATCACAGAAAGCGACTGCAAGCGATGTGGCTGAACTTGCTGGTGTATCGAAATGGACGGTTTCTCGTGCGTTTACCGAAGGGGCATCTATCTCAGAGAAAGCACGCTTAGCTGTACTGGCTGCAGCGAAAGCGTTGGAGTACAGACCTAATTTATTGGCCCGGAGTTTATCGAAAAAATGTACTCATATAATTGGTGTGGCTATTGATGAACTAAAAAATCCACACTCAATGATGATGCTCGGCACAGTGACACGACAGTTGCAGGCGAGAGGTTACACCGCATTATTACTGAACGTTACTGAGGGAGAAAACTATCGCTCGGTGATGATGATGGCAGAGCAGCTTCAGGTAGATGGTATATTGTTTTTAGGTAACCTGTTGAGTGGTGAAATGAATACAGTAATCAGGTCGCTACATCATATTCCACTGGTACAGGTTTTCCGTAACGCTGAGTCTCCTGCTATCGACTATGTCGCCAATGATGGATACCAGGCAGGATTGCAAATCGCCGGGTTACTTATGGAGCAAGGATATTCTCGATTTGGGTATATGAAGGGACCGGATACGCTTTCTTCTCATCTGCTCAGAATGGAAGGTTTTCGAGATGGCCTCGCTAAGGATAATCGTCAATTAGAGTTAATGCTGACTGCGGGGCATTACGAACGAGAGCTTGCTTATCTGACAATGAATGAATATTTGCGTGGTTTGGGTAATGAACAACCGGTCGATGCTGTATTCTGTGAAAACGATGTACTGGCTCTTGGTGTTATGGATGCGTTAAGAGATGCGAATATTTCGATGGCTGTAGTTGGTTTTGATGATATTGATGAAGCAACACTGCCTTCCCGGCAATTGACGACCTACAGCCAGAACCGGGAGTTATTAGTGGCCGAGGCATTGAATCGTCTAATTGATGGTGTTTCCACTCCCGATGGTCCATGGCAACAGGGAGAGTTATGTATTCGCCGTTCTCACCTGAAGAACTGAATACAGACATTGAATAAAACCTGAAAAAGCCGGTTATTCCTGATTATGCCTGGATCATATTCGGGGTCAGGGTCAAGTGCGATGTTGGCGGTTATCTCCAGGGCTCATAGCGTGACGTATCTATTCACTTAACAGTGGGTAGATCGGCAAATCGTGTTGTGTATCGAGGTGAGAGCATTTCCCGTTTCATTTGCCATTGTTGCTGAATACCCTGTCCCGCAAAGTAGAGCGTTCCACGGCCATTTTCAGCATTCAGCTGATCTAATACATCCATTAACTTTTGGCTATTTTTCCTTGGTGCATTGTCGTCAAACAGATTAAGTTGTGCGACACTCTGGCTATAAAAATCGCCTAGCAGTACGCCAGCTTTCTGGTACCGACATCCGCTTTTCCAGATTGCATCCAAACAGTGCGTTGCTGCAGCGCTGATATCTCTGCTGTCCTGGGTTGGAGTGAGCAGCTTTAAAGATGCGCTATTGCCGTAATAGGGCTCGTTAACCGCAAAGGGGGAAGTTTTCACAAACGCCGAGATAAATCGACAGTATTGATGTTCAATACGAAGTTTCTCTGCTGCCCGGGCCGCGTAGCTGCAGATAGCCTGACGCATCTCCTCATATTCGGTGATGCGATCGCCGAACGAACGAGAACAGATGATTTCTTGCTTTACCGGTGCGAACTCTTCGAGCTCAAGACAGGGGTCGCCCCGTAATTCACGGACTGTTCTTTCCAGCACGACATTGAAGTGTTTCCTGATGAATCGGATATCAGAGTCTGCCAGTTGCAAGACTGTCTTGATCCCCATCATGTTAAGTTTCTTCGTTATGCGTCGCCCTACCCCCCAAACCTCGTCTACCGGTAGAGCAGCCATCAATTTTCTCTGACGATCCACATTTGACAACTCAACAACTCCTCTTGTCTGCAGTTGCCATCGTTTAGCTGCATGATTCGCCAGTTTAGCCAAGGTCTTTGTTGGTGCGATTCCTACCCCTACGGTCAGGTGTGTGCGCTGTAGAACAGTATCTCTCATTTCCCGCCCAAATTCGGAAAGATCGCGACAGTTACGCACGCCAGTAAGATCACAAAAGATCTCATCAATTGAATATATTTCGCTACGAGGGGACATCTCTTCAAGCGTGGTCATCACCCGATCGGACATATCGGCATAAAGTTCATAGTTGCTACTGAAGCACACCACACCATGATGTCTGAACAGCTCTTTCTGTTTGAAATACGGCTCACCCATCTTCACAAAGGGTCTTGCTTCCGCTGAACGGGAGATGACGCAACCATCGTTATTTGACAAAACTACGACCGGCCGGCCCTTCAGGTCCGGGCGAAAAGCGGTTTCGCAGGATGCATAGAAAGAGTTCACATCACACAGTGCAAACATGCTCAGCTCGCAGATTTCACGATATAGGTCACAACGCCGAATACTTCCAGGCTATCGTCACTGCCTATCATAATGGGCTTGTAGGCAGCATTTTCAGGTTTGAGCATGACAAAAGGATGCAATTGCAGGCGTTTAACCGTGAATTCACCGTCGATAGCTGCAATGACGATGCTTCCATGCTCGGCCTTGCGGGAGCTATCCACAACCAGCAAATCACCTTCGCCGATTCCGGCATCAATCATTGAATCACCGCTGGATTTTACGAAATAGGTCGCGCTGGGGTGTTGAATCATCAGTTCATTTAGATCGATACGACGCTCAATGTAGTCCTGCGCAGGACTTGGAAAGCCACAGGGGACAAGGTCATTGAACATGGGGAGCACTACTATCTGGTGTAGCTCAGTAGGTGTGAAAAACTGCATTTTGATCACCGTTAACTAATACTGTTTTTATATACAGTATTGTATGTCGATAGCAAAGATCAAGGGGGGGGGACCACGAATAGTGTGATATGGGTGTAGAAGGGCGATTGTCATGTCCGAAATTTTTGGCGATGCCCATCTAGCTGCCGAATTTCGCGGCTAAAAAGTGGCGCAAAACCGGCGGCGTGGTCGAATTATCGAATCGCGATCGCCAGCGTAAGCTGCTCGCTCTGGTGCCGGTGCATGAAGTTTGGGGCGTGGGCCGTCGGATCGCAAAAAAGCTGGAGCTGATGGGCATCGAAAACGCGCTGCAGCTTGCCGACAGTTCTACCTGGGTGATGCGTAAGCACTTTAACGTCGTGCTGGAGCGTACGGTGCGTGAGCTGCGGGGGGAATCCTGCCTGCAGACGGATGAGTTTGCGCCGACTAAACAGCAGATTATCTGTAGCCGTTCGTTTGGCCACCGGATTACCCAATATAGCGATATGCATCAGGCGGTTTGCGCCTATGCTGAACGCGCGGCGGAAAAGCTCAGGGTAGAGAAGCAGTACTGCCGCGCGGTTAGCGTCTTTATGCGCACCAGCCCGCATGCCGGAAATGAAGCCTTCTATGCTCCCCAGGCCAGCGGTCGGCTGGCAACGCCCTCCGACGATACCCGGGACATTATTCGCGTCGCTATCCACGCCCTGGACAGAGTGTGGAAGGACGGCTTTCGCTATATGAAAGCCGGCATCATGCTGGGTGATTTCTTCAGTCAGGGCGTGGCGCAACTCAATCTGTTTGATGAGTATCAGCCGCGGGCGAACAGCGCCGCGCTGATGCAGGTGGTGGATAGCCTGAATCGCTCGGGACGCGGCAGCGTGTGGTTTGCCGGGCAGGGCATTCAAAAAAGCTGGGCGATGAAGCGCGAGATGCTATCGCCCGGCTATACGACCCGCTACGCCGATTTGCCCGTCGTCAAATAGGCCTCCGGGGCGTTCACCGCGCTACCGCCGAGCTGCTGCTGCAGCGCGCTGAGCATCCCGGCAATATTTTCCGCGGATGACACGGCGCCGTAAATATAGAAGTCCGGGCGCATTAATACGGCGTTAACCTGATGACGGCGCATAAACTCCCGGTATTTACCGGAGACATCCTCCCAGTACCCGGGAGAATTTGCACTATCGGCAATGACTATTACCTCGCCGCCGATCTGCGCCATCGCGCGGCGGGCGAAATCGAGCAGGGTGCGCGTTGCCACGGCTTCGCTGAGAATCAAATGAAATCCTCGCCCCATCGCATCATCGAAGCGCCGAGTCTGGCCTCCGCGCCGCAGCGAGCCGTGGACAAAAAGCTCGCCGCTGAGTAACGAAGAGGAGTGTGGCTGCAGGTAAATCAGCCCTCCTTTTAGCCCCGGGAAAGGCGGGAGAGGGGGAACATCCCCGCGAAGATAGGCCCTGTCGCGGGTCTCTGCCTGCTCCGCATCTGAAACGCAAACTACGCGCCCCATCGCGATAGAGGCCTCGATCACCGCCTGGATCTGCGGCCTGCGCTCGATCGTATAATCATCCAGCAGCTCATCGCAACAGGCGCCCCGCAGTACGCGATCGAGGCGCCAGCTTAAATTCCAGACGTCGCGCAGGCCGGAACACATGCCCTGGCCCATAAACGGCGGCATCAGGTGCGCGGCGTCGCCGGCCAGCAGGACCCGGCCCTGCCGCCACGTTTCGGCAATACGTGAACGGAACTGATACACCGCGTGGC
Source organism: Klebsiella sp. BIGb0132 (assembly GCF_024810075.1). Classification (NCBI taxonomy): domain Bacteria; kingdom Pseudomonadati; phylum Pseudomonadota; class Gammaproteobacteria; order Enterobacterales; family Enterobacteriaceae; genus Klebsiella; species Klebsiella sp. BIGb0132. The sequence goes on along the minus strand of NZ_JANUDW010000001.1, from coordinate 71,570 downwards.
GCACCAGATCCACGCTCTCCGGCGTGGCCCACGGCTGCAGCAGCTGCCAGACCTTGTCCGTTGACTGCAGCTCCTGCAGCGCCTCGTGTGGCAGGCGCATAAACTCCCAGCGGCGGCAGCCTGGGCCTCCTGGCACCATGGTCGTCGGCCGCTGCGGATTGCACCACTGAGCCGCCTCCGGGACGTCGAGCGTTACGCCCGGGCGCGGCTTGACGTCCACCACCAGCCAGTCCTCGGCAAAACCTAAATCCAGCCATTCAATGCCGCAGGCCTGACGGATGGTGCTGTTCGCCCCATCGGCACCGATAATATAGCGGGCCTGCACGCGCTGGCACGCCGCATCCGGGTTATCGCGATCCGCGGTGCGTACCATCAGCAGCTCGCCGGATTCGGGATGCTGCTTTAACTGCTTCACTTCCCAGCCATGCTGCACGTGCACGTTGTCTAACATCTTCACGTGCTTATCAAAAATGGCTTCCAGCTCCGGCTGATTGAAAAAATAACCAAAGGGCCCGTCGCTGATCGATTCTGACGCCCAGTCAACTTCCACTAACATTTCCCAGCGGGCGTTGAACCACTGATAGAGGGAAGAGGGATGGGAAATAGCCGCCACGTCCTCTTCAAGATTCAGCATGCGCAGCATTCGACGGATCTCGTGATCGTGGAAAACGGCGCGCGGCAGAGGGTAGAGCGTCTCCCAGCGTTCAAAAACCGCCACCCGATAACCCTGCCGTCCCATAATGAGCGATAACAGTTGACCGACCGGCCCGTAGCCGACGATCGCAATATCGTACATAGTGTTATTCATAACGTTTGCCTGTATTCGTGACGGGAGCCGCCTGATGGCGGATTTACGCTTCGCTGTTATGGATAAAGTCGGGCGGGACATCAGGGCCCCATAGGTAGAGCGAGTTCTCCGGCGGAAAATCGCCCGCCGGCCAGGTGGCGTTGGCGCTGATAAAATCAATGTCCGCCGAGTACTCAAAAAACGATCCCCACGGATCGCGGACGTAGTGGAAATAGTTTGAGCCAAGGCAGTGTCGGCCGGTTCCCCAGCCGGCCTTATAGCCGGCGGCGGCCATCTGGGATGCGCCGTTGCCGACATCATCAATACTGTCAACTTCCCAGGCCGCATGATGAAAGCCTTTGCTCGAGCTTTTGGCGAACGCCACCAGATGGTGATCGCAGCCGTGGCGAGCGTGCATAAAGGCGATAATATCCTGCGAAAAATCAGACAAATTCAGCCCCAGCGCCTGCTGATAAAAGCGAATAGCGCGCGGCACGTCCGGTGAGAAAAGCAGCACGTGGGACAGCCGGTGCGGCCTGATTTTTTTGACCGCATCGCGGGTGACGGTGCCGCGCGTATCGACTGACTTCGACTGGAAAGGCACCACCCGGCGGGTATCCGGGATCGTCTTTTTGCCGGGCCTGACGTTCAACAGGTTGCCGTCGGGATCGCTGAACCAGAAGCCGGTATCGTCAACAAACTCGGGTTCGCCGCCGCTCGCGCGCACCTGGCGGATCAGGGCGTCATAATCCTGCTCGAAGCATAAGAAGCTGATGTAGGCCAGCGACTTGCGTTCGGCCGGTAAAATTTTGGCCCAGGTATGCCCGTCGGCGGCGGCCAGCTGCAGGCCCTCCGCCGTGCTGCGGGTTGTCAGGCCAAAATGGTCATAAAAGAACGCGGCTTCCTCTAATGAAGGGACAAACAGCGCAAAGTGATCGATGGAGTGAACACCACGTAGTTCCGTCATCATTCCTCCTGGTTGTGTAGGGTACGTCGGGTAACGTTAGATTATTTTTCTAAAACCACGGGATTGCGCAGCGTGCCGACCTGCTCCACGCTCACCTCGACAACATCGCCTGCCTGCAGATAGCGCTTTGGATTCATCCCGAAACCGACGCCTGCCGGCGTGCCGGTAACAATCACATCCCCAGCCTCGAGGGTGATGGCCTGGCTCAGCGTGGCGATAAGCGTCGCGACGTCAAACAGCATGTCGCTGGTGTTGGCCGACTGTACGACCCGGCCGTTTACCCGCGTTTCCAGCAGCAGGCCGCGGGCGCCGGGAGGGAGTTCATCGGCGGTGACTAAATCGGGACCGAAGGCGCCGGTATCGTCAAAGTTTTTGCCGACCGTCCACTGCGGAGTCAGGAACTGATACTCCCGCACGGAGGCGTCGTTAAACAGCGCGTAACCGGCGACGCACTCCAGCGCGTGCTGAGGGCTGATATAACGTCCACCGCTTTTGAGGATCACCGCCAGTTCGCCCTCATAATCGAGGGTGTCGGAAAGCCGGGGCAGGACGATAGGCTGGTTATGCGCCAGCAGGCTGCTGTTAAAGCGCGGGAAGACCGTCGGATAATCCGGCTGAGCGTAGGGCGATTCGCTGGTGTGGTCGGCGTAGTTCAGGCCCACGCAGATAATTTTCCCCGGGCGGGTCAGTACCGGCAGGTAGCTATCTTCCTCCGGCACGACGGTTTCGCCCTGCGCCTCTTTGCCGTACTGGCTCAGGTCGACGCCGCGGCCGAGCAGGGATTCCAGCGGTTCTTCACCTAAGATTTTGACGCCTTCCGCGGTGCGCACGCCGAGAGTCGCCCGCTGCCGATGAGTAAAATATACGTAACGCATAGGTCATTTCCTGTAATGGTTGTGAGTCGTTAGTTGCAGGCTAATGGCAATAAAATATATGATCAATAAAAAATATATATTTTTAAAGATTAAGTTCTATTGTGTGATCTGTATATAATTTTGCCATTCAGCGCGGCCTGCGGGCTGCCGTATCCCTATAGCGAGTCGATGAGATGAATGAAAAACGTACGATGGCGTCACGGCTGGAAGAGCGGGTGCGGCGGGATATCATCAACGGCAAGCTGAAGCCCGGGAGTAAAATGCGCCTGAAGGCGCTATCCGAGCACTATGACGCCGGGGTTATTCCGCTGCGTGAAGCGCTGTCGCGCCTGGCGACCACCGGGTTTGTTGCGGCTGTCGATCAGAAAGGTTTTAGCGTGCGCCGCGTTTCGGCCCCGGAGCTGCGTGATATCACCCTGACTCGCCTGCATATTGAGTGTAAAGCCCTGGAACTCTCGCTCCTTAATGCCGACATCGACTGGGAAAGCCGGCTGATTGCCGCCCATCACCGTATGGAACGCCACGACATGCGCGATCCGCAAAGCCAGCAGCTGGACCCGGCGTGGGAAGAGGCGCACGAGGCATTTCACTCGGCGCTGCTCGCCAACTGCGGCTCGCCGTGGCTGCTGAATTTTGTCGATACCCTTTGCGATCAGACGCTGCGCTACCGCGCGCTGGCGGTGGAGTCGCCGGTCAGCCAGGGTCGCGACGTAGCGCTGGAGCATCGCCAGCTGCTGCAGGCCGCGCTGGATCGCAATATCGCGCTGGCGACGTCGCTGCTTACCGCGCACTATTTGAAAACGATGGAGATCGTGCTGGAAAACGAAGCCCTGGGCTGAAGCCGGGGGAAGGGCATGACCTGCGTAGCCGCAGGCCATGTTTATACGAGGATTACTTCAGCGCGGCCAGCTCGTCGGCGGTGAGCGCTAACGTCTGCAGCGTGCCGGTTTCTGCGGAGATAACGGCGGCCTCCAGTACGGCCATCACGGCAAGTGCCTGCAGCGGCTGCACCGGGTTTTCAATCTTGCCGGTGAGCGCATCGCGTACGCTGATGTAGTACTGGCGCTGATCGCCCTGCGGCGCGCCCACTTCCTGCACCTGCGATTGCGCGTCGTAAATGCTCAGGCTATCGTCATCCTGGCCCCAGCCTGCGCTGCCGGGAATGACGCCCGCCAGCAGCTGGCTCTCCTGCTGGTCGGCTTTCTGTTTGACCGCGCTGCCCTGGTCACCGTGAACGGTAAAGCGCGCGCTGCCGCCGGCGACCAGCATGCTGCAGTGCAGAATGACCTTATGCTGAGGGTAATTTAAGACCACGTGCGCCCAGTCATTGATCTCCGCGCCCTGACGCAGGGTGGCGATATTGCCCTGCACCGACTGCGGCAGGCCGAACAGCTGCAGGGCCTGATCGATCAGGTGCGGGCCTAAATCAAACCACAGGCCGCTGCCCGGCACGTTCTGCTCTCTCCAGCGCACGCGAACTTCCGGGCGGAAGCGGTCGAAATGCGACTCAAATTGCTTCACGTTGCCGATAAGCCCCTGCTCAATAACCTGTTTGATCCCGAGGAAGTCGCTGTCCCAGCGGCGGTTGTGGAACACCGAGAGCAGCAGCTGCTTCTCCTGCGCCAGGGCGATAAGTTCGCGAGCTTCCTGCATATCGAGGGTAAAAGGTTTATCAACGACCACGTGCTTGCCGGCGTTTAGCGCCAGTTTGGCGAGCGGGGCGTGCGTGGCGTTAGGGGAGGCGATCACCACGAGATCGATATCCGGGTGCTGAATCGCCTCTTCGGGTGAGGCGATGACGGTAACATCGGGGATGTCGCGCTTAACCTTCTCCTCGTCGCGCGATGCGACGACGGCTAGCTTCAGGCCGTCAATCGAGCGGATCAGCGGCGCATGGAAGGTTTTGCCCACGAACCCATAACCGATCAGCGCAATATTAATGTTCTTACCGTCACCGGCGATAACTTTGTTCATTATTCTCTCCACGTTATTGAGCGTCAGCAATGTTGATGCGCGTTGAAATGTCGTCCCCGGCGTCTTCCCAGGCTGTATCTAAAAATAGCTGATGAATTTCTGCTAATCCGGCGACCTGATAAGGCTCGCAGTGGTTCAGCTTCATATGGTCGGCAACCAGCCAGCACTCGGCGCTGGCCGCCAGCATGGCGCGCTTGATCTCGGCGTCGGCCTCCTGGCTGGCGCTTAAGCCCAGCTGCGCATGCAGCGCACAGGCGCCGAGAATAGCGATATCAGCCCGATAGCGCGCGAGCAGCGCGAGGGTGGCGCTGCCGGCAAACAGGCGCTGCTGCATATCCCATCTGCCGCCGAGCAGGATCAGCTGAATATCCGCCCGGTCGCTGAAGTGCTGGGCGATGTCTAAAGAGGTAGTGATGACGGTCATCGGCCCCTTGATGTGGCTGGCGACGGCCAGCACGGTGCTGCCGGCATCTAAAAAGATCGTCGAGCCGGCGGGAATTTTCTCCGCCACCATTTTACCCAGCCGCTGCTTGGTCTTCGGCAGCAGGGCGTTTCTGCCCTGGCGGTTCATCGCCGACAGGTCGAGGGCGATAGCGCCGCCGTGATTCTTTTGCGCCAGCCCCTGCTTTTCCAGGTCGGTCAGGTCGCGGCGAACGGTGTCCGCGGAAACCTGCAGCCTGTCGACCAGCTCGCTGATGCTGACCTGGCCATTTTCGCTAATGATATCCAGGAGGTATTTTTGTCTGGCGGTTTTGTGCACGGTCTTCAATCCTGCAAATTGCTGCAATAAATCGCATAATACAGCATTTTGCGGCAAAAGAAATCCCGCACCGACTAAAGTGGGGGAAGCGTGGGGGAAGGCGCCGCCATCCCTGGCGGCCGGTGTTGTTTTTCGGGCTTCGGGGCGCTGATTGCGGCGGAGGCCCGGCGTTTCTTTACCAGGCCCGGGTCGCGCGCGGCGCGGCGAAAACTCAGTCGAGCTTAATGCGGGCGACGCTGTCCGGGCCCTTAGTGGAGTTATCCTCGTTGAACTCCTGCTTGATGCTGACGTACAGGGTCTCCTGGTCAGGGGAGAGCAGCAGGCTGTTCGGGTGGCTGGCGAACGACCAGGCGTTTTTCAGCGCATAGGTGGTGGCATCCAGCTGGAGCACCTTCTTCGATTCGCGCTGGCTGATATAAATCTCGTTGCGCTTCGCGCTGAACTTAATACCCAGCGCATCGCCGTCGATACGCTTGATCACCTTACCCGTACGCTCATCAAAGACCAGCGTTGCTTTGGCCTTAGAATCATCGGTGACAAACAGGCGGCCGGTGGCCGGATCTTCCGCCAGATTGAGGAACAGGTACTCTTTGCCGTCGCCCGGCGTCCAGCGCTGCTCAATTTTGTGGCTGGTCGGGTTAATCACCAGAATTTCACCGCCGCCGTTTGCCGCATAAATGCGATCGGTGTGCGGAGAGTAGATAAGCCCCGTCACCCACTTCCCGGCGTTATCAATGCGCCCCTTGAGGGTCATGGTTTGCGCATCCACGATGGAGATAAAACCCGGATCGGCCACGCGGCCAATAAACAGTTGGTTATTGTGGAACAGCACTTCACGGGCGCCGATAGGGTCGCCGTCCTTATCCTGACCGACGAACATCAGGCGCTGTAGCACCTTACCGCTTTGCGCATCCACTTTGGATACCCCGCCGTCCAGCGAGTTGGTGGTATAGAACGCCTTGCCGTCATCCGCGACCGCCATGCCGAAGTTCTTCAAATCGGTATGGGTTTCCGTCCGGGTGGCCAGCGTGGTGGGATCCAGACGGTAGATCATGCCGCCGTTAACCGCTTTAAATCCCTGGGCGCTGGCGACAACCAGCGCGCTCTGCGCCGGTAAATAGGCCATCTCGTACAAACCATCCCCCAGCGTCCGCTGGCTTAATGACGCCGGCGCTTTGGCGGGCGGCGTGGCCTCGGCCGAAGCCTGCCATGCCGTCAGGGTTAACGCGGAGAGAAGCGCAGCGCACAGCGCTGATTTACGCGGGCCAAACAACGATTTCATTCTGAACCCCATCATTGGATAAAGCACTCCCGCCGGGGCAAACCGCGGCGGAAACGTAAAAAACAAGAATGAGAATCATAATCATTTATGCTGCAGGCGCAAATAATCCCGGCCTCAGGCGCCGCCCTGAGCGCCCGAACCGGCACGAGGATCGCCGACGACGCGGCTATTTCTCCCTGCGTTCTGAAGCAGCCCGGCGGTAGATCCGCCCGCGCTAGCGCCAGGCTATTGATTTACATGGCATATACATTTACTTACATATTTCTTACGATTAACTGACAAAATAGCCTGCGATAAATAAGGCAAATAATTATTATTCCCATTCTCATTTGTTGTTTTCTCGCGCCGTATGCCGTCAGCAACCTGCTGGCAAAGCGCAGTTTCTCAGCGCGGCGGCGGGCGAGATAACGCCACTCACAATAATAATTCCTGATGGGAAAATTTATGTTTTTCAACGACAGGGGCACGGGCGGCAGGCTGCCGGCACAACGATTATCTAAACCATTTACCGTTTCACTGCTGGCGCTGGCGATCCAGGCCTTTATCCACCCCGTGCAGGCGGCGGAGAAGGATGAAGGCGCGGCGGCCGACACGCAGCAGGATATGGTGGTCTACGGCAGCGCGGGAAGCGCGTCCGAAGAGCAGCAGGACTACGCGGCCAAAACCACCCGTGCGGGGACGAAGATGCTGCTGGCGCCCCGCGATGTGCCGCAGTCGGTCACGATTGTGACCCAGCAGCGGATGAAGGATCAAAATCTGCAGACCATCGACGATGTGCTGACCAACGCGACCGGCGTCTCCTCGCAGCAGATCGACAGCGAGCGTTCGGATTACTATGCGCGCGGATTTCAAATCACCAGCTTCGCCTACGACGATATTCCCACCTCGCTTGGTGATGCCTGGAACTACGGCGATGCGCAGGAAGATACCGCTATTTACGATCGCATCGAAGTGGTTCGCGGCGCCACCGGCCTGATGACCGGCGCGGGCGACCCCGGCGCCACGGTGAATATGGTGCGTAAAAAGGCGGACAGCAAAACTCTGACCGGGAACGTGAGCGCCAGCTACGGCAGCTGGAATAAGCAGCGCTACGTGGGCGACCTGTCGGCTCCGCTCAATGCCGACGGCAGCGTGCGCGGGCGGGTGATTGCCGGCTATCAGGATCAGGATAGCTGGCTGGACCGCTATCATAAGAGCAAAAAGTTTCTCTACGGTGTCGTGGATGCTGACCTGACGGATAGCACCCACGTATCGCTGGGCTGGGACTATCAGAAGTCGAATACCGGCAATCCGACGTGGGGTGGACTCCCCAGCCTGTATAGCGACGGTTCGCGGACCCGCTACGACCGCAGCACCAACACCGCGGCGGACTGGACGCGCTACGCGATTGAATCCCGCAAGGTATTTGCCAGCCTGACGCAGGAGTGGGATAACGGCTGGTCATTCCGCTTCAACGGCACCCACGGCGAGCAGACGCTGAACGACACGCTGCTGTATGTGATGGGGAATCCCGATGCCGATACCGGCGAAGGGGCCAGCGGCTGGGGAAGCAAGGATCGCGGCAAGCGAACCCTCGACTCCTTCGACGCCTACGCCAGCGGGCCGTTTGAGCTGCTGGGGCGCCAGCATCAGCTGATGGCCGGCGCCGGCTACAGCCGCCAGCATAACGCCAGCTTTAGCCAGGACGGGCCGATGGATAGCGCGCAGATCGGCGTCTTTAATAACGGCTGGAACGGCAGCGTGGCGCAGCCGGAGTGGGGCGACTGGTATCTGAATGCGGATGATATCGTGCGGCAGAAATCGGCCTATACCGCCGCCCGATTCTCGCTCGCCGACCCGCTATCGCTGATCCTCGGCGCGCGCTACACCCAGTACAGCGCCAACGGCAGCAGCGGCGATATGCGTAAATACAACGTCACGCCGTACGGCGGCGTGGTGTACGACATCACCGAGAGCCTGTCGGCATACGCCAGCTATACCTCAATCTTCTCCCCGCAGACCAAGCGTTCGGCGGACGGCGGATGGCTGGCGCCGATAACCGGCAAGAACTACGAATCCGGGCTGAAGGCCGACTGGCTGGATAGCCGGCTGACCACCAGCTTCGCCATCTTCCGCATTGAGCAGGAGAATGCGCCCGAGGCGGTGAGCGGCGAGTTCGTTAACGGCTCCAGCGAGCAGGCCTACCGCGCGGCGAAGGGCGCGGTCAGCAAAGGGGCGGAGCTGGAGGTTAACGGTGCGGTCAGCGACAACATGCAGCTGACGTTCAGCGCCACGCGCTACGTCGCCACCGACAGCAGCGGCCGCTATAACAGCTTTGCGCCGCAAACCCAGCTCAAGCTCTTCACGCGCTATCGTATCCCGGCGCTGCCCGAGCTAACCGTCGGCGGCGGGGCAACCTGGCAGAATCGGGTCTACAAAGACGTCAGCGGGCCGGACGGCGAAACGCAGCGCCTGTATCAGGGCAGCTACCCGCTGGTGAGCCTGTTCACGCAGTATCAACTGACGAAACAGCTTAGCGTGCAGGCCAATATCAACAACCTCTTCGATCGTGAATATTACTCCTACCTCGATGATTCCGCGGTGTACGGGGAGCCACGCAGCGTTTCGCTGAGCATGAACTACAGGTTCTGATTACCGCTCCCGCAGGCGCCTCGCAAGAGGGCCTGCGGGCAGGGAGGCTAGCGCATTACCCAGTGCTGGGGGCCAACCTGTTCATAGGTGCGGGCGGGGGGTTGCCAGGCCTTATCGCGAAACGGCGTCGGCAGCTCGTCATTACTGCCTTCGCGCAGCAGATGGCGGCGCGCGGGATCGGTCTTGGGGATTGCCGCGATCAGCTTTTGCGTATACGGGTGCTGAGGGTGGGTGAAAATCGCCTGACGCGGACCAATTTCGACGATTTCGCCGAGATACATCACCGCCACCCGGTGGCTGATGCGCTCGATAACCGCCATGTCGTGCGAGATAAACAGAAAGGCGATCTGCATGGTGCGCTGCAGTTCGATGATTAAGTTGACCACCTGCGCCTTCACCGACACGTCCAGCGCCGACACCGACTCATCGGCAATAATCACCTTCGGGTTCATCGCCAGCGCCCGGGCGATGCAGATACGCTGACGCTGGCCGCCGGAGAACTCGTGCGGATAGCGGTTCAGCACCGACGCGCTCATCCCGACCTTTTCAATCAGCTCCTGCGAGCGCGCCAGCGCCTGCTGGCGCGTGGCCAGCCCGTTTTCCAGCAGCGGCTCGATCAGCGTTTCCTGGATCTTCAGCCGGGGGTTGAGGCTGGCAAAGGGATCCTGGAAAATCATCTGCATATCCTGACGCAGGCGCTTTTGCTGCGCCCGGTCGGCCTGCAGGACGCTGTAGCCATTGAGCATCACGTCGCCGGACTGCGCCTGAATCATGCGGATCAGGCTGCGCCCGGTGGTCGATTTTCCGCAGCCCGATTCGCCCACCAGCGAGAGCGTCTCTCCCGGCCACAAATCGAAGCTGACGTTCTCCACGGCGTGAATATGGCCGCTTAGCTGATTGAAAAAACCGCGCTTAACCGGGAAGCGGGTCACCAGATTCTTTACCGACAGCAGCGGCGGCTGCGAGCGGTCGGGTAGCGCGGCCTCGGGCGGATAGCGCCGGGTTTCGCCGGTTTGTAAATCCACCGACGGGAACCGGCACGGGGCGCTGACGGCCGTCATTTCACCGGCCGCCGGCACCGAGGCCAGCAGCGCGCGGGTGTAGGGCTGCCGGGGGGCGGAAAACAGCCCCGGGGTTGGCGCGCACTCCACCGCATCGCCGCGGAACATCACCAGCGTATGATCCGCGGTTTCCGCCACCACGCCCATGTCGTGAGTAATAAACAGCACCGCGGTGTTATTTTCCGCCTGCAGCGTTTTAATCAGATCGAGGATCTGCCCCTGAATCGTCACGTCGAGAGCGGTGGTCGGCTCGTCGGCAATCAGCAGCTTAGGCCTGAGGGCCAGCGCCATCGCAATCATGGCGCGCTGGCGCATGCCGCCGGAAAACTGATGCGGATACTCGTCGTAGCGCTGCGCGGCGTGGGGAATGCGGACCTTCTCCAGCAGGGCAATGGCCTGGCGCTTCGCCTCGCGTTTGGATAATCCCTGGTGATGAATAAAGACTTCGGCGATTTGGTGCCCGATGGTAAAGGCGGGATTGAGGCTGGTCATCGGCTCCTGGAAAATCATCGCCACCTCGGCGCCGCGGATGCGGCGCATCTCCTCTTCCGGCAGCGTCAGCAGCGACCTGCCGCCGAGGCTCACGCTGCCCTCCGTGCGGCTGTTGCGCGATGACAGCAGGCGCATAATCGCCATCGCGGTGACGCTTTTCCCCGAACCCGATTCGCCGACAATGGCCAGCGTTTCGCCCGGATTAAGGGTAAAGCTGATATTACGCACCACTTTCTGCCAGCCGTCGCCGCGGCGAAACGAGACCGACAGATTATCTACACTCAGCACCGGAGAAGGCGTCGGGGTATTCATCAATCAGCACTCCCCGGCAAAAGGGGCTCTGGCGGAAACGAACGCCTGCGGCGTGAACTCAAGCGAGCCGGTGAACGGCCAGGTCGGGGTGAGCATCCGCCGGCGCGGCACGCGCTCGATATCCTGATCGACCACTCCTTCGGAAAGGGCCATCAGGTTGGGGTTGGCCAGCGGCGCCAGCTCCGGCGACAGATAGCCCGATTTGACCACCAGAATCTGCACCCGACGCGGGTCCAGGCCGAGCGCGCTAAAATCGGCGAGATCGTGATAGGGGCGACGACGGTCGGCGACCACCACGGTGATGCCGGCCACCTGCAAAACGGCCTGGTTAGCGCTACCGTGCGCGCCCGCGGGCAGAAGATGCTTCACGGTAAAGAGTGCGCTGACGCTTTCGCCAGCCGGGTCGAGCTGCGCGCCAACGGTCAGCTCAAGCTCTGCGCCAACGCCGGCGCGAAACGCGGCCTGGGTCGCCGGGGCATCGGCAATGCCCGCCACCAGGGTATTGCCGGCATGCTGGCGCAGAAGCTCGGCCAGCACGTCGCCGCGATCGCCCACGCCGCCGCCGGTGGGGTTATCGCCGGAATCCGCCAGAATAACCGGTGCCGTCGGGCTGGCGATGGCCTCCTTCACGCACTCAGCCACGCTGCCGGTGCGGCAGCCGAAGACAAACTCCTCGCGCGCGTCCCAGTAGGACTGCGCCAGCTTCTCCGCCTGCTGTTTCAACACCTTCAGGTCGGTACCGGTAAAAATGGCGGCGGCGGTGGCGCGCGGTTCATCGGCCCAGACGTAGCCCACCATCAGCGAGCTATCGAGGACGCCGGGAAGGCGATCGCTTGCCGGCAGGGTGGCGTAGAGGCTTTTCGCCGGCTCATCTTCGGTGCTGGTGCGCTCGCCGGGGAGCATCACCGGCACCGGCGCCCACACCACCCCGGGCCGTACGCCGGTGGTGATGCTGTTGACCAGCATGGTGACGGAGCGGCGCATGGTCTCTTCAACGTCAATATGCGGCGCGGTACGGTAGGTTGAGTACATATCAATGGCGTCGATAATGCGCTGGGTCACGTTGCCGTGCAGATCGTAGCTCACGGCTATCGGGCAGGCGTCTCCGACGCAGGCCCGGGCGGCGGCGATCCAGTCGCCTTCGGCATCTTCCAGCCCTTCAACGTACATCGCGCCGTGCATCGCCAGATAGAGACCGTCAACGGGCAGCGCCGCCTGCAGGCGGGTCAGAAACTCGGTCTTAAAGCTCTCATAGGCGGCACGCGCGACCGGGCCGCCGGGAATGGCGCGGGCGTGCAGGGTGGGCAGAAAGGTTGCCGGATAGTCCTTGAGAAACTGAAAGTAGGGCGCCGCCAGCAGCGCGTCACCTTCGACCGTGCGAAATTCGTCCTCGTGAGTCAGTACGGGATTGAACGTGCTGCATTCAATGTGTATTCCGCCAACGGCAATGCGCATAGGGACCTCGTTAATATTCAGGAAATAAAACGTGAGTAAGGGCCACGCTTGCGGCAGCAAGCGCCCAGCTGTCCTGCTCGAGCGGCCGGTAGATGAACGGCGTTTTTCCCGCCATGCCGGGGAGCAGATAGGTTTCGATGGCCTGCTGCATCACGGTATTGAGCAGCCCCTGAAAGCTATCGGGCTGATGCGCCAGCATGATCGCCGCCGGATCGTGGGTCTGAATCTGATGGGAGATAGCCATCCCGAGCGCGTCGCCGGCCTGGTGCAGGATATGGATCGCCCCGGAGTGCCCTTTGCGGGCCAGCGCCTCGAGCTCGGCGAGGCTGGTGGCCTCGATGCCCTCCATGCGCGCCTGTTCAAAGATGGCGGTCAGGGAGGCCACGGTGTCGAGGCAGCCGCGCTTCCCGCAGCGGCAGGGCTTACCCGCCGGCACGATTGTGCAGTGGGCGATTTCCCCGGCGCCGCCGTGGGCGCCGCGCCAGATGCGCCCGTAAATCACCGCCGCGCTGCCGATGCCGCTGCCGTGGGAGATAGCGACCGCGCTTTCGTACTTGCGCAGATGGCCAAAGGTCTTCTCGTAGGTGGCCAGGGCGCGGGTATCGTTTTCGATAACCACCGGGATCCCGCCGGTGGCGCGGCTCAGCAGCTCAGCCAGCGGAACCTGATGCCAGCCCAGCAGCGCGGACTGCACGCAAACCGACTGGGCGGCGTCAACGAAGGCGGAGAGCGCAAAGCCGATGCCGGCCAGGCGCTGGCGGTTAACGGCCGCGCTGCTGAGCAGGTCGGCAATTTCCGCCGCCAGCTGCTGGATCAGCGCCGGGATCTCGACCTCGGGAGTGAGATGGCGCTCGGCCATCTTTGCGCCGATGCCGTTCATCAGCACCACCACCAGCTGTTGGTCGATCAGGGAGATGCCGATGGCACAGGCGGCATCAGGGGAAAGTGACAGGGTAACCGAAGGCCGCCCCTGGCCGCTGGAGGCGGCCATCGCGCTCTCCTGCAGAACGCCAGCCGCCAGCAGCTCTTTGACCAGCGCGCCGATGGCCGGCTTGCTCATGCCGGTCAGGCGGGCGAGATCGGCCCGGCTGGCCCCCTCTTCGCTGCAGACCAGATGAACCAGTTGTTGTTGGAGTTTGTTCAGCATAGTGCCCCGATCCTTCGCTTTTTTTTGAACATAGTGGCGACCTGCTGATTTAGCAATCAGTTTTTTCACAAAAGTAACTAAGTGATCGCATATAAGTTAAATTTATTACCTAATTAAGCGCTAATGGTGGCTAATATCACAGTTAAAGAATTTTGTTATGTGTAAAAACAAAACTTAATAGCAACATAATGACCACAACTGGCGAAATAACATACGGGCAGGGGTTGAGCGATGAAGGTATTGATGAGCAAATATCGACTTGCCGTTCTGGCAGGCGTTCTGGCGGTAGGCAATATCACGGCGCTGCAGGCGGCGACGCTGAATGTGATGCAAAATGAAGCGCCGCGCAGCATGGATCCCGGCGACCAGACGGCGACCTTCACCGACACGGTCCTCAAGCCGATGTATGAGGGGCTGGTCGATCTCTCTCCCGATTACAAAATTACCCCCGCGCTGGCCACGGCCTGGCAGGTGAGCGAGGACGGCAAGGTCTGGACCTTCACGCTGCGCAAGAACGTCACCTTCCATGACGGTACGCCGTTTAACGCCGACGCGGTGGTGGCTAATATCCAGCGCCATATCGATCCCAAAGGCAGCCTGGCCGCCAGCTCGCGGATGCGCAACGTGATTGCGTCGGTGAAGAAAATTGACGACGGCAGCGTCGAAATTACGCTGAAAAAAGTCTACCCCTCGTTCCTCAATTTACTCACCGGCGGCGCGGCGAAAATGGTCAGTCCGGCGGCGGACAAAGCCGGCACCATTGGCCGCAAAGCGGACGGCACCGGCCCCTATATGCTGCAGGAATATAAAACCGGGGAGTATGTTTTAGAGAAAAAGAACCCGCATTACTGGGGAGAAAGCGGCGGCCCGGAGCAAATCAAATGGACATGGAGCTCGGAGCCTTCGGTGATGAATATGGCGCTGCTCTCCGGCCAGGTTGACGTGATTAACCCGGTGCCGCCGCAGTTCGGTATGCAGCTGAAAAGCAATCCGCAGGTGAAGCTGGAGCAGGGCGAGGGTGCGTCGGTATTCTGGGTGGCGCTCAACGTTGAGCAGAAGCCGCTCAACGACGTCCGCGTGCGCCAGGCGCTGAATCTGGCGACGGATAAAGACGCCCTGCTGAAGGCGGTGATGTTCGGCTACGCCTCCGCCGCTAACTCGCCGCTGGCGCCGGTGAATGAAGGCTACGATAAGTCGCTCAACGAATACGCATACAATATCGACAAAGCCAGGGCGCTGCTCAAGGATGCCGGCTATCCGCAGGGATTTGACATCAACATCGCCGTACAGGGGCCGGACGCCCGGACCGCGCAAATCCTGCAGGCGATGTGGGGCAAGGTGGGGGTTAAGCTGAATATTCAGCAGATGGAAAGCGGCGTCTGGAGCAAAGCCGCCTTCGCGCCGGCGGCCGAAAAGCTGGCGAACCGCACCGATTCCGTGCTTGCCTCCTGGTCTTCCGGCCTCAACGGATCCGATTTACAGCTGCGTCCGCTGTACTACTCCCAGAGCGCCGCGCCGGTTGGCGCCAACCTCGGCTTCTATAAAAACCCGACCCTTGACGACCTGCTGGACAAAGCGGCGACCACCATGGATGACAAGGCGCGCATCGCCGATTACGTGCAGGCGCAGAAGGTCATCATGCAGGATGCGCCGCACGTGATGCTCTACTTCCAGGACGATCTCTACGCCACCCGCGCGGATATCAAAGGCGTGCGGATGGAGCCGGGCGGCGAAATTATCGTTATCAACGCGCAGAAGCCGTAAAGCAGGGGCCTGACTGGAGTCGCTATGAAAGCCTACGTCATCAAAAAACTGCTTTCCTTACCGCTTATCCTGCTCGGCGCATCGCTGATCGTCTTTTTGGCGATCAGGATGCTCCCCGGCGACCCTGCGCGGCTGATGGCCGGCCCGCAGGCGACCCAGGACGACGTAAGCCGAATGCACTCCCGCCTCGGGCTTGACGATCCGCTGGCGCTGCAGTACGGGCACTTTGTGGTCGGGATGCTCAAAGGCGACTTCGGCATTTCGCTAAAATCGGGGCAGCCGGTCTCCGCCGAGCTCGGCGAGCGGGCGCCCTATACCCTCGGCCTCGCGCTGCTGGCGTGGCTGATGGCGGTGGTGCTTGGAATTCCGATGGGGATGTGCGCGGCGATTTATCGCAATCATGCCGCCGATCACGCCCTGATGCTGATCGCGATTGCCGGCGCCTCAATCGCCAACTTCTGGCTGGCCCTGATCGCGATGGATACCTTCTCGGTGAAGCTGGGCTGGCTGCCGCTGCTGGGGGCTGAGGGCTGGAAAAGCTATATTCTGCCCTCGGTGTGCCTCGGCATCTTCCCGATGGCGGTGATGTCGCGCATGACCCGCTCGAGCATGGTGGACGTGCTCGGTGAAGACTATATTCGCACCGCGAGGGCCAAAGGGCTGGCGCCGTTCTACGTTTACTTTAAGCATGCCTTACGCAATGCCCTCATCCCCATCGTGACCATTATTGCGCTCAACTTTGGCAGCCTGATCGGCGGAGCGGTGGTGACGGAGTCGGTATTTAACTGGCCGGGCATCGGGCGCTACCTGGTGGATTCCGTGCGCTATCGCGATTATCCGGTTATTCAGGGCGTGACGATGATAACGGTCGCCAGCGTGGTGGTGATGAATCTGGTGGGCGAAATGATTATCGCCAGGATCAACCCGAAAATAAGGTTTGATTAATATGTCTGAAATCTCACTCGCCAAATCGCGCAATGGCCTGATGAACGGCCTGCGCTGGGGAATAGACCATCCGTCGATCGCCATTGGCGGTTTTATCGTGGCCTTAATTGTTCTTGGCGCGCTCTTTGCGCCGTGGCTGAGTCACTACGATCCCTATGACCAGGATCTGCTCAATATTCTCTCCGCGCCTTCGGCGGAACACTGGCTGGGCACCGACGACTACGGGCGGGATATTTTTTCCCGCATCATATACGGCGCGCGGATCTCCCTTATCGAGGTGGTGGTCAGCGTGGCGCTGTCGCTGGCGATGGGGCTGCCGCTGGGGATTATGGCGGCGCTGTGCGGCAAAAGCGTCGACCACATCATTATGTGGATTATGGATGTAATTTTCGCCTTTCCCGGGATCGTACTGGCTATTTTGCTGGTGAGCGTACTGGGGGCGGGGCTGATAAACATGCTGCTGGCGATCGCCATTTTCTCGGTGCCGGTATACGCCCGCCTGAGCCGCAACCTGACGCTGGGCATTAAAAATATGGAGTATATGGAAGCGGCGCGCGCGCTGGGGATCGGCTACCGGCGGCAGATTATTCACTATATTCTGCGCAACACGCTGGGGCCGATTACCGTGCAGGCCACCCTGACCGGTGGTTCGGTGATTCTGGCCGCCGCCTCGCTGTCGTTTTTGGGCATGGGGGTGCAGCCGCCGATGCCGGAGTGGGGCACGATGATGAGTGACGGGCGCAACTTCCTTGGGATCAGCCTTGGGATCTCGCTGTGGCCGGGGCTGGCTATCGTCCTTTCGGTTCTCGGGTTTAATATTCTCGGCGACGGCCTGCGCGACCTGCTGGACACTCGCCTGTGAACGCGCCGGTGCTCTGTCTCGATATTGGCGGTTCGTTTATCAAAAGCGCCATCTCCGAAACCGCGGGCGCTATCGACGATATCCGCCAGCGCCCCGTTCCCACCGGCAGCTGGGGCGATTTTTCGGCGGCCGTTGGCGATATTATTGCCGGCTACGGCGACAGGCTAGGGGCCGAGAGCCCGCTGGCGCTCTCCTGCGCCGGGGTGGTGGATGTCGCTACCGATCGCATTCTCTCCAGCAACGTGCCGCCTTTTCAGGGCGTCAGCGTGACCCGGACCCTTAGCGCGGAGCTGCGGCGTCCGGCGGTGATGGCCAATGACGCCGACTGCTTTACCCTCGCGGAAGCGAGCGGCGGCGCGGCGCAGGGGTTCCCGGTGGTGCTGGGGATTATTCTCGGCAGCGGCATCGGCGGCGGCATCGCGATTCATGGCAATATTCTTTACGGTAATCAGGGGATCAGCGCCGAGTGGGGCCACGCGCCAATCGTGCAGACCGCGCTAAAGGTCGGCGAGCACAGCCTGAGCCTGCCGCGCCTGCCCTGCGGCTGCGGGCAGACTGGGTGCCTCGACACCTTAGGTGGGGCGAGGGGGATTGAGCGGCTGCATCATATTCTGAGCGGCCAGGCGCTGAGCAGCCGGGAGATTGTTGCCCAGGGTTTGGCGGGCCGCGAACCCCAGGCCCTGACCCTCGCCGCGTGGCTGGAGGTGGTGAGCGAGCCGCTGGCCCATGCGGTCAATATTCTCGGGCCGCACCGAATAGTGGCCGGCGGGGGCATGGCGAGCGAGGCGGCGCTGATTAGCCGCCTTGACGAGGCCCTGCGGCGTAAGATTTTGCTGAAAACCGCGCGGCCGCTGATCGTTGCGGGTCGCCACGCGAGCGACGGCGGCCTTATCGGCGCCAGCATTCTCGGGCAGCGGCTTTTATCAGCGAATTCAGCACCCTGCTTGTTTTAGCCCTTGCTTAACGGAGGCGTCAGGCTAGACTACGAAAATTAAGCCTGAGTTGACGGAGGTCTGGTGGAGGCGATTAAAGGTGCGGAACTGAATGTACCGGATGCCGTTTTTGCATGGCAGTTTGACGGCAAGGGCGGTGTAAAACCGCTGACGAATAGCGACACTATTGATAAAGAGCATCCCTGCTGGCTGCATCTCAACTACACCCACGCCGACAGCGCACAGTGGCTGGCGGAAACGCCGCTGCTGCCGAACAGCGTGCGGGATGCGCTGGCGGGCGAAAGCACCCGGCCGCGGGTGACGCGGGTCGGCGACGGGACGCTGATTACGCTGCGCTGCATTAACGGCAGTACCGACGAACGGCCGGATCAGCTGGTGGCGATGCGCTTATATATGGACGAGCGTTTAATCGTCTCTACCCGCCAGCGGCGGGTGCTGGCGCTGGACGACGTGCTCGGCGACCTGCGCGAAGGCACCGGCCCGGTGGACTGCGGCAGCTGGCTGGTGGATATCTGCGATGCGCTGACCGATCATGCCAGCGAATTTATCGAACAGCTGCACGACCGGATTATCGACCTTGAGGATAATCTGCTGGATCAGCAGGTCCCTCCGCGCGGCTTCCTGGCTCTGCTGCGCAAGCAGCTGATTGTGATGCGCCGCTATATGGCTCCGCAGCGCGATGCCTACTCCCGGCTGGCCAGCGAACGTCTGCCGTGGATGAATGACGACCAGCGTCGGCGCATGCAGGACATCTCCGATCGCCTCGGCCGCGGCCTGGATGAGATCGATAGCTGCATTGCCCGCACGGCGATAATGAGCGATGAGATCGCGCAAATTATGCAGGAGGCGATGTCGCGCAGAACCTATACTATGTCGCTGATGGCCATGGTCTTTCTGCCCAGCACCTTCCTGACCGGCCTGTTCGGCGTTAACCTCGGCGGGATCCCCGGCAACGAGTGGCATCTGGGCTTCTCCATCTTTTGCGTAATGTTAGTTGTTCTGATTGGCGGTGTTGCGTGGTGGTTACATCGCAGTAAATGGCTGTAAATAATCGCCTTTTATCAGCGTCTGATTGCGAAAACCCGGCAATGTTTGAGCGAAATCAATAAACCATCTACCCATTCGGGGCAATATCTCTCTCGCAGGTGAATGCAACGTCAAGCGATGGGCGTTGCGCTCCATATTGTCTTACTTCCTTTTTTGAATTACTGCATAGCACAATTGATTCGTACGATGCCGACTTTATTGAGTCGGCTTTTTTTTTGCTCTCCGGCGGTCAGCTTCTACGCTTAATGGGTGGTACACCCGCTCATAACCGGGAGAGTCAAAATGCGATATCAGCCTTTAAATTCAATACCCATTTCACCTGAACCCAACGACCCGACGCCGGTGCCGGACCCGCGGCCTCGTCCGCATCCTTTACCCGACCCGCCGCCGGACGACGAACCGATTAAATTGTCGCATCAGAGGCGCAATTCTGCGAGGATACGCGCCTGCCAATTGCGCGCCCTTTAACACGAGAAAAAATTGTGACCGCTTTTTCAACACTAAACGTTTTGCCCGCCGCCCAGCTCGATAACCTGAACGAGCTGGGATACCTTGCAATGACCCCGGTCCAGGCGGCGGCTTTGCCGGCGATTCTGGCCGGTAAAGATGTGCGCGTGCAGGCAAAAACCGGCAGTGGAAAAACGGCCGCATTCGGCCTCGGCCTGCTCCAGCAGGTTGACGCCACGCTGTACAAGACGCAGTCTCTGGTCCTGTGCCCGACGCGCGAGCTGGCGGATCAGGTCGCCGGCGAGCTGCGTCGCCTGGCACGCTTTCTGCCGAATATTAAAATTCTCACCCTCTGCGGGGGCCAACCCTTTGGCGCCCAGCGTGATTCACTCCAGCACGCGCCGCACATTATCGTCGCCACGCCGGGACGCCTGCTCGATCACCTGCAGAAGGGCACCGTCTCGCTGGACGCGCTGCAGACGCTGGTGATGGACGAAGCGGATCGAATGCTCGATATGGGTTTCAGCGACGCCATTGATGAAGCGATTCGCTTTGCGCCCGCCGAGCGGCAGACGCTGCTGTTCTCCGCGACCTGGCCTGAGGCCATTGCGGCGATTAGCGGACGCGTGCAGAACGACCCGCAAACCATCGAGATCGATTCCGTTGATGCGCTGCCGGCAATTGAACAGCAGTTCTTCGAAACCTCGCAGAAAGGCAAAATCGCGCTGCTGCAAAAGCTGCTCAGCCAGCACAAGCCGGCCTCCTGCGTGGTGTTCTGTAATACCAAAAAGGATTGCCAGTCCGTTTGCGATTCGCTCAACGCTGCCGGGCAGAGCGCGCTGTCGCTGCATGGCGATCTCGAGCAGCGCGATCGCGACCAAACCCTGATCCGCTTTGCGAACGGCAGCTCGCGCGTGCTGGTCGCAACCGACGTGGCGGCGCGCGGTCTCGATATTAAATCCCTGGAGCTGGTGATTAACTACGAGCTGGCCTGGGACCCGGAAGTTCACGTTCACCGCATCGGCCGCACCGCACGCGCCGGCGCAAGCGGGCTGGCGATCAGCCTTTGCGCGCCGGAAGAGGCCCAGCGCGCCAATATTCTGGCGGAAATGCTGCAGCTGAAGCTGAACTGGATGAACGCGCCGACCGGCGGCACGATCGTACCGCTGGAAGCCGAAATGACGACCCTGTGCATTGACGGCGGTAAGAAGGCCAAAATGCGCGCAGGGGACGTACTGGGTGCGCTGACCGGAGATTTGGGATTCGATGGCGCCGATATCGGCAAGATCAACGTTCATCCGGCGCACGTCTACGTGGCGCTGCGCCAGGGCGTGGCCAACAAAGCGTTTAAGCTGCTGCAGAACGGCAAGATTAAGGGCAAGAACTGCCGGGTTCGTTTGCTGAAATAGAGTAGGCAAGAGCGTCTCAGCCACCGCGCTGAGACGCCTGTTGGCGGTTTACTTCACTTCCACCACGTTCAGCCGCAGCTCGTCCAGCTGGGCATCATCCTCTTCCGGCTGCCAGCCGGCAGGCTGAAGCGGGATCTCTTCGCGATCGAACGCGAGGTCGCCGCCGTCAACCACGTCAGAACCGTGGGTAATTCCTTTAAAGTCAAACAGGCTGACGTCGCTAAGGTGCGACGGCACGACGTTCTGCATGGCGCTGAACATGGTTTCGATACGCCCCGGATAGCGTTTATCCCAGTCGCGCAGCATGTCGCCGATCACCTGACGCTGCAGGTTAGGCTGAGAGCCGCAGAGGTTGCATGGGATAATTGGGAAACCCTTCGCCTGCGAGAAGCGCTCGATATCCTTTTCACGGCAGTAGGCCAGCGGGCGGATAACGATATGCTTACCGTCGTCGCTCATCAGCTTCGGCGGCATGCCTTTCATCTTGCCGCCGTAGAACATATTGAGGAACAGCGTCTGCAGGATGTCGTCGCGGTGGTGGCCGAGGGCGATTTTAGTCGCGCCGAGTTCGGTGGCCGTGCGATAGAGGATCCCGCGACGCAGGCGCGAACAGAGCGAACAGGTGGTTTTGCCCTCAGGGATCTTCTCTTTGACGATCCCGTAGGTGTTCTCTTCGACAATCTTATACTCGACGCCGAGCTGCTGCAGGTACTCAGGCAGAATGTGCTCAGGGAAGCCGGGCTGCTTCTGGTCGAGGTTTACCGCGATCAGAGAGAAAGAGATGGGGGCGCTTTTTTGTAAGCTGCGCAGGATTTCCAGCATGGTGTAGCTGTCCTTCCCGCCGGAAAGGCAAACCATAATCCGGTCGCCGTCTTCAATCATATTGAAATCGGCAATGGCTTCGCCGACGTTGCGGCGCAGGCGCTTCTGCAACTTGTCGGTGTTGTACTTTTCTTTCTTACTAATATCTTGATTCTGCAGCATTTAATAATGGCTCAGTTCGTAGTGTGGCGCACGCATTCTGCCAGCAGCGTTGCTGACGGCGGCAACTTATGGCGTCTGACGTCGATGAGTATCAGTCTGTGGCGTGTATGGTACGGATTCGCGCCGGGGATGTCAGCACATTTAAGAGAGTTTAAGCGGCGAAGGATTAAGATAAAAAGCCCGCACCGGCGGCGGGCTGGAGAGGTTAGCGGACAACCAGTACGGAGCACTCAGCGTGACGCACGACGGCCGCGGCGTTAGAGCCAAGCAGGTAGGTCGTGATATCCGGGCGGTGCGAGGCGATGATGACTAAATCTGCCGGCAGCGACTTCGCCAGTCCCAGAATATTGTCCTTCGGCGAACCTTCGGCAATATGGAAATGCACCCGGTCTTCAGGGATGGCAAACTGCTTCACCACCTCTTTCAGTCGGGTTTCGGAATCCGCCTTGAACTCATCCATCGGCGGCATCTCGGCGGTATAGGCCATGCCTAGCGAGGCATAATAGGGAAGAGAGGGGATCACGGTCAGAAAGTGGACTTCGGCATCATCAATCCGTGCTTCGGCTTCAACGTGGCTGATAACGCGTTGAGTTAATTCTGTATCAGAAATATCTATGGGTACAAGAATTATTCTGGTCATAAAACCTCCTGTTTAATTAACCTTTAAAAGTGTACGACATTCAGGGGCAATATGTACAATGACCAGGGTCACACTTTGGCTTCAGACCGCGGCACGTTCGGTAAATTTACCTTTGATAACCCCGTCATAAAAACGACCTTTTGAAACGACCTGCAGAAAGTTGTGAAACACCCGCGGTGGAACGTCGCAGTACTGTAGCGTTTTATTGTCACGAAAGCGTATTTCAAGGATGCCGGAGGCTTCGTCGTAGGCGACGGAGCTAATTCGTGATGATTTTACGGGATGATGATGCATTGCTGGCGTCCTTTACGAGCGGTCTTTTAAGCAATATATCATCCACTGGACGACTATTTTAACGCAACAGGTATATTGTTTTGATTTGGTTAAAATGTCGGCAGAAGGAGGAGCGCAGGCCCGCTGTCGCCAGCGGGCCACGGCATCAGAACTGGTAAACCAGGCCTAGCGCCACGACGTCATCGGTGCCGATGCCGTTGTTTGCATAGAAGCTATCGTCTTCGTCCAGCAGGTTGATTTTGTAATCAACGTAGGTGGACATATTGCGGTTAAAGTAATAGGTCGCGCCGATATCAGCATATTTCACCAGATCCTTGTCGCCGTCGGTGTTGTTCAGGTCTTTCCCTTTCGACATCAGGAAAGAGACCGCCGGGCGCAGGCCAAAGTCGAACTGGTACTGAGCGGTGACTTCAACGTTCTGCGTCTTGTTGGCGATTGTGCCGCTCTGGTTGCCGTAAGGGGTCATGTTGCGGGTTTCAGAGTACATGGTGGCCAGGTAGATATTGTTGGCGTCATATTTCAGGCCGGTGGTCCAGGCGTCGGCCTTATCGCCGCCGGCGGTCGAGCGGTGAGTCTGCTCGTTGGTACGATCGGAGCTGGAGTACGCCGCGCCGAAGCTGACGCCCATGCCCAGATCGTAGGTCGAAGAGATACCGAAACCGTCGCCGTTGGCGTTTTTAACCGAGCGGTCGCCGCCGTTGCCGGTGCCTTGCTGCTCGTTTGACACCTGGTTTTCGTTCGCGCCCTGATACTGCAGCGCGAAGTTCAGGCCGTTCACCAGACCGAAGAAGTCGCTATTGCGATAGGTTGCCACGCCGTTAGCGCGGTTGGTCATAAAGTTGTCGGCCTTCGACCAGGCGTCGCCGCCGAACTCCGGCAGCATGTCGGTCCAGCCTTCAATGTCGTACAGTACGCCGTAGTTGCGGCCATAGTCGAACGAACCGTAGTCGCCGAATTTCAGACCGGCGAATGCCAGACGGGTCCAGGCGTTATTGGTATCGGATTCGCTATTATTGGCCTGAACGTTATATTCCCACTGGCCGTAGCCGGTCAGCAGATCGTTAATCTGAGTTTCGCCTTTAAAGCCGAGGCGGATATAGCTCATATCGCCATCAGAGTTAGTATCATCGGAGAAATAATGTAAACCATCTACTTTACCGTAGAGGTCTAACTTATTGCCGTCTTTGTTATAAATTTCGGCGGAGTGAGCAGCGCCAGCAGCTAATAATGCCGGAATAACGAGGGCCAGTACTTTTCTTTTCATTTAGATATTCCTTTAATGTTTTTGTTTTGACTTCCTGCGAGGAAGTAAACTCATGCTAAATGAAGGCTGTTAAATCCGGGTAAGTATCAATTGTTACGATATAAGTAAAATCTAAAATAAATAATACCGTTGTTACGGCAATAGCTTTGGTGAATATATCAAAAAAACACATATAAAATAAAAATTATACGGCGGAAAATTAATGGGGTATTATTCGCGCGTTATATGCCTTTATTTATTGTCAGCCGCATTTTTGCTGCCGCAGCTCGCTGTCCTCTTACGGGCTATTTAAACGGTAAAATGACAAGCCCGAATATCTATTCGGGCTTTTTTTATGGCAACGCTCAGGTGCGCTACAAATTAGCTTCCGACGGTGGGCTTCTCCGCTTTACCGGCCATCTGCGCAAGGAACTCATAGCGTTTTTGCAGATCGGCTGCGGCATCCTTCCATAGCTGCTCCGCCACCTCCGGCTGCTGGGCGTTGAGGCGACGGAAGCGCTGCTCGTTGAGCAACGTGTCCGCCAGCGCGTCCGACGGCGGGCGAGAGTCCAGCGCCAGCGGGAGCTTACCTTCATCCGCCCGGCGCGGGTCGAAGCGGTAGAGCGGCCAGAACCCGGTGGCGGTCAGCTGACGCATCTGATCGTGGCTCAGCGCCAGATCGTAGCCGTGCTCTTCGCACGGGCTGTAGGCGATAATCAGCGACGGTCCCGGATAAGCCTCCGCTTCCTGAATCGCTTTCACCGTCTGATTTAGCTGGGCGCCCAGCGAAATCTGCGCCACGTAGACGTGACCGTACATCATCATGCTGACGCCGAGGTCTTTGCGCGATTTACGCTTGCCGTGCTCGCCAAATTTAGTGACCGCCCCGAGCGGCGTGGCCTTCGAGGCCTGGCCGCCGGTGTTGGAGTAGCACTGGGTGTCGAGCACCAGGATATTGACGTTTTCGGTCAGGCTCAGCACGTGGTCGAGGCCGCCGAAGCCGATATCGTAGGCCCAGCCGTCGCCGCCGATCAGCCAGATGGATTTTTCCACCAGCGCGTCGGCGTCGGTCAGCAGCTCCTGGGCGCCCTCAACGCCGACCAGCGCGCGGCGCAGCTCTGCCACCTGCTCGCGGCGGACGTCCGGGGTGGCCTCGGCGTGCAGAGCATCGTTGAGCTCCGCCGGTATCGCGTCGGCAAACTGCCCCAGCAGGCGCATCACGCGCTGACGGTGCTGGTCCACGGAGAGGCGGAAGCCGAGGCCAAATTCAGCGTTATCTTCAAACAGCGAGTTGGCCCACGCCGGGCCGCGCCCGTTGGCGTCGGTGGTATACGGCGTTGACGGCAGGTTACCGCCGTAAATCGACGAGCAGCCGGTGGCGTTGGCGATCAGCATCCGGTCGCCGTAGAGCTGGGTCAGCAGCTTGATGTACGGCGTTTCGCCGCAGCCGGAGCAGGCGCCGGAGTACTCAAACAGCGGGCTTATCAACTGAGAGGTACGAATATCAATGCGCTCCAGCGCGCTGCGGTCGATCTCCGGCAGGCTGAGGAAGAAGTCGTAGTTGACCTTCTCCTCCTCAACGTGCTCAAGGCGCGACATCATATTGATGGCCTTGATCTCCGGGTTCTGCCGGTCTTTGGCCGGGCAAACCTCCACGCACAGATTACAGCCGGTGCAATCTTCCGGCGCCACCTGCAGAACGTATTTTTGGCCGCGCATATCGCGGGATTTTACGTCCAGCGAATGCAGGCTGGCCGGGGCCGCTTCCATCGCTTCAGGAGAGATAACCTTGGCGCGGATCGCCGAGTGCGGGCAGGCCGCGACGCAGTGGTTACACTGGGTGCACAGCGCCTCTTTCCAGATAGGGATCTCTTCGGCGATATTGCGTTTTTCCCAGCGGGTGGTGCCCATCGGCCAGGTGCCGTCCGGCGGCAGGGCGGAGACCGGCAGCGCATCGCCGAGGCCGGCCAGCATGGCGGCGGTAACGGTTTTGACAAAGTCCGGCGCGGCATCGGAGACCACCGGTGGGCGGTTAGGGCTGGCGGCGTTGACCGGCTGCAGCGGCACTTCGGCCAGCGACTCGCGGGCCAGCGCCAGCGCCTGCCAGTTACGCTCAACCAGCTCCTTGCCTTTACTGCTGTAGCTTTTGGCAATCGCGCCCTGGAGCTCGGCCAGCGCGCTGTCGCCCGGAAGAATTTGCGTCAGATGGAAGAACGCCATCTGCATCACGGTATTGATACGCGCGCCGAGGCTGCATTCGCGGGCAATTTTGGCGGCGTTGACGATATAAAAGCGCGCCTGCCTCTGGTTGAGCATCGCCTGCACTTCCTGCGGCAGACGCGACCACGCCTCATCGGCGGCATACGGCGTATTCAGCAGGAAAATCCCGCCGGGCTTCAGCCGCTCCACCATCTGATATTTGTCGATAAACTGCAGCTGATGGCAGCCGACGAAATCGGCCTGCGAGATAAGATAGGAGGAGCGAATCGGCTTCTCGCTGACGCGCAGGTGCGAAACGGTGAGTCCGCCGGCCTTTTTCGAATCGTAGACGAAGTAGCCCTGCGAGAACCACGGCGTCGAGTTGCCGATAATTTTGATGTTGTTCTTGGTCGCCGACACGCTGCCGTCGCTGCCCAGTCCGTAGAACAGCGCCTCCAGCTTCGCCTCCGACGGCAGGGTGTTTTCCCCCAGCGGCAGAGAGAGGTTGGTGACGTCGTCATAGATACCGACGGTAAAGCGGGGCTTCGGTTTCGCCGTGTTCAGCTCGTTAAACACTGCCAGCACGCACTCCGGGCCGAACTCTTTTGACGACAGGCCGTAGCGGCCGCCGATGGTGCGCGGCAGCGTTTCGCGTTCACCGCGGTTAAACGCCTCCGCCAGCGCGGTCATGATGTCGAGGTACAGCGGCTCCGCGTGGGCGCCGGGCTCTTTGGTGCGGTCCAGCACGGCGACGGCGCGCGCGCTTTCCGGCAGCGCTTCCAGCAGGTGAGCGGCGGAGAAGGGGCGATAGAGCCGCACTTTCAACACGCCGACCTTCTCGCCGCGGCTGAGCAGCTCATCCACCACCTCTTCGCAGGTGCCGATGGCGGAACCCATCACCACAATCACCCGTTCGGCCTGCGGATGGCCGTAGAATTCGAACGGTTTATAGCGACGGCCGGTGGCGGCGGCGAAATCGTCCATCGCCGTTTCAACATGGTCGTAGACCGCGTCGTACCACGGATTAGTGGCTTCACGGGACTGGAAATAGGTGTCCGGGTTAGCCGAGGTTCCGCGGATTGTCGGATGTTCGGGATTCAGCGCGCGCAGGCGATGCGCGTCGATCTCAGCCTGCGGCAGCAGGCTGCGGAGGGTGTCATCCGCCAGCGGCGCAATTTTGTTGATTTCGTGCGAGGTGCGGAAGCCGTCAAAGAAATGGATAAACGGCACCCGGCTTTTGAGGGTCGCAATGTGCGAAATCAGGGCGAAATCCTGCGCCTCCTGGACGTTGCTGGCGCAGAGCATCGCGCAGCCGGTCTGGCGCACGGCCATCACGTCGGAGTGATCGCCGAAAATAGAGAGCGCGTGGGTCGCGACGGTACGTGCGGCGACGTGCAGGACAAACGGCATCAGCTGACCGGCCAGTTTGTACAGCGTCGGGATCATCAGCAGCAGGCCCTGCGAGGAGGTGAAGGAGGTCGAAAGGGCCCCGGTTTGCAACGCCCCGTGCACGGCGCCGATAGCCCCGGCTTCCGACTGCATTTCGACCACCCGAGGCACGTCGCCCCAGATATTTTTTAGCCCATTACCCGCCCAGGCATCCGCCTGCTCGGCCATCGTTGAGCTGGGGGTAATGGGGTAGATGGCGATAACTTCACTGGTGCGAAACGCGACAGAAGCGGCCGCGCCATTACCGTCGATAGTAATCATAAAAAGAGACCCTAACATTGCGCAAACAAAAAAGAAGGGACCCGCAAAACGGCGGCGGATCCTGTAATTATATGGAGTGAGTATAGGGGCTTTCAGTATGCCCTTGAAGTTATGCGGCTTTCGAGTGCACAAATTGATCCATGAGGCTCTCCCCGCCGACGGGCTGGGCGAGGAGAACCAGTGTCTGCTATCTTGCTGATTACTATGACATTAGTCTGAGCGCGCCGGGCTCGCTGGCGGCTAAGCCCCGCGCCGGGGGCGCTGACGCCGTTTAAAACCAGGTCTCGAGCTGGGCGCCGAAGATCAGCGTGCCTCCGCTGTGGTAGCCCGCGCTGCCAAAGGTGTCAGTGGTGGAGTAGCTATCCAGGGCTTTGTCCCAGTTCATCCAGGTGGCGAAGAAGCGAATTTCCGGGCGCTCGAAAAAGTCGGTCACGTTGTGCATTTTAAAGGTCGGAGCAAAGGTCAGCTTGTAGTAGCTCCCGCGGGCGGGCCGGTTGCCGTTAAAGCCTTTCGGGTCGATATCCATATACTGGTAGCTGGCCTCGTACTGCAGGGCAAAGTTCTGATTGAGCTCCTGGATAACCCTGCCGTTGAGGGTGACCCAGTCGTAGCGGTCGCCGTCCAGGTAGCGGCTATTGCTGCTCTGGGCAACGATAAGCGGCGCCAGGCTAAGCCGGTCGGTCAGGGAGGTGATGCCGTAGGAGGCGAATTTAACGGTCCAGGCGTTATCGATCAGATAGCCGTCCGACCCCGGGCCGCGCACTTCCGCTCCCAGCGCCTGGCCATACAGCAGCACCGTTTTGGACAGTCCGGGCCGGAGCCCATAGAAAGTGTCGCCATGATAGGCCAGCATGGTGTTGAAGCCTTTAGACGCCGCTTTATCCGTCGCCAGGCCGTCATTAATACGCTTATCGTTATCCTTAGAGTAGAGGCCGTTAACCATCCACTGCCACGGGCCTAATTTATTATTGAGCGACAGGGTATAGTTCTGAATATAGGTATTGGCGGCCCCGGTCATGTTGTTATATTCAACGTTCTCCATGGCATCAATATCATTAAAGTTACGCCCGTAAATCGCCAGATTGGTTTTGACGTCGCCGGCCAGGTTAACGTCATAAATACCGGCGCCGGTACCGATTAAATTCATCATGTCGGAGTCGAGCCAGTGAATATCGAAGTTATCGCGATCCTCGCGCTTGCCTGCCCACAGGGTTGCGTGCCTGAACGCCCCGGAAAAGGCCGGAAGGTCGCTCATTTCGGCAAACGCCTGACGCAGGTTCATCTGGCCATTAAAGGCGCTGTCGGTATTATAGGTTTTATCCCATTCGGCAATTTTCATGTAATAACGCAGCTTAGCGTTATTATCATAGCGACGCAGATAGTTAATATCGGCGGTGACGTAGGTGTCTGATTCATTGCCGAGACGGCCGACGCTGCCGCCGGTACTTCCGGCAGGCGTCAGGGAAGGGCCGACGGTGCTGGTAGCCCCTTGCTTTCCGGTGAGGATCCCGGTGCGGGCATAGCCGCCGATTTTAATTTCAGCTGGGTCCTGGCTAAGCGGCTGTTTTTTTATTGAAGCAATATCGCGATCCGTTTTTTGCTCAACGGCCAGCAGGCGCTGCCGGGCCTGGCTGGCGTTATTCTCGGCGGCGGCGGCTCTCTTTTCCGCATTATCAATTTTTTGTTCGGCGGAGCGTAAATCTATTTTTGATTGTTTTAATTCAGCTTCAAGTTTTTCCAGACGGGCGTTGATGGCATTAAGCGTAATATCGGCGGCGTGCGCCGATAACGGCAGCGCCAGCGCGCAAAGCGTGAGGGTATAGGCTTTCATTATTAATCCCTGTGCAGAGAATTCCCGCGCTGCGGGCATAGGCAAGCCTGCAGCACGGAAGTGTGTGCCAGCAAAAATTATGTTGCGGTGATTAAGCCGTCAGGTGGCGGCTAGCTGCGGGTTATCATTTTTTGGCCACGGGTTTATTGGTATTAACAAAAAGAGTCGTGGCAATAAAGGCAAAAATAAATACCGCGATGCCGACGGTGATATAGCTAATAAACTGGTAGCGGTCGTAGAGGTACATCAGCGGAGAGAGCAGCACCGCCAGGCCGTAAGAGTTAGCCTTGATCGCCATCAGCGAGAGCACCATGCCGCCCAGCGCGGAGCTGGTGAGCATCACGACAATGGCGCGGATCCCCGACTGCATCACAATCCCGAACAGGGCCGGCTCTGAGACCCCCAGCAGCTGCGTTATAGTGGCGGAGATGCCGGCGGTCTTAAAGGCCACGTTCTTTGATTTCAGCGAAATGGCCAGACACACGGCGGCGTTGGCAAAACCGTACATCGCGCAGACCGTAATCAGCGGATTAAAGCCGGTGCCGGCAATCAGCGACGTTTCAATCATGATGAACATATGGTGCATCCCGGTCATCACGGCGATGGGATAAATAAAACCGATCAGCAGGCCGCCAATTCCAGCCGGCAGGGCGAGGAACTGCCCAATCGCCATCACCGCATAATGTTCGAATCCGTGCACCAGCGGGCCTAATACCAGCAGGGCAATGGCGATCGCAATCAGGATGACGATAAAGGGCGTGAAAATAAGGTCCATCGAGTTCGGCATGACTCTGCGGAAATAGATCTCGAGCTTCGCGCCGATAATACCGGTAATAAGCGCGGTGAGGATCGAACCCTGATAGCCGACCAGCGGAATAAAGCTAAATATATATATTGGCGCGGCGTTGCCATATGCCACATCGTAAGCGTTGGGCAGCGCCGGTGAAACCAGCATCAGGCCAATTAAAAAGCCGATAATCGGCGTGCCGCCAAACTTTTTAAATGCCGACCAGCAGATAAACGCCGCGAGGAAAGCAAAGGCGGTATCGCAAAGGACGGTGGTTAACGTCTGCAGGTAAACCGGGATATCCTGCACGTTGCTGCCAAACCAGCCCAGCACCGTATCGTTAAAAATGACCCCCTTTAGGCCGAGAAACAGGCCGGTGGCGCCGAGCACCGGAACGATCGGCACGAACACGTCAGAGAGGTTTCTGATGCCCCGCTGCAGCCTGCCCGTGCTCTGCCGGCTCATCTCGTCTTTGCTGACTTCGGCCACCTGGAACTCTTCCACAAAGGCCTGGTAAACCTTATTGACGATACCGGTGCCGAGAATGATCTGATACTGACCTGAATTATAAAATACGCCTTTCACTTCGCCAATCTGGCGAATTTTTTCGTCATCAATGGCTCCGCGATCCTTCACCTGTAAGCGCAAACGCGTCGCGCAATGGGTGGCCGATGCAATGTTGTCCTTGCCAATCGTATTAACAATATCAACCGCGATATTTTTATATTTGTTCATTTTTAACGCATCCCTTAATGAGAATGGTTTGGTAGGGTTTGAGGGTAGAAGTCACGTTGCTGTAATTACTGAGCACGATTTCCCCGTCAGGCAGGGTAAACGGATGCTCTTTGGCGCTGAGGTTGGTGATGGAAATAAGGCGCTCGGTTGCCGAGCTTCTTGCATAGGCGATAACGTTCCCGGCTGCCTCCTCCAGCGGGGTGAAGGTGCCGTAAATCAGCGTTTCAGGGAAGTCGATATTTCTCAGGGCAATCATCTTTCTGTAGAAAGAGAATACCGAGTCGGCTTGCGCCAGCTGGCTCTGCGCGTTCAGCGAGGTATCGTCAGTGGACAGCGCCAGCCACGGCGTAGCGCCGATGTTAAAGCCCGCGTTGACGCCGTCGGACCACGGGAACGGCGTGCGCGAATTATCTCTTGAGCGGCGGTTAACAAAGCCCATGGCCTCCTCGGCGCTAAAGCCTTCTGCCAGCGAACGGTAGTAGTTATCGAGGCTTGAGATATCGTTAAATTCGCTGATCTCGCTGCGGCAGAAGTTCTTCATCCCCAGCTCCTGTCCCTGATAGATAAACGGCGTGCCGCGCATGAAAAAGTACATGGCCGCGAGGGCCGTGGCGCCGATCTCGTTCTGATAGTCAGCGTCGCGCACCAGTTTCGACAGGGCGCGAGGCTGGTCGTGATTCTCAATAAAAGTGGTGCCCCATCCCGCCCGGGCGAAGGCCAGCTGGCTGGCAAACAGGGTTTCCCTGAACGCCTTGACGCTCCAGTCGCATTCCCGGAACCACTCTGAACCATTTTCAACGTCGATATCGGCGGCGTGGAAGTCAAATATCATGTCGAAATAGCCTTCCGGACCGATAAAGCGCTCATACTCTTCCAGCGGAACGCCGGGGGCTTCACCGACGGTCACGCAGCTGAATTTGTTAAAGGTCTTTTGCTTTAGTTCGTTGAGGAAAAGCTCAATCCCCGGCCGGTTGCGGGCCTTGCTTTTGACGGAGGCCAGGCCGTCGATACCGTCTGGCGGCAGCGGGCTGAAGTCCTGATCCTTTTTGATAAAGGTAATGGCGTCGATGCGGAACCCGGCGATCCCTTTTGCCAGCCACCAGTTAATCATTGCGTAAATTTCTTCGCGCAGCGCCGGGTTTTCCCAGTTCAGGTCGGGCTGTTTTTTATGAAACACGTGGAGATAGTAAGTCTCTTCGCCGGGCACTTTTTCCCACACGCTGCCGCCGAAAATAGAGCGCCAGTTGTTGGGGGCCGCACCGTTAACCGCCGGTTTAAAAATGTAGTAATCGCGGTAGCGGGAGTCCGGGTTCGCCAGCGCCTGGCGGAACCAGCGGTGCTCGTCGCTGGTATGATTGACCACCAGATCGATCATCACCTTTATCCCCATCTCTCCGGCCTGCGCTATCAGGTCGTCCACGTCCTGCATATCGCCAAAATCAGGATTCACCGCGAAGTAATCGGCGATGTCATAGCCGTTATCCGCCATCGGCGACCGATAAAAAGGTGACACCCAAATAAGGCTAATCCCCAGGGCCTTGAGATAGGGGAGTTTCGCAATGATGCCGCGAATATCGCCGGTCCCGTCGTTGTTGCTGTCATAAAAGCTCTTCGGGTAAATCTGATAGACGACGGATTCCTTCCACCATGCGCGCTGCTGGGGTGTGTTCATCACTTCTCCTTGATATGATATCGATACCATATTGAAATAAAAAAATTAAGCGGACGCTCTGATAATCAATTCAGAGTGCAGATCCTGCTCGTCGTACTGATAGCGGGTGCCGCTGATGAGCGCCAGCAGGCGTTCAACGGAAATTCTGCCCAGCTGCTCAATCGGCTGGCTGACGGTGGTGAGAGGGACGTTGATCATCTCCGCCACCGGCAAATTATCGAAGCCCACCACCGCAAGATCTGCCGGTACGTTAACGCCGCCGGCGGTGAGGCCGGCAATCAGGCCGCAGGCGACCTCATCGCTGCCGGCAAAAATCGCGTCCGGGCGCTCGCTGGCGGCCATCTGCAGCATTTTGGCGGCGAGGCCTTGCCCGTCTTTATAGGTATGCATCTGGCGGAAAATCAGCGCGGGATTGATATCCCGCTTTCCGGCCTGCATGGCGTCGATATAGCCCTGGTTTCTGCGGCTGCCGTGGCCTTTCTGCTCGAAGGTGCCGCCGGTAGAATAGGCGATATTTTTATAGCCTTTGCTGAGCAAGTAGGTCACGGTGTTATAGGTCGCCCGGCGATCGTCAACTTTGACCACCGGCAGGCTGGTGGCCTCGAGGCTGGTATTACACAGCAGGATCGGACCGTATTGCTGGTACTTCTCCAGCACGTTCTTATTACTCTCTACCGCGCACAAAATCAGGCCATCGATGATTTTTTTCTTCAGCAGGTCGAGGCAGTTCTTCTCCTCTCCGGCGCTGTCGTGGTTTTGCACAATCAGCACCGAGTAGCCATTTTTGCGCGCGGTGACTTCCAGGGCATCGACCAGGCTTGCGAAGAAGGGGTTGGTAATGCGCGAGATAAGCACCCCAATACGGTACGTTTTGACGCCGCGCATCTGCTGGGCAACGGTGCTTGGCTCGTAATCAAGCGCCTTCATCGCCGCCAGAATCTTCTCTTTTTTATCATCAGAGATATAGGGATGATTATTCAGGAAGCGGGAGACCGTGGTGACGGAAAGCCCGGCTTTTTCTGCTACGTCTTTTATGGTGGCCATAGAATTTTTATGAAAACGATATCATAGGTCGGTAAGCTATTTTCAGCCGCCGCTTAAGTCAACCGGCATGTTTTAAAATATGATCGATCACACAACAATTTTATCCGCCGGGAGCCGCTGAGGTTATTCATCTGCGGAGGAGTGAGGGGATATCTTGCCGGGAATCGGCTGTTCGGCGGGAAATTTGCTAGAAAATGTTAATGGAGCGCATAAATAGCGGTTTCGCCTCTCGACGTCGGGCGCCGGGCTGCCTATTATTCTTGGGTTTGTTTATTTTAAGATGTTTCCGAGGGGAGAGACGATGCGAGCTGCGTTTTTAGTTGGGTGTGCCGCGTTATTACTGTCGGCCTGCAGTAGTGAACCCGTTCAGCAGGCGACGGCGGCCCACGTATCACCGGGCATGCGCGCTGCGATGAGCAGCACCGGGCAGGCAAACTGCGCGATGATCGGCGGCTCGCTGTCGGTGGCGCGTCAGCTGGACGGCTCGGCGATAGGGATGTGCGCACTGCCTAACGGCAAGCGCTGCAGCGAGCAGGCTCTGGCCGGCGGCAGCTGCGGTAACTACTAAGCAGCACTCCTGCCTCTGCGAGCGCCGTGAGCTACCCTCGTGCCCGCTGCGTTGAGGCACCGTTGGGCGCCAGCCGGACGGGGGGATCAGTTAACCAGATCGGCGAGCTTATACACCAGCGTGCGATCGGCGGTCGCCAGCGTCAGCTGATTTTCGGTTAAATCGACCTGCGCCCCGTCGCGCAGCATTTTGCCGAGCGTGGCATCCAGCTCGTTAAGCTGCGGGTCAGCGCACAGCATCCGGGTCATCGCCAGCTCTTTGACCTTCAGCTCGCCGTCCGACACCTTGCCTTCGCCGCTAAAGCGGTTGCACATATTGCCTGAGACGAACGTCTTCTCGCCAAAGCTCAGTTCCAGCGGTTTCGCGCCCTCCTTGAGCGGCTGACCGTTGACGCTGGTCAGGACAAACCGATGGTGCTGAAGCTGCTCCGCGCTGGTGGACACCTTGCTGTTATATACGCAGCCGGAAAGCAGCATTCCTGCCGCCAGCAGTGCAGCAAACTTATTCATTTTTTCTCCAGAAATATTTCACATCTTTTAGGTAAGCGGAGTGTAACTGTACTGCAGGCAAATTCTGTGGGGCTTATCTGAATGTGCCCCCCCGCGGGGGGAGGGCACAAAAGGGGAAGGATATCAGACCAGCGCGTTGGCGCACGCTTCACCGGCGTCAACCTGGCGCAGGTTATCGAGGGTGGTTTGCGAAATACTGATTAACGCCTCGGCGGTGAGGAACGCCTGATGCCCGGTGAACAGCACGTTATGGCAGGCCGACAGGCGGCGGAACACGTCATCCTGAATCACGTCGTTGGATTTATCTTCGAAGAACAGATCGCGCTCGTTCTCATAGACGTCCATCCCCAGCGCGCCGATTTTCTGGTGCTTCAGGGCGTCGATTGCCGCCTGTGAATCAATCAGGGCGCCGCGGCTGGTGTTGATCACCATCACGCCATCCTTCATCTGATCGAACGCCGCATGGTTCAGCAGATGATAGTTCTCGTCGGTCAGCGGACAGTGCAATGAGATCACGTCCGACTGCGCGTACAGCGTCGGCAGGTCAACGTACTCGACGCCGAGATCCAGCGCGGCGGCGCTTGGGTAAGGATCGAACGCCAGCAGGCGCATGCCGAAGCCTTTGAGGATCCGCAGGGTTGCCACGCCGATTTTCCCGGTACCGATAACGCCCGCGGTTTTACCGTGCATGGTGAAGCCGGTTAGGCCTTCAAGGGAGAAGTTGGCATCGCGGGTGCGCTGATAGGCGCGGTGAATGCGTCGGTTCAGCGACATCATCATGCCGACGGCGTGCTCGGCGACGGCTTCCGGTGAATAGGCCGGCACGCGCACCACCCGCAGACCCAGCTCTTTGGCCGCGTCCAGATCGACGTTATTAAAGCCGGCGCAGCGCAGGGCGATGTACTTCACGCCGTGCGACTTCAGCTCTTCCAGCACCGGGCGGCTGCCGTCGTCGTTAACGAAAATGCACACCGCCTCGCAGCCGTTGGCCGTTTTGGCGGTTTTTTCGGTTAACAGGAAATCGAAGAACTCGAGTTCAAAGCCATATGTATCATTAACATGCTGAAGGTACTTTTTATCGTACTGCTTTGTACTATAAACAGCGATTTTCATAAGACTTTTCTCCAGTGATTATACCGTCACGGTAGCATATTTAAAATAATCATACAATTCTTAAAAATTAGTTTAAATAACAGGTTATAATCATAATTCTAGAGTATATCTCTGCGCGGAGGTATCGCTTTAAAACATAATGTGTTTTTACCACAGGCTGAAGCTGAAGGCGCCTGGCGCCAGCAGAATCAGCGGCCACAGCAGACCGGAGCTGACGTTGGCGAGCTGAAAGCTCCAGAAAGAGGCGCCGCTGGCCCCGCTGGCGAGCGGCAGGGTGGCGCGCAGCGGAGAGAGAAAGCGGCTGAAAAATACCGCCCAGGCCCCGTGGCGGCGTAAAAACAGCCGGCTGCGAGAGAGGCGCTCGGCGCTAAGCCAGCGCAGGCGGTGAAGATGGTGTTGATAGCGGCGTCCCACCCGCCAGGAGAGCCAGAATCCGCCGATTGCCCCAAGCCCGGCGCTGAGCCACATTAGCAAGAAATGTCCGAGGCTGGCGGAGGCGAAGGTACCGAGCAGCAGCAGACCTGAGGTGCCGGGCACCAGCAGCGAGACGATCGCACAGGATTTACTGAACGTCAGCAGGAACACCAGCAGCAACAGCAGCGCATAGTGGTTCTGCGCCGACTCAATCAGCGAGTAGATAAACGCCACGCTTCCCCTCCGGCCTGCTCTGATGATGATTAGCCAGTGTGACAGGGGTTGGCTAAATGAAGGCTAAATCAGCGGTGGGTCAAAAATCGCCGCAACGATGGCGGCGCAGCGGCTATTCTTAGGCAGGACGCAAACTTTAACTCACTGGTCGAACGTGCCACAATACGCGCTACATTCGGCATATACTTTTGTTGATTCAGGATATTAAGCGCCCATGAAGGGTAAATATAAAGCCGCTATCGCGCTGGTGTTAGCACTCCTTTTGCTCCCGCTGGCGCTGCTGTCGACGCTAACCCACTGGGTGCCGACGCTTGCCGGGATCTGGCTCCCGGAGGGGACCCGGATCTCGCTAACCGACAGCCCGCGCCTGACGCGCACCGCGCTGCGTATCCCCGATTTACGCTATATGGTTGGCGACTGCGAGCTGGCAAGGGTCACTAACGCCCAGCTTTCCCACCCCAGCCGCTGGCGTCTGCATCTCGATGAGCTGGATATCAACAGCGTCTGCCTGAGCAAACTCCCGGAGAGTGAACCCGCCCCCGGCGCGCCGCGCACCCTGGCGGAGTGGCAGTCGATGCTGCCCTATAGCTGGCTGACCATCGAGAATCTGCGCCTGTCGCCGTGGGAAAGATGGCAGGGGCGGCTGGTGATGTCGCTCACGCCGACGCAGCAGGATATCGGCTACAGCGGGCCGGAGGTCACCGTGCAGGCTCGCCTGCGCGGCCAGGCGCTGACCGTCAGCGACTTCTCCGCGCGGCTGGTTGAAGGCCAGGCGCCGGTCAGGCTGGTCGGTGAGTTCCATATGCCGCTGGTGCCGGACGGTTTCCCGGTTGACGGCCATCTGCTGAGCACCTTCGAATTTCCGCAGGAGCCGGGGCTGGTTGACGCCGAGCTGGAGTGGCAGAAAAACCGCGGGCAGCTGCTGGTGACGCCGCGGGGTGAGGTGCAGCCGATGCTCGACCTGCCGTGGGAAATTACCCCCGAACGCATTGCGATCAGCGACGGTCGCTGGAGCACCGAATATGCCGGCTATCCGCTGAGCGGCCGCGTGGCGCTGTCGGTAGACGACTGGCAGGAGGGAACCGAGAATATGCAGGTCAGCGGACGCCTGAACGTGCTGACCCAGGGGGAGGCCGGAAAAGGCAACGCGGTTCTGAACGTCGGGCCCGGTAAGCTGAGCATGGATAGCAGCGATATGCCGCTGCGGCTCACCGGCGAGGCGAAGCTTGGGGATCTTATCGTCTACGCCGCGCTGCCGGCCAGGCTGAGCGGTCCGCTGACCACCCCGGAGCTGACTTTTCATCCCGGCGCGCTGCTGCGCTCGCGCGGGCGGGTGATTGACTCCCTCAATATCGATGAAATACGCCTGCCGCTGGCGGGGGTCAAGGTCACCCAGCAGGGCGTCGACGGCCGGCTGCAGGCGATTCTGCGCGCCCACGAGCAGGAGATGGGCGACTTCGTCCTGCATCTTGACGGCAAGGCCGACAACTTTATGCCCGACCGCGGCCGCTGGCAGTGGCGCTACTGGGGAGAGGGACACTTCACGCCGATGCAGGCGCGTTGGGACGTGAAGGGCGCGGGAGAGTGGGTGGACAGCGCCATCGTCCTGAACAGCCTGTCGACCGGCTTCGATAAGCTGCAGTACGGCACCATGCTGGTCAGCACCCCGCGGCTGACGCTGGAACAGCCGATTCGCTGGCTGCGCGACGAACAGCATCCGAAGCTGACCGGCGCGCTGTCGCTGGATGCCGGCAAAACCAGCTTTAGCAGCGGCAGCGAGTTGCCGCCCTCCACGCTGAAATTTAGCCTCGACGGGCGCGACCCGACCTGGTTCCAGTTTAACGGGTCGCTGCACGCCGATAAAATCGGCCCCGTGCGGCTGACCGGCCGCTGGGACGGCGAGCGCCTGCGCGGCCAGGCGTGGTGGCCGAAGCAGTCGTTGACCGTCTTCCAGCCGCTGCTGCCGCCGGAGTGGAAAATGAACCTGCGCGAAGGGGCGCTGTACGCCCAGGTGGCCTTCTCCGCCGCCGCCGATCAGGGCTTTGAGGCCGGCGGGCACGGGGTGCTGAAAAGCGGGAGCGCCTGGATGCCGGATAATCAGATCAACGGCGTCGATTTTGTGCTGCCGTTTCGTTTCAGCCAGGGGACCTGGCAGCTCGGCACCCGGCGGCCGGTTTCGCTGCGTATCGGTGAGATAGTTAACCAGGTGACGGCGCGCAATCTCACCGCCGACCTGCAGGGCTCGTATCCCTGGAGCGAAAGCAGTCCGCTGCAGCTCAGCAACGTCAGCGTCGATATTCTCGGCGGCCAGCTGACCATGCAGCAGCTGCGCATGCCGCAGCACGACCCGGCGCTGCTGCGCCTGCGGCACATCTCCAGCAGCGAGCTGGTGAGCGCGGTGAATATCAAACAGTTCGCCATGTCCGGCGCGTTTAACGGCGCGCTGCCGCTGTGGCTGGATAACGAAAAATGGATAGTCAAGGACGGCTGGTTGAGTAACCCCGGTCCGATGACCCTGCGCCTTGACCCGGATATGGCCGATGCGATGGTGAAGGATAATATTTCAGCGGGTGCGGCGATCAACTGGCTGCGCTATATGGAGATCGCCCGCTCGTGGACGCGCATTAATCTCGATAATCTCGGCGTTCTGACGCTGCAGGCGACGATTAGCGGCACCAGCCGCGTCGGGGAGAGAAGTAATACGGTGCATCTCAACTACTCTCATCAAGAGAATATTTTTGACCTGTGGCGCAGCCTGCGCTTCGGCGACAACCTGCAGGCATGGCTTGAACAGAATGCGGTGCTTCCCGCTCAGCGCTGTAAGGATAAGCAACACTGTACGCCTGTTGGGACAGGCGCTAAGGAACAACGATGATAAAACTGCTAACGATGCTGCTGGCAACGACGATACTGCTGACGGGCTGTACGCCGAGGATTGAGATTGCGGCATCGAAGGAGCCGATCACCATCAATATGAATGTCAAAATTGAACATGAGATTCATATCAAAGTGGATAAGGACGTCGAGGATTTACTCAAGTCGCGTAGCGATCTGTTCTGAGGTGGCGATGAGAAAACGACTGTTAACGGCCGGCCTGGCGCTGGCGCTCTTTAGCACCCCGGCGATGGCCCTGACGCTCGGCGAGGCGCGGGAGCAGGGGCGAGTTGGCGAAACGCAGAGCGGCTATCTGGCCCCGCTGCGCCAGGACCGGGAAACGCTGGATCTGGTGAAGCAGATCAACGCCGCGCGCAGCGAAGGCTATCAGCGGCTGGCGGATGATAACAATCTGCCGGTGGATGAGGTGGCGAAAATGGCCGGTCAGAAGCTGGTGGCGCGGGCGCAGCCGGGTGAATACGTCCAGGGCCTGAACGGCAAATGGCTGCGTAAGTAATCAGCGACAGCGCTTGCGGTACTCTCCCGGTGAAACGCCGAAGCGCTGCTTAAAGGCGGTCGAGAAGTGGCTGTGGTCGCTAAAGCCCCAGCTGTAGCCGATCCCCGCCAGCTTTTCATCATCGTGGGCGTTGCTCAGCGCCCGCGCGCACAGATCCAGACGGCGGTTCTTAATATACTGGGCCACCACCAGCCCCTTATCGGCGAACAGCCGGTAGAGGCTGCGCACTGACATCCCCGTTTCGCCGGCCAGCCACTCCGGGCGCAGATGTTCCGCCTGAATCGACTCATCAATCAAAGCCATAATTTTCTGAAACTGCTTCTCACGACGCGACGGCTGGGCGTCGTGATGGTGCAGCATCGGGCGCAGCAGGCAGACGATGGCCTCCAGCGCGGCCTCGCTCTCGCTCTGCGAAAGTGCCGGGCTGCTCATGCTTTCGTGCAGCAGACGTTGGCTCAGCTGCACCATCGGCAGGGACTTGCCCAGGCGGGTGGCGATGCTGATTTCGCTCCCGCGCAGCTGCTGCTCCAGCAGCTGGCGGGGCAGCAGCAGCGACGCCTGGCGCGAGGTTTGCTGCCAGAAGATAGAGCAGGGGCGGGAGGCATCGATCAGCGTGATATCGCCGGCTTCCAGCACCACCTGACGATC
The DNA here is from genome assembly GCF_024810075.1 of Klebsiella sp. BIGb0132. Lineage (NCBI taxonomy): Bacteria > Pseudomonadati > Pseudomonadota > Gammaproteobacteria > Enterobacterales > Enterobacteriaceae > Klebsiella > Klebsiella sp. BIGb0132. The sequence goes on along the minus strand of NZ_JANUDW010000001.1, from coordinate 30,384 downwards.
GTCCTGCTCAATGGCCGCCTGGCCGGAGAGCTGGAATACGGTATAAAACCAGGCATCGTTATCGCGCCTGATTTCGTTGCGGGTGCGGTACAGGTTGACGCCGCGCGCGGTGACGGTGCTGACCTTGAGATTGCCGGCATAGCTGGCGTCAATCTCCCCGTGAAAATCGCTGTCCAGCGGACGTGCGGCAAAGTTTCCGCAGACCTGATTGATTTTCGCCAACCAGCGCTGGTAGTCCTGTCCGTTATCTGCCGCCGCCATAGCTCGTCTCTTGTAATAATAATGTTTTCGCATTGTTGCATTTACGCTGCGCCAAACAAGAGCGAAGCGCGGAGTATATGAAAGAACTATTACCTGAGGCACATTTTTGCCCGCGCAATATGCCTAATTGCGGCGGCTGTCACAGCGGCAAAAACGAATGTCACAGAGAAAAAAGCGCGAAGCCTGAGCGCGTCGTAGACTGAATTCACGATCCGTAAGGAATAAGGAAGCGATATGTCCACAGCACAGGTAGCGCTGCTTGCCAGCGTACAGCAGTTTTTAGACAGACAGCATGGCGTGTATATCGACGGCGCCCAGCAGGCGGCGCAGAGCGAAAAGCGGCTGACCGTCTGGAATCCGGCGACCGGGGAGGCGATAGCCAGCACGGCGGACGCCGGCGCTGCGGACGTCGACCGCGCCGTGATGTCGGCGTGGCGCGCGTTTGTCTCCCGCAGCTGGGCCGGACGCACGCCGGCCGATCGCGAACGTATCCTGCTACGCTTTGCCGACCTGGTTGAGCAGCACGGCGAGGAGCTGGCGCAGCTGGAGACCCTCGAGCAGGGCAAGTCGATTAATATCTCCCGCGCCTTTGAAGTCGGCTGTACGCTGAACTGGATGCGTTACACCGCCGGGCTGACCACCAAAATCAGCGGCCGCACGCTGGACGTGTCGATTCCGTTCCCGCAGGGCGCGCGTTACCAGGCGTGGACCCGCAAGGAGCCGGTCGGGGTGGTGGCGGGGATCGTACCGTGGAACTTCCCGCTGATGATCGGCATGTGGAAGGTGATGCCGGCGCTGGCGGCGGGCTGCTCCATCGTGATTAAGCCCTCAGAGACCACGCCGCTGACCCTGCTGCGCGTGGCGGAGCTGGCGAGCGAAGCCGGCGTGCCGGACGGCGTATTTAACGTGGTCACCGGCAGCGGCGCGGAGTGCGGGGCGGCGTTAACCTCGCATCCGCAGGTGGCAAAGGTGAGCTTTACCGGCTCGACGGCGACCGGCAAACAGATTGCCCGCGTGGCCGCCGACCGGCTGACCCGCGTGACCCTTGAGCTGGGCGGCAAAAACCCGGCCATCGTGCTGAAAGACGCCAACCCGGAGTGGGTCATTGAAGGGCTAATGACCGGCAGCTTCCTCAATCAGGGGCAGGTGTGCGCCGCCAGCTCGCGGATCTATATCGAAGCGCCGCTGTTCGATACCCTGGTGAGCGGCTTTGAGCAGGCGGTGAAGTCGCTGCAGGTCGGCCCAGGCATGCAGGAATCAACCCACATTAACCCGGTCGTTTCCCGGGCGCACTGCGACAAGGTCGCCGCCTATCTCGATCAGGCGCGGCAGCAGAACGCCGAGCTGATTACCGGCAGCAGCGGGCCGGACGGCAAGGGCTACTACATTGCGCCGACGCTGGTGATTAACCCCGATGCCGGGCTGCGGCTCAGCAGAGAGGAGGTCTTTGGCCCGGTAGTGAACCTGGTGCGCGTTGCCGATGGCGAAGAGGCGCTGCGTCTCGCCAACGACAGCGACTTTGGCCTGACGGCCAGCGTCTGGACCGGCGATTTGAGCCAGGCGCTGAGCTACACCGAGCGCCTGCAGGCGGGCACGGTATGGGTCAACAGCCATACGCTTATCGATGCCAACCTGCCGTTTGGCGGCATGAAGCAGTCCGGTACCGGGCGCGACTTCGGCCCGGACTGGCTGGACGACTGGTGTGAAACCAAATCGGTCTGCGTGCGCTATTAGCCGCTGACCCGGCGCCTGAGGTTCGACCGCTTACCCCGGCCGCGAATTTCGGGCGCCGCATGGCGCAACGCTTCCCTCCGATCTACTTCTTTTCCGATGCCCCTGCTCGATAAACGTCTGCTATTTTTAATTTGTCAAACACCCCTCTCTTAATGCGGCCTGTCGATGAGGTTCATATGAACTTACTGGTCTTTTGTGACGGTACCTGGAACACCCCCCAACAGCTTGATGATGGCAAACCCGCGCCGACGAACGTGGTCAAACTGCGCAACGCCGTGGCGGAAAATAGCGGCCAGCGCGTCTATTATCACCCCGGCGTCGGCACCGACGGCGGGGTTGTCGATCGTTATATTGGCGGTGGCATAGGCGACGGTCTGGATAAAAATATTATTAGCGCCTATTACTGGCTCGCCACCAACTATCGACCCGGCGATAAAATATGGTTATTTGGCTTTAGCCGCGGGGCCTATACGGTGAGAAGCCTTGGCGGAATGATCTCGCGCTGCGGTTTATTAAATGCTGGCGGAGCCGGAACCGGCGACGATAAAGTCTGGGAGGACATCAACGCGCTGTTCAGCCTTTACCGCCAGCCGGCGGCCAGCGCGCCGGCGGTGATAGCCAGCGTCGGGCGGCCTTTCTATGAGGTCGCCACGGGAAATCCCAGCAAAGAGAGCGTGCCTGTCTATTTTATTGGCGTCTGGGAAACGGTGGGGTCGCTGGGGATCCCTGACGACCTGGCCTTAGCCAACCTGCTGGACGACCCGCAAAAGTACGCGTTCCACGATACCTCCTTGAGCCCGATCGTCAAAAACGCCCGCCACGCGCTGGCGCTGGACGAGCAGCGGCAAAGCTTTATCCCGACGCTGTGGGATAACGTGGCGGCAAACCCGCGGGTGAAGCAGCGCTGGTTCGTGGGCGTGCACTCCGACGTTGGCGGCGGCTACGCGCAGTGCGGCCTTTCGGATATCCCCCTGCGCTGGATGATGTCCGAAGCGCGCGATCTCGGCCTTGAGCTGCATCCGGATATCGCTACCCAGCTCAAGCCCGACCCCCAGGCGCTGCTGCACGATTCGGTGACCGGGGTGTTTAAGCTGCTGCACACCTGCCCGCGCGGGGTACCGCAGATGGTGGCGGGCAGCGCCGACGTTGATAACAGCGTCCTGCAGCGTCAAAGCCAGCCGTCGCTGCTCCACGGCGGCTACCGGCGCCTCAGGGCGCTGACGCCAGAGCATCCGGTAACGTTCGACGTCTTTTCTCGTGAGCGCTGGAATGAAACCGGGGTTTGGCTGGAGGCGGGCGTCGAGTACCGGTTCAGCGCCGCGGGAAAATGGATGGACAGCTCGATTCCCTGCGATGCCGACGGCACCGATGACGGGAAGTTTTACCCCGGCGAGGCGGCGCAAATTCTGGCTTCCGTCGCCGATAAACTGGAGATGCTGTGGAAGGGGGCGACCAAAAATCAGGACGTCGACTTTTGGCTGAGCAGGCGCGTTGGCACGGCCCCGTGGTTCGCGCTGATCGGCGTGGTCGCCAACGGCGCCGGCGCCGCTCCCGCCGTCCCTCAGCAGCTGCATCAGATCTTCGTCATTGGCAGCGGATGCCGCTTTACGCCGGCCAGAAGCGGCTATCTATACGCTTATGCCAACGATGCCTGGCAAATGTACGATAACAATCGCGGCAGCGTCGCCCTGACCGTCAGCCGCTAAACCGACCGCGGGCCGCCAACAATCGTTTTCCTGCCGGTGGGGCTTGCTGAAAGCGATGATTTATCGCTACTGTTTGTTTTCTTTCCCGCCGTCAGGGCGGGAACTGACCCAACAGGAGGCGATCGTCATGTCGAAAGAACCTGCAGTTGCGCTGATAGGCCCCGGCGCCATCGGTACCACCATCGCGGCAGCGCTGCACGAGGTCGGTCGTACGCCGACGGTGTGCGGGCGCACCGCTCATCCGCAGCTATCGCTGCGCTTTGACGGCGGACAGATTACCGTTCCCGGTCCGGTACTGACCGATCCCGCGACCGTAGCGCGTCCGTTCGATCTGGTTTTCGTGGCGGTGAAGGCGACGCAGATTGACGACATTAGCGCATGGCTGACGGCGCTGTGCGATAAAAATACCCTGGTTTGCGTGCTGCAAAACGGCGTTGAGCAGCAGGAGCAGTTTGCCGCCAGGGTTGCGGGCGCCACGGTGCTGCCTGCGGTGGTGTGGTTCCCGGCGCTGCGGGAAGCCGCCGCCTCCGTCTGGCTGCGCGCGGCCCCGAGGCTGACGATACCCGACACCGCGCAGGCCAGACGGGTGCAGGACGCGCTGCGCGGGACCCGCTGCGCCGTAGATCTGGCCGAGGATTTCACTACCGTTGCGTGGCGCAAGCTGCTGCAGAACGCCGTCGCCGGCCTGATGGTGCTGGCGGGGCGTCGCGCCGGCATGTTTGCCCGGGAGGATATTACCGCCGTGGCCTTAGCCTATTTGCGCGAGTGCCTGAGCGTCGCGCGCGCCGAGGGGGCAAAACTGAGCGACAGCGTGCCGCAGGAGATCGTTGAGGTCTTTCACCGCGCGCCCGCCGATCTGAGCACCTCCATTCTTATCGACCGCGAGGCCGGGCTGCCGCTGGAGTGGGATATTCGCAACGGCGTGGTGCAGCGACGCGCTCGCCGGCACGCTATCCCGACGCCGCTGAGCGATCTTATCGTACCGCTGCTGGCCGCCGCCAGCGACGGGCCGGGCTGAGGGGCAAAAGGATGGCAGGGAGCCGCTGAGCAAACTCTGCTATCATCCTGCTTTTATCGTGCCGTGCTGAATATGCTCAACCATGCCATCTGCTACCACCGCTACGGGCCGCCGGAGCGCGTGCTGGCCCTGCACACGCAGCCTCTGCCGACGCTGGCGGCGGGGAAAGTGCGCGTGCAAATGCGCTATGCGCCGCTCAACCCTTCCGATCTTATCCCCGTCACCGGCGCCTATCGCCACCGCACGACGCTTCCCGCCGTGGCCGGCTATGAAGGCGTTGGCGTGGTGGTTGCCGCATCGCCGGGCTCGGGCGCAGTGCCCGGCCAGCGGGTTCTGCCGCTGCGCGGCGAGGGGACATGGCAGAGCTATCTGGATATCACCGGCGAGTGGCTGGTGCCGGTGCCGGACGGGATTGATGACAGGCTCGCCGCGCGGGGCTATATCAATCCCCTGACCGCGCTGCTGATGCTCAGGCGCTGGCCGGTGGTGGGTAAAAATATTGTCCTTACGGCCGCCGCCTCATCCTGCGCCAGCCTGCTGGGCCAGTGGGCGCTGCGGATCGGCGCCCGTTCGGTATGCGGGGTGATTCGTTCGCCGCAGCATCGTGAACGGCTGGAGCAGCAGGGGATCTATCCGCTGATGGCGACGGATCGCGGCATGCTTGGGCAGGTGCTTCAGCAGACCGATCTGCTGTTTGATGCGGTGGGCGGCGACTCCTCCAGCGAGCTGCTGGCCATGCTGCCGGCATCCTCGACGCTTATCTCCTACGGCTTACTTTCCGGCGCGCCGCTGACGCAGTCGCGCCACGGCGCGCGAGTGAGTAAATTTCATCTGCGCGAGGCGCTGCCGCCGCTGAACGTCGGCGAGTGGCGGGCGGCGTTTAGCGACATCTGGCAGCTGCTGCCGCAGACCGCCATGCCCGCGGCGCAGGTGCTGCCTTTTAGGCGCTGGCAGGAGGCTATCGTCGCCAGCGAGCGGCAGGGAAGAGAGCGCAAAATCCTGCTCGATTTCAGCTCGCCCTGCGGCGCTGTCGGCGGGGTGCCCGCAGATAAAGCGGGGGATGTGCCGCCGGGGGACTTGATCTCTGCACAGAGCTGGCTAACCTTAAAAGGTAGCGTTGCGTTTTAGCTCAGCGACCGCACGATTCTATTCTGACTCTGGCTATTTATTTCACACCTTCTTCCGGGGTTCTCCCTGTGTTTTTTATACCTGAAATTTATTTTTATTTTTCCGGGCGTAATGGTGACCCGCGCCTGCACTGGTTTTAAAAAATGACGCTAGCGCTAATTATTATATGCATGGGCCTGTTTTATTCTGCTTAATAACATCAAAAGCTCGACGGAGGTTTTATGTTAAAGATGGGTGATGAAGGTATTGCGGTAGCGAAATTAGTTGACGATCTACGAAAGCTATTATTTGGCCTGGCCCCAGGTAATAAATTTGATGCGCTGGTAAAAAAATCGGTAGAAGCATTTCAGGTTGCCAACGTTGACGCCTCCGGCCAGCCGCTGGTTGTCGATGGTAAGGTCGGTCCCCATACCCGCTGGGCGCTGGATGCGGTGCTGGGTAAGCATAGCGGGATCGTGCCACACGCACAGCCGCCGTCCTTGCCGCCGGTGACGGGCGGCAGCAAAACCGGCCAGGCGGCGCTTAAGATAGCGCTGGCGGAAGTCGGACAGGGTGAAGGAGCGTCTGACAATTACGGCCCTGATATTAAAAGGTATTTCGCCGGCTACGGGAAGCAGGGACAAAGCTGGTGCGCCGCGTTTGTCAGCTACTGTTTTAGCCAGGCGCTGGGCGCGGAGCCGCTATTTGGCTATCAAACTTCGGCGCAGGCGCTGCATAACAAAATGAAATCATTGGGCTATTCCTATACTCCCTCGCTGAGCAACCCGCCGCAGCCGGGCGATATTATCTGCTGGCTAAGGGTTGACCCCAGCAAGGTGAAGGAGACGGCCTGGCAAGGCCACGTCGGTATCGTGCAGCGGTATGCTGACGGTATTTTGTGGACTGTCGAGGGCAATCGTGGAGCCTGGCCATCGAAAGTTAACCTATTTCATTATTCATGGTCAGTGCTGGTCACCTCAGCCACAAGCGACAAGTTTAAGGGGCTCTACGGGCTCTCGCGACATCCCTGATAATAATTAAATGCGGTCAGGAAAATAAAATGACAAATAAAAAAGCGCCTTTTTATCCCATTATCTATGTTCGCGGTTATGCCATGACCCAGCGCGAGATCAATGAGACGACAGCAGATCCGTTTAATGGTTTTAATCTTGGCTCAACGATGCTGCGCGCTTCGGCGAGTCAGAAAGAGCGGCCGAGAAAGTTTTATTTTGAATCACCCGTTATTCGCCTGGCATCGGAGTTTGGCTACAGCGATGTTTTTGAGCAGGGGCTGGATATCACCGACGCGGGCTGGGCGCTCGACCCGATGGGAAAACCCACCGGCAATACGCTGGATGACAAATCGGTGATCGTCTATCGCTATTACGACGAGGCCTCGACGCTGCTGGGCTCCGGCAGCACCCCGGACATCCTGGCGGCGGCTGCGGGGCTTTCCAGCCTGCTGGCACAGGTCAGGCAGCTGCTGCTGGATAATCCAAACAGCGGCGTGCAGGCTGCGGCCGATTTTCGCTGCTATCTGGTTGCCCACTCGATGGGAGGGCTGGTGTGCCGCGCTTTCCTGCAAAATGCGGCGCTTGATCCTCAGGGAATGGCGAAAAGCGTCGATAAGTTTTTTACCTACGCGACGCCGCATAACGGGATTGATTTTGCCGGCATCAATATTCCCGATCTGCCGTGGCAGAGCAGCGTCACCAACTTTAGCCGCGATCGCATGGCGCAGTATCTCGACCTTCAGCAGGCCTACGCCCGCTATCAGCGGGTTGATTTGATACCCGAATCCCGCCTCGCATCGTCGCGTATCTTCACGATGGTCGGCACCAACCGCATGGATTACGACGTGGCCGCCGGGCTATCGCGAACCTTCGTCGGCAACGGCAGCGATGGTCTGGTAAAAATTGAGAATGCGACGCTGAACGGCCTGAATGACGACGGTTCCATCGGTGCGCCCTGCGCCAAGGCCTTCACCTATCGCGCGCACTCCGGCTATTTCGGCATCGTGAATAGCGAGGAGGCGTTTCAGAACCTGTCGCGCTTTCTTTTTGGCGACGTTCGGGTGGATATATGGCTGGATCTCAGCGACATTCGCCTTCCCGATGCGGCGGTGAAAGCGGCGGGCGGGGATGCGACGAAAATTGACGCCATTTATCAGGTAGAAGCGATTGCCTCGCCGCGAGGTAAGCCCTGGTCGTTAACCCGCCGGGTCTCGGAAGAGGACTCCGTTGCCTGCCTGACGCAGAAAGAGTGGAATCAGCGAGGCTCATCTTCGCAATACCTCTCCAGCGTCTTTTTGTCGAAACGCGCGCGGGTGCAGAAAACCCGGCGCTCGCTGGCCTACAGCCTGATACTCGGGGTCAAGATCCCGGATTATGAAATTGATAAACGCTTCTGGTTCAATGAGCACTTTGAGGGCGGATATCTGTTTCGTAACTCGCTGATTCTTGAAATCGTGCCGCCGGCGGACGACAGCGGGGCATGGAGGATAAAATATGCGTGGCAGGATAGCGGATATTCCAGCGCTGATATTGTGCTCGACCCGCAGCTCACCGCCGATGCCGCCTGCGAGGTTACGATCCCGGTTGAAAGCGTGACCGTTGACGCCGGCGGCACTAAGCGGCCCTCGGTGCCGGGGATTTCAGGCAGGCTGCGTTTCAAGGTTCAGTCATGGAACAGCGGCGAAGCCTGAGACGCAAAAACGCCGCCGGAGAGGGCCCCGGCGGCGCCAGGCCGTGTTGCTTCAGCAGAGCAGCGTCTACTTCTTCTTCTCGCCCAGGGTTGGGGTTTCATCGAAGAAGTTCCACGGCTTCAGCAGTGCGTGGGCCCATTCGGTAGGCATAATCGGCCACTCTTCGGCGCGCGCCACGTGGGTGGTGCCGGTGGTTATCCACACCACGTCATCGTGGTTGTCCAGCGACTCGTTATCTTTTGCGTACTGACCAAGGCCGGTATCGTGAATCGAACGGTTCGGATATTTGCCTTCCGGGTAGCGTTCTTCCTGATGATAGCGGGTGACCCACAGCTGTTTATCCATAAAGCTCAGGCGGTGATAGATCCACTCATCGGGGGCAAACTTGGCGCCGGTTGCCACCGGATGCGTCCCGCCGGCGTAAGGGATTATCTGGTACGACACCGGGTTACCCATCCGGTTTTCTTTCGTGGTGTTGCTCAGCAGGCGGATAGTGCCTGGGTCAAATTTCTGCGCCGCTTTCTGTTCCGTATCGATGGCGTACTGGTTAATCTGCATGGTGCTGGTACGCGGGCCGCCGGCGGTATTCGGCTTCACTTCCGGGTCCATCGCCACCAGGCTGTTGTTCTCGCCGTCAACGTCGAGATCGAGGCGGAAGTTGTAGATATGCTGATGGGTGGTGCCGACGATGTTATGGTCGATCAGCGTCCCGTAGCGGGTATCCTCTTTGGCGCTCGGATCGTGCATGGTCTTCGCCAACACGCCCTTCACCGCCTCAATGCCGGTGGCGCCGGCGTCGATGCCGATGGTGCCGTTCTCGTGGAAGACCCAGTCAAAGATGTAGTCGTAGTTGCCGACGGTGCTTATCCAGCGCACCACCAGCTCGCGACGCTCGGTGCTGACGTTGGGCTGGCCCATCTCCTGATGTTTGTACTCCGGCCCGGCATAGCGTTCAAAGATCGCCACGGCGCGCGGAATGGTGGTCGGCGTGCCGGTGTAGTCGGCGATGGTTTCATCCAGCAGCACCGAGTTGGCCGGCGCGTCCTTGCCGCGCACGATAGGCGAGGTCAGGGTGCCCATGCCGTAATCGCCGGAGTCGAGATAGGCCTTAAAGTACCAGCCGACGTCCGGATCGCCGTACGGCACAATCATCCCGCCGAGGGAGCCTTCGTACATCACCTGACGCTTTTTACCGTTATCGTTGTAGGTCACGGTGGACAAAATCGGCCCGACGCGCGAGTTCAGGCGCAGGTGGAAATCCCAGTTCTGCCAGTGGATCATATCGCCGGTGATGGTGTAGTTTTTGCCCTCCGGCTCGGTGATATCCAGCGGCTTCACCGCCGGCTTCACGCGGTCGCGGCCGTCGTAAGGGCGCGACTCCATCGGTACCGGGATCACCGGACCTTCCTCAATCTTGATGATTTTCTTCTGCTCGAGATCGACCACCGCCACCAGGTTCTCAATCGGGTGCGCCCAGTAGTTGCCGTCGCCGGTATCCAGATAGCTCACCACCTTCAGCAGCCGCGCGTCCTGTTTCAGGCCATCTTTGCCGTCAAAGTAGCCGACGGTCAGCGGGGTGGTGATCACCTTTTTGGTATCGGTGATGCCGTGCTTTTTCAGCACCGCGGCAAACTCATCGCTGGCGTTGATGATGTTTTGCACGCTGGCGAAATCGTCGAGCAGCACCATGCCGTGGGCGTCTTTGATCGCTTTCCAGGAGAGGATCTTCTTGTTGTGTAAATCGACCACGCTTTCGATAACGTGCTTACCGTCGAGCATCACCACGTCGGCGGTACGCGGCGCGTCTACGGCGGTACCGTTCAGCGCAAAGGCCCACACCGCCGCCTTGTCCGGCTCGTGGAGGGATATTTCGGTGAAGCGCGTATTCGGCCGGAACTCCGGCGCCGCTTTGACGATGGTGACCGCTTCGCTGATTTCTGCCGAGGTTAAGGAGTTGAGCGGGTGGGGGCGTTTTTCAACCTGGAAGGTTTGATCGAGGCCGGACTGGAATACGTCGTTAATAAAGGTCTCGGAAACCCAGGCTTTACCCTCTTTCATCACCACCGGAACCTGCAGGTTCAGCGGCTTGCCGTTGACGATGGCCGTTTTGGCGCCGGGCTTCACTTTGACATAGGCGCCGTCTTTGATCAGCGTAAACATCTGGGCATAGTCGTCCCACTGCACGTCGGCGCCAAACTCCTGCAGCGTCTTGTCCATCGGGACCATATGCGCTTCGCTACCGTGCGCCAGTACCGGCGTTTGCCAGGCGCAAAACAGGGCGACAGCCAGGGCCAAAGCCGTTTTACGCGGGGAAAGGATCGAGCCGTTTGCCATTGTGACCTCGTCTTATTGTTGTGTTGTGCCTTGCCGCTGCGAAAGTCGGCTTCAGTAGCACTAGGCTATCAGCGCCGGGCCATCAGGCGTTTGTTTGCTCTTGCCAGGTTGTTTGTCAGATTTGCCAGTTATGCCCCGGGAGGGCGCTGCGGCCATGACCCGGGGCGATGGGGAGGGCGTTTTGCCGTCAGGCCGGGAAGTCGCCGTGCTGGCGGGCGACGAGGGTCAGAATGGAGTAGAGCGCCACCGGCTGCTGGTGCTGGTTAAATATCTCTACCGCCCACTCGACGACGCCGGTGGCTTTCTCTTCCGCCGTGCGCTGGCGTTTGACCGTTTTACGCTTGCAGGTCAGGCGTACCTGGATGGTGTCTCCCGGCTTCACCGGCTCGATAAAGCGCAGATTTTCCATGCCGTAGTTGGCGATAACCGGCCCGACGCCGGCATCGACGAACAGCCCGGCGGCCGCGGAGATCAGGAAGTAGCCGTGCACCACCCGTTCGCCGAAAATCGACTCGGCGGCGGCAATTTTATCCATGTGGGCGTAGAAGTGGTCGCCGCTCAGGCAGGCAAAATTGACGATATCCGCCTCGGTCAGCGTGCGGCGCGGCGTCAGCAGGCTGTCGCCAGGCTGGATCTCTTCGAAATATTTGCGGAACGGATGAATGCGGTCCTCGGCCACCTGCGCGCCGCGAACCCACTGTCTGGAGATAGCGGCCAGCATGGTCGGGCTGCCCTGAACCGCCGTGCGCTGCATGTAGTGCTTCACCGAGCGCAGGCCGCCGAGCTCTTCGCCGCCTCCGGCGCGTCCCGGGCCGCCGTGAACCAGCTGCGGCAGCGGAGAGCCGTGGCCGGTAGACTCGGCGGACGACTCTTCGTTGAGGATCTGAATACGCCCGTGGCAGCGGGCGGCGCCGAGAATAAACGATCGCGCCAGCTCGCCGCTGGCGGTGACCAGCGTCCCCACCAGGCTGCCTTCACCCGCCCGGGCGAGGGTCAGGGCGTGCTCGCGGTTTTGGTACGGCATCAGGGTCGCTACCGGGCCGAAGGCTTCGATGGCGTGCACCGCCGGGGTTTCATCCGGCTGCGGGCAGAACAGCAGCGTTGGCGGGAAAAAGGCCCCGGCGGCGCTGAGGTCCGCCCGGCCGCCGAGGCGGATTTCGCAGCCGGCCGCAATCAGCTTATTGACGTTCTCCTGCACGTCCCGGCGCTGGTCGCTATTCACCAGCGCGCCCATTTTGACCCCTTCCTGCGCCGGATCGCCCACCACCACCTTCTCCAGGCGGGCGATCAGCGCCTCGCTCACCGCGCTGACCTGCGCCTGCGGCACGATGATCCGGCGGATAGCGGTACATTTCTGCCCGGCTTTAGCGGTCATTTCGCGCACCACTTCGCGAATAAACAGCGCGAACTCCGGCTGCTCCGGCGTGACGTCATCCCCCAGCACGCAGCAGTTCAGCGAGTCGGCTTCCATGGTGAAGGGGATGGATTTCGCCACCAGGTTCGGGTGCACGCGCAGCTGCTGGCCGGTGGCGGCGGAGCCGGTGAAGGTCACCACGTCCTGGCTATCGAGACGCTCGAGCAGATCCCCCGCGCCGCCGCAAATCAGGCTGAGGGCACCTTCCGGCACCAGGCCGCTGTCAACGATGGATTGCACCATCGCCTGGGTCAGCTGGGCGGTGGCGGTAGCCGGCTTGACGATTGCCGGCATCCCGGCCAGCCAGGTTGGCGCCAGCTTCTCCAGCATCCCCCAGCAGGGGAAGTTGAAGGCGTTGATATGCACCGCCACGCCGGACTTTGAGGTCAGCACGTGGCGGGCGGCGAAGCCTCCCTGTTTTGACAGCGGGATCGGCTCATCTTCCGGCCACAGATTATCGTCCGGCAGCTCGCGGCTGCCCAGTCCGGCGTAGGTAAAGAGCGTGCCGATGCCGCCTTCGATATCGACCCAGCTATCGGTGCGGGTCGCCCCGGTTTGCGCCGAAATAGCATAGAAGTCGGCCTTGTGCTCCAGCAGGTGTTTGGCCACCGCCTTGAGCATCGCGCTGCGCTCAATAAAGGTCATGGCCTGCAGCGCTTTGCCGCCGCGCTCGATGGCAAAGCGGCGCGCCTGCGCCATATCCAGCCCTTCGCTGGTGACTTCCCACAGCGCTTCGCCGCTGATGGCGTGGTGAATAGTACGGGTGCGGCCCCGGCCGGTCTGCCAGGCGCCGGATAAGTAGCTGGCTAACTGCTGCATCGCGAATCTCCAGATGTGTTACGTGAAATATCTATAAATAGTTATTTTATGAATCATTAAATGCAAGCCTATATTTAATAATTTATTAACATTGTGATCGATGATGTCGTGAGCTCGTGCCGTATGTTGTTGTATTTACGCTGTTAGTGGAATGTTTTGCGGCGATCGTCACAAAAAAGACAAACAAAATTTGTGGTTTTATTTAACCAGAGTGTAACTTTTATAAAACAATGTGATTCACAAAAATTGATTTGTTGAATTTACAGGAATCATAAAGGTGATGACGTGACAGAAGAACAACGCTTTGACCAGCGCATCGCGCAGGATACGGCCATCGAACCGCAGGACTGGATGCCCGACGCCTACCGCCAGACGCTGATCCGCCAGATTGGCCAGCATGCGCACTCCGAAATTGTCGGCATGCTGCCGGAAGGGAACTGGATCACCCGCGCCCCGACGCTGCGCCGCAAGGCGATCCTGCTGGCTAAAGTGCAGGATGAGGCCGGCCACGGCCTCTATCTGTACAGCGCGGCGGAAACCCTCGGCTGCGCCCGGGAAGATCTCTATCAGAAGATGCTCGACGGGCGGATGAAGTACTCCTCTATTTTTAACTACCCGACGCTGAGCTGGGCGGATATCGGCGTGATCGGCTGGCTGGTGGACGGCGCCGCCATCGTCAATCAGGTGGCCCTGTGCCGCACCTCCTACGGCCCGTACGCCAGGGCGATGGTCAAAATCTGTAAGGAAGAGAGCTTCCACCAGCGCCAGGGGTTTGAAGCCTGCATGGTGCTGGCCCAGGGCAGCGACGAACAGCGGCGGATGCTGCAGGACGCGATCGACCGCTTCTGGTGGCCGGCGCTGATGATGTTTGGCCCCAGCGATGACAGCTCGCCCAACAGCGCGCGCAGCATGGCGTGGAAGATCAAGCTGCACTCCAACGATGAGCTGCGCCAGCGCTTTGTCGACAACACCGTGCCGCAGGTCGAGCTGCTCGGAATGACCGTCCCGGACGCCGAGCTGCGCTTCGACGAGGCCAGCGGCCACTACCGTTTCGGCGAGATTGACTGGCAGGAGCTGAACGAGGTCATTAGCGGCCGCGGGATCTGCAACCACGAACGGCTGGCCGCCAAGCGTAAAGCCTGGGAAGAGGGGGCATGGGTGCGGGAAGCCGCGCTGGCCCACGCGCAAAAACAACACTCCCGCGACGCGGCGTAAGGAGCACCACATGAGCAACGTTTACTGGCCGTTATATGAAGTTTTTGTCCGCAGCAAACAGGGACTTTCGCACCGCCACGTCGGCAGCCTGCATGCCGCCGACGACCAGATGGCGCTGGAGAACGCCCGCGACGTCTACACCCGCCGCAGCGAAGGCTGCTCGCTGTGGGTGGTCAAGGCCAGCGAAATCATCGCTTCGCAGCCGGAAGAGCGCGGCGAATTCTTTGACCCGGCGGAGAGCAAAATCTACCGCCATCCCACTTTCTACAGCGTGCCGGACGGCATGGAACATATGTGAGGCAGCGATGAATAACCTGAATCCCGTTGCAACCTATGCCCTGCGTCTGGGCGATAACGGCCTGGTGCTGGCCCAGCGCCTGGGGGCGTGGTGCGGCCACGCGCCGGAGCTGGAGATTGACCTGGCGCTGGCCAATATCGGCCTCGACCTGCTCGGCCAGGCGCGTAACTTCCTTACCTACGCGGCGGAGCTGGCGGGAAGCGGGGACGAAGACACTCTCGCCTTTGGCCGCGACGAGCGCCAGTTTCACAACCTGCTGCTGGTGGAGCAGCCGAACGGCAGCTTCGCCGACACCCTCGTCCGCCAGTTCTTTATAGACGCCTGGCACGTGGCGCTATTCACCCGGCTGGTAGAGAGCCGCGATGCGCAAATTGCCGCGATCGCCGCCAAGGGGCTGAAGGAGGTGCGCTACCACCTGCGCTTTAGCCGCGGCTGGCTCGAACGTCTGGGCAACGGCACGCCGCTCTCCGCGCAAAAAATGCAGCAGGCGGTTGATGGCCTGTGGCGCTTTACCGGCGAGCTATTTATGGCCGACGCGCTGGAGCTGAGCCTGGTCGAGCAGGGAATTGCCGTTGACCCGCGCGAGCTGCAGGGGGCGTGGCAGAGCACGGTGCATACCGCGCTGCTGGAGTCGGGTCTGCAGATCCCGCAGGAAGCGGCGTTTCGCAGCGGCGGCAAGCAGGGTTTGCACAGCGAACACCTCGGACCGATGCTCGCGGAGATGCAGTATCTGCAGCGCGCCTATCCCGGCCAGCAGTGGTAGCAGGAGGTGGCTATGCAACGACTGACCGCGATCGCCCCCGCCGACGTGCACGCTATCTGGGCCCTGCTCAGCGAGATCCCCGACCCGGAAGTGCCGGTGCTGACCATTACCGACCTCGGGATGGTGCGCAGCGTGGCGCCGCGCGGCGAGGGCTGGGTGATTGGCTTTACGCCGACCTACTCTGGCTGCCCGGCAACGGAGCATCTGCTGGGCGAGATCCGCGCGGCGATGGCCCGCCACGGCTACACGCCGGTGCATATTGTCCTGCAGCTTGACCCGCCGTGGACCACCGACTGGATGAATCAGGCGGCCCGCGAGCGCCTGCGCCAGTACGGGATCAGCCCGCCGCAGGGGCACGCCTGCCACGCCGATATGCCGCAGGAGGTGGTTTGCCCGCGCTGCGGCAGCGTCCACACCTCGCTGATTAGCGAATTCGGTTCCACGGCCTGCAAAGCGCTCTACCGCTGCGACAGCTGCCGCGAACCCTTTGATTACTTTAAATGTATTTGAGGTTGCCATGACGACGTTTCATTCGCTTACCGTCGCGAGAGTGGAGCCGGAAACCCGCGATGCGGTGACCATTACCTTTGCGATCCCCGACGCGCTGCAGACCGAGTATGCCTTCCGTCCCGGCCAGCACCTGACCGTAAAAGCCCGCCTCGGCGGGGAAGAGCTGCGGCGCTGCTACTCCATCTGCCGCAGCCGCTCCCCGGCCGAAATCAGCGTGGCGGTAAAGGCCATCGACGGCGGCCGCTTCTCCCGCTATGCGCAGAACGATATCCACCAGGGCATGGCCCTGGAGGTGATGGTTCCGCAGGGCCATTTTGGCTACCAGCCGCAGGCCGAACGGCGCGGCGAATACCTGGCGATTGCCGCCGGCTCCGGCATAACGCCGATGATGGCGATTATTGGCGCCACGCTCGCCACCGAAGCGCAAAGCCGCTTCACCCTGATCTACGGCAACCGCAGCAGCCACAGCATGATGTTTCGCCAGGCGCTGGCGGACCTGAAAGACCGCTATCCGCAGCGGCTGCAGGTGGTGCACCTGTTTAGCCAGGAGTCGATGGACAGCGACCTGCTGCAGGGGCGCATCGATGGCGCTAAGCTGCGCGCGCTCTCCGGCCGGCTGCTGGACTTCAGCCGCTTCGACGAGGCCTTTATCTGCGGCCCGGCGGTGATGATGGATGACGCTGAGGCCGCGCTGGGTGAGCTCGGGATGGCGGCGAACAGCATTCATCTTGAGCGTTTTAATACGCCGGGCAGCAGCGTTAAGCGCGCGACCGGGGTGCAGGCCGAGGGCCGCACCGTCACCATTCGTCAGGACGGCCGCGACCGGCTGGTGGCCCTCAGCGCGGAGGATGACAGCATTCTCGACGCGGCGCTGCGCCAGGGGGCGGATCTGCCGTTCGCCTGTAAAGGCGGCGTCTGCGCCACCTGCAAATGCAAGGTGCTGAGCGGGGAAGTGGCGATGGCGGCAAACTACAGCCTCGAAGCGGACGAGCTGGCGGCCGGCTACGTGCTCAGCTGCCAGGCGCTGCCGACCAGCGGCGACGTGGTGGTGGATTTTGACGCCCGGGGGATGGCATGAGCGAACTGTTGATTACCCGCCACCAGCGGGTGCTGCATCTGACCCTCAACCGGCCGCAGGCGCGCAATGCGCTCAATAATACGCTGCTGACGCTGCTTGCCGAGGCGCTGGAAGCCGCGGCGGCCGACCCGGAGGTGAGCGCCTGCGTGATTAGCGGCGGCCAGCGCTTCTTTGCCGCCGGCGCCGACCTGAACGAAATGGCGGAAAAAGATCTCCCGGCCACGTTCGATGATATTCGCCCCCGCCTGTGGGCGCGAATTGACGCCTTCCCGAAACCGCTGATTGCGGCAGTGAACGGCTACGCCCTCGGCGCGGGCTGCGAGCTGGCGCTGCTCTGCGACCTCGTGGTCGCGGGGGATAACGCCCGCTTCGGGGTGCCGGAAATCACCCTCGGCATGATGCCCGGCGCGGGCGGCACCCAGCGGCTGATCCGCTGCGTCGGTAAGGCGCTGGCCAGCCGCATGGTGCTGAGCGGCGAAGCCATCGACGCCCGGCGAGCGCAGCAGGCCGGGCTGGTGAGCGATATCTATCCGCCGGCCTTAACCGATGAATATGCCCTCAGGCTGGCCGCCACCGTAGCCCGCCACTCGCCGCTGGCGCTGCGGGCGGCGAAGCAGGCGCTGCGCCAGTCGCAGGAGGTAGGGCTGCAGGCCGGGCTCCAGCAGGAGCGCCAGCTGTTTACGCTGCTCAGCGCGACGGAAGATCGGCGCGAAGGCATCGACGCCTTTTTACAAAAACGTACCCCGCAATTTAAAGGACGCTAATGGTGGAAGCTTTTATTCTCAGCACCGTAGAACAGGGCGTGATGACGATTACCCTTAACCGTCCGGATCGCCTGAACAGCTTTAATGACCTGATGCACCAGCAGCTCGCCGAGTGCCTGACCCAGGCCGAGCGCGACGACAGCGTGCGCTGCCTGCTGATCACCGGCGCCGGACGCGGATTTTGCGCCGGCCAGGATCTTAACGACCGCAACGTTGACCCCAGCGGCCCGGCGCCGGATCTGGGGCTGTCGGTGGAGCGTTTCTATAATCCGCTGGTGCGTCGCCTGGCGGCGCTGCCGAAGCCGGTGATTGCGGCGGTTAACGGCGTGGCGGCCGGGGCCGGGGCAACGCTGGCGCTGGGCTGCGACATGGTACTCGCCGCGCGATCCGCCAGCTTCGTGATGGCCTTCAGCAGGCTCGGGCTGGTGCCCGACTGCGGCGGCAGCTGGTTCCTGCCGCGGGTTGCCGGACGCGCCAGGGCGATGGGGCTGGCGCTGCTGGGCGAGAAGCTCAGCGCCGAACAGGCCGCCCAGTGGGGGATGATCTGGCAGCTGGTGGAAGACGCCGAGCTGGCGGACACCAGCCTGCAGCTGGCCCGCCATCTGGCGGCGCAGCCGACCTTTGGTCTCGGCCTGATTAAGCAAGCCCTGCTGGCCGCGGAAACCAACGGCCTCGATGCCCAGCTTGACCTGGAACGCGACTACCAGCGCATGGCCGGACGCAGCGCCGACTACCGCGAAGGCGTAAGCGCTTTCCTCGCCAAACGTCCTCCACAGTTCAGCGGGAAATAGCCTATGAGCACAACACTGCATCTCGTCGCCGTGATCGGCGGCGGCACCATGGGTTCAGGGATTGCGGAAGTTGCCGCCGGCGCCGGGCATCAGGTGCTGCTTTACGATATCGCCGCCGATGCGCTAACCCGCGCGGTGGACGGTATTCGCCAGCGGCTGGCCTCGCGCGTCGCGCGCGGCAGGCTGACCGCAGAGCAGGCCGAGGCGCTGCTGGCCCGTATCGTGCCGACGACGGAGCTGGCCGCGCTGGCGCCGGCGCAGCTGGTGATTGAAGCGGCTTCCGAACGTCCTGAGGTCAAAAAAGCGCTGTTCAGCCAGCTGGCGGAGATCTGCTCGCCCTCAGCGCTGCTCACCAGCAACACCTCCTCGATTTCGATTACCGCGATTGCCGCCGACGTTAAGCACCCGGAGCGTGTTGCCGGGCTGCACTTCTTTAATCCGGCGCCGGTGATGAAGCTGGTGGAAGTGGTCAGCGGCCTGGCCACCTCGCCGGAGGTGGTCGAACAGCTGTGCCGATGCGTCACCGCGTGGGGCAAGCAGCCGGTGCGCTGCCGCTCAACGCCCGGGTTTATCGTCAATCGCGTCGCGCGCCCGTTCTATGCCGAAGCCTGGCGCGCGCTGGAGGAGCAGGTCGCTCCCGCGCAGGTCATTGACGCGGCGCTGCGCGACGGCGGCGGTTTCCCGATGGGGCCGCTGGCGCTGACCGATTTGATCGGCCAGGACGTCAACTTTGCGGTGACCTGTTCGGTATTCAACGCCTTCTGGCAGGACCGGCGCTTTCTTCCTTCATTGCTACAGCAGGAGCTGGCGCTGGCCGGGCGTCTGGGCAAAAAGAGCGGGCAGGGCGTCTACCGCTGGCCGCTGGATACCGAGACGGAACTGACCCTCAGCGCGGTGGCCGACCCGGCAGGCGCGTTGAAAATTCGCCGTAAAAGTGACGCTGTCACTGAGCTTGACGAACTGCTGCTGATGGAGACCGAAGGCCAAACCGCCGAGGCCCTGAGCGCCCAGTACGGCCGTCCGGTAGTGGTCTATGACCACAGCGCCGGGGAGACGGTGGTGCTGGCGAGCGCGGAGTCTAATCCGCAGTCGGCTACCGATAAAGCGGTGCACTATTTTCAGCAGCAGGGCAAAAAGGTGCTGCAGATTGCCGACTATCCGGGGCTGCTGGTGTGGCGCACGGTGGCGATGCTGGTAAATGAAGCGCTGGATGCGGTGCAGAAAGGGGTGGCCGAGCCGGCGGATATCGACACCGCGATGCGCCTCGGGGTGAACTATCCGCACGGTCCGCTGGCGTGGGGCGCCCGACTGGGCTGGAACCGGGTGCTGCACCTGCTGGAAAACCTCCAGCAGCACTACGGCGAGGAGCGCTATCGCCCCTGTTCGCTACTGCGCCAGAAGGCGCTGCTGGAGATGCATCATGAACGATAAGGCCTGGCGCAACGCGCGCGCGATGTACGAACTCGATACCTGCGCCCAAACGCTGGGGATCGACATTATTGAGATGGACGAAGGCTACGCGCAGATGACCATGACCGTCGCGGCGAACATGCTTAACGGCCATCAAACCTGCCACGGCGGGCAGCTCTTTTCCCTCGCCGACACCGCTTTTGCCTACGCCTGCAACAGCCAGGGGCTGGCGGCGGTAGCCTCGGCGGCGAGCATCGACTTTCTGCGCCCGGCCTTCGCCGGCGACCGGCTGGTCGCCACCGCGCGGGTCAGGCAGCAGGGCAAACTGACCGGCGTCTACGACATCGACATCGTTAACCAACAACAGAAAATTGTCGCCCTGTTTCGCGGTAAATCGCACCGCATCGGCGGCACAATCACAGGAGAAGTTTGATGCGCGACGCCTTTATTTGTGACGGAATTCGTACGCCGATCGGCCGTTACGGCGGGGCACTCGCCAGCGTGCGGGCCGACGATTTGGCCGCCGTTCCGCTGCGCGAGCTGCTGAGCCGCAACCCGCGCCTCGATCCCGGCTGCATTGACGACGTGATTTTCGGCTGCGCCAACCAGGCCGGAGAAGATAACCGCAACGTGGCGCATATGGCGACGCTGCTGGCGGGCTACCCGCAGAGCATCTCCGGCACCACCATCAACCGCCTGTGCGGCTCCGGACTGGACGCAATTGGCTTTGCCGCCCGGGCCATCAGGGCCGGGGACGCCGACCTGATGATTGCCGGCGGGGTAGAGTCGATGTCGCGGGCGCCGTTTGTGATGGGCAAGGCCAGCGCGCCTTACCAGCGTCAGGCGGAGCTGTTTGATACCACCATCGGCTGGCGTTTTGTGAACCCGCTCATGCAGCAGCAATTTGGCACTGACAGCATGCCGGAAACGGCGGAGAATGTAGCCGAGTTGTTAAATATTAGCCGCGCCGATCAGGACGCCTTCGCTCTGCGCAGCCAGCAGCTGACGGCGAAGGCCCAGCGTAACGGCATCCTGGCGCAGGAGATCGTCCCGGTACAGATTATCGGCAAGAAAGGGGCGGTGAGCGCCGTTCGCGACGATGAGCATCCGCGGGCGGAGACCACCCTGGAGCAGCTTTCACAGCTTAAAACCCCGTTTCGCAAGGGCGGCGTGGTCACCGCCGGAAACGCCTCCGGAGTTAACGACGGCGCCGCGGCGCTGATTATCGCCAGCGAACAGCAGGCGCTGGCCCAGGGGCTGACGCCGCGGGCGCGCATCGTGGCGATGGCCACGGCGGGGGTTGAACCACGGCTGATGGGGCTCGGGCCGGTGCCCGCCGTGCGCAAGGTGCTGGAGCGCGCGGGGCTGAACATTAACGATATGGACGTCATTGAACTGAATGAAGCCTTCGCCGCCCAGGCGCTGGGAGTGCTCAGACAGCTGGGCGTGGCGGACGATGCCGCGCACGTTAACCCCAACGGCGGCGCCATCGCTCTCGGCCACCCGCTGGGAATGAGCGGCGCCCGGCTGGCGCTGAGCGCGAGCCTGGAGCTGCAGCGCCGCGGCGGGCGCTACGCCCTGTGTACGATGTGTATTGGCGTGGGTCAGGGCATTGCCATGATCCTCGAGCGAGTGTGAGCTAATTTACCTGCGAGTACCCTAAAATGATAACTAATACAAAATTAGATCCGATTGAAAACGCTTCTCGTGACGAATTACAGGCTCTGCAAACCCAGCGTCTGAAGTGGACGCTGAAACACGCTTACGACAATGTTCCTATGTACCGCCGCAAGTTTGACGCGGCGGGGGTGCATCCTGACGATTTCCATGAGCTGAGCGACCTGAGCAAGTTCCCGTGCACCACCAAGCAGG
Source organism: Klebsiella sp. BIGb0132 (assembly GCF_024810075.1). Taxonomy (NCBI): domain Bacteria; kingdom Pseudomonadati; phylum Pseudomonadota; class Gammaproteobacteria; order Enterobacterales; family Enterobacteriaceae; genus Klebsiella; species Klebsiella sp. BIGb0132. The sequence continues at coordinate 8,586 of NZ_JANUDW010000001.1, read as the reverse complement.
ATCTGCGCGATAACTACCCGTTCGATACCTTTGCGGTGCCGATGGAGCAGATTGTGCGCATCCACGCCTCGTCGGGAACCACCGGCAAGCCGACGGTGGTCGGCTACACGCAAAACGATATTGATACCTGGGCCAGCATCGTCGCCCGTTCCCTGCGCGCGGCGGGCGGCACGGCGAAGGACAAAATCCACGTTGCCTACGGCTACGGCCTGTTCACCGGCGGCCTTGGTGCGCACTACGGCGCGGAGCGTCTGGGGGCCACGGTGATCCCGATGTCCGGCGGCCAGACGGAAAAACAGGCGCAGCTGATCCGCGATTTTCAGCCGGATATGATTATGGTTACGCCCTCGTACTGCCTGAACCTGATTGAAGAGCTTGAGCGGCAGATGGGCGGCGATGCCAGCCGCTGCTCTCTGCGGGTTGGCGTATTCGGCGCCGAGCCGTGGACGCTGGCAATGCGGGCGGAAATCGAGCGCCGTCTCGGGATCACCGCCCTGGATATCTACGGACTTTCGGAAGTCATGGGGCCGGGGGTGGCGATGGAGTGTCTGGAAACCGCCGACGGCCCGACCATCTGGGAAGATCATTTCTATCCAGAGGTGGTCAACCCGCACGACGGCACGCCGCTGGCGGATGGCGAACACGGCGAGCTGCTGTTCACCACCCTGACCAAAGAGGCGCTGCCGGTGATCCGCTACCGCACCCGCGATCTGACCCGCCTGCTGCCGGGCACCGCGCGCAGCATGCGGCGGATGGATCGCATCAGCGGACGCAGCGACGACATGCTGATCATTCGCGGCGTCAACGTCTTCCCGTCGCAGCTGGAGGAGGAGATCCTCAAGGTGGAGCATCTGGCGCCGCACTACCAGCTGGAGGTCAATCGCCGCGGCCATCTTGATTCACTTTCGGTACGCGTGGAGCTGAAAGAGAGCAGCCTGTCGCTGACCCACGAACAGCGCTGCCAGATCTGCCATCAACTGCGTCACCGCATCAAGTCGATGGTCGGGATCTCCACCGATATCAGCATCGTCAACTGCGGCAGCATCCCGCGCTCGGAAGGCAAAGCCTGCCGGGTGTTCGACCTGCGCAAGGTTGCCGCCAACGGCTAGGCCAGCGCCTCCCGGCACGGCCGGACGATGAACTCCCCGGCGGGACGCCGCGCGCCTGCCGGGAGCTCCCTGTGCTATGATTCGTCATGGACTAATAACGGCAACGGAATGAATCAGATGAGCAGGCTTGATAATTTTATTCAACAGGCGGTAACGGCGATGCCGATTAGCGGGACCTCGCTGATCGCCTCGTTGTACGGTGATTCGCTGCTGCAGCGCGGGGGCGAAGTGTGGCTCGGCAGCGTGGCGGCCCTGCTCGAAGGGCTGGGGTTCGGCGAGCGTTTTGTGCGTACGGCGCTGTTTCGCCTCAACAAGGAGGAGTGGCTGGACGTGGTGCGCATCGGCCGCCGCAGCTTCTATCGTCTGAGCGACAAGGGGCTGCGCCTGACCCGCCGCGCGGAGCACAAAATTTATCGCGCCGGCGCCCCGGAGTGGGACGGCACCTGGCTGCTGCTGCTCTCCGAGGGGCTGGAAAAGAACACCCTGGCGGAGGTGAAAAAGCAGCTTCTGTGGCAGGGTTTTGGCGCGCTCGCGCCGAGCCTGCTCGCCTCGCCGGCGCAGAAGCTGGCGGACGTCCAGTCGCTGCTGCACGAGGCGGGGGTGGCGGAAAACGTCATCTGCTTTGAAGCGCACTCTCCGCTGGCGCTCTCCCGGGCGGCGCTGCGCGCGCGCGTCGAGGAGTGCTGGCATCTGACCGAGCAAAACGCGATGTACGAAACCTTTATTTCGCTGTTTCGCCCGCTGCTGCCGCTGCTGCGCGACGTCGATAGCGCGGAGCTCACCGCAGAGCGCTGCTTCCAAATCCAGCTGCTGTTAATCCATTTTTATCGTCGGGTGGTGCTCAAAGATCCGCTCCTGCCGGAGGAGCTGCTGCCGGCGCACTGGCTGGGGCAGACCGCGCGCCAGCTGTGCATCAATATTTATCAACGCGTCGCCCCCGGCGCGCTGGCCTTCGTGAGCGAGCACGGGGAGAGCTCGGTCGGCGAACTGCCGACGCCGGGGCCGCTCTATTTTCAACGTTTTGGCGGCCTGACCGCCGCCTAAGGAGAGCCGATGCCGATTTATCAGATAGACGGAATGACCCCGGTGGTCCCCGATGAAAGCTACGTTCACCCCACGGCAGTGTTGATTGGCGACGTGATCCTCGGGAAAGGCGTGTACGTCGGGCCCAACGCCAGCCTGCGCGGTGATTTCGGGCGTATCGTGGTGAAAGACGGCGCTAACATTCAGGATAACTGCGTGATGCACGGCTTTCCCGGCCAGGATACGGTGGTCGAAGAGGACGGGCATATCGGCCACGGAGCGATCCTCCACGGCTGCGTCATCGGCCGCAACGCGCTGGTGGGGATGAGCGCGGTGATTATCGACGGCGCGACGATTGGCGAAAACAGCATCGTTGGCGCCTCGGCGTTCGTGAAGGCCAAAGCCGAGATGCCGGCCAACCATCTGATCGTCGGCAGCCCGGCGAAGGCGATTCGCACCCTGAGCGAGCAGGAGATCGCGTGGAAAAAGCAGGGGACGCGGGAGTATCAGGTGCTGGTCGAACGCTGCCAGCAAACGCTGCATCAGGTGGAGCCGCTGAAAGAGGTGGAACCGCAGAGAAAGCGCCTGGAGTTTGACGAAAGCCTGCGGCCGAAATCATCATCCTGAGCGGTAGCCCTCCGGCATGGAGGGCCTAATATTTAGCCAGCTCCTGAAAGAGCGCCGGGTTCGCCTGAATCGCCGCCAGCACTTTTGCCGCCAGCCCCGTTGGGTTGCGTCGTCTGGATTCCCAGCTTTTAATGGTATCCACGCTGGTTCCCAGCGCTTGCGCCATTTCCGTCTGGGAAACGTTCAGCCGCGCTCGAATGGCCTTCACGTCAGCAATCTCATAGCGAGTCACGCGGGCCGGGGCTTTATCGCCATTTTTGATATCCACGGCTTCTTTGAGAGACGTTTGAAGCTCATCAAAAAAACTCATATCACACCTCATTTTTCAGTTGTTTTGCTAGTTTTTTGAGCTGCGCTTTTTCAGCATCGGTCAGGCTATCTTTAGTGCTTTTTGGGTAAGCCAAAACCAGATAGATAATCTCAGCGGTTGCGAGGAAGTAGATCACCCTCGCGCTGCCGCTTTTCCCCTGAGAGCCTGTCGCCATCCTGATTTTCCGTAAGCCACCCGTATTCTGGATGATATCCCCGGCATCCGGATTGCCAATGAGTTCTTTCTGCAGCGCCCGAAGCTCATCGTCAGTAGCAAGCTGTTGTATCTGCCGGGTAAACAGCGGTGTTTCGATAAATTCAATCGCACAGCACATGAGTACGCGCCTTGTTAAGGTACCATGTACACTTTAATATTTACATGGTACCCATGCATAATTTTACGGCAATCTGTCAGGCGGGTGCCCGCAGGTCGGAGACGGGTTGCCTCAAGCCGTGAGCGCTATCGTACAGGCTGAATGGTTTGCTGACTGAATGAGCTGCTGATGTTACGAGGCGTCTCGTAAAGTGGGTGAGGGGGAGAAAAAACTCCCACCGGGCGGTGGGAGTGAAAATCTATTACGCCGCAACCACGCTATCGATGGCTGCTTTGGCGTCGTTCTGCGCTTTGGCCGCCACTTCCGGACCGTAAGCGATGCCTTCAGCGAAGACGAAGTTCACGTCGGTGATGCCGATGAAGCCGAGGAAGGTCGACAGGTACGGCGTGACCAGGTCAGTCGCGGTATCTTTATGGATGCCGCCGCGACTGGTAACAACAACGGCGCGTTTACCGGTAACCAGACCTTCCGGCCCTTTCTCGGTGTAGCGGAAGGTGACGCCAGCGCGAGCCACGAGGTCGAAGTAGTTTTTCAGCTGAGTCGGGATGTTGAAGTTATACATCGGCGCGGCGATAACAATCACGTCATGCGCCTGCAGCTCGGCGATCAGCTCGTCGGACAGCGCCAGCGCTTCCTGCTGACGCGGAGTCAGCGGCGCATCGCTCGGACGCAGAGCACCCACCAGTTCGCCATCCAGTACCGGAATCGGATTTGCTGCCAGGTCACGCACGGTGATAACGTCTTCAGCGTGCTTTTCACGCCATTGTTCAACAAAATAGTCGGACAGCTGACCGGATTGCGAGTACCCTGCCAGAATACTGGATTTGAGAACTAATACTTTGCTCATGGGTGTTTCCTTATATGAGATTGACGGGTCGATGCCCTGGTGCTTGCTGACACTTTATTCACAATCATGCCACAGAGAAAGCGCAATAAATCGAACTCAGTGTTCAGTTTTTTTGAACAAGGCATGAAATGATCAGCTGTGGTAATCTACAGCAATACTTCAAAAGAGATTTTTCCTGGCAGAGCACTGCCCGATAACGCTATGACAGAACAACACATTTTCACCTTCCCCCAGCTCTTCCAGCAGCTTGATGGCCTGATGCTGCGCGACAGGTCACGCTTTTCCCGCCGTCTGCACGGCGTGAAGAAGGTTAAAAATCCTGAATCCCAGCAGGCTATTCTGCGAGAGATGGCGCAGGAGATTGCGGCGGCGGCAGGGAAAGTCCTGCTGCGTGAAGCGGCGCGGCCGGCGATTACCTATCCGGAAAACCTGCCGGTAAGCCAGAAAAAGCAGGAGATCCTCGAAGCCGTGCGCGACCACCAGGTGGTGATTGTGGCGGGGGAGACCGGCTCCGGTAAAACCACCCAGCTGCCGAAAATCTGCATGGAGCTCGGGCGCGGAGTGAAAGGCTTAATTGGCCACACCCAGCCGCGTCGTCTGGCGGCACGCACCGTGGCGAACCGCATCGCCGAGGAGCTGCAAAGCGAACCGGGTGGCTGCATCGGCTACAAGGTGCGCTTTAGCGACCACGTCAGCGACAACACCATGGTCAAGCTGATGACCGACGGTATCCTGCTGGCGGAAATCCAGCAGGACCGGCTGCTGATGCAGTACGACACCATCATTATCGATGAGGCCCACGAACGCAGCCTCAATATCGACTTCCTGCTCGGCTACCTGCGGGAGCTGCTGCCGAAGCGTCCGGACCTGAAAATCATCATCACCTCGGCGACCATCGATCCGGAACGCTTCTCGCGCCACTTTAACCACGCGCCGATTATCGAAGTTTCCGGTCGCACTTATCCGGTCGAAGTTCGCTACCGGCCGATCGTGGAAGAGGCCGACGACACCGAACGCGATCAGCTGCAGGCGATTTTCGACGCCGTCGATGAGCTGGGCCATGAAAGCCCCGGCGATATCCTGATCTTTATGAGCGGCGAGCGGGAGATCCGCGATACCGCCGATGCGCTCAACAAGCTCAACCTGCGGCATACCGAAGTGCTGCCGCTCTACGCCCGGCTGTCGAACAGCGAGCAGAACCGCGTCTTCCAGTCCCACAGCGGGCGGCGCATTGTGCTGGCGACCAACGTCGCGGAAACCTCGCTGACGGTGCCGGGAATTAAGTACGTTATCGACCCGGGCACCGCGCGCATCAGCCGCTATAGCTTCCGCACCAAGGTGCAGCGCCTGCCGATTGAGCCCGTTTCTCAGGCCTCCGCTAACCAGCGTAAAGGCCGCTGCGGCCGCGTATCGGAAGGGATCTGTATTCGTCTCTATTCCGAAGACGATTTCCTGTCGCGCCCGGCGTTTACCGACCCGGAAATCCTGCGCACCAACCTGGCGTCGGTTATTCTGCAAATGACCGCGCTGGGGCTGGGCGATATCGCCGCCTTCCCGTTCGTTGAGGCGCCGGACAAGCGTAACATCCAGGACGGCGTGCGCCTGCTGGAGGAGCTCGGGGCGATTACCACCGACGAGCAGATGACCGCCTATAAGCTAACCCCGATGGGCCGCCAGCTCAGCCAGCTGCCGGTTGACCCGCGGCTGGCGCGAATGGTGCTGGAAGCGCAAAAGCACGGCTGCGTGCGCGAGGCGATGATCATCACCTCGGCGCTGTCGATTCAGGACCCGCGCGAACGGCCGATGGACAAGCAGCAGGCTTCGGATGAGAAGCACCGCCGCTTCCACGATAAAGAGTCGGACTTCCTCGCCTTCGTCAACCTGTGGAACTACCTCGGCGAGCAGCAGAAGGCGCTGTCGTCGAACCAGTTCCGCCGCCAGTGCCGCCTTGATTTTCTTAACTATCTGCGGGTGCGCGAGTGGCAGGATATCTATACCCAGCTGCGCCAGGTGGTGAAAGAGCTGGGCCTGCCGGTCAATAGCGAACCGGCGGAGTACCGCGAAATTCACACCGCGCTGCTGACCGGGCTGCTGTCGCATATCGGCATGAAGGATACCGACAAGCAGGAGTTTACCGGCGCGCGCAACGCCCGCTTCTCGATCTTCCCGGGCTCCGGGCTGTTTAAGAAGCCGCCGAAGTGGACCATGGTTGCCGAGCTGGTGGAAACCAGCCGCCTGTGGGGGCGCATCGCCGCGCGCATCGACCCGGAATGGGTGGAGCCGGTGGCGCAGCATCTGATTAAGCGCTCGTACAGCGAACCGCACTGGGAGCGGGCGCAGGGGGCGGTGATGGCGACGGAGAAAGTGACCGTTTACGGCCTGCCGATCGTTGCCGCCCGCAAGGTGAACTACAGCCAGATTGACCCGGCGCTGTGCCGCGAGCTGTTTATCCGCCACGCGCTGGTGGAGGGCGACTGGCAGACCCGTCACGCTTTCTTCCGCGATAACCTCAAGCTGCGAACAGAGATCGAAGAGCTGGAGCACAAATCGCGCCGCCGCGACATCCTGGTCGATGACGAGACGATGTTTGAGTTCTACGATCGGCGCATCAGCCATGACGTTATCTCGGCGCGCCATTTCGACAACTGGTGGAAGCAGGCCAGCCGCGAGACTCCGGATCTGCTCAACTTTGAAAAGAGCATGCTGATTAAAGAGGGCGCGGAGCAGGTCAGCAAGCTGGACTACCCCAACTTCTGGCATCAGGGCAGCCTCAAGCTGCGCCTGACCTACCAGTTTGAACCGGGCGCCGACGCCGACGGGGTGACGGTGCATATTCCGCTGCCGCTGCTCAATCAGGTGGAGGAGGCCGGTTTTGAATGGCAAATCCCAGGCCTGCGCCGGGAGCTGATTATCGCCCTGATTAAGTCGCTGCCGAAACCGGTGCGGCGTAACTTTGTCCCGGCGCCGAACTACGCCGAAGCCTTTTTAGGCCGGGCGACGCCGCTGGAGCTGCCGCTGCTGGATTCGCTGGAGCGCGAGCTGCGGCGGATGAGCGGCGTGACCATCGACCGCGAGGCCTGGCAGTGGGATCAGGTGCCCGATCACCTAAAAATCACCTTCCGAGTGGTGGATGATAAGAACAAGAAGCTCGCAGAAGGCCGTTCGCTGCAGGAGTTAAAGGACGCGCTGAAGGGGAAAGTGCAGGAGACGCTCTCCGCGGTGGCCGATGACGGTATCGAGCAGAGCGGGCTGCATATCTGGAGCTTTGGCACCCTGGCGGAAAGCTATGAGCAAAAGCGCGGCAACTATCGGGTTAAGGCCTGGCCGGCGCTGGTGGACGAACGTGACAGCGTCGCCATTAAGCTGTTCGACAATCCGCTCGAGCAGCAGCAGGCGATGTGGCGCGGTCTGCGGCGGCTGCTGCTGCTGAACATTCCGTCGCCGATTAAATATCTGCACGAGAAGCTGCCGAATAAAGCCAAGCTGGGGCTCTATTTTAACCCCTACGGTAAGGTGCTGGATCTGATTGACGACTGCATCTCCTGCGGCGTCGATAAGCTTATCGACGAGGCGGGCGGGCCGGTATGGACCGAAGAGGGTTTTGCGAAGCTGCACGAGAAGGTCCGCGCCGAGCTCAACGATACGGTGGTGGAGATTGCCAAACAGGTTGAGCAGATCCTGACCGCGGTGTTCAACGTCAACAAGCGCCTGAAAGGGCGCGTGGATATGACCATGGCGCTGGGGCTGTCGGATATCAAGGCGCAGATGAGTGGGCTGGTCTATCGCGGATTCGTCACCGGCAACGGCTTCCGCCGGCTGGGGGATACGCTGCGCTATCTGCAGGCGATTGAAAAGCGGCTGGAGAAAATGGCCGTCGATCCCCATCGCGATCGCGCGCAGATGCTGAAGATTGAGAGCATTCAGCAGGCGTGGCAGCAGTGGTTGAATAAGCTGCCGCCGACGCGGCGCGACGATGAGGACGTGCAGGAGGTCCGCTGGATGATTGAGGAGCTGCGCGTTAGCTTCTTTGCCCAGCAGCTGGGTACCCCGTACCCGATTTCCGATAAGCGGATCCTGCAGGCGATGGAGCAGATCGTCGCCTGATCGGCGGGCTTTAGGGTGGTTTGGGCGAATAAGCGCGTTGGATGCTGGTGGTATGGATATTCCGTCCAGTTTCGTGGAATATTCCGTTCACGGTAAATCTGGCGCTATTCTCAAACCCGCTGCGGGTGAACGGCACAGGGGGCGTTTCGCCCGCCCCCCGTGGCCCCCGGCATGGCGCTGAAAACTGCCGCTGCGCGGTACGCTCCACTCCGGCTTCATCTGGCGGACCGGG